>CAXXPU010000001.1:0-59055 GCA_963666875.2 Cloacimonadales bacterium (SeqCode)
CGATACGTACATCAATATCGGGAATCTTTACAATCGCATCGGCAAGTCCGAGATGGCGATCGAGTATTTCAAACATGCGCTGGAAACCTGCGTTGAATCGGACAGCAACGTCGTTTGCGGTATATACAGCAATATGTGCCAGTCCAACATGATCCTGGGCAGGATGCAGGATGCGCTGGATAACGGACTGAAAGCCCTCGAACTTTACGATAACATGCAGGATACGCTACCGCAGGCGAGCCTCCTGAACAACCTCGGCAACCTGTACTACAATCTCAACGATTCCGCAAAGGCGAAGACGCTCTACCAGAGAGCGGTCGAGCAGCATCGGAAAAACGACGAGAAGTGGGGCGTTTCAAATTCGCTGACCAGCATGGCAAACTGTGAGATTCACCTGCGGCAGTTCGACCAGGCACTGACCCACCTGATGGAGGCCCGAGCCATCGCGGAGGAGATCGATGCCATCGACATCCTATACGCCAACCACCAGAATTCATTTCTGCTATATATGAACTTCGCCGATCACGAGAAAGAGAACTATCTCAAGCGTTCCGGCTATCTGCACAAGGCGTTGGAAGAGCAGAGTTCGCTCCTCGAACTGCGCGAGCGGATATCCAGCGAGGAAAAAACCCGCGCGCTGGCCGAGATGGAGAAGAAATACGAATCGGAAAAGAAAGCGAAGGAAACCGAAATCTACCGGCTGAAAAACGTCGAACTTGCCGAAGCCTATGAGAAACTCCAGTCTGCGCAGAAGGAGATCATCCAGCTCGAACGCAGCAACTCCGTCTCCGCCATGGCGGTTACTGCGAATCACGAGATCAATCAGCCGCTTACCGTGCTGCAAGGCAATCTCGACCTGCTGGAGATCAAGCTCAGCAGTTGCCCTGACTCGATGAAATACCTGGAAAAAACCCGTCAAGCCGCACAGAAGATCCGCGATATCGTTGTACGTTACAAGGATATCGAAAATTATCGTTTCGAGGATTACAGCAAGAAAACGAAAATGGTGGTGCTGGAAGAGAAGAAGACCGAAGAGTCGAGAACAGACTGATTCCCCAAATTATCCATTGGCAATTACACATTGTCTCCAATCCACGTTTTTCTTGACGTCTGAAACCGTTGCTGTTTTGTGAATTCCTTCGTAACATATTCACTCGGATATTGTTGATATAAAAGAAAGAATTCAGGGCAGGATGGATGTTAGAGCGAATCATCACACCGGAGCAGATAGACACGGAGCGTGAATTCGATCGCACGTTGCGCCCCAAAACCCTCTCCGATTTCGTCGGACAGGATCAGGTCAAGGAGATACTCGAGATCTCCATTCTGGCCGCTCGCAAGCGCAACGAACCGCTCGATCACGTTCTTCTGTATGGTCCTCCCGGATTAGGGAAGACCACACTTGCACATATCATTTCCAACGAACTGGACACCGAAATCAAGGTGAGTTCCGGTCCCGTACTGGAGCGTCCGGCAGACCTCGCCGGCGTGCTTACCAACCTCGAACGCCGCAATGTCCTGTTCATCGACGAAATCCACCGGCTTAACCACGTCATCGAAGAATACATGTATCCCGCCATCGAGGATTTCGAGATCGAGATCATCGTCGATAGTGGACCCAGCGCCAGAACCTTCAAGATCGACATCGATCCCTTCACCCTGATCGGCGCCACCACGCGTGCCGGACTCCTGACCGCGCCTATGCGGGCACGATTCGGAATCATCCTCAGGCTCGACTACTACGACGAAACGAGCATCCGCAGAATCATCGAACGCTCGGCAAGACTGATGGGCGTGGAGATCGATCCGGAAGGACGCGACGAGATGGCGAGACGGTCGAGAGGCACGCCGCGCGTCGCCAACCGGCTGCTGAGGAGGGTGCGCGACTACGCCGAGATCAAGGGCGACGGCGTGATCACCCGCGAAATCGCCATGAAAGCGCTCAAGATGCTCAACGTCGATAATATGGGGCTGGACGAGATGGACAAGCGGGTTCTCATGATGATCATGGAAAACTACCGCGGCGGACCGGTCGGACTGAAGACGCTGGCGGTCGCGGTGGGCGAAGATCCGGGAACCATCGAGGAGATCTACGAGCCCTACCTGATTCAGCAGGGATTTCTCGAGAGGACTATGCAAGGTCGGAAGGTGACCATGAAAGCCTATCGGCATTTCGGGCTTAAGCCATCCGAAACACAATCGACGCTCTTCGACGATACGGGTGATGAATGAGATTGTTCGTCGCCGCGATTCTGCTCGCAATCGTTGCTCTGTTCTGCATCTCGTGTGAGGACAGCTCGTCTCCGGACCCTAACTCTGCATGGATCACAGAGGTCGAAAACGGTTACGTCTGGGGGGACAGCACAACGATCAAGCTGGCATATTCAGGTGAAACACCGGTCAGCGTTGTCTTTTTCGTCGATAACGGCATTCAATGCACCGATACGGAGGCGCCGTTCGCATTTACCTGGCATGTGAATGAATTTACCTTCGGACAGCACTTCTTGCAGGCAAAGGTGTTCTACGCAGACGACGCGATATATGAGACAGAGGATTTTTCGGTACGGTACATGCCGTTCACATTTTCTGCGAGTCTGATCGAGGATTTCGATGGCTATACGCGGCGGGACGAAAGCGGAAACCTGGTCGGCGATATCGATATGCGCGACTGGCGACTCAGGGATCCGAATACCGAAACGACACGTGAAGTGGTGTTCGGTGATGTGGAGCTGAATCCGCAGGGGCGGAAGGTTTACATCAACTGGAATACCGCGTACGAATACGAAAACGAAGGATTTTTTCTGCATCGTGGAAGACATACCAACGACTGGGCTATGGGGAACACGATTCAGATCAACGCATATCTGATCACCGGAACCGAAGGAGATGGTTCTACAGTCGAGTACTCGTATGTCGATTCGCTGAATATCGAATACATGACATATCATTACTGGTTCGAAGCGGTCGATCGGCAGGGAGAATCGGAGGTGTTCGGCTGGTATTCCTGTACGGTACAGGAAGAAGTCGAGTGGGAAACCAAGATCAATCCGGTGTACCCGAACCCGGCTGAAGATGAAACTGTATGCAATTTCACGCTGGAGAAGCCAGGCAAGGTCTCTGCAATCATTATCGATAAAGATGCTGATATCCTCGCCGTAATCATGCTTCCGGTAACGTTTCCTGCCGGAGAGAACAGTTTCACGTGGAACTGTGCCGATTTCGACTATGGATTTTACCGGTGTGTTTATCACATTGAGAATGATGATATTGAATTGGTCGGTTACGGTGACATTGTCCATGGCATACGCAATTGAAACTTTACTTGACTGTCCGTTTCGACAGGAGAAATTCGACACGATATGATGAAATCGATTTTAGCGGTTGATATAGGAAACACGCACATTGCTTGCGGTATATACCATGAGGGCGTCCTGACGCATTCCTGGCGTATCGGAACGGATATCGCCAGGACGGAAGACGAATACTTCGTCACACTGGATCGGTTGTTCGGGCATGCGGGGTATCATGCGGACGGGATCGGTGCTGTCGCGCTGGCTTCCGTTGTGCCGCCCTTGACCAGGGTTTTCGATCATATCACCGCGAAATATCTGAGTGCACAATTTCTCAACGTGAACAGCGCCACCGATACAGGGTTGACTTATCCGGTGAAAGATCCGTCGTACATTGGCGCCGATCTCGTCGTGAACGCGTTTTCCGCCTGGCAGAAATACAAGGCGAACTGCATCGTCTGCGATTTCGGAACTGCCACCACCATCCAGCTCGTCGGCAAAGACGGATTCTTTCACGGCGCTATCATCGCGCCGGGCGTAATGACATCCTCGGCGAGCCTCTTCCAGAAGACGGCTCAGCTTTCGTCAATCCGGCTGGAAAAACCGGGCAATGTCCTCGGAACCAATACGCGCGACGCGATGCTCTCGGGTATCGTCGGCGGCAGCGCGCACATGATCGACGGATTCATCCATGAAATCCGTGCCGAATACGCCCATCTGGGCGAAATCAAATCGATCGCGACCGGCGGTATCTCCGGTCTGATCGCCGAAAACATGAAAACACTCGACCACATCGATAAAAACCTCACGCTCGACGGTCTCTACGCGATCTGCAGGAAAGTGCTTCCACATGAATAAAAAACTCGCGCTCTTCCTGCTGCTCACAGCGCTTTTACTGCCGCTCCTCGCACAGAACTCCTATCCGATCCGATATTCGCTGACCGGATTCTACCCGCTGACCGATAACAAAATCGATATCATGAAGTTCACGCCCGGTCTTTCCATCAGCGAGCGTAAATGTAACATCATCAGGAACTTCAAGTTCAACACGCGCGAAGTGGTCGATATCGAGGATTCTCTCGTCGTGATGGTCGCGGAATATCACGGAATCGAGTTTCCGCGGCAGATCATCGTCACGTTCGATCAGTATATCGAGAACCAGTTCGTGGCATCGTTCCATAAAGAGCTTCGCAAGAAAGCCAAAGAACGAATCGAGGAGGGCGATCGGGACGTTGGCGAGGGTATCTTCGGTAAGGAATTGTCCATCGATCTGCCCAAAATGGCGCTCCCCAAGGTGGTCAAGGACTTCATGGGCGACAAGGCTGCCCGGCTCAATATCGACGGTAGCGAAAAGCTGACATTCCGTATCGGAAGCACGAAAAACAGTGGACTCGGTAATTCGGAAAGCGGATCCCAGGAAGACCTCGATCTCGACTTGAAACAGGAGCTGCGACTGCGATTGCGCGGTACGATCGGTGAAAAGATCCACGTCAATATCACGCATACGTCTGTGTCGGACGAGGAAGTCGGAAACCCGAACACCATCGAGATCAAGTATATCGGTAACGAGGACGAGATTGTCCAGACAATCGAAGCCGGAAATATTTCTCTCTCGCTTTCGGGATCGCAGATCAGCTATTCGGCTTCTTCCGAAAGTCTATTCGGAATCAAATCGACTCTCAAGGCCGGTCCTGTCGATATGACCTATATCCTGGGCAAGGAAGAGGGTGAAAAGAATACCGAAACCTACATCGGCGAATCGCAGGAAGACTCGCTGACCATCTACAGCCAGAACTTCGCGAAATACAAGTACTTCTGCATCGAGAATCCGGTCGATCTGTACGCGATATACGGTTTTGACTCGCCACTACCGGAAAACTATCCCAGTTCATGGGTGAATAACGCGGTCGTTACCGGTGACGGCGGCGCATGGATGATCAAGATGCCCGAACTCCTTCCGGACGCCAGCTCATTGCGGGTATTCCTGGACGACAACAACTACAGCAACAACGCCATCGAAACCGTTGCCGGACAAGGTATCAACGATCCCGATGGAACAACGTACAATTTCGAAGAGTTGTTCGAAAGATCCGATTACACATTCGATTACGACACCGGTATTCTTAGTATTGATCGATCGATGCTCAAATCATACACCATCGGCGTTACCTATACGACCAACAACGGTCAAAACCAGATTGGCGATCCGAATGGATCCCCCATACTTGTCAAGCTGCTGTACATAAGCAACCAGACCATGGATTCTCCCACCTGGGACTACCAGATGCGGAATATCTACAGCCTGAACATGCAAAACGCGAAGACCGACGGATTCAAGGTGAACGTCTATACCGAGCTCAACAACGATATGGTGTTTTCCGTACCGGACAGCATCGATATGGGTAGCGTCGGCACGACATACAACGATTACCTGCGCCTCGACAGCAACGGCGACGCGCTAATCAACGGCGACGACAACACCATCAATCTCGGCAGTGGTTTCATTATCTTTCCATTCATCGAGCCGTTCAGATCGCTCGACAATGTTGAAATATATTCGGATGGCGGAACCATATACAACACCGATACGACGATGCGTATGTATGTCATCGGTAAGGTGGGAAGAGACCAGATTTCGCTGAATCAGATCAACATCGTCAAGGGAAGCGTCTCCGTGAAGGTCAACGGTAGAACCATCGAGGAGAATGTCGATTACACGGTCGATTACGATTTCGGCACCATCACGTTCCTGACGCAGGAAGCGAAGGATCCCACCGCGGAAATCGAAATCGATTACGAATACAGACCACTGTTCGCCATCTCGTCGCGCTTCATTACGGGACTGCGAGCGAACTGGAAGATTGGTGACAACTTCCGTCTTGGCGGTACGTTCATCTATCACTCGGAAGAGGTCGAAGACAAACGCCCCAAAATAGGAAGCGAAAACAAGATTCAGATGATGGGTGGTCTCGACGGTGAATTGAAATTCGAAATGCCGTTCCTGACAAGACTCGTTGACTGGATACCGCTGATCAAGACAGACACCGAATCGGAAGTAAGTCTTTCCGGTGAGGTGGCGGTCAATATCCCGCAGATATACGGCGATCCCGATAAGAAAAACGACCCGGAAGCCTATCTGGAGGATATGGAATCGATCCTTAACACCTTCCCGCTCGGAACCACGCGAGCGACCTGGGTGCCAGGCAGCGAGCCGTTGCATTACAATTTTGGCAAAGCGGAGATCAACTGGTACAATCCCACCGACATCTACATGAACGACGTCTATAACGACGATCTCCTGACCGATAAGGAGAAGAACGAGAAGGTCTCCCTGATGCAGGTGCGGGTTCTGACACCGGGCATCCACACGCCGGGCGTCAACCGGAAATACTGGGCCGGTCTGCAGAAATATATCGGTAACCAGCTCGATTTTTCCGATAAAAAATACATCGAGATCATGGTCAAGGCGGACAGTGTCGATTCGCCGATCAACATACATATCGACCTTGGCGATGTCAGCGAAGACTTCTATACCAAGTTCGGAGGCGAAGGCGTTCTCAACACCGAGGACGGAAAGAATGGCGGCGATCTCGACGGTGTGTACGACTATGTCGAAGATATTGGTCTGGATGGTTACCCGAACGGTAACCCGCTCGACGATCCCGACGACAACTTCAGCAACGACAAGGTCAACAATATCTATCCATACATCAACGGAACCGAGGACAACAACAGCCTCGATACGGAAGACCTCGACCTGAACGGTAACCTCGATACGACAAACCGCTATCTGGAGTACTCCATCTCGCTCGACAGCGATCAGTATCTGGAAAGCGAAAACGAAAAGGGCTATCGCATCTATCGTATTCCGCTGAAAACGGAAGGTTCTCATCAATCGTTCTCAGACTCGGCAACCCAGCCCGAGCTCGACCGTGTCAGCTATATCAGGATATGGTTTGAAACGGAAGAAGACGCGATCATCAACATCGTAAGCATGGAAGTGGTGGGCAACAAATGGGAAGAATCCACCATGAGATACTCGGGCACCGATGAAATTGTCCCTGTATCGTACCTCGAAAGTCACGACGTATCCGTGCAGGCCGGTATTATCGACAACCAAAAGGACAACACTTATACTTCTCCCGACGGAACCACCGAGGAGAAGGACGGCGTCGAGGTGTTCGAGCAAGCGCTGACTGTCGATTACCAGAACATCCACAGTGGAACGTATTCGCTCGTTCATCAGAAGCTTACCAACACATTCAATCTGCTCAATTACGGCAAGCTTCGCTTCTGGGTCTATCCGGAAATGGCGGACTACGGGACCGTCTCCGATTCGATCGAGATCGTGCTTCAGTTGGGTGCCGATTCACTCAATTTCTACGAAGTGTCCGTCAGGATGGAGCCGAACGAAAAACGCGCGAAGATGGTGCGGGAATGGTGGAAAGACATCGAGATCAATTTCAACGAATTGACCCGCCTCAAGCTGATAAATTCGGATAACTCCTCGATCGTGTCCGATACGACCGGTATCTATACCTATCGGAAGTATCAGAATCCGTCTCTGTCCTCGATCAAGTATCTGTCTCTGGGTATTCGGGTCCCCGGTGGCGAAGAGAAATTCAACGGTCGTGTGTTCTTCGACGATATTCGCGTCGCCGATCCGTTCGACGATTGGGGATATTCGGCAAGCTCCTCATTGAGCATCAAATTCGCCGACTTCTCGAACCTGAACGTGAACCTTAGCTGGGAAACGCCGAACTTCTACCTGATACGGAATCGTACCGGTAGCACTGGAACGACGAATACCGCGTTCGATAAAACGATCAGCCTCGATATTACCAACAACTACTCGCTACACAAATTCTTCCCGGCCGAGTGGGGCTTGAGTATCCCGCTATCTTTGAAGCAGAATCAGTCCGAATCGAGATCGAAGTACATCTACAACTCGGACGTCGAAGTGAGTACGATAACCGATGAAGCCGAGAAGGAACGCCAGATAACCAGGACTCTCAAGCGTTCCGCCTCGATATCCTTCAGCCAGAACAAGACGCCGGACAGCTGGATTCTGGCGTACACGCTCAAGAATTTCTCATTCACCGGCGATATCTCGAAGAACATCAGTAAAACTCCGGCTGTGCGCGATACCACCCTTGCCTACAACCAGAAATATGCGTATAACCTGGATATCCCGAGGGAAAAACTCGGCTTCGAGATATTCCACGACTACTCGGTCTATATCCTGCCCCGATCCTACAAGAACAGCCTGAACTACCGGATCTCCTTTCCGCGTCGCTGGCGCTGGCAGCTCAACTCCGACGGTAATTACGGCTGGAATCTGGATACGCAGACCCAATCGACCAAGACCATCGATACCAGCAATATCATCACCTACGATCTCACATCCGATCTCTCGCTGACCTACACGCTGACCACCCAGAGAAACATGCTCTGGCGCGATGAATGGCAGAGCGTCAATATCGGACGTACGAAAGATAAGACGCAGAGCTTCGATCTCTCGTACGATCCACATTATATCGACAACATCCTTTCCTTCAGCAGTAGCATGAACATCGACTACAACGAGAATCAGCGCGAGTACAACAACACCACGGATCCCGATCTGCCCGAACACTATTTCAAGTTCGAAGGTAGTGTGCAGCGTAAAATCGACTTCGATGTCACCTTAAGAAACAGCGATCTATTGACGGGTCTCGCCGACTGGCTGGGCGCGCCGCCGGATGAACTCCAAGAAATGGAAGAAGCACTCCCCGAGGACGACAAGACCAACAGGGACAAAGAGGAAGAATCCGATTTCGACCCCGATAAAATCGACGATCTGGGGCATGGCGACGGCGAAGAAGTTCTGGTGGATGAGACGGTTGAAGTCAATCTACCGGAAGAAGATAAGAAAATATACAATGAGCTCGACGATGACGAGATCATGAAGCGGATTGCGATGCAGGACACCACATTGACCGAAACAACAGCGGTCGAACCGAAACAGCCGATTACGGCTGCGGGAATCCTTGCCGTGATGGTTCGCTATCTTGCGAGATTCGAGAATATATCGGTAAAATATACCAACACGTACGGCACCACGTACGACGATCGGGACAAGCCGCCGAACTTCAATTACCAGCTCAGCTTGCCGCATGTCCTGTCGGAGAATATCGAGGACGAGGAGATATCGAGTAAAAGCCTCAAGGATGAAGTTACAATCTCAACGGCCTTCCAGATCCTCAACAACCTCGATACGAGGTGGACATACTCGAAGATGATCTCCAAGACCTTCACCAGCGCTACCCGGAAAACGGAGAAGACCGTATTCCCCAACGTGACGGTTACGCTTACCCAAATCGAGAACATCCTCGGGATCAGCGACTACCTCTCGAATTCCAGAATCAGCAGTAGCTATTCATTTTCCCGTCAGGACGAGTGGTCTTCCGGAAGACTCCAGACGGTCACGAAGTCCTATTCAATGAGACCGCTTGCCGAGTGGGCTGGGAAATGGAGCGCAAACCTGAACACCCGCATCGGCTATTCGATGGACAGATCCGAAATCAACAACATTACAAGTAATTTTATAAACGAAACGAACGGATCGACGCTCAGCGCGTCGTTGTCCCATACCCTGAAGGCAGCCAAGGGCATCAAAATCCCTTTCGTCAAAGAGCGTCTGCGCTTGAAGAACGAATTCACGACCGATATAACCTTCTCCTGGGACAAGAACAAGAGCATTCGTAAGGGAAACGACGAAACACAGACCAGCAGCGATACCGAGGGTTACGATGCAACTCTCGGCGGCAGCTATAACTTCCATCGTAACGTCAATGGCGGATCGACCATCGATTACGCGTGGACGCACGACAAGAAGAACAACAACACGGTTCGAACCTTCGGCGTCAGCCTCTGGGTCGAGATAATCTTCTGATCTATGGAATTTTTCGAATCACACACGCTCAACCTGATCGTCCTGCCGCTACTCATCTTCTTCTCGCGGATATGTGACGTCACCCTGGGTACCCTGCGTATCATTTTCGTGTCCAAGGGACTGAAGCTCGTTGCGCCGATCATCGGATTCTTCGAGGTTCTGATCTGGCTGGTGGTAATCAGTCAGGTGATGCAGAATATCAGTCAGTGGTGGAACTACCTTGCCTACGCGGGGGGGTTCGCGACAGGGAATTTCGTGGGCATGTGGATCGAAAGCCGTATGGCGATGGGCATCTCGCTGGTGCGGATCATCACCAGAACCAACGCCGAAGGGCTGATCTCCACGCTTCGTTTTGCGGGTTATCGCGTAACCAGCGTCAGCGCCATGAACAACGACGGCAGGGTGGAGGTGATCTTTCTCCCCATCCGACGCAAGGAGATCGATGCTGTCATTGATGTGGTGAAAGAATACAATCCCAAGGCCCTATATACCATCGAAGAGGTCAAATCACTCAGCGCAGGCGCGCTTCCGCATCGACGAGCCTCCCACTTCTCGCTGCTTGATTTCTCGCGGCGATTCCACGGACGAAGAGCAGGGAAATAAATGGCCGAGAGGGCAGGAATCGAACCTGCCGCAGACAGTTTTTTCTGCCCGTTACCGGTTTTGAAGACCGGCTGAAACACCAGTTCCATCCTCTCTGACGGCAGGGAACCATCATGGATTCTCGATGTAAAGGAAATCCTCGGGTAGCGATGAAAAACAGAACCGCAATCATTGGAACCGCCGGACATATCGATCACGGCAAAACGGCACTCGTCCGGGCAATGACAGGCTTCGACTGCGACACCCACAGGCAGGAGAAGGAGCGTGGAATCACCATCTCGCTCGGTTTCACCAGACTCGATCTCCCCGACGGACGACGCGTGGGAATCATCGACTGCCCCGGGCACCGGGATTTCATCCACACGATGGTTGCCGGCTCCAGCGGAATCGATCTGGCGCTGGTCACCGTCGATGCCGTCGAAGGCGTCATGCCGCAAACAGTCGAGCACCTCCGCATCCTCGACCTCCTCGGTGTCACGCATCGGATTTTCGCGATCACCCGAAGCGATCTGACAAGTCGTGAAGCTTGCGGCGATCTTCAGGCGCAACTCGAACGCGACTTTCCGTATCCCGTCGTGATAACATCTGCTGTTACAGGCGAAGGAATCGATTGTCTGCTGTCCGCTATTCAGGAATCCATCCCGGAATCAGCGCCTGCCGATCCATCTGTCGTTTTCCGCATGCCCATCGACCGAATTTTCACGCTGAAGGGCCACGGGATTGTAGTGGGCGGCACTGTGCGATCCGGTGTCCTGAAAATGCCCGATCCGGTCTATCTTCTGCCGGGAGGGGAAATGTTGCGCGTTCGGCGAATGGAGTATTTCGGAGAGCAGGTAGAAGCAATCGGAGCCGGACAGCGCGCCGCGTTGAATCTCACCGGCGTGAAGCGCGAGGAGCTTCAGCTCGGCATGCAGCTTGGCGGAGCGCAGATTGCCGCCACCGCCCGAATCGACGCGATTTTGCATCTTTTCAAGGATGCCGGAAGATTGGGCATCTGGAGCAGAGCGCTTTTTCTTCAGAACGGAGTGCGGTATCCGGCTGCGATCCATCTTCTCGACCGCGATACGCTTCTTCCGGATCAGCATGCTGTCGTGCAGATCGATCTGGAGCACCCTCATGTGTGCATCTATGGCGAACCCTTCGTACTGCGTGATTCGTCCAATACGTTCACCATCGGCGGTGGAACCGTTCTCGATCCGCACCCGCAACATCACCGGCGTCGCAGGCAGCATCAGATCGATGCCCTGATCGAGCTTGCCGGGGGTGGGGCGGAGGATTTCATCGCGCAGAAAGTAAACACTTGTCGGGGCTTGTTCGACGCCGATAAGTTTGCCCGTGAGAACGGATTTCCTCCCTGTTTCGTGAAGCGGATTCTTGATGATCATCCTCAAATCCTGTGTGTCGATCAAAAAAATTCATACCTTTCCCAGAAAATTTTTCGGAAGATTGAGAAGACAATGATCGCAAAATTGGGAAGAGACCGTACTGCATCAACGATTGATCTCACGGCTGGTACCCCCGAATACGGGTATGTGCTGCAGGAGCTGCATGAAAAGGGTCGCGTTTGGGAGCATGAGGGTAAATGGTTTCTGCCGGTTGATCGCGAGGTGCTTGAGCTTGCTTGCGATTGCCTGACGAAGTATATGCTTCGTGAGGAGCGCGAGATCGCTATCAAACACGGCATCGTCCGGGAGATGTCGGAGAAGGGGATCGACGAGTATCAGCTGAGACTTGCGCTCGATTGCCTGCTTCAGAAGGGCGAGATTGTCCTCCATCGGGATCGCTATTTTCATCGCGCTCTGCTCGAATCGAGTCGCGCGATCATGCGGAAGCTAAGGAGGTTTACTGTGCGGGAATTCCGCGACTTGAAAGGATGCAGTCGCGGCACAGCAATCGCGATTCTGGAGTACTTCGACGAGACCGGCGAAACCGTGCGCGAGAACGATGTCCGATTCATCCGCGATTACTCGAATTAGCTGACATACCCCCGGAATTCTCATGCGGCATCGAACTAATTCATGACATTATAATGAGATAGATGCATATTATCGTAAAAAAATCAAATTACTTCTCTGATTCGCGATCGTATTGATTTGTGTGTAATAATAGTTTGTCCTTCGATACACCGCTTCGCGGCACTCAGGATGACAAACTATTATTACACTACGAGTTATCCTCCGTGTCATCCTGAGTGCCGCGAAGCGGTGTATCGAAGGACGCACGGTGGATAACGTCATCAAACAGGCATCAAACCATGACATCACGAAAAAATGGGGGTATGCGTGTTACTCGAATTAGTTCTTGACAGAAAACTGCCGCCCTCATTTTCATGTAACACTTACATATTCATTGCGCGCCTGTAGCTCAATTGGATAGAGCATCTGACTACGGATCAGAAGGTTTGGGATTCGAATTCCTACAGGCGCGCCATTTTTACCCAAATCACCTTTTTGCAATTGGTTATGCATCAACAGAACTCCAAAATGAGATCCCCATGGATGTAAATATGGGTGTAAGTTCGCATGGGTGTTTCTATTGAATTACGCCGTTCTCAGCCTTGAGCAACGTACGATATCGAGATTGATATCGTAATCACGATGAAATCAGAAAAATTGCCGTCAGGAGTAAGACATACCCTATATTGATTACAGCACCTAATTTTGCACATTTTGTTTCCACGCTCTTAAAGAATGGACTTGGCTGTCTGAAGTATTTGTTCGCTTAAAAGTTTACAAGGAATGATCCATGGATATTGTTGGCCCGTTTGGGCGGCACAAAGCCGTTATCTACCTCCCAATTGAACCACAATCTTTCGTCCTTTCAGGACTATCGTAGCCTCATTTACTCATTCGACTCGCATCGATAAAATATATTCTGGAATCCAGAGTTGAAAACATGGGAGCCGAAAGAAGGCGACTGACTATTTCTTATCTGGGCATTCGACGACGGTGACGCCGGCGGGGTCGGTGATGCTGGAGACGATGCGCCATCCCGGTTTGAGCCAGGCGTAGAGCATCAGCGACATGATCCTCGCCTTGTGCGAGACGAGCAGCACCGGTTCTTTGCGGTTCTGCGCCCTACGCATGATGCGAGAGGCAGTTCTCATGATCTTGAAGAAGCCGAAGTTGAAGATCGAATTGAAGAAGGTATAGACGAACCAGTTGTAGAGCGAGAGCTGAATCCAGCTCGGCAGCCGCATTGATTTGGCATCAATCTCGCGCAGATCGGGCCATGTTTCCATGGGTATTTTGCCTTCCTGATTCATGTAAGAGGCGGAGTCGATGGCACGCGGCAACGGGCTTTGGAAGATACGGTTGAAAGTTCCGCGCCACTTCACACTCGCCTCTTTCACCTGCTTAATGCCAAGCTCGGTGAGCTGAGCGTTGTCCCAGGAGGGGAGCTGTCTGCGGAATTCCTTCCAGTCCGTTTTTTGCTGGAAATCACCCACCAGGTGGGTCGAATCCCCATGCCGCATGATATATATCTTCACTATTCCACCATTTCCTCCGGATTGCCGAAAAGCTCCTCCAGCCTCGTCAGATAGAGATAGCCGGTTCCGGGCTGATCCAGATCGATCTTGAATTCGCGCAGAAGTTCATACAATTTTCGTGCCACGTTCTGCTCGTTCACTACGCACTGAACGACCATCGATCGCTCGTCCCTGCCGGGAGACATATAGCTCAGTCCGGCAAAGACAGGCATCTCGTAGGCAAGTTTTCGCGCCATGGAAATACTGTCAATGATGGAAGCGTTTGTTATGCCGAGTTCTACCAGTGCCGATAGCAATCCGTCCAGGAAATCCGGGTTGTGCAGAACAACGTTCAATCCGTATCTGGCACTTATTTCGGTCTTTTTTTCTTTCTCATCGTAGCGGTCAATCAGCGCCAGGATTTCCGAGGGTTGTTTCGCGTTCAGAATGGCGTGACGGAATTCGTCCTTGCGGAGAAGGCGCGACGATTTCGCCAGCATTTGCAGGTATTCGCGGCTCTCTCCGGGCGGCGCGCCGAAGAAGAAGATGATCCGTGCGGGTCCCATCTCGGGATTGCCGTAATCGATTCCGCCCTTGAGCACGATAATGCAGAGGAACGCCTTCTCGCAGCTTTCGTCACGTGCGTGCGGGAGTGCGACTTCGGAGATCAACTCGGTATTGGCAGTCTCTTCGCGCTGGTTGAGCGCCCTGAGGAACGCCTTGTGGTCCCGGATGATGTCCTGGTTATAGACGTGATTGACCATCTTCTCGAAGAGGTCTTTCTTGTCCTTGACCTTCGGATTGATGACGATCAGGTTTTCGTTGATGCAATCATTCCACATTGCCGCCTCCATTGAATGATTTACGCTGCAAGCGCGAGTAGCTGTACTTGAGCAGCATCGGCGTTATAAACGCACTCACGATGACCAGCATGATGGTCGAGGAGAGTTCGCTGTCTGTGATGAGATTTCGTTCGATCGCCATATTGGCGATGATCAGAGCCACCTCGCCGCGCGGGATCATACCGAAGCCGATGCGCAGCGACCGGATACCGTCGAAGCCGGAGAAACGCGCGCCGATCGAGCTTCCGATGAATTTTCCGCCCATTGCCAGGAATACGAACAGGAGCAGGTAGATCGGGTTTGTCTGGATGCGGAAGAGATGGATTCCCAGCCCGATATTGACGAAGAACACATCCACGAAGAACGATTTTCCGACCGTCGAGATGTCCTCCTGGATAGCGTGTTTGTATTTGGTCTGTCCGATGAAGAGCCCCGCGAAATAAGCGCCGGTGATGGCAGCGATCTCCGCCTGCTCGGCAAGCCAGGCATAGACGAAGATCACCGAGATCGCCAGCGAGAGCGTCGCGGTCTCCATATAGAACTTCTTGATGTTGAGAAAGAAAGGCTTGAGCACGAAAAAGCCGAACAGGAAGATCAGCACGAAGAAACCGACGATCTTGCCGACCGAGTGCAGGAATGCGACACCGGGCAAATGCAGGCTCTCGCCGTGACCGATATTCATGCCGAACAGGAATGTGACCATCAGGATGCCGATCACGTCGTCGATAATGGCGGCGTTGACGATACAGCGCCCCTCGATTCCCTTCAGCTTGCCCAGATCCAGCAGGGTCATCACGCTGACGCTGACGCTGGTGGCGGTGAAGATCACGCCGATGGTCAGGCTGTGCATGAGGCTGTTGTTGAAGAGCAGGGAAAGCCCGATACCCAGCAGCATGGGCACCGTGATGCCACCCAGCGCAGGTAGCAATGCCTGCCGCGAATCCTGCCGTATCTGTTTGAGGTTGGTCTCCATCCCCGCTTCAAAGAGCAGAAATAGCACGCCAAGCTTGGCAAGCCACTGGATGATCACGTCCGACGTGACCAGGTTCAGGAAGCTCGGACCCAGGATCACGCCCAGCAGCAGCATGCCGATTACGGGCGGCTGTTTGAGCTTCCTCGAAAGCGCTTCCATGATCTTGGAGCAGAAAATGATGATCGCCAGATCGAGCAGGATTCTATCGCCCATTGTCGTTCCTCTGTTTGCGGAGCTTCGAGGAATGCTGTCGGTAGGTCTCGGAGAAAATGTGACCACCCTGACCGTCGGCAAAGAAGAAGAAGTAGTTTGTATCCTGCGGCTCGAGGATCGCCTCGATGGCGCTGATGGTGGGATTGCATACCGGTGTTGGCGGCAATCCCGGATTACGATAGGTGTTGTATGGCGAATCGAACTGGAGGTCCTTGTATAGAATGCGGGAGCGTCGTATTCCGGCGTTTTCGAGCGCGTAGGCAACGGTGGGATCCGCTTGCAGGAGCATGCCTCGTTCGATGCGGTTCAGATAGACATCGGCGATATAAGGTTTTTCGTCCTCGCGACGTGCCTCACGCTCCACGATGGACGCCAGGATTATGGTGGGATAGAAATCTTCCAGGAAGCTGGTGTCGTCGAAGGTGTTTGCGGTCATCTTCCAGAACTGATCGACCATGTGCCGCAAGATGAACTCCTCGCGAACGCCTTCGGGAAAGTGGTAGGTCTCGGGATAGAGGAATCCCTCCAGCGAAGGCAGATTGAAGCCGGTAACGCGTTTAACAAAGAGGGAGTCGTTGATCAGCTCCATGAATCGGGGATAGTCGCCGAATCCGTTGTCCGCCAGGATATGCGCTGTACGTCGCGCGGTCAGACCCTCGGGTATCGTAATCTTGTGCAGGATCACACGGGCCGAGTGCAGGCGCTTGAGCGCTTCGGCGATGGTGATCTTACCGCGGAACAGGTATTTACCGCGACTGAGCTTCCGATCGATGCCCTTGAACCGGGCATATTGCTCGAAAAAAAAACGACTGCGGATGATCCCGCTGTCGTATAGTTTCCGGGAGATGCTTTTTGCCGTCTCGCCCTCATTGACCTCGATGATCGTATCGCGGACGAAAACAGGCCTGAGCAGCATTTTCACATCGATAGCGATAAAGGTCACGATCACGAGCAAAATCGTGATGGGAAGCACCCGTTTCATCGATAGGATTCCAGATAATTTCTCAGGATAATGGATGCGGCGACCTGATCGATAATCTTGCGTCCGTCAATTGGATTCTTGCCCATCTTCCGGATTTCGGCATTCGCCTCTTCGCTGGTGAAGCGTTCATCCTGGAAATCGACGGGTATTTCAATGCTGGTTTTAAGCCGTTCCGCGAATTTCCTGGTCAGGGAAGACTGATAGGTCTCTCTGCCTTCCATATCGATAGGCAGTCCCATCACAATACGCCCGACCTGCTCTTTTCGGACTGTATTCCGAATCCAGTCCAACGCGGAGTCTTCCGAGTCGTAAATCAATGTGTAGTAAGGTTGTGAGATAATTCGCATGGGGTCTGTCAATGCAAACCCGATCTTCGAATTCCCATAGTCGATTGCTAATATTCGATAAAATCCCATAGACCGATATTCTGACTTTCCTATATATTCGATTCGTCCTGCCAACGGATGATTTTCCACACATCATCCTCTTCGGCAAGGAAAAATCGTGCATACCCATTGGCGATGACCTCCGAGGTCTCGAAGCTGAGCCGGAGATCGAAATAGCACGGAACGATCAGGTAAAATTCCTCGCTATCGATCTGCGTGTAGTTCCAGATCGAATCGGGCGGCACCTGAAGGTTCAGCGAAATATTGTATGGCGGCGGCGTTCTGCCGTCGCTCGAGCCATATACGAAGAGATTCTCGTGATATTCCACCTCCTCGTCGTATCCCCACCAATCGTCCGTTAGACCGTCTCCGTCCATGTCCAGCCCGAGTTCCGAAGATTCGGAAGAGACCAGCACGAACTTGAACGACTCGGAGAGGCATTGCTTGTAGAGATCGATGTCCTGTGTATTATATGCAAGCTCGAGATTGGCGAGCGCTTGCTGCGGAGAATCGGCAATCGCAGCCTTGACTGTCTCCGTTTGTTTACGCATGTCGGGATTAAACGGATTCTGACATCCGACTGTAAACAAAATTGACAAAACAAGGGTTACACCCCAGAGGATTTCACGGTGAAACTTCATATTTCAACCTTCCCCAGGTAACCGCTTGCTGGTCTTTTCTGTAATCCCGCCATTGTACGATTCTCCAGAATCCATCCTGGTTTTTGACAATCTGAAGATACGCCGTGCCTTCGAAGGTCTCCGGCATGTCTTCCAGGTCATGTTGGACGTTCAACAGGTAATCCCTGTAATATTCGGCCGTATCGCTCTGTATCTCGTCCGGTTCGTCTTCCACCGGCGTGAGTTCCAGGCTCATCGCAGTTCCCGCGAGCAGATGATTGTACAGTAAAAGGAGCGTCTCGTCTTCCGTATCCGCATCCCACTCCGCAGGAACACCATAATCGCTAATATCCTGTGTGTCAAAGAAAAAAGCGAACCCGTCCGAGAAAATCTCGCCGTATTTGATGCTGTTCTGGCTGTACTCGAAAGCGTATTCGAGGTTCTCCAGCGACTGCTCCGGCTGGATAGGGAACGAATTCCACTCGGCTCCCGAATCAGGCTCTTCCGAATCTCTCGGAGAAAAGGCGTTGCACGACAACAGAAGCGCTACCGCAATAAGCGGCAGCAGGTTACGAGTCCTTATCTTCCTCGTCCTCGCCGTCCGTTTCTTCAGCCTCTTTCTCCTTCTCTTTCATCTTGCGGATCTGCTCTTCCCGTTCTTCAATCTCGGCTTCCAGCGCTTCGATCTTGAGTATAAACTCTTTCAGATCAGGGTGATTCGAGAGTTCTTCATTTCCGCAAACGAGGGTACCGATCTTTTCCTTGTTGTCGCGAATCTCGCCCTTGAGCGAATTGATCGCCAATCTGTGACCGGAGACTTTCGTTGCTTTCCCCACCTCGTCAAATACCTTGGTGAGTGCTATATTCACTTCTTTTCTAAGGTTTTCCAACATTTTCTTGTGGTCCATGGCAACCTCCTGATCACGCATTTCTCTTTCAATTTAAAATGAAGACAGCACACTTTTCTTGTCAATTCTTTTTCCCGATGATTTGCTTCGATACGATCGTCTAATTTCATGCGGGAATGTCTGTAAGCGGTGACGAAAACTCGCGTATAAAAATTGGATTCGTTTTGGTTCTATTCTTGCATCATATCCCTTGAATTATTATAAGGTATGTGTCAATATAATAGAGCAAGGAGTTATTCTATGAAACGCATTTTGACGTTCATCCTCATGAGCGCAATCACGATGTCAATCTTCGCAACCTATCATCCCATCGACACGGACAGCGCTGCGCAGCCCGTCCAGTTGATGAGCAACAACCTGTCTGGTTTCGAAGCCCGGTTCCATATTTCCGGACTCGAAATGAACACGCTGGAGACGTCCAACGGTCTCTATACGACCCTTAACGCTGAAGATTTCGAATGGGTGACCGAGCCCGGTCAGCCGCGCCTTCCACTGAATCGCGAGATCATCGCTGTTCCCTACGGCGCGGAAGTTCATCTGAACACCACCACCGGTGAAGTTCATGAAATGAGCCTGACAAGTCCGGTCATGCCTGCCCAACCCTCCCTCTCCAAAAGCGAACGAATCGAAGATGCTGAATTTGTTATTGATGCTGAGATATATGCTTCCGAGAACTGGATGAATCCTGAACTGGCCACTGTAGAAGAACTTGGAATCCTGCGCGGAATGAGACTGTTCTTGCTGACCGTTCGTCCAATGGACTACAACCCGGCTTCCAACATGATCCGCGTTTATTCCGATGTCACGGTAGATGTCGAATTCTCCGGCGCGAACATCGCAGAAACCCGTTACCAGCAGGCACGAACCTATTCCCACTATTTCGAGCCCGTCTATCGCACATCGATCCTGAACTACCTCCCACTGGGAAGTCGCGACGAACTGACCCAGTATCCGGTGAAGTACGTGATCGTCTATGACGACATGTTCGAAGAACAGCTCGAGCCGTTCATCGAATGGAAGACCGACATGGGATTCACCGTGATCGCCGCCAATACCGATGAAATCGGCTCCACGACCTCGGCAATCCACAACTACCTGCAAGACCTCTACGATGCCGCCACCGAAACCGATCCGGCTCCGTCGTTCGTCCTCTTTGTGGGCGACACGAGCCAGATTCCGGCTTACAACGGTTCGCAGGGAAGCCACATAACGGATCTGAACTACGTCAAGCTGGACGGAAACGACTACTACCCCGAAATGTATTACGGTCGTTTCTCCGCCAACAGCACCGGCGAGCTTCAGCCGCAAATCGACAAGACCCTCATGTTCGAGAAATACGAGATGCCCGATCCCAGCTACCTGGGTGAAGTGGTCATGATCGCCGGTGTCGATTCCTCACACGGATCCACCTGGGCTAACGGTCAGATCAACTACGGTACGACCTATTACTTCAACGAGGATCACGATATCGAATCCCACACGTATCTCTATCCGGCTTCAGGTAACAACGCGGCCAATATCGTCAGCGACGTCAGTAACGGCGTGGGATACGTGAATTATACCGCACACGGAAGCTCGACATCCTGGGCTGATCCGAGCTTCACAATTGCGAATATCAACAGCCTGAACAACTACGGAAAATACCCGTTTGTTGTCGGCAACTGCTGCTCGACCAGTGAGTTTCAAGTGACTACCTGCTTTAGTGAAGCATGGCTTCGCGCAGAGGACAAGGGCGCGATCGGATACATCGGCGGCACCAACAGCACCTACTGGGATGAAGACTACTGGTGGGGTGTCGGCTCTGGAAGTATCGTTACCAATCCCACGTACGACGCAACCGGCCGCGGTGCTTATGACGGACTTTTCCATGATCACAACGAGCCCGAAGCCGATTGGTTCGTTACGGGTGGCGCGATGATCATGTGCGGCAACCTGGCGGTCGTCGAAGGCGGCGGTAGCGCGAGCTACTACTGGGAAATATACACGCTCATGGGCGAGCCTTCCGTCACGCCTTACCTTGGCGTTCCGTCCGAGAACGAAGTCGAATTCAACGAGCAGATCCTGATCGGTCTGACGACATTCGAAGTCACTGCCGATCCCTACTCGTACGTATGCCTTTCCATGGACGGTCAGACCTACGGTGTCGGCCTTGTGGATGACAGCGGTACGATCACCCTCGACATCGAGCCTTTCTCCGAACCCGGCGACGCACAGCTCGTCATCACGGCGCAGAATCGTCAGCCGGTCATCACCACCGTGCAGGTAGTACCCAGCGACGGCGCTTACCTGATCGCGGATGAATTCATCTTCGTCGATAACGACGACGACGTTCCGCAATACAGCGATTCCGCGTTCCTGGGACTTCCGCTGACCAACGTCGGCAACGATGCCGCATCCAACATGACAATAACCATCACCTGTGATGACGAATACATGACCATTACCGACAACGAAGAGACGCTCGACGAAATCACTTCCAACGAAGCGATTACGCTCGAAAACGCCTTTGAAATCCATATCGCAAGCAACGTCTCCGATCAGCACGCCTTCACATTCGCCATCACGATCGAAGGCGAAGTGAACGGCGAAGCCCAGACATGGGAACTCGAGAACACCATCACCGCGAACGCGCCCGACTTCACCATCGGCGAGATGGAAGTCTTCGACGCTTCCGGAAACAACAACGGACAGCTCGATCCGGGCGAGACCACCGCGGTCAAATTCCCGATCACAAACAACGGACACGCCGATTCTCCCGAAATCCTGGCGATGCTGATCTGCACAAACCCGTGGATCACTATCGACGAAAGCAGTGATGAAGTGGGCGAACTCGCGATCGATGAAACCGAAGAAGCCATGTTTATCGTCACCCTCTCGGAGGATGTACCAGAAGGCGCCGATATCAACCTCGGACTGGGTATCTTCGCCGGCGAATATGCCTTCCAGATCACCTACGGTCTGACCGTCTCCGAAATGATCGAAGACTTTGAGAACGGGCTGGATACGTTCGGCTGGGAGATGTCCGGTAACGTCGATTGGAGCCTCACGGAAACCAACGTCTATGAAGGCGACTACTGCCTGGTTTCGGGCAATATCAACGACAACCAGACTTCCACTGCGGAAATTTCGGTCGATGTCGTATCCGACGGCGAAATATCATTCTTCTATCGCGTCTCCAGCGAAGTCGAATACGACTTCCTGCAGTTCTACATTGACGGAAACATGATGGACGAGTGGTCTGGGTCGATCAACTGGACACAAACAGCTTACGAGGTTGAAGAAGGTACACACACATTCAAGTGGACCTTCGACAAGGATGGATCTCTCAGCAGCGGTAGCGACTGCGGCTGGATCGACCTTATTCAATTCCCGTCCATTCCTGCCGATCCGGTTCCGATCTATATGGTCAGCGACGAAGAACTCGACTTTGGCGAAGTCAATGTCGGCGACAGCCTGATGTTCGACGTCACGATCTATAACTACGGTACCGCCGAGATGGCAGGCTCCATCACGACTTACGACGGCTTCACGGTTGTTGAATCTGTTGACCGGGCACGTTCCGCAAAGGCAATGAAAGCGACCCGTGAAACCTATCCCTACACCATTCCGGCAGCCGGAAGCTATACATTTGCCATCAAGTTCATGCCGACGGAAGAAATGGATTACAGCGGTCAGATCATCCTGACCAGCAACGATCCCTACGCGGAGAACTCGATAATCGAGATCAGCGCTACCGGCATTATCCTGAGCGCAGAAGAACTGGACGTTCCCGCGTTTGCGAACGAACTGAAAGGCAACTATCCCAATCCGTTCAATCCCGAGACGACAATCTCCTTCTCGCTCGCGGACAAGAGCGACGTAACCATTGAAGTATTCAACATACTCGGACAGAAAGTGAAGACACTGGTCTCCGGAAAGATGGAAGCCGGTACTCATTCGATCGTCTGGGAAGGGAAAGATCAGTACGACCATCAGGTCGGCAGCGGCGTCTATTTCTATAAGATGAAGACCGGACGCTATGTTTCCGTGAAAAAAATGTTGTTAATCAAATAATAAATATAGAGATGCGCCCATTCGAAATGTGTGGGCGCCAACCTCTGGAGGAATTATGAGAAAAGGTATGTTTTTGATCCTGATGCTTCTGCTTGCCCTCGGCATGACGGCGGAAAGTGTCAAAATCAACCAGAATTCGTTTGATGTGAACGTAGTCTCGTCGAGCGAACAACGTGTCGTGATCGAATACAGCTTCGGCTCATTCGATCGGAATCCTGTCGAGATCGACGGACAAACCATGTTCCGGCTGGGGCTCGAGAAAGAGAGCCGCACCTACACTGCCGGAGAACCGGAACTTCCGAAAATCACCCGCAGTATCGCGATCGGCGACGACGCGCGCATGGAAGCTAAGGTCATCTCCAGCGATTATACCGACTATCAGATGGCGATCGCTCCTTCGCGTGGGGCAATCTCCCGTTCGGTCGATCCTGCCACAGTACCCTACACCTTCTCGAGCATCTATCGGCAAAACGCTTTTTATCCCGGAGACATGGTCAAGC
Source organism: Cloacimonadales bacterium (SeqCode) (assembly GCA_963666875.2). Taxonomy (GTDB): domain Bacteria; phylum Cloacimonadota; class Cloacimonadia; order Cloacimonadales; family JAIOQZ01. The sequence continues at coordinate 23,774 of CAXXPU010000001.1, forward strand.
TGGGCGAGCCGTACATCATGCGCGATGTCCGCGGTATCGTGGTAAACGCCTACCCGTTTGCCTACAATCCCGCCACGCAGACCCTGCGCGTTTATCATTCCATGACCATCGCGATCGATCGCGTCGGCATGGACGACCGCAACGTGAAAGTTCGCGAACACGCCGGAATCAACCCATACTTCAAGGCGATCTACGAAGGACAGTTCATCAACTTCACACCTCCCCGCTACGACGCTGTCGATGAGCTGGGAAACCACATGCTGGTAATCTGCTACGATAACTTCATGGACGCAATCCAGCCGTACGTTGACTGGAAGACGCAAAAGGGTTTCCTCGTCGATCTCATCCCCATTAGCGAAGTTGGATCGGATGAAGACAATGTGCTGGATTATATCCAGGAATACTATGACGAGAACGACCTGACATTCGTTCAGTTGGTTGGCGATTCGGGCCAGATACCTACATTCACATACAGCATCAGCTCGTATGAATCAGGTGGCTCCGATCCGTCCTACAGCCTCCTGGAAGGAAACGACAATTACCCCGATATCTTCGTGGGGCGTTTCTCGGCCGAGACTGTAGCGCAGGTGGATACACAGGTCGAACGGACGATCTATTACGAACGCGATATCGTCGATGGCGAATGGCTCCACAAGGGTACCGGTATCGCCTCCAGCCAGGGCTCCGATCAGGGTGACGAAGGCGAATCCGACTTTGCACATATCGGCAACTTTCGCACCCAGTTCCTCGATTACACCTACACCGAAATCGATGAAATATACGACAACAACGGCGGAAACGCCACGATGGTCACCAACGCGCTGAACGAAGGACGCGGTGAAGTGATGTATTGTGGTCACGGCTCGAACACGACGTGGGTCTCGACGGGTTTCTCGAACAGCCACGTCAACGCCCTTACCAACGACAATATGCTGCCCTTCATCTCGTCGGTAGCCTGCGTGAACGGTAACTTCACCGGTCTCACATGCTTCGCCGAAGCATGGCTTCGTGCGACAAACGGCACCACCGGCAATCCAACCGGCGCGGTCGCCATGTACGCTTCATCCGTCAACCAAGACTGGGCGCCGCCGATGGAATCTCAGGACGAATACGTCATCCTGCTTACCAATGAAGAGAAGAGCACGATCGGTGGTTTGTGGTTCAACGGCTCCTGCTCCATGATGGATGACTATCCGAGCGACGGCGTGGACATGTTCATGACCTGGCATATCTTCGGCGATGCCTCGCTTCAGGTTCGTACCGATACGCCGACCGAGTTCGAAGTCACACACATGAGCGAACTCTTCCTCGGGCTGGATACGTTCGACGTCGAGACCGATGTGGAAAACGCGATGGTATCGCTCACATACGATGGAGAAATCCTCGGAGCCGGGTACACCGATTCGAACGGCGATATATCGCTCAATCTGGTGAATGTTCCCGATCAGCCTTCCGATCTCACACTTACGATAACCGGTTATAATAAAGCCACCTATACGAATACGATCTCGCTCCTTCCCAATGAGGGAGCCTACATCTCGATCGGTGACTTCACCTACAACGATAATGGCGACAATACACCTGCTTACGGCGAGAGCGCTCTTCTAAGCCTGCCGCTGTACAATGTCGGCAGTGACGACGCTTCCAACCTGGTGGCGACCATCGCGATCGACGATCAGTATGTGACTGTTACCGACGACACCGAAGAACTCGCGCAGCTTGACAGTGACCAGCAGGTCGTTCTGGAAGACGCCTTCGCGATTCAGATTGCAGGCAACATCCCGGACCAGTATCAGCTCAATTTCGAGACGGTCGTCACCTGCACAAACGGGGACAACGAGACGCAGGAATTCACCGTCAACAACACCGTGACCGTAAACGCGCCTGCGTTCGACCTCGGCGAGATGGACGTATTCGACGCATCCGGCAACAACAACGGCATTATCGATCCGGGCGAAACCGTAGCGCTCAAGTTCACGGTTTATAATACCGGTCACGCAGAAGCCCCTGCCGGCAACGCAACACTGGTCTGCAACAATCCCTGGGTCACGATCGACGAAAACACGGTCGAGACCGATCCGATCGATCCGGAAGGCTACATCCAGGCTATGTTCATCGTAACGCTCTCGGAAGAAGTCCCCGCAGGAACTGCTATTCCACTCGGATTCGGCTATTCCAGCGAGCTTTACACTGTTCAGACGACCTATTCCGCGTCCGTGTCGCTCATGGATGAGGACTTCGAAAACGGTCTGGAAGAGTTCGGCTGGGAGTTCACCGGTTCAGCGGACTGGCAACTTAACGAGGAAGAAGCCTACGAGGGCGATTACTGCCTTCAATCGGGCACCATTTCTCACAACCAATATACAACCGCCTCCATCAACGTGGATATCGCGGAAAACGGAGAGGTTGCATTCTTCTATCGCGTATCGAGCGAAGTCGGATACGATTTCCTGATCTTCAAGATCGATGGCGAAGAGATCGATTCTTTCTCCGGTCAGCTGAACTGGGCAATGGTCACCTATCCGATCTCGTCCGGATTCCATCTGCTCTCCTGGACTTACAGCAAGGATGGGTCGCTCAGCAGTGGATACGATAAAGCCTGGATCGACTACATTCAGTTCCCGGCTCCCGCTGCCGACCCTGCGCCGATTATCTCACTGTCGGATGTCGAACTCGATTTCGGCAATGTTGAAGTGAATGAGACTCTGGCGCTCGACTTCACGGTGTTCAACTACGGTAATGACACACTTAATGGAAATATCGTGACTTACGACGGTTTCACGCTTCAGGGTACGGATCAAGTCCGTAACAACAAGGGAAGCAAAGAAAGTACGGTACGAGAAACCTACACCTTCTCGATCGTTGAGCAGAGCAATCAGCTGTTCACGCTGGTCTTCTCACCGGATCATGAAGGAACCTATAGCGGCGAAATCGTGATCACATCCAACGATCCATTCCTTACCGAAACCGTGATTACCATCTCGGCCATCGGCGGAGGAAACAGCGTTCCGGATGTTCCCGAGTTTGTCACAGAACTCAGCGGAAACTATCCGAATCCGTTCAATCCGGAAACCCATGTCGCCTTCTCGCTCGCTGAGGATTCCGATGTCAGCATCGAAATCTACAACATCAAGGGACAGAAAGTTAAAACCCTGGTTAACGAAAAACTTGACAAGGGTGAATACAATCTGGTATGGGCTGGAAAGGATGATCACGACAAGCAGGTAGGCTCCGGCGTCTATTTCTACAAGATGAAAGCCGGACGCTATACTGCCACCAAGAAGATGATCCTTCTCAAGTAGTATCATATGAGCTGGTATGCCTGAAAGCTTTAGTTGGTTACTTCTGCTTTCAGTGCTAATGTGATACTCGGGATCATATATACCCAAACCGTTTCATGAATGACCGCCCCTATCCGGGGCGGTTTTTTCATCCTTTCAGCATACTCCACGCCATGCCTCCACTCGCTTCAAGATGTGGAAATCCGACTTCGGGATGAGGTTATCGCGGAATGCGCGAAAATTCCTTGACACCAAATCACGATTTTTGGCAATGTTCCAAACACGTTCGCAACGACGTGGGTGATTAGCTCAGTTGGTTAGAGTACTTCGTTGACATCGAAGGGGTCACTAGTTCGAATCTAGTATCACCCACCACTTTTTTTTATACCTGCTTTTTCCGAGTGGGTGATTGGCACAGCTGGTTAGCGCGCATCGTTCACATCGATGAGGTCACTGGTTCGAATCCAGTATCACCCACCACTTAAATCATATAAATTATTTTCCAGCAATTAGTTTGTAAAGTGACACCTTGTGAAGTGACTGTAAAGTGACACATTCATTTTCCACTTTGTGACAGCATGTTTTCCTTAATTCCAGTTCTTGAAGTGACACGAAATGCCCTTATCTCTCGCACCATCAAACACATTCATGTAGTCAATCTTTCAAGTTGCAAGTGACGGCAGTTTTTCCATCAAGGAAAACATGCTGGCACAAATGAAGCTATTCTGCTGATAGCAAGGCAAATAGAAAGGCCCGAATCACGCGATTCAGGCCTGTGATGGTCGCGATTCTACTTCTCCCCACTCCATACATACAGCTTCCCACCGTATGCCACGACTTCTCCGATGACACCCTCTTCAGGAAGCTCCGTGACCTCCGCGATGATGTCGGTGGTCTCGAGCTTGATGTCGCCTTCCAGCGCGTGACCGTTGATCTTGGTGCGGGTTTCGATCTTGGCTACGAAGGCTCTGGTGCTACCCGTCGTTTCTCAAAGGTTGCGAGTGAATCGTCCTGAATTTTTTTTTGCCGTTGTCAGTTAACTTAGTTTCCGGGCTGCGGGTAATCTGGCTCAACCCAGCCAGTTCCATCCTGAACGGAAAGTAGTAGTTCTCCAGCATGATCGCGTTTCTCGCTTTTATCGGCGAAGTACGGTTTATTTCAAGCCTATCCTGTTACTCCATACACTGCACTGATACTTGTTATGTGAAGAAATATATAGACACCGTTCTACCCGAAAACAATACTCACCGAGTAGGATTCAGAAAATCAGGTTTTAAATAACGGAGCAGCAATGAGAAACAATGAAAAATGGTTTCATAATCAGGTAAAGCAATATCAACAGGATCGAGAGAATTACATCCAATTGGCTGATGTGCTTCAGCAGATATTATTCCGGGCATCTGAGATATATTCACCACTTGCCATCATACAGACAAGACCGAAGTCAGTATCGAGTTTCGCTGAAAAATGTCTGAGAAAAGCGGATAAACATATCGACCCGGTTCACCAGCTTACAGACCTCTGTGGTGGTCGAATTGTATGCCACACCAATACGCAGGTACAGCGCCTTTGCAGGTTCATCTGCGATGAATTTGTTGTAGATAAAACAAATAGCCTGGATGCAAGTTCTCGATTACGAAGTGAGGAATTCGGATACCTGTCCGTCCATTTTATCGTTGAAATAGATAAAGAAAAAATTCTCGGGATTGGAGTTCCGAAATCGTGCCGTAATCTCAAAGCGGAGATACAGATACGCACGCTACTGCAACACACCTGGGCGGATATAATCCATGACCTGATTTACAAGACACCGATTCAGGTTCCTGCCCAATTTATCCGAGAATCCGCGCGGTTGGCGGCGATTCTCGAAAAGGCTGATGAATCGTTCGAGAAATTCATGAACACATTGCAAACATACAAGGATAGCGCTCCCGAGATGTTCACGCAGAAGCAGTTCGAGACCGAGAAACAAACGCTTGAAATGATTCAGTCAAGCGAGTCTGATCCTGCTCGAATGGCTCAAATCGCCATCAGACAGGCTCGACTATATCGATCAACCGATCAATACGATGAAGTTATCACGGTTCTACGAAATCATATCGATTTCAACAAAGAACCACCGGATGAAGCGCTCTACTATCTTGCAGAAGCCCTGCTGATGAACAAAGAAGATTCCCAATATTCTGAAGGGCAATCTCTTCTGAAGAGGATCATCGAGGCGAATTCGATTACATCCGGAAATATAGATAATCTGCGTTTGATGAACCCGAAGAGTTTCAAGATTCTGACCAAAGCGTATCATTTGCTTGGGACTTCACTCATTGAAAAAGATATGGATGAAGCGCTTCCGTTATTGAGAATAGCATTCCATTTCGAACCGGATAATCCGCGGTATATTGTCGATTACATCGAATGCTGTCTGCTTCGTGGTGATTCGGATTGTTGCGAGTTACTCAAACCCATGATCCAAAATGCGATTGAGCAGTGTTCAACCAATCTGGATATTTACAAATCCAGAATCGAGTCATACCTGATAAAGGGTCGATTATTACTCTGTCTGAATCAATGGGAAGACGCGATGTTTTCCTATATCAAGGCTATCGATGTTATCTGCAAGCAGAAAACGAATCGTGCGATCGGATTGTTGCTGAAGGAGAGGAAAACGCTTACTGCTTTACAGGAGCTTCTGGATGATCGTGGATGGAAATGGGCAGTCGAAATACTGGGCCTTGCTTATATGATTATCTATCGGAAAAAAGCTGCCGGCGGAAAACACTATATCATCGCAGGAAAATCCGATTTTCTCGATGACGAGACCCGAGAGATGATGACCGATTCGTTTTACCGCGGTTTTCGGTGGGGAAGTCCGATAATTATCAGCGGTGGAACCAATACAGGCATTCCCGGATGCATTGGAGATGCGGTGCTGAAAATAAAAGCGGAAGGCTGCAAGTTAATCAGATTGCATGGATATGTTCACTCCAATGTGCCGGATCAACTCAAGCATGAAGGATATGACGATTGGATTGTTACGGACGACGATGACTTTTCTTTCGGACAGGTGCTGGCATACTGGAGTGATCTGTTACCATATTGTGATATTAAATTGATTGGCTATGGTGGCGGAACGATCTCTGGTCTGGAGTACCGCCTGGCGTTGGCTATGGGGGCGAAAGTTGCGCTGATTCAAGAGTCCGGTGGCGCTGCCGAGGAAGTGTATCACAGCCCGGAATGGGAAAAGCACGAGGGCTTGATTGTGTTGCCTAAAGATGCAGATACGATCGTCGCATTTATTAATGATCAAAATGATAGTCCATTATATGAATCAGATTTTGAAAGCATCGCCCGTGAAATACACAATCATTATCTCGAAGAAGAAATCAAGAATGGAAAGACCGCTTCGGACTCGATGGCTCCGTGGGAGCTGTTACCGGAGACGTACAAGGCTTCCAATCGGAATCAGGCAGCTTTCTGGATGTTCAATTTACTCTCCAATGGATTTGGATTTCGAGGAGGACAACCATCGGAGATTGTTCCAATAACCTTCACGGATGATGAGATAGAACGACTCTCGAAACTGGAGCATGGTAGATGGTCGTTAAATCGGTTGAAAGACGGCTGGGTGTATTCACCCGAGAAATATCCACAACAGAAGAAAACACCCTGGCTGATCGGCTGGAACGATTTACTCGAAGAGATTAGGGAATACGACAGGAACGCTGTTCGCCAGATACCGGCGCTGCTTGCCGGCTTGGGTTTTGAAATTATTAGAGGGAGAAGTGAGTATGAATAGAAGACCAATCGTGGCGGTTCGGATTATCCTGCGTAATGAGGACAACTCGATTCTCCTGCTGAAACGTGCTCAAACAAACTATGGCGAAGGAGCATGGTGCCTGCCCGGTGGAAAGGTTGATTACGGACAAACGCTCGAAGAAGCATGTGCTAACGAGCTGAAGGAAGAAACCGATCTCGATATAGGCGAGATCGAATTGGTCGCCTGCCAGGACAGTTTACCCAAGCAGGAGGGGGATCCTCATTATTTGAATCTCTATTTCGAAGCCGAGTACACAGGTAAGATCATCCTGAACAGCGAATCCTCGGCATTTCAATGGGTTTCAAGAAACGATCTGGATAATTATTATATCGTGTTTGGCAATCTCGACATCATCGAGCAGATGTTCGAACAGGATATATCGGAGGTGTAGCATGTCTGGGAATAAGCGAGAAATGCGAGTATTTATCTCATCAACGTTCCGTGATATGGTCCTGGAGCGCGACCACCTCGTCAAGCACGCGTTTCCGAAACTTCGACAGCAATGCGAAGCACGAGGAGTAACCTGGGGTGAAGTAGATTTGCGATGGGGAATAACGAATGAGCAGCAAGCTGAAGGAAAAGTGTTGCCGATCTGTCTTGATGAAGTTGAACGTTGTCGGCCTTTTTTCATTGGAATTCTTGGTGAACGATACGGATGGGTCCCTTTAGAAATCGACGAGGAACTTGTCCGGAAGGAGAACTGGCTTGCGGAGCATCGGGAGCGTTCGGTTACCGAACTCGAGATTCTTCACGGCGTGCTTAACAACAAGGAGATGCAGGGCAAGGCGTTTTTCTATTTCCGTGATCCCGCCTGGCTTGAATCAATCCCCGATGATGAGATATCAATGTACATCGAAGGACCTACAGATCAGGAAATTGAAATGATGGGTATCGATCGAGCAGAGCAACGAGCTCGGGAAAGGCGGGTCAAACTCCAGGATCTGAAAAAAAAGATTGAAAACTCTTCCGATACGGTCACACGGATATTCTCAACGCCTGACGAACTCGTAGAGATGGTTACGGAGGATATGAGCAGAATGATTGACGAACTCTTCCCGAAAGATCAGACCGTCGATCCCTTTGAGATGGAGCGTATCGCCCACCACGCGGTGTCGATGCAGAAATCGACCGTGTATGTCAAACGTCCCCTTTATTTCGAGCAGATAAATCGATTCATCGAAGGAAGCGAATCATGCCTCCTGATATCCGGGGCTTCCGGTACCGGGAAAACATCGATGGTTGCAAACTGGGCGGGAGAGTATCGTCAAACCCATCCCAATGACAACGTGCTCATACATTTCATCGGTTCCACGCCACTCTCGAGCGACATTGAAAATTTGCTGTGGCGACTTTTGGGCGATTTGCGGAAGTGGTACGATATTCACGATGAAATCCCGCAGAATCCTGCCGAATACGCTCAAACGCTCTCACGATGGCTTAAGCGGGTATCCGGTAAGAAAAGGTGCGTCATCATACTGGATTCGCTGAACCAACTGGAAGACAAACCCGGTGTATCGAGCCTCACATGGCTGCCGATGGAGATTCCTTCCAACGTACGTCTGATTGTTACGAGTCTGGAAGGACAGGCATTCACTGAACTGGTGAAGCGGAATGCGCAGCAATTGGAAATCATGCCTTTTACTATAGAAAGCAAGAAACAGATGATCGAGGGTTTCTTGCGGTGGTGCCACAAGAGTCTGGATCCCGGTTCTATTCAGCAGATGATCGAATCCGATCATACCGATAGTCCTCTGTATTTGAAACTTCTGCTGGAAGAATTGCGGCTCGAGGGAAAATTCGAATCACTTAAGGAGCAACTTACTGCATTCCTTAAAACAGAATCGATACCCCAATTGATGCTCCTCATACTCGATCGACTTGAACGTGATTACGTCGGCACAGATCGCAACCTGGTACGCGATGCGTTTTGCTACCTTTGGGCGTCCCGTACGGGGCTTTCGGAAGCAGAACTCCTGGACTTGCTTGGAGAAAATGGGCAACCACTTGCATCGGGTATCTGGTCACCCTTATTCTATGCTTCACGCCATCTGATCTCAATGAACTCTGGACGGCTTGTTATAACACACAGCTATTTCAGGCAGGCGATCGAAGAGAAATACCTTGCCGACTTCGAAAATCAGCGTCGATATCGAATTCAACTGGCGGAATATTACGGTCTGGAAACGGTTTCGAGATGGATGCTTGAGTCTCCCTGGCAATACGCCAAGGCTGGCGAGTGGATAATGCTGCGAGACCTGCTCCTCGAGGATAACTTCCTGTTCTATGCGTATAAACAGATCGAATTCGAGTACTATGCCTATTGGGTGCAGATTGAGAAATACACCAACATAACGTTTCTCGAGTCGCTTAAGAAGTATATCGAAACACCGGAGCAGTTCAAACCTCAAACCCTCTGGCAGATCGCTGGAATCTTGCACTATAAGATGGAGGCAAAGAAGAGCATTAAGCTTTGGGCTTATCTGTACCATTCGATGAATGACAGTCCAGACCGATTCAGGTATCTTGAAACGATCTTGAATTACTCATCAACGCTGAGCAGTGGAAATTCGGAGCAAATCAAGTTGTCATTAGAACTCATGGATGAAGGCATGGCCCTTGCGAAAGAGCTTGGATTGGAGAATCGATATCATAGCATGCTCATGAATAAATCGCTCGTGTTTGATCGATTTGGACGTATCGATGAAAGCATTTCAATGAAACTCGAGTGTGAGAAGTATTTCAGGCAAAGTGGTCACAAAGAAGGTCTGCAAGCAACCCTGGCGAATATCATGAGCGTATATTTCTGGCGGGGGGATTATGATAAAGCTATCAAATACGGCAAAGAATCACGGAAACTCAGTATCGAAACAGGAAACAAGTGGGCGGTCGTGAATCTTGATAATTCTCTTGGTACGATCATGATTTATGCTAACAAACTGGAAGAAGCCGAAGCCACTCTCAATGAAGCGCTTGAGACTGCTCGAGAAATTGGGGATGATTATCATATTCAGATGATCCAGCAAACACGTTCCATGTTGTTCTGTAACCTTGAAAGACTGGAAGAAGCGCTCGAAGCAAGCCGGGAATCGAAAGAAGTATGTGAGCGGATCCAGTTTATGCAAGGTCTTATGAGCGCGTATTGCAACGAAGGCTCTATATTATTGTCATGTGAGAGGTTTGAAGAATCTCTTCAGTCAAGCTTCAAAGCGATAGAGTATTCAGATATTGCCGATCCGGATGGCTGCCGTTGTGTCTCATTCGGAAATATCGCCGCAGCCTACATTCGGAAGGGGGATCTCGACAAAGGAGAAGAAGCTCTCGCCACGTTCAGACAACTTGCAATCGAGTCACAAAAACCGGACAGTCTTGCCTGGGCGTATATGCATCTGGCAGAACTACACCTTGCCAGAAAACAGTATCAGGAAGCACTAAAGGCAATCGAAGAGGGTGTAGAGCATTGTAGTCGGTATGGACTTGAATTGATCATTGATCAGAGCGAGATATTGAAGGATCAAATCATTGAAGAAATGTAAATGCAATCTACCGACGCTTGTATAGCAATTCGAAATGTCAAGACAGAGACTACTGAATTGGAACACCGAGAGCGATACAGAGAAGGGATGAAAACCTGAACGAAATGGCGATGCAGTTTCGCGTTTTCACGTTTTGGCGCTCGTTTTTGCACACGGGCCGCAAAAACGCTCTGAGATAACGCGCAACATCCCACACACCAAACACCTGTGAGACCGCTCAATCGTTTTTTACAGGATGGAAAGAAGGGTGTCAACTTACATATGGATACTTGGTGATTTGTGCATAGGAAATATAATAGCCCTTATTACTCCCTCTCTACCTCTCTGACCTTTGCGCCTTCAATCCGTTCCGTATAGTGTTCCTCAATAGCACTCGCTAGCTGAACCAGTTCCGAAATGGAATTCTCCTCACCAAGATAGCGGATAAGCTTGGCAACTTCGATACGCCTCTTGAATACTGGTATAGCTGATCCGATGGTTCCATATTTCGAATTCACTGTCATTTAGAGCATTTCACGCTTGATATGACGCACACGCTTTGTACATCATGCACCATGAAGATATCAACAAGCGAAGTACGCAAAAAAGCACTTACTGCCTATGAGAAAGGCAAGGGAACACAATCGGAAATTGCCGATTTGTTCGAAATAAGTTCCCGCACCTTCCAGCGATGGTACAGGCAGTATAAAAGCGATCGCACAACCGCTCCCAAACCCCGAGGCCACCGAGTAGCGATTTATACTAGTGAGGCCTTGAAAGAATTGGATGAACTCATCCAAAATAAACCGGATGCAACACTTGAGGAGTTGCGTAGTGCTACGGGTAAGGACTGTTCGATCATGTCGGTGCACAGAGCTGTGGTCAGACTTGGTTACAGCGTAAAAAAAAAGGCTCTGTTGCAAACCTGGTGGGTTGAATGGATTTCGCAATAACAATTCCGCAGGGATGACAGATATTAGGCGCGTAGGGGATTCATGTTTTCAGCAAGCTGAAATCATACAGGGGCGTAAGCCCCGGTTATTTATGCCAATACACGAATAGAGCGCCGGAGGTGCGACAGGTGTATAACCAGCACGTTATCTGTCGTCCCTACGGGACTTTATCACCTTGTCGGATTCGGTACCCATGGCTTACGCCTGTGATTTTGCTTGCAAAATCGAATCCCCATGCGGGCTAAATTCCATCGTCCTTCCAGGACTTTATAATCATCAACTCTCCACTTCCTGCATTTCTGAGCCAGTTACGGCATTTGTCGGTGATATACTTCATCGATCCAATTCAATTGTCTCAAACATCGATATAATCCAAGAAAATAACGAACCTGAACGTTCTCCCGCTCAGGTTCGTCAACAGTCTGACGAACAGCCCTGTATCATTGATACAAGGCTGTTCGCAGGCAATTGAACGAGGAAACGCTGTGTCGTGAGATTATTCCTTTCTCACACTGGTATTCTCGGCAGCAGGCTGGATCGTTCTTGTTCTGGTATATAATTCCGTATCGGATGTAACGTGGAAGAATCCCAATCCAACTTCGGGTAGCTCGATGGTCCAACGCACTCTGTCCGAATCGCGAACTGCGGAGCGAACGTCTATGAATATCCCCTCTCCACTCACGTCAAGCCAAGGTCCATCGGGGGACTCGGATCGATAGACGCGATAGGAGCCAGCTCCAGCGACGGCATCCCAGGTGATCCGAAGCTCATTCATCTCAACCTCGATTTGTACGTTTTGGGGTGGCCGTAATCCGATGCTTTCCGCGTGGAACACGTACGGCTCAAGCGGATTGCCGAGAACCTGATTGCTGATGAAAACGATGGCTTCATCGGCGTTGTAAACGACATCCTGATCTGGATCATAGATGCGATACCGGATGGTCTCGCCGATCGTGTTCGCGTACTGGGTCAGGAAGAATGTCCATTGATCCATTACCTGCACCAACGACGCCACGCCGCGGCATTCGTCTCCGCAGAATGCTCCCAGAACGTAATTCTCGCTGTTCTGAAGCTCATCGTCGATTTGAACGACCGCAGTGATGTTGGAAGAATACTCGTAATCCAGCGGATCGATCTCCCATCCGGTGACGTCCCGCGGCGCTTTGACTTTATCCTGTGCATATTGTTCAAGAGTTTGCAATGATCGCGGAATCGTGTAGTCGGGGTAGTAGAAGGAACCGCTTCCGGCAGTCTTCAGCATGTAGCCTTCACCCGGATTCATGAACAGCAGCGATCCGTACCAGCCGTATCCTTCGATATACTGGGAATACCCGGTCTGGTTCTTGATCAGGTCACCCGAAACGAGGGTTGGCATGTCCGCCAGTGCCTGGTTGATACTGATGCTGAGGTGCGGCAGGTATCCGATCCAGTTCCATCCGCTACCGTAATTGATCGCGGTGGTTTGGGGATCATCGAGAAGGCCATTGCATTGTAGATCGCCTTGCTCTGCCAGCTTGATCTTGAACATCTGCGTCGTTACGATGCTCGACAGCGAACCGACCCAGCCAGTTCCATCGATATACTGGGCATATTCGGTCTGACTCTTGATCAGGTCGTTTTGTGCGGGATTTAAAGAGCCGAGAATGTCGTCCAGTTGCATCGAGGGCTGGTTTTCGAGATTGACCGAGAACCATGTCCAACCGCGGTGACAATCGATGGTGGTGAAAAGCTCCGGACAGACATCGAGAACAACAGGCACCAGAGATGTCCCATGCACCGCGCCCGAAAGGAACAGGTACGACTGCTCGATCCCGAAATGCTCTTTGTTCTCCGAGGAGTCCCAAGTGCGGAAATAGAGCGTATCGCCGTATTCTTCGTCGCTGTGAACGGTCAGGAAAAACTGGTAGGCATCATCGACAAACGGCACGTGATGTATGCTCGCGAATCCTCGGCATTGGTACGCGCCGTCCTGATCGAGTACGAACGCGCCGATAATATCGTTCGTGTCGGTGGAAATCGTACCCTCGATATTCAATTGACCGGTGATGGTCATGGAGTATTCGAAGTTGTTCAGCGGAGTCGCTGCCCAGGCGGGTGGATTGGCGAGGACGCCGATGTCGAACACCAACGGTTCTCTTCCCAAACCCGAAATATCGGCATAGACCGTGTCGCGGAAGGTTCCGTAACCGAGCTGGTCACTGATCGTGAAGGTCAGGCTCTGGCTATCCAGCGGGTAGAGCTGGCCGTCATCGACATCCACGGTCAGCCATTCGGGAAGGTCTTCGATAACGAAGGACGAGGTCTGTCCACCGCTGTTGATCAGTTGCATATCGATCTCCATCTCCTCGCCCAGTGGTTTGATCGCTTCGACTTTGGTTTGCGACCACCCAACCGGATTCGCATTAACGAAGAACTCCCATGTAATCGCCTCTTCCAGCGGATTGCCATAGAGGTCCGTGATGCCTTGCACACTCGCTTCCACTAAATGGTTTTCCATCCACCAGAGCATGTCGGACGCTGGCGTGAGCACGATCTCGTTGTTGAATATGCTGAAATCGCAGTTCAGCGGCATAAAATTATCCAGGATCGTCAGGCTGATATCGTCCGGGTCGATGCCCACCGGATCGATCGCTTCTGTGAGAGACAAGAGAATCTGGTCGCCCAGCGACAGAATGCCGTCGCTTGGTTCCGGAGCAGTGAACGATGTTGGCGAGATACGGTCGATGTAACCCTGCACGGGTGTGCAGTAGTAATTTTCGGTTTGTACGGCATCGGTGGCACCGGCGCGGATTTCATACGCTCCGTCCGAAAGCAGACTGACATCCCACGGAATCTGTATGTAGAAGGGGTATTCCGTCAGAACCGAATCGGGAATCACTGCAGCGGTAATCCAGTCACGATTGAAGGTTTTCTTATATTGCAAGAGGAGCGACTCAAGATAGGGTTTCTCGATATCATAGCCTGTCAGGAGCACGTTCAGCGTATCGTTGTTTGCCTGGTTGATAATCCAGTCGTCATTCGGGAAGAGGATTTCGACCCGGCTATACGGCGGTTCCCAGTGCACATCGAAGTATTTGTACACGTAAAAGTAATGTCCATCCGGGCCGTCGTTTCCTCGGTCGCCCGGAGCATAGAATTCCAGCGCCAGGTCTTCATAGTCGAATTCGTACGGTCCTCTGTCAACGGTCATCACCGCCTGTACGGCGCTGCTGGGCGCGATATCGAACGCCATCTGCTCTTCCAGCGGCACACCGTTGATCTTCACCGTCGCGCCGCCCGGATTGCTGTCGTGGTGCATGGTGAGGTAGTATCGGCGATACTCTTCGCTTTGGCTGGTGTTTTGCAGACTGAGCAGGAATACTGCCTGATCGCCGTCCTCCAAGCCCGATTGCGCATACGTATTCGCGGTGAGATTCACGCCGTCGCGCGGAAGCGTGTTCGGTTCCCAGCGGTTGGAAGACGCTCCGGCGATTGTCTCGAATACCGGCGTTCCATAAACCGGATCGGTCTTGATATCGACGGTGAAGTAGTCGGAGAGGTAGTTCAGGGAGCTTGTCTCGTCGTCATCGGCGAGGACGAACGTTGAGGTGGTGCTCATCTCGTTTTCGGTAGCGATCGAATGCCCGATCGTAACGCCGGTTTCGAACGACCATCCGCCCGTGTCTCCCATACCGTTCACCGTGAAGCCGAATTCCATACCGAATTCCTGCGATACTGTGGTTGTGAAATAGAATGTATTGGCTTCGGTTGACGTGCAGGTTTCCTCATAAGTGTATCCCGCGCCGGCGTTAAAGGATACGTTTGCAGGATGGTTGGGATTCGCAATGGCGTTTTCGATGTTGTCTTCGTTCATATCGAGGTAGGATTGCCACAGTGCAGCGGATGTGGTGTCACCAATTGCGATGAGGTTGGGGATCACGCTGAGCCGTATCTGGCTCTCGGTGTACATGTAGATTGTGTCGAAGCCGTTGGGCGAGACCATTACCCCCTCCGTCAGGTTCACGGAATTGACCGAGTCGACCCAGGCGACTTCCTTGGTAATGCCCCAAACCAGGTTTACAGCGCCTCCGACAAAGAGGTCGGATTCCAGCCCGATGAGCTGGTTATCCGATGAAGTGTTGTATTCTTCCGTTGTGGAGAAGGTGTATTGGGTCTCCGTATCGCATCCCATGCCCAGCTCTACGGTAACGGACTGCCCTATGTCGAATGTCGCGTCTATCTCGGTCTCGATGCTGTAGAACAATCCGGTGTCGAATGAGAAATCAGGTCCCATGTGCATGGTCTGATGCTGGTTGTTCGCAAACGTCATTTCTGCCGACACCGACATCGATACACTGGTGCTGCTGGTCTGGCTGAAGGAGCTGTAGCTGCAATCTCCGGGAGGATCATGCAGCACGAGGAAAGGCAGTTCTGGCGAGGTTGTTGCGAAGGTACTTTCCATTGGGCGAGTGCCTTCCGTTAATACCCAATCCGTCTGGGTTGCATAGCGATCCAGTTCGGTGTCGTGTACGGTGAATTCGAGCATGTTCTGGTGCTTGCGAGGGCCGTCCACAATGATATTGGGCAGGTATGGCGCGAAGGTGTAGGTGTAGTAGTTGTTTCCGTCGAAGTTATCCTCCGTTTCGCCTTGCGTTCCCACCTCGTCGGTAATCTGGATGTCGCAGTCGGTGATATAGGTAACGAAGGCGGGACTTCCGGCGGCGCGGTAATCCTCGAACGCGCGGACATTCACGCTGCACCACTCGTTCTGCGGCAATACA
Source organism: Cloacimonadales bacterium (SeqCode) (assembly GCA_963666875.2). Lineage (GTDB taxonomy): Bacteria > Cloacimonadota > Cloacimonadia > Cloacimonadales > JAIOQZ01. The sequence goes on from CAXXPU010000001.1 coordinate 40,094, forward strand.
TAGAAACCGTACTCCTCTTCCGTATCATCGTCCATGTATTTCATGTCGAGCGAGGTGGGCCAGATCACCTCGACCGTGAGGTCGTTGTGCCAGACGATACTAACGGTATCCGGCGCGGTTTCCGTGTAGCGCAGATCGACATTGACCGTGCTGATATCCTCGAAGCTCGGTAGCACGCCCAGACCGAAGGGATCGTCAGCGGGATCCGCGGTCGCGGTGAGACTGTAGTTAAGCGGGGGGACATTGGTGATGGCGACGATTCCGCCACCCCAGGGGAGATTGTCCTCTACCTGCGAATAGCGATCGCCCATCTCACGGAGCAGGATATCGAACGAACCGATAGGGTACCCCTCGTCGCCGCCAACGATGCGTAGCGCAAAGCTGACTTTCTCGATGTCCCAGAAGTTGATTCCGGTGCGGGGGTAGGTTACCGCGCCCAGTTCCCAGACACGATCGAATTCGTGTTCCTCGAACGAGACGCTCAATGTTGCCTCGGTTCCATGCTCCAGGTCCATGGTAAATTCACCGTCTTCATCCACCAGCGTCGGCGGAACGGTCGCCGAGCCGTTGAGAAGGATCGAAGCGCCTTCCACAGGAACTTGCGTATCGATGTAGCGGACGATTCCCGATACACTGATCATGGAGTTGTCGGTGAAATCGACGCCGTTCTGGCTGATGTTGCTGTTGCTTAGCGTGACGAGCCTCTGCTCGGGTTGGAAGTTGTGTCCCGCCTTGGATGGTGTGACCGTGAAGGTGGTGGCGGAGCCGTAGCTCAACTGCGAGATCGCGTAGTCACCCCAGACGTCGGTTACCGCACCGGGCGCTATACCGGGTTCGTCATCCGACCAGGTTCCGCTGGTGAAGGTTCCGACATGGCTGTAGTTGGTGCCGTCGAATACATGATCACCTGCACCCTCGTTCATTGGCCAGTATCCGATCAAACCGGTTTCCGTCCACGGCAGGATCAGATTGCGCTGCAAATCGATTTTCGACTGCGTTCGGGCAATGTTGAAGAAGCGCAGTTCGTCGATCGAGCCATCCACACCAACGTATAGATCGTTCTCGAGAACTGGTCTGATACTCACGACTTCGCTCACGATTTCCACTGCGTCGATATAGAGCGTAAGAAGTGGCTGGGACGCGTCGTAAACGACTGCGAGGTGATGCCACTGGTCATCGACAATGGACGCCGTGGTGTCCGGCTGCTCGAGTAACGTCGTTATACTCATGGTCGTCGTATCGACCTGAACAAACCGCAGATAATCGTCCCACATTCCAGCGTTGACGGTGAGCCCGATGTCCTGGTACATGATGGAGAAATTCGCTGTGGATAGTTTCACCCAGATTTCCCATGTGAAATCCTGGCTTGAATCCAACTCTGGATCCTCGATCGTCAATTCACCGTTCATGCTAAGGCATTTTCCCTGTGCGGGTGACACGGAAACGATCACCTCGCTGACAGGATTGTCATTCGGCGTGCAGATATTACCGGTGATGATCCCGTTGGGTTTCATGTAGCCGTAGTCGCTGTCTGAAGACGATGATTCAGTACTGGCATACGCCACGACAGAGTACTCATAGAATTCTCCCGGATTGGCGGTGTAGTCAGCATACGAACGCGCGTCGGAAGTGATGGACTGAAGTAGGACATTGTTCCTGTAAATGCGGAAACCGGTAAGGGGCTGATAGTCGGAATTGAACTCCCATTCGAGATATACATAACCATTGTAGTTATTATTACCGTCGGATGCGATCATATTCCACGGCGTCATCATCCCCTGGTATTCGTAAGCCCCCATATCAACGCGGTTCGATACGCTCTGGGCGTGTTCGTAGATGCGCGGATTACCTATGTAATCGACATCGGGAAGGTCAAGGAATCCGCCATCGATGAATCCGGCGTTCAGGCATGGCGATGTACTGGTAAGCTGGTATGGATTGACTCCGCTACCCAAGAATTTCGGATCGTCGCTGATATTTCCGCTTCCATCCGCGCCGCCCTCGACGCAGCAATAGCGGATATCCATGTTTCCGGAGAGTGGAGACTCGCCGTTGTCCCAGATGATACAGCTCGCGATGTCCGGCTCGGCGGTTCCCGATGTGCGGATTGCACTGCCCACAGGTGCATCGCTGTATAAGATGTCGAGGTTGTACAACCCCGGATTGCCATCGATAATGTAGAATGCGCCGCCGGAAACGGTTGCCTCGCTATACAAGACAAGCCCGCCGAGGATATTGGAATAACTGTCGCGGATATACGCAGCGCCGCCATTTTCCGCGTTACCGTAGAGCAGCATGCAGTTCTTGATCGTAAGATTATCGTAACCGTCGATGCAGAGGTTGCCGCCATGCGGCTTGAATGGGTTATCATCGTTACCGTTCCAGATGTTGATGAATTCGGCGTAGCTGCTGTCCGCGGAATTTCCGAAGTAGATACCGCCCCATCCGGCATCTACCGTTGATTCGTTGAAGGTGATCTTTTGATACAGGGTTCCATTCGCCTGAAGCGATCCGTAAACTCCGAGAAGCGCATCGGAAGTGAACCGCAGCGTTGAATAGGGATTGACTGTCAGTGTGTATCCCTGCGCGATCGCGATGGGGACGTTGATCGTCATCTGACCGCTGAGCGTGATATCCTGCGGGATGAGTCCACGTCCGGTCTGCTCTTCGTAAGCGCCGACATCGGCGGTGTTCAGGATGGTGTCGATGGTCGAATTGATGCTCGATGGGCTTGCGAGCACACGCGGATTACCCAGGAAATCGGTGTCCAGGAGACCGTCGTACACCTCGCCGCGGTTGATACAGGGAGAGGTATCGGAAATTTGATAGGGCGTGCTTCCCGTGATGAAGTCGGGATCGAGATCGAAGCAGTCGGTGTAGGTGCCGGAAAAATCCAGCGTACCGTCGCCTTCGAATCCTTCGAATCCGCCCTCGATATCGCAATGCCGGAAATCGGGATGCCAGGCGGATGCATCGAGATAAACCTGCTCGCCACTGGGAGCGTCGTTATCGCGGATGATCGTGTTGACGATACTGCAATCGCAGACAATGTTGACATGCAATCCGCCGCCGCTGACGGTCGCTTCGTTATCGACGATGGTATTGTTCCACAGGTGCTCAGACCGCTGGTAGGACATGTAAATTCCACCGCCGTATTCCGCCTCGTTTTCGTAGATGATATTATCCTGTACAATCGGGAAAAACCAGCTATCGCCCATATTTTGGAAGCCAATGGCGCCACCGTACTGCGCTTCGTTGTGGCAGATTTCGTTTCCGTGGATGACGATTTCCTGATAATCGACGCCACGCAAACCGATACCGCCGCCGCTTTCTGTCGCGTAGTTATATGCGATGTAGTTATCGCGGATAACCGGAGAGAAAAGCGGATCCGGTTGTTCGCTGTGAAAGGTGAAGCTGGCAATACCGCCGCCGAGGCCGTTCGAGTAGTTGTTCACGATGCGGCAGTTTTCAACATGGCAGTACGATTCACCAAAGCATATTGCACCACCCTGGGTGATGACCTGATTGAATTCCTGGTCGTGAAGCGCCTTGTTGTAACTGAATACGCTACCTGTGACCCTACATTCCGAAAGGTCGTTGATCCACAGAGCGCCTCCCCTGTAGTAGGCGTAGTTGTAGCTGAACCGCGAATTTGAAATCCGCCAGCCTCCGTTGCTGTTGATGAACATCGCACCGCCGCAGAATCGTTCATTGTCGTCGTCCCCGATTTGCGCGACTGCTTTGGCGTGGTCGAGGATGCAGTGATCGAAGATGGTCGAATCCTGACTGGAAGCAATATTGAGGGTGATACCCGCCCAGCTCCCGTCCGGCGCAATCGGGTAGGTTCCGGATAAATTGTGGAATCCTGTCGTATCCGCGATGGTGAAGCGGATGGAGTCGGCTTCGGTTCCGAGCGCCTGCAACGCACCTTGAACAAGAATTCCGTAATGATCCTGGAAGGTCACAGTCGTGCCGGGCAGAAGCGTCATGGTCTCGCCGGCGGGGATGGTTAGGTCGTCCCAGACGGTTACATTTGTCGAGGTAATCTCCTGATCTTCATCGTATATTCCCCCGAGGTAGAATCCTCCGATGGGGCAGGTCGATTTCAGGTCGGGCGTTTCGCTGGAAACCTGCACGCAGACGGCGTTGTACATTCCCGCGAGATTGAAGACGGGACGATGGATAACTTCGTTGAAAGTGTAGTTCGCAATCAGATGGTCAATGGGGTCCGTGATGGAAATGTGCCGTGTATCCCATATTTCCGAGGCCGGTCTGGGAACGTCCCAGATTCTTACCTCGTCGATAAAGCCATGAAAATACTGCGACGATCCGGACTTCGATCCGATTGCGCAGATCGGGCTGCCGTCGGGATCTTTGAGCGCAGTTCCCTGCGCTTGGGTACTGCTGTCCATTACAGTACCGTTGATGTAAAGCGAGCTTTCTCCATTCGTATCGACGACGAGCGCTACATGATACCAGCGCTCTGGATTCAGCCCATCCCACGAGAGGATCATCGATTCCGTGGAGCCTCCGCGATTCAGGGTTGCCTTTCCATAGATCGTCGCGTCGTTGGTATAGATTTCGAATTCTCCGTGATCGCCGTGGTAGAGTATCGTGCGGTTGGAAGCTGCGAGGTCTTCCGGATAGAACCAGACCTCTGCGGTCACGGATGATGGTGGCGAGCTCCAGAGCGGATTGAAGATCACGCGCTGTTTATCGTCTCTGTATTGAAGCATACGATCCTCGACCGAGTAGTCGTAGGAGATCGCTGAATCTGCCCACCAGCCGCCTTCGTGCAGCGTTCCGTCGTTGTTACCGGTATGGTCTTCGATGGCGGTCGATTCGTCATCCAGCTTGTAATAAGCGACAAGCCCTGTTTCGGTTCCGCTCAAATGGTTGTATTTATTCGCGGTGATCTGCTCGGGACTCCTGGCAATATTCCAGATACGGATTTCATCCATCCAGCCATTGAAATACCTTCCGGTCATCTGGGCATTGTCACCGATACGAACGGGGTAGTTGTTCGTTGACGTCCCGGATACAATGGTTGCGTCATGCAAGACGCCGTCAACGTACATGCTCAATACCGTTCCGCCCTTGATAATCTCGATGTGATGGAAGAATCCGCTGAAGAGACCGCCGTTGGTGAAGTCGCATTTAGCCGGATCAGAGGTTACGCTGGCGCTGCCATAGGTGAAGCGGATCTGATCCGTCTCGTCGTAGCGATGGAGCCGCCAGCTACTGTCACCCTTGGCAATCAGGGTTTGCCACGGCATATCGAATCCGCCGACAACAACCCAAAGCTCCAGCGTCATATTGGTTGTAAAATCGAAATTCGATTCGTTGGAAAGCTCGATGTATCCACCTGAATTATTGAATCGATAGCATTTATCGAAGTAAGAATCCCATTGAGCCTGCAATTTCACGGAAAGGCTCAGAAGAATGAATATTGAAAGGAACATCGCTTTGCGCATAATCGTCTCCTCTGTCGTCGTTTTTTCTTTTGTAATATGCAGGGGTTGTGCCATTGTAAAACGCGCCTGAAATGCGGTAATAACAAGATATTGGACGAGACTCCCTGAACAGCATTCGAACGATATCGTTCGATCCGGGCGAAATCGTTCACCTCCGTATTGAAAAGTATTGACGCATTTGTTAATAGTATGTTCTCATGGAGTTGATATGAATCAATCACAAAATGAAGCACTATCACAAGCACGCGATTTAATCGCGCAGGCTTTTCGGCTTATGAACAGCGATCCGCAGGAATGCATTCGGCTTTCGGAAGAAGCACTGGATAAATCCCGTGAAATTGGTTTCGGTGTCGGCGAAGGCATGGCGCTGATGCACATCGGGCTGGGGCATTTCCATCAGAGTAATTTTCAGGAAGCGCAGAGATATTATCTCGAGGCGGAGCCATTCTTGCAGCGGGAGGAATATTGGTACGGTCTTCGATGTCTCTATAACAATTTGGGTGTCACATATCGTCAATGGGGGGATCATCAGAGAGCGTTAGAGTATTACAAGCAAAATCTCGATCTCGAGGATCGTTTCCCGATTCCCAAACTGCAATGCACAATCTTGTACAACCTCAGTACCATTCATCTCGATCTTGGAGATGAGGAAATCGCCAGAGAATACCTGCTGGAAGTGCTGAAATTGGCCGAAGAACACGGGATTGTATCATCTCTGGCGCTGGGCAATACAAGTTTGGGACAATACTACCGTCGAATGGGGGATTTCGTGAAGGCGCACGAGTGCTTCGAAAAATCCAGAGCGGCCTACGACCAGACTGGGGACAAATCCGGCCTGTCTCATCTCTGTCAGGCGATCGCCTATCTCTATTATGACGAGGATCGTCTGGATGATTCACTCGAAGTCCTGGAGGAGGGTATGCGTCTTGCACTTGAGATAGGCGAGAAACAGCAACAGGCCTCACATCATTTCACGTTTGCCCGTACCTATTACGTTACCGGAGATCGAAAGAAGCTGATGGAACACCTCGATGAGTGTATCCGAATCTCGGAGGAGGGTACATACCGGTTATACCTTATCAGTGCGCTGGAACTGAAAATCAAGGTTTGTGAAGACGATAACGATTTCAAAACAGCTCTCGAATTGACCCGCAAGCGCCAGGCGCACCTGGATTACCTGAATGAAGAGAAACGAAACCGTGCAGTCGAGGAGATCAAGACCCGGCTACAGGTTCAGAGACGGGAGCACGAAGCCGAAGTCCTTCGATTGAAGACTATCGACCTGACGCAGCGCGTGGAAGAAGAAGTGAAAAAACGTGAGACCCAGCAGCATCTGCTCATCCAGAAATCGAAAATGGAATCGCTTGGGCGCCTGGCAGCCGGCATCGCCCATGAGATCAATCAACCGCTTGGAATGCTGAATATCGGACTCCAGAACCTGTACAACAAGCTGAACAACGAAACGCTTCCATCCGGCTATCTGGAGAAAAAGCAAATCATCTTGAACGAGCACATCGAACGGATCAAGAAGATCATCGAACACATCAGACTCTTTTCGCGAGAGCAGCAATCCAGCGCGATCCGGCTGCTGGATGTGCGGGAAGTGCTCGGCAACGCCCTCTCGATGATGCAGGTTCAATGCAGCGAACACAACATCCGGCTGAACGTCAAGACCGGAGACGAGCCGGCGCTGGTTCTGGGCAATCCATACCGGCTGGAGCAGGTACTCCTGAATTTGATCGCGAATGCGAAGGATGCGCTGGAAGAGAAATTCGACCGTTTCGACGACACGAAGCTCATCACGATAACTTGCCGGAAAGAAGGAACTCGAGTCCGATTGAACGTGACGGATAACGGACCTGGTATCGAAGAAGAGTATGTGCAATCCGTTTTCGAACCGTTCTTCACTACGAAAGACGAGACGAAGGGCACCGGACTGGGTCTTTCGATCTGTTACGGCATCATTCAGGAAATGGGCGGGACGATAACCTGCGACAGTACTCCGGGCGAATCTACGACCTTCGATATCGAGCTTCCGGCACTGGAGAATTTATGAAACAGCTCAATATCCTCATTGTCGATGACGAACAGGGTTATCTGGACGAGATCAGTGAATATCTAATCGATTGCGATTTCAGTACCTTCACGGCCGGAACGCCAAAAGACGCGCTCGAGATCGTCAAGCAACAGCAGGTTGATATCGCCATCGTCGATTTGAAACTGCCACAGATGAACGGGATCGAATTGATGCGGCAAATACTTGGCCTCGACAACTCGATCGCGATCATCATGATAAGCGGTCACGGCGATATCGATAGTGTTATCGAAGCGATGCGCGCCGGAGCCACCGATTTCTTCCCGAAACCCTTCAATCTGACCGATATCAGGATTTCCATCGAGCGCACCCGCAAATATATGGAATTATCGCATAAACTCAATACTACTCAAAACGCGGTGGATGTGCTCAGAAGCACCTTGGAGAAAGAGGGGCGACATCCTGTCGTGGCAGAAAGCAATGTGATGAAGACGATCGTACAGCAGATGCGGCAAGTGGCGGATCAGCCCTGTTTCGATGTCCTGATTACAGGAGAGAGCGGAACCGGCAAAGAACTCGTCGCCCGAGGAATCCACCACCTGGACGAGACAACGAACGGCGTATTTTTCGACATCAATTGCTCCGCGATCCCGGAGACACTCTTCGAAAGCGAGTTCTTCGGACACGAGAAACACGCCTTCACCGGCGCGCAAACGGCGAGAAAGGGTTGCTTCGAGCTTGCCAATGGTGGAACGCTCTTCCTGGATGAAATCGGCGATATGCCATTATCCATGCAGGTGAAGTTGCTCAGGGCGCTGGAAGAGCGACGTATTCGCAGGATTGGCGCTCAGCGGGACATCCCATTAAACCTGCGGGTGATCGCATCGACGAATCGCGATCTCAGAGCGCTCATCCAGAAGGGGCAATTTCGTCAGGACCTCTACTTCCGCCTGAATCGCTTCGGGCTGCATATCCCGCCGTTGCGCGGACGAACGGATGATATCCCACCGCTGCTGGATTTCTTTGCCACGAACGCTGCCAGGGATATGAAACGCGATGCTTTGCCTATTGCGAAATCGGTGCGGAGCCGACTCGGTAAATACGCCTTTCCCGGCAATATTCGCGAGCTGAGAAACATGGTCGAAAAAGCCTATATTCTTGCAGGATCGGATGTCATGGAACTGGATGAGCATTGCTTCCCCGATGCAATTCTCGATAACCACGGAATAACGTTGCATTCCGAAGGCTTGAATCTCCAACGCCTTGAAGAAATCGAGAAACAGATGATCCGAAAAGCCCTTGATCAAACCTCAGGCAATAAGACCCATGCCGCGAAACTACTCGGAATCACGCGAACCAGTCTCAATCGTCGGATCATGAAATACGCCATGGGATAACCGAACGAATTCGTTCACTTCCCTCCCCCGGTCGAACCTTGAGTAACCCTTACTAATCACGATTCACTGTCAACATCTCACTGGCACCCGGTTTGCAAGTATAGAATCGTGAGGTAAACATGATTCTGTTATATCATACCCAGACGGAAAACGCGCAGGAGATTGCCGAATCCATTCAGTTTGGCGATCAGAATATCCGAATCGTGCAAAATATCAACTCACTGATATCGAGCCTGAAAACAGATTCGATCAGCAAACTCTATTTTCAGTTGAAGAGCCTTTCGGATTTTCGTACGCTTGATATGCTGCTGTCCATTTCACCCGGTCTCGAAATATCGCTTCTGGTTAAACCCGACATGGAGAAGCTCCTGACACTGATGAAGTCAATTTCGTTTGAAATCCTTCCGATGGATCGTGTTCTGGCGAAATAGCAACAATATAATTCATTCAACCGCAAGATCAATTGTATAATCGATAATAATAGGCTCTGTTGCATATTAAGTGGGTGAATATCTTAACGATGATTATGAAGTCCTGGAAGGACGATAGAATTTAGCCCATGGCGTAAGCCATGGGTACCGAATCCGACAAGGTGATAAAGTCCCGTAGGGACGACAGATAACGTGTTGGTTATATACCTGTCGCACCTCCGGCGCTCTATTCGTGTATTGGCATAAATAACCGGGGCTTACGCCCCAGCCTTATATCTGTCATCCCTGCGGGATTGTTATTGTGAAATCCATTCTACCCACCAGGTTTGCAACAGAGCCTAATAATAGTCTCATTCAAGAGGTCTTCCATCCGGGAAAAGTGCACACACCGCGTCGCCGTTCAGTCGCGAATATAGCCGACTGTTCGGTGCACCGCCCATGCGGGATATACGAAACATCCTGTTTTCGGCACAGGATCACGCACCAGACGTGGAGGCAAGATGAAGCCCATGCTCGCGCTTGTGTTCACCTGTGACGACGCGATCACCGAAGGCAATGCGCCGAAACGCCTCAATGAAAAATCTGTTTGAAACACCCCGTTTGAAACACCCCTAAATAGTGCTTGACAGCTTTACGATGGTACGTTGCCTTAACAAAGAATAGGTCGTGAATTTCTGGAGACGGATGTGCGTCTGCATGTTTCTCATGGAGGTCATAAATGAGCAAGAAAAAGACTGGTCATAAGGCTTCATCGAGTGCACCAAATGCCCCTTCGAAGGGAGCAGGTAGCGTAAAGGAGAAATCGGCCTCTACGAGTGCTTTGCCACAGGCGAAGAAAACTCAACCCCCTGTTGCACCAGCCGCAGGAAAAATTCCAAGCAATTTTAAAGTAAAATCGGCGACTGCAGGATCAAAAGCGCAGACGCCGAAGAAGAAATAAACAACATCATCACGACCTATTCGCTTCATTTGTCAAGAAAAACACGCCCATCCTGTGAATCGACAAGCGCTCCAGATGCTCGTTCAGTACCAATTTTCAGCGTTATACGCGCATTTCCAGCAATAAGACGTGGCGTTTTCTATCCACCGATGATTTGTACCGATTGATCGATCAAGTCTTTCAGGAAGTCGGGCATAAACAGCACCGCGATCCCAGATACCAGCAACAGCATTGGCAGGATCCATTGATATGCCGGCAGCGTCATCTTCTTGCCTGCGTCGTCGTGACCCATGGTCATGCGCATGCTGACTTTCGCCATTCCGAAGACCACGATGGTCAGCAGAACGAGCAGCAACGCCAGTTGCCAGACGAGTCCGTTTCCGACCATGCCCAGTGCAAGCTGAAACTCGCTGAAGAACAGCGGTGATGGAGGAAGCGCGGAAAGCATCAGAAAAGCCGTCAGCCAGAGCCAGCCAGTACGCGGATCACGCGAAAGAAGTCCCTTTACCTCCCGGAAATCCTTGGTGCCGTATAGCCTTAGAACATTGCCGGTAATCAGAAAGAATGCCCCCTTGATCATGGAATGCCCCAGGAGGTGGACAAACATAGCATTGAGCGCGACTCCACCCACGCCGAGCGCAATGACCACGATCCCCATGTTTTCGATCGAGGAATAGGCAAGGATGCGCTTGTAGTTGTGTATGCGCACGATGAAAACCGCCGCGATGAAGACCGACAGCAGTCCCATGAGCAGGAGTAGATTTTGCACTAACGGCATCAGCTTCGCTGTTTGCATTACGGGCATCATGCGCAGGATGGGAACCAGCGCTGTGTTGAGTAGCGCGCCTGAAAGCAGCGCGGAGACCGGCGCCGGGGCTTCGGAATGAGCGTCCGGCAGCCAGGCGTGTACCGGTGCAAGTCCCAGCTTGGTACCGAATCCGATGAGCAGGAAGACGAAGGAAATCTTCAGCCAGAATGGTGATAGGTCTGCGGAGTGGCTTGTCAGCCAGGCGAAGGTGAGCGACGACTCCGGCGGCATGGCGATAAACAGGAGCAGGATGCCCACGAACGCCAGCGCGATACCGATGGAGCAGATGAAGATGTATTTCCAGGATGCCTCCAGGGAATGGCGGGACTGATCATAGTTGATCAACAGCGCTGATGCCAGTGTGGTGGTCTCGATGAAGACCCAGAGCAGGCCCAGGTTATCGGCGAAGAAGGCTCCATCCATGGAGAACACGAACATCATCAACGCGGTAGCCGTCAGGGTGTGGTGGCTTCTCCCGGGATGGGTCAAAAATCCCGCTCCGTAAATTGTGGCCGCCAGATAAAGAATCGACAGGAGCAGGTAGAAGAAGAGTCCGAGTGCATCGACGGAAAAATAGCCGATAGACCATGGGAAACCCGGATGGAAATACAAAACGGGAACCATCGCCAGATGCACGACTGCGTGCAGAATCGTCAGGACGTTGTTCAGCTTCGGGTTGCGCAGCCACCACGCAATAATGGTGAATAAAACGGGTATGATCAGGATGATGAGCATAATCAGTCCTTCAAATCCGACAGGGTGTCGATGTCTTCTTCGTCGAATGTGGATTTGATCTTGTTGATGAAGAGTCCCGCCACCAGGATGGAGAGCAGGATATCCAGCGAAACGCCCAGGCTGACGATGTATGGCATCTCGCGCGAGGCGGCCAGCGAGAGAAGGAAGATACCGTTTTCGAGGATCAGGTAGCCCATCAGATGGGTGATCAGCTTCTTATTGGTGATGATGATGAAGAGACCCTTCAGGATCGACGAAAAGGCGATACCGAAGAGCAACGGCTCGACGTTGGGCGAATTTTTCCCAGTCCACAGCGCAATCACGAAACCGAATGCGAAGATCAGCGTCATCGTGAAGAGTGAGAAGAAGTTTGAAACCTTTGGCTCCACTTCGCGCACGATATTGTTGCGGCGGATCATGTCAGAGAGCAGATATGGGATCAGAATCGCCTTGAAGACCAGCGTTTCAAGCGCCACAAAAGCAAGCTGAAGCCAGTTGAATTCCGTGATGTTGATCATCGTGAGCAGAAAAAGGATCACGCCCTGCACCGAAAGAACACGGATGAGCTTGCCGAGCATGTTGGTCGTTGACGCAGCCAGCAGGGTCACGCCGAAAAGGATTACCAGAATATCCGACATCATGCACCTCCGATTCCGAGAACGATCAACGCGGTCAGCGCCAGCAGCGCCACCGAAAGCGGCACGAAGACCAGCTCGGGATTACGCGTCATGCGAACGCGCGGCAGAATGGATTCGACCATACCCAGAAACGTCGCCTGCACAACCATGATCCCGATATAGAGCGCGGTTACTGCCGCAATGCCCATGTTCCACGGTATCAGGAAATACGCGATCAACGACGCGAAGAGCGTCATCTTCAGGGCGTTCGCGTACAGCATGAATCCGAAGTTCGGTCCGGAATGATCCAGCACCATGACCTCGTGCACCATCGTGAGTTCAAGATGGGTGGTAGGGTCGTCGAACGGCACACGGGAACCTTCCACCAGCAGCATGATGAACAGCGCGATCACGGTGAGTGCGGAGATCATCAGCGACCACTGGCTGGAGAGCTTAACCGTGTGCATGGAAATCAGTTCGCTCAGCGTTCCGGCGCCGGAAATGTAGATCAAGGATGCAACCACGAGGAAGAACGCCGGCTCCAGAAAAGTTGTGAACGACATCTCGCGGCTGGCGCCCATCCCTTCGAATGCCGATCCGGTGTCCAGCGCAGCGAGAACTGCCACGAACTTGGCCAGACCCATCAGATAGAGGAACAGGACAAAATCGCCACGGAAGCTAATCAGGGCATGATATTGCCCGAAAGGAATCAGCATGGCGGCAGCCAGGATCGCAGCCAGCGAGAGAGCACCGGAGATATCGAATATGAAACTCGTGGTGCGGCTGGTCACCTCGTTCTTTCTCATCAGGCGGAAAAAATCGACGTACGGCTGCCAGACCGGCGCACCGCGTCTCCCTGTCCAGATCGCCTTGGTCTTGTTCACGATGCCCACGAACAGGAATGGCATCAGCAGAATGAAAAGAATGTTTACGATCATGATTCCCCCACGATAACCCAGATGAGGACCGCCACCAGGAAGACCAGTCCGTAGGTGATATAGACCTGCGTCCTGCCGCTCTGCACACCCGCGAAGAGGTCCAGGAAGCGGTGTATCGCCATGACGATTGGCGCGATGAGGCGTTTTTGAATGCGGTCCCTCGCCTCGCGAACGAACGAAAGCCGGGTTGGAAAATAGCTGCTGTCGAAATCAAGCTCACGCTGTTTGCCGGTGAACATATTCATGATCGGCTCGACCGGATGCACAAACGACGTACCGGTGTATTGCATCTTTGCGGACGGTTTTTCATAGCCGCAACCCCAGGTGGATTCCCTTTGAAAACGGACCTTTCTACGACGCCAGAGGAACATCAGCAGGAAGAATCCCAGCGTGATAACCAACACCAGCCTGAAGGGTTGAAATCGCTCCAGAAGCTTGATGAAATCGATATCGGAACCCAGCATCGATCCGGGAAGAAAGCCGTGCAGCCATGCAAGCATATAATCGCCAGCCATGCCGCCCATCAGGCAGAGTCCCGCCAGGATGGAAGGAACGATCCACAAGCTGCGCGTTGTTTCTTTTACGTGTGCCGCCCTGTCGGTGCGCGGCTCGCCTAGGAATGCCAGACCGTACATCCGCGCGAACGCGAACAGTGCGATCGATGCCACGTAGGCAAGCCCTGAAAGCCCGACGATTGCGGCGATATTAAAGCCTACATCGTGAACACGGAAACCTTCGAGGATGGTCAGGAATACGAGGAATTCGGAAACGAAACCATTCATGAAAGGCAGCCCCGCGATCGCGAGAGATCCGGCGAAGAAGAGTCCTCCGGTGACCGGCATCTTCTTCTGCAAGCCGCCCAGGCGGTTGATATCGCGTTCGTGCGCCTGGTGCTGGACGTTACCGGAAAGATAGAACAGCATCGGTTTGAAGAGCGAATGATTGATGCTGTGCAGCAGCGCGCCCAGAATACCGAACAGCGTGATGGCGGGAACATTGAGGTTCCTGCCAAGCCAGGCGAAGGCGATCCCCAACCCGATAATTCCGATATTCTCGATGCTCGACCATGCCAGGATGCGCTTGATGTCGGTCTCCGCAAGGGCGTGAAAGACACCGGTGAGGGCGGTTATCAGCGCGATGGCGCCAAAGACGTAAAGACTGGCGAGTGGCGGCTGGAAACACAGAAGGATCATCAGGATGCCATAGATCCCGGTCTTGGTAAGCAGACCCGACATCATGCCCGAAACGTGACTGGGCGCCATCGGATGCGCGACCGGCAGCCACGAATGAAATGGGAAGAATCCCGCCTTGAAAGCGAACCCGATCATGAGCACGAAAGCGGTGATCGCGGGAAGACCGGCCCAGTCGTTGAAGCGCAGACTTCCGGTGTTCGCGTATGCCATGGCGATGCCTGTCAGCAGCACTGCGGCACCTGCCTGCATGAAGATCAGGTAGTATTTCGCCGCTTTCCAGGTCGGCTCGTCGCGCTCCACCAGAATCGCAAAGAAGGAGGAGAATCCCATCAGTTCCCAGGCGAAGAAGAGCATCAGCGCATCGCGTGCGAGCACGGTCAGGTGCAGGCTGATAACCAGAAGCGCCAGAAAGAAGCCGTGAGAGCGCAAGCCGTCCTCATGGCCATTCAGGTAGGCGTAACCGTGTGCCAGACCGAGGATGCAGCCTGCGGAAAGTAGAATCAGGAATATAGAAGAGAGCCATGTCAGACCCAGTTCTACCGGGAATATGCCCAGATGAAATGCGGCCAGCGTGAGTACGCCATCGCCCGATGGATGCCACAGAATGGCGATCGCTCCGAGGAATCCGGCACCGAGCATTGCCGACAGGGTGAATATCTTGCGCCAGCCGAACATGGAGGCTGGAAGCGAGGCGAACAGCAGGATTATGCCGATGAGAAACATGGTTTGCGGAGTCATTTCTTCCTCCCCATCAACGCCGTGATGCCATGTACGATGGTCAATGGATGCACCGGGCAGCCGGGTAGATAGAGGATAGCCTCTATTTTATCCAGGAAATCGCGCTCGAGCGCAGGCGCTTCGGCGAAGAGCCCACCACTGATGGCGCAGGCACCTGCCAGGATGAGGATCTTCGGCGCGGGAACCGCCTTCCAGGTCTCTTCCAGTGCGTATGCCATATTTTGCGTGATCGGCCCCGTGATCACCACCGCGTCGGCGTGGCGTGGCGATGCCACGATGTCGATCCCGTAGCGGTTGATATCGAAGTTTACGTTGGTGGAGGCGTTCAGCTCGAGTTCGCAGGCGGCGCAGCCTCCCGCGGAAACGGAGCGTAGCTTGAACGACCGCCCGTACAGCTTTCTGATATCGGGCGTGGTCGTGACGGACGAAGCGGCATAGGCATCCGGTGCGAGGGTGCCGTCCAGAACCAGTGTTTCTCGCCTGGAGGCTCCCATTTTAAAGGAATTGGAGAAAGTGAAAGTCTCCGGGAAATTCCGCTGGCAGACGCCGCAAAATACGCATCGGCCCAGATCGAGCGTGTTCTCGCCGATAGCGCCGGTGGGGCAGCTCTGTCTCGCCTGGTTCCAGCTTGCATCGTCCTGTTTCCGGAAGGACGGGAGTCCCGGGAATAATTGATCGGTCTTCGCCTTCAGCGGATCGGGAATGGCCTGATCTCCGTGGCGGATTCTCGCTTTGATCAGATCGAATATGGTCAATCCTGTCATCGGTTTGTGTTTCATATCAATTCCTCCGCATCACAGGTCGTTTCCGCAGTATGAAAGGTTAAAGCTCTTGTTGCAGACGGGGAAATCGGAAATCCCGTTGTTTCGCACCGCCAGCGCAAGCGCCATCCAGTTGTGGAAGGATGGGTCGTACACGCGGTAGGACAATGTTTTCCCCTCCTTATCGGTGCGGATCAGGTGGACGATCTCGCCGCGCCAGCCTTCGACGATCGAAACGGCGATAACGTCTCGTCGTGGTTCGGGAAGCTTTGGCGTGAGCGATGCTGTTTCAGGAAGTTCAGCGAGCAGTTGCAGGCAGAAATCGATGGATTGCAGGCTCTCTTTGTAGCGTAAAATTGCCCGGGCATAGACGTCACCCTGTGGAAATACGATGGATTCGGGGAACTGCTCGTACGGAGCGAACGGATAGGCTTTGCGCGCGTCGCGGAGAACGCCGCCGCTACGGGCTGCCATACCTACGAAGTGCAGATCGCGAATCGAGTCCGCCGTCACATGACCGGTTCCGTCGAAGCGCGACAGTACGCCGGAGTCGTTGAACATCGCCGTTCCCATTACCCGGATGTCCTCGCGGATGGTAGTCAGGAGCTGGATCATGTAGCGGTTTTTCTCGCTGCCGATGCCGTAATTGACGCCGCCGGGACAGAGCCAGCGCTTGCCGAAGCGACTGCCGCAGACGTGCAGCGAAAGGTTGATCACCTTGGTGCGCACAGCGGCATAGTAATTCATTCCCGTGATGTAGGCAATATCACCAGCCAATGCCGAAAGGTCGGCAAGGTGCATGGCGGCGCGTTCCATCTCGAGCGCGATGGCTCGTTCGCGGTGAATCGCGTCCGGAACCTCCACGCCGCAGAGTGCCTCCACCGCACGGCAATAGGCAAGACCGTGCCCGATGGCGGTGTCGCCGGCTATGGCTTCCGCGAGGTGTATCTTTCCGCGGATATCGCCTTTTTCGAGCAGCTTGCGGATTCCGCGATGCTGGTAGCCAAGCTGGATTTCCAGGTGGTGGACGTCTTCGCCTTCGCACAGGAAACGAAACTGCCCGGGTTCGATCACACCGGCATGCACGGGACCAACGGCGACTTCGTGCATCGATTCGGACTTCGCTGTAAGGAATGGATAATCCTTGAGTATCAATTCCGGACGGTCATGCGGATAGCGTACGGGCTTCAGCCAGGGATGCGACTGCGGAATCAGTCCGGTCTCTTCCCACAGCTCACGCTCGTACATGTGAAATTCGTTCGAAAGCTCCGTCAAGCTGGGATAGGTTCCACCTTCGGGAAAGGAAAACCGCATCAGTTCCAACTTGTGTGTATCGTCGTTACCCATCAGGCAGATCAGGCTCCGATCGGCGTCTGCGTAGAATGCGAGCGGTCGAAAACCTCGACCGAGCGCATCCCGGATACTTCCGTGCAAATCGAGAGTGGCTTCTGGAACCGATATCAGGCTTGGATTCATCGTTCTCCCACTATGTATATTATCAACATGATAGAGAATATTTCTTTCTTTTGCGATGCTCATTTTTGCCGGGTGTTTTTGATGTCAAGAAGATTGCTTGCAAGGAATTCCGGATTCTTCCCGGATCAACACAAAATCTCATGATGACCCGTCATTTCGAACCGCTCCAAGAACGCATCGACTGCCTGGCTTCCCCAGGAAAATGTAACGACACGGCAGTGATAATTGCTTTGTTTATTGTTGCATACCCTATATCCGAAAACTATCGTACGGGATAGCCCGGAGATCGACGCCTACAACTGCTGTGAAAAAATCGTTCTACTCACTCGGTTGCAACAGATCCAAATGGCACTCTGTCCTCCCCCACAAGCGGATCGCCTGATTGTCGATGGTCTGATGCATCACGGCGATCCGCTGGCAGAGGTTCGCCAGAACGGGACAAGGATATAGCTCATCATCGCGGTTTTGATGGTATTCGCGAATCATTCGTTTGATCGCAAGGAATAAGATGCACATTAAGGTTCAATGAATCGCAGGCTTGTCAATTCACTCCACTTCGGCGTGCTGAACACGCATTTACCATGGCCGGGGTAATGAATCATTGCCAGCAACTAACTGCTGAAGAATCCTTTAGACCAGAAGATGCAAGCGCTTTTCGAGCTAAGCACAAGGCCCGAATCTCTCGATCCGGGCCGAAATGATCAGCGATTCGACTTCGCGTGCTACAGCGTGAAGAATCCGGCGTTTTCCACCAGATATTCCCTGTCGTCCTTCGGCTTCTCCTTCACGGCATCGGCATCGACGACCTTGCCCTTGTTTTCTCGCATTCGGGCTTGGAGTGCGCCGCACATATCGCCATGGCAAACGATCTTGCCTTGATTGACAATGAATTCGATGCGGTCGAAGAGCGTCTGCGGATCGACATCCGACTCGATGGTCAGTTTTCCCGACACGAGAAGCGCGAAAGTGCCCGTGCGGAACTTCAATTCCGCGTTCGAAAGCGTCTGTTCTCCATCGATAATGATGAGATCGTTGTCATACGCAATCATCTCGGGTACGTTTTCGCATACTTCGAGCACCGCAGGACGTAAATCATTGCGACAGATGATGATATCTTCGCAGGTAATCGCGGCGATGTGCGCTTTGAGCTGCTCGGTGGTTACGTCGTGATCGAAGCGGATGCGGTTTTTCGTCCAGAAATGAGCCTTGTTCCAGCGTTGCAGGGCGATCGAGTCGATCTCGATATCGTCGTCGAGGAGGATTGCGTCGTCCGGGATGATCTCGATTTTGCCCATCGCTTCGATGCGGTCGCCAAGGACGTCTGCGTAGCGCTGACGAAGCAGAAGCTTGCCATACACCTTGATCGACCGGATGTTCTCCAGCAGCGCGATGTCGATATTGTCGATCATTTTCATAGAG
>CAXXPU010000002.1:0-85627 GCA_963666875.2 Cloacimonadales bacterium (SeqCode)
ATTCGATGCCGCTGATCCGCTACGACACCCGCGACCTTGTGACGCTGGAAGACGAGCCGTGTCCCTGCGGACGACCCTTCCGGTGCGTCAAGGAGATCCAGGGCAAGGCTTGCGACCACATTGTCACCCCGGACGGACGAATCCTCGGCGCGGTGATGTCGCACGCGGTGGATCAGGCGAAGGGCGTGATCGTCTCGCAATGCGTACAGGACGCGCTGGATCACATCACCTTCCGACTCGTGGTGGACGATCAGTACGATGCGGCGTCGCAGGACGCTTTGGAACGCGGCTTGCGAAAGCGACTCGGTGGAAGAATGATGATCGACTTCAAGATCGTCGATGAACTGGAGAAGACAACGGGCGGGAAGACGCCTTTCATACGATCGAAGATTGGCAATCAATTCGAATAAAGGAGTACTCGTGGAACAAATTCAGAAGCGGATTATCGAGCTGAAACAGGAAAAGAAATGCTTCATCATGTCGCACAATTACGTTGATTACGGCCTTCAGGAAATCTCGGATTACGTTGGCGATTCGCTACAGATGGCGAAGGTCGCGGCGAAAAGAGACGAGAAGATGCTGCTGGTATGCAGTATCCGCATCATGGGCGAGACGGCAAAACTACTGCTGAGTCCGGATAAAAAAGTCCTGATGGCGCACCCCGACCGCCGATTGCCGACTGGCCAACATGCAGAACCCGGTCAGCCTCCGAAGACTCAGAGAGCTTCATCCCGACGCGGAAGTGGTCTGCTACGTGAACTCTCCCGCCACACTCAAGGCGGAGAGCACCGTCACCTGCACATCCGCCAACTGCGTCGATCTGGTAAATAGAATCCCAGCCGATAAAGAAATCATCTTCGTGCCCGACCGAAACATCGGAAAATGGGTCGAGCATAAGACGGGCAGGAAACTGATCATGTTCGACAGCTATTGCTACGTGCATCACCGGATCCCGCTGGAGGAAGCGAAGGCGGTGAAGGAGAAATACCCGGACTACTCGCTGCTGGTGCATCCGGAATGCGGTCTCGACGTGTGCCTGTTCGCGGACAAGGTATGTTCCACCAGTCAGATGATCGACTTCGTTCAGCAGTACGACCGCGCCATCATCGGCACCGAGACGGGTCTTTACGAGCAATTGCGTCACCGGTTCCCCGAGAAATCGCTGGTTCCGCTCAGCTCGAGCATGCAGTGCGAGGACATGAAGTTAAACAATCTCGAACTGGCGCTACACACACTCGAAAACGAATCGAACGAAGTCGTGCTGGACGAGGAGATCGCTGAAGCAATGGGAAGATCGCTCGCTCGGATGTCGGAGATCCTCGGATCATGAAGAAGTGGATCAAGCTGGTCCAGCTATTGATCGCCGTGGCGCTGCTGGCATTCCTGATCGTACATTATCACGTTACGATCCGGAGTATCGATCTCGCGACGAGCGACCTCCTGTGGCTGATTCCCTGCCTGATTATCAGCATCGTCCTGGTTCCCATTCTGGCGGGATACAGGTGGCAAACCATGCTGCACGCGCTCGATTCGACCTACGACGCGCTGAAGCTGATCCGCATCAACTTCCAGTCGATCTTCTGGGGTGTATTTCTCCCCTCGTCGGACGGCTTCGCACTGATACGGGCATACCTCCTGATGCGCAGGATCGACCGTCGAACCGCTATCGGATCGGTGATCATGGAAAAATTCTTCGGCGTGCTCTGCCTCTTCCTCATCGCGCTGGCAGCCAGCTTTTTCATTCAAGAATTATCGTGGATATGGCTCTTGCGTATCATGCTGATATGCGCGATCGCCAGCCTGATCGCGATGGTGGCACTCATTCGCAAGCAAAGTGCAACAGAACGTGAGGACAGAAATCTTTTACAACGCATTGTCACCCAGATCCGCAAGCTGGCGGGGCTGCTGGCAACCGCCGACCGTAAATTCCTCGGTCAGGGAATTGTGTTGATCGTGTTCGTACAACTGCTAAGCATCCTCAACATTCATTTTCTGTTCTTTCTATTAGGGCATCCGCTACCGCTGATTCAGCACCTCTGTTTCGTGCCGGTGATCCAGACCATATCGCTGATTCCGCTCACCACCAGCGGCTTCGGTATCCGCGAGGGCGCATTTGTCTTTTTCTATCAACGGCTGGATATCCTGCCTGCCGACCTGATCGCCATCTCGATCCTGAATTTCCTGATCATGACCGGCATTCCGGCATTGATCGGAGGCGTTCTGTCGATCCACAGCAACCTCCGAAAGGTTGATGTACTCGTAGGAGGCATACAATGAAAGCCATTGAGATATCAGTCGTCGCACCGGTCTATAACGGCGCGGAAACGATTGTCGAATTCATGCGACGAACTTGGGAATCACTGAGCCAAATGAACAAACCATTCGAAATCCTGCTGGTCGATGACGGCAGCCGGGACGGTTCGGTCGAGATCATTCGCAGCCAGATGGAAAGGTACAATGATATCACGCTCGTCAAACTGACCGGGAATTTCGGGCAGTCGAACGCCATCGCCGCAGGACTGACCCGCGCCAGGGGAAAATACTGCGTGGTGATGGACAGCGATTTGCAGGACAAGCCCGAGGACATCGAGCATCTCTACCGCCGCATCCTCGAAAAGGGCCACGACATGGTCATCGCCAGTCGTCCGCAGTCCAACCAGATTCTGCGCAGGAACCTGGCGTCGATCCTCTTCTACGTGCTGTCCAACCGTCTCACGACCATCCGCAATCCGCGCTGTGCCGGCGTCTTTCGCATCCTGAAGCGAAGCTGTCTGGACGACATATTCCGAAAACCCGTCCAGCCAGGAACCATCCTCAGTCAACTCCACGCGAAGGGCTGTTCGTGGAGCACGATTTTGCTTGAACGCGAGACACGACACGATAACCGCAGCTCCTACTCGGTCAGAAAACTGCTGAATCTCGCGTTTACCCGACTGCTGGTCTTCGGCAGAATCCCGCATAATATCCTGGGTATCATCGGGATCGTGAAGGCTGTCTCGCTGTATTCTGCCACGCAAAAGCAAACCCGTGAAGTGCCTTGCCGTACTCATATTCGCCGCATCTCTGATCGTGAAAGACAAGCGCTTTCTTCATCGCTTCAAGCCGCGCTTCGAGATCGAGCGAATCATCACGGAGTAATCATGCCCAAGCAAGTCATCATCATCGGAGGAATCGGCAACGGCACCGTCATCGCCGACGCCATCACGTACGCCTGCAAAGACGACAACGATCCCGTCGTGGCAGGCTTCCTGAACGATCGGCAACAGAAGGGCGACATTGTCGGATCCTACACCGTGCTGGGTTCGACAAGCGAGATCGATGCCTTCATCCGCGACGGATATCATTTCGTTTACACGATTTACCGGATCGACGGGCAACAAGAGCGCCTCGACCTCTTCGAGAAGCTGAAAATCCCGGAAGACCAACTCCTGACCTACGTGCATCCCATGGCGTATGTGGCGCCGAGCGCGAGGCTTGGCGCAGGTACGATCGTGATGCCCAACGCCTCCATTTCATCCGACGCGACGCTCGGTAGATGCTGCCTGGTGATGGTCAACGCCTCCATCGGACACGATGCCGTGATCGGCGATTTCTGTCACTTCGCCGCACAGAGCTGCGTCAGTTCGCGCGTTGTGATCGAGGACGGCGTCCATATCGGTCTGAACGCCACCGTCCGCGAGAATCTGCACCTCGGCGTGTGCTCCACGCTCGGGATGGGATCGGTGCTGTTGAAGGACATGGAAGAAATGGACATCTGGGTGGGTAACCCCGCCAGACTTCTGCGGAAAGCGCGATGAAGAAGGTCGCGATCCTCCAGTCCAACTACATCCCGTGGAAGGGCTATTTTCATATCATTCACGACGTTGACGACTTCGTTTTTCTCGACTCGGTACAATACACGACGCGCGACTGGCGTAACCGCAATGCGATCAAGACGCGCGACGGGCTGAAGTGGCTCACCGTGCCGGTGCGTGCAGATCGCGATACGCCGATCAACAAGGTGCGCATTGACGGAACCGACTGGCAGAAAAATCATTACATGACCATTTGCCACACGTATCATTCGTGCAGACGATTCGACCACTTCAACGACTTGCTGAAAGACGTTTACCTGGATCGAAGCTGGAATACCTTTACGAACTCAATCGCTATCTGATCGAGCAAATCGGCAATATACTCGGCATCGATACTGCTTTTCACGGCGATGAGGACTTTCCTGTCACCAGGGATCGTAACCGTCGTCTCCTCGATATCGCGAAAGCGCTGGATGCAGACGTTTATATGTCCGGTCCCGCCGCGAAAGCGTATCTGGACGTGGAATTGTTCGAGGAAAACGGCATCCGGGTTGAGTTCTTCCAATACCCGGCGTATCCGGAATATCCGCAGCTTCATGGTGATTTCGAGCACCATGTGAGCATCCTCGATCTGCTTTTCAATGTCGGCAACGACGGCCCGAAATACATCTGGGGAGACCGATTATGATCGTGTTCAATCAACCGCTTGTCACAGGGCGGGAAGAGGAAAATATACAAAAGGTGTTCGCAACGGGTAACTTCTGCGGCAACGGCGAGTTCAGCGGAATCTGTGAGGCGCGGCTCCGGATAATGTACGATGCCCGACTGGCCCTTCTGACCTCCTCATGCAGCGGCGCGCTGGAGATCGCAGCGCTTGCCATGCAGTTGGAGCCGGGCGACGAGGTGATCTTGCCCTCCTTCACACACGTGGGAACCGCCTCCGCCTTCGCCAGAATGGGCGCAAAACTCGTCTGGTGCGACATCCGCAGGGACACCCGCAACATCGACGAAAACCTCGTCGAAGGGCTTGTCACCGACAGAACGAAGGCAGTGGTGGCGGTACATTACAGCGGGATCGGCTGCGAGATCGAACGAATCCGCGAAATCTGCGACCGGCACGGCATCTACCTGATCGAAGACAACGCCTGCGGAATCGATTCGAAGTATCGCGACCGGCTGCTGGGCACCTTTGGCGACGTATCCGCCCTGAGCTTTCATCAGACCAAGAATATCCATTGCGGTGAGGGCGGCGCCGTGATCGTCAACAACGCCGATCTGGTCGATCGCATCCAGATTATCCGCGATCGCGGCACGAACCGCAGACGTTTCGACGAAAAGAAAGTAAATGCCTACACCTGGCGGCTTCCGGGATCGAACTATTTCATCAGCGAACTGCAAGGGGCGTTTCTACATGCGCAACTGGATACGCTGAAGGAGGTTACGGATCACCGCACCCTGTTGTTCCATCGCTACCTGAAAGGTCTGAAGAGCACATTACCGACTGAGAGCCTGCCCGTCGTTCCGGACGGCTTCACGCCTAACGGCCACGCGTTTTTCATCCTCTGTTCGTCCGAAGAAGAGCGTAAAGACCTGATCGACCACCTGCACCGGGAGGAAATCCAGTCGGCGTTCCACTACCAGCCGCTGCATCAGGCGCCATACTGGAACGGCGCATTCGACTCGACCCGGCTGCCGGTCACAGAAGATACCGCCAGACGCATCCTCAGACTGCCCATGCACTTCAATCTGACGCTCGCGGATGTGGATCGCGTCTGCGAAGAGATTCATCGATTCTTCGAAAGGAATCCCCATGCCGGATAATACGAAATGGTACGACTCGCCGCGGTGGGTCTTCGGAATCGTGTGCCTGATGTTTATCGCGTTCGTAATGCCCTATCTTGTTAAGAGCGACAACGTTTGGATCAACCAGTTCGACAACCTCGATCAACTCAGCTATCTCGGCATCTTCGACGGCGAGTTTCAGGGACAATTCTTCCCTTCGGACAACATGCCCGAGAACTACCTGCCCGGCATGGAGCCGATCTTCCGCGTTTCGATCCTCTCCGTGCAGAAGCTCTTCTGGCAGCTTGGCTTCCTGCCCGGATACGTAGTCAACGAGATGGTCTATCGCATCCTCGGTTTCATCGGGTTTTACCTTCTGTTGAGACGCTTTTTCATGCGGGATCTGCCGCGCATTTTCCCTGCGCTGCTGTCGCTCGCGTACGTTTTTCTACCCTTCTGGCCGCAGGGAGGACTCTCGGTCGCCGGTTTACCTCTGCTCGCATGGGCATTGACCTCGATCTTTCTGAAGGAGCGAACACTAATCGCGTATCTCGCTGTGATGCTTTACACGCTCTATTCGGGTCTATTCCTCACCGGCGTCTTTGTGCTGATGGTGCTTGGCGTGACCATCTTGATGCTGTTGATCATACGAAAACCCTTCTGGCGACTGATCCCGCCGGCGCTCATCATGTTGTTCCTGTATTGCGCGACCTACTGGTCGTTTTTCGTGATCATGTTCGTCGAGAAGATCCCCACCAATCGATCCGCGATTCTGCTGGCGGCAATGGATTTCCCGACCGTATTCACCGATTTCTTTCTCGCTTTCTTCGTCACATCGCAACTGCACGCGCGATCGCTGCATCAATATATTCTGCTGCCGGTCATCGTGATCGGCGTTATCGCGATCATGCGCAGGAAGGAGAGTCCGCATCGCAACCTGACCTTGATCCTCAGTGGCTTCATCCTCTTTTGTGCGCTGGTTTTTGCGCTATATCGCTATCAGCCGATCAACGACCTCTACAACAGCATGCGTTTCGGATTCGACTATTCCAGGTTTTTCTTCCTGTCGCCACCGGTGTGGTACCTGCTGGCTGGTATCGTCTTCACGCTCACGATCGAGCGCGCCAAATGGAAGAAACCGGCAATGATTCTGGTTGCGGTGCTTCTCGTGGCGCAAATCGGGATCAACTTCGCCAGCTCCAGCCTGTCGGTCTGGTACAAGAAACCGACCTTGAACGAGGTGATGTCCATGGAGCAATTCGACCGGATCGAACGATTTCTGGCGGAGAACGAGGAGGGCTTCAGCAAGGAGAATTGCCGGATCGGATGCGTATGTTTCGCGCCGTCGGTTGCCAATTTCAACGGATTCAAAACGCTGGGTGCATACTGCCCGTCCTATCCGCTGCATCTGAAAGATGATTTCAGGGAAATACTCGAGGGTGAATTGCAGCGGAACCACGTGCTGGAAATCTTCATGCGAAAGTGGGGATCACAATTGTATCTGTTCGACGACAGGGTGTTTATTCACATGCTTGATCAACGGTATCTCCAGAAAATCCTGCCCTCCATCACCTGTGAAATGAATATTTTGAAGCTGCGCGAAAAGGGCGTCGATTACCTGTTCTCCGCCCTGCCGATCCGCAACGCCACCGATGTCGGTCTGACGCCGGTCGCGAAAGACATCGGTAACTATTACCACATGTATGTGTATCGGCTGCCGTGATTACAACCCGCAGCGGTGGCTGATAATCTCCATGTGATCGTGGTAGGTGCCGGAAATCACGTCCGCGTTGATTTCCGAGGTCTTAGTGAACCGTGAGCTTGCGATTGAGACAGGCGACGCGATCCGCGTACGACGAGACGAAACCGATGTCGTGCGTGACTAGCACAATCGTCTTGCCGATCGCCTTCAATAGATCGTAGATCCCGAGTTCCATCCGCATATCGACGCTCGCAGTGGGTTCGTCCAGAAACAGGATATCCGGATCGGAGATCAGAGCGCGCGCGATCAGGGTTCGTTGTTTCTGACCGCCTGAAAGGTCGCCGTATCGGGTATCGGCCAGACTCGATATCTCCATCTTCTCGAGCATCGCTTCCGCCTTCGCTTTCAAGCCCGACGGCCAAAAAGGCAATATCGATCCCGCCGTCAGTCCGCCGGTCATGACCACTTCGCGAACCCGCACCGGAAAATCCTCGTACTTCACGCCATACTGCGGAACGTATCCGATATGGCGATGCGCCTTGTCCGGCAATTTACCTACGATACGCACCGTGCCGCGATTCGGCTGAAGCAGCCCGAGCATGATCTTCAGCAGCGTCGTCTTGCCGCCGCCGTTCGGACCGACGATGGCGATAAATTCACCCGACTCGATCTGCAGGTCGATTTCCTCCAACACCTTCTGGCTGTTGTAGGCGAACGAGAGTTTTTCGACAGCGACGGCTGCTTTCACCGGATATTCTCCGCAATGGTCGTGGCGATCCCGCGCATGTTATCGAGATAATCCGGCGCTAAAGGATCGATCGGCACCACGCTCCCGCAGATCTCCTGTGCGATGCTTTGGGCGACCGATTCGTCGAACTGCTTCTGTACGAAGATCACCCGGATATCGTTCTCCGACGCGTACTTCACGATCTCGACCGTGAATTTCCCGAGTGGCTCCTTGCCCTCGATCTCGATCGGAATCTGTTGTAAATCGAATTGATCTCCGAAATATCCCCACGCCGGATGAAAGACGAGCATGGTGCGGTTCCGGAGCGGCTCGAGTGTCTTTGTAATCTCACTGGAGAGTGTGTCGAGGTCGTCCTGGAACGCATACAAATTCTTCTCGATGGTTCCCTTCTGATCGGGAAGGAGTTCGATCAGTGCCTCCGCCATCGTCGCAGCCTGAATCTTCACGAGTTCCGGCGACATCCAGATATGCGGATCCTTCGCACCGTGGTCATGATGATGTTCTTGCTCCCGGTGATGCTCCTCTTCTTCGCCCAGATGAAGCGCGATTTCTTCAAACGACTCGGTATCGCGCAACTGGATTCCATGTCGGGTGTCGATGATCTTTAAATCGGGTGCGCTATCCGAAATTTTCGACAGAAAAGACTCTTCGAACGGCACGCCGATACGGAAATAGAGCACTGCCGTTTTCAGCTCGATCTGCTGCTTGATGGTCGGCTCGTAGGTTACCGGACTCGATCCCGCTGGCAGCATCAGACGGACATCGGCAAGGTCACCCACCACGCGCTGCGCGAAATACTGCTGCGGCGCGATGCTGACAAAAACAACCGGTTTCTGCTGCGCTACCTCTCGCTGGCCCGTCGTGCAGGACGTGACAAGAATTATCATTATACTGAAAAATACTACGATTCGCGACATGCTTTGCATACCCCCTTCATGATGAGCGATACCTGTTCGACACGATGATTCCCGGCGTTGCGGATGAGGACGTTGCTCTGGTTGAAATCGAGCGGCGGCAGGCAGAACAACCGTGCGCAATTCTCGCAATAGAAATGCCCGTGTGGCGGATGATGCTCACAGACGTACTCGAAGAACTGCTGTCCGTCCAGATAGGCGATCTCGCGCACGATGCCGTGATTTTTTAGCAGATGGATGAATCGATACACGGTTGCAAGATCGACATCCGGTAGATCTTTCTGCAATTGACTTGCAGAGAAAGATACCGCCTCGATCATCAGACCCAGCAGGTCAACCCGCTGTCGAGTTTTTCTTATTCCGCTCATTGCGAGCACATTTTCCGGATTACATCGTATCATGCTGACAAGATATTCTATATGCGAATCATTTGCAAGAAATTTTTTACCTGAATAGTGATGTAATGGTCAATGGATGATGAAGAAACCGCCCGGAGACCAGCGCCTTCTGTAGGCGCCGACCTCCGGGCGGCGTTCTCTATGCTTTGTACTGACTCCAGTCCCCTGGCTTCAGACTCCTATTTCAGAAGAAGCATTTTCTTGTTGCAGGTCTTGCTGGCGGTAGAGAGACGATAGAAGTAGATACCGGATGCAACCGGGTTACCGTTTTCGCTTGTTCCGTGCCAGGTAAGGTTATGTTCACCTGCTGTCATTCTCTCATTGGCGATGGTCTTGACCAGCTGTCCCTTGATGTTGTAGATTTTGAGGGACACAGGCAGCTTGCTATCGCTATCGGAGATGGTGAACGCGAAGGTCGTTTCCGGGTTGAACGGGTTGGGATAGTTACCGACAAGGTTGGTAACCGCATCCGGAACCGTCTCGGGATCTGTTGCCACGATGGTCTGGGTGCAGGCGGTGCGACCGATATCTCCGTAAAGGAAAGGCCATCCGCTGAGTAAACCGCTGTTGTTTTTGAGATCCCAGATCGAAACGCCGGTGTTGGTTCCTGCCGCGAGTTCGGCCGAAGCATTTCCGTCGATGTTGCATAGGCTGACAGAGCTCTGAGTCGGGATACCGTATCCGATGGGGAAGTTAAGCAGATTCTCGCCGGAAGCGTTCAGACCGTGAATGGTGCCTTCCGAATTGATCACGACGATATCCATGATCTGGTCGCCATCGAGATCACCCGCGACCGGAGCGCCATCGATACCGGCGCCAAGGTCGATCGGCCAACCCTCGAATATCGTACCGTCGTCTTCCATGATATAGGTCTCGCCGTTTTCGAGCGAGAAGGCGAGTTCGTAGTCGTTATCGTTGTTGAAGTCGGCAGCGATAGCGGACTTGGATATCTTCGCCGGAAGGGTGATATCCTGGATCATGGTATCGTTCTCGACGATATAGAGGTGGAAGTTGCTGCTGCTGACAGCAACTCTTCCGTTGCCGTAGATGATCGGGGTATTCGTGATCTGACCGCCGAGGGTAACGGAGCGATAGGTTCCGTCCGCTTCGATGATGTAGAGATTGCCATCGAAACATCCCACAGCGAGTTCTTTATCGCCATCGCTATCGACATCGCCAACAGCAATGCCGCCCAGAACGCGATTCGGAAGCGTTACGGGGAAGTTATCGATCGCATTACCGTTTCCGTCGATCGCATAGACGTTGTTGTTCATATTACCGAAGATGACTTCTTCTTTCGAGTCACCGGCGAAATCGGCGATCGCCGGAGTGCCCATGAAGAGCTGATCGACCTCTCCCTGATACAGGATCGAGCCGTCGTTATCGACAATCGTCACCTTGCGGTCATAAGAAAGCGCGGCGATCTCGAGCTGCGCGTCGTCGTCCAGATTACCCATCGCGAGGCTTGTACGAATGTTCGAATTAGTCGCGACAGGGAAACCGGAGACGTTGCTGCCATACGTGTTGAGTGCGAAGATGTTACCGTTCGTATCGGCGGAGATGATCTCCTCGTTGCCATCATTGTTCATATCGACGATAATCGGTGAAGAATAGACCGATGAATCGGTTGTGTAGGGGAAGTTGGGGTAGTAAAGCAATGTGGTTGCCAGCAACGTGTATTGCTTCACGAAATAGGTGTCGGTTCCTTGATTCGCCATCAGCTCCACCTTGAATTCGTTTTCGCCGGTGGGGCAGTCTTCCGAAAGCTGGATGATGAACGGATCGTCGTAGTTATCGGACGTCGAACCAGCCGAGAGGGTACCGAAATCGCGATATCCGTCGATGATTTCGATGTACGGGCTGTTGGACACGAGCGTTGCGTTGGAGTTCTGCGCAATACCGGTTCCGGGGTTGTTGATCAGCATGAGGACAACCTGAGCCTGTTCGCCGGGGTTGAGGACGCCGTCACCATCTCCACCGTATTCGGAGACCTGCTGGTAGAAAATATCCAGATCGGGCATGTTTCCTTCGCCGTTGTAGATCGCGACTTCCGGATCGCCGAAGAGGACCATTTCGTAATAGACCCAGCGGTAGGTTCCGCTACCGGAGTTCACGTACGCGACAAGGAGCTCTTTCGAATTGGTGAGTGCAACCGCCATCTCGCGGATATCGTAGTAGAAGAGAGACATGAAGTACTTCTTGTCGAACTGCTGGGATGCGCCGTTGGTGCTGCCGTTCGCGTACCAGCCGTAACGGGTGTTGCCGACAAACGCGAACCAGCCGTGATCGTCGAACAGCATGTGCTCGCCAATACACTCGACATCGCCACTGGTTTGCTGGTCGAAAGCCAGCGCATAGCAACCCTGCGAATAGACGAAGGGGTACTCGGTGTTGCTGAGGTTCTGGATCATCGCGGGGGTCATGCTCATCGCGTAGTTGTAATCGCAATGTCCCATGTGATTCATCAGTCCGGCCTGATCTTCGTTGATGTGATCAATCAGGTCGCTCGTGTTGAAGGTTCCGTCTCTTTCATAGAAAGTCGTGATATTGTAGTAACTCGGCAGCATCTGCTGGCTGGCGGCAATTTCGTCTTTGTAATCGGCGCCGTAGGTCGGAACATCGTCAAGCTGCTCGCCCACAAGGGTGCATTTATCGATCGAAGCAGCCGGGTAATCGACATACTGGATTGTCTTGAAGATCATATTTTCGAAATCTTCCATGGTATCACCGGGATAGCGGCCTACATGGACTTCTGCGTAAAGATCGACACCATCCGTCGTTTCGCCGAAAATCGCATCGTTATCAGCGTTCCAGGATCCATCGAGGCAGCCGTAGTACATGTCGCAGGGGATGTTGTTGTCGGTCTCGTTGACATGACCCCAGACGCCACGGACAGGGATGATTTCGTCGTCGCCTGCAAGCAGGACGTATTCGAGAGGATAGGAAGTACTTGCCCAGGTTTCGTAGGCGTCGGTGATGAATTCGCGAAGCTTGCCGGTCTGTGTACCGGTATATTCGGTGTAGATATCGGTGATACTGAAGACACCCGCATGCACACCATGCTCTTCCTTCCATTCGGCATATTCCTCGAAGAGCTCGACATAGTCTGCGCCGCAGACAATGATAAACTGGTACGGATCGTTGACATCGACCAGGTTGCGGTTCAGTTGCGGGGTGTTCTCATTGGGATAGCTCTGTGCAAGCTGCGGATTCACGGTCAGTACGTTCAGCCGTTCCATGATGCTTTCGGATTTACAGATCTTGCGGTTCTGCTCTTCGCGGACGGTTGTATTGGGCTTCGCGTCGATGTGAATATCGATATCGCTGTAGTAGCCCAGGGTTCCCGATGCGGGCATATATTTGTACGGATAGACGTTGATCACGGCGATATCCATACCGGCAAGACGTTGTACTGTCACCAGTTCGTAGTTTTTCGAGGGATACGCTTCGTCCGAGCTGTAGATAGCCTGGTTGCGCGGTGTATCGAATACGGGAGCGCCAGTGTGCGAAGGCGCCTGGTTGTGCGGGATTTGCCATTCACCGCTGAGTTCGGTGTAGTTTGACAGCTCGACAACGATGTCATCGACCGATGTTCCGTATGGAATCACCAGGTTGTAGCTCTCGAACGGAAGCATCGGCTCTCCGGTCTCCGCCATGATGAAGTTGGCGTCAGGCGCGGGATTTCCGCTTCTGTTGATGGGTGGGGTATTGACCGTCGCGCTGAAATCGACCGTTTCGGCCATCAGCGTCGCGAGCGTCAATACCAGTACGATTGTAAGTAGCAGGTTACGCATGTGCTTGTCTCCTTGTTATTCTTTCTGTTCGTCTGTATTTTTAAACTATTTCGTTCGATACATTTCCGGACGCCTGTCATCCAGCAGATGATTTCTTCCGGTGATCATTTTGTTATGGGCCTTTTCCGGATCGATGACACGTACTACCAACTCTTCGTCCTGCTCGGCTGCGCGGTAGAGCAATTCGCCCCGATTCGAGACGATCTGACTCTGGCCGGTAAAATTCAACGATGCTCCGTTATGCTCCTCCTTGCCGAAACGATTCGCAGTGATGGCAAAAACTCCGTTCTCCAATGTCCTCGTCAGCATCGCTCGCTGGCACCACGGCAAAACCAGGTTGACCGAATGGCAGAGTATTTGAGCTCCGTCCATCGCAAGCGACCGCGCCGATTCGGGAAATATCCAGTCGAAGCAGATCATCAAGCCGACTTTCACGCCGCCTTTCGCTTCATACACGGGAAATCCAAGGTCTCCGGAATCGAACACCCTTTTCTCATCATCGAACAGGTGTACTTTACGATAAACCCGGATGTTACCGTCGGGATTCACCAGCATGGACGCGTTGAAAATCCGGTCTCCGGCCTTTTCGGCAAATCCCATGACGTAGCTGGTGTTCCGCTTCTTCGCGAGTCTTATCAAGAGGGTGGCAGAGGGTCCATTATCGGCGGGTTCGGCAAGATTCAATAGTTCCAGGCGATCCTTGAACAGATAGCCTGTAACCGCAAGCTCGGGTAACACGATCAGATCGGCTTCCGGTGCATCGAGAAGGCGCTTCTCTATCGTGCATATATTCGTATCCGGTTCCAGATGCTCCGGTTTGAACTGCAAGAATCCTACCCGGTATTCCAACTCTTCCTCCGTCTCTCTCTCAATATCCCCGAAACCGGGCCGTATTTATCCCGTATAAATAGTATAATGCAAAACGCGTTCCGTTGC
Source organism: Cloacimonadales bacterium (SeqCode) (assembly GCA_963666875.2). Classification (GTDB taxonomy): domain Bacteria; phylum Cloacimonadota; class Cloacimonadia; order Cloacimonadales; family JAIOQZ01. The sequence goes on from CAXXPU010000002.1 coordinate 14,069, forward strand.
ATATTGCAATTCGATAATTTTCCGCCCAAATCCATGTTATCCCATTTACAATACATTTTATAAAGAATGTTTGAGATGGTTGATCGTGTCAATCATTTTTATTGATCGTCCGAATCCGGACAAGTAATGGCTCCCGACTGACGCAGTTCGTTCAGCAGTGCCGTGAGAGGTAAACTGTCCTTTTCTTCCACCTCGACCACCAGCGTCACGTGGTCGGTATAGGTCGCCTCGGCAACGGTTCCGTTCAGGCTTGTGATCTTGTGCTTCAACGATTCCGCGAAGCCGTAATCCACCTCGACGGTTAACCGCTTCAGATGCACGATTTTCTTGAGCGCCTCGACCTGAATACATTCTTCCACCGCCTGCCCGTATGCTTCGATCAGACCACGGATTCCCAGCTTGATCCCACCGAAATAGCGGGTAACCACCGCCGCGATATTGGTCAGGTCGTGCCGTTTCAGCGCGTTGAGCATCGGCTTTCCAGCGGTGCCGGACGGTTCGCCGGCATCGGAGGCGTGGAAGATTTCTCCCCTGTCGCCCAGAACGTATGCCCAGCAGTTGTGGTTCGCCTGCTTGTGCAGCGCCGAGATCTCGGAGATGAACGCCTTGGCGTCTTCCATCGTAGTCACATGGCGCATCGCGGTGATAAATCTGGAGCGTTGAATCTTGATCTCGTGTGATCGATCTTCATCGACCGTGAAGTAATACTCCGGCATATCAGGTAACTGTCCGTACGAATTCATCAGCCGGTCGTCTTTCGGGGAGCGGTTTCTCTTCGCTCGGGAATCCGATCGGTGTCACGGTGGCGACGAAGTGATTTTGCGGAATGCCGAGAAGCGATTTCACGGACTCCCGATCCATATCCGCGATCCAGCAGGTACCCAGCCCATTCTGCCGGGCGCACAGAAGCAGGTAGGTCGCGGCGATAAACCCATCTTCCACAACGCGACTCGTCTTTTCCGATTCGACGCATACGGCAATCGCCAGCGGCGCTTTTCCGATTGGAGCGGATGCCCCGGGACGCGTTTCGGCCAGTGCAGTAATGATCTCTTTGTTGCGGATTACGATGTAGTAGTAGGCCTGGGTATTCCGTGCGGTCGGGGAATAACGGCATAGCTCGAACACGCGATCGAGAAGCTCCCCCGACGGGATTTCATCGGTGTAATCGCGAATGCTTCGCCGCTCCCGAAGCAGCCTCTCGCCATCGATCACGATTTCATTACCTGACATACTTCCTCCATTTTCGTCATCATTCATCGAACCGATATTCTGTCAAGCGAGAGAGCAGGATAATAAAATGCTCAGCCGGAGGTCGAGCGCTACGAGGAAGCAGAGATGCCGAGTTGGAACTCGGCGGTTCAGAGGGGGACACCGGGCGTTATACGTGCCGACAGTTCTCCAGAAGTTTCATCCCGCTTTTTCTTGACATTTTCAGGCGATTTCGAGGCTGTTAAATTGGAAAGGAATATAAGGATACAATATGGATAAGAATACTGCGATCATCGTTGCCGGTGGCATGGGGAAACGGCTTCCGGGAACCAGGAAGAAACAATTCATTCAAATCGCCGGAATCCCGATCCTGATCCACGCGATCAATCCCTTCATCGTCAGCCAGGCGATTCATCATCTGGTGATCGTACTCCCAAAGGATGAAATCGAGACTGGCCGAAACCTGATCAAGAGCGCGTACACGGCGGATCTGCACAAGGAAATCACGTTCGTGACCGGTGGAAAAAGCCGCCAGGAATCGGTGTACTACGGTCTTCAGTCCTGCCCGGAAGATACACGATTCGTTTTTATCCACGACGGCGTTCGCCCATTCGCGGACAAGTTGTTGATCTCGAAACTGCTCAAAGCTGCAAAAGAGCACGGCGCAGCAATCCCCGTGACGCAGGTTCGCTATACGCTGAAGGAAGTTGAAAACGGAATGGTCACGCGCACCATACCGCGGCAGAAGATCTCTGAGGCACACACGCCGCAGGTATTCGATTTTTCCGTGATCTTCGATTTTCACCGGAAGCTCCACGACTCGCACGAAGAATTCACCGACGACGCTGCGATCTTCGAGCACTTCGAAAAGCCCGTCGCGACGGTACCGTGCGACATTACGAACATCAAGATCACCTGCCCGACCGATCTGATACTCGCTGAAAAAATCTATGATATAATATATGATAAGGAGAATTCATGAATTTACGTCGTTTGATCGAGAGAATCGAAAATATCGAATTCACGCTTCGCATCCCCATATTCGGATTGGGCTGCGGCGTGTTGGGTCTGACCCTTGTAAAGTCGCATGTCAAAATGGGGCAATGGGCATCCAGATTGCTCAAGTCCCTCGAATACCGGGGCTACGATTCGACAGGCGCCGCGTTTCAGGACGACAAGAAGAACGTCGTGCTGCTCAAGGACGTCGGTGCGCCGAGTGTCCTGGTAGAAACGCTGGGCATCGAGAAGCAGGAAGGGAAAATATTCTGCGGTCAGGTTCGCTGGGCGACGTTCGGCGCGGTCGATCGCGTCAACGCGCAGCCGCACAACGTTAGCTGCAAGCGCCACATCTTCGGTGCGCACAACGGCAATATCACCAACACCCGCGAACTCAAGCAGTTCCTCCAGCGCGAAGGACACGCGGTACTCTCCGACAACGACGGCGAGATGCTGGTCCATACCGTGGAACACTACTTCGATATCGAACTCAATAAGCTCTCACCAAACGATCAGAGAAAACTCGCTCCGCGTAAAGCCGCCATGCGACACGCAATCCTGGAAGCGACGAGGCAGACAATCGGATCGTTCGCAGCGGTCATCTCCGACCCGGTAACCGAGACGCAATGGGCGATCAAGGCCGGCAGCAGTCTCTACTTCGGCGTGGGGACGATCGAGGATACGCCGTTCGCGCTGGCTTCGTCCGACCTGACGGCCGTCCTCAGATTCACCAAGAATCTGGTCAAGCTCCAGCAGGGCGAGTTCGTCGAATACACTGCCAGCGAGTTCCAGGTTTATGCATACAATGATATCCGCATCCGCAAGCTGAACCAGCCGGACGAAATATATAAACGCGGAGACCGCATCGCTCGAAAGGCGGTTCGCTCCAAGCTCCGCGCCGATGATACCGAGCTTCAGCCGCAGTTCAAGTATTTCATGGAACAGGAAATCTTCGCGGAAATCGAATCGACCGGGAAGCTCGTAAAAATGTTCCTGGGCGGTTCGAACACCGGAAGACACATGCGAAACTTCCTCAACGAGGTACACCAGTTGAAGGAAATCGAGCAACTCTGCAAGAAGGTCATGAAGCAGGGATCCTACCGGAAGCAGGTCGAAGTGTTTGACGAATACATCGAATCCGACCGCTCCGATCTCTTCATCGAAAATATCCAGAAGCACTACAAGAGGCTTTACGACGAGGTATTCAAAGAGGACTTCGACAAGAAGTACTTCTTCTCCAACGACAAGAATGCCTTTATCGATATTGCGGGTGAACCGTTCGACAAAAAGCGGATGCTACTCGCCAAAGCACTGGATTCCGTCTCCGAGAAACAGGACATTCAGGAATTCGATCAGATTGTCTCTAATTTCATCGAACTGATCCGCAACACACAGCGCAACAGCCGCAACATCTACACGGTAGCCTGCGGGACATCCTTCCACGCCACCAAACTGGCTGCGGCGTTCTTCAACGAAATCGCCGGCGTCGAGATCATCCCGATCCTGCCTGGCGACTACCGCGGTCAATACTCGAACTGCATGAAGGAAAACGACGTGATCATCGGCGTCTCCCAGAGTGGCGAAACCAAGGACCTGATCGATATCTTCAACGACATCGACAACCTCGATATCGGCATTAAAAAGATCGTGCTGGTCAACAATATGAATTCGACCCTCGGGCAGGAGAAGAGCGATATCTCCATCCCGATCTTCTGCGGACCCGAGATCGCCGTGCCTGCCACGAAGAGCTTCATCAACCAGATGACGCTGTTCTATTACCTCGCGATCAAGGTCGCCGAAATGCGCTTCGAGGAGTGCAAAGGAACAGTAAGTCAGGAACAACTTGCGCAGATGGACTACGAGATTTCCAGACGCTACAAGACACTGCTGGTGATCCCGGAACTGATCAAGGAGACCATCCACTCCAGCGAGGAAAGCATCGAGTTCGTGGCGTCGAAGATCTATATGGAACCCTCGATGCACATCCTGGCGACCAAGCTCAGCGGCGTCGCGAAAGAGGGCGCGCTCAAGATTCGCGAAACGGTACTCAACCACTGCGAAGGTGGCGAAGCGAGCGAATTCAAACACGGGCCCAACACCATTCTGGGCAAGAACACCGTGTTCGGTATGAAGAACATCAAGGCGATGGTCAAATACTTCCAGAAGAAGATCAACGAAATGGAGCGCGATGGCGTCAAAATGGGACTGAAGAACGAAGAAATTCGCGAGATGATCAAGGCCTTCAGCACCTATATGTTTACACGAACCATGCCCTTCAGCCTCTCCGGCGAGGCTCTGGCGCTCTTCAAGAAGATCGCTGCCGACTACGACATCTTCACGCCATTGTACCGAAACTATCCGCTGATCTACGTGACCGGCCCGGATGAGCGCGATGTCAACCTGACCATCTCTCAAATCAATACGCATAAAATTCGCGGCGCAGATACCTTCGTCATCGCGGAAGAGAACGACCGCCTGATGGAAAATGCCTCTTCCAGCCCGGATCAGAAGAAATACTACGGCTTCGGCTACATTATCCTGCCGCGCACCGGCGACAGCCTTTTGACAGCCTTCTCGGCGTCGATCGTGCTGCAACTGCTCGCGCTCCGGATGAGCGTCCGCAAGATGGCGTATCTCGACAGGGTCGAGTTTGTCGATCACGGCGTCCATCCCGATGTCCCGAAGAACGTCTCGAAATCGATAACGGTGGATTAGGAACCCTCACCCTGTCCCTCTCCCATAAATGGGCGAGAGAACGGCAAACCTGAGATTGAATTGTAGCGCTCGACCTCCGGGCGAGCCTCTCCGGAAAAGCTATGCTGGAAACAAAGAGAGATAGCAAAACGACAAAGGAGCATATATGTATTGCCGAAAATGCGGAAAAGAGATTCCCGACGACAGCATCTACTGCCCACACTGCGGTGAAAGAAGCGGATCGACAACAAGACCGAGTTTCATGGGACCCGGCAGCAACGAAGACGAACGACAGCCTGAAGCTTACGCGGGATTCTGGCTTCGGTTCTGGGCGCATCTGATCGACGGCATCCTTCTCTCGCTGGTCATCACGCCCACCCAGTTCTTCCTTCTCGGTTTCCGCTGTTCACATTCAATGCACCGGAAACTTTTAACCTCAGCTATCTGAAAGTATTGTGGGGATCATCCCTTCTGGCATGGGTGGCCACATTGCTTTATTACGCGCTGATGGAGAGTTCCGGCAAGCAGGCGACGGTAGGTAAAATCATCTGCGGGATCTATGTCACAAACGAATCGGGACAGCCGATCAGCTTCGGTAAGGCGCTGCTCCGCAACATCTCCAAGATCGTCTCCAGCGCGATCTTCATGATCGGATATATGATGGCAGGCTTCACCAAGAAGAAACAAGCCTTGCACGACATGCTCGCGGAATGCCTGGTGGTGAGAAGGTAGAAGTCAGGAAATTCCTACTTCTGAATGTGTCGAGTGAAACGAGACTCTTCAGAATGTTGGAATTTCAATCCTTTATTAGAAATCAACATTCGGAAGAGCCTGCGGCTACATTCAGAAGTTGATTTCTTTCAGCGCCCTCTCCGACAGAATCTGCTTCTTTTTCTTCTTGTCACGGATATTTTCATCGAGTGGCGGCAGGAGACCGAAGTTGGCGTTCATGGGCTGGAATTCCTTGACCGGCGTCGTGATATGCCGCTGAAGCTGACCAATGATGGTCACATCGGGAAATAATCGATATTCACCCGCTACGCTCAGCGCCGCAAGCAGACCACCCATGATCGATTCGATATAGCCTTCCACACCGGACAATTGCCCCGCCAGATAGACACCCGGTACAGCCTTCAGAGAAAGGTCGTCGCTCAGGATTTCCGGCGACTTCAGGTACGTGTTGCGGTGGATGGAACCGTAGCGCAGGAACTCGGCGCTTTCGAGTCCCGGAATCAGCTGGAAAATCCTCTTCTGCTCAGGATAGCGCAGCATCGTCTGACATCCGACGAGGTTGTAGGACGACCGTTCCGCGTTTTCCGCGCGAAGCTGGATGACCGCCCAGGGACGCCTGCCGGTGCGTGGATTCTCCAGCCCCACCGGACGCATCACGCCGTAGCGAAGGGTGTCCTTGTCTCTCGATGCAAGTTCCTCGATAGGCACGCAATTTTCGTAGAATTTATAGCCGATCTCCTTGAACCACTTCGTCTCGAACTCGTGCGCCTCGTGTTTCTCACCGTCTTGCAGCGCCTGAACGAATGCCAGATACTGATCTTTATCGAACGGGCAGTTGATATAGTCGTCCTCGCCCTTGTCGTAGCGCGACTTGCTGTAGCAGATATCCATGTCGATAGAATCCGCCGCGACGATGGGCGCGATGGCGTCGAAGAAATAGAGCTGCTCCTCGCCGATGAGGTTCAACAGCGCCGAGACCAGTGCTTCGGAGGTCAAGGGTCCGGTAGCGATAATGGCGGGAGGTTCGGGGATACGATCTACTTCCCTGCGGATCAGCTCGATGTTCGAGTGACTCTCGATGCGATCGAGAATGGCTTCCGCGAACCGGACACGATCGATCGCCAGCGCGTTACCAGCCGGAACGCGGTGCTGTTCTGCAATCTCCAGCAGCCGACAGTTCAGTGTGCGCAATTCCGCTTTGAGCAGACCGGAGGCGGTCGTAATGAGGTCGGATTTGAGCGAGTTGCTGCATACCAGTTCCGCGGGTAGTCCGGTCCCGTGCGCCGGAGTCATCCTACTGGGACGCATCTCGTAGATCTCGACCTTCCAACCTCTGTCCGCAAGCTGGAATGCCGCTTCACAGCCTGCAAGTCCTGCACCGACGATGGATACTTTTTTCATGAAAACTCCTGCAATGTCATTCGAATCTTGACACCTGAAGCAAAGGTTCAATTTTGGTGAAACGAGGTCAACATGAAAAAACGAATCCTGATCATCACCACGGGCGGAACGATCGCCATGAAGTTCGAAGAGGACAAGGGCGTGGTGCCCGGCGTCGATCCCATCGGCTTTCTACAAACATTCCCGCAACTACTTCACGCTGCCGAGATCGAGGTCTTCGAATTCGCCAACATCCCCAGCCCCTATATGACACCGGCGAAAATGTTCGAGCTGGCGCGACTGGTCGATGTGAAGATCGTCGATTATGATGGTATCGTGATCACGCATGGAACCGACACGCTGGAGGAGACCTCCTACATGCTCGACCTGGTGCTGACGTCCCGCAAGCCTGTCGTCTTCACCGCAGCCATGCGCAGCGGAACCGACCTCGGACTGGACGGCCCACGCAACATCGTCGGTGCGGTACGCGTCGCGGGAAGCGAGGAATCGATCGACAAGGGCGTGCTGGTAGTGATGAACGACGAGATTCACGCCGCGCGGGACATCGTCAAGGCCAACACCGGCAAGGTCGAGTCCTTCATCTCCAAAGACTACGGCATCCTCGGCATCGTCGATCCGGACAAGATCGTCTATCACCGGCAAATGATCCGCAGGGACTCGGTATGGACAGATCAGATCGAGACCAATATCGACCTCATTCGCGCCTGCGCCGGTATGGACGGACGCTACATCGAGTGCTCCATCGAACGCGGCGCCAGGGCGATCGTGATCGAGGCGTTCGGCCGCGGGAACCTTCCGCTCGAGATGCTCCCCTCGATCCAGCAGGCGATCGATCAGGGTATTCTTATCGTGATTGTGTCGCGCTCTTATTCCGGTCGCGTCATGCCCGAGTACGGCTACGACGGCGGCGGCATGCACCTCGAACGCATGGGGGCAATTCTGGGTGGTGACTTCAGGGGGCACAAGGCCCGGATAAAATTGATGGCGCTGTTCGGCAAGTACAAGGATCCGGAGCTGGTCAGGAAGTTTTTCGTCAATTCGTTGTAGATATCCTTACCCTGTAAGATGAGAGACCCTCACCCTGTCCCTCTCCCGCAAGCGGGCGAGGGGACATAGCGCTTCAATGATATTCTGTAGCGCTCGACCTCCGGGCGAGCATCCTTATAGCTCCTTCGCCCGTTTGCGGGAAAAGGCGGGGGATGAGGGTTATAATACTTGCGGGAAACGAGGGCATCATCTCATCGACCGAATCGCTTCTTCGTATATCTTCAGCAATTTCCCGACTCGAATCTGCGATGTCATATTCTGCATCACGAATCGATAGGCGTTTTCCGCCATGCGATCAGAATCTATTTTATTCTCGCGGATTTGCTTCATGGCATGGCTCAAGACGGCAGAATCGTGTTTCGGTATCAGCAAGCCGGTCTCGCCGTCGATTATCATCTCGCGATTCCCGGCCACATCGGTGGAAATGATGGGTAATTTCATCGCGCCGGCTTCACGAACGGTTCCCGTGAGACCCTCTTCCGCAATACCGGTGAATACGAATGCGTCGAACGCGGCATAGTAGTCTTGCGTGTTCTGTCGGAATCCTGCAACCACAACGTGCTTTCCGACCATGTTCATATACGGCTTCAATTCCGGTCTGGTCTCATCGACACCGACCAGTATCAGAAGATCGTCCGGGTAATCCCTGCTATATTCGATGAAGCCGTCCATCAGATGTTGAAAGCCCTTGCGAGGACCTGTATTGCCAACAAATCCCCAGACAAACCTTTCCGGCCCGATGCCGTATTGCTCGCGCACATCGCTTTGAAGATCGGGATGGAATACCTGCGGATCGATCGAGCCAAAAACCACGTCGATCCGGTCGGGATTGACGCCTCCAGTTTCCACCATGACATCCTTCACAGCCTGGGAGACGGCTATGATCTTTTTCACGCGCCGATAGTGGTATTTGCGCGAATTGAAGAAATCAAGCGGATTGGTGACGCCGCGATTGGCGATGATGGGAATTCTCATTCCCATTGTTGCCAGTATAGCGTAGTCGGTCGCCCTGCCCTTGTGGGTATGAATGATCTCGATCTTGCGTTCCCGGATGAAGTGCCGTAAGTGGGCAACGCTTCTGATCGTCCTCATCGCGAGGATCGGTTTCCTGAGGTCGTCCGCCTCGAAAGCGACACCCGGATCGAGGAATTGCTCGCGATTTTTCTGCGAGCAATCAGGTCCGATCCCGCATATAACACTGACTTCGTGTCCCTGACGATTCAGTTCGTTTGCCAAACGAACCATCTGGATCGTTCCGCCACTCCTCAGCTTGTTTTGTGCCGACAATTGCAAGATTCTCATCGAACATACCACTCACTCATTGATACATGCTTGAATAACGAAATAATCCAGAAGCGCTACAAAAAAACCGATGATGAAGCCACAGCCGCAACATCGGTTGTCTATATTGTTATCAGAGATATTTACTGTCTTATTCGTCCTTCATGATATATCCCTTTCCGCGCACGGTGTAGATCAGCTTCTTGCTGAAGCCGCGATCCATCTTGTTGCGCAGATGGTGGATATATACGTTTACGACGTTGGTGACCGGGTCGTAGCTCATGTCCCATACGTTCTCGACGATCTCCAGCTCGGATACGACGCGTCCCTTGTTGCGCATGAGGAACTCGAGCAGCGCATATTCCTTTCCGGTAAGCTGAACGACCTTTCCTGCACGATTCACTCGACGGCTGAGAAGGTCGAATTCCAGATCGGCTACCCGGAGCACGATGCCCTTGTATTCGTTGTCGCGACGCAGCAACGCACGGATTCGAGCGATCAGTTCGCTGAACGAAAAGGGTTTGCACAGGTAATCATCCGCACCGGCATCCAGTCCTTTGATCTTGTCGTCTATCGTATCTTTTCCCGTAAGCATGATAACAGGTACCAGAATGCCCTGCTTACGAATATGGCGACAGACTTCCACGCCATCTTTACCGGGAATCATGATATCCAGAACAATCAGATCGTATGGTTTCTTCGAAATCATTTCAATGGCTTCGTTGCCATTTGCAGTAACATCCACCTCGAAGGATTCCTCGGTCAGACCCTTCTGAATGAAAGCTGCAACTTTTTGTTCATCTTCAACCAGTAGTATTCGCATACTGCGTACCTCCATTTAATCTAAAACCCAAAATCACTTGCGCGATTCCATTTAACTCAGTCTGTAAATTTTTTTATCATAGATATATTAAACAAACACGCCGGATTGCCGATAAAAAAAAGAATATTTTTTCGCATGGATGCAAATTCGATTCAGGGAGGAAGAAATGAGCATTCAAGATGAGGCGCGAAAGACCACGATACTCAGCATCGAGATGATCGAAAAGCTGGCGGGTCAGACGCATGACAAAATTATCGAACATCGTCGGGACGCGATTATCGCGCAAATCGTACAGATACCTGCGTAATCCGACACGCGATGACTCGATAACGCCCGTAAGGGACAATGTTTATATGTAGGGGCAACCCTCTGTGGTTGCCCGTCTCTTGTCTCAATATACGGCGAAAGTCTTGGTAACTATCGGTTTTGGAAAGGGCAACCACTGACAGACTGTGTGGAAATGGTAGATGGATTCCGTTTTCGCTGTTTGTATTTTGAGAGACAACCCCCCTTTGTCCCCCCTTGTCAGGGGGGTGAATTGGCGGCTACGCTTGGATCCTGATCACTTTCTCATCCCCCTGACAAGGGGGGACAAAGGGGGGGTTGTTTTCCTTGGCAAAAGAAAACTCGATATCGATTCAAAGAGCAGGTTCATGACATTTCCACACAGTCTGTGAGGGTTGCCCCTACAATAAGTAACACTATCCGGTCAGCAGCGCTTTCTCGTTCTCCTCAAGGAACTGATTCGTGTAGAGCTTGTAGTAGTGCCCCTTCAGACAAATCAGATCGTGGTGAGAGCCTTCCTCGATGATCTCGCCGCCACTCAGCACCAGAATCCTGTCCGCTGAACGGATGGTCGAGAGCCGGTGCGCGATCAGGAAGCTGGTTCTTCCGACCAGCAGCTTGTCGATCGCATCCTGGATCAGGTGCTCGGTCTCGGTATCGATCGAGGAGGTCGCCTCGTCGAGAATGAAGATCTGCGGATCGGAGATGATCGCCCGTGCGAAGGATAGCATCTGCTTCTCGCCGGTGGAGAGCATGTTTCCACCCTCGCCTACGGAGGTGTCCAGTCCGTTTTCCATCTTCGCGATGAGCTTGTCGGCATTGACCAACTTCAGCGCGCGCATGATCTCTTCGTCGGTCGCGTCCAGCTTGCCGTAGCGGATGTTGTCGCGGATCGTGCCGTTGAAGAGGTGAGGCGTCTGGAGCACCACGCCGATATTCGACTGCAATTTCTCCAGCGGGATATCGCGGCTGTCGGTATTATCGAAGCTGATGCTTCCCGACTGCGGCTGGTAGAAGCGGCAGACAAGATTCACGATCGTCGTTTTACCAGAGCCGGTCTCCCCCACCAGCGCGATTTTCTCGCCAGCGCGGATCTTCAGATCGAAGTCCCGCAGTACCGTTTCGCCCTGCTTGTATGTGAAATTGACGTTCTCGAAGCGGATCTCGTCTTCGATGCGGAATGGCTTGTCGCCCCAGTTCTTCGTGCGGATCATGTCGTCCTTGATCTCCACTTCCGTGTCCAGGAGCGAGAACACGCGTTCCGCAGAAGCCTGCGCATTCTGCATCTCGGCGAAGATTCTCGCGATCTGCCACACCGGCTCGAAGAACTGCACGATGTACGAGGTGAAGGCCACCAGCGTACCGTAGGTCATTACGCCAGCGATCACACCGGAGCCGCCGAACCACACCACCAGTCCCGATCCTATCGCGCTGATCACCAGAACCAGCGGAAAGTAGATCGCCGACAGTACCGCCGCGCGGACGGATGCGCCGTACATGGAACCGGTCAGTTCCTGGAACTCGCGCAGATTGGCTTTCTCGCGCACCAATGTCTTGGTCGTCTTGGCGCCGTTGATCCCTTCGTTGAACGCGCCGGTGATCTTCGAATTGGTCTTGCGGACCTTGCGGTAGGCGCCAAGAATCACCTTCTGGAATTTCAGGCTGACCACCACCAGCACCGGTACGACCGACAGCGTGATGAGCGCCAGCTTCCAGTTCAGGATCAGCATGACGACCGTGATGCCGATCATCAGCGCGGTACCCCAGACCATATCGACGATGCCCCAGGCGATGGTCTCGCCAAGACGCTCGCAGTCCGAGGTCATCCTCGCCATGAGCCAGCCGACCGGCGTGCGGTCGAAGTAGCTGAACGACAATTCTTGCAACTTATTGAATCCGTCCTTGCGGATATCGTAGATCATCCGGGTTTCCAGCTTCCCCGCGATGAGGATAAATACCCCGATGACGAATCCGAATACCGTGACGATACTCAGATAGATTACCGCGAATCCCCAGATACCGTCCAGATTCTTCGGCACGATGTAGTGATCGATCACGTGCCGCGTCAACAGTGGGAATATCGTATCCATGAGCGCGGTAAACAACATGCAGGCGAGAAGCGATCCCACCAGCACTTTATACTTCAGCGCATAACGGAATATTCTTTTCCACAATCCGAGGTCGAACCGTTTCGTGTATTCCTTCTCTTCGAATGCTGTATGTGCCATTTTATTTCTCCATCTCTGCCGTTACCACTTGTTATGCGTCTTATTCGTGTCCATGCCTGAAACCGCGAGGGGGTAATCGAGTACTCCGTCACGCAGGTTGCGGCTCTTCTTTATCTTCCATATTCGAGCGTTCAGGTAAGAAATCAACTTCCTCATCCAGTTCATGGTGAACATCCTTTTCCAGAGCGTTCTGGATATTCCATATCCTCTGGTACAGACCGTCCTGCCCCACCAGTTCCCGATGCGTTCCCTGCTGCACGATTTTACCGTCGTCCAGCACGATGATCATATCGGCTTCCACCAGCGTGGTGATGCGGTGGGCGATGATGAAGGTCGTTACCGATTGTTTTTTCATTTTCAGCGCAGCGCGGATGCGTGAGTCGGTCTCCGTATCGACCGCGCTGAGCGAGTCGTCGAAGATCAGCACCGGCGCGTTCATGATGATCGAGCGCGCGATCGCCACTCTCTGTTTCTGTCCGCCGGAGAGGGTCACGCCCTTTTCTCCGACTACGGTTTCGTAACCGTTTTCGAAGCGCTCGATCACGTCGTGGATCGAGGCTACATCGGTTGCCTGGATTACATGGTCCATCGTCGCCTCTGGAACGCCCAACCGGATGTTCTCCTCCAGGGTGCGGGAGAAGAGGAAGGGTTCCTGCAGGACGATCGCGATGTTCTGCCGCAGGTATTCCCGATCGATCTCGCGGATATCGTGTCCGTCCAGCCGAATGGCTCCGGATGTGACGTCGTAGAGTCTCGGAAGCAGGCTCACCATACTGGTCTTGCCGGATCCGGTCGGTCCCAGGATTGCCACGGTTTTGCCGGCTTCTACTGTGAAGCTGACGTCCCGGAGCACCGGATTTTTACCATCGTATGTGAAACATACATTCTCGAACTCGATCTTTCCCTCGATCGGCACAGGCTTGATACCGGTGTTCTCGAGCGGTTCTTCCGGCACATCCAGCACCTCCTGGATACGCGTCACCGAGACGAACGTCTTGCCCATGTCGGTGAGGATCCTGCCCATCTGACGGATCGGCCAGAGGAGCGAGTGGACGTAGCTCACGAACGCGACCAGCGTTCCGATGGTGATATCGCCCTTGACCGCCCGATAGGAGCCGATCACCATGATGAGCAGCACCTGGAAGAAGCAGAGCGTGTCCGATCCTCCCCAATAGTAGCCCAGGAGCCGGATGAATCGGTACCATTTATCGCGGTTGTCGCTGTTCTTCTCGTTGAATTTCGCAATCTCGAATTCCTGCCGGTAGAACGCCTTTACCACACGGATGCCGGAGAGGTTCTCCTGGATCATGGCTGACAACGCGCCTTCCGCCTCGTCTGCCAGTTTAAAATTCTTCTCCACCTTCATGAAGAAGATGATAGCAAAGGTGAAGATCACCGGGATCACCGACATCGACGCCAGCGTCATGCGCCAATCGAGCGAGATCATGATCGGGATGACCATCGCCAGCATGAACAGCGCTCTTCCGACCTCCACGAACTGCACCGCCAGGAAGCGGCGGATCGTCTCGACGTCCGAGGAACAGCGCTGGATCAGATCGCCCGTCTCCACCTTGACGTGGTAGGAGAACGGAAGTCTCTGAATGTGATTGTACAGCTTTTCGCGAAGGTTCTTCGCCGTGGCTTCCGACGCTTGCGCCAGCCACTTGCCCTTCACGAAGTGGAAGATGCCCTGCGATACGGTGAGCATCACCAGGATGGTCGCCAGTCGCCACAGATTCGTCTGTAACGCGTCCCGACCACCAAGAGCACTTAGGAAACGCGCTCCGGCAGTTCCATCGGCGACCTTCATATCGCCGATAACCGAATCGATGGTGATGCGCATGACCAGCGGCGACAGGAACTGGAAGAACGCGGCCAGTACAATCGCCGCCACCGAAAGCAAATAGAGCGTCCGGTTTCCCTTCATGTAACCCCATAAAATTTTTAACTTTTTCTGCATAGTTCTGCTCCGGGTAATAATCGTTATCTGTCTCTATCCTGTCCTGTCTGAAGTGTCCGCAGCGAGAAAAAGCCACCGATCCGTTTGGACCCGTGGCTGGGGCAAAAGAAAAGCCACGGACATTGTTTTCAGAACATCCGTGGCAATAATACTTTAAATTTATTTCATATTCACCAACGGACGCACGTTGCCCATAGGGTCGCCAATAACGGCTACAAAAAGCTTGCGAACCGTCATTCTGATGCTTATCATCGACATATCGTACCTCCGTTTCGTTATTTTATGCGGACACTTTACATAGACCGATGATCCTGTCAATGACTTTTTTCTGTGTATGAAATATTTATATTTCCGTGTCACATATAAAAAACTTGACATAGTGTTCTCTATTTCATGTATATTGATAAAAAGGAGTGGAAATGCAAAATACCATTATCACCAGTCCAGTTATAAGGTACGCTCTTTTATCGGAACTTTGGTATAAAAAGGGCATCAACGTATCGCAAATCATTAATATCCTTCTCGTCAAAGTGATTATTACAGAATTTGATGGAATATTGAATCGGAATGCCCTTGAAGACTTGCGCAGCGCTTTTTCGAGAGAATATGAGCTTGAGCTTCCCATACTAACAATAAACAACATGTTGTTGAATACGCAAGATTATGTTAAGCGAATTAACGGGACATTTACGGTAAGTCAGGATTTATTCGAAGAAGATTTCGGGCATGCCTTTTCCATGGATTTTCAAAGCTCATTCAATGAGATATCAGTTAAGGTGGTAAAATTTATTGAAAATAAATACGGGATAAAGGAGACCTATGCTCATGTTAGCGAGGGGTTAAAGCTATTTGTCGAGAAACAATCATTAAGCATTCTCGGCGGACACCATGAAAGTAACGAGATGCTAGCGTTGACTAACGATAAAATTCACCTGTATATTGCGGATTATCTCTCTGAAGTTCCAGATAGAAGCGCTGAAATTCTATCACAATATGTCATTGGGCAAGTCCTTTTTCAGGTGATTCAAGGAAAAGTCCAACAATGTGATTCTCAGGACGAAGTAGGGGAGGGGTACATATCTGGTTGCGTTGTTGTACTGGACACTCCCATACTAATTCCTTTAGTTGGCGCATCTGATCAAGCACACCAAAATATGTATAGAGAACTTGTTGAGATTGTCATGAGTTCTGGAGGAAAGGTTGTCACATTTTCGCATATAATCAATGAGACACTCAATATTCTCAATGCTGCTCGTTTGAGTCTTTCTAGTAATAATAGATACAAGGGAGAGCTCAACCGCGTTGCGAAGTACTTCCAGCGAAACGCAAAAGGAAGGCAGCATCTCTATTTCCTTTGCACTAATCTGGAGGACTATGTAAAGAAAGAGCTCAATATTGATATTGTTGATTATAAATATGGGCTGCAAGTCCAATACAATCTTGATAATAAAATTCTCGATAAAATAATTCTTGATATATATAGGGATGACAACAATGAGGAATACTTTAGTGAGTTAAGGTTTTCTCAACCCATCGCCACGGATATTAAGTCTATCAATGCAATTCAATGTCTCAGGAATGGGATTGTGCCAAGAAGGCCCAGTGATTATAAATTTATCTTTTTAACCAAAAACTGGGGGCTCGTAAAAGCAACTATTCAATATTCTGAAGTCGAGGGAAATGAGGACATTCGTTGGACAGTAATAATCGACAGTTATTTGTGTGGATTGCTCTGGTGTATTGCGAACAAGAATAAAATCAGTAGCTTTTGCAAAGACAAATTAATAGCAGATGCCATTTCAATTGTGTCACCTAATGCAAGATTTATAAAGGAATTCTACGAAGTTGTCAAGGAGTATGCAAAACATCAATCATTGGGTGAGGCAGCAATTCAAAGATTTCTGATGGAAACAGAGATTGCTAAATCCGTATATGTAACAAGTAAGGGATGTTTAGATCACAGCTGTATATATGAATCAATTGATGAATATGAAAAACGAGTTAAGGCTCAAATAGAGAAGCCACATATAGAAGAAAAGGAGGAATTGAAAAGAAGCAATGAAGAAATGGAAAAACAACTCGAGAAGCTTAGAAGAAGTAATGAGCAAAGCGAAACAGAAATGGAAAAAATTAGGGAGAGTCAAAACGAAAGCAGGCATCGGGTTGCGCGTTTTATTCACAGGAAAGAGGGTTTACGGATATTCGTGAGGTTTTGTAGTCAGAAAATATTTATCATTGTATTGGTAACAAGTATAATTTCGGGAATGGCTACATTTGCTGTGGATTTCTACTCCAGATCAACTGGGATGATTCTCAGATATCTCTTTTTCTTTCTTGTGGTTTTTGTGATTCCGATTGGAACATTCATATTAGACAAGATCGAGATATTGGGCTTCAAGAGTTACCAGAAAGTAAAAAGTGACTATACAGAGAAACGCCTCATTGATTTTTTCTGAAGACTATATATTGTTTTGCATATAGACCCGTCGGAAAGTGTCTTCGATCTTAATTCTCCTCACACATCAATCTTGGGTAGGCAATATTTGCTTCTTCATTTTCCCTGTCACATATTCCACGCTCGGTCGTTTCAAACGTAGTAGAAATTACACGAACGGATTATACACCTCAAATATCCGAAAAAAAGCTTTACGTTGAAACCATATTCCTACGTTATGACGTGGTTTATGTGATGGAATCGGAGGTTGAATGAATTTCTGGCGTTATCTGCCGATCATCTTGCTGCTGTTCATTCATGCGGTAGGGTTGTTTGGCGTAGGTGAAAACGTTATCATGGATATCCTGATCGAAGGCAATCAGAACATCGACCCGGAACTGATTTTTTCTGTCGTGACGCTGAAATACGGTGATTTTCTCACCGCAGACGAGGTTGCCAACTCGATCAAGAACCTGTATCAGTTGGGCGTGTTCAATAACATCGTCATCGAAGCGGAAGAGATCGAATCGGGCGTCGGAATTCTGATACGTGTAGAAGAATACCCCATCGTCGAGGAAGTCGAATACGAGGGATACGACGAACTGGACGAGGACGACTTCGAGGAAGTGGTCTCACTACGCAAGGGCAGCTACTGGTCGCCCTATCTGGTGTCGGAGACGCGCCAGAAGATGATGGACAAGTACCAGGAAAAGGGCTACCACTTCGCTCAAATCACCTTCAAGTCCGAATCGCTGGACAACAACCGCGTCAAGGTGACTGTCATGATCGACGAGGGCGCCGAGATCCGCATCAAGAAGATTCACTTCCACGGCAACAAGGAAATTCCCTCCGGCAGATTGCGCTACGAGATGTCCGACACCAAGCAAAAGAGCCTCTTCTATTCGGGTAAATTCGATCAGCAGAAGTTCGAGGACGATCTGGACAAGATCATCGATTTCTACAGCGTCCGCGGCTACATCGACGCGCGTATCATCTCTTGGGAAACCAACATCCTCGAAGAAGAATACATGTACATCGACATCTTCCTGTATGAAGGCCAGGAGTTCATGTTCGGCGACGTCACCGTGGAAGGCAACGAACGCTTCACCGACGATATCCTGATCGGGCAATTCGATTTTTATGAAGATGAAATCTTTGATCGCGAATACTATGAAGAACAGCTCATGAACCTGAGCACCCTCTACTACGAAGAGGGCTATATCTATGCGCAGTTCGACGAAACGCTCGAGAAGCGAGGCAACTACGTCGATATCCACGTGAAAATCGAAGAGAATACGCGAGCGCGGATCCATCAGATCAAGATCACCGGAAATCGTACCACCAAGGAAAAGATTATCCGGCGGCAACTCGCGATCTCACCGGGCGACTACTTCCAGCGCTCCAAGCTGATTCAGTCCCAACGAAATATCTACAATCTCGGATTCTTCGAGCCGGATATGTATCCGGATTGGCGTCAGATCAACGAAAACGGCGATATCGACCTCATCCTGCACCTGAATGACAAGCACTCCGGAACCGCCAACGGCGGCGTCGGGTACAACAGCACCGACAAATTCGTCGGGCAGCTCGCTGTCTCGCACAACAATCTCTTCGGAAACGCGTGGCGAGCCAGCTTCCAGTACGAATTCGGCAAATATACGCAGGACTTCGAACTCGACCTCAGCGATCCCTACCTGTTCGATTCCTACTATTCAGGCGGAATGAGCCTCTACCGCACGGAAAAGGACTACACATCGTCCAATTTCAACGTCGAGACCAACGGTGGCGGCCTCCGCGTCGGGCATCAGGTCGCGTTCCTCGATTTCGCGAAAGTGACGCTGGGCTACTCGATCTCGTCCAAGAAATACCAGGTTCTCGATCGGGACGACTCCTATTCGACGACCATCAAGAACCTCGAAGAAAAGGGCTGGCAATACAACAGCAACATGTACCTGACCTTCAGCCGCGATAGCCGCGACAATGTCTTCTTCCCCACCACGGGTACACAGTTCACCGTTTATCAGGAACTCGCTGGCGGACCGTTCCAGGGCGACTTCGACTACTACAAGAACATCATCGAATTCCGCTACTACATCAAAACATTCTGGGAATTCGTCCTGAGAACGAAGGTTCGCATGGGCTACGTCACCGAGTACGGACGCTCCGACGAGGTGCCGCCTGAAGAGAGATTCTACCTCGGTGGAACAGGCTCGGACGGTATCCGCGGATATGCCGATCGCTCCATCGGACCAACCGACGGCGGTCATCGCGAGATGATCTTCTCGACCGAATATGCTTTCCCGCTCGCGGGTGACGAAATCATCGGTCTGTTCTTCTTCGACGCCGGCGACAGCTATAATGAAATCGACGAATTCAACTTCTGGAATATGAAGAAGGGCGGCGGTATCGGACTCCGTCTGCGCAGCCCCCTCGGCCTCATCGGCTTCGACTACGCCTATAACTTCGACAGAGACGACTGGGAACCGCATTTCCAGCTCGGATACACATTCTAAGATAGAGGAATTATTGTAGGGGCAGACTCCGTGTCTGCCCTTTTTTTCGTTCGCATCTTTGGGACCGCCGAGTTCCAGCTCGGCATCTCCTCGGAACGCGGACGTCCTCGTCCGCATTTCCTTTCTCTCGTAGCGCTCGACCTCCGGGCGAGCCATCATTATCCTGCAAATCATTCTGAAAATCACAGAAGCTTGGCGGTCCCAAAAAGGTGCAGGTTCAGGTTCTCATACCTCAAAACCTACAGATGCCTGCGTACCAGTAGAGACCTACTTCAGTAGCAATGCCTTCCGCACCCGATCGATTTGATCTGTCCGCATCCTGATGAAATAAACACCGCTTGAAACCTTCTGATCAAACCGGTCGGTGCCCTGCCATGTGGCTTGATGCGAACCGGCTGAAAGGACATCGTCCAGCAGCCTTGTCACGCGCTGACCCTTGATGTTGTAGATATCGACGGTCACGTGTCCCTCGGCGGCGAGCGAGAAGCGGATGTTCGTCTCGGGATTGAACGGATTCGGGTAGTTACCGATCAGGCGATCCATAGCGGGAATCTCTTCCGCTGGGCTGTCCAGACCGATCGCGGTGACGTGATCTCCAGCTCCGAAAGCGGGTTCGGCGGTGTATATAACGGAGTTTCCCGAGCCATCTACGGCTTCGATGCGCAGATCGACAAGGCAGGAATCGCTGGTTACAATCTCGCTGATATCGGCTGAAAACAACCTGCCACTCACCCAGTAGTCGATTTGATCGATCTCATCGACAAATTGGGACGGGAAATCGATCCATTCGTCTGCGCCATGGTGTCTCAGTGAAAGCGTTACGTTTTGATCCGGAACCGGATCGTAGTAATATCCTTCAACACCGTATTCCGAATCGGTCAATGCGAATCGCAGGAAGACAGTCTCCCCTGCACTGATCGAACCCAGCGGCGTGCCGTCGTCGTCGGTGAAAAACAAACGATTCAACACGGGCGGGGATTTTTGCGTCTGACCTGAATCGAATCCGTATAGAATCTGCGTGTGACCTTGCTCGCCATCAAATGCATAGTCGCTGAAATTCATCTCCAGTTCGTATGAACCCACCGAAGGCGCATCCACATTGTCGTCGCCGATCATTCCCGTGGAAATCTCGTTTCCGCTTTGATCGCGCAACGTGAACGGTAGGTGGCTATCTCTGTAGTTGTAGCTCATTCCCACCGCGTCATCGATGTAGTAGTCGATATCGATTTCGTTTTCCATGACGCAGGTAGGGATATTGATCAGAAAGGGATAATGCCCGGTATATAAAGTCTCTCCGATGGGAAATCCCGGTTCGAGCTCGGATGGGAATCCGTTGCTGCAAAACGCGATGCGATCATCCTGTAGGCGGAGTGAAGGTGGCGATGCAAACGCATATTCGCCGTCCTCCAACCAGCGGAAGAAGAAACTGAGCGTGCTACCTCGTTCACCGGAGTAGTCTCCCTGCATGAAGATGTGGGAATCCCACGTACCACTGTCATCGTAGTAAGTGTCTTGAAACGACACACCATAATAGTAGCCGGAACCAAGCGAAGACCAGGCAACCGGCATCGGATTGACCTGGAAATGATCCCAACCGAAGTATGACATCTCCATCGGCGATTCGACGAATCCGTTCGGATCGTTTTCGATCGTGATATCCTGATCGATTCCGTAGATGGTATCGAACATCATCACGTGGAAGTTTCCCTGCTCGTCCCAGTGGGAAGACCCCACTGCAATCTGCACGTCTTCGGGTATATCCATGATCTCGAACTGGTGGATGTCGAAGTTGAGGAAGCCGAAACTGCGGTTGTCGGGAAAGAATATGTTCATGTAGTAGAAATGTTGCCCGTCATCCTCGAAGAGGTTTCCCGACGATGTGTAGCTATTGACGGTAAAGCTGTTGAAGTCAGGTTCATCGCTTATATCGATATAGCTGAAGCTGCCATCGAGGAAGAGGTCCGGTACGCACAGGAACTGGTCCACTTCGTCCCTGGTGCGGAAAAACAATGTATAGTCATTGCCTGCGATGGTTTGCAATTCGTATGTGTAGGGGTCCAACTCGGTGAAATCATTGCTCCGGTAGTAGTTATCGTCGTTGAAGAGGAAGAATGCGCCCACCTGCCTGTAGAGATGAATTCGCGTGGTGGTTATCTTGGTAATTGTCCAGGGCAGCTTCCATTCGCGGTCGTCGCTACTTGCTGTCACCCACTCGGTGAAGACATCCATCTCGTCGATGCCCAGCAGGTCGTTGTCCACCTCGAGCTGAACGATAATCTCTTGCGATTCATTCGGCGATAACGTGAGATTTGAGGGTATGAATTCGAGTGTGATCGCATCGACCGGAGACTCCGCCGAAAAACTCAGAATCCTTGTCTCGTCGCTTACGTTGGTAATCTGAAGCGTTTTACTGAACGCTGCCACAGATCTATCTCCACCAGCGATAGAGGTGGTATCGGGACCGAAATTGAGGATCGCCGGTT
Source organism: Cloacimonadales bacterium (SeqCode) (assembly GCA_963666875.2). Taxonomy (GTDB): domain Bacteria; phylum Cloacimonadota; class Cloacimonadia; order Cloacimonadales; family JAIOQZ01. The sequence goes on from CAXXPU010000002.1 coordinate 36,155, forward strand.
CGAAGAGGATTTTCGGATCGACAGCCGCCAGCGCATCGATTCTACCGCCGCCCTGCTGCATGATGTCACAGCCGATATCGACGGCGTTATTGACCATCGCGGAGCGGATTTGCTCCGGTCTCCAGTCCGGATGAAGCTGCTTGATCAGCGCACTTACGCCCGAGACGTGCGGGGCTGCCATGGATGTACCGCTTTTGACCTGAGTTCCTCCACCGAGCACGGATGATGTGATTTCATAGCCCGGAGCGCAGAGTTCCGGCTTGACCGCGTAGTTGACAGGATTGGGACCTTCGGAGCTGAAACTGGCAAGCTCGTCTTCCAGTGTCGTCGCTCCGACCGCGATCGCACCGACGGCGCAGGCAGGTGATTTTATCGTCATGAAATTTCCACTGTTTCCTGCCGACACGCAGAACGTCACCCCGAGATCGCTTGCGTTATCGAGCGCGATGCTGACCGCGTCGTACGGATTGCCGCCTGAAGAGCCGAGACTGGCGTTCACGATATCGACATGGTCGGACGGATCGTCGTCGCCATTCGGATCGACACAGAACTCGATACCGGCGAGAACGGTTGACGATGATCCGTTACCCGACTGGTTCAGGACACGCACCGCCATGAGCGACGCGTCCGGCGCTACGCCGACGAGGTCGTCCGATTGCGCGGCAATGATCCCCGCCACGTGCGTCCCGTGGTCGTTCTCGTCCATCGGGTCGTCGTCGGAATCGACGACATCGCAACCGCCGATGACTTTGTAGCCCGGTCCGTATCCCCCGCCAAGTACGGGGTGCATGTAATCGATACCCGAGTCCAGAACCGCCACCACAACGCCTTCGCCCGTCGCACCGTAATCCTCCCAGACCCGGTCCGCTCCAATGAAGGGAACGCTTTGCATGATGGTTCCTTTATACACCAGATTGCGGTGCAGTCTCTTCACGTATGGAAGCCGTTCAATCCGGTTCATCATGGCGTGCGGCGCGGTGACTTCGATACCGAAGAACAGCTTGTAGAAACTCCTGCCCGTTTCAGCGTCTGGAAATCCCCGGTAACGGGACTGCAATGAGACCGTGATATCGTTCAGGTCGTTCCGGAAGCCATTGAAAATCTGTTGGTAAAACGCCTTCGTGCGCTGTTCGGAACTGGCGAAGAGCGGCTCTTCCTCGAATTCGACGATGAAGGTGTCGATCATTGCGATATCGACGATTTGGTAGTCGAAATCATCCGCGCTTTCGGAGAATTCGATTCGCTGTGTCGGCGTCAATTGCTCAATTATCGGTTGTTGCGGCAGACTGCAAAGGGCGGAAAACAGGTACAGCGTCAGAATGGTCAGCAGGGTGCGATTCAAGATGTCCTCCAATGATAAATCCGGATTCGATTATTCAAGTATTTCTACAGCATATTCTTTTACGCCTGCTCCGATCAGACCGATCTCTTTCGCTGCCGCGTAGGAGAGGTCGAGGTCTCTGCCTTTAACGTGCGGACCGCGGTCGTTGACTCTTACGATCACGGATTTGCCCGATTCCTCGTCCGTCACGCGCAGCCTGGTTCCGAACGGCAGCGACAGATGCGCGCAGGTCATGTCGTACATGTCGAACGTCTCACCGCTGGAGGTCATCCTGCCGTGGAATTTCTTGCCGTAGTACGAGCAGACCATGGTCATCTTCTTCCCGGGCGTGGCTTCCAGCTTTTTCTCGGGCTTCAGTGTCTTCACTTTCTTGTGGGTGACGAATTGCGGATTCGCCGAACAACCCGTCATGAAAAGGATCAGCGCGATCGACAGGGCAAAAACGATTCTATTCATCTATGTCCTCGTGGAACACCAGCATCTGTTCGAAATCGGTATAGTCCTTGAATGTCATGGACGTCGCGAGCTTGAAGCGATCCAAAATATCGACCATGCGCTGTGTCGCTTCCTCGATCTTCTTCATGTAGTGCTCGGTTTTCCGGTCGGGGTCCTGACACACTCTCTCAAGATGCAGCCTGAAGAGTTCCAGGTTTCCCTTCACGATCATCAGCGGCTGATTCATCTCGTGGTTGGCTGTCACCGCCATGGCAAGCGCGGTGTTCTTCTTCTCGATCATCATGTTGCGATCGTAGAGTTCCTTGAGCCTTAGATAGGAGCGAACCCTCATTTTGACGACGTAATCCTCGACCGGCTTGGTGAGGATGTCGTCCGCGCCGGCGTTGAGCATCCGTTCGCGTTCCTCGTCATTGCTGCGATCGATCGCGGTGATGAAGATCACCGGAACGAATCCCTCGCGCGACTTGATCTCGCGGCATGCGATATAGCCGTTCATGATGGGCATGCGAACGTCCAAAAGCACGATATCCGGTCTGAAAACCTCGAATTTCCGTACGCCTTCCTGACCGTTCGCGGCTGTCTCGATTTCGTATCGTTCTTCCTCTTCCAGAATCGCCTGCATGTATTGCCGGTTGATCTTGTCGTTCTCGACAATGAGGATTTTATTGGGCGTCCTGTGGTTCTCTTCGGTTAGCTTGATTTGCACGATATCCTCGCATCCGGTCGGTTAGAGATATTGATCCAATCCTGACTCCATAATACGCTGACACATCAGCGCCGCGCTGATCATGGAAAAACGTTTCGCCAGCGCGCCTACATTCACATAACACACAATCGGCAGGGTCCATTCGAGTACCGCCAGGATATACGGTACCATATCCGTTTCGAAAATCGTTACCCGGTCGGCATACGAACGCATCAGGCGAATGACCTCCCAGGCCTTGTTCAGGTCGGGATTCTCGTCGCAGTTATGATAAGGAACCGCATCGCCGAGATTTCGCTGCGTCCATAGCGCCTTCTCGAACTGCACCAGCCTGATAAGGTCTTCCTCGGTCTCGATGCGATTGAACTCCGTCTTCACGATCGGCTCGAGCCGCGCGAAATCCGATGTCGCGTTCCGTATCTTAGTTTCTGAAAAATCAATTATATAGATATTTTCCTTTTCGTCCAGAAGAATATTCTGCATATTCAGATCGCCGTGGATCGGGCACGAATACCACTGAATTTTCGCGTCGTGATCGTAGTGGTTTGCAAGGAACCAGTAAGGGTTGACCAGTTTCTCATCCAGCTCCGGGACATAAATCTCCTGCTGCGCGATGTCGATACCGAGTTCCTTCTCCGCTGCATCGAGCAGACCCTTGAACAGCTTCCGCGGATCATGGTCGCGGTAGATGAAAATCTCCTCCCATCTCGGCTGCCCATACCAGGGCTTCAGGATCTTCGTGAATACGCGATCGAGGATCTTCATGCTCATATCGAGATTCCCGCGCCGGAAGATGTCGGTGAACATAGTCAACTGGCTCTCAGGGCCGTTGATCCCGAGGAAATTGTAGCGCAGACCCGCCCATTCTTCCTCGTAATGCGCACCCATGATGGTGGTGCTGTTGTTGTGAATGAACGGTTTGACGAATCGCGTACAGCCCTCGACCTCGGAGCGTGTCACTTCCGGAGAACCCAGTTTCAGCACGGACGGCAGGAGCTTGCGTCCCAGATGGTCGTACCCGATGACACGGTAGGTCTTCGATGTGAAGCCGCCGGTCAATCGCTTGAGCACGACGCGGCTGCAATCGCGATAGATACGACGGATGATCACGTCGTTGCGCGGGTCGGCGTCATCCTCCGATTCGTATTCGATTGAGAGTCGCTTCTCGCTGGCTTCCCGAACGTCTTTCGGTAGAAACACCCACACGACGGCATGTTGTCCTCTGGTCGAAAGCGGAAGCTCCACCATCTCCAGAACGTTGTCCAGTGTCGTGTTTTGCCTGATCGCCGCCTTGATATCCTCGATCGATTCGAGCCGCGTCTCCAGAAGTTTGATGCCGTGTTTCGGCGGCAAAAGCTTCAGATCATGCAAGTTCTTGTGCAGTTCCCCACTTTCGGCTGATAGAAATCCCATGAAGAGCGTGGTGTCCAGGAATCCGACGTACGCAATCGTCTCGGCGTGGTCGGTTATATGCCTGATATCGCGCAATAGATCCAACAGCGTCACCGGCTGGTCGATACCGATAAGCATATCCGGATTCCCACTGACCTCTACCGCTTTCGAGAGCCAGACCTCCGTCTTCTGCGGATCGTTGGTCACCAGGAAATCGGAGGGGAGATCGTCCGGCTTGACGATGAACATCCCGGGCGTGGCGATGAATATACCGGCATTGAGTTGCGCCTGCTGACGGTTATTGCCCATGGCGCCGGTTCCCATCGCGAAGGTCAGTTCGTCCAGCGTGATTTTCTCCATCGCGTCCCCGTCCCAGATATCAATGTTCGACCCGGCTCCGGAGAATTTTCTGGCAGAATACGTGCGATCTCCGACCTGCATACTTTCTTCTCTTCCACAAGTCTTGCAAAGGGCATCCAGCGCTTCATCGACGGAGGGATACATCGGGAAACGACTTGCGAGTCCCGATATCTCCAGCACCTTCAGGCAGGATTCATCGACTCCGCACAGGGTGATGCCGCCGCCGTTTGCGTGAAGAACCCGATGGATGGTCAGCAGCGATCGGATTCCGGCGCTGGAGAGGAATTTCACCTGCGTGAAATCGAGCAGCAAACTTTTGTTGACCGGTGTGAGCGGGGTGATTTCCTCATCGAAAATACCGGCGCCCAGTCCGTCGAAACGACCGATAAGATTGACGACGAGTGTCTCGCCGACGCGTTGAATGGTGATATTCAGCATATTTACCTGCCTCTTGCATGTGTCGGGTCAATATTCCTGCTTCTATCTGTTGACAACGATTGACGGGTTTCGTCATTGTTGCCTCAATACGATCGCGTAATATCGATAAAGGAGCACAGCATGAATCTGTTCGTCAAGCGATTTCTACTGCTCGTTCTGGGTCTGGTCTCACTCTGGGATGCCTTTACGACACTCTGGGCAATGCACACGATGCTCGACGGGACCGCCGGATACATCCTCGGTGCGCTGCTGGCGCTTATTACGAGCGTAATCATGCTCCGAACCAGCGTGATCGTTTTCGCCGGAATGGAAGACGTTCAGGGATGTATGATGCTCCTCCTCTGGGCGGGAGCATTCCTCTTCGATATGTACACAGCGTATATCGTGAACGAAATCTACCTGATACAGCCCCGTGGCGAGATACACCTGATCGTCGCGCTGGCGACGTTGACGATTATCACGACCTTCGCTCCGGCGGCTTATTCCTTTATCAAGAAAGCGATCTGATCGAAACGCTCGATCACCCGATCAGCCGAATCCAACTCCCCTTCGAGTCCGAAGCCGTATGCACAGCCGATTGTGTAGCAACCGCATTCCTTCCCGGAATCAATATCTATGTAGCGATCGCCGACCATGACCGTCCGCAGTGGATTGAAACGCTCTTGCATCTCGCGGATCATGTCGGACTTCGTTTTGCTAGGACGATCGCCCAGGCACAGGATCGCCTTGAAAAATCTCTCCAGACGAAACCGCTCCACCACCGAATAGAAGTACCCGGCAGGACTGTTGCTGACCAGCGCCATCGTGATGCCGCAGTGGTTCAACAACCCGTTCAGCATCGTCTCCACGCCCGGAAACAGGTCGCCCTCACCTGACTCGAGAAGCTCCCGGATATTGGCTCGTACCAGATTCCGGAGATCGTCTTCGCGATGGTGGGACGTTTCGGGCAGGAAGTGTCGATAAACGGATCCCTTGCCGAGTCCGAGCCGAGGGATCAATTCTTCGTAGGATGGAACCGAGCGCTCGATCCCTTCTTCGCGATAGACCTGCTCGAACCCGAGCTTCATCGCCTCGTACGTGAATCCGTCCGAGCGAACGAGCGTCCCGTCCATATCGAAGATCAACAGCAACTTCGGGGAATCACAACCACGAAGAAACGACTCGGCGACGGCGATATCGTGACGCGGATTTTCGACCCCGACCTCGCAAACCATCTTTGATCGGATGTAGTCCTCTATTCCCTCCGGCACGACGTTGTCGATCAACTCCGGTAGATCATGTTCGCCGCCGATTACGGCGATCGCGGTCTGCGGCATTCGCATCCGGACCAGGATGAAAAAGAGCCGATGCTCGCCGAATCGATCCGGGTGCAGCAAGATGACACTGCCCGTCGTCAGGTAGTCCTCAATCGTCTTGCGCGATTCGCAGCGAACTACGCTCCAGGGCTGTTCGGTCGGCGTGTACTTGATATCCCAGGTCAGAATCTGCGCCATGATCAGTACTTGAAAACACTACCGAACGTGAATTCGCGCAGGAGTGAGTTCGTTGGCACCTGGTTGTCCGGGATATCCGCGAAATGCTCCAGAATGCGCAGAAGCCTTCTCGATTCCAGATACATGGGCGAATACCGGCTGACGCTCTTCAGTTGCGGGATGGCGTGCTTCTTCAGGACACCGAGTTCGTAGGTCAGCGAGCTGTTGAACATGACATCCGCGTTCTCCTGGAAGGGGAAGATATTCAGATCTTCGCCTTCGCGGATCGCCTCCCATCGCTTGAGCGTGTCTTCCGCAGTGTAACCGCGGTATTTACTGTCGCGCGTGATGCGCCTGATCTTACGGCAGTCGGTGGTCGGGATGCGGTTGTGCTTGTCGATGTTGAGCTGGTTCAGCGCGCTGATGTAAATCTTGAATTTGTGTCGCGCCTCGATATGCGGCGTGAGCTGGTCGTTCAGTCCGTGGATGCCTTCGAGCAGCAGGAGGTCGCCTACGCCCAGTTTGATCTTGTGGTGGCTGCTGACGCGGTCGCCGCTTTGGAAATCGTACTTTGGCAGTTCGACCTCTTCACCCGAAAGAAGCATCTTGAGGTGATTATTCAGGAGTTCGATATCGATGGCGTTAACCGTCTCGAAATCGTACTCGCCGTTCTCCTTGCGCGGTGTCTGATCGCGCGGCAGGAAGTAGTCGTCCATACCGATCACGATGGGGTTCAACCCCACGACGCGTAGCTGCACGGAGAGACGTTTTGCGAAGGTGGTCTTGCCGGAGGACGAGGGTCCGGCGATCAGGATGATTCGCGCCTCCGGTTTCGACCGGATCATGTCCGTGATGCGCACGATTTTCCGTTCGTGCAGCGCTTCCTCGATCTGGATCACCTCGGTTATCGCGTATTTGTGTACATAGTGATTGAGATCGTAAACATTGTGCATGCGCAGGATGTTGAGCCACTTGTCGTGCTCCTGGTGCGCTTTGTAAAGCTGCTCCGGGATATGCAGATCGCCGATTATTTCCCATTGACCGGCCTTGGGCAATCGAAGCACGAGACCCGGTGAATAGAAAATGATATCGAAGTTCGTGATCAAACCGGTGCTGTCGGCAAGCTGGCGGATATAGTAGTCGTGATAAGCGCCGCAGCGGAAAACGGTGATTTCGTTCTTCGTCCATGATTTGAGATTCGCCACCACGTCTTTCCGACCGGTCTTCGTGAAGAGCGTCAGGGCTTTGACGAGTTCGAATTTCGTCTTCTCGATTCTCATGTCGCGCTTCACGATGCGCTGCATTTCCTTCTTGAGCGCTTTTGCATCTTCCTCGGTAAGGGTGTGATTACCGAAGACTTCGCAGTAGATTCCATCGGAGATAGAGTGCTCCACCACGAGTTCCGCATTATCCCCGTGCAGATTGTGGAACGCCTTCATCATGATGAAGATGGCTGTGTCCTGATAGAGCCGCATTCCCTCGAGCGAATCGTAGGTGATGCAGTCGAGTTCCGCGTTCTGATTGATCATGTAGTCGAGATTGACATGGGAGTTGTTCACGCGATAAGTGAGCAGGTATTTGTCGTTCAAAGCGCATGCTTCGATTACATCTTTGACCGGCGTGGGTTCGTTCATTTCGAGATTCGTATGGAACTCCCCGTTTATTTTCACACGTATTTTCAGCAATTTACCTCCAGTGGGAAATCCTTTACAGGTGATAGTTTTCTTTCAGGTGCTCCCGGTTCCATGTCCGGAATATCTCCAGTTCGTCCTGGATCAATTCGAGGGCAAGCACGATGATCGCGAAATCGTCGAGGAAACCGATACCGGGTGTGTTGTCCGGAATGCCGTCGCTTGGCTCCAGAAGATAAAGTAGCGCGAATGTGACGGCTTGCACCTTTTCCCGAGAAATTTCCTTGAAATTGCCGTCCTGATATTCCTGCAGCATCGAAAGTGCTTTTTTCACCTCCGGTTTCAACTCATGTAGTTCTTCCACTTCACCGAGTTCTTCGGTCACACCTTCGACATTCTTCAGTAAACGCTGGATATCTTCCTCGCTAATTGATTGTGCCTGTTCATGTAACCAGGCCTGATCGATCTGTTCCATTTTTCCTCCTTATCGCGGTGTTTTCGCTTAGAATCTACAATATCGGCTCGAGATTGTCAAATTATTTTGTAGTTTTGGGTCGGTTTATGCTTCTACCAGGAACCTGGATAAACTGAGGTAGTTGATCCTGAAGTGACTTGTAGAATTGGAGCTGAAATGACTGAATGGAAACGCCTGCTGTTACTGAAAATGAAAGTTGAGACCTGTATTGCTTACGGCCAGGCTGCCGTCCTGAATCTGAACGCACCCGCGGAATCTGTTGTTGAATGTTGTACTGCCACTGATGCGAGCAGCCTGAATACTGAGCGAGCCCTCAGTTTATCCCTTTATTTGAGCACTGTGAATGACGGTGTGTACTCGATGTTTGTGATCGCAACGAATGTCTACACCGCTGTCAATCACATGTCAAGTACCTTGAAAAGCGAATTCGACAGATTGTTTGCAACCGTTGGTTGCGGTGTGTCATCATTATTGACAGTTGTAAATCATTCGTTACAATCGCGTGCGTTGCGATTGGCGGTCATCGAGGTGATCAATGGTTTTTGCTCCCGGGAGCAACACTCCGGTTTCTGGTTCTTCCCCTGTATATATTCATGCAATGAAATCCCGAGTCTGAAACTGAGCCACGGAATGATACAAACCGGCTGTTCTCGTCGCATAGGAAGGTTGTACATAGAGATGGATGAAGTGCTTGCTTCCGGGTATTTTCTTATGAGGATGGCCTCGTAATGATCACGAAATCATCTCGCACGAGCAGAAACCTTTCAGTCACCTGCAATCTGATCTGCAATAAAGTCTTTCATACACGGGGTTCCGAAATCCCGGATTCATACATTTTTTTCACAAGCGCAGTGTCCCGGAGCAAGCATTCCGGCTGTTCACACCAGCATGACCAACTTCTCCACGTTGTCACCAAGAATCTTTGCGAAAATACTAACTCCTTACGTATGCCAAAAAAAACGCAACAAGATAACTGATTCGGTGTTGAACATAGGAAAAAGCTACTCCGGGATATTTTATGAGAAAACTCGATTTTCTGTTACTCATTTGCATTGTTGTATCCGCTATTCTTCTGGCGTCTTGCGAATGCTCCGATGATGATCAAGACGAATCGGTAAATACGGATGTAATCATCCCGCTTGCTGTCGGTAACGAATGGACCTACCTCTATACCTCCAGTACATACACCGACACGCTCCGCATCGGGATTACCGGCTCCATGACGCTCGATACCGGCGACCGCGAATCGCGTATCGCATATCTGTGGAGCTGGTTCGACTTCGAGACCGGGCAGTACTCGGACTTCAGTTGGCTGCGATACAATACCGAAGAGGGCTTTCACTCGGCAGGAGGAATCAGCCCTTCCGACACGCTGCTTCTGGACTATTTACAACTTAAGTATCCGGTTTCAAAGGGCGAAAGCTGGATTTACCCGGATCTCGAATACGATTACATCGAGGATGAATGGATCGTGAACGACACGCTGGAAGCCTTCTGCACCGCCGTCGATACCCTCGTCTCCACCCCCGCCGGCGATTTCTCCTGTGTCGAAGTTACCCTGTGCTATCTCGGCACGACGCCCGGTGAGTATTACGTCCAGCGATTCTATTACGCTCCCAAAATCGGCTACATTGGGTTCAGGTTGTTTGCTGGGGGCGAAGTCACCGCCAGCCGCCTGTTGATGGATTACAATCTCAGATGATCGCCCCTACTTGACCTTCCCCAGCGGCATCACGTAAAGTGGCTCTTCCTCGCGGGTCATCCCCGTGAGAATCTGCAACTGGAGATCGTCGAAAGCCCCGATCGCGACCGTTCCCATCCCCATCGATTGTACCTGTAAATACACATTCTCCGCCGAATGCCCCAAGTCCATCGGAACATAGCGCGCACGACCGCGCGAACCGTATTTCGATGTGGTGCGTTCGTAAACGGCAGACCAGATTATCGACGCAGGAGCGTTCGTTACCCAGTCCTGATCCAGGCAAGCCGTGCCCAGCTCCTCATGAAAATCGCCTTCCTTCACCGGATAAAGCATGTGGCCGTCCGGCTCGTAGATGTAAATGCCCGGATCGAGTCCTTGCACGTTCCATGCCGCCAGATAAAGCTCCAGCGGATACAACGCGCCTGCGGATGGAGCCGTCTTCATACCGCCGCGCAGTTTCTTCGGCGCGTATCTTTTTGTGACGCCATACGCAGCCCAAAGCAGCTGTGAGACTTCGTTCACGCTCAATGATTCGTCGGTGAATTGCCGTACCGATCTTCTGTTCAGCAGCGCTTCTTCGATAGAGGTTTCGCTGGTGTGTGAAGGCTCGGGAAGCGCGATGGGATTCTTCAGTTCGTGCGCCTGCGGAAGTACATTGAGCAGCTTCTCGCGATTCGCCTCGATCTTTACCATGACCGTCTTCCACTCCGGATCGCTCCACAGCGTTTCCAGGTCGGAATCCTCGCTGGGCCATTCATAATCCAGCCAACCCAGTTCAACGCACCGATTCAGACATTCGAACGCCTTCTCCTTGTCGCCGGAGAGCGCGAAACAACATGTCGCATCGTACATGATTTCGATGGTCACGTCGTAGGTATCGATACATGCCTCCAGAATACTTGCGGCTTCCTTGTATTGACCCTCCCGATAGAGTTTCTCGGCTTCGTCGAGTTGAGAATCGAGGTCGGCCGAAGCGAGCAGACCCACGAATACTACGAGAATAAGACACCATACTGATTTCATGATATACCTCCCTGCTGTATGGTAAAAGGGAGGTTTACGGGATGCATTGTCAAGCAATTCAGGAGGATTTTCCATGCTCGGTATTTGCATCGAAAAAAAAGCTTGCTCTGCAGACCGCGGTAAATATTTCTTGTCCATTACATCGTGACACAGGTACAAACTGAACAGGGTTCAGAAAGCCGTAACGGAGTAGATTACGACGATACAGGAGATCAACGAGATGGCAGCGAAGACACTGACTGACGAACAACTGCAGCGCTACAAAGAGGTACTCGAGCAGGAAAAAGAGGATACTCTCCAGGTCATTCGTGATATCGAAAATTTCCAGAAGCGTGGTGCGAAAGAGAACTCGGGAAATCTTTCTTCTTATTCGCTACATCAGGCAGACCTCGGCTCCGATACCGAGAGTTCGGAGAAGGAAGTCTATCTTCTCGAAGAAGAACAGCGCAAACTGCGGAAGCTCAATCAATCGTTGAAACGGGTCTATGAGAAGAGCTACGGCATCTGTGAGATGTGCGGAGAATATATCGGCGAGAAGCGCCTGAAGATCGTCCCGTACGCCAGCCTCTGCATCGATTGCAGATCGAAAGAGGAAAAATCTCGAAAAAGACGTTGACGAAATAGCAAAATCCGCTCTATTATTTTCTACGAAAATTCTCACATTCGCAAAACCATCTTGCCCGGATTGAAAATGTCATTATTTTCTAAACTATAGAGACTTCAAACAAGGAGCCTGGAGGATGAAGCCGCACAAGCAGTATCACAAAAGTAAACCGGTTTGCGAAGTTACGTTCCACCTTCCCTGGCAGGCTGCCAAAGACGCGAAGCAGGTGCATATTGTCGGTGAATTCAATAATTGGGATGAAAGTTCTCTGCCCATGAACCGGGATAAAAACGGCGACTGGAGCATCACGCTGGACCTCGATACCGGCAGAGAATACCAGTATCGTTTTCTTATCGATGAAGCGAGCTGGGAAAACGACTGGGATGCGGATGGATATGTACCCTCTCCGATTGGCGGTTGCTACAATTCTGTGGTTGTAATCTGAGCTTTCCCTTTACTGTCCTGACGTAAACAGGTTAACGCCTGCAAAGGGATTTTATACTCATTGCTTCTGATATTGAGGCTTCTGTATCGTTTTTGCCATCTCACGATTAACAGCACGACGCACTTCGCGATTCATGTCGAAGTAATTGCAAACGCTGCCCATTGCATAAGACATCAAGATGCTCCTTCCCGTATTCGTATAGTTCAAAGAGTATATCGAATACAACAAATCCGTATTCATCATGTCGAAATCATCGAGGCAGTTCGCAGGAAACGTGAAGCTACGATCGGATGATAAAAGATCCAAGACAAAATCATCTTCATGCCCCAGATTCGATTCTTCGTCGTACCACTCGCTGAGTGCGTAGGCGGCCTGCATCAGATTGTCGTCTTCCATCTCCCAGGCGAACGTGACTTCCTCAGCCGTTCCAGCAATTGAATCGGGCTTGGTCCAGATCGGGTAATAGGCGATGATGATGTCGCCGCTTACCTGATCATCGATAATATGTATATCGTCCTCTATTTGCTGATACCGGTACTGGATCGGATAGCTTTGACCGGATTCCAATTCAACCGGGAGAACGAATTCAGCATAGGTGACACTGCTGAAGGTCAGACTCTCCGTCATGTCCTGTCCATCGACCCAAAGGTAATGATGGTATTCGCCGTCAAACGATTCGTCGAAATCGATACCGCCCCCATCGACCTCGACCCTGGTTCCCCGCTCATTCATGGATCCGATCGAGATGACATAATCCGATACGGCTACCTTGTAAATAATATTATCGAATCCGTACTGAAGGTCTTCGTCGTCATCGCAAGACACGATACATGCGAATAGAATTAATACGAGAATCGCAATTCCGAGATATCTCATCTTACCCTCCTTCCTGTTCGAGTGACATACAAATGTACCCTGTCGAAACAATCCTGTCAAAAAAAATCGAATCGTTTTTCGTTGACGATTTTACCGCGCTGGATTCAATCGGATTTGAATAAACGAAAGGAGACGAAGACGATGCAAAAACACAAACGAATCTGCATGCAGACAATCTTCGCCTTATCGTTATTGCTGCTCCCCTGAGGGGGATGAAACGACAAGTGACACATTGCCAATTATCTCACGTCAAACGCCCGGAAATAATAAATACACGATAGATTTGGAGGATTTTCATGGAGTATCCCTTCCACGAAATCGAAAAGAAATGGCAGAAAGTCTGGCTGGATAAAGACATCTTCCACGCCAGCAATGACACAGATAAGAAGAAATACTACGTGCTGTCGATGTTCCCCTATCCATCGGGCATCCTGCACATGGGTCATATTTCCAATTACTCCATCGGCGACGCGGTGGCGCGCTTCAAGATGATGGAGGGCTACAACGTCATGCAGCCGATGGGCTACGACTCCTTCGGCATGCCGGCGGAGAACTTCGCGATCAAGCACAACTCGCATCCGCGTATCACCACCGAGCAGAACATCGACGTCATGCGTGGACAGTTCAACTCGATGGGCTTCGGGTTCGACTGGGATCGCGAAGTCAGCACCTGCCGCCCGAACTACTATAAATGGGGACAGTGGCTCTTCAAGCGCATGTACGAGAAGGGGCTGGTCTATCAGAAGAAATCGTTCGTCAACTGGTGCGACGACTGCCAGACGGTGCTCGCCAACGAGCAGGTCGAGGACGGCGCATGCTGGCGCTGCGGCAGCGAAGTCAAGCAGAAGGAGATGATGCAGTGGTTCTTCCGTATCACCGAATACGCCGAGGAACTGCTCGACTTTTCGAACATGATCGAATGGCCCGAGCGCGTTGTCACCATGCAGACAAATTGGATCGGCAAGAGCTACGGCACCGAAATCGTCTTCCCGCTGGAAGGGCAGGAGGGCGAGATACCAGTCTTCACCACGCGACCAGATACGATTTTCGGCGTCACCTTCATGGCGCTGCCGCCGGAACACCCACTTGTTCGCGGCTGGCTGGCGGAAGAGGATGAAGGCTCCGAAATGGCGAAATTCTGCGACAAAGTGCTCATGGAAGACAAGACCGAGCGCGGCGCCGACGATACCGTCAAGGAAGGCGTCTTCACCGGAAGATACTGCATCAACCCGCTCAACGGCGACAGGGTGCAGATATGGGTGACCAACTACGTCCTGATGGAATACGGCACCGGCGCGGTGATGGCCGTCCCGGCGCACGATCAGCGCGACTGGGAATTCGCCGCGAAATACGGCATCCCGGTCAAGATCGTCATCCAGAATCCTGAGGAAGAACTCGTCCTCGAAAACATGACCTGCGCCTACACCGAACAGGGCATCATGGTCAATTCGAAGACCTTCGACGGCATGAAGAGCACCGACGCGATCACGGAAATATCGAAATACATTGAAGCGGAAGGCATGGGCAAGCGCACCGTCAGCTACCGGCTGCGCGACTGGGGCATCTCTCGCCAGCGGTACTGGGGCAATCCGATCCCCATCGTCCATTGCGAGAAATGCGGCATTGTGCTGGTCCCCGACGAGGACCTTCCCGTGCTGCTCCCGGACGACGTTAAGGTGGGCAGAACCAAACAGAATCCGCTGCTCTCGGCTACCGACTGGCTGAGCACTACCTGCCCGAAATGCGGCGCTCCGGCAAGACGCGAGACCGACACCATGGACACCTTCGTCGATAGCTCGTGGTACTTCGCGCGCTACGCCGACGCGCACAACGACGAAATGCCGTTCTCGCCCGAAAGCGCCAACTACTGGCTGCCCGTGGATCAGTACATCGGCGGTATCGAACACGCCTGCATGCACCTGCTCTACGCGCGGTTTTTCCATAAATTCATGCGCGACCTGGGAATGGTCGAATGCGACGAGCCGTTCGCGCGTCTGCTCACGCAGGGCATGGTCATCAAGGACGGCGCTAAAATGTCCAAATCGAAGGGTAACATGGTCGATCCGGAAAGCTATATCGACCGCTTCGGCGCAGACACCGTGAGGCTTTTCATGCTCTTCGCATCGCCGCCCGAGAAGGACGTCGAGTGGAACGACGAAGGCGTCGTTGGCGCGTTCCGGTTCCTGAATCGCGTCTGGCGAACCGTAGAGCAGAATCTGGATATAATAGCAGAATTCGGCAAACCGTACCGGGAAGATATCGAACTCTCGCGCGAGATCAAGGACCTCAGGTACAGTACGCATTTCACCGTGAAGAAGGTGAATGAGGATATCCGCGAGCGGATGCACTTCAACACCGCCATCGCCGCCGTGATGGAGCACCTGAACCACGTATCGTCGATCGATGCCGGGAAGCTGACCGACAACGAGAAGGCTGTTTTCGCCGAATCGATCGCAGTGATCCCGCGCTTGCTTTATCCCTTCACGCCGCATATCTGCGAAGAGCTGTGGTCGATGATGGGAAACGAAAACCTGCTTCACGAAGCCGGCGTGGTTGTGTACAACGAGAAATATCTGGTAAAGGACGAGATTACCTATCCCATCCAGATCATGGGCAAGCTGCGCGGCAAGCTGGACGTTCCTGCCGCTACGCCGATCGAAGAGATCAAGAAGCTGGCGCTGGAAGTTGAAAACGTGCAGAAGCACATCGAAGGGAAAACGGTCATGAAGGTGATCGTGGTGCCGAAGAAGCTGGTCAGTATCGTGGTGAAATAGTCCGGCGGCACCCTGCCTGCATCGATTATATAGAAAAATCCCAATTTCCGGATGTCCGAGTGAAACGAGGTCTTCCGAATGTTGGGATTTTTCTTTGGCTCAGCCGCAGATCACGCGTACACCCTTTCTTCCGTAGCCGCCGATCTCCCAGACTGTGTGAAAATATGCATATCGATCTTGACTAAGTAAACGCATAGATTTAGATCGCCCCCGAGTGAGGGAATAATGCGCTACATCACAGGTGACGACCGTTATCAGATAACGGCGGAGTTTTGTTGTCTCGACGATCTGATCGAATCCGACAACATGGTTCGAATCATCGACCTTTTCGTAGATGAGCTTGATCTTGAGAGGCATGGTTTCACGAATACGAAGCCCAAGGATAAAGGTCGTAAGCCTTACAATCCAGGCGATTTACTGAAGCTATACATTTATGGGTATTTGAATCGGATCAATTCGAGTAGAAAGCTTGAACGAGAGTGCAAACGCAATATCGAAGTTCGCTGGTTACTCGGCAATCTGAGCCCTGATTTCAAGACCATTGCGGATTTTCGGAAAGATAATCGCGACAATCTCAAAAATGTATTCCGCGAATTCACCTACATATGCCGACGAGCTGATCTTATCGATTTCAAACTTGCCGCGATCGATGGAAGTTTCTTTTCGGCGGTCAACCATAACAGTAAGAATTACAGTCGAAACAAGTTACGAAAACTGATGGTGAAGCTTGATCGCAAGATTGATGAATATCTGGACGAGATATCGAGATTGGACAAACAGGAGCTATCGAAGATATCGGATTTGCAGCAGGCGATTGCGGATTTGCGAAGTAAACAACGGGAATACAGAGAGATGCAGGAAGTTCTGGAAGCTACGGGTGAAACGCAAGTATCTCTCACCGATCCCGACAGCAAAATGATGACCAAACCCCAAAGCAAAATCGACATGAGTTACAATGTGCAACTCGTTGTGGATTCAAAAAATAGTTTGATCGCCGAATGTGATGTGACCAACGATGGCAACGACAGAAAGCAATTGTCGAGAATGGTTGAGAAAGTTCTCGAGACCCATGCACCTTCGGAACTTTCGGTGGTGGCGGACGAGGGATATTCATCTGGAGAAGAGATAGATAAGTGTCACGAAAAGAATGTAGATACGTATGTTCCAGTACCGGGGAAAAAACCACCGCGAGAAGATGATCCATTTTGCCCTGCAAACTTCACGTATATCCCGGAAGAAGATTGTTATCTTTGCCCGGCAGGAAAGAAACTACCGAAATCATCCTTCAAGAAAGATGGTAGGCAGATAACCTATTGCAGTCGCAACATTTGTAAAGACTGTCCATGTTTTACGCAATGTGTTCCACCCGGATCGAAGTATAAGATCATTCACCGAAACACCTTTGAAAAGGCAATCCAGCGTCAACGCACAGTCAATCAAGAGAATAAAGAGAAACTAAAGCTTCGTCAAATGATTGTCGAGCATCCGTTTGGCACGATTAAACGGCATATGCGACTAGGCGATTTCCTCACCCGGGGGCTAAGGTCGGTCAATGGAGAATTTTCATTGATTGCTCTTGCGTACAATATGATGAGAGCTTTCAATGTCCTTGGCTTTGACAGGCTCAAGGCGGCCATTCGAGACCATTTCAAGCACGTAAGAACAATATGTGCTTTTATATGCTTATTTCTGGTCAATTTTTGTTGGAAGGCAACGCTATATGCCAAATCAGAGGCATTTTCGCGGTAGAAAAAGAGAGTCTCGGCAAAAGTCTCTCAGAAATTCGCCATCTCAGAGATAGCCCCAAACCAGAAATCCAATTATCACACAGTCTGTCCGAGCGGCGTTCTTTAAAGTCCAAGGGAAAGAGGGGTGCCGAGCTGGATCTCGGCGGTCCGAGGGGAGCCGTAGCCGCCAATCTCCCAGACTGTGTGAAAATGACAAACGGCATTTGCAATCGTTCGATGCCAGATGTTTTCCTGTTGTAGGGGCAGGTCCCCGTGCCTGCCCTTTCTCTTTCTCCCAGGCTTGTTGTTATGTTCAACGCAATTCGAGAGATGAGAGAGGGCAGGCACGGGGACCTGCCCCTTATATGTTGTCATTTAGAATACCTTGATGGGAAATTCAGCGTTCATATTCTGAGGTAAAAGTATTGCCCCGATGCGCATCAGGGCAATACATCGGTCTTGAGATCGTCCTGCCCCGAGGGATTAACATCCCGTTTTGTAGAAAGATCCGGACCGATTATCCATAGAAACCCGAACAGTTTCCTGAGCTTCGAGCTCGAATAAATAAGGAAGGAGTACACATGGAAAAGAATAACATGCGCACATTTACCTATATCGGCATCGATGTCTCGAAAGCCCATCTGGATTTCTATATACCTACAAGCGGTAAAACTTTGCAAGTGAAAAATGACAAAATCGGTTACCGAAAGCTTCAGAAGGAACTTGGCGATCTTGATGATGCATTACTGGTCATGGAAGCGACCGGTGGTTACGAGCAAGGAGTTTTTCGATATTTCGTTAAGCTTGATATTCCCTGCAATATCGTGAATCCGAAGCATTCCAAGGATTTTTCCAGGTCGATGGGCACCTACGAAAAGACCGATCGTATCGATGCGAAAGTGCTTTCAGCTTTTGGGGAATTTCGCAAGCTTCAGCCGATGGAATTTCCAGATGAAGATCGTCAGAAACTTCGTGATTTGGTTCGCAGGCGGTTACAAATCGTTGCTAACATCAGTAAGGAGCGTAACCACCTTGAGAAAGCATCGGGAGTCGTGAAGAAGGATATCCGGCAGCATATCGAATTCCTGGAAAAGCGGCTTGAGAAGCTGGATAAGTCGATTGACGATGTGATATCTTCATCTCAGGAATTGTCGGAAAAAGCCGAGATATTGGGCAGCGTCAGTGGGATCGGATCGCAGTCGATATCGATCATTCTTTCCGAACTACCCGAATTGGGTAATCTGTCTCACCGAAAGATATCGAAGATCGTGGGTGTTGCCCCCTTAGCGTATGACAGTGGCAAGCTCAAAGGAAAACGTTCAATCTATGGAGGACGAAAGAATATCCGGAATGTGCTTTATATGGCTGCCTTGTCAGCGTCCCGGCATAATCCGAGAATCAGGTCGTTTTACAGGAGACTCATCGAAAACGGTAAATCGCATAAGGTTGCACTGGTGGCGTGCGTTCATAAACTCTTGATCATCATCAACGCCATGATTTATACCGGATCAAAATGGGATTGCGACACGGCAGACACTGTGTTGGAGAAACATGAGAAAATGGCAATGATAAGCTCTGTCTATTAAGTGGGATCGGAAGTGTTGGTGCCTCGGAGATCGATCGAAGCGGAGCGAAGGGAGATCTCCGAGGCACCAGAAAAAGTCTTTGACGAGAAACACAGTTTCTACAACAGGAAAACATCTGGCATCGAACGATTGTAAATGGCGTTTATCATTATCACGTAGTCTGTCCGAGCGGTGTTCTCTTGAGGAGATCATGCTACATCCGGAAGAACCTGTGTCCATTCAGTAGATGTACCGGTAGAAATACAAACCCGCGACATACCATTTGGCATAGCGATTGCGTCATACCTGTCCGAATATAGGTTTGAAAGGAAATTTTTACCGGGTGTTAGCATGAAAAAGTTCGAGTTCTCACTTCAGAAAGTCATGGAAGTCAAGGAGACGGAGGAGAAGCTCCTCCAGCGGGATCTCTATATGATTCAGAGCGATCTGATCGAAGCGGAGAAGGAAAAGGACATGGCGGAGATGCGCTTGAAGAAAGAGATGGAAGCGCAGAAGAAGCTCAACCGGAAAAAAACGACCTCCGCGCAATTCATGCTGCATCGCAACTACGTCGATTGCCTCAAGAGCGAGTGGGAAGGGACCCGCCGCAAGGTCTCCACACTTCAGGTCAAGGAATGCGAGGCACGTGACAAACTCCTGGAGAAGACCCGGGAAAAAAAGACCATCGAGAAGCTCCGCGAGACGCGCCTGGAAGAGTACTACAAAGAGGTGAAGAAGGAAGAGCAGGACTTTCTCGATGAAATCGCGGCACAGAAACCGCGTGAAAGCAGTTGGGAGAATTGATGAAAGATATTCTGGTCTATGTCGGCGTATTCGTTGTATCGTTTATCCTGATCAACGGCATGATCTTTTTCCTGTTGAAGGATCGGATCATGGGAACCGGAGATCAAGCGCCTGCCGATTCCACGCAAGCGATAGCAACGGCAGTGGATACAACTGCAACCGACACCACCATCGCAACCATCGAAGGATCCTCGCAGCCACTTGAGGAATACAACAATCTGATGAAGCTACGCAAGCGGCTGATCCAGATCTATTCTGACGGAAAGATCCACGATCACTCGCCAGCCGAGATCGATTCGATTCTCCACGATCTGGTTGCGCAGGTCGATACGCTCGCTGCAAGCCAGCAGCGTTATATCCGTCATATCAACAAGCAGCAGGGCGAGATGCGCACCAAGGACAACACGATTGTCCGGCTCAACCAGAAGATCAAAGAGCTTGAGGAAAATATTTCCCAAATACGCAACGTCAACCAGAAGGCACAGACCGAACAATCCGAACAGGAAACCACCCAGAGATTGAAGCTGGTTGCCGAAACATTTGAAGCGATGGATCCGGAGAGCGCGGTCGAAAAGATGCTGGCGCTGCCGGACGATAAGATTATACGAATCCTGAAATTGATGAGCGAGCGGAAGCGCGCCAAGATCATGGAAGTGCTTCCCAATCCCCGCGCAACGACAATCGTGCGGAAGATGACGGAGACCCAATGAAGCAAACGGGAATCACGGCGCTTCAGCCTGTGCTGCTGAAATCGAAAACGAATTCGAAAGTGGATTCGAAGAGCACCCGTTTCTTCAATATCATTACACAAATTACTACGGATAAAGCTCAAGGCAGTAAATTAAACCTCGTCTCCCGGACAGGCGCAACAATCCCGAATGCGAAGGTATCCGGCGAGCAGGCGAAATCAACCGTAACGACCGCACTGACACGTGATACTGCTTCGACAAAGAGACGGCAGGAGCCGATCAAAGCATCGAGCGACCAATTCGCGATAGGAAAATACAGCACGGGCATCAATCCCAAGCCTGTAAAGGAATTCCACGTATTATCATCGGAATCTTCCTATGTGCTGAATCCCGCCGATGTCCACGTCAGGCTGTCGGAAAAAAGCAGTGCATCTGCTCAGAAAGATAACCGTGTGATCGTGTTTCCTGTAAAAGGCGGATCAAAGCAGTCCGTAGAATCACCGAATGCTGTCGGGCAGGTTGAAATAATTTCCCATGTACACGCACCTGCTTCTGAAGTCACTCGTAGCGACGCTTCCAACCAGAGCGATTCCGCTGCGAACAAGCCGGCACAAGACCATCAATCCGAATCAAGGCTCGAGTGGGGATTATCCCCGCAAAGCGAAGTCGTATCCGCGAGCATGAAGCATACGGAACCGATGTGGACCGCTCCGGCACAAGATATCCGGATGAATCCGCTCCCGAATCCAAAACAGAATGACAGCGCTACACGGGCAGAGAAAGATCAGACGATTGCGAGACGCCCCATCGTTGCCGAGTATGTATCCAGCACGATCAACGTACCGAGACAGCATATCGATCGTGGCAGTAAGCATCAAGAACAGTCGGATATACAGTCCTCACGAACCAAGGATCAGCCGATCCCGCAACGTCCTGTCATGACCGAAAACACTACATCCTCGAACGACACGCCGAAGCAGCAGATCGTTTCGAATGGTAAACCCCAAGAGCAAACGATCGAGAGTGATCAGCCTATCCTGCGACGTCCTGTCGTAAACGAAAACACTACATCCACGAACGACACACCGAAGCAGCAGATCGTTGCGAATGGCAAATCCCAAGAGCAAACGATCGAGAGTGAACAGCCGATCCTGCGACGTCCTGTCATGACCGAAAACACTACATCCTCGAACGACGCGCCGAAGCAGCAGGTCGTTACGAATGGCAAATCCCAAGAGCAAACGATCGAGAGTGAACAGCCTATCCTGCGACGTCCTGTCGTGACTGAAAACACTACATCCACGAACGACACACCGAAGCAGCAGGTCGTTTCAAATAGCAAGCCCCAAGAACATCCGATCGAGAGTGATCAGCCGATCCTGCGACGTCCTGTCGTGACCGAAAACTCTACATCCACGAACGACACGCCGAAGCAGCAGATCGTTTCGAATGGCAAATCCCAAGAGCAAACGATCGAGAGTGAACAGCCGATCCTGCGACGTCCTGTCGTAAACGAAAACACTACATCCACGAACGACGCGCCGAAGCAGCAGATCGTTACGAATGGAAAGCCTCAAGAGCAAACGATCGAGAATGAACAGCCGACCGGTAATAGAAACAATGCTCAAGAGGGAGCGGAAAGCCGTCAGACTTTGTCGAAGCAAGTTGCTCGGGAGGATAACGAACCGCCGATAGAATCGAGACAGAACCCGTCCCCCGCAGCACGTTCGGAACAACCCGTCAGCGTCGTCACAACAAAGACCATGCAGGCGGACCAGCAACGACTGGACAATCCGGTGGCAGAACATGGTATCACAAAAAACGCTTCACAACACGATTCCAGCCATCTGGAAACGAGCGATCAGGGCAAACAGAACGAATCTCCGACCCGCGAGAATTCACCGGCGGCGAAACAACAGAACAACATCCAGCCGGAATTTCATGCTGTGGAGCAGGTGGCTCAACAGCTAACGACGAACCGTGTCGTCTCGCCGCAACCAACACCGATGTCGCAGACCTTCTCGAATGAATTCCTGCAAAAAGCGATGCAGAAACTGAAAGAATTCGAAACCGGCACCACAGCAACGAAAAACTGGGCGAAGTTCGAGATGACGCACGAGGAAACGGGCCGCGTGCAGACCGTTCTCGAATCGGACAACGGCAAATTGCAGATCCTGCTCGTGGCGGAAGACAGCGAAAAAATGAAATACCTGCAAGACACCATGAAGGGCTTGCAGGAACACTTTACCCGACTCGGTTATGAAGACGTACAAGTAGAGTACGATTACGACAGACAACATCGCAGAAGAAACGAACAACAACCCCGGAATTTCGCAAAGCAGAGAACCACTACGGCAGCGATCGAAAAACCGCAGGCGAAGCCCGGCAGAATGTCGAAACGAACTGGCTACAATACAATCGATTACGTAGCCTGAGGAGGAAATTATGAGTGATATCGTCGGAATATCGAGTAACGTTGCAAATGCCTACACCGAAACAACGGTATCGAATGGCAACATGTCCAAGGACGACTTTCTCGAGCTGCTTGTCACCCAGTTGCAATATCAGGATCCGCTCGATCCGATGGACAACACACAGATGGCAGCGCAGCTTGCCCAATACAGTCAACTCGAGACATTGAACAACATCCAGGAGACGCTCGAAAACAGCCTCCTTCTGGATCAGTCCCTGAACAACTCTTTCATGACATCGCTGATCGGAAAGGGTGCCAAGGCGTACGGCAACGGACTTACCTACGACGGAGACAACACGGAACTTACGTACGAGACTTATGGCGCGTCAAACGTGACCATCAGTATCTACGACGAATCCGGTGATCTGATCCGAACCATCGATGCAGGCTATCAGCAAGCCGGCGAAAACTCATTTACCTGGGATGGAAGGGACGAGTACGGCAACACTGTCGATTCCGGTCATTACACCTTCGAGGTGGAAGCGCTCAATTCGGATGGCGACGCAGTTACCGCATATACCTACACCGTGGGCATGATTCAGGGAATCACCTATGAAGACGGTTCGCCCTACTTCCTGATCAACGGCCAGATGGTCAACTTGGGAGACGTCATCTCGATACTCGACTCGACCGATGACGGCACCATTGTCGATCCGACCGAGGTAGCAAACAACAATTGAGGAGTGGATCATGTTGCAACGAGTAACTCAGCAGATTGATCCCCGCATCCAGGGAGTACAGCCCGATAGCGTACGGCAGAATCAAACGCTCGAACAAAAACGCCGTCAAACGCAATTCGAGCAGATACTCCAGGACAAACTGAGATCGCAGAACCTCCAATTCTCGGCTCACGCACAATCACGGCTCCAGGAACGAAACATCAACCTGGAAGCAGAAGACATCGCGCGTCTCGAAGGCGCGTTGGACCAGATCGCCGAAAAGGGCGGAAAGGAATCGCTCATCGTCATGGACAACGTCTCCTACGTGGTAAGCGTCCCGAACCGGACCGTCATCACCGCGGTTGACGACGCCCATAGTAACGTATTCACCAACATCGACAGCGCAATGCTGTTGTAACCGGGCTGGACCTCGTAGAGGAAGCCCTTGTGTCAGCGCCGAACGACCGACGCGCTGAACATTGAACAAGACACAAGGAGAGTGTTATGTTAAGATCACTGTTTTCCGGAGTCTCCGGAGTAACGACCCAACAGGCGTACATGGATGTTATCGCCAACAATATTGCCAACGTGAACACAACCGGATACAAGTCCGGCCGCATCACCTTTGCGGATACATTCTCTCAGACCCTCTCCGACGCCCGTGGTTCCTCCGGGAACTTCGGCGGCGTAAATCCCGTCCAGATTGGGCTGGGAACCCGCATCTCGAGCATCGATACCAACTTCACCGCCGGTTCGCTTGAATCGACAGGTATCACTACCGACCTGGCTGTCAACGGCGACGGATTCTTCATCGTCGGCGACGGAAACACCCGCTACTTTACCCGGGCGGGAGCGTTCCAGGTTGACAGCAACGGTATGATCATCGCCCAGGGCGGACAGTACTTCGTGCAGGGACGCATGGCGGACGAAGACGGGAATCTCACTTCCTCAACCTCGCTCGAAAACATCGTCCTTCCATTCGGCAAGAAAGATCCGGCGCACGCCACGGAAAACGTCGATCTCTACTGTAACCTCAATCGAGAAGCCGCCACAACCGAACAATGGCTCTCCGATTCTCCGCTCGAGATCGACGGAACAGCCGTTAACGGCTCCGGAAACCTCAGCGCGATCGACCTCGCGAACATCGACGGCGTAAACATCCAGAGCGGCGACGTGATCCAGATCACCGGAACCGACCGCGACGGCAACGCAATCACGGTCGATTTCACCTACGGAACCACTGGCACCACCCTTCAGGATCTGGTCAATTCGATCAACACCGCTTTCAATTCCAGCGACAGCGCTGGAGCAACCGTTATTATCGACGACAACGGCTATCTGCGCTTCACCGCAAACGAAGCCGGTCCCAACGACTTCAGCTTCGCGCTGATTCCGCCCGTCACGGTCGAGGCAAGCGCACAGACCCATACATCGACAACCGCCTGGACGACAAACACCGGCGCTGATAACGCAACGTCATCTACCGATCTGGCGAACATCGACGGATCGACCGTTACCACAGGCACTACCCTCACATTCGACGCGGTCGATACCGACGGAACAACCGTTGCGCTGAACTTCGTGTACGGTACCGATGGCACAAACGTCGGCGACCTCATCAACTTCATCAACGCGAACATGACCGGCGTAACCGCGACCCTCTCAAACGGAAGCCTCGTGTTCACCAACAACGAAACGGGTGCCGACGTAACCTCAACGATTACCAGTATCTCCGGCGGCGGACTTGACCTCGCTTTCAGCACGGTAAACGGCACCAACGCGACAAGCGTCTCGTTACCCTCCATGACACAGGTTGTCGAAGGAGCTACCGGCGAACATTCGACCGAAATTACGGTCTATGACAGCCAGGGCGGCGAACACAATCTCGTCGTGAACTTCACGCAGGACAACACCCCCGGAAGTAACTTCTGGACATGGGACGTCGTGATCGACAACGGCGAAATCAATCCCACCGCCGGTAATTCCGGAACGGTCTCCTTCAACGAAGACGGATCGCTCAAGGAATTCCTCTATACCAACGGCGAGGCATTGACCTTCAATGTGGATGGCGCGCAGGAAGTGAATATCCAGTTCAACGCCGGAACCTCCGGAGCCTTCGATGGAATCACCCAGTTCGCGTCCGCAAGCACGACTATCGCCATCGAACAGGACGGCTACACACTCGGTCAACTTTCCACGATCAGCGTTGACGAACAGGGTATCATCACCGGATACTACTCCAACGGTCAAAGCAAGACGCTCGCGCAAATCGCGCTAGCAACCTTCACCAATCAGGGAGGACTCAAGAAGGAAGGCGATAGCCTCTATTCCGAGAATTCCTCGACCGGCAATCCCATCATCAACTGGGGCGGCAGCAACGCATCCAGCACCATCCGCTCAGGATATCTGGAATCGTCCAATGTCGATCTGACCAAGGAATTCACAAATATGATCGTCGCGCAGCACGCGATCCAGGCAAACGCCAAAACGATCTCGACTGCCGATACGATTCTCAGCACGGTCATTGAAAGATTGAAACGTATGTAATCGTTAGTACGCGGGGGCTAACCGCCCCCCCCCCTTTTAATATAGTGTGAAGACTCTGGGTATTGATGGCCCGAGTTCCTTGAAATGCCAAAGAGTGCGGAATCGGCAATAATGCGATATCGCGAAATCGACGCCGGAGCGCATTTCAGCTTATCCCAGAGCGTGAATTTCCGGTTTTTCAAATCGGAAGCGGTATAAATATTGACTGGATTCATCTTTATCCGTAAATTGTCGAAACGAGGAGTTTGAATGGTCAAGCTTACCAAGATCAACGGCAAAGAGTTTTACGTGAACGCGGACTTGATGGAATTCATCGAAACGACACCCGATACCATCATCACCCTGACAACCGGCAAGAAGCTGATCGTCAGAGAATCGGCGGAAGAGGTGATCGAGGCGATCGTAAACTACAAGAGTCGCGCATTGCGAAACTGGGAACAGCTTACGCTGAAGACCCAGTCATAACCTTTGCAGACAAGGACTACGTATGGATATCGCAACCCTGGCAGGTCTTGTTCTCGCGATGTTGCTCGTGTTCGTGCCGATCATTTTATCGGGCCAGTTAGCCGCGTTCATCGATGTCGGCTCGATGCTGATCGTTGTCGGCGGATCAATAGCGGCAACCCTGGCATCCTTTCCATTGAAGGAATTTCTGGGAATCGGTAAGGTCATCAAGATCTGTATATTCGCTCCCAAGCTCGACGTTGTATCCAAAATCGACATCCTGATCGATCTTGGCGAAAAAGCGCGTCGGGAAGGAATCCTGGCGCTGGAAAGAGAGCTGAAGGGAATCGACGACGAATTTATGCAGAAGTCGATTCAGCTTGCGGTTGACGGCAACGAGGTGGAAGTCATCGAGAACGTGATGGGAACGGAGATCGAATACATGAGCGAACGCCACAAGAGTGGCAAAGCGCTGTTCGATCAATTGGGTTTCTACGCTCCTGCCTTCGGTATGATCGGTACGCTGGTAGGTCTGATCCAGATGCTACAAGCGCTGGACGATCCCTCCAACATCGGCGCCGGAATGGCGATCGCGCTGATCACGACGTTCTACGGCTCGCTGATTGCGAATGCAATTGCGCTTCCGCTGTCTGCCAAGCTGGACGTCCGATCCAAGGAAGAAATCCTGATGAAAAACCTGATTCTGGTAGGCATCCTCTCGATTCAGTCGGGAGACAACCCGCGCGTTCTGCGCGACAAACTCGAAACGTTCATCAGCCCGAACATGCGCAAAGGCTCGCAGCAGTAGCGTAACCGGCTGAAAGGCGGCGTCATGGCGAAGAAGCAGAAGTGTCCCGATTGCCCACCTGTTGGTGCACCGGCATACATGACGACCTACGGCGACATGATGACGCTGCTGGTGACCTTCTTCGTGCTCCTGATCTCGTTTTCCA
Organism: Cloacimonadales bacterium (SeqCode); assembly: GCA_963666875.2. Taxonomy (GTDB): domain Bacteria; phylum Cloacimonadota; class Cloacimonadia; order Cloacimonadales; family JAIOQZ01. Next base: position 63,709 of record CAXXPU010000002.1, read on the forward strand.
GCATTCAGGAAAGCAAGTTCAAGCAGGCGATGAGCTCGCTGCAGGGAGCACTCGGCGTATTGACGGCGGACGGTGGACGTTTGATCCTGAAACCGCAGATGCCCTACTACGAGATCAAGCGACACGATTTCGACTACGAGATGGAGAAAATCCTCCAGCAACTGGAAGAAATCACCGAACGAACCGGAACCCACGAGAACGTGAAATACGAGCGATCCAAAGACCGCATCCATTTCAGCATCAGCAATCCGATGCTGTTCGATTCGGGTTCGTCGGACGTGAAAGACATGGCGGACGACATTCTCGCCCAGATAGCCAGAGTGCTGGCGATGGTTCCGTTCGAAGTTCGCGTCGAAGGTCATACCGACGATGTGCCGATCCACACCGCAAGGTTCCCCTCAAACTGGGATCTTTCGGCATCGAGAGCACTTTCTGTCGTTCAGAAATTCATCGACAACGGCATCGCGCCGGAACGTTTTCAGGCAATCGGATTCGGTGAATTCCGGCCCATTGCCTCCAACGACACACAGGAAGGCAGAAGCCAGAATCGCCGTGTCGAGATATACGTGAATCTTCGTGATGAAGTATCCGGAAAACTGATCGATTTCGAATCATTGGAATAAATATAGATGGAGTAAACTCTGATGAATGAAAAAGGGAAGATCAACATCATCATAATCGTAGCAATCATTTTCTTCCAGCTGGTTCTGTCGTTCCTTCTGGTCTGGTTCTTTGTCTTACGCAAACCCAATCCGGAAGAAGACGGCGAACAGCAGAAGAAAGCGAAGAAGGAGAAGGAAGTCCAGTATGTGATCCTTCAGGATCCGGATTTCAACAATATCATTGTCAATCCCGGCGACGGCGACGGCAGGATATTGCAGCTCAGCATCACCTTCGAATACGATATGGAATATGAGACACTTCCTGCTGAAATCGATGCACGCCAACCGGAGATCCTGGACTCGATCAACATGCTGCTCTCATCGACCAGCATCCGAGACCTCAGTCGTCCGGATTACAGGGATCAACTGAAGGAACAGATCAAGCAATTGATGAATGGACTCCTGAAAGACACCGAGATGGAAATCCATCGCGTGTTCTTCCCGCAGTACATCATCCCATAAGAGAAAATTATGAGCAAGCTACTCACACAAGAAGAAATCGATGCGCTGCTCTCCCAGGAAACTGGCGACGAGAAAGTAGCCCTCGGAGCGTCGGACAAGCAAAAAGATCTGCGTCTGTACGACTTCCGTCGGCCCGAACGCGTATCGAAAGATCAGATAAAGACCCTGCGCAATATCCACGAGATATTCGCGAGGCTGCTTGCTCCGTATCTCTCCAGCACGCTTAGAACCATGGTCGATGTCAAAAGCCCCGTAATCGACCAGGTCACATATCTCGAATTTACCATGTCCGCGTCCGACTACACGAACATGTATATCTTCAGCATCGACAAGCTCGATGGGCAAGCGCTGCTGGATATCGATCCGGAGCTGACATTCTTCATCATCGATCGCCTCTTCGGCGGTACCGGCATACAGATCGCCAAGCGTACCGACATCCAGGACCTCACCGAAATCGAGCGTAGCGTCATGCGCAACATCGCCGAGAAAATCCTGGATAACTTCCGCGAAGCATGGCAGCAGATCGACGAATTGCAACCCAAAATCGATACCTTCGAGACAAACCCGCAGCTGGTGACCATCGCGCCATCCAGCGAAACCATGATCGTGCTCAACTTCCCGGTCACGGTGCGGAACTACGAATTCACCATACTGCTCTGCTTCCCCTACTTCATGATGGAGCCGCTTCTGAAAAAACTGCTCAGCCAAAACTACATGGCACTCCTGAAGAAAAAGACGACCGTAGAAGATTACGAATCGCTCAAACGTACAGTCGAGCAGACTAATGTCGTGATGGATATTGATTTGGGAACTACCGAGATCACAATCGAAGATTTCCTGGGCCTGGAACCAGGAAACATCATCGCGCTGGATCAGCGCATCACGACACCGATCGTTGCCAAAGTCTCCTCGCATCCCAAGTTCATTGGTGAAATCAAGACACGAAGAAGTAAATACGTTTTCCAGGTTAGAAACTTTATCGATTCAGAAGGAGAGGTAATCCATGAGTGATACCACAAAAGTCAATCAACTGATCAACATGTTCAGCGCCAATGCCGCGGCAGTGCTCTCCACGATCACCAACAACACCCTGGAGATCAACCCGTTGACTACGGAGGCTTTCGACTTCGCAAGAGTCGAATCCGAATTCGAACTGCCCGGCGTGATGCTAACGATAAATTTCTCCGGCGACCAGAATTTCCAGGTCTCGATCCTGCTCGATAAAAAGCTGGTGGCGATCCTCTCGGATCTGATGATGCTCGGCGACGGCGAGGTGGAATACTTCCCCGAGGAGCACAACGACGCGATCCAGGAGATGTTCAATCAGGTGCTGGGAAGCCTCTCTTCCGAACTCTCCGGTATGGGTACCTCCCTCACCGGAAGCGTCTCGCAGGTCGAACTGACCGACATGGAGATCCAGAAGGATTTCCTCGAGGACAACATCATGTCGCGCCTGCACATGGAGATCCTCGAAAAGGAATTCTTCATCGACATCTTCCTTGACGACTTCGCCCAGACCTCGATCAACAACCTGTTCCAGGAATCTTCAGCAAGCCCTGCGCCAACGAAGGCAAAGTCTGCCGGTCCGCAGCCAGCGTCGTACGCCTCTGTCGATAGCAGACCGGAGCAGCCGATGGCATCAGTTTCCCATGCGCAGTTCGCCGAAGTGGATGATCGAATCGACCGGCCAATCAGCAATGTGAACATCGATATCCTCTACGATATCGTGCTGCCGATCACCGTGCAACTCGGACGCAAGGACATGAAGATCAAGGAAATCCTCGAGATCGGACAGGGATCGGTCATCGAGCTGGACAAGACGGCGGGTGACTACGTCGATCTGATCGTTAACGGCAAGAAATTCGCCATCGGAGAGGTGATGGTCGCCGACGAAAACTACGCCGTGCGCATCGTCAGCCTCGTATCACGCAAGGAACGCATCAAGACGCTCGGGAATGTGTGATGCGATGCTTCTTCGCCGCGATACTGCTCCTTTCCGCCTCGCTTCTGACGGGGCAAATGGACACACTGGCGACAGACTACGGAACATATAACGGACCGAGCACCATGGCAAGTCTCGGAACATTCATCTTCGGACTCGCAGTAGTCTTTGTGCTGCTCTTCGTGTTCCTGTGGGTGCTGAAACGATTCACGGTACAGGGAAGACGCATTTCGCAGCTCAAAGATACCTCTCAGATACTGGAAATCACGCCGCTCAACGCGAAGAACTCACTCGTGATCGTGAAATCGCTGAACGCAGTCTATATCCTCGGGATGACATCGGACCGGATCGACCTCATCGACAAGGTCACCGATCCCGCAATCCTCGAAAAAATCGAAGTATCGTCCGGAAAACTTGAGCCGATCAAGTTCCGCGATATCATGCAGAAATTCGGCGGAAAGAAATGAAACGTAAAGCAATATTCATTCTGCTGTTGATCCTGGCAGCCGGAATGCTGACCGCCCAAGCGCTTCCGCGCGTCACACTCGGCGTGGATGCCACGGACAACCCGCAGGATGTGGCGGTATCGCTTCAGATATTGCTGCTGATCACCATTCTCTCGGTGGCGCCCTCGATCCTGATCCTGATGACCTCCTTCACCCGCATCGCGGTTGTGCTGGGGATGGTCCGGAAGGCGGTCGGTACCCAATCGGCGCCCTCCAATCAGATCATCGTCGCGCTGGCGCTGTTCCTCACCTTCTTCATCATGGCGCCGGTATTCAAGGACATCAACGACACCGCGCTGCAGCCCTATCTGCGCGGCGAGATCGGCCATCAGGAAGCCTTCAAACTGGGCGTTCAGCCGCTTCGCACCTTCATGCTGAAGCAGACGCGCGAAAAAGACCTCGCCCTGATGGTCAACAACGCACACATGGAGAAACCGGAGAGCGCGAATGACCTTCCGCTGCACGTGATCGTTCCCGCTTTCGCCATCAGTGAGCTGCGACTGGCCTTCCAGATGGGGTTCCTCTTGTACCTTCCATTCCTGATGATCGACATGATCATCGCAAGTATCCTCATGTCCATGGGTATGATGATGCTGCCGCCGGTACTGATCTCAGCGCCATTCAAAATCCTCCTGTTCGTAATGGTGGATGGATGGTTCCTGGTGATTCAGTCGCTGGTGCTGAGCTTCAACTGAGGTAGGTCATGACACAGGAACTGGTGATCGAAATCGCCTCCCGTACCCTCTATTTCACGCTGATCATCTCGGCGCCCATCCTGATTACGGGACTGGTGGTCGGTCTGTTGGTCTCGATCTTCCAGACGGTCACCCAGATCCGCGAAATGACACTCACCTTCATCCCGAAGATCGCCGCGGTGCTCCTGGTCATGCTCTTCACCATACCGTGGATGCTCAATCGATTCATGGAGTACATGAACTACATCATCAACATATTGCAGACGATGAACCGCTGACATGTTCGAATATCTGGGAATCACCCTCGCCGAACTGGAGCAATTTCTGCTCATCCTGGTTCGCATCGGGGCAATGCTGACCGCGATGCCGCTCCTCTCCTCACCCTCGATCGACATCCGTTTCCGCATGGCGCTAAGCATGTTTCTGGCATTTATCACCGCCAACGTGGTTCCCGTGCCGGAAGTCCTCCCCATCTCGTTCCTGCACCTGATATTCTTCACGGGCAAGGAAGTCCTGGTCGGGCTGGTCATCGGCGTAGCGTGTCGGATCATTTTCGAGGGACTTCATCTGGCAGGCTTCATGATGGGGCGTATGATGAGCCTCACCATGATGACGCTGGTCGATCCCACCAGTGAAGACAACGTCCAGGTGCTGGGTCAGATGAAATACTTCATCGCGGTGATGCTGCTGTTCGCGACCAATGGACACCTGTTCTTTTTTCAAGCGCTGTTCGACAGTTTTTACATCATTCCCTTGACAGAGGTTGGCTTCCAGGCGTCCTTGATGAATCAGATGGTGCGAATCACCGCCGAGATATTCGTGATCGGCATCAAGATCGGAGCGCCTGTATTCGCGGTACTCCTGATCGAACGCGTAATCCTCGGTCTTCTGGCGAAGCTGAATCCCGACATGCACGTGCTGATCGTGGCCATGCCGCTGGGAATCCTGGTCGGATTCTACATGCTGACCCTATACTGGGGTTACTTCGCGAGCGTGTTTCTGCATCTGTTTGACGGCTTCCGTGAGGACCTGATGGGAATTGTCAAAGCAATGGGAGGTTGAGAGTGAAATCGAGTTTGACCCTGGTTGTACGTATTCTATCGATGATATTGATCGTTTTCCTTATAATCCGTGGTTCGAGGCTGATCGGCAATCTCTTCGCCCTGTTCGCACGATACTGGTTCATCGTTATACCGGTTCTGCTGGTTATATGGTTCTATCTTCGCACTCGCCAAAAGGAAAGAGACAGGCAAGCCCGGCGCGACAACCTGGATCCCGACAAAGAAATCATCGTCGATGAGGATAAACGAGATTGAAAGCCATTGCCTATTCATTGCCGGTCTTCCTGCTCCTGCTGCTGATATTCGTCACGTTAAATATTCTCGACATCCATTCGACATTCCTGGTCGTGATGAATTCATCCACACGCAGCGAACGCAATCCCGTCGCGCGATTCCTTCTGAAGAAACTTGGCGTCAAGCGCGGACTGGTCACGCTCAAGCTGCTCCTGATTCCCATCCTCGCGCTGATCGTCTGGTGGTATCCACAGGCAAGACGGGAAATCGTCGGTGTTCTGTTGATTAGCAATACGCTCTATCTACTGGTTGTAGGCAACAATTATCGCATCTTCCGAAGGATCCAGAGAAGGCGAAAAGTATAACCCCCCTTAATCCCCCCTTGTCAGGGGGGTGAAGATGGCAAATCGGTCACTTTCTCACCCCCCTGACAAGAGGGTGAAGATGGCAAATCGGTCACTTTCTCACCCCCCTGACAAGGGGGGATTAAGGGGGGTTATACATTTATCACGATTTTCTTCTTGCCTTCACTTCGACCACATACAGGATGACGACAAATCGAGATCAGCAAGATTAACGAGGTGGATAACATGGAGCTATACAATCAATTACGGGATAAGAGCAAGCTTTTCCTCATCGCGGGGCCATGCGTGATCGAGGACGAACCCATCATGTACAAGACCGCTGAAGCGCTGATGAAAGAGACCGACAAGCGCGGCATCACATTCGTTTTCAAATCGTCGTATAGAAAGGCAAACCGCACTGCTGTCACATCCTTCCAGGGACCAGGCATGGACAAAGGACTCATGCTGCTGCAAAAACTGAAAAAGGAATTCGGTTTCCCCGTCCTGACCGATGTTCACGAAACCGGCGAGGTGGATGAAGCGGCAAAGGTTGCCGACATCCTGCAAATACCCGCATTCCTGAGTCGCCAGACAGCCCTCATCCAGAAAGCGGCAACCACGGGGCGCATCGTCAATATCAAGAAGGCCCAGTTCATGGCGCCTGAGGACATCCGTAACGCCGCACAGAAGGTCACAGCGGAAAACAACTACAATGTCCTGCTGACCGAGCGCGGAACCTGCTTCGGCTACCACGACCTGGTGGTGGATTTCCGAAGCTTCGCGATCATGAGCGGCATGGGGTTCCCGGTTATTTACGACGTAACTCACAGCATGCAGAAACCGTCTCTACATCATACTACCGGCGGAACACCCGAATTCGTGCCCATGATGGCGCGTGCGGCGCTCGCCACCGGATTTGTTGACGGACTCTTCATCGAGACGCATCCGGCGCCCATCGAAGCGCTCAGCGACGCCTCCAGTATGATTCCGCTCGCGGATATGCCCTCGCTGCTCGATCAGTGTGTGCAGTTTTTCCAGATGAGAAAAAAGTGAGATTGAACTTTACTCCGTAACGAATCGATCCTGTGGAAATACGATCTCGAAGCGACTCCCGATATGGAGCGTGCTTTCGACGGTGATATTCGCGTCGTAACTCTCTAAAAGCTGCTTCGATATCGCAAGTCCGATCCCCCTGCCCATACCGTCTTTCGCCTCCTTCGAGGAATGAAACGGCTCGAAGATGTTGGCCAGATCTTCCTGTGCAATACCGATTCCCGTGTCTTCAACCGCGATGATCAGGTGCTGTTCGCGCCTGAACGTCTGGATCGTGATGGCCTTCTCGCCCGTTGTTTTCACCGCATCGACCGCGTTGGAGATCAGATTGGACAGCGCCTGGCTTATATCACTGTAAACCGCCATGATCTTCGGCAGGTCGTCCGCCAGCTCGATTACCTTGCGCACGTTGTTCTTGAAATAGAGGTTGTGGTCGAAGAAAGCCAGCTCCAGCTTCACCAGCTCGTTGATCTCGATCGGACGCGCCGAGAAGATCACCGCTTCCGACATCCGGTTCATCAGCGACTTGATGATCTCAGCCATGCGCTGACCGTTCTCTTGAAGCTTCATGAGATCACGATGATCGCCGAACTCGGTGCGCAGAAAGTGGACATACGCCAGCATGTTGTGTAGCGGTGAATTGAGATTGTGCGAAATCCCTTCGATCAGGAGCCCGATTTCGGCGAGTTTCTTCGAGGTCTGAAGCTGCATCTCGAGTCTTTGTCGTTCGATCTCCGCTTCTCTCTGCTGGGTAATTTCCGAGATCAGCCCAAGGTAGTTCGCCTGATCGTCCTGCCTGTACTCGTTCACGAACAGCAGGTAGTAACGACCATCGACCTCGATCTCTCTACCATCCTGGTATTCGGATATCTTTTCGTTGAATTGCTCGGGACTGCTCCCCCATATCTGACAGAGGTTCTCGATGGTTCCCAGACTGCTGAAGATATCGCCAAACGCCTTGTTCGAAATCACCAGGTAGCCCTGGTTGTCGCTCCAGAAGATGCCTTCCTTGATGTTGGTAACGATGGTCTCGTACTTCTTCACCGAGCCGTAATACTCCTTGAACGAGCGAAGGATCCCGTTGAACGAAGAGACCAGCAGGTCGAGCTGGGAATAATGGCCGTCGGCGATCTCTTCCGACCGGACAGGATTGCTGGCAATCCGGTTCATCTCGTAGCTTAGCTTTTCCACCGGATTCATCAGGAAGGACGCCGCCTTGCGTGCGAGAAGCAGCGCGGAAACGATCGACAGGAACGAGAGTGAAAGCCCGCCAATCCAGAACAGGCGCTTCATCTGTATGACGAAGTAGCGCTCCGTCTGCATGTTCACGATGGCGATCGGCTTGCCGAAGATATCTTCGAGAAAGAAATTGGCGGAGAGCAGGTTTTCCGGTTGCTCCTCGATGTAAATACCTTCCGGTGAAGAGAGGATGTTGTCTATCATCTGGCGCTCGGGAATATACGACCCGGCAGGTGCAGACTTGACAAGATCCCAGTCGAGCGGTACGGTCTGAAAATCTTTCAGCGTGTTGATGTAGAGATTTTCGGGCACGGTGTAATTCCAGTAGAGCACCAGAATCACCGGATTCGATTCGTCGCTGTTCATCACCGAATAGGTCATGATATAACGTTTTCCGTTTCCGAGGTAGTATCCCGAGCCGTCCCGCCTCTCGCTGCTGATTTCCAGAAGCTTCTCCCGTTGTTCCTCCGTGAGCTGGATACCCGATCCGACAATCCGGTCCGGCGTGAGAAGGATATATGAATCGAGATCGGAGATTTCTCGCGATAGAAAGCTGAGGAAGTGGTTGTCGATGTCCTGATTGAATATAGTGCCCAGCGTATCGGTGATGGCGATCTGTTTTTGAATGGACTGACTGGTGCGCTTGCTCTCCAGAAATTTCACGTTCTGCGCAAGACTGCGTATGTTGTTGATATCTTTCTGCTTGACGATCGTACTGAGCAGGAAGTAGCCGGTGACCAGAAAGACGGAGATCGGAACCACCAGCGCGGCGGTAAGGATCATCGCTGCCCGTTCCTGAAGAAATTTACGCGTTGTCTGTCCCATCGAAGCTCCTTGGTCTGGAGCGTGAAGATTTACTCCCCGGTGTCAATGAATATTTACCGGCACCTCTCCCCATGGACCGCCAAGTTCCAGCTTGGCATCCCTCTCCATCTCCGCGTTCCCAGAGAATGCCGAGCTGGAGCTCGGCGGTCCAAAAAGAAAAACCCCGCAGCATTCACCGCGGGGCATGTATAGAGATAATCGGAATCAGGCGCTCTGACCCTTTTCCTCTTCGTTTTCGAATACGTAGATCGGCTCTTTGCCGTCGGTAATCACGTCCTTGGAGATCATGCACTCTTTAACGGACGACATCTCGGGGATATCGTACATTATCTCGAGCATCACGCTCTCCATGATGGCGCGGAGTCCGCGAGCGCCGGTACGCTGTTTGAGGGCTACAGCGGCAATCTCGGCAAGCGCGTCGGCGGAGAAATCCAGACTCACGCCTTCCATCTCGAACAGCTTCTTGTACTGCTTGATGATGGCGTTCTTGGGCTTGGTGAGGATTTCCACCAGCATCTCTTCGCTCAGTTCCTGCAAATTGGTAACCACGGGAAGGCGTCCCACCAGTTCCGGGATGATTCCGTACTTGAGCAGGTCGGTTGAATTGACCTGCGGCAGGATCTCGGTGGAGGCGTCTCCGTAGCTGATGATATCGGCGTCAAACCCGACCGTCTTCTGGTTGATACGTTCCTGAACAATCTTCTCCAGACCGCAGAACGCACCGCCCACGATGAAGAGTATCTTGGTCGTGTCGATCTCGATGAAATCCTGGTGCGGGTGCTTGCGCCCACCCTTGGGCGGTACGTTAACCTTCGCGCCTTCGAGGATCTTCAGCAGCGCCTGCTGCACACCCTCACCGGAGACGTCGCGCGTGATGGACGGCGTTTCCGATTTACGGGCGATCTTGTCGATCTCATCCACATAGACGATCCCGGTTTTTGCCTTCTCGACGTCGTAGTTGGCGTTTTGAAGGAGGCGCACGAGGATGTTCTCGACGTCCTCGCCCACGTAACCGGCCTCGGTAAGCGTCGTCGCATCCGCGATAGCGAACGGAACCTTGAGGAACCGCGCCAGCGTCTGCGCGATGAGCGTCTTGCCCGAGCCTGTCGGACCCACCATCAGAATGTTGCTTTTCTCGATCTCGACATCGTCGGTGACCTGTTGTTTGAATATTCGCTTGTAGTGGTTATAGACCGCTACAGAGATAACTTGCTTCGCCTTCTCCTGCCCGATCACGTACTGATCGAGGTATTCTTTGATTTTCCGTGGGGTGGGCAGATCGAAGTCGTCCAATTCCTGTTCTTTGTGGTCGGCTTCGATGATGGTGTGGCACATGGTGACGCATTCGTCACAAATATTTCCCGCCACACCTTTGATCATGTGCCGAACTTCGGTTTCGGCCCGACCGCAAAACGAACAGTGGAGTATGTTGTATTTATCCACAATGAACCTCTTTTGACAAGGACACTATTTTTTATCGGGTCTCTTCTCTTTTACATCGTCAATCAAGCCGTATTCTTTAGCTTCGAATGCGCGCATAAAGAAATTTCTGTCCGAGTCCTTTTCGATTTTTTCGAGCGGTTGACCGGTGTGAAGCGCTAGAAGCTCGTTCAACCGCTGTTTCGCGTAGAGAATTTCCTTGGTCTGAATCTCGATATCGCTTGCCTGCCCCTGCGCACCGCCCAGTGGCTGATGGATCATGATACGGCTGTTTGGCAGCGCATATCGTTTACCTTTCTCGCCAGCGGCGAGGAGGAAAGCGCCCATGCTGGCAGCCTGACCGATCGCGATCGTACTCACGGCCGGACGGATGAACTGCATGGTGTCGTATATCGCAAGTCCCGAGGTGATCACGCCACCCGGGCTGTTGATGTACATGTAGATATCCTTGTCGGGATTCTCGCCTTCAAGGTGAATCAACTGCGCGATGACAATGTTGGCGACCGCGTCGTCGATGGGTGATCCCAGAAAGATGATACGGTCTTTCAACAGGCGCGAATAGATATCGTACGCCCGTTCGTTGCGTCCGCTCTGTTCTACGACAATCGGTACTAACGGCATCGTTACTCCTTGGTTTCTTCAGTCTCTTCCGCTTCTTTTTTCGGAACCGGCACGATCTTCGAACCATCTTTCACCGTCTGCATGATCTTTTTCCGTACGATCGCATCACGGAAATCATCCGAATCGATCTGCTTCTGATACCGCTCGCGGTACTCTTCCGGTTTCAGATTCATGCTCTCGGCAAGTTCGTCGATCATTGCCGTTTTATCTTCTTCCGTAACGTCAATTTCAAGCATCTGTTTCAGTTTATCAACGATATAATACTCCCGAACGTTACGCTCGGCAACAGGTATATACGCCGGAGCGATCTGCTCGACGGGCATGTTGTACTGTTTCGCCATCGATTCCGACATCTGGTAGGCGTAATTTTCCACGAAGTGTTTCGGCACGTCGAACTCGTTCGCCTTGATCAGCGCGGTGATTATCGCTTCTTCTTCACCCTGGCGGTTCTCGCGGTTGGTCTGATTCTGAAGCTCGCCCCGGATGCTTTCGCGCATGGCGTCCATCGACTCGAAATCGGCGTCCTTGGCAAATTCGTCATTCAGTTCGGGTAATACAAGCTGCTTCACCTGCTTGACCACGAAGCGGAATTTGTTCTCGGAATAATGTGCGCGAACCTCGTCCTTTTCATCTTCGCGTTGGTCGAAGAGTTCGGCTTCGCCTTCGTCGCCGGCCTTCATGCCCATAAGCTGATCGTTAAACGCTTTCGAGAAGGCATTCTTGCCCACTTCGATTTCACGCTCGATCGGCTTGATCTCTTCGTCCGGCAGCGATCCTTCTTCAGCGCCCTGGATATGCGGATTGAGGTAAATTTCCACATCTACGAAGGAGTTCTCGCCCACCGGCCCTTCCACCGGCTCGACGTTCCCCACTTCGCGGCGGGTCTTCTCGATGGTCTCATTCACCATCTCGTCGGTAACCTCATTCGCGTCGAATTCGATCTCGAGGTCCTGGTACTTCAGTTCACCGAGTTCGGGCTTCACTTCGTATCGATAAGTCGCGACGAACGGCTTGTCCCGTTCCCATTCCCACTTCAGCGGTTCCGCTTCGGTGACGGGGTGAAGGTCTTCTTCCTTCAGCGCTTCCACGTAAAAATCTTTCAGCTTTTCGTTGATGAATTCTTCTTTCGCGCGTTCGCCGTAGAGGTTTTCGACCATAGCGATCGGCGCTTTGCCCTTACGGAAGCCAGGCACGACCGCGTACTTGCGGAATTGCCCGAGCATCTTCCGATATTCCTGCATCGCTTCTTCAGCCGGAACCGTGATGGTCAGCTCGTGCTCGCAGGATGTGATCTGCTTGATTTCTCTTTCCACTTTTTTATCTCCTGATGTCATGATTTATATAATCTGGTGCGAAAGAGGGGATTTGAACCCCTACGAGATTTCTCCCACTGGATTCTAAGTCCAGCGCGTCTGCCAGTTCCGCCACTTTCGCAACCCATTGATATCATGGTTGGTAAGCGAATTTCAGAACGGTTATTATGTCAAGCGGAATCCGTACATAGAACGAAGAAAAGCGGCTCGGGCGCCGCTTTTCGTTCATTGTGGAATAGCTTGTTTATTGCATCTTCTTGAGCATATCTTCGTATTTTTTGACCAGATCGGCTTTCTTGAGCTCTTTCGCTGCCCAGTGGAGCAACTGTACCGGCTGCTTTTCATCCGGCTTCAGCTCGTGCCATTTACCTGCGTATTCCAGAACCTTATCGTACATTTTCTGATTGTTGAGAAGGTAACAGAGCGACATCAGATACTGATCGTTCTCCGGTTGAAGATCGGCAAGTCTGGTCAAAAACAGAACTCTCTTTTCAGGATCATTGAAATTCATCGCGTAATTGCTGGCGCTTACCAGAGCATCCGTGTTGTCAGGTTCCAGTTCAAGAACCTTCTGGAAGCTTTCATACGCGAGAGTATCTTTTTTCATATTCACATAGCAGATCGCAAGATTGAACACGTGCGAAACGGAATCGGGCTGGGCAGCCATCATTTCCTGGTAAAGACCCGCAGCGTCCTGATAGCGTTTCAGATTGAACAGATTCGACGCGGCCGTATCCTTGAGTTCGATGCGGTCCGGGGCCTTGCGCGCAGCCGATACGATATGTTCGGCAGCCTTCTCCCGATCATTCTGCTTTAACGCGATATTGTAAAGGAGCAAGTCGGCGTTGGCGTATTCGGGATCGATTACCAAAAGGCGTCTGATTGCTTCGGCCGCTTTGCCATATTCATCGATGTTGTAGTTCTCGAGTGCGATATTGTATATCCGAACGATACAAGCGGAAATCTTCAATTCACTGTCGTTCTTCACTTCCATGAAGGTCATTTCGTGTTTTTTGCCGTTTTCGTCCCTGAGCTGAATGCCGACCTCTTCCTTTTCGAGATTGACCTTGCCTTCAATCTGCTGAAGGGTGGAAACGCACTTCGTGTAGTACTCGTATGCCTTTTCGTAAAGGTCGATCTTGGTACTGTCCTGCGACGGCACTTTCCCGAAGAAGTAATATTCCGCGACGGTATAGAGCGACTCGATGTAATCTTCGTCCGCGATATCGTCTTCCTTCTCTATGTATTTCAGAAAGCTGTCCAGCGCCTTGTCGTAAACTCCATTGTTATTGTAAATCTTGGCACTGGAGAATTCTCCCCTGGCATGTAATGCGCCCAATACAAAGAGCAACAGCGTCGCCAATACGATCAGGTTTTTCTTTCGTAACATTGTAATCCTCCATCTATCATGTCATATCAAACAATTAAGAACTGCCGCAAGCCAAACGACCTGCGGCAAATAAACGATCCATAGAGCTTTTTTAAAACCCGTTATTCGGTCAAGGATTTTTTCAGCCCGAGGCTTCCAGCCTTCGACATGAACTCGATTCAAATCCCCATAAAACGCAATCAGTTACGTATTTCACACGGCATCAGAGCCTGAACCGGGTCGTCCTCCAGTACGTGCAGAAGTATCTCCGCCTCGCTCCTCGTCTGCTCCGGCAGAAGCATTCGCATCAGCGACATCCGTGCAAGCGGGATATTGAGCTTGTCCCTCAGAATCTCCTCGAACAGCGACCTCTTTTCCGGATAATAAACGGTGCCGAAGTCCTCCAGGTTCGCCATGATCGACGCCTTGACAATCGCGTCGTCGAGGGTGCCGATCTCGTCGATCAGTCCCTTCTCCAGCGCCATCGAGCTTGTATAGACCTTGCCCTGCGCGAGATCCTCGACATCCGCGAACGCGATCTTGCGACCTTCCGAGACCCTCGTCTTGAATTCGTCATAGACGATCTGGATGTGATCCCGCATCGATCCCTTGAATTCCGGCGTGATGCCTTTCCACGGATTATACGGTTCGGCGTATTTACCGCGGGAGACGCCATCGCTCTTCAGTCCGATCATGTCGCCGGCGTCATCCAGAACAGGCAGCATGGCGATCACGCCGATGGAACCGGTGATCGTAGCCGGATCGGCATAGATGTAATCCGCTGGCGAGGAGATGTAATATCCGCCGGAAGCCGCGACACCGCCCATCGTGACGACGACCGGCATTCCGCCTTTCTTGAGCTCGAGGATGCGATTCCAGATTTTATCCGATTCGAGCGCGCTGCCGCCAGGGCTATTGACGCGGATCACCACCGCCTTGATCGTGCTGTCGTCCTCGATCGCGTCGAACACCTTATCCATCTTCTTCATGCTCAGGATTTCCTCTCCGAAGCTGTCGGAAGAACCGGCGATCATTCCTTCGGCATAGACTACCGCGACGTTGTTCAGCTTGGGCATGACGGGCTTGATGTTGTAGCGGGAGAACTTGATCAGTTGGTCGCTGTCGATCCCGAGATCCCGCATCAGGTCTTCCCGGTATTTCAATTCGTCGATCAGCTTGAACTCAATCGCCTGATCCGGCGTGATGAAGAAATTATCGCGACCTTCGTAAATTGTCTCCTTCAGCATTTCGTAGGTGAGTTCGTCCCGACGTTCGGCGATCTTTTCCAGCTTGTATTCATAGATCCCGTCGATGATCCCCTGAAGGTTCTTGCGCAGATAGGGTGACATCGAGTCACGCGAGAGATTCTCTCCAGCGCCTTTGTAGTCCCCCGCCTGGAATACCTCGAACCGAATCCCGATCTTCGACAGCATGGTCTTGTAGAAAAGCATGCTGCCGCCGGTACCGGTCAAGGTCAGCGCAGAAGATTTCGCCGGTGGCATATAGATCTTGTCGGCGTATGTTGCCAGGTAGTAGCTGCCGTCCGATCCGTTCTCCAGATAGGCATAGACCGGTTTCCCGGTTGCGCTGAACTGCCTGAGCGCTTTACCGATGCGATCGCGAATTACCGTGCCGGCCTGCGCCGAGTACGGTTCGAGCAGAATACCCTTGATGCGGTCATCCGTCTCCGCCTGGCGGATCGCCGAGACGATCTCGTGGCATGAGATCTGTCCCGTATCGGGCATGAACGTATCGTCGTATTCTATGTACTCCTGCATGGAGCCATTCAGCGGCAGCCACAGCCAGGAATCGGACGCGACTTTCTTGTGACCCGTGTCCGGTATGATCGATGATATACCGATTAGTGTCAGAAAAAACACCAGAATCAGGACGCCAACCGATGTCAGGCATCCCAGAAGAAACCATTTTCCCTTCATGTTCGTATCCTCTTGTTATGTGTAGATTTTCTTTTCTTGTGTAGGGGCAACCCTCTGTCAGGCTGTGTGAAAATAAATCTGTGTGGTTGCTTTGTATTTAGTTCCCATTAGAAATCCCCCCTTTGTCCCCCCTTGTCAGGGGGGTGAAAAGATAGCAAACCATCGTTCCCTCACCCCCCTGACAAGGGGGGACAAAGGGGGGTTATTTCCGGGGAATTCCAGACAATCGGGATAACTCCATTCAACCCGACGTCAGTTTATTCTTCGTCCTGAAAAATATCAAGCTCTTTCAGTTTCCGGGATAGATTGCTCTGGTGAAGAGAGAGGGCTTTTGCAGTGTTGGAAATATGGTTGTCAAACTTGGATAGCTGTGCTTTGAGGTATCGGGTCTCGAATTCCTTCTTCTTGTCGTTGAAGGGTAGGGTGTCCTGCCAGAAATTGGTGTCACAATCCGTCTTTTCCGATCCCTCGACCGGCAGGTTTTCCGGCATGATGGTCTGATCTTCCACCAGGATATAGATACGTTCGATCAGGTTCCGCAGTTCGCGGACATTCCCCGGAAAGCGCCAGGTTTTCAGTTCGTTGATGGTCTTCGAATCGAATTCTTTTTCCGGAACGTTCAGTTCCTGCGCGAAGAAATGGGAAAAGTACCGGATCAGGATGGGGATATCGCTGGTACGCTCACGTAGCGGCGGACAGAAGACCGGCACCACGTTGAGCCGGTAGAAGAGATCCTCGCGGAAATACCCTTCCCGCACCATCTGGTTGAGATCCTTATGTGTCGCGGCGATGATCCGCGCATCGATCTTGCGTGTGCTGGTGCTGCCGACGCGCTCGAACTCCCCTTCCTGCATTACGCGCAGAATCTTCGCCTGCGCCGAGAGCGACATATCGCCGATCTCGTCCAGGAATATGGTTCCGCCGTCGGCCTCTTCGAGCTTGCCGCGCTTGGTCTTGATCGCGCCGGTAAAAGCACCCTTCTCGTAACCGAAAAGCTCACTCTCGACCAGCTCCGTGGGAATAGCAGCCGAATTGAACTTGATGAACGGCTTATCCGCTCTGCGACTCTGGCTGTGGATGGCGTAGGCGACAAGCTCCTTGCCGGTGCCGCTCTCGCCCTGGATGAGCACCTTCGAATTACTGCCCGACACCTTACGGATGATTTCTCTAAGCTTGAGCATCCCCTCGCTTTCGCCCACCAGACGATAGCCTTCCTCGAGATTGGATTTGAACCTGCGGTACTCGCGGTTGATGGAGCCGAATTCGAGCGCCTTTTTCACCGCCAGCTTGACCTTGGGCAAGCTTAGCGGTTTCTCCAGAAAGTCGAACGCGCCCAGCTTGATGGCGCGCACCGCTTCGCTGATCCCGCTGTGACCGGATATCATGATCACCCCGATCGTTTTATCGTAATGAAGGATCTTCTCGAGCGTTTCCAGGCCATCCATGCCGTCCATCTGCACATCGAGCAGGATCACGTCCGGATCGAACTTCTCCAGCTTGACCAGTCCTTCAAGCCCGTTTTCGGCTACTTCGCAAAAATAGCCCTCGTCGTTCATGATGCTGCACAGGGTGTTTCGGATGTTCGGTTCGTCATCGATGATAAGTATGTTCATGATATTCCTCCATGATCAATTCAAAGCGCGTCTCTTCGTTCGGTGTCGATTTCGCGCGGACCACGCCGTGGTTGACCTCTGTCAGGCGTTTGACCAACGCGAGCCCCAGGCCGGTTCCACGCTGCTTGCGGGTGAAATAGGGATCGAATATGCGAGAAATATCCTCCTGCTTGATGCCCTTGCCGTGATCGATGACCTCCAGCACAAGATAACTGCGACTGCTGAATAGGTTGATCGCGATCTCGCCGTCCGCGGGGGAAGCGTCGATGGCGTTCTGCAGGATGTTGGTAAAAATCTGGTAGAAATGGGTGCGGTCGAACTGGATTTTACGGTCGTGCACCAGATCGGTCGTAAGCTTGAAGTCGTGCTGATACGAGCGTAGAATCTCCTGGATCGCCACCGCCGGATCGAATACCTCGGGCTGCGGCGTGGAAGCCTTGGCAAACGTTGAGAACTCTTGCACGAGTTTTCGCAAGTTGTTGACCTCCTGCCGGATGACGGAGGAGGATTCGGGAAAGATTTCGTAGAAACGATCGCGATCGAGCTCGTATTTTTCTTCCATACGTTGAATCGCGAGCTGAATGGGTGTGAGCGGATTCTTGATCTCGTGGGCAAGGATGCGCGACATTTCCTTCCAGATCATCTCCTTTTCCGCCTGCAAAAGTTTCCGTTGTGTAGTCTCGAGCTGCCGGCTCATCTCGTTGAATGACTGCTTGAGTCTTCGCATCTCGTCGGTTCCAGATTCGGGAAGCCGGACATTGTAATCACCTTCGCGGATCTTCTCTGTGGCGTTGCGCATCTGTTGAAGCGGACGAGTCAGATAAGTGAAAATGAAGATGAACACGGTAATCGAAACGATCGAGATGATCAATAGAACCAGTGAGAAATAGCGCTGCATATCGACCTGCACCGCGCGGATACCGGCGATCGAATCGTTCAGGCGTTGAAAATACTGCCCAGCCGCCGTGCTATCCGATTTCGTCTCGAAGACCATGTTGGGAAACAGGTTTTCGGTGGACATGTGCCGGAAGATCTCGTCCATTCTGTCTTGGTGAGAAATGAAAAAGCGGTTCAGCACCAGCAGACTCAGCAGATAGAGCGCGATGAAGACCACGAATACGGAAAATCGCAGACCGAGCCTAATTTTCATCCGGATAACCCCACACGAATTTTTGACGCGCCAACGGACGCCTGTTATGCCAGAGATTCATCAGATCGAACTCCTCGTCCGTCGATTCGAGGTGAAGTTTTGTCAGGAAGCCGCTGACCACCACATCGAACTCATCTCCCTTATTGTATTGGGGAGGAACTTCCCATTTGCAGTAGAATCCGCGGATCGCCTCAACGACCTCCTGGTGCGTCTCCAGCGTGATCAATTCCTCGGTTTCCTGAATGAATACAGTATAGTAATGTAAGAGAGGATCGTATTTGACGCGATGAGCGTAATATATCTCGTCAACGACATAACGATCGTAGTGTATCTGAATGATGAACCACACGTTGATCGGCTTGCCGCACCGGAAGAATTCCTCGAAATCGTTATCGAAGGCATCTTGCAGGCTGGCGGATATCTGAACTTCGTGTTGCTCCTGCTGCAGGACGATTCCGTCGAATTTCGCGAAATTGCCCTTGTACGACGAGAACAGCATCGAAGTTAAAGTTACCACACCTGTTATAAATTTTTGTCCGAACGCCCCGAACATTGTATCCACCCGTTGTTTGATTCTCACGCACGATCGCGTCTGGCTCGATTACGTCAAGTTCTTCCTTGCTCACGAAAAAGGGATAACGGGTGTTTCAGGCAGAAACACCCGCTGTGAGAAGAGAGTTGGAGGGTTTAAAATCCGAGCCATGGTCCGATGCTGAACGTCAGACCGTTGTAGGAAGTATTCGGTGAATCTTCCATGTCAAAACTCTTGTCCATCATCTTGGCCTTCCATCCCGAGTGCCAGGAATAGCCGAACATATAACCCGCTTCAGCACGGATTCTCAGCCAGTCCAGGATTTTCCAGTATGTTGCCACACGCGGATGGAAGATGATATATTCTTTCTTCAGTTCGAGTTGATTGTTACCGTTCATGTCCATGCCGTCCGAGATGTTCTCCCAGGAGACGTCACCGGCCTGGGAAGATGTTTGCGTAACCTTGATCATGGATTCGCTCTTGCCCACGGTAAACCCGATCGATGTCGTCAGCCAGCTTGCCAGTCGGAAGCGGCGATCGAGGCTTACGCCCCAGTAGTTTGTCCAGTAGCGAAGCTTGCGCGTGGTCTGGACGCTGTCGGCCGTCACATAATTACGCGAGCGGCTCAGCTCGGGATACCAGCAATAGGTACCGCCGAGGTAGAATTTCTTGCCAACGTGGAAATTGCCATGGAATCCATGCATGAACATGCCGTTGTCGTCAAGATCGCTGAAGCCGAATTCGTTCATGATATGATTCACATCATCCATATCAGGACGATAGATTTGCGGCGTCCATCCGAAGCCGCCGTGACCGGTCTCTTTGGAATCTTCGCCATAATCGCCCAGAGTGAAGTATTCGTCCTCGATCGTGACTCCTCTACCGCCGAAAACGAAATCGATTTCTTTCTCTTCACCCACGCGGAAAATCGTCAGTTTCGCCTTGTCGCCGGGAGAGTATTCTTTCAGGACACGAGTGAACGTCTTATAGTCATCCATTTCGTGATCGTCGATTTTCATCAGGATATCGTTGGCCATGAGGTTGAATTTCTGGGCGGGAGAGTTGCTGGAAATCCGGTTGATGATAATTCCGTAGCTACCGGTATATTTCAATTCTCTTGCCTTCGACAGGCTGAGATCCGCGGCATACACTCCCATGTAGGCCCTGCTGGATCCGCTGGTTGTTGTCCGTACGACTACATTCCCACTATCCTTGAGCCTATCCAACTCGACATGCACTTCATTAATTTCCTCATCAAGCTCCTGCATGGTTTCGTTCATCTCCTGATCCACCTCGGTCTGTGCCGACAATCCCCATACAGTCAGCAGCAGGACAATGATCAAAATACTGCGTCTCATGAAATCCTCCTTTCCGTCGTAGCATATTTTGCATTCGAGCTTCCAATAATAACAATTGTCGTGCCAATCGCTTCTCATCATCATATCCTACATGGCTGCAAATAGACATAGTATTAGATAGTGCATACCGATTTGTCGATACCTTGCTGGATAGTAATGATATAATCATGATTTCGATCATATCAATATCGTATGATACGTGTGGAAATAATCGATTGTGCTACCTCCGTCAGAACGGTTCAAACCGGTTGCGATTCTCCAAAAGCGCACCTTCCGCCTCCTTCTCGATACGGATGCAGGTCGTCGTAATGTTTCGTGTCTCCCACTCCGGACAAGGACGTGTGGAAAAGCAGCTTTCAACTCCGAAGACGTCGGTCTCTTCCGCGCATTTGCGATAGTGCTCGAACGCGTTCTTCTCCAGAAGTAGCACCCGTGGAAATCGCCGAAAACAGGATTTGCTTGTCCGCGATCCGTTCGATCAGTGTTTCGGTGATCATCGGATTGCTTCGAGATATCCTGCAACTCAACCTTGTTGAGTGGCTTACCAGCGGAAAGATCATTGAAATATTCTCAGAAGATAATTGAAATGCCGTTTCTCTTCTTCGATCCTCAGTGCTCGAAGAATTTCGCTTACCTCGGGATCCGAGGCGTTACCGATGAGCAGCTTCATAGAGTGTTATACTTTCCAGCTCACCTTTCATGCCACCTTTCAAGGCCTCGAGATATTTTTCTTTGAGCATCGCTATCTCCTTTTTTCCGGTTAATATTCCGATGCAAAGTGACGATACAGTAACAGGATCGACAGGCGTCAAGACAAACCTCTTGACAGAAAAAGTTTTGTATCCGATTCTATCCTTCGTGAAGGGATAAGAGAATAGGGCGATTTTTCCGTTCAAGAAAGAAAAAAAGTATAAAAAAAAACGTGACAAAAAGAAGGATAATATCTATCTTATCTTCAGAAGGGTCTAAGTAACCTGTAATGTCCCAGGTTGTAATAAGGAGAGAGCCATGAAACGAACGCTCCCGATGGTAATTGTAATGGGTCTTGTCGCGATTTCCCTGAGTGCGCTCAGTGTGAAATTTCCAGGGTGTCGAATACACCGTTGCGACTACCGAACTGTACGATGTCAACGATAATGGTCTTTCCGATTTCTATGCCCGGACGCCCAATAACGGTATCCTGCCTCCTGTTCGAACAAGCGGACTGACCGATTCGGACATTTATGAACGAATCACCGAAGCCAGCTGAACACAACAACACGGAGGAACCAGACGGGACACGAATGTGGTAACGTCGATCTGAAGCCACCGCCACCGCCACCGCCACCACCACCGGATATCGATGTCCTGCGTGCCGGATCAACGGAAGCATTATCCGAATCCGTTCAATCCAGGCACCTATATCCGGTTCGATCTGAACCAACCCGCTCTCGTGAAGGTCTCGATCTACAACCAGCGCGGTCAGTTGGTTACAGATCTGGTGAAAGACGCACTCGGTGACGGTACGCATGAATTCTACTGGAATGGCAAAGACAACTCCGGCAAAGGCGTTGCCAGCGGAAT
>CAXXPU010000003.1:0-71718 GCA_963666875.2 Cloacimonadales bacterium (SeqCode)
ACCTTGAGGAACTTCATGTAGGGGATGATGGAGATCATTCCTGGGTGTTACCGGTGTTGGAGATCGCGATGACCACGTCGCCTTTCGCGAGCATGCCGAGATCGCCGTGAAGCCCCTCGGCAGCGTGCAGGAAGATGGCTGTCGAGCGGTGCTGGCGAGGTGTCGCCGCTACCTTCCGCGCGATGATGCCGGTCTTCCCCATGCCGGTCACCACGATCTTTCCCGCGCAGTCCTGAAGTAGCCTGATCGCGGTTTCAACGCTTTCGTTCAGTCGCCCGGACGCCATGCGGATCGCCTCGGCTTCGAGGTTAAGCTCTTTCCTTATCAGATCGATCGTGTTCATGTTGTCTCCGTTATACCTAAGTGTTCAATCACTTACATTGTGTCCTTCGACTCCGCCTCAGGATGACACAATGCAAGTGATTTCATTATAATTCGACTCCGCTCAGGATGACACAATGCAAGTGATTTCATTATATTCGACCTCCGCTCAGGATGACTTCAAGCAACATGTTATCCTGGTTTTCTTTTTGTGTCATCCTGAGCGTAGTCGAAGGACAACAAAAAAAAACATATACCTATTCCATCTTGCGATAGTTGTCGGAATTTGTATCATTCTTGCACTTAGCAGCTCACGCAGCAGTTTCGTAATCTCCTGCAATCAAAGCCTGCTTTTTATTCCTTGTCCATCCTTTGATCTGCCGCTCTGCCGCAATTGCATCCCAAACATAGTCAAAATCCTGTGAGAAAACAAGCCGTACAGGTCTTCTACTCGAAGTATAACCTTTCACTTCTCCAGCATTATTGTTGAGTCAAACGATTTTCCAGATTGGATGAAGTCCCGGTGTAGTAGGACCCATCGGAACATTCAACGATATAGACCCAGTATGTTCTCATAAAAGAACCTCGTGCTCCATCACTTACATTGTGCCCTTCGACTCCGCTCAGGATGACACAATGGCAAGTGATTTCATTACATTGACCACACTCACAATGACACATTAAACGCGAATCCTCTATTCTCGACAACGCACAAGCATGACACAACGTTAATGGTTCGATTCACTGAAACCACATAGCGAAATCTATATCTGCGTTATCCAGATTGTCGTGTGACATCCGGATGTTTCTTTTTGTGTCATCCTGAGCGTAGTCGAAGGACAACAAAAGAAAACAACCTCCTACTACCACAATACTAACCAATCGGAAGTTGGATGAAAAAGCACTCCCATCGTCGGGTGACAACAGGAGTGCGTCGATTATGCTATTTCTTCTTTACGCTATCGATATCAATCTGGATTTTGCCGATCGCCTCGTCGATTTCGAACGAACCGATATCGCCCTGTCCCGTGCCTGCGGATGGAGGCGGTACTGGTGTCTTCCTCACGCTGACCGAGGATGAACATGTACGGTATCTTCTTGAGTTCGGCGTCGCGGATCTTGTAGCCGATCTTCTCGTTGCGGACGTCGAGCTGCGCGCGGATGCCGGACTTTTGCAGCTTCTTGAGTACCAGTTCGCCGTAGTGCTCGAAGTTCTCCGAGATGGGCAGAACCATCACCTGCACCGGGCAGAGCCAGGTCGGGAAATTCCCCGCGTGGTACTCGATCAGGGTTCCGAAGGAACCGTTCGAGCGATCCGAGCAGCGCGCGGTGGACCATGTACGGTCGATGCGGCTGGTTGTCCGCGCCGATGTACTCCATGTCGAAGCGCTCGGGCAAGTTGAAGTCGAACTGGATGGTGCTGAGCTGCCAGAGCCGGTTCAGCGAGTCCTTGACCTTGATATCGATCTTCGGACCGTAGAACGCTCCGCCGCCTTCGTCCAACTCATAATCGATCTTCGCACCTTTCAGCGCCATCTCGAGCGCTTCCTGCGCGTTGAGCCAGTCCTTCTCCTCGCCCACCGATTTCTCGGGCTTGGTGGCGAGGGTATATCTTAAAACTCCTCGAAACCGAATGCGCGAAGCATGCTCAGCGAGAAGTCCAGAAGCTTGGTAACCTCTTCGTTCATCTGCTCTTCCGTGCAGATGAGGGTGTGCGTCGTCCTGCGTGAATCCGCGCACGCGCATCAGACCGTGCAGGGTTCCGGAGCGCTCGTAGCGATAGACGGTACCCATTTCGGCGTAGCGCACCGGCAGTTCGCGGTAGCTGCGCAGGGTCGATTTATAAATCATGATGTGGAAGGGGCAGTTCATCGGCTTGAGATAGTAGTCCTGACCCTCCACCTCGATCGGTGCGTACATCGATTCGGAGTAGAATCCGAGGTGACCGCTGGTCTTCCAGAGTTCCGCGCGACCGATGTGCGGCGTATTGACGAGCTGGTAGTCAGCCTCGAAGTGTCGGTCTTTCCAGTACTGCTCGATGATGGCACGCATCATGGCGCCGTTGGGGTGCCCAGAGAACCAGTCCCGAGCCGACCTCGTCCGAGATCGAGAACAGGTCGAGGTCCTTACCCAGCTTGCGGTGATCGCGCTTCTTCGCCTCTTCCAGATCGGCGAGGTACTGCTTGAGCTCCTTCTTGGTCGGGAACGCGATGCCGTAGATTCTCTTGAGCATCTTGTTGCGCTCGTCGCCGTGCCAATAGGCACCGGAGGTCTTGAGCAGCTTGACCGCCTTGATCTTGCCGGTGTGCAGCACGTGCGGCCCTCGACACAGGTCGGTGAAATCGCCCTGGGTGTATATTGAGATCGTCTCGCCCTCGGGCAGCGCCTGGATCAGCTCCACCTTGTACGGTTCGTCCAGCGTCTTGAACAGGCTCAGCGCTTTGGTGCGGGAAAACGACCTCGCGCTTGTAGGGGAATTTCTCTTTCGCAAGTTCTTTCATGCGCTCTTCGATCTGCTCGAGTTCCTCGTCTGTGAACGCCTGCTCCCGATCGAAATCGTAGTAGAAGCCGTTCTCGATGGATGGTCCGATACCCACCTTCACATCCGGAAAGAGCTGCTTGACTGCCTGCGCCATCAGGTGCGACGCGCTGTGCCAGTAAATGTCCTTTCCGGTATCGCTTTCGAATGTGTGGAAGAGAATCGCCACGTCTTCAGTAATCGGTTCAGTCATATCGACGAGTTTCTTGTTCACTTCCGCAGTGATCGCCCGGAGTGCGAAATTCTCGTTGATTCCTTCCGCGATCTCCAGCGGTGTCACGCCGTTATCGTATTCCTTCACATTCCCGTCCGGAAACGTGATCTTCAGCATTTGCTTATCCATATCTCTATCTATCCTTTTTCATATTATCGATTTCGGTATGTGCAATCAGTATCTTTCCGCCCGTTTCCTGATCCACGAGATCAGCCAGACAATCCCGATGATCACCAGGATCGTCCCCAGAATCACCATCAGCTCCAGGAAGTAGCTATGCTCTTTCGCCTTCTTGTGATTCGATGAACCTTTTCCGGTATCCTTACCGCTCTGGCGAAGATCGTTCGCGATCTTGTCGGCTGCCATGTCCAGCGCTTCTTGCGGCTGAAGCACGCCGCGCAGCACTTTCTCGATGACCATCTCTTCCATATTCTTACGTGCGGAAAACCACTCCGCGATCGGCGGCTCGAACGTCGAATAATTCAACTGATCGTAAACTGCCGCGATCTCGGGATACGTCTCCAGTCGTTCTTTCAGGGCCGGTTCTTCGAAGGCGCTCTTCCGCACCGGCATGTAGTAGGTCAGATACGACCACTTCGCCGTCTGCGGCGCTTCGGTAAACCACTTCACGAATTCCCACGCCGCCAGCTCCACCTTGGGATCTTTCCCCTTGAAGATCACCACGTTGGTTCCGCTGATGATGTTGCGCTTGGTCTCTCTGACCGGTATGGGTCCGATACCCATGTAGAAATTGATGCCGGTCAGTTGCAGATATGCCATCGAGACGCTCGAGCCTTCCACCATCGCTACTTTGCCGGCGAGGAAGTCGTTCTGACCCTCGTAGCCGGTGGAAAGGTACGCGGTTTTATCTTCGTTGAGCAGCGCGTAGAGGAATTTCAGCGCTTCCACGCCCGGTTCCTGGTTGAACAGCGGGGTAATATTGTCGGGACTCATCACTTCCCCGCCTGCCTGCAACAGCAGATTCTCGAACTGCCATGCACTCACGGGGAACGTAGTCCCATAAACCTCCGGAACACCGTCGTTATCTTCATCGACCGTCAGCTTCCGGCAGTATTCCCGGAACTCGTCCCAGGTCTCTGGACACGAGTAGGGATCCAGTCCGTGCCGGAAAAACGCGTCGCGATTATAATACATCACTCTTACACTCTT
Organism: Cloacimonadales bacterium (SeqCode); assembly: GCA_963666875.2. Classification (GTDB taxonomy): domain Bacteria; phylum Cloacimonadota; class Cloacimonadia; order Cloacimonadales; family JAIOQZ01. Next base: position 4,245 of record CAXXPU010000003.1, read on the forward strand.
GTTGAACGGAAACGCCCAGAGCCTTCCGTCGAATGTGTTGCTCTGGATGAAAACCGGGAAAATATCGTCCAGCGAAGCGCGGAATTCGGCATCCTTCGCGATGAAGTCGTCCATGGGCACCAGTTTGTCGGCTGACATGAAGTTGGCGATCCACGATTCGAAGGCCTGCGCGACGTCCGGCTGTTCGTCCGCCTGGATGCTCGCCATCAGCTTGGTCGAGAGCGCCGAGTAATTACCCATGTTGATCGCCTTGATGTGGATATCGGGATGCGTACTGTTGAAATCCTCCACCAACTCGATCAGCGCATCGCCCAACGGACCGCCCATTGCGTGCCAGAAGACCACCTCGGTCTTTCCGCTCTGTTGCGCGCCGATACCGATCGCCACGATCGCCATGATTATCGCCAGAAACCACTTCGCTATACTATTATTCTGCATGAGATTTCTCCCAATTTAACGTTTGGGCGTAAAGTAGAATCGCCTCCCGCTGCGTCAATGAATTTTTCGGTTAGAGCTTTTTCCTGCAATCGGCAACCTACCACGCAGCAGATTCGTTCGATCGCGACCGCAGCCGTGGTGTTCCGCGACTTTATTCCCATGTCCGGTAGTCAGGAAGTCGCGGTATATCCACGACGGAGGGGAGCGATCGGGCGTAGATGCAAGTGGACGACCATCTGCAAGCAACCTCCTTTCCATCCTGTTAATCCTGTAAATTCTAATTCAGACAATCTCCCGCATATTCTCTTGACGAGAATTGAATCGTACCGTTAAAATTGTCACAACCTGCATTAAACAGCGAGGAAGGACTATGAAAAAGGGCATTATAACGATCATGACGCTGCTCATATTCAGCACGATATTCGGGGAGACGATCACCATCGATCTTCCGGCAATCGGAATCGAGCGCGCCGCCGAAACCACGCGAATCACAGCCGACGAAACCATGCTGAAGGCGTTCGAGCCGGGTGCACCGGACATCCCGGTCGTGACCGGATTCTTCGAAATACCCGGCGGCATGCAAATCGAAGATATAGAGGTCGTCGTCGAAGATGTGCAGTACGTCGATCTGGAACAACCGCTCATGGCTGTGCAAGAAGCCGCTCCACTGAGTTATCCGCAGCGATCGCGGCAGATTCTGTCCGTCGATTCCGGGAAAGTCCCGACCGGATATCTTAAAAACTCCGGCAGCGGATTCAGCGGAACCCACCGCATCGGATGGGTCGCGCTCGAACGTTGCCTCTACCGAATCGATGAACAAACACTGGAAATCCCGGGGCGTATCCATCTGAATATCAAATACATGAGCGACTCCACACTGCCGGCTGCCTCAGACAATATCGCGTCCTCTCTGGTCGCCTCGACTCTACTGAACCAGCCCCGCCAGGATCGCGACATGGCTGGGTACCTTATCATCACAGCCGATGAGTATCAGACAAGCCTCTGGCAACTTGCGAATTGGCGTGTTTGTGACGGATACGAGTATTCAATTCAGACTGTCGAATGGATCGACGAGAATATCACCGGCGACGACTTGCAGGAGAAGATCCGCAACTACATCATCCAGATGGTAAACACCAATAACATCTCGTACGTCACGCTTGCAGGTGACGCGGACGTGATCCCGGTACGACACTTCTTCGCGTTCGACTGCGCGTACGAAATCTACGACGACGAGAACGAGATTCCCGCCGATATGTATTATGCCTGTCTCGACGGCGACTGGGACGCCAACGACAACGGCATTTACGGCGAAGACGACGACAATCCCGACTATCTTCCCGATGTCTTCGTAGCGCGTATATCCTTCAATTCGCAGGCACAATGCCAATCCTATATCACTCGTTTGATCGAATACGAAGGAGGCGATCTCGACACCTACGAAACGGCAGGAGGCGTCTCCATGGAGCTGTGGCTCGGTTCCCACAGTGAAATCGCGCAGCGATACATATACGATCGTTACTTCCCCGAGGAATACGATATCAACCTCCTCTACGGCGACGCGAACACAACCGAGAGCGCGCTCGCGCTGATCGATGAGAATCCGAACATCTTCCAGCATACCGGTCATGCCGCATATACCGTCCTGTCGCTGCAAAACGGTCGCCTCCAGATTAACCAGATGATGAACATGTCCAACGAAAACGCCGGGCTGTTTTACTCCATCGGATGCTGGTCGGCCGCCATGGACTACCAGTCGATCGGCGAAATGATCGTGACGCCCAACACGGGCGGTTTCCTTGCCTACGTCGGAAATTCTCGCTACGGATGGGGCGCGCCGGCAGCGCCGGGATTCGGCTTCTCCGAGTTCTTCCAGAAGGAGTTTTTCCGCGTGCTGTTCGAGGAAGACGCGATGATCTCGCACGCCAACGTGCTTCAGAAGTTGCCCTTTATTCCGATGTATCAAGGAACGTCAGTCTATAAGTGGTGCGCATACCAGCTCAACATGATCGGCGATTCGGCGTTCCGGCTCTACACGCACGAGCCGATCGAAATGTACTATCATGCTCAAACCTCTCAGGATCAACTGATCGTCGATGTCTGGACAGAAAACGATGTTGAAAACGGCACACAACCGGTGGCTAACGCTTGGGTAACGTTGGGAGTGGACAATCGCGCCCAGACGGATGCGAACGGCAGAGCTTCAATTGAGCTTGGTGACGACCTGACAGGCACACTCATCATCTCGGCCCCCGGCTACAACACGATCATTGTCGATAATTTCAACACCTATAATGAGATTCAGCCCTACGTCAGCGACTTTGTATGGAACAACGGCGATCCGGTCATCCTTGGTGAGTCGTTCAACTGCGAAATTACTCTCGCAAATCCTACTGCCATAGCGGTTTCCATGCACTATTTGTTTGACGACCAAAACGGAGCTTTCACGCTGGACGAATACGAGGGCTGGCTAGTCATACCGGCGAACGGCACAGAATCATTCTCCATAGGCGGTTCCATCGCCGAACAATTAGACAATACCGAAGACACGAATCTGCATATCGAGCTCCTTCTCGAGCCGGTCGTTCACCCATCTTACATCTACTACCTGATGACCGATATCGCGCGTCCGAAGATCACCATGGCGATGCAGTCGGAGCAGGTATCGCAGTACCGGTATATCATGCATTTCCAGCTCCATAACGAAGGCGATCTCGATGCGGAAGGCATGACGATCGACGCTGTCGTGGAAGCCGGAAGCGGCTCCCTGCCCGATCTGCCGCTCGAAATCAACGAACCCTTCCCCATCGGCGGATGGATCGAATTCAGCGCGACCCTGATCCTCGACGAAAACGATCCCGATCCGACCGGCAGCCTCCTGCTTCTCAACTTCCAGACCCATCACGGAAACAGCATCTACGGCAGCAGCTATTATTCTCAGGTTCCCATCGGCGATGTCGGCATTGAAGAGGACTTCGAGAGCGCTTTGACCTGGGAGGGCGACGAAGCCTGGCAAACGGTCGAAACGTATGCCCAGAACGGAACGCACTGCCTCTCCTGCCGTCCCGACGAACCGGGTCTTTACTCGATCGCCACACCCTGGACGACGTTCATGTACGACGCAGAAATCGGCTTCCAATACAAATACAAGATGCCCATGTACGGCAACGACGGCGTATTCTTCATTCTCGAGACCGATGAAACCGCCGATACGCTCCTCTTCCTCGGAGCCGGAGGCGCGCTGTACGACAAGGGACGTCCGGCGCCGGAAGTCTATATCGAAGGCGACTGGGCAGAGTACAGTATCGATCCGTCCGACTATCTCGTCGAATCGCCGCCCTATTCAACGCATTACCGGTTGCGGCTGGATTTCCTCTTCTACGAGCTGTCTGAAGGCTTCAACGAGTACGGGAGTATGGACGAAATCGGCGCATTCATCGACGATTACAGTTATATCCCGCCCGAAATCGACTACGATATCGACACGGATGAGGATAAACCCATCGCGCTTTCGATCTATCCCAACCCGGTTCGCAGCGGCGACAACCTGACCATCGCCTTCTCGCTGGTGCAAGATCGGGAGGCCGACATCGATATATTCAACATCCGCGGGCAAAAAGTTCGCGGATTCAATCTGACGGATTCGCGGTTCGTCTCGTGGGATATGCGCGATGCAAGCGGCAAATCGGCTGCTTCCGGCGTATATTTCGCACGGGTGCGATCCGGCAACAGACAAACAACAAAGAAATTCCTGCTGGTACGATGATGAAAACGACGACATTGATTCTATTGCTCGCACTCTGTGCAGGCTGCTTCGCGGAATTCCCGATCGGCGCTTATACCTATATGAAATCCTATTCGGACGAGCAATTGTATCCTCTTTTAGCGGAAGCGGGATATGATTTCTTCGTCGGTGAAACCGAATTGGGAAGCGACGATCAGGCACAAACACTGCTCGAACGGTCTGGGAAATACGGGCTGAAACTCCTCCTGATAGACCGACAGGAACTGTACGATTATTCGTGCTCGAATCACCTGCTCCTCGATGTGAAAAACGGACCCGGTTCCGGCGACGGCTGGTATATACTGGGTCAGGAAACGGGCAGGGCAATCGGCGATCAGTGGGTATGCGAAACGAACAAGGATCAAGCAGGCTATGCCATTAACGGCATACAGTATCGGAAGAACGGGCAGCCGCTCGATCACACCTTCTTCGTCTCGGATAAAGACATGCTATACATTCGTGTTCGCATGTCGTGGTCTGCCGGTGCAGGTAAAATCCCGCCAGGCAGCAATATCGTCAGCGCGACCCTGTACGGCTTTGCCGACGGAGACCGAACAAAGCCCGTCAAACTGGATCTCCTCGGGCCCATTTTAACCGAGAATTCGTTCAGCGAGGAGCCGAGGGATTACATTTTCACCTGCACAATCTCGAAAATACCGGCATCGTGCCGAAGAAAATCGGACTATTTCTGGATGCTGTACGGTCCCGATTTCAGGCTTCGCTGGAACGGCTTGGGCACTCTTCGAATCGATGAGATCGAGATTTACGATACGTCCTACAAACATCTGAGCGACGGAGAAGAGACCGCAAACATCCTCACCCGTATGGCACAGATTGCCGAAAATCCCAACCTGATGGGCATCATGGTCAAGGACGAACCCTGCACGCCGCAATTCGACGGTATAAGGCTCTTCAAAGAAATCGTCGCTCGAAACGCGGACTGGAAAATCCCAATCATGACGGCGAATTGGATGCGACAGTACGATCAGTCCGGAGGCAGCTATATACCCTGGGACGATTTCCTCCAGACAACCAGACTCGATTACATCGGTCCGGATATCTACCCCGTCAGCGCCAGCATACAGTGGAACAGCGATCCTCAATACCGAACATGGCATATCCAGACGAAGCTCGACGAAATGACCGATCTCTATCGGATGCACAAGAAAAGCGCACTCCGGCATGACGCGAAATTCATTGCAGTCGTGCAGACAACCGGTTACTGGTATGGCAATGACACGACCGATGGTCGGTGGAAAGGCTCGATCCTGCCACCGTCGGAGATGATCAAGTGCCTGCGCTATCTGCCGCTGTGCTATGGCGCCGACGGGATTATCGACTGGAAGCTTCGCTCCGGACGCAGGGCGAATTCAACCACGGAGTGGAAGTATTTTTACCAGCAATCGCCCATCGATATGGACGGCAACACAACACCGCAATACGACGCGATCATGGAAAGCAATGAGCGAATTCACGCGTATGGCTCGATCCTGCAAGGCCTTCAGTGGATCGGCGCGCATCACGATCCGAAAGAGATCGCCGGAATGACGCCCGTATTACGCAAGGTCGAGGTGAAGTCGGCAGATTCAAGCGCTTACACGGGAAACGTCGAGGTGGGGCTGTTTCAGGACGAATCACTCTATTTCATGATCGTCAACAGGCGGACGAATTTCCTGAAACCTCAGTACGGCAATCGCGATGGAGTGGTGGAAAACGTCGGAGCGAACGGAAAGGACGTCGCCGAGGCGTTCGCTATTGCGCAGGATCAGACGCTGACTCTTCATTTCAACGACGACTACGGTTTTCGATGGTATCTGGAGGAGATGATCAGCGGTGAGAAGAATCGTCTCACCGTGAATCATAGCGCTACGATCACGATTCCCGCCGGTGAAGGGCGACTCTACAAGCTTATGGCTGAATCAGATCCTTCGGGTATAATCCAAGACCACCGTTGAAGACGTGCATGTCCAGCATGAAAAGAATCATGAACGGCACGAAGAAGAGGATCGCGGTGATCACGCTGGTGAGTATCGCTTTGATGTAAACCCGGATACGTTTCTTCTCCGTCAGACTGATGTAAAAATACACCGGCACGATGATCATTGCGCCAAACGTCGCGTAGCTGTGCATCTTCGACCAGAACAAGGTCACAGTCACAAGCGCGTTGAACAGGTTCGTGTGCCCGATCGCATACATGTTCAGGATCAGATGCTCCGAGAAGTTGAACTTCCATTCCCGAAAGAATAGTTTCGTCATCAGCGCGTAGATGGGCAGCGATATCAGGAACATGGCCGTCATATTGCTCGTGGTCCAGAGGTTCACGTTTCTGGCGACGCCATCAACCTCGATCTTCGCCATGTAGGCATTTTCGGGATTGATCAGGACATTCAGCAGCGTCATCAGCGCAGTCGTCCAGAAGAGGTAGCGCAGTGGATCGTATATCGGCTTCCTTCTGCCGGAAAGGTACTGACGAATGATGGTACCCGGTCCGACAGTCAATTCCTTGATGAGAAACAGCATCCCATGTTCGAAATCGAAGGCTTCGAAACACTTTCTGACGATCAGTCCGAACGTGAACCGTTTCGTCGTTGCTGCCTGCCCGCAGACCGGGCAGTAATTACCTTCGTACTGGTTCCCACAGTTAAGGCATACCGTGATTTCTTGTTTCATATCGAGCCGCCAAACGTTTTTTTGAAAAATCCACATTTTTCCAATGGTGTCAAGCCCGTTTTTAAAAATGCTAATGATCCCTTATACATTTCATTGACAACCTTGTGCCTTCGAACATAATAAGTGAGTGGAATAGTGTGTTAAAAAAAGGAATATATGGAGGACCTATGAGGACAGCGCGATTTTTTCTAATTACAGCGATGGTTCTGATCTGCCTGACAGCCATACTTCAGGCTTCGGAACCGCTTTTCTATGTCAGTACGGCGGAAGGCGATACGATTTTCGCCGTGTATCCATCAGGAATCAAGGTACGAAACGCCACCGGCGAGGATATCTTCATCGCGGATCGGGACAGCGTACGCATCTACGTGGATGAAGACGCCATGCGCACCAGCCGTGGAAGCTTCGCGATCGGCGGTATCGGCAGCGCGACGCGTGAACCGGCCACCGAATATTTTCGTGTTACGCCGGACAGCGTCCGAGTTTATCTGAAGGAAAACGATCAGCGCACCAGCCGCGGCGGATTTGCGATCGGCGGAACCGCCAGCGCAACGCGTCCGGGCGGTAGCCATTTCTTCAACCTCGAGAATTCTCACGAGCCCGAGATCATCGATCCAAGCGAAGCGAGAATGCTGTGGTATCCCTATAAAGAAGCCTTCCGGGTCGGGCATGTCGTGATCGAATCGCCGGATAGTGTCGGCACAAATTCACTCGCAACCGGTTACGAATCCAAAGCGATCGGCGACTACTCGCAGGCACTCGGTTATCAGGCACGAGCCGTCTCGGATTATTCGACCGCGATCGGTCTGCATGCGCAGGCTCGCGGCGAGAGCTCCTTCGCATACGGCGACCTCGCCGAAGCCAACGGTGCCGGCTCTTTCGCGTTCGGTTCCGTCGCACGCGACACGCTGGGTAACATCGTTTACGGCGCGAGCGCGGCAAAGGCCGATGGCGCTTACTCCTTCGCAATGGGTATGGGCGCAAATACCGGCGGAATATGCTCCATGGCGATAGGCTTCAATGCGAGTGCTCAAAGCAGCAATACGCTCGCTCTGGGACGTAATTCGAGCGCTTCAGGAAGCAACGCGGTAGCAATGGGTTATTCTGCACATGCTGACGAATACAACTCTCTCGCGATCGGTTTCTACGCAAACGCGACCGGTCGCTATTCGACAGCGCTCGGTTACTATCCAAGCGCGATAGGCGACTACAGCTTCGCGGTCGGGCGAAATAACACTGCCACGGGCGAATACGCCACATCGATTGGATGCTATAATGAGGCAGTTGGCGACTACTCAGTAGCCCTCGGACGGCAGTCGGAAACCGGCGATTACGGAACCGCTTCCGGAAGCCACTGCGAAGCGACCGGCGAATACAGTGTGGCGATGGGAAGGCAGAGTATATCTTCGGGAATATACACTACCACATTCGGCGGATACAGCGAATCGAGTGGAGATTATGCAACCGCCATCGGACGACAGTCTTTCGCGCGTGGGGACTTTTCGATCGCACTGGGGAGTTTCCATGACGTCGATTCCATGTACAGCGTCGCAATCGGATACAGTTGCCAAACTCACGATAGATATGCCATTGCTATCGGAGATTATGCCATCGCGAACGGACAACATTCCGTTTCGCTGGGAAACAGCAACACGGCCAACGGCGATTATAGCTTCGCCACAGGCAGTTACTCTCAGGCAAACGATTATTACGCATTTGCTGCCGGCACGAACTGCACAGCCGACGGTAATTCCTCGATCGCCATGGGAAGTAATTGCGAGGCTAAAGATGCGTGGACAATCGCGATGGGATATCACGCAGAAGCCGATGGGCAGTGTTCCATCGCGCTGGGAGACAATGCTGTCGCATCGTCAATAAACCATTCTGTCGCCATCGGCGAGGATGTCACTGCCAACGGTATGAACTCCATGGCGCTTGGCAAGAGAGCTTCCACCGGAGGCTACTACGGATGCTTCGTGTATGGCGACTACTCGAATGCGGACAGCGTGAAATGCGACGATTTCAACCAGTTCAAGGTTCGCGCGTCCGGCGGATACATTTTCCATACGAATTCGACGATGGCTCCCGAAAACACTGTCTATATTTACGAAAACGACGGCTCCATGGGGCTCGGAAAGCAAAATCCGGAACACAAGCTCTGCCTGCTGGACACCATCGATAACACGACCGGTACCGACGGTACATTTATTGATATCGAAAACACATCCGACAACACCGGCGCGATGACCGGTATCCGTTTCAAGAACGGCAGCCAGACCGACGTTTTCAAGGGCGGTATCTTCTTCAACGACTCGAACTCCTGGGGTCGAGGCGATATCGTCTTCGCCACATCCAATACTTATGACGCTATCGATGTCGATCGCGACGACGCACGGATGGTCGTTTACAGTAACGGAAACGTGGGAATCGGTACACCTGCAAGCGCCAACCCCGGAGCGAAGCTCAGTGTGGACGGCGATGTAAAACCCTATACCGATGCCGCCCGGGATCTCGGTTCGCTCAGCAATCGCTGGCGTTACGTGTTTGCCTCAGTCGGAACTATACAAACATCCGACGAACGGCAGAAAGAGAACATCCGACCGATCCGTTACGGGCTTCAGGAAGTGATGAAGCTGCGCCCGGTGCGGTTCCAGTGGAAAGACAATGAAGATCGCAGCGAAAACCTCGGCTTGATCGCGCAGGAAACACAGAAGGTCATTCCCGAAGTGGTGATGGTCGGTGAAGACGAGGATAAAACCCTCGGCATGAACTACACGGAACTGATACCTGTATTGATCAGCGCCATACAGGAACAACAGAAGCAGATAGAGCAGACAAAGCAGGAGGTCGAGCAGCTCAAGCAGCAGCTTGCGAAGGAGAAAAACCGTAACAGCCAGCATGTAGCCAGCTCCGAATAAAGGATATCGTCATGATACGACAACGATTTCTCTGGATGATGATCCTTCTGTTCCTGACTACCTGTCCAGCGCTGTTCGCCGATGTTCACATCAGCCCGAATGGCGTCGTTGGGACGGGAACACAGGGAGGGATCCACGTAACCCAGGATCTGTATAACGACGGACAATTCGTATATGCCTCGAGCCACATTCGGTTCTTTGGTGAAGGCGTCAGCAATGTATTGGGCAGGTCGGGGCTCTATGTCCGGCGCCTGGTGCTGGATAAGAACACCGATGGTTTCCTCTACCTGATGGAGCCGGTCGGCGTGGGCGATTCGTTGCTGCTGCTTTCCGGAGCGATGGATTTCGCAGGTGGAGTCCGACAGACCGAACCGGTAATATCCAACGCCGGCCGTCGCGATACCGATATGGTCAGGAAGGAAGTCGCCGCAACGTTCGAGCAATCACAGACGAGAAAAAAGACATCCCGGAAAGAATTGCAGAAGACCGGCATCGCGGAATCAGTCTTTACCCTCGAAGGCTCGGAACGGGAAGACGAACGTCAACCGTTGATCATCACCGAGCGCGATGGCAGTCTGATTCTTGGTGACCAGGCAACCATACGGCTTCAGGGCGGTTCACTGTTGCAATCGCCGGGACTCAATGGCGACTACAACCTCATCTACCGGTGTCCGCAGACAACCGGAGCCGAGCTTATCTCCTGCGTGAACGCATTACAAAAAATGACGCTCGAGATGACCTCCGGAACCCTGATCCTCAATAAAAACGCCTGGGTCAATCAATCGCTGACACTCGGAACCGCAAACCTCGACACCGACGAATACACCCTGACCATGGGCGAGACAGCGCCGATAATCGGACACCCTGACAATATTGTCGGCGACTATACGGGCACGGCGATCGAGGTAAATACAGGCTCGTACATCAACTCGACATTTCTTGTCTATATCAGCGCAGGAACTTCGATCGGGAACTTCTATCCGCTCTTGTTCACCGAACCGGATATGATCGGGCCATCCGGTTCCGTCGAGCGCCAGTGGTTTGTCGAATCGGATGCCGCGCCATATGGCAGAAACATGCAATTCGGATGGCTCATTACCGAGGACAACGGACTGGATCTGTCCAGCGTCCAGCTATGGCGAAGCGACGATCGAAGCCAGTGGATGTCGTTCGGTCATCCGCTGGACATGAGCGGCAGTGGCAACTTGCGTGTCATCACTGCCTATAATGTGTCGGAGTTGGGCTGGTGGACGATCGGTCAAGCGCTGTTCGACATCTCCGAATATACGATCGATATGGGAGAAATTCCCGTCGGTGAAACGACCGCAACTTCCTTCACCATAACGAATCTCACCGACAGCTATCAATACGGCTACGTATTCACGCCCGATTGGATTACTGCGGAATATACAAGCAGATCCCGTGCGGCTGCCGGACGCGAACAACCGCTGAACATCGAACGAGACGAGACTATCGACCGATCTTATGCCTATTACTCGGTCGACGCGTCAGGAACCACCGGGATTACGCTCCAGTGCAAACCGCAATCTCAGGGAGAATTTGCCGAATCGATCCAGATACGCCTGTCGTCCAATAACTTCCCCACACGCGTTCTGACTCTCACCGGAACAGGCGTGATGCCGGATATCGAGGTCTCCCCCACCACAATGGATGAAACCCTCGCTCAGGATGAGACTACAACCGCACCGCTTACAATACGAAATGTCGGATTGCAGCAGCTCGATTATTCGATCGAATGCGGGACCGTCCTGCTGAGCACGACTTTCGACGGTACGTTCCCGCCCACTGGGTGGAGCAGGCAGACTCTATCTGGATCAAGAGCATGGTCCCGATCATCCACGATAGGACATACCGATACGTACTCAGCATACGCGAGCCGAAGTTCCGTATATGACAGCAGGTTGATTACGCCGTATATCACGATATCCAGCGCGACTGTGCTTTCCTACTGGATCCGAACACAGTACCCACCCACATACGGCGGGATGTTCGATGTGGAGATTACCACCGATGGCAGCCACTGGACAAGTATCGATTCATACAGTCAGAATACGCTGAGCCAGGTATTCGAGCAGAAGACGCTCGATCTCTCTCCATGGAGTGGATCGACCGTCCGCCTTGCCTTCCGTGCCTCGGAAAATTACATGGGGGATGGCGTTTTTCTGGATGATGTATTGGTCAAGGACACCGCGCCGGTTTCATGGCTGAGCGTAGTGGAATCTGCCGGATCGATACCGGCGGAAAGCTACCTCGATGTCGATATCCAGCTTGACGCGTCCGGGCTGTCCGACGGGACATACGACGCGGGACTGCTCATCACGAGTAACGATCCGCTCGAGCCTCTCGTCTCTGTTCCGGTCACGCTCAATGTCCAGACTGCCGCATGCCATCTCTCGGTGTCCGATATCGAGTTCGGAACCATTGTGCTGGGAGAGGATTCATTCGGTTTTTTCACAATCAACAATACCGGAAACGCACCGCTCGAAGGCTCCATTTCGGCGCCCGACACATACAACATTGTCACTTCCCACAGACGTACCGACAGTGCGCGGAAAGAAACATTGCAGCTAACGAACGCGAATGACGATCCGATCCGCGAGACGGTCAATTTCAGCATCACTGCCGGCGGTTCTCTCAGTTATTCGATCACCTTCACACCGGAGGCGATCGGGCAGTACGAGGACATCCTGACCATCACCCACAACGCGCCCGGCTCGCCGGATCATATCACGCTTCTGTCCGATGTTATCACGACACCGACCGTCACGACGATCGCTGTGACCGACATCGAATACACTACCGCGGTCGTGGTCGGCAACGTATCTGCAACCGGCGGCGCTGAGGTTTCATCGCGCGGAGTCTGTTGGGATACGCAACATCATCCAACGCTGGACGACAGCTACACGACCGAAGGCTCCGGTACCGGAGCGTTTACGAGCACCCTGACGGGTTTACAGCCCGAAACGCACTACTACGCCAGGGCTTATGCTATCAACGCCGCCGGAACCAACTACGGCGTCCAGCTCGATTTCTATACCCTCGCGCTCGGCCCACCCGCAGCACCGCAGGATGTTCAGATTTCCGTCACCGATACCGGCATCTACCTGACCTGGAACGAGGTGATCGACGCAGACGAATATTACATCTACCGTGTGGACAATCCATCGATTACCGACTGGGGAGAACCGATCGGCAGCACGTCGGGAACAAATTGGCTGGATACGGCGCCGCTCCGCGACGGGATGGCGTATTACCGTATCACGGCGGTGCGGAATGTCAGAACTGTAAACACGGAAAGTGGCGGTGAATCAGTTCGAAAATAGTTCGATGCGATAGAGTAGATTCTCGAAATCACGGGGAGGATATGCACGCAGCGTGTCTTCCCCGATTTCTTTTTCCAGCGCATCAAGCTGCCGTTCGACCTCGTAATTTACACGGTAGTCCGGCAGGGTGGTCACTTTATGGAAAAAATACCAGGCGGGAAGCTTCTGATCGTATTTCAGATAGAGATCGGCCAGCGTTCGGAAAGTCTCCCGATTCGCGGCTCGCCCCGGGAATCTCCGGTAATACTCCATCAGATTCCGCCTCGCCTCGCGATAATCCTTCTCGCCGTAGTGGATGGCGTATCGAAGGAAAAGCACGTCGCTTTCGAACCGCGACGAATCCCGCACAGCGATGCTATCCAGTGTGTTCAGCGCATCGTCGAAGGCGTGCAGATAGATCTGGTTCTTGGCGATCTGTAACATAATCGCGCTTGTATCTACGTGGGTGGTATCGTCGAAGAAGCTGTAGTAGATGTCGTTCGCCTGCGCGTAGAGCTTGCGTTTCTCGTAGATACCCGCCAGCGAAGTCAGCAGATTGTAGTACTGAAGGCTATCGCTGACTGCGCCTGCCATGCCGGAATAGATTTCCGCGACCTGACGCACTTCCAGTTCCAGTGCAATCTTTTGAAGCAATTCGAGCGACCGGTCCCGGAGGGGAACTTCGGTACGAACCGAATCCGGCACAATGAGATCTCTCAGGATTATCACGGCCTCGTCGTCGCTGTCCTGCTCATGCAAAGCGATCGCCCTTGAATAGCGGATGGAGTCCAGATCGCCGATTCCCCTTGCCAGCAGCGTATCGGTGAAGCCGATCAACTGTCCGTACAGCTTCTGCTCCATGTAGTAGGCGATCAGATCGTAGGAGATACGGGCTGCACGCGGATCGTCCGGGTACCGCTGCACGTAGTTGAGCAAAAAATCCTCCGTGGTCTCGTACTCGCCGAGGTTGTACTTCGAATACTCGCTTCGGTAATGGACTTCCGGCGTGGTCTCCGATTCGATCAACGCGTACAGTTCGTTCGCCTTCTCGAAATCACCCTGCTCGTAATAGTGGTCTCCGAGGAATTGCATGTAGCGTCCGAACTCGTCCTTCGTCAGATCGCTCCGGAAGCGGAGAGCCTCCGATTCGAGCGTCTTGTTGTAGGTCAACGCCACAAGGTTGTCCAGGTACTTGATCAGGAAGCCATGATTCGGACTCTTGTACTTACGGAACATGGTCTTGAAGTATTGACGGGCGATATCGGGGTGCTTCGTGAAGGTGTAGAGATTGGCAAGATTATAGTTTGCAACGGAATCCCATTGTGTCTCCGTGTCCAGATTTTTTATCCAATAGAAAGCAGTGCTGTTGTATTTGTAATAGCCGCGATACGCCCAGCCAATGGCGTAATTGGCAAAAAGCTCCGATTCGGGCTGAAGTTCCTGAAAGCGTTTGAAATTGCCCACTGCGGATTCGTACCGTTTGAACCGGTAGTCGAGTTCACCTTTCGCAAGCGATGCCAGTGCGCTGTTATAGATGTAACTCTCGCCGACACGACGCATGATCTCGTCCGCGGCACCGTAGTGCTTTTGCCGGATGGCGAGCATGGTTCGGCAGAGATTGCTCTGATCGGTCAACGGCAGGAACAACTCCAGATGCTCTGTGGTATCGTAGCGGTTTCGCTCCATGAAATAGAGCATGAAGCGGATCAGCGTGTCTTCGGAGAGGATTTCGAGGTCCGGCGGCAATTTCGGTTCTCTTCCATGTTCGAGGCTGATCATCGAGAGGTAGTCCGCCGCGATGGAGTTGATCGGCTCCGCGCTTTCCAGCATCAGGCTGTCGAACACCGCCGAACACGACTCGATCCTGCCCATGTAGTAATCTGCCACCGCGCGTACAAGGCGTTTCTCGTCGAAGGTGAAGAGTCCCTCCGGCATCATGTCCAGCAGATTGGATACCTGCTCGAAATTGCCGTTGAGGAAGAGCGAGATGAAGATTTGCTTGAGCTCCGCCATCTGCTTGAGCGTGCGCAGTCTGTCGAACTCGCGGAAGGATTTTTTGACCTCGTCAAGCCGGTAATGGAGAATGAAGGAGCTTTGCAGATACCAGTAGATGTAGCGCGGGAACCAGGTTTCCTGAAATGCGCGCGATTGTTCCTGCACGGTCCGGATGTATTCTTCGTAGCGTCCGAGTCGGTAGAGGACATCGAGTCTCAGCAAGATATGATGCGGATCGTCGCTTTCGCAGTCCCCGATCAACTCCCATGCCGCCGAATATTCCTGTGTCCGCATGAGTTTCTCGGCCTGCTCGAAGCGATCCAGAGTCAGATCGTCCAGCGTAAGGTCGGTTCGATAGCGATCGAAGTCATTCGCGCAGAGCATGCCGAACAGCATCGCGACCAGCAGAACCGAACCACGGATACGCATCTTACATCCCCTTGTTATCTCCAATCGCCAACAGTGCCGCACCGTAAGCGCCGGTCATGACCGGGTTTTCCGGTGTGATGAATTTCCTTTCGAATACCTCTTCGAGATAGTGCCTCAAGCCCTCGCTGCGCGCCGTTCCGCCGGTGAAAACAAACTGCTCCGTCATCGGCAGTCCGGACGCCATACCGCGAATCCTCCGAGCGATCGAATCGAACACCCCGCGCGCAATCTCGCCCGGCTTCATGCCCTTCGTCAGAAGACCGATGATCTCCGATTCGGCGAAGACCACGCAGGTATTGTTGACCGGCACGGTCTCCTTCTCACTCAGCGCAAGTTTCGAGAGATTCTCGACGTCCGTCTCCAAAATGATGGAAGCGGTTTCGAGGAACCTTCCCGTGCCGGCGGCGCAACGATCATTCATGGCGAAGTCGATCACACTGCCGTTTACGTCGATAGCGATCGCCTTGGAATCCTGTCCGCCAATGTCGATTATGGTGCGCGCTTCCGGCAGAAACCACCGCACACCGCGCGCGTGGCATCCGATCTCCGAGACCGGTTTTCCTGCGAACGCGCTCTTGCGTCCGTAACCCGTGACAAAGACGCTGTCGATATCCGAAGGTTGAAGCTGCAAGGCTTGCAACGCCTTTTCATACAACATCTTCGCGCTGCGTGTGTGCACCGCGCCCGTGTCGGTGTAATCTGCGAACACGAATCGATCTCTGTTTGCGTCGAACACCGCGATCTTGGTGGTGCGCGAGCCTGAATCAATTCCGATACCAATCATAATTACGATAATATATGGATGAAAAAGTTATCTTCCGTGAAATATTCCTGCGAGATGGCGCGAATGTGTTCGAGCGTGACCCGCTCCAGCCGCTTTTCGCGCTCCAGATAATACTCGTATCCGAGACCGATCGCCTCCAGCATCGAGATCGAAGTCGCCTGATGCAGCACGCTCTCATCGTCCTGCAACCTGCTGCCGCGTATGGCGTTCCGTGCGATTTCCAGTTCCTTTTCGCCGATCGAATTGGTCTTACACTCCTCAAGGATATCGCGGATCACTTCGAGACTCTCCTCCTCGCCGTCGCGGTTAACCTGCGCCCACACACGGTAATAACCCAGCTTCTCCAGCGCGTGAAAATCGAATTCGACCGAATATGCCAGACCGCGCTTTTCCCGAAGCTCGGTGTAGAGTCGCGAGTTGAGGTCGCCCGCCGAGTATCTGTGAAAGCACGTAAAATGCGGTGTTCTTCTCCCGTTCGTCGTATCGACAACCGAATCCGCCAAGCTGGATAATGGACTGGTCCATGCCGGTGTCTTTCCGCCTGAAACGACGATCGGACGGAGCCAGAAGCGCTTCCTGCGTCGTGGGTGGAAGGGACCGGTTCTCGAGGTTGGCAAGCGTCTTCTCGAGATATTCGATCGTCTCCTCGACAGGCATGTCGCCCACGATCGTGATCACCATCTGGCGCGGATTATAATAGGTTCGATACCACTCGATAATCCTCTTGCGGGAGATGTCCCGCAGATCCTTGATCCGTCCGTAGCGATGTAAAAGATTGCTGTGCTGTCCGAAAATCATCTCCTTCCAGAGCTTTCCGGAATACTGCTGCGGGTAGTCCTTGATTCGATTGAGCGAGCTGACGACCGTATTGCGAATGTTGTGCAGATGGTCGTTCGGGAAAAGTGGCGCCGAGAGCACGTCGTGCAGAAGATCGAGCGCCGTGAATAGCTTGTCTTCGAAGCACTTGCAGCGGATCGTGGTCGTCTCCAGATGGTTGGTCACGCCCAGCACGATGCCCTGATCGGAGCAATACTCGAGCATTTGCAGGTAGTTACGCTTCGCATTACCATGCATCAGCAGCGTGGATGTGAGTTGGTTGATCCCGCGGCTTCCTTCCCGCTCGTTGAGCTGCGAGGCGACGATTCCGATAGCGATACCGATGGTTGGTTTGCCGGTGACCTTCTTCAGGCACACCTTCATCCCGCTGGATAGCGTGGTCGTCACGCAGTCAGCGACAGTGGATATCTCAGGTAGCGCCGCCCTTTTCTCACGCGATAAAACTCGTTTCGGATCGAGGTGATCGCTCCCCATATAATAGACCTGCAACACTTCCGGGTACAGGTACTTGCGAATCACGCGACGTGTGTCGGCCTCGGTGATGCGGGATACAATCTCCGGCAGCCGCACGAAACTCTCCCAGCCGACGGTCAGTTCGTCGTTGCCCAGGCTCATGCCCAGCGATTCGGCGTATTCGCCGGTGTAGCGATGCTGGTGCAGGGATTCGGTCTTGATCCGGTCCAGTTCGTCGCTCTTCATGCCGAACCGGTAGAAATCTTCCAGCTCGTCGCGAACGATCCCGATGATGCGGTACGGATCGCCGCCCTTCTTGGGGTTGACCATCAGGATGGCCATGCCGTCGTTGACGCCGCTGTAGGAGTGCAGTTGCATGCCGTCGATCAGCTTTTCCTTTTCGAAGAGCCGTTGATACAATCGAGAGTTCTTGCCCTGTGCGAATGCCTTGATTGCCAGGTTGTAGGCGTTGAAGTCCTCGTTAAGGTCCGAGAAATCAGGGATGCTGAAGGCGAGAAAACCATTGGCGAGCTTGCGCTTGTATTGCTTGAAGCCCGACTTCACCGGCAGCGGATCGAGCGGGAGATTGCCGTGATGCACCTTCGCCGGCTTCCAGTCGCTGAAATACTCGCTCATCATGCCGGTCAGTTCGTCAGGCTTCAGATCGCCGCAGGCGACGACGTAAGCGTTGTTCGGCACGTACCATTTGTGACGAAATCGCTGAATATCCTCGAATCGTGCTTTACGTAAAATCTGTTCGTCGCCGATCACCGGATTCCGAAGCGGATTCTCCGTGAAATAATCCTGCGGTATCCGTTCCAGAAATACCTCTTCCGGATCGTTGCGATACTGTTTCAGTTCTTCGAGAACGACCTTCCGCTCCGATTCGAATTCGATTTCGTCGAAGGCGGTGCGGCAGACTAATTCGGACAGGAGATGCAGACCTTCTCTGGTATATCTGGAAGGGAGCGTTATGAAGAAGCAGGTCGAGTCGTACTCGGTATAGGCATTGAGCGTACCGCCGTAGAAGGCCGCCTTCTCGGAAAGGGAGCCGTCCGGGAAATCGCGAGTCGATTTGAACACCAGATGCTCCAGAAAGTGCGAGAATCCGGCTTCTTCGGGCTTTTCCCAGCACGAACCCACCCGTACGAACACCATGAGGCTGATCAGCGGATTGGCGTGCGACTCCGACATGATGATTTTCAGGCCATTCGGCATGACACTGGTTTCGATTTGATACATTCCTTCTCCGGCTCAGCGTTCGATGCAGGCGTACGCGTTGTGGTTATGGATCGATTCCATGTTCTCGGCCTCGATGCGGAAATGGGTGACGCGCTTGTCGTTTTGAAGCTTGATTGCCAGCTCGCGAATCACGTCTTCCACGAAGCGCGGGTTGTCGTACGCCTTCTCGGTGACGTGCTTCTCATCGACGCGCTTCAGGAGAGAATAGATCTCGCAACTGGCAGAGGATTCGGCGTATTCGATCAGCTCTTCCAGCCAGATGAAATCGGTGTAGGAGACCTTGATGCGGATCATGGAGCGCTGGTTGTGTGCTCCGTAATCGCTGATTTCCTTCGAGCACGGACAAAGCGTGGTGACCGGCACTTCCACCCCGATTTCGAGCCGGTAATCTTCTTTACAGGAGGCTTCGAAGATACAGTTGTAGGACAGGATCGATTCGATCCCGCTGACCGGCGCTTTCTTGCGCATGAAATACGGGAATCGTATCTTCGTGAAGGCAGCGTCCGCGTTCAGTGCCGATTTGACGTCTTGCAGAAACGGCTCGAGATTGTGGATGAACGACTCCTCGTGATAGCGATTCAGCACCTCGATGAACCGGCTCATGTGCGTGCCGCGCTCGCTGTGTGGAAGCTGAACGTAGATGTCCAGTTCGGCCGTCGTGTGCTGTGTTTCTCGCGCTCGATCCTCCACCACGATCGGGTAATGGATGTTCTTCACCCCCACCTTGTCGATAGTGATGTTTCGCCCGTCCTGCTGACTCTGTACGTCTCTAACTTCCATCTTCGGTTTCCAGTAGTTCCTTGATGCCCATGGTGCGCATGGAGATGATCTCGTCACCCTCCTGATAATAGATAATCGCGTTCACGTCGGGATAGGACTTGGCAAGCTCGATGGCCTTTTCCGGTTTTAAAAGAAACATGGCGGTCGAGAGCGCGTCGGCGAGGGTTGCGTTGGGCGCGATCACCGTCACCGAGATCGTGTTCTGCGCCGGATAGCCGGTCATGGGATTGATGATATGATGATAACGTACATCGTTCTGGATAAAGAATCGCTCGTAGTCGCCCGAAGTGACCACCGCGCACTCCTTCAGGTTCAGCACGGCGATGACGTCTTCCCTGTCGCGCGGGTGCCGGATACCGACCCGCATCGTGCCGATATCGCCGAAGTAGCGGATATCGCCTCCGGCGTTGATATAACCTGATAAAACATCCTTCGTCATCAGAAATTCCACTGCTCTGTCGATGATGTATCCCTTGGCGACGCTGCCCAGATTGATCTTGAATCCCACCGGTTTGATCAATTCCGCGTCCGAGACGGTCAGTTTATCGAAGCCTACGCAGCGCTGCGCAACGACGATCGCCGCGGAATCGGGCACGATCTCGTTCTCGAAATCCCAGAGATCGCTCAGCACGCCGATCGAGAGGTCGTACAGCGAATCGGTCTTTGTATAAAGCTCTGCGCCCAGCGCCATCATCGAACGGACATCTTCCGAGATAGTGAACCGCGTCGTGTCGGAGAGATTCATCCGCACGATTTCACTGCCATCCTTGAAGTAAGACAGGCGGTCTTCGTAACCGCTCATCAGGCTGAAAGCGCTGTCGATGAGCGCATCCGGATTCTTGTCCGTCGTCCGGATCGAAATCTCGACGAAGGTGTCCAGCAGGATCTCCGAGCGCTTCGT
Organism: Cloacimonadales bacterium (SeqCode); assembly: GCA_963666875.2. Lineage (GTDB taxonomy): Bacteria > Cloacimonadota > Cloacimonadia > Cloacimonadales > JAIOQZ01. The sequence goes on from CAXXPU010000003.1 coordinate 24,799, forward strand.
TTCATACGAGCGTGTCATGTATCGCCATGCCGCGAATGCGATGATCGCGATCAGCAGCAGAAGCTGGAATATCTCTTTGCGTTTCATATCGTTCCTCATTCTATATTATCATAAATAAGCAGTTAGTAAGAAAATTATACCAGTCGCATTTGTCAATCGTTTGTTGTTGGAATCGTATTCATCCGGCATAACTTCTGAATGTGCCGCAGGCTCTTCTGAATGTTATGCCGGAAAAGCAGGGACGACAACACCACCCGTAGCGCTCGACCTCCGGGCGAGCCTCCCCTGAAAATCCCCAATGGCGAGCCTGACCGTGTCGATCATGCTTGAGCACCTGAAATCAACATTCGGAAGAGTCGCTCCGCAACACATTCGGAAGTTGATTTCTTAGGGATCGCCTCCTGCAAAGAAAAACATGGACAGAAACGGTGATTCACAGAGGATGGAAAATTGAGGTAAACGATGAAAAAGATAATAATTGCACTGATGCTTCTCGCCGGGCTGTTTCTCTATGCGGAAGAGCCGCTTGAAGTAATGAAAGACGTCGATCGGGAACTGCAATCGATCGCATTACAGGCGCACGACGCGACTACACTCGAAGCTGTACTCGTATTGATGAAGAAGCTGACCCACCAGATGTCGAGATACGCGTATGCGACGATGGACATGCAAAAGCAGTTGATCGAGACGCAGACCTATCCCGATTCGCTGGACAGAACGTTGATCCAGTATGGCAGTAACATGCAGAAAAGCATGATCGAGATGGAAATGGCGGTTCGGAAATTCGAAACCGAACCACGCATGAAGGAAGCCCTGAAAGAATACAGATCCAAAATGAACGAACTCGATCGCCTCATGCACGAATCATTGGACGACCGGAAAAACGAGAAGCCGGAGCAGGAGTGAACACTGTTATGAAACGTATCATGATCCTTCTGACCTTTATTGCTGTCGCGATGTCCCTGATCGCAGCGGATTCACCCGATACACGTATAATTCAGTCCGCGAATCGGATCAAGGAACTTGCGATCCAGTCTAAATCGATTCAGAAACCGGAAGAAGCCGCCAAACTGCTCGATGCGATGCACAAGGAATTCCTCGTGGTTCTCGATGCGAACCATGAGCTGGAAGCTCAGGAAACCGAGCTGAGCGAAGCGCGCGAAGAAGAGCTGGATACCGCTCTCGTCGAGCTGCTCGACAGCATCGAAGTCATCACCATCACCGCGACCCAGTTCATGAATGATCCCGCGGTCAGTAAATCGTTGGACGATTTTGAGGCCGAGATGGAGAAATTCGGGCAATAGGAATTCCGATAATCCTTGACACATCCGCTTCCCGGCAGGTTTTTACCTCGTATTCTCAGGGAGCAGACATGAGCTTGCATGAAAGAATTGAACAGGTAAAAAAAGAAATCGACAAAGCGGCAGCCGGGCGAATGGTCACACTGGTGGCGGTCACCAAGAACCACGATGCCGGAGCTATCCGCGAAGCGCTCGATCTGGGCATCGATGTAATCGGTGAAAATCGGGTTCAGGAAGCGGAACGAAAGCTTCCCTTACTGAAGGGCAAGTACCGCGAATTTCATTTCATCGGACACCTGCAAAGCAATAAAATCCGAAAGCTCCTTGCGCTCAAACCGACCCTGATTCACTCGATCGACAAGTATTCCACCGCCGAGAAACTGGACCAGATTCTGCAAGAGATGGATCGCGACCAGGACGTCCTGGTCGAGGTGAACACATCCGGCGAGGACTCGAAGGAAGGCATCGAGCCAAGCGACCTGCTTCCGCTTATCCGAAAGATGACAACCCTGAAACGGGTACATGTCCGCGGTCTGATGACGATCGCTCCTTATGCCGATGATGAGAAACGCGTTCGCGCCAGCTTTCGAATGCTTCGCGAGCTGTCCGATGCCGTGAAAGATATCCCCGGTGTCGAAATGAGACACCTTTCCATGGGAATGACCCACGATTTTACCATTGCGATCGAAGAAGGCGCCACGCTCGTGCGAATCGGCACCGCGATCTTCGGCGCAAGAAATTATACGGAGTAATGAATGACAAACGTAGTTCTGCCGATCCTGCTCATTGTCTTGTCGTACCTCTTCGGGTGCTTCTCGACGGCGAGGATCGTCGCAAAAACATTCAAGAATCTGAAAATCACCAAAGTCGGCACCGGACATCCGGACACCGCCAACATTTATTGCAATGTGAGTAAAGTACTGGGTATTTTCGTGGGGCTCCTGGACGTGACAAAGATGTATTTCTTTCTTGTCTTTCTGTATTACGCAATGTCATTCTTGCAGCTACCGTTTGCTCATTATCGCTGGCTGCTGCTCTTCGGAGCCATGACGATTATCGGACACTGTATGCCGGTTACCAGGCGATTCAAAGGCGGAAGAGGAACCTTCACCTATCTCGGATACATCGCCTTCTTCGCGTTCTGGCCCATGGTCGTCGCATCCTTCATCGCACTCATTATTGTCTGGAAATTCAAGCAGGTGCGTTTTTCGCAATATATGGTCGTGCTATTGCCGATCCTGCTGGTGTATATTTCCAACATGTTCGTTGCAAGAAGCCACGGTTTCGTTTTTCCCAATTTCGCAATTATATCTCCCTCTCCGAACTTCGCTTACTTCTGCTTCAGCGCCATCCTGATGGGCGTCTTGAACCTGGTTCTTTCCAAACGACTCGGGGAAATCTGACATGTCGATCCAGATCGTGCCGGTAACCACATCAAAGCAGCTCATGCAGTTTATCAAGCTACCGTTTCGTCTGTACAAAGACGACTCGAACTGGGTTCCGCCGCTCATCATGGATCAGAAGAACTTCTTCAACCCGAATAAGAATCCCTACTACGAGCACTCGGAAGCCCAGTTGTTCCTTGCGATGAAGGATGGGATACCGGTCGGACGCATCAGCGCTCAGACCAACACGCAGCACAACAAGGAACACAACGACAAGGTCGGATTTTTCGGCTTCTATGAGTCGGAGAACGACCCGGAGATTGCGAGACTCCTTCTCGATACTGCGGAGAAATGGCTGCGCAGAAAAGGCTGCGATACCGCGCGGGGGCCCATGAATTTCTCGGTCAACGACGAATGCGGTCTTCTGATCGACGGCTTCGACACGCCGCCCTTCATTATGATGCCGCATCACCATCCGTGGTATCAGCGACTCATCACCGGCTGCGGCTACGAAAAGGTGATGGATCTGTACGCCTGGCACCTCCACGACGAAGTGATGAACGAGCGCTTGGAGAAGTTCGCCGATCGCGCGATGAAACGCGGCGGATTCACCGTACGGGAGATAGACAGGAAAAACCTCAAGCGCGATATCGAGATGGTCTTCAAGCTTTACACCAAGGCCTGGGAATACAACTGGGGCTTCGTACCCATGACGCGCGCGGAATTCGACCATACCGTGAAAGCGCTGCTGCCGGTAGTCGATACGAGCATGGCGTTCATCGCCGAGATCGACGGCAATCCGGTGGGATTCTCCGTCGCATTGCCGGACTACAACTTCGTCCTGAAGAAGATGAACGGACGTGTCTTCCCCTTCGGCATATTCAAAGCGCTCTACTACAAGAATAAAATCCGCCGGGCGCGAATCCTTACGCTCGGAATCATCAAGGAATATCAGAAGCGCGGAATCGACGCCGTGTTTCATTACATGACCTACAAGAACGGTCAGGCGAAGGGCTACTACGACGGCGAACTCTCCTGGATTCTGGAGACGAACACCGTGATGAATCAGGCAGCCGCCAAGCTGGGCGCAACCATCCACAAGACCTACAGGATATTCGAAAAGAGCCTATGAAACAAACACTACTCATTCTGATCCTGCTAATTTCTACCGCCGCTTTCTGCGATGAATTCCCCGATGGAACCTACGATTTTCACATCCCGGAACGACAGGTCTCCGGTATCGTATCCTCTTTCGGAGCTTTGAGCGTCACTTATTCGGACGAACCGGGACTCGTTTACAACAACCCCGCGCTGCTGGCATACGCGAAGCAAGGCGTTATCGGAACCGTTCTCAAAGTCGATTCGGATGAAAAAAAATCGTTCTCCGAAATGATCAAGTTCAACAGCATGTTTAAATCGGCACGATTCGATTACCTGACCATCATCGGTGAAAGTTCCGGCTTCGCATACTACCCGCTGCATCGTGAATACCAAAACGATATATGGGAAGACGACGACGATTTGACGCATCGTACGTACAAGGACTACAAGCTGGATACATTCCATCTCGGCGTCGGCGAGATCAAGAACAAGGTCGCTTGGGGTATCGGCATGAAATACCACACCGGAAGCCTTACCTACCTCACGGAGACTCTCCAGGACAGCGTGTGGGTGCGCAACGATTTTACCAAGGACGATATCGACGGCTTCTCGTTCGATCTCGGGATGCTATACAATTACAACTACTTCCGGATCGGCTTCGCGCTGTACGATTTCTATTCGCACCTCTACTGGAGAAAGCACAGCAATCAGGTATTGCAGCAACGCGCCGCGCTTGGTTTGCAGGTGGGAAACAGCGCATACAAGCTGCTCATCAGCGGACAAATGAAACTGGATAAAAAACCGGATCCGACGTATCACATCGGGCTGGAACGCGGATTTTCCTTCAGCGAAAACGAAAAGGTGCCCAACTCTTTCTTCCTTCGCTTCGGATGCTTCAGCGAGCAGTACGACAATGAGGACAATGTCTTCCAGAGTTGGGGTTTCGGTTACTACTACCAGATGATCCGGTTCGATTTCTCCATGCTGACTCACGGTTTCAAAGGAAACACCAGCCGCTACCAGCTCAGCATGTCAATGGGGCTGTAGATGCTCCAGTTCCTGAACTCCGGATTCCTCTTTCTCGCCGCCGCGGCAGCGATCCCGATCCTGATTCACCTCTTCGCCCGACGTCGCCCGCAGGTGATTGTGTTCAGCAGCATCCGGCACATCAAGAACAGCATGCAGAAGCAGAACCGGCGTATCAACCTGAAAAACCTGCTGCTCCTGCTTATCCGAACGTTCATCATCCTCTTTACCGTCATGGCGCTGGCGAGGCCCACGCTGAAACTCGGTTTCCTGAAGAGCAGTACGCGACATCCACGTACCGCGGTCGCCATCATTCTGGACAACTCCTATTCCATGGAATATCTGGTGGATACCGGCACAGCGCTCGATATCGCGAAGAAACAAGCGCTTCAGGCCGGAAGCATGCTCAACGAAAACGATTACACCGTCCTACTGACCCTCGATTCGCAGTGGAACCGCATCAACAGCTATCTTAAGAGCGGCGGTCCGGACGAAAAACTTATACAGAGTATTGAAATTTCACCGACGATCGTCTCGCCCGAAAGCGCGATGGAACGCGCGGAAGAACAGCTCCGCGAATCGCAACTACCCAATCGCGAGATATGGTTATTCACCGATCGGCAACTTCAGCAATACCCGGAAACGACAGAAACGCCGCTGTTCGTGATCCGCATCGGCGACTACGATTCGCAGAACAACCTGAGCTGCCAGAACGCGGAACTGCGCGTCGAGCTGGTCGATCGCTCGATCGAACACGAAATCCGGTTCGACGTGGTGAATCACTCCGCGATGGATCAAACCGGCATCATCTGCCAGCTCAATCTCGATGGTCGAACCGCCCAGGAGCAGGCGATCGACGTAGCGTCCATGCAGACGAAGAACGCGATGTTCGAGGTCGCTCTCGAACAACCCGGCTGGCACAACGGCTTTGTATCCGTGAAAAACGAACGACTCCTCTACGACAACCGTAGCTGGTTCGCGTTTTATTACAAACCCGATCCGGCTGTCGCGATCCTTTCCGACGCACCCGCCTTACCGCTGGCGCTGCGATCGATCCTGGACGTCTATTCGAAGAAGATCGATTTTCTGCCGGACAATATCGACACCGGAGACCTGGCGCCGTACGACGCGGTTCTCGTCTATCGCAAAGCCTGGTCGCCCCGCCTCGACTTCCTCTTGCAGGGCGCTTCCGCAAAGCTGCTCTTTATTGCCGATTCACTCATGTCCGACGACTGGAAGACTTTTACCAGTATTGAACTCACGGAGTATCACCACGGCTCCGCGCGCACCATCGATCAGGTCAGCGCATTTCATCCGGTCACGTCCGTGTTCGATCGGGACAAGCTGCATCGCACGCAGATCGACGGCTTCTGGGAATCGCGAACGAACGATTTTCACGGCGACATCCTCATGCAGACCGGCAATTCGCCGCTGGCAGTCTCCACCGAAGCGGGACTGTTCTGGCTGTTCGATCCAGCAGATCTCGCCAATCCTTTCCTGCTCGATTCCGCCTTCCCGGTTTTCGCCTATCGCTGCCTGCAAGTCCAATCGACAAGCGGCATGCTGCAAAGCGACCTGCGCGTTGGAGACCTCCTGCCGCAGAACCACCGCCAAATCCAGCAGCCGGACGGATCGCAGATACGTAGCGGAATCCTTACCCAGCCCGGTATTTATCGAGACACGGAAAACGGCTCGCAACTCGCGGTCAATCTGCGCTACGATGAGAGCCGCTTCCAGCTCGCGCCGGAAAAGGGAAGGAACATCTTCTGGCTGAGCGAAAACTGGCAAAGCGAAATCCTGCAATCGCGCTACGGATTCGAGCTTTGGAAATACCTGCTCCTCGCGGCACTCGTGCTCTTCATCCTCGAGATGCTGCTGGTGCGCAGCATGGAACGCTCCGGAGATACAAAATGATTTTGAAAGAATATATCAACGCCGTGAAGAAGACTTACACCCCATCGCGACTCGGCAACCTGATCGCGGCATTCGCCGCCTACGGCGCTTCGCTGATCTTCCGCAAGCCGATCGTGTGGGGACTCCCACCCTTTCTGATGCTCGAACCGACCAACAGTTGCAACCTGAAATGCCCCATGTGCCCGTCTGGTAACGGCACTCTGAAAAGGCCCAAAGGTTTCATGGACTTCGAGCTCTACAAGAAGATAATCGACGAAATCCAGGGAAGAACCAGCCTGATCTGTTTCTGGAACCAGGGTGAGCCTTTTTTGCATCCGCGTATCATCGACATGATCCGGTACGCCTCGGACAAAGGCATCTTCACTCAAATATCAACCAACGCCAACATTATGCCCGACGTGGACGACCTGGTGCGCTCCGGTCTCGATTCGCTGATCGTGTCGCTGGACGGCGCGCAGCAGGAGACCTACAACCGCTACCGGGTAAACGGCGACTTCGACAAGGTAATCGAGAACGCCCGAAAGCTGATCGAGGCGAAGAAGCGCTTGAAATCAGCCACACCGGTGATCAAATGGCAATTCATCGTGATGAAGCACAACGAGCACGAGATCGATCTTATTCGCGACCTCTCGACAAACCTCGGCGTCGATCAATTGATCCTCAAGACGGTGCAGGTCTATACGAAGGACGATATTCGCGACTTCATGCCCGAGAATCCGAAATACCGGCGATACAAAGTCGATGGCGACCACTTCGAGCTGAAGCACGAGGTGAAGAACCGCTGCCGCCGCATCTGGAGCAATCCGGTGATCAACTGGGACGGCGAGATGGCGGTCTGCTGCTTCGATAAAGACGTCGATTTCCCGGTAGGCAACGTGAAGGATCGACGCATCGCGGATATTTGGACGGGCAAGGCATTCAACCGCATGCGGCAATTGATCTTGAAAAATCGTAAGAAAATCCCGATGTGCCTGAATTGCGGTGAAGGCGTTAAACTGAAGATCAGCGAAAACCGTGTCCAATCCGAATAACCTTGACGATATTCGTGTTTGTTTGGTAAAATAACATTAAATACCATCCAGGAGGTTCTCGATGACACGTTTAATTTACGCATTGATAATAACTTCACTAATATTTTTAGCAGGATGCGAGCTGTCAAAATATAGCAAAACCGAAGTAATCGAGTTTGTTAAATCGTACGGAGACAATTACCGCAGACTCGGCAACGAGCTGAAGAGCGAGCAGGACATTGTCACGCCGTCCGGCTCGAATTCCGAAATGAAATGGAAGCTCTCGCACAAGGGTAAAGATTTATTTCGTGTTCGAGTCATCATCCTTGTCGATGACATCGAACAGAGTGAACTCGAATTTGAAGTCGATATGCGCAACAAGACCATAACCGGGCTGAATGAACTGGCGGAGAAGGTCATGCGCAAATTCGACTGAAGCATATTGAACGGAGGATTTCATGCCACGCCTGAGACCGGGCACTGATCGCTATCTCGAATATCCAGTCATACCGCTGCGCAACGCGCTGATGGTTCCGTATGTAATCACGCCGATCCTGGTGGGTCGAGCCGGATCGCTCGATGCGCTCGAGCAAGCCTATCTCGGCGACAAGATGGTTGTCTGCGTAACGCAGAAGAACAACCTGCAAAACGAGGACGATCCACCCGCGAAAGACATGTATCGCTATGGAACCATTTGCACGGTTCTTCAGATTTTCCGCATGCCAGACGGCAATGTGCGGGCGCTGATCGAAGGGCGCCAACGGATAACCGTCCAACGCTTCAAACGCACGAAGAAGATCATGAAAGCGCAGGTCGTCCCCGCCGGATTCATCCCCGGCAACATCGATCAAGAGCAGGAAGCGCTGGTTCGGTCGCTGAAGAAGTCGTTTCAGGAATACGTACACCTGTCGCGCACCATCCCGGAAGAATCGCTGATTCCGCTTAACGAGATCGAGAAGCCGGAAGAATTTTTCTACTACGTGCTTACCAACATCGATATCGACCTCAAGACGAAGCAATTCATCTTCGAGATCGACGATTTCCATACAGCCATTGGCGAGCTTTACGAGCTACTGGTGAACGAGATCGAGATTCTCAAGCTCGAGAAGAATATCGACATCAAGGTCAAGGGTAAGCTCGGGAAGCTTCAGCGCGAATACTATCTGCATGAACAGCTCAAGATCATCCACAAGGAGCTGGGCATCTCCGAAGAGGAACAGGAAGACCTGCTCCGCTTCAAGCAGCTTCTGGAAGACACACCCCTGAACGAGGACGCACGAAAACACGCGCAAGAGGAAATCAAACGACTCTCGCGCCTGACGCCGCACGCACAGGAATACTCCGTCGTATATCACTATCTCACATGGATCTTCGATCTGCCGTGGAAGAAACCGGCCCAGACGTCGATCGATATCGGAAAAGCGCGAACCATTCTCGACGAAGACCACTACGGACTCGAGAAGGTGAAGGAGCGCATCCTCGAACACCTGGCGGTGATCAAACTGGCAGGAAGCTCGAAGGGGCAGATACTCTGCTTCGTAGGGCCTCCCGGTGTGGGAAAGACATCACTGGGCAAATCGATCGCGCGCGCCCTGGGCAGGAAATTCGTTCGGCTTTCGCTGGGCGGCGTACGGGACGAAGCCGAGATCCGCGGTCACCGCAGGACCTACATCGGCGCGCTGCCGGGCGTCATCATCCAGAGCATGAAGAAGGCCGGCACCACCAATCCGCTGATCATGATGGACGAGGTCGATAAGATGAGTGTCGATTTCCGCGGCGATCCTTCGGCTGCATTGCTGGAAGTGCTCGACGCGGAGCAGAATCACGAGTTCCGCGACCACTACCTCGATTTCAGCTACGATCTTTCCAATGTGCTCTTCATCACCACGGCCAACCAGCTTGGACCCATCCCGAAGCCGCTGATCGACCGCATGGAAGTTATTCATATTCCGGGCTATACCCGCATCGAGAAGCTGCATATCGCCGAACGCCATCTGGTGCCGAAGCAATTCGAACACCACAGCCTGAACGACCATCTCGACCTGCGCTTCGAGAAGAAAGCGCTACAGGATATCATCGAGAAATACACGCGCGAGGCAGGCGTCCGCGATCTGGAGCGCAAGGTCTCGACCATCATCCGCAAGGTGATCCGAACCTATCTCGAAAAGACGTCGAAGAAAAATTTCGCGATCAAGCCGTCGAACCTCTCGACCTGGCTGGGCGTACCGCATTACCTCTATCCGGAGATAGATCGCGAGCCGCAGGTCGGCATCGTGACCGGACTCGCCTGGACAGCGCAGGGCGGCGAAATCCTTCAAGTGGAAGTCATCCGCATGTGCGGCGAAGGCAAGGTCACCCTGACCGGCAAACTAGGCGATGTGATGAAGGAATCGGCGCAGGCTGCGTTCAGTTATGCGCGTCTGCATGCCGAAGAACTTGGTATCGAATCCGATTGCCACAAGAAGTGGGATCTGCATCTGCATATCCCGGAAGGCTCCATCCCCAAGGACGGACCTTCTGCCGGCGTCACCATCACCACCGCCATCGTCTCGGCGCTTTCAGGCCTGAAGGTCGATTGCAACCTCGCCATGACAGGAGAGATTACCCTTTCCGGTAAGGTGCTGCCTATCGGCGGTTTGGAGGAGAAGCTCATCGCCGCGAAGCAAGCCGGGATCAATCGCGTGATCGTGCCGCGGAAGAACGAACCGCGCATCGGCGAGATCAAATCGGAAGTGCTCAAAGGCATGGAGATCGTCTTCGTCGATCGGATTGAAGAGGTGCTCGAAATCGCGCTGATCCGTCCATGAACTGCGTAGAGGAAACCCGCCTTTCCGACGGCTCTTTGAGACTGCTGCTGGACATCGAGCCGCATCGGTTCGTGACGGTCGGATTCATCCTCGAATCGATGGAGGGATTCTGCATCTATACCACTGTACGAAGGGATGACAGGCAGTTCTTGCAGATCAATGTTCCACCGGATTTCATCGCGCAGGTGAGTGGGTTATTGCAGGATATCGAAAGTTATCTCGAATGCTGATCAAATTCTGGAATACCAGCGCTCGACCTGGGACACGGCGTTTTCAACACGCTGCAAGAGCATCTCGAGATTGAGCGGCTTGCGGAAATAATCGTCGTAACCGGCTTCACGGGATTCCTTCAGCTCGAACGCGGATGGATAACCCGTCATGGCAATCCGAATCGTGATCGGGAAGCGTTTCATGATGGCTTTTCCAAGATCGATGCCGCTCTCGCGCAGTAACTTCAGATCGACAATCACGATCTTGATCGACTGCTCTTCGATAAGCTCCATTACGCCATCCGAGCCAGCCGCCACAAACACCTCGAAATTGTGATTGCTGAAAAAGCGCGACAGCATGATCCGCATAAGTTCTTCGTCATCGACGATTAGTAGCTTTCTGATATTTTCCATGCAATATTGAATGAAACCTCAGAAGTGGATGTCAATCATTTTATCTTACAGAATTTTCAGAACGGCGGGGGATAGGACGCATCCCTTTATCATTATGCGAGTTATGGCGTGTATTTTTTTTGGGGACCTGTTGCAAACCGAGTGGGCAAATGGCTATTCTTTGGATTCTGTAGCCGCCGATCTACAAGCGGCGCAAAGGAAGGCTCGCCCGGAGGTCGAGCGCTACTGAATTCAGACGAGGAATATCGATGCGAGACCGAGGAATGACGCGAAACCGCCGATGTCGGTGAGCATGGTGATGATCACGCTGGAGGCAAGCGCGGGATCGATCTTGAGCCGTTTCATGACGATCGGCACCACCGAGCCGCACAGCGCGGCGATGAACATGTTGATGACCATCGAGATGCCCAGAACCACACCCAGCATGTAATTGCCCTTCAGCACAATAGCGATCCCCATCGCGATCGAGCCGATCATCACGCCGTTCATGATTCCTACCGAGACTTCCTTGAACAGCGCTTTCCAGGTGTTGTGGATGGTCAGTTCGCCCAGCGCGATACCACGCGTGATGACCGTCAGCGTTTGCGTACCGGAATTGCCGCCCAGTCCGGCTACAATCGGCATGAGAACCGCCAGCACCGGGTGCTTGCCGATGAATTCCTCGAACAGACCGACCACGCTGGATACGAGAAGCGCGGTGAAGAGATTCAACACCAGCCACGGGAGCCGCTTCAGCACAGAATTCAACGGCGCAGTAAACACCTTGTCCTCACTCTCCAGACCGACCATCCTGTAGGCGTCTTCGGAGGCTTCCTCGTCGATAACGTCGATGATATCGTCAACCGTGATTCGACCAAGCAGGTGGTCTTCCTCATCGACGACCGGCAGCGCGTAGATATCGTACTTACGGAACAGGCTGGCGACCTCTTCCTGATCTGTATCGACACGCGTGCTGATCACGTCCGGATTCATCAGATCTTTCGCTTGTCTGTTCGGAGCGCAGAGAAGTAGCTGAACCAGGTCGAGCATGCCGATCAAGCGATTCTCGCCATCGACCACGAACACGTAGTGGATGTTCTCGACCTCTTCGACGTTCTCGCGGATCAATTCGATCAGTTCGTCACGCCGCATATCCTGATTGACCGCGATGATTTCGGTCTGCATGAGGCCGCCGGCGCTGTCCTCGTCGTACGCGAGAAGCTGACGCAGGTTTTCGGAGTCTTCGTGGTCGATATGCTCCAGAACGTGCCTCGAGACATCCTCGTCCAGGTCGGAGATGATATCCGCGGCTTCGTCGGTGTCCATCTCGTCGATGATGCGCACCAGCCGTTCCTGGTTGAAGTGCTCGAGAATATCCTCGCGAACCTCGTCGTGCAGTTCCGCCAGCACCTCGGAGGCGATCTCGTCGCTCATGTGCTTGAATGCGTAGATCTGGTATTCTTCGGAAAGGTCGTTGATGATCGTAGCGATATCGGCGGGATGGTTGTCGTCGAACATGGCGCGAAGCGTTTCCGCGTCCTGCTCTTCGATCAACTGACAGATCAGATCATAATTCATCTGGTCATCCATTTTCGTCCCCGCATCATGTTGTTTCAGGCTCATCTTTCGAGAGGCTCGCCTTTGAAGATTCGATTTATCAGACGCCGTCTGAAAATCACAGAGGTCGAGCGCTACATGATCCGCTGAGCGCTACGAGAGAATAGGGATACCAAGCGCTTGAGGATTCGAATTTGCAAGCAAATTCACAGGAGCTTGGCGGTCCATGGGAAAAAAAAAGGCTGCTCAAAGCAGCCTTTCTTGAAGATCGCTTTATTTCTTGTCTTCGCTTTCTTTTTCAACGCGATCGACAACTTCGATGATCGCCATCGGTGCGTTGTCGCCTCGTCGCTGTCCGTATTGCATGATTCTCGTATAGCCGCCGTTGCGATTCTCATAGCGTGGCGCCAGCTCGTCAAACACTTTCTTAACGAGCGTACGATCTGCCAAAATCCTGTATGCAAGCCTGCGATGATGGACTTCACCCCGTTTTCCGTAGGTGATCACCCGATCAAACAGGCGTCGTGCTTCTTTGGCTTTAGCATGCGTTGTAACGATTCGTTCGTGACGGACAAGCTCTTTCACCAGATTGTTCATGAGGGCTTTCCGGTGATCTGCCTCCCGTCCGAATTTCCTGCCTTCTACGCGATGTCGCATGTCAAACCTTCCTTCTCTTGGTTACTCTCTTCTTCCAACCATCGATTTCTTTATTGATCTTATCGATATCCATTCCCAGCGAAAGTTCGTACTTCGCCAGAAGATTGGTGATCTCATCCAGTGATTTCTTACCGAAGTTGCGGTACTTGAGCATCTCGTTCTCGCTTTTGGCGACCAACTCGCCGATGGTCTCGATCTTCGCAGCCGCCAAGCAGTTGCTCGAACGAACCGTCAGCTCCAGCTCTTTCACATTCATGTTCAGCAGCTTGTCCAGTCGATCCAGATCTTCCGGCATCTCCACTTCCTCGATGTATTCGGGCTCTTCTTCGAAGAGAACGATCTTGTCGTAGAAGTCCTTCAGGATCTTCGCCGCGAGATACAGCGCGTCCTTGGGTGTGATGCTGCCGTCGGTAGTCAGTTCAATGGTCAGTTTATCGTAGTCGATCTTCTCACCAACCCGCTGATGACCCGCGTAATAATTCACCTTGAGAATCGGAGAATATACGGAATCGATAGGAATGACACCCACGGGTCGATCTTCCATCTCGTGCTCGTCTGCCGAGACGTATCCGCGACCGGTTCCGATCCAGATTTCCATGTGGAATTCCGCGTCTTCGGTCATTTCCAGGAGTTCGAGATCTTCGTTGACAATCTGCACCTCGGGGTTATCGGCTTTCAGTTCACCGGCGGTGATCATGCCTTTACCCTTGTGATCCAGGACCATGTGTTCTTCGCCAACCGTGTCGGCCTTGATGATCAGCTTCTTGAGGCGAAGGATCAGGTCGATGTAGTCGGTTTTGGTTCCCGGGATCGGCACAAATTCATGATGAAGCCCTTCGATCTTCACGTAGCGGACGGCTGCTCCCTGAATCGAGGAGAGCAGAACGCGGCGCAGCGTGTTCCCGATCGTGGTCGCGAAACCAGGTTCCATCGGTCCAATATCGAATTTCCCATAAGTGTTCGTGTATGTCGATTCTTCGACCGTTACCTTATCAGGCATTTGTATGGGTTCGAGAAGCATCATATAAACTCTCCTGGTTTACTTGGAATAGAATTCCACAATCAAACGTTCATCAACGTTCACCGGTATCATTTCACGAGATGGGATATCCTTGAATTCTCCGCGCAGATGCTCTTTATCGACTTCGAGCCACTCGAACGCAGTCGAGGTGATCTCGACAGCTTCGAGGATCTGCGAGCATTTCTTGCTCTTGTCGTGAATCTCGACGACATCGCCCGGCTTCAGGAGATACGACGGGATGTTGACCCGGCGGTTGTTTACCATGACGTGTCCGTGGTTCACAAACTGACGTGCTTGCGGGCGTGTCACAGCGAAGCCCATTCTGAAGACGGTGTTGTCCAGGCGGCGTTCGAGAAGCTTGAGCAGGTTCTCGCCGGTGATGCCTTTCATCTGATCCGCTTTCGCGAAGTAGCGGCGGAACTGTTTTTCCAGTACCCCGTACATGTAGCGCAATTTCTGTTTTTCTTTCAGATGAATGCCGTAGTCACTAATCTTGCGCCGGAAACTCTGTCCATGCTGTCCGGGCGGGTATTTACGACGCTCGAGTATCTTATCGTATTTCGGGCTTTCGTATATGTTTTCACCGAATTTTCTGCATATCTTAGCCTTCGGTCCGGTATATCTTGCCATTCATTCGCCTCCGTTAAATTCTTCTCTGTTTGGGCGGTCTGCAGCCATTGTGCGGGATCGGAGTCGCGTCACGAATCATGGTGACGTAGAGTCCGGCTGAATTCAGCGCGCGAATCGCGGATTCGCGTCCACCGCCAGGGCCCTTCACGATGACGGAAACCTTGCTGATTCCCATGTCCATCACGGCTTTCGCGACTTCACCCGCAGCGATCTGTGCCGCATACGGGGTGCTCTTGCGGGAACCCTTGTTTCCAATCTTGCCGCCACTCGACCACGCCAGAACGTTTCCGCCACGGTCAGCGATCGTCACGATGGTGTTGTTGAAGCTGGAATGAATATGCGCAACAGCTTCGTCGTACGCTACGCGCGTTCTTTTCTTTTTTACTCGTTTAACAGCTTTCTTTGCCATATCCGTTCCCCTTATTTCTTCCTTCTACTGATTCCGCCAGGCTTTGGACCCTTGCGTGTGCGTGCGTTGGTGTGCGTGCGCTGTCCATGCACCGGGAGGCCTCTCTTGTGGCGTGATCCACGGTAGGAACCGATTTCCATTAAACGTTTGATGTCCATCGTAGTGCGGGTGCGGAGTGCACCTTCAACGATAAGTTCGTTCGTTACGATGTCTCTGATAACTTTTTCTTCTTCAGCGGAAAGATCCTTTACGCGCTTACTTTCGTCGATATTCGCTTTTTCAAGGATCTTCTCAGCGGTCGTTCTGCCGATACCGAATATATAGGTCAAACCTATCACGATCCGCTTATTTTTCGGTAATTCAACACCAGCGATATGTGCCAACCGATTCCTCCTTATCCTTGTCTCTGTTTATGCCTTGGATTGCTTGGGCAGATTACTCGTATTACGCCTTTGCGTTTGATGATCCTGCAGTCTCTGCAGATCGTCTTTACGGATGCTCGTACCTTCATGATATAAACTCCTGCTTATTTATAGCGGTAGATAATCCGACCACGGGTCAGGTCGTAGGGTGAAAGCTCGAGCTTCACCTTGTCACCCGGTAGAATTCGGATATAGTTCATTCTCATCTTACCCGAGGTGTGCGCCAGAATTTCGTGCCCGTTCTCCAGTTCGACGCGGAACGTCGTATTGGGAAGAGCTTCCTTGACCACGCCTTCGACTTCGATAACACCCGCTTTTGCCATATTTAAATTTCCTGTCTTTGTATCATATCCGGTAATGTCAGTATTTCCGGTTCGTTATCCGTCACCAGTATTGTATGCTCATAATGAGCCGATAAACTCCGATCAGCCACGTAGGTATTCCAGCCGTCGTCCCGTACGCGATACGTACCGATATTCACCATCGGCTCGATGGCGAAAATCATACCTTTCTGGATACGAGCTCCGAATCCCTTTCTTCCGACGTTCATGATGGTAGGCTCTTCGTGAAGAGCCCTTCCGATACCGTGCCCGGTCAGCTTTTCCGCCGCGTGGTAGCCATTCTCGCGAATGCAGCTTCCGATCGCGTGCGAGATGTCGCCGATCCGGTTGCCGGGTCTTGCCTGCGCGATGCCGCGGTACAGGCATTCTTTTGTTACGCGCATCAATCGCCTGGCCTCTTCTGATATCTCACCCACCGGGTAGGTCTTCGCGCCGTCTCCATAGTAGCCGTCTTTGCAGGTTCCAACATCCACACCGATGATGTCGCCTTCCTTCAGAACAACCTTCTTGGAGGGAATCCCGTGAACGATCGCTTCGTTGACCGATGCGCAAATCGAACCCGGAAACGGCGGTAAACCCGGGACACTGTAACCTTTGAACGCCGGCGTGGCTCCGTTGTCGCGAATCACTTGCTCCGCGATGCGATCCAGCTCGAGGGTCGAGATCCCCGGACGAATCCAGTTGTCCATCTCCTCGAGTACAAGCGAAATGATGTGGTTACTCACCCTCATCTTCTCGATTGCACTGGCGTCCTTGATGTAGATCATCGGATTACCTTCTCACAATGTTACACAATAAAGATCGATTCGAGATTCACCGGGCATTAACCCCTGCGACCCCGCAGCTTACCCTTTTTCATGAAGCCTTCGTAGTGGCGCATCACCAGGTGGGATTCGATCTGCTGGAGCGTATCCAGCGCCACACCCACGATGATGATCAGCCCGGTTCCACCGAAGTAGAACGGAAGCTGGGTATATTTCTGCATGAATTCGGGCATCACCGCGATGGCTGCGAAGAAGATCGCGCCAGGGAGCGTGATACGGGTTAATACACTGTTGATATATTCCGCTGTCTTCTTGCCGGGTTTCCTGCCGGGGATGAATCCGCCGTATCGCTTCATGTTGTCGGCGATTTCGGTCGGGTTCATCACGATCGCGGTATAGAAATACGCGAAGAAGATGATCAGCGATACATACAGTACGGTATAGAGGAATGCGCCGGGCGACAGCCAGCGGGTCAGCGTCATCATCGCATCGCTTTCTCTGAAGAACATCGCGATGGTTCTCGGGAACATGATGATCGACTGCGCGAAGATGATCGGGATAACACCCGCGGTGTTCACGCGAAGCGGAATGTGCGTGCTCGAGCCGCCGTAAACTTTACGTCCGACCACGCGTTTAGCGTACTGCACCGGTATCTTGCGCATCGCTTCGGTCACAAGGATCACGGATCCCGTAACGAAGACCATGATGATCAGGTTCAGCACAGCCATGAAGATGCTGAGCGACCCGACCTGGACCAGTTTGAACATCTGGAAGAATCCCTGCGGATACCGCGCGATGATTCCCGCGAAGATGATCAGCGAAATTCCGTTGCCGATTCCGTGCTCGGTGATCTGCTCACCCAGCCACATGATGAAGATCGTACCGGTTACCAGCGTCACCACGGTCGTCGTGATGAACATTGGTCCCTGGTTTGCCACAGCGGGTGCACCGCCGGCGCTCTTCATGCTCTGCAGCCAGAAACTGATCGTGATCGCGTTGAACGCACCGATCAGAACCGTCAAATACCGTGTATATTGGTTCAGCTTTTTCTGACCCTCAGCGCCTTCTTTTTTCAGCTTCTCGAGAAACGGCAGAATACTGCCCAGAAGCTGGAAGACGATGGATGCCGTGATGTAGGGCATGATACCCAAAGCGAAGATGGAGGCTCGACCGAAGTTACCTCCCGCGAAGAGGTCAACCAATCCGAATATCGTGTTGGATTGAGATGAAAACGCTTCTTGTAATATTCGCGGATTCACACCTGGCACCGGGATGAAACTTCCCAGACGATAGATGATCAGAATCAGCATCGTGAACAGAATCTTCTTCTTCAGGTCCGGTATTTTAAAAACGTTTTTTATACTATCGAGCAACTTAGATTACCTCCGCCTTGCCGCCATTCTTCTCGATCAATGCTTTCGCCGCTTCGGAAAATGCGTTGGCTTTGATCGTCATGACCTTCTCGAACTTCTCCTTGCCGTTCGCCAGTATCTTGACGGGACGCGGATTTGATCTTCCAGCTTTCTTGACGATGCCCAGCTCTTCCATCTTGGCAACATCGATTTCCTCTACATCGACATTAATAAACTGCTCAAGGTTCACGATTCGGTAGGGGATCCTGAAAATATTCTTGAATCCGCGTTTGGGCAGTCGCCGCTGAATGGGCATCTGACCGCCTTCAAACCAATCCGGAATATTTCCACCGGAACGGGCTTTCTGTCCTTTGTGCCCGCGTCCGGCTGTTCCACCGGTGCCGCTTCCGTCGCCTTTACCAAGTCTCTTTTTATTCTTCTTGATCTTTGGACGTTTGAGTTCATGAAGCAACATCTTATTCTCCTTCTACAGGTTCGACCTTCACGAGATGGGAAACCTTTCCCACCATGCCGCGAATCACGTCGTTATCTTCGTGGATCCGTGTCTTGGAGATTCTGCCGAGGCCGAGGGCCTTGAGCGTTCTCTTCATCGGTTCCTTTTGTCCGATCATGCTTCCGGTCTGTGTTACTCTAATCTTCATGCTTCTCCTCCTGTCCGGTCAGCTCGGAAACTTTCTTTCCGCGAAGACGAGCCACATCCTGAATCGTACGCAGACTCTTGAGACCGCGAACGGTAGCTTTCACAACGTTCACCGGTGTGTTGGAGCCCATCGATTTGGTCAAGATGTTTTCGATTCCGGCTGCTTCCATGATGGCTCGCATCGGGCCACCCGCGATCACGCCGGTACCGGGAGAAGCGGGTTTCATCAGAACCTTGCTCGCGCTGAACTTCGCCAGTACTTCGTGCGGGATGGTGCCGCGAACGATCGGCACGCGGAACATGGTCTTGCCGGCTTTCTCTTTCGCCTTGCGGATTGCATCGACGATTTCGTTGGCCTTGCCGTAACCCACGCCCACATTGCCATTACGATCGCCGACAACGACGGTCGCGCTGAAGCTGAAGTTCCTACCGCCCTTGACGACCTTCGCCACGCGGTTGGTATCGATGATCTTCTCGATCTCGTATTCCTGGGTCATTTGCTTTTTCTGAAACAAGGTTCCTCCCTTAAAACTCTAAGCCGGCTTTGCGCGCGCCGTCCGCCAGCGCCTTGACCCGACCGTGGTATTTGTATCCGCCACGATCGAACGCGATTTTGGTGATTCCAGCGGCAATGGCTTTCTCGCCAAGCTTCAAACCGACCTGGTAACTCTGTTTCACTTTTCTGCCGAGTTTCGGACTTGTCTTTTTGTCGTCCTTGGCAGAGTCTTCTTTGATCCCGGCGAGATCTTCCCGCAGGATTTTCGAGATGGTCGATATCGCGACCAGAGTCTTGCCCTGTTCATCATCCACGATCTGTGCGTAGATGTGATTCAGGCTGCGGAAAATCGACAGGCGCGGACGCTCGCTTGTACCGAAGAGGTTCTTGCGAATCGCGACGCGACGTCTGGCTCTCGCCTTTGCTTTTTTGTATGTTGTACCTTTTTCCATCTTCTCAACTCCAGAGGTTATGCCGCACCGGATTTGCCGGGCTTGATCTTCACGTATTCGTTTGCGTAACGGATGCCCTTACCGGTGTTGTAGTTGATCGGAGGACGGCATTTGCGAACTTCCGCCGCAAACTTGCCCACGTCTTCCTTGTGGATTCCTTTAACCTTGATAATCGCCTGAACCGCCAGACGAGAACCCTTGGCGCGAGGCACCGGCTCCGCTTCGACTGCGATGTGTTCCGGTATCTCGATCAGGATGTCGTGCGAATAACCCACGCTGAGCTTGAGCCAGGTATTGACGACTTCAGCAGTGTAGCCGGTTCCGATAAGGTGCAGCACCTTCTCGAAGCCTTCGCTGACGCCGACGACCATGTTACTCACAAGCGCACGGGTCAATCCGTGACGGGCTCTCTGCGGAACGGTGTCGTCTTCGCGGGTGACGATCAACTGGTTCTCTACCTGCGCGAGAGTGATACCGGGGAGAAGCTCGTATTTGAGCTCGCCCAGCTTACCCTTCACACTTACCAGGCTACCCGAGATCGTGATCTGTACGTCTTTGGGGACCGAAATGGGGATTTTACCTACTCTTGACATCTCGTTCTCCTCATTACCACACTTTACAGATATACTCGCCGCCCAGGTTTTCACTACGGGCGACGCGATCGGTAAACACGCCACGATTAGTTGAAATGATGGCGCAGCCGGTGTTATTGAATACCGACGGTACGTTGCCGGCCTTCAGATACACACGGCGGCCGGGACGGCTGACGCGCTCGATTCCGCGCATCACCGAGTCACCGGTGTTGGTATATCGCAGGTTGATGGATATCTGTTTTCGGTTGATGTTCTTTTTGGGATCGCGCTCGATGAGATCGTAATTGTTCAGATAGTTCTCCTCGGCGAGAATCCGGATGATCGACTCAACCACACTACTATGGTTCACGCGAACAGTCATGTGTTTCGCGCCATATGCGTTTCGAATCTTGGTCAATGCATCTGCAATCGGATCGGTAACGCTCATTCTTCCTCCTACCAGCTCGCTCGCTTAACTCCAGGGACCTGTCCCTCGGAGGCAAGTTTACGGAAGCATAGACGGCACATGCCGAAGCGTCGGATATAAGCCCTTGATCTTCCGCAGAGTTTGCAGCGATTATACTTACGTACGCCAAACTTCGGTTCGCGCGCTTGCTTAACTCTAAGTGATTTCTTAGCCATTGAATTCCATCCTTATATCTACAGATGAATTATTTCTTACGGAAAGGCATTCCGAGCTGCCTGAGAAGCTCGAGCCCTTCTTCGTCGGTTTTCGCTGAAGAGATGATGTTGATATTCAAACCGCGAATCTTGTCAACTTTATCGTAATCGATTTCAGGAAAAACGGTTTGCTCTTTGATGCCCATCGAGTAATTGCCGCGTCCGTCGAACGAGTTCCGCGGGGTTCCGTGGAAGTCGCGGATGCGGGGTATCACGATGGTGATCAGCCTGTCGAGGAATTCGTACATGACTTCGCCGCGAAGCGTAACCATGCAGCCAATCGGCATTCCCTGACGCAGTTTGAAGTTGGAGATCGACTTGGTCGCTTTGGTGATGACGGGTTTGCGTCCTGTGATGGCGGTCATGTCCTTCACTGCGAAATCGAGAACCGCTTTGTTCTGGATCGCCTCGCCAACGCCCATGCTGACCACTACTTTCTCCAGCTTCGGAACCTGGTTTATGTTCTTATATTCAAAGTGTTTCATCAGTGCAGGAACGATTTCCTTCTGATACCTATCCTTGACCCGGTTCATTCCTCACTCCTTATATCTCGTCGCCGGTCTTCTGGCACACGCGGATGCGCTTGCCGTCCGTTCCCTTGCGGAATACCGCGCGGGTGACTTCACCGGTCTTGTCGTTGATAAGTTTAACGTTCGAAACATGAATCGGGGCTTCCTTGGTCACAATTCCACCCTGGGGGTTCTGCTGGTTGGGCCGGATATGCTTCTTGATGAAATTCACTTTCTCCACCACGACGCGCTGGGTCTTCGGGAAAGCCTTGAGGACTCTTCCCTTCACACCTTTGTATTTTCCGGTTATCACGACAACCGTGTCCCCTTTTTTGATTCTCATCTTTTCCATTGTAATCTCCTACAGCACTTCTGGAGCCAGCGAAATAATCTTGGTGAAGTGTTTTTCCCTGAGTTCACGGGCTACCGGACCGAAAATACGAGTGGCTTTCGGTTCACCACGATCATCGATGATTACCGCCGCGTTATCCTGGAAACGGATATAGGATCCATCCGGGCGACGTACTTCCTTGGCTGTCCGAACAATCACCGCATGCTCAACGCTTCCCTTTTTGACCTTGCCGGTCGGGGTCGCGGATTTGATCGCAACAATGATAATATCGCCCACCGTTGCATACTTACGGCGCGTTCCGCCAAGGACTTTGATGCACATGCACTTCTTTGCCCCGGAGTTGTCAGCGACGTTTAAAATTGTCTGGGCCTGTATCATTCGTATGCTCCTTATTTACTTCTTTCGATAATCCTGGAAAGCTCCCAGCGCTTCTGTTTGCTCAGGGGACGGCATTCCTGAATCTCGACCGTGTCGCCGATACGGCAGTCGTTGGTCTCGTCGTGCGCCTTGAACTTCTTGTCCAAACGAACGAATTTCTTGTAAAGCGGGTGCATAAACTGACGCTTCACCCGGACAACGATCGTTTTGTCCATCTTGTCGCTAACGACAACACCGACCTTTTTAACCTTGCGTCCTGTTGCCATTATTACCTCTTTTCCGCTCTCTCGGTCTGTAGTGTTTTGATCCGGGCGATGTCCTTGCGAACCGCTTTCATGCGAAGCGGGTTCTCGAGCCTGTTCATCGCCTTCTGGAATCTGAGTTTAAAATACTCTTCCCGAAGGTCTTCGAGCTTCTGGTTCAATTCTTCATTGCTGAAATCGCGAAGTTCCGCTATCTTCATAACTCAACTCCTTCCCGGCAGACGACCTTTGTCTTGATCGGGAGCTTATGCATCGCCAGGCGGAATGCGTCCTTGGCGATCTGGGTATCGACACCTTCGATCTCGAAGAGTACTCGACCCGGTTTGACAACCGCTACCCAGTACTCGGGAGCGCCTTTACCTTTACCCATACGGGTTTCGGCCGGTTTCTGCGTGACGGGCTTGTCCGGGAATATGCGAATCCAGACTTTACCTTTACGTTGCATCTTACGGGTGATTGCCACACGAGCTGCCTCGATCTGCCGGCTGGTGAGCCAGCCGTCCTGCAGCGCGATGATTCCGAAATCGCCGAAATCGACGTTGGATCCACGCCAGGCGAGACCTGTGCGGCGTCCCCGCATTTTCTTTCTGTATTTAACTTTTTTCGGTGCTAACATTCCCTATCTCCTTTGATCCTGTCAGAGGCTATCTGTCCAGGATTTCACCTTTATTGATCCACACCTTGATGCCGATCACACCGTAGGTGGTCTGACAGACGGTCACGGCGTAGTCAATATCTGCCCGGAGTGTATGAAGAGGAGTTCTGCCTTCCTGGTAGCGCTCGGTACGTGCCATGTCGGCTCCGCCAAGGCGTCCGGAACACTGAATCTTGATCCCTTCCGCACCGTCGCGCTTGGCGTTGCGAATCGCCATCTTCATCGCGCGGCGGAACGAAACTCTCTCACGGAGTTGACGGGCAACTTCCATGCCGACGAGTTGTGCATCCAGCCAGGGTTTCTTGATTTCGTGAATGTTAATGAATACATTCAATTTCGCTTCTCTGTCCTTGTTCAGCAGAACGGTCAATTCGTTGCGAAGTGCTTCGATTTCGGCACCCTTCTTACCAATCACCTGTCCGGGACGGGACGTGTGGATGTCGATGTTGATCGAGTTCGCCTTGCGCATCAAACGAACCTTTGATACCATGGCACCGCGAAGGCGCTGCTGGACATATTTCTTAACCTTAAGGTCTTCCATCAGATTATCGACGTACTCTTCGCCCTTCGCGAACCATACTGAGTCGTAATCTTTATTTATACCCAGTCGGTATAATACCGGATTTATCTTCTGACCCAAGCTATTCCTCCCCTTCATTATCGGATATACCGACCGTGATATGGCACGACTTCCTGCGAATGATTGTTGCTCTGCCATGTGCGCGTTGCATGTAACGCTTCATGATGGGACCTTCGTCTGCGAATGCTTCGTGCACGCGCATATTATCGACTTCGGCCTTACCTTCTTTATTCTCGGCGTTTGCGATAGCCGCATTCAGCAGCTTCTGGATATTTACAGCAACCCGCTTCTCTGAAAAAGCCAGGATTGTCTGAGCTTCCGTTACACGCTTGCCGCGAATCAGATCGAGGACCAACCTTGCCTTTCTGGCCGAACCCCGTAAGTTTCGTACTCTTGCGAAAGCTTCCATTCCATATACCCCTTGCTGCTATTAACCTTTTTTCTTCTTCTCTTTGTGCCCGCGATAGGTGCGTGTCGGCGAGAATTCGCCCAGCTTGTGACCCACCATGTTTTCGGTTACGTAAACCGGCACAAATTTGCGACCGTTGTGTACGGCGAAGGTGTGACCGATGAAATCGGGAAGAATCATCGAGCGTCTCGACCAGGTCTTGACAACCTGCTTCTTCTCTTCTTCGTTCAACTTCTCAACTTTCGCCATCAAATGATCGTCAACGAACGGTCCTTTCTTGATCGAACGAGCCATATATCCGTACTCCTATTTCTTGGACGACTTGATAATATATTTATCGGAATATTTCTTGTGCTTGCGGGTCTTACCGCCCTTGGCAAGCACGCCCCACGGCGACACGGGATGACCGCCGCCGGAGGTTCTTCCTTCACCACCACCCATCGGGTGATCGACCGGGTTCATCACAACACCGCGAACGGTCGGGCGGATACCCATCCAGCGCTTTCTTCCTGCCTTACCGATGGTAATCAGGTTGTGCTCGATGTTGCCGACCTGTCCGATGGTCGCGTAACATTCCTTGCGAAGCTGATAGACGTCGCCGGAGGGGATGCGTACGTGAACGTAGCCGCCTTCTTTCGCGATGACCTGGGCGCTCGAGCCTGCGCTGCGCGCAATCTGTCCGCCGCGTCCTGCTTTGAATTCGATATTGTGAACGATTGTACCGAGTGGAATCTTCGCGAGCGGCATGGCGTTGCCGGTGCGGATCGGCACGTTCTCGCCGGAAATCACGAAGTCATCCACGTTCAAGCCGACCGGTGCGAGGATATAGCGTTTCTCGCCATCGATGTAGTGAAGCAGGGCGATGCGGGCGCTGCGGTTGGGATCGTATTCGATCGAAGCAACTCTCGCTTTGATATCCGGCTTGTTCCGCTTGAAGTCGATAATCCGGTAATGTCTCTTGTGACCGCCACCGTGATGACGACAGGTAATGCGACCCTGGTTGTTGCGTCCGGCCTTTTTGGGCTGCGGACGAAGCAGGGACTTCTCCGGTGTCGAGGTCGTAATTTCCTCGAAGGAGTAACCGGTCCTGAACCGCATTGTCGGTGTAATCGGTTTATACTTTTTGATCGCCATTGTCTGTCTCCCTTATCATAGCTCGAGCTGCGGGATGCTCTGACCCTGCTCGAGTGTAACAATCGCCTTTTTCCAGTCCGGGCGCTTACCGAGCTCTCTACGAACGCGGCGCATCTTGCCGCGCATACGGATGGTATTCACGCAATCGACTTTGACGGAAAAGACCTTCTCGATCGCCTGCTTGATCTCGATCTTGTTTGCATTGATACTGACGCGGAACGTGTAGCTGTTCTGCTTCGCCTTCAGCGCCGAGCTCTTCTCGGTGAGGATCGGGGAAATGATGATTTCACGTTCGTGTTTCATTTTCCAAATACCTCCTCTACTTTTTTCAGCGCCTGAGCGGTCAGAACCAGATGTTCGCAGTTCAGGACTTCATAAGCGAAAACGCCGTCCGCGCGGTCGAGCCGAACATCGGTCATGTTCGAAAACGAGCGGATAACGCTTGTGTCGCTGCCGTCGATCAGGACGAGTTTCTTCCCGCTTTCGGGGAGCATCTTGTCGATGATTTGGCGTGCAGCCTTGTAGTTCGGTTTTTCAAATCTGATATCTTCGATCACGACAACGTTGCCGCTTTTGGCGCGTTCGCTGAGCGCGATCTTGAGAGCTAAGCGTTTCTTCTTGATGGGGATGTGGCGCGACCAGTCTTTCGGAATAGGACCGAATGCATTACCGCCGCCAACGCGGACGACCGTGCGGCGATTACCGACACGTGCGTTACCGGTGCCTTTCTGGCGATACAGCTTGCGACCGCTGCCCTTTACGTCGGCGCGGAACTTCACCGCGGCCGTTCCCTGACGCTGATTGCCAAGATACATCTTGATGACCTCGTAGATCACCGCATCCGGATTCTTGGCTTCAACGGCAAATAACGATTCGGGTAATTCCACGGTTCCGATCTGTTCCCCTGCTGCCGAATATTTTTTTGCCTCTATCATACCTGTTTCCTCATGATTTTCTTGTAACCCAAGGGCTACAGTTCCTTCTTCAGAAGCACGATGCTGTCTTTGTGACCCGGAACAGCGCCCTGGACCATTACCAGATTCTGCTCGGGAATCACTTTCACAACCTTCAGGTTCTTTACGGATACCTGGTCCACACCGTAATGTCCGGCCATCTTGCGACCCTTGAACACGCGAGACGGTGTTGCGCACTGACCAATCGATCCCGGTCCGCGAAACGACTCGTGAACACCGTGGGTTGCCTTGAAGCCGTGGAAGTTGTGGCGCTTCATCACACCCGCAAATCCACGACCCTTGGACGTGCCCTGAACTGTCAGGAGCTCGTTTTCCTGGAACATGGAAACGTCGAACACCTCGCCTTCGGCTATATCTTTGTAAACCTTCAGGCGGAATTCGCGAAGAACCCGGTATGACGGGCTGTTATGCTTCTTGTAATGATTGCGTTGAGGTTTTTTCACCTTTTTGTCATCGACTTTATCGTATCCGAGCTGTACGGCAACGTATCCGTCTTTTTCCAAGGTTTTCTTCTGGATCACCTGGCAGGGACCTGCCTGGATAACGGTCACGGGAGTCACCTTTCCGGATTCGTCGAAGACCTGCGTCATGCCTACTTTCTTACCAATCAGTCCGATCATGATTCACCCCTTTACGCCTTGATCTCCACGTGAACGCCTGCCGGCAGGCTGAGCTTCTTCAGAGCGCCCGTAGTCTGCGGCGTGGGATTCACGATATCGACCAAACGTTTGTGAACCAGCATTTCGAACTGGTCTTCAGATTTCTTGTCAACATGCGGAGACCGGTGTACGGTATAGATCGTGCGCTCGGTCGGCAACGGAATCGGACCCATGATCTTGGCGCCCGTGTTCCTGGTGCTTTTAATAATTTCAGCAACGGATTTGTCCAAAAGACGATAATCGTACGCTTTCAGCTTGATCCGTATTCTATTTTCTTTCGAATTAGCCACATTTCCTCCAGATTATACGAGGATGTCACCGACGACGCCGGCGCCGATGGTGCGTCCGCCTTCGCGGATAGCGAAGCGGAGACCCTGCTCCATAGCGATCGGGGTGATCAGTTCAACGTTGACCTCGACGTGGTCGCCGGGCATAACCATCTCGACGCCTTCAGGAAGCGTCAGTGTGCCGGTCACGTCCGTGGTGCGGAAGTAGAACTGCGGACGGTAGCCACTGAAAAACGGCTTGTGACGTCCACCTTCGTCTCCGGTCAGCACGTAGGTCTTGCCGGTGAACTTGGTGTGAGGGGTGATCGACTTCGGTTTCGCAAGAACCATACCGCGCTCGATATCGGTCTTGGCGATGCCGCGAAGAAGCATTCCGACGTTGTCGCCGGCCTGACCTTCGTCCAGAATCTTACGGAACATTTCCACTCCGGTACAGGTGGTTTCGACGGTTTCGCGGATTCCCACCCGCTCGACCTTCTCGCCGACCTTGACCTGACCGCGTTCGATACGACCCGTGGCAACCGTGCCGCGTCCCTGGATCGAGAACACGTCTTCGACCGGCATAAGGAACGGCTTGTCAATGTCGCGCTCGGGAAGCGGTACGTAACGATCGACTTCGTCCATCAGTTCCTGTACCTGCGCTTCGCCTTCCGGGTCGCCGTTCAGCGCCTTCAGCGCGGAACCCTTGACCACCGGAATGTCGTCGCCCGGGAATTCGTACTCGGAAAGAAGCTCGCGGACTTCGAGTTCCACCAACTCCAGAATCTCTTCATCATCGACGAGGTCGCACTTGTTCATGAACACGACCATCGCGGGGACGCCCACCTGACGCGCGAGCAGGATGTGCTCGCGGGTCTGCGGCATCGGACCGTCCGCTGCGCTAACGACCAGGATCGCGCCGTCCATCTGGGCCGCGCCCGTGATCATGTTCTTCACGTAGTCGGCGTGACCGGGGCAGTCAACGTGCGCGTAGTGGCGATTCGCCGTCTCGTACTCCACGTGAGCCGTCGCGATCGTGATACCGCGCTCGCGCTCTTCCGGAGCGTTGTCGATACTGTCGAATGAACGGAACGTCGCGCCGGTCTTCTTGCTCAGATAGAGCGTGATCGCAGCGGTTAGCGTGGTCTTGCCGTGATCGACGTGACCAATCGTTCCTATGTTTACATGAGGCTTCGTTCTCTCAAATTTCGCCTTTGCCATGATTCCTCCTTGGCTCTAATGATCGATAACTCTGCACCTTATGCAGAATTTCCCTTCGGCGGACACAATTTTATTCCGCCTGTGAGCGCTGAAATTCCCCCATATAGTTTTTATGTCAAACGTTTTTTTGCGTTTCCGCTATTTTTTTCAAAAACAACGAGTTAACCTTGAGCGCATAGGACTCAAGGATGTGTGTTTTCCCGGCATTTCTGAACAAATAGAAATGTTTGGCGAGGTCTTCGTTGGTCAAAGAAAAGGAAAAATGAGCAGGCAAAGGTGCCTGCGTACCACTTGGAAGAGAAGGGCAGGCACGGAGACCTGCCCCCTTACGCAAAATGGTTACTTCCCTGAAATCACCACGCCTTTCGCGCGGATCCAGGGCAGGATACCGCTGCCAAAATCGACGCGCTCCTCGGAGATCGCGGTGATATTCATCAGAAGCTGTGCGAGGTTACCGGAGATCATGGTCTCGCTGATCGGATAGAGAAGCTTTCCATCCTTTATATAGAAGCTGTTTTTCGCCACGCCGGAGAAATCGCCGTTATCGTTGGGCTGACCGCCGGAGAACCGCGACAGCAGAATTCCCTCTTCGATCCCCGCGATCATCTCCTGCAAGGATTGATTGCCCGGCTCGATCACGATGGCTCCACCGCCGGAGACCGCTCTTTCACCGCCGGACTTTTTTGCGCCGTATTGGGTCAGAACGAAGTTTTTCAGGACGCCATTCTCGATAATCGTCATGTCCTGTGCAGCGTAGCCGTCCATGGTGATGTGGTATCCCACCGCGATATCTGTCGAGTTCGGGACGGAATTGATGGTGAGTTCAGGCGCCGCGATCTGCTGTCCGAGTTTATCGGCGTAAATGGACGATCCGCTGATGATGGGAATATCGCTCAGGTAGCCCAGGATGGAGCTGATGAACGAGGAGAGGCAATCCGGCGCGATGACGATCTGACCCTCGACCTTCGAAGGAAACGGCTTGGGATGCAGGTGTTCGACCGATTGCTCCATCAGGGTATCGACCGAGCCCATGCCCTGCAATTCCTTGTCCAGATTGGTCATGCTGACGCCGGTGTAGTTGAAGGACGAGCTGATCTCGCCATCCTTGGAGGTGAACGCCGGACCGAAGCTGTAATAGCTGTTTTTTGAGACCAGGTTTACATCGTTCGTGTTAATATATAATGTATGCACGCGCGTGTAGTCGATTGATCCCATCTCGATGATGAGCTTGGGGTAGCGCTCGCGTGTGTAGGCCAGAAACGACACCAATCGGTTGTACATGCCATCCATGTCGGGGTCGTCGGGCCCGCTGCCGAATGATTCGTGCGGCTGATTCTCCGCGATATCGTTGGCGGGATCGGGCGGTGAGGATTCGATGCCCTGCATGAGCGATTCGACCGCCTTGTCGATCGCTTCCGGCTCGGTTTTATTGATGCGGATGCTGCTCTTGCGCTGGTCCTTGATGGCGCGCATGAGGAGGTTGCGTTCGAAGTTGGTGCGGATCAGGGTGATCTCGCCCACCTCGACGTTGATTTCCTGCTTTTCCACAAACGAGAAGAAGCACTCGGCCTTGTCCGCGCCGGCTTTCATCATCGCGTCGATCGCGTATTTTCCAGTAATTTCGAGCTGTTCCATTATCGACCTCCGATGTTGATTCTGCACTTGATTGCCGGGCCGCCCATTCCGACGGGGATCATCTGTTTCTTGCCGCACATCCCTTCGCTGGACCACGACATGTCGTCCGAGATCATGGTGACCGTCTTGAGCATATCGAACGCCACGCCTGCGATGGTCGTATCGCGTACCGCCCTGCCCAGCTTACCGTTAGTAATCTCGTAACCGAACGGGATGCCGAACATGAATTCGCTGGTCGAATCCGCCTGTCCGTTGCTGAAACGGGTGAAGTAGTAGCCGTGTTCGATGGAGGCTATCATGTCCTCGAGCTTGCTCTTCCCGGGCAGGAAAGCCGTGTTCCGCATACGGATGAGCGGCTCGTCGTCGTAGTTGTAAGCACGTGCGTTACCGGTGGGTTCCACGCCGAAGTGCATCGCGGAAACTTTGTTGTGCAGGAACGATTTCAGGATACCGTTCTCGATCAGCACCACATCATTCGCTTCCACGCCTTCATCGTCGATATACATCGGAACCGGGCATCGTACGCCCAATGCGGTATGCGCGAAATCGACCATGTTGACCAACGGTGACGCAACTTCCCTGTCGAGATAATGCTCCGCGATCGATCCGCCCATCACCATGTCGGCTTCCACCGTGTGCCCGATCGCCTCATGCGCCAGCACACCCGCCAGACGCGCATCGAGTATCACGTCGTGCACGCCGGCATCGGGATAGACACCGTCGGCCTTCAACATCAGATCTTCATAAAGTCGGTCGATGCGTGGGTAGAGCTTCTCGATATCGCCGAGGAAGTCCTGGAACTGCCCAAGACCGCCCATTGTATCCAGCAATTCTATGGTCTCGTTGTTCTTCCGGATCGTGAGCGTGAAATACATAAGCATACGAGGCAGCATCGAGAAGGTGTGCGATCCTTCCGAGGTAATCAATTGTTTCTCCATCTCGAGGGTGTTGAGAACCACTACGCTGGACACAACGTCCTTCTTCTTACTCATGTATGCCTCGAACTCGCGCACGAACTCGACTTGTTCCTTATGACCGATCGCAGGCTTTCCACTACTGTAATCGATGTCCGATGTTCCAGGGCGAGAAGGAAGTTCGGGTAGGCCGAGGTGCTTTCTCGAATCGAGGAAATTAGCGTTCTCTGTAGCCTTCGCGATAATAGTCTGCACGGTGCTTGCGTTTATCACCGGATCGGAAGCGAATCCCCAGGCGCCACGCTTATATACACGCGCCGAGAGTCCGCTCTTCGAATTGAAACTGTTATCCATCATATTCCCGTTTGCCAGCATCAGATTTCGGGTGCGGTTATCCTGAACGCGCAATTCGGTGTAATCTTTGAATTGAGACAGACAGGATTTCAAATCCATTCGTTTTACCATAATGTCTCCTTTATATAGAACGATTTACTTTTTTACTCAGCATGTAATCATGATTTCGGGTCGATTTCTGTCAATGATTGAATTTTCCTGGCGTCGTCTGGATTCAGAAACGCATTGACAAACCTCCCCTGCGCTGAATTCTTACATCAAAATCAAGCACAGCAAGGAGCGAAGCATGGAATTCGTTACCATTCGCAAGTTTCAGAACGACATCGAAGCCACGCTGGCGATGAATCTGCTCAAGGACAGCGGCATCGAAGCGATACTCACCGATGAACATATCATCGGCATCTACCCCTCTCTCAGCGCGATGGGCATGGGCATCAGCCTCAAAATCCCGCCCGATCGTGAAGAAGAAGCGCTTGCTATCCTGGAGCGGTTCGAGGAGTGCAAGGATCAGGAATGCGACGACGAGGAGACTGAGGGTTTCGCCACGCTTTTGAACGAAGATTCGATCACCGGGCTGCTGCAAGAAAGCGGCGCGCTCCTTACCGGGCATTTCAAGCTCACCTCCGGCCGCCACAGCGACCGCTACATCGAGAAGATCCGCTTGATCCACCACCCGGATAAAGTCGCCGTACTCTGTCGCGAGATGGCGATGCGCCTGCGCAAGTACGATCCCGATATCGTGGTGGGTCCTGCCATGGGCGGTATCGTGCTGGCGTACGAGGTGGCGAAGGTACTCGGCAAGCGGTTCGTATTCGCGCAGCGCAAGGACGGCGAGATGACCGTGCGCAGCGGCTTCCCGCTGAAGAGAAGAGAAAAAGCAATCGTGATCGAGGATATCTCCACCACCGGCGGCAGCATCGTCGAGGTGATCGACGCGCTGAAGAAACGCGACATCGACGTGGTCGCGGTGGGACTGCTGGTCGATCGCTCCTGCGGAAGGCTCCGGCTCGACATGCCGCTGGAATCGCTCCTGCAACTCGACATCCCCTCCTGGGAACCGGACGAGTGTCCGCTCTGCGCCGAAGGGAAGCCGATCGACACCCCCGGATCGAGCGACAAGAAATGATCCGGCTTGCCATCACAACCGGAGATCCTGCCGGCATCGGTCCCGAGATCGCGGTCAAAGCCCTGCAATTTTATCCCCTACGGGACGAGATATGCTATATCGTTTACGGTACGCTGCCGGAGTACAAGGACGGCAATCGACCGGTTCGCATCGACGATCCCAACGAAGCCGAAACACCGGGCGTCCTTTATCACCTGCCGATCGAAGATCAGGAAGAATCGGGCGCGACAGCGCTGCAAATCCTGAAAAAATGCCGCGAAGGTTTGAAAAGCGACACGCTGCACGGCGTAGTCACCTGCCCGGTCTCGAAACACGAGATACGGAAAATCGATCCCGAGTTTATCGGACACACCGAGTTTTTCGCCGATAATCCCGACGATGTGGTGATGTCCTTCTGGGGCGATCGATTCAACATCGCGCTCCTGACCACCCACATCCCCGTGTGCGAGATCGCGAGCCATCTGAATCCTGATATCGTGACAAAGAAGCTGCGTATCATC
The DNA here is from genome assembly GCA_963666875.2 of Cloacimonadales bacterium (SeqCode). Classification (GTDB taxonomy): domain Bacteria; phylum Cloacimonadota; class Cloacimonadia; order Cloacimonadales; family JAIOQZ01. The sequence goes on from CAXXPU010000003.1 coordinate 57,889, forward strand.
CACCGGCACACGAGTCGCATGATCGAAAATCCACGACTCGCGATCCTGGGAATCAATCCGCACGCCGGAGAATCGGGCGCGTTCGGTACGGAAGAAGGCATTCTCGAGCTATCGATCGAACAACTGAAGAATGAAGGCATTGTCATCGACGGGCCCTTCCCGGCGGACACATTCTTCGCTACAAAGGCTTCCGACTACGACATGATCATATCCGCATACCACGATCAGGCGCTGATCCCCTTCAAGATGATCCATCCCAATCGCGGCGTGAACATGACGCTCGGCCTGCCCTTCGTACGGACATCCGTCGATCACGGCACCGCGTTCGATATCGCGGGAAAAGGCATCGCGGAGGAGGGAAGCCTCGAATCCGCCATCCGTCTGGCGGAGCGTACGTTACTGGGCAAGGACACTCGGTTCGAGCCGATCTACGACGCCTTCGCACCCTACTACGACCGATATATGGCGCACGTAAAATACGATGAGTGGGTCAACCTGATCCTCTTCCAATACAACAAACTGCGCAAACGTTCGCCCAAGAAGGTGTTGGAGATGGCGTGCGGAACCGCGAATATCGCCTGCCGGTTGGTGAGGAAGGGCTTTACGGTCGATGCCTGCGACCTTGCGGTATCCATGGTCAAGGCGGCATCGCGAAAGCGCTTCAAGCCGAACCTCTTCCGGCACGACATGATCGAGCCGCTCAATCGCACCGGCTACGATCTCGCGGTGATGATGTTCGACAGCCTCAACTACCTGAAATCGTCCTCGCAGATCGCGACCACCCTGAACCACATCCACGACGCGCTCCTGCCCGAGGGCGTCCTGATTTTCGACGTCACCACCGTGCGCAACTGCCGCGATAACTTCGACGGCTTCGTCAACATCGAGGACGACGGCAAATGCTACCTGGTGCATACCAGCGAGTTGAGCGAGAATGAAGACAGACAGACCACGCGGCTGACGTTCTTCCACAATCGGAAGCTCTTCTACCGACGCGACGACGAGGTGCATGTACAGCACGTCTTCCCCACCGCGGTAGTCCTCGACGAGATCGCGAAGACGCCGTTCAACCTGCTCGGAATCTATTCCATCGACAACCCGGGCAACCTCCTGCGTTCGAAACCCGACAAGCTGGACGAATCCTACGACCGGCTGTTCTTCGTGTTGGAGAAATTGTGATCCGCTATCTCGCCGAGTGGGATGAATATCCCGAATACACCCACATCGCCGGTATCGACGAGGCGGGACGCGGTCCGCTGGCGGGCCCGGTAGTCGTTGCGGCCGTGATCCTCGATCCAGGGAATGAGATCAAGGGTCTGAACGATTCCAAGAAGCTATCGGAAAAGAAGCGCGAAGCCCTGTTCGACGAGATTCAGCACAAAGCGCTCGCGTTTCGGATCGTCGAAATCTCGCCCGAAACTATCGACCAGATGAACATCCTCGGCGCTACCATGCACGGCATGACGCTCGCAGCCACGGGTCTCGATCTCGAACCGGAGTTTTGCCTGATCGACGGCAACCGCATCCCGAAGGGCTTTCCTTTCGATGCCGATTTCGCCATCAAGGGTGACGGCCGGTACGCCTCCATCGCAGCGGCGTCCATCCTTGCCAAGGTCACGCGCGACCGCATCATGATCGAGTTTCACCACAAATACCCGCAATATCGCTTCGACACCAACAAAGGCTACCCGACAAAAGAACACCTCGACGCCATCGAAAAGCATGGCATCTGCCCCATCCACCGAAGATCCTACGCACCGGTGAGTCAGATGCGGATAGGGTTTTAACCCTCACCCCAACCCTCTCCCACTCCGTGGGCGAGGGAGTAGAAAAAAAGATGCGGACGGGGACATCCGCTTTCCCAAGTTCCGCAGGAACGACAGATTTTAGCCCACATGGGGGATTCGATTTTGCAAGCAAAATCACAGGCGTAAGCCGTGGGTAAACCGCGAACCCTCCACCCGGCAGATTTGTTCGTTTCGCGCGGCTGCCGTAATGTTCCGGGACGATGCCCTGCATGCTATAATGCCAACATTCTGAAGACCTCGCTAGCTCGGACATTCAGAAGTTTGTTTTTTGCTGACGAGGACATCCGCTTTCCCAAGTTCCGTAGGAACGGCATATTTTTAGCCCATGGTGTGAACCATGGGTTTAGATGCACCAACCGCGAACCCTCCACCCGGCAGATTTGTTCGTTTCGCGCGGCTGCCGTAATGTTCCGCGACTTTATTTCCATGTCCGATAGTCAGGAAGTCGCGGTATATTTACGGCAACCGCGGGATCGGACGAAGATGCGGGTGGATGCCCATACTCCCTGCTCCCTTGCCCATGAAATGGGAGAGGGCTGGGGCGAGGGTCCCTTTCTCCACCCTGGAAATCCTGCTTCAAATAAAAAAAGGCGAGCCCAATCGACCCGCCTTATATATTGTATAGCGTTTGTTGATTATTGACTGACCGCGTCTTTACCGGCTCTCAGCGCTTTGATGTTGAGATCGACGACCTCGTCACCCTTGCGACCGAATATATAGCGGATACCGTCTTCGAGTTTCTCGATCGGGATCTCGAGGTAGTCGGCGGCGGCGCCCAGCATCACGATATTGGATGCACGCGCGTTGCCGAGTTCCTTCGCGATGGCTTCCGCGTCGATCAGCTTGAAATGCTTCTGCTTTTTAACTTCCTGGTGAACCGCATCGACATCCGGGTAGTTCGGGATGTTCTTGAATGCGTTCGAGCTGGTGATAAGCCATCCGCCTTCGCAGAGATACGGCACGTAGCGAAGCGCTTCGAGCGGCTCGACAGAGAGGATCATGTCGGCGCTGCCAAGAGCGATCAGATCGGAATAGATCGGCTTGCTGGAGATGCGCAGGTGCGACTGCACGTCACCGCCGCGCTGGCTCATGCCGTGAACTTCCGCCTGCTTCAGATACAGTCCGTTCTCGACTGCCGCGTAACCGATGATCGCGGCGATGGAGAGGATGCCCTGTCCACCGACTCCGGCGAGGATAATATCTTTCTTCATTATTTGCCTCCCGAGCGTTTCTTCTTGCTATAGACATGGATACACGGTCTGCGCGGGATGATCACCGACACGCCTTCGTAGGCGATCTCTTCTTCAATGATCTTCACGTTCTCGTCGTGCATGCGGCTCAGCGGATTGATCACGCGGATATGTTCCTTCTCGACGCCGATTCCCTCGCATATCTTCTCGAGCCTGCCGGTTACGGACGAATCCTGCATACCGGTCATCGCGGTGGTGTCGTTGTCGAGGATGACAACCACGACATTCGCCTGCTTATAGACCGCGTCCAGCAGACCGGTGATCCCCGAATGACCGAAAGTCGAGTCGCCGATCACGGCGATGGCGGGGAAAAGACCGGCATCGGCGGCACCGATCGCCATGGTGATCGATGCGCCCATATCGACGCAGGAGTTGATCGACTGATAAGGCGGCATGAAGCCGAGCGTGTAGCAGCCGATATCGGAGAAGATGTGTCCCTGACCGTACTTCTCGACGACCGCTGCTTTCAGCGCTTTGTAGCTGTCGGCGTGCGGGCATCCGACGCACAGCGCCGGCGGACGTCCGACCATCAGTTCGGGCATCGGCTGAGATGCAAGCGCCGGCATTCCCAGCGCATTGCGGACCGTCGCGGGATTGAGTTCGCCGTCCCACGACAGGGTGCCGTCCATGCGTCCTTTGATCTTCAGACCGTTATTCAGGAAGCCGCGAAGCTGTTCTTCCACCAGCGGCATTCCCTCTTCGACCATGAGTATCTCATCGCATTCTGCGGCGATCCGCTCGATCATCTTCTTTGGAAGCGGATATTGCCCGATCTTCACGACGGGATACGGGCAGCCATCGGGATAGTTTTCCATCAGGTAGTTGTAGCCAAGTCCGCAGGCGATAATGCCCAGCGACTTGTCCTTGCCGTCGAAATAGTGGTTGAACGGCGATTCCTCGGATGCCTTGACCATCTCGTCCTGCATCTCGAGGTGATGTTTGTATTTCTTACGTGCAAACGCCGGAAGCAGCATGAACTGGTTCGGATCGGTCGGCTTGCTCATCGGATTTTCCGCAACCTCTTCGTGACGATCGACACCCGCTCTCGAATGGGCAAGACGGGTCGTGACCCGGAACATCACCGGAAGATGGAATCTTTCGGAAAGCTCGAAGCCGTGCTTCGCCATATCGTAGGCTTCCTGCTGATTCGACGGCTCCAACGCCGGAATCATGGCGAACTTCGCGAAGAAACGCGAGTCCTGTTCATTCTGCGACGAGTGCATGGACGGATCGTCCGCCACCGCGACGATCAGACCGCCGCTGGCGCCTGTCAGCGCCGAATTCATGAATGGATCGGCAGCGACATTGAGTCCCACGTGTTTCATGGTGACGATCGCGCGCTTTCCGGCATACGACATACCGATCGCGGCTTCCATCGCCGTTTTTTCGTTTGCGTGCCAAAGACGTTTGACATCTCGCTCTTTCGCTTGCGGTGAAACCTGGATATACTCACCGATCTCGGTGGAAGGTGTTCCCGGATATCCGTAAAATCCGGAGAGACCTGCATCCAGCGCTCCCTGCGCGAAAGCTTCGTCGCCCAACAACATCATTTTCTGCATTGGCAACTCCTTTGGTGTTTTTATATGTAAGTGTTCTATATTACCTGAAAGACAGGCTGTAACACTCTCGGTTTTCGAGAGATACACCCCGGATTTTGAATGTGTGCAATGATATTGGAACCCGAATATCTGTCAACCGTTTACGCGTTTTTCTAACCTGTTGATCGACTCGTTCGAAGAATCCGAACCGCCTTCCGAATCCCGAATCGCGTTATAGCGCGCAACATCGGGATTTCCGCAATGAACCTCGCGAGCCACGGGCCGACGCGATAATATCCGCAAATAAATAAGCGACCGACCGAGGATCGAACCATGACATGATCCCGGAAGTGGCGCAGAATGTCCAGATCGGGATGGTCGATGTCATCGTATGCGACCGTCGCGATAAAGCAATCCTTGAGCAGCTTCGGTATGCGCGATTCGAATATGTTGCGCGACGGGATCTTGCCTTCGTTGTTCTTGATGTCGGGATTCGCGCCGTTCTCCTGAAGCAGTTTGACAATCGGCTTGCGGTTGAGGTAGTATGCGAGATGCAGAGCTGTCTCGCCTCTGCTATCCTGGATATTGGGATCGGCGCTATTGGAGAGCAGGAACTTGACCATCGCCTGTTGATCGCCGAACACGGCATCCTGCAGCGGAGTTCGTCCGGAACTCGTTCGGGCATTGATATCCGCGCCCTTTTCCAGCAGCTTCTTCGCCAGACTGATATCGCCGAAACGCGCCGCCATGTGGATCGGCGTGACGCCTTCGTTGTTCGGGATGGTCACTTCAGCGCCTTTCCTGATCAGCACTTCCGCGATATCCTTCATGTCGTGCTTAAGGGCCAGGTGCAGCGCAGTCTCGTTCTGTTCGTTCACGCCATTCAGGTTGATCCCGGATTCGATTATTTCTTGCGCGATGCGGGTCAATCCGGTATCGACTGCCAGCAGCAGCGCGGTCGAATCGTCCGGATTCATGCTGTTCTGCCTGTCGGATATCTGCGACCAGAGGTAGGTTGTCGTACTGTCCAGGTGGTTGACCAGCGCTAACCGGAACAGCTTCCGAATGATTCTGTCGTCAGGATGGTACTTCGCGAAAAGACGTTTCGCGATTGTATCCGCCATGTCTTTACGGCGCAGATCGATCGCCTGCTCCATGGTTTCGACCCATGGTATATCCTGTCCAGTATCGAGAATCTGGCAAAGCGTGTGCATGTCGCCGGTGCGGATCGCTTCTTTCAGACGATCGTTCATGAAGTACAACCTCCGTTGATCAATCTACCGTCATGGTCGGCATTTATATAAATGTGCAAATCCGATGTGCGTGTTTGCAAAAACTGAATTGCGTATAATATTCTGTCAAATGAAAATCGATCAAGCATCATGCGGGGAACAGAATACAGAATGCAGGAGTCAGGAGACAGGAGTCAGAATGGAGATGAGGGAGGCGGTTGCTCCCCACTGGAACGCAGGCATCCCTGCCTGCATCTCTAAGAGCAACAGTATAAAGAAGTTAGAAGACAATATGGGACGCCCGTATTCCCGAGTTCCGCAGGAACGACAGATTTTAGCCCGTGGCGTAAGCCATGGGTTTAACGCACTTCGAATCCGAACACTCCAGCCAGCAGATTTGTTCGCCCACACCTATTGGCGTGTTCATTCACGACGAAGGCGTGGTGTTACACGTCGATAGGTGTGGGCGGGCAAAGATGCGGATGGATGACCAACTGAAACCGACCACCTCTCCATCCTGCTAATCGTGCTAATCCTGTAAATCGTGATTCAGAAAAAAACTCCCGCCGATCGCAAAACCAGCGGGAGTATACTATATCGATAGGAATAGACTACTACTTGTATTCCATGCCTTTCTTGATTGCTTTTTCATTGAGTTCGAGCAGATCAGGGCGCTTCTTGCCGAGAGTATCCGCGAGCTCTTGAAGCACGGTTTCATATTTAACCAGGTCGATGTTCGCGAGCAGCGTGCCGATGGCGACCATGTTGAGTACCTTCTGGCTGCCGAGGTCGTTAGCGATCTTCGACATGGGAACGTAGATAACCTTCGCGTCGTCTTTCTGGATCTTTCTGGGGCACATGTCTTCGTTGGCAATAATCAGTCCGCCGGGGCGAACGAATGATCCGAACTTGTCCAGCGAAGGCTGGTTGAGCGCGACGAGAATGTCCATCTTCGTGACAAGCGGCGATGCGACCGGTTCGTCGGAGATCACGACGGCCACGTTGGCGGTACCGCCGCGCATTTCGGGTCCGTAAGAAGGCAGCCAGGAGACGTTCTTGCCGTCTTTCATGCCTGCCAGCGCGAGGAACTTACCGAACGTCAGTGCGCCCTGTCCACCGAATCCTGAGCAGATGATGTCAGCTTTCATTTGTCTCCTCCTTCTGCACCGCGATCGCGGAACAAACCGAGTTTGAAGAAGGGCAGCATGTTTTCTTTCGCCCACTGCAGCGAGTCAACCGGCGTGATACCCCAGTTGGTCGGGCAGGTCGAGACGAATTCGATAAAGGTGAACCCGCGATTCTCCTTGTTGTAGGTCAACGCTTTCTTTACGGCTTTCTTCGCCTTCATGATATCCGGCGCGGAAAGTAATGACACCCTCTCGATGTAGTAGGGTGCTACCAGTGAATCCAGAAGCTCGCAGGCGCGAACCGGATAACCGATATCCTTCTCGTCGCGTCCGTAGGGAGATGTACTGGTCTTCATACCGGGCAGGGTGGTCGGTGCCATCTGACCGCCGGTCATGCCGTAAATGGCGTTGTTGACGAAGAAGACGGAAATCTTCTCGCCGCGATTGGCTGCATGGATGATCTCGGCCGTACCGATCGCCGCGAGGTCGCCGTCACCCTGATAGGTGAAGACGTGCATGTCGGGTCTGGCACGCTTCATGCCGGTCGCGACAGCCGGAGCGCGTCCGTGTGCCGCTTCCGCCATATCGATATCGAAGAATTTATACGCGAACACGGAGCAGCCCACCGGTGCGACGCCCATCATCTTGTTGCGCAGACCCAGTTCGTCGATGGATTCCGCGATGAGACGATGCGCCACGCCGTGCGTACAGCCCGGGCAATAGGTGAAATTCAGGTCGGTGAGTGATTCTGGTCGTTTGGCTATAACTTCCATGTGTTCCTCCTACAAATTCTCTTCGATTTTCGCTTTGGCTTCTTCAGGCGTGAAGACGATTCCGCCGACCTTTCCGAGGAAATCGACTTCTTTCGCTCCGTTGACCGCCAGTTTCACGTCTTCGATCATCTGTCCCGAATTGAATTCGAACACGATCACCTTCTTAATGCCGTCGTGCAGAGCGTTTTTGATCGCATCGTAGGGATAGGGCCATACCGTGATCGGACGGATCAGACCGATGCTCTTGCCTTCCGCCTTGAGTGTATCGACCGCCGACTTCACGATGCGCGATGCGGTTCCGTACGCTACGCAGAGGATATCGTTGTCCTTCGACAGGTTGTACTCTTCCCAGCGCTGCTCGTTCTTCTTGATTTCGTCATAGACTCTCAAGAGACCTTCGACGTGTTTCTCCAGCACTTCCGGATCGATTTCGAGCGAGTTGATCTCGTGGTGGTGGTGATTCGGCTCGTCTTCATTCGGCTGCATGCACCACGCGTTGTGTTGCTTGTTCAGCGCGTCGATCTCCTGTTGTGTCTTGGGTTCGGCGAATTCCACCGGCTCCATCATCTGGCCCAGCAGACCGTCCGAGAGGATCATCGCCGGGGTTCTGTACTTGTCGGCAAGGTCGAACGCCAGGCTCGCCATGTCGGCGAACTCCTGCACGGTACTCGGTGCGACGACGATGCAATGGTAATCGCCGTGTCCGCCACCCTTGGTCGCCTGGAAGTAGTCGCCCTGCGCCGGCGCGATGTCGCCCAGTCCCGGGCCGCCGCGCTGTACGTTGACGATCACCGCCGGAAGCTTGGCACCGGCGATGTACGAGATACCTTCCATCTTCAGCGAGATTCCAGGTGAGGATGAGGAAGTCATGACCCTTCTGCCGCATCCGGCAGCGCCATAGACCATGTTGATGGCGGCGACTTCACTCTCCGCCTGTAAAAATGTTCCGCCCACCTTGGGCATCATCTTCGCCATGTACTCGATCAGTTCGCTCTGGGGCGTGATCGGATATGCGAAATAAAGACGACAGCCGGCACGAATGGCGGCTTCCGCTACGGCTTCGTTTCCTTTCATCAAAACCTTCATGAGGGCCTCCGTTTATTTCTCAATTGTTATTGCGACATCAGGGCAGATTGTGTAGCAAAACCTGCACGCGATACAGGAATCGGGGTCAAAACATTCCGCATAGTGATATCCCTTCTGGTTAATATTCTCTGAAAATCGCAGGATCTTCTTGGGACACGCACTGATGCATAACCCACAGCCCTTACAATAGTTCGGATCGATTGTAACTCGCGGCATGACGTACTCCTTTCTAAATGATCGTAATTAGGACACCCCTTACTATCGGTGGCGGAATTGTCAACTGGAATATAGGATTTTCATGGTTTCGATCACGCAAATTCCGACATCCTCTCGGTCTGGCAAGACTTCTGCCAGAATAACGGCAATCGGATGGGAATGTCAAGCGGGAAATGTTCGTTAATATTCAACAGGCGAAATATGAATACTGCGGAGTATTCTGAGAATCCAGAGATAGATATATAAAGCACCAATGATGTCTGCCGCATGTAATGATTCGGGTTCTTATTGTACCTTCATTTCATTTCAACAAGCTAAAATTACGTTGACACCTATCGATCTCCTATCGTAATGTTGTATATTGAGAGGAAAAACTCGTGAACGGAGGAATTACATGACAAACAAATGGTGGTATCTTTCTATCCTGTTACTGCTTGGCGTCACACTGCACGCGATGCCGGAGGGATTCTTCACAATGGATGAAATTACCGGCAACGTGCAGAAAGCGTTGAATCACCAACGCCCGAGCTATATCAGCGATGTGATGGCTGGCGACGCTCAGTTCAACGTTTTCGCCCAGCACATGATCGATCAGGTTAAGCAGACAGAGCAATATATAAATGCTCCCGAGGAGCAGCAGAAGTTGTTAATCGAGCAATTGGAAGCAAACTTCGAGAATATCCGGAAGGAGCATACAGACAACATGGTCAACGCTGTCATGCTTCTGGGAACACGTTTCACCAAGATGCTTTTCGACTATCCCGAGATCGACTACATGGAACTCGAATTCCACTCGATCGATTTCAGGACGCCCCAGGAAGTGTATGGCGTGACCATGCACGAAGACGCCATCATGGCTTTCAACGATGAGGAATACATGATCGAGTGCCTCTTCCCCGAAATCCTCGAGATCGATGGTGGATTCATACTCGAGCAAGTGCCGGAGTTCACTGTTTATCGCTATGCTTTCCCGGTCGAAGAGATTGCCACCGAGATCGCGCGATCCTTCAGCAAAGCAAGATTCAATATCATCGATTCGCTGTATGTCAACGAAATGCAGATGCAGAAGAAGCTCGATTCGTTTGTCGAATTCTTCCGACAAAGCGACCAGTACAAAGCCATGGGTGAGGCCCAGCAGAAGGAGTTTGAATCGATCATCGAAGAAGGACGCGGCAATATCGGCACCGAGATGTACGCGAAACGAAAGAAGACCGAAGAAGCCTGGGAAACCGTCGATTACGGCCATGATTACTTCGATTTCAAGACGTTCTCCGTAGATAGCTGTGAACCGGGTTACGTTACAACAGAGCAGGGTGTACAATCCATGCACGACACGAAGATATCGATCAGCAGTGAAGATTACACGATAAAAATGACTATCGGAGAATTGATCTCGTTCGGCAACTTGTGGAAGATCGTCGGATCGATCGATTTCACGGTTGAGGAGAAGTAATACTTGAAAGTAAAACAGAATAGCCAAAAAAACTAAACAATTATTTTTTTTTATAAGTCTGGAACATTTTATGCATTTGTAATTTGAACAACCTTCTTGTTCCGGGGCATAGAGAGGAGGAATTATGCGTTACGTACTACTTACCGGTATGCTGTTTCTGGCTATGTGGGGTAATCTTTTTGCCATGGGTGTCGCGATTATCGACGGAGAAGACGGTGAATGTTTCGAACTCCGCGAAAGCAACGTGGATGTCGTGATCGATAATCAAATCGCGATCGTTACATCGACTCAGAGATTCTACAACAACATGGGTTGGACCTACGCGCCGAAATACGGCTTCCCTGTTCCGGAAGACGCCAGCGCTACCCAGCTTCGCTGGTTCTACGAAGACGAATGGCACGAAGCGTTGATCGCACCGGTCGTGCAGGATTCCACACCGCCGGGACCGGGCGAGGAATGGGCCAACAACCTGGTGGACTATCTCGGACAGACACCGCTATTCTACAACATGAACGAGTTCCCAATCTTCGCGGGTGACGACATCATCATCGAATTGACCTATGTGATGCTGCTGCCGTACGAATTCGGCGTCGTGACCTTCGATTATCCGGGCGACTACACGCTGATCCAGAGCAGCTCGCTCCAATCCGCGACGCTACATCTGGAGCTGGATTCCGTGCGTCCCATCGACAACATCGCGATCACCAGCCACACGCCCTCGACAAACACCAACAACGGGCATCACGCAGTTATCGAGGTGAACGAAACGAATCAACCGGCAGATACAAACTACCACGTCGAATACACACTCAGCACGGACGAACTGGGGCTATTCGGCTTCAGCACAATGCTCGACGAAGTTCCCGACACCTACGGAAAACGGATTCTTCACCTTCATTGCCGAGCCCGATCCCAGCGAAAACGCAGTGATCAACAAAGTCTTCACGCTGATCGTCGATCGCTCGGGCAGCATGGCAGGCAACAAGATTACGCAAGCCAGAAGCGCTGCCAGCTACATCGTCAACAACCTGAATGAGGGCGACATGTTCAACATCGTATCGTTTGCCACAACTGTGACGGAATACGAAAACGAACATGTCGAGTTCACCCCAGCGAACCAATCGACTGCTTTGTCGTACATTTCATCGCTTTACGCGAGCGGTAGCACCAATATCTCCGGCGCATTCGATCTGGCAGTACCGGAATTCGACGCCGCGAGCGACGACACCGCAAACATCATCATCTTCTTCACTGACGGAGAGGCGACTACCGGTATCACAAACACCGAACAGCTCGTGCAACACGTTCACAATCTCGTGGCGCAGACGGAAAACGAATATCTACCTCTTTAATTTCGGAATCGGTAACGACGCGAACGAACAATTACTGACGCTCCTCGCGCAGGACAACCAGGGAATGGCGCAATTCCTCGCGGAAAACGATCTGGAAGAGATGATCACCGAATTTTACATGCTGATCCAGAATCCGGTGCTGATCAATCCGGTCATCACCTATTCTCCCAACGGCGTTGTGGAAGAAGCCTATCCCAATCCCGTACCCAACCTCTATCAGGGAAGGCAACTGATCACCAGCGGCAGATACACCGAGCCGACCACAGTCGGAATCACGTTCAGCGGTACGGCCTACAATCAAACCGATGGAATACGAGTACGAGCTGAACCTGATCGACTACGCGGATACCGACAGGCAGTTCCTGACCAAGATCTGGGCAAAACAGAAGATCGAGTACCTGATGGTTCTGTATTATTCGTACGACGAGGATTCGGAGGAAGCGGAAGAGGTGAAGCAGCAGATCATCGATATCAGCATGGCATACGGCGTGATCAGTGCATTCACAAGCTTCTATGACGAATACGGCATCGACGGCGAAGAGGATGAAACGGGAGAAGCAGCGCCGTCCGCATCGTACAAGCTGCTGGGCAACTATCCGAATCCCTTCAATCCCAGCACGACGATCCGGTTCCAGGTCAATCGTAAGATCGACGAGATCGTGAAGGTCAAAATCTACAACGTGAAAGGACAGCTTGTTCGCGTACTCGCGCTACATATCGACAGCCCCGGCATGTACGAACTGGTCTGGGACGGGCGCGACATGAACAAGAAGCTTTGCGCCACCGGCACCTACTTCTACACAATCGATTTCGGCAACGCGATCCTGTCGTCCAAAATGCTGATGCTGAAATAATTACACCGATTTTCATAGCGAACCCCGTCGATTCTGGCGGGGTTCTTTTTGTAATAAGAACTCCGTCTAATTATGGCTCTGTTGCATATTGGATGTACGCAATGCCTTCATAGTTCTGGAAGGACGAAAGATGTTAGCCCGCATGGGGATTTCGATTTTGCAAGCAAAATCACAGGCGTCAGCCATGGGTACGGAATCCACAAGAGGAGGAAAGTCCCGGAGGGACGACAGCCATCAAAGAACACCCCATTTTGACGGACCGCGAGACTTCTGGCGAATAAATTGCTTGACCCGAAAACCGACATGAAAATGGATAACTTGATATAGATAACAGGAAATAGTGAAACCGTCTGGAGATAAGATGAAGAACAAAGCACTGCGTATCGTGTTGAGCCTGCTTCTGGGCGTCGCCTGCCTGGCTCTCTGGTTTCATTTCGTGGAACCGGACAAGATCATGCAGTACGTGTCGCAGATTCATCCCGGACTTGTCGTACTATCGGCGGTCTCCTATCTGGTCACCTACTTCCTTCGGTCGCTTCGGTGGAATCTGATCCTCTCGACGATTAAGCCGATATCACCCTTCAACACATTCGGCTACTATATGGCCAGCAATTTCCTCAACTACATCATCCCCATCCGCGCAGGTGAAGTGGCGAAATGTCTATTTCTGAAGAAGCGATACGATATTCGCGTTTCGAGGTCGCTGCCGACGGTGTTTGTCGATAAGCTGTTCGACTCCATGGCGATCTTCCTGGTGCTCGCGCTGATCCCGTTCCTTCCGATCACGTTGAACAAATCGCTCTGGATCCTGATCTATCTGATTCTGACAATTGTCGCGTTCGGACTGGCGATCATGGTCGCAGCATCCTTCGCACACGAGAAGACGACCCGCTTCCTGATGAAGCTCCTGTTCTTCATCCCGCGCAAATACAACGAGAAGCTCAAGGACATGTCGCAGCTCTTCGTGGAAGGCATCGGGCTGTTTCGTCACCACATGAATCTTCTGCCACGGATCGGTCTATTGACCATCCTGCCGGTCATCACCGAAAGCCTCTTCATCCTGCTGCTGTTCTGGGCGTTCGGCGTGAAAATCAATTTCTTCATCGTGCTCTTCGGCAATACGCTGATCTATCTGTCCTAC
>CAXXPU010000004.1:0-89614 GCA_963666875.2 Cloacimonadales bacterium (SeqCode)
CGACCAAGCCAAGAGCGAGTTCGAGACCATCACCGACGCCATTCTCGCCGCCCGTGCGAAGTATGATGAAGCCATCAAGAGCAGCACGACGCAGGACGAGGCGTGGCAGGCGTTCGAGGAGGAGCGCGAGCTGATGGCGCGTCGCACCGCGCTTCGCAAGCGGCTGTTTGACGACGACATGCAAGCCATCGAGGAGTACCACGCGGGGAAACTGCGCATCGAGCGGGAACAGACCTACGAGGGTGTGCGGCTGCTCCGCTACCGCATCGAGCAGGCACGAGCCGCCTACGAGGAAATCCGCGAGGTCGACGCCGCGAACGTCGATGACAAGCTGGCTGCATACCAACGCTGGCAGCGACTCGAGAAGCAGCTCTCGGACGCCATCGAGGAGGAGACGAACCAACGACTGGAGGTGCAGCGGCAGTACTCGCTGCTGGCCATCGAGGACGTGCTGGAACGCAAGATCGCCCAACTCGCCGCAGAACGCGACACCGAGCTGAAACGCGCCGAGTCCCTGCAGGCTGGCGAGGAGACCCTGCAGAACATCCGCGCCTATTACGCCAACGAGGAGAAGCGGTTACGCGAGGAGCAGACCCGTCAGCAGGAGACCGAAGACGAAGAGAAACGCGCTCGGAAGCGTCAGCACGAGCAGGAGATCGAGGCCATCCGCGAGGAGTTCCTTTCGCGCGGTGACGACTTGGCGTTGAAGTCCTATGAATCGGAGCTGGCCGCAGTGGACGCCTACTACGAACGCAAGCGCACCAAACTCCTGCAGGCAGGCATCTCAGAAGAGCAGATCACCGAGCAATCCGAAGCGGCCAAGCAGCGCATCCGCGAGAAGTACCAACTCAAGGCGGCGCAAGGCTTTTCCGGCATGTTCGGCAACATCGCCAAGGCGGCGCAAGCCTTTGGCAAGAAGGGCTTCGCGGCGTGGAAAGCAATGGCCATGGCGCAGGCGATGGTCGACACCTACTCGTCATCTGTGGCAGCGTTCAAGTCGATGGCCGGGCTGCCCGTCATCGGTCCCGCGCTGGGAGCGGCGGCGGCGGCAGCGGCGATTGCCGCAGGCTTGGCCAACGTCCACACCATCTCGAAGCAGAAGTATCAGGAAGCGGCGCAGGGCGGGCTTCTGACGGGCCCGAGTCACGCTGGCGGCGGCATCCTCATCGAGGCCGAGGGCGACGAGTACATCACCCGCAAACAGCGTGTGCGCGAGCTGGGAGCCAAGTTCTTTCACTTCCTCAACTACGCCCCGCTGGAAGCCGTCCGCAAGACCCTCGGCAACGTGCTCGTACCCGACATCCCCGTACCCGCGACGCCGTCGTTCGCGTTCTCTGGAGGAGGCAGCGTGCCGTCGAGCAGCGTGCTCTCCACGCTCATCGAACGCATGGATGACCTCATTTCGGAGAACCGTCTATTGCGCCGCGAGCTGCGCGACAAGGAGCTATCTGTCCACAACCACATCTCCGCCAACGGCGTGCTCTCGATGGCTGACCCTGTCATCGTCAGCGAGAAGGCTGAAGAGGGAACCCTCATCCGGAGTGACTTGTGACGTGGCGCGTGGACTTCGTGGATCGCTTCACCTACTCTGTGCAGCACTCGCTGAGCCTCGCTGACGGTTTGGACAACATCCAGCTCAACGCCGACAAGATCGCAGGTACGAGCTACTTCGCCAAGGAGCCGCGAAGAGTGGAGTTCGAGTGCTTCCGCGACGGCTGGATCGAGCAGAACATCCTCTCCGGCGAGCACGAGTACGACCGCTACATCTCGCACTTCCTCGTGCGTCTCTACGAAGGCTCCACGCTCGTGTTTCACGGCATCATCGACACTTCGTTCCTCAGCCACAACGCCAAGACGGACATCGTCGCGTTCACCTGCTACGACTACCTGCGGCTCTTCGCTAAGTTCGACGACCAGACCATGCTCTACGCCCTGCACAGCGGCTATCAGGCGGACTACTGTTTTCGCTATCTTGCGCAAGGAATCGAGGTTGCGCTGGGTAACGAAATCACCATCCCTTGCTCGTGGTACGGCTACACGCCGCTCCAGATCGCGGTGGAGGGGCTGCAAATCCTGCGTCTCGACTGGCTGCGGATGGTGCGCAAGTTCCGCCAGTGGAACGGGCAACTGACCTGCTATTGTGGCTTCCGTTACACGCCGATGTACAGCGGCGATTATGTCCCCGAGTTCCGTCTGTTCTTCTACTGCGAGCACACCCACGAGGGCAACATCCAGTGCAAGGTGTACGCGCGCAAGTTCCGCTTCTACAACGCGATCTGCTGGGTCGAGGACGACGACGCAGAGATCGACGAGAAGTCCGAGATGTTCAGCACCGGCGACTATGACGAGATGATCGCGTGGCGCGACGAACTTTGTGAGGAGTACGTTCCGTTCGAGCCATGGGGTTCCGCGCGGACTTTCCATCACTGCGGCAACATCTATAGTATAGGAATATTGGACGTCGACCTCGATGACGCCACCGCGCCGGATTATAAGTACGTGACTTACACGGG
The DNA here is from genome assembly GCA_963666875.2 of Cloacimonadales bacterium (SeqCode). Classification (GTDB taxonomy): domain Bacteria; phylum Cloacimonadota; class Cloacimonadia; order Cloacimonadales; family JAIOQZ01. Next base: position 2,514 of record CAXXPU010000004.1, read on the forward strand.
AAACGCGATTCCAGCGAACCTATACCCGAAGGGCTTTTACGAGGGCGAGAACGAACCACTGGAGAAGTTGAAGGCTTTGAAGGCCGCGCTGCTTCTGCATAACCTGACCATCGTCTCGTTGCCCGGCGGCACGCTGCGACTGGTCAACAAGGACGACGCCTCGAATACGGTCACCACCATCGACTCCGCCGACGTCATCGAGTTCAAGCGGAAGCGGCTCAACCGCTCGCGGCCCGACACCTCCGTTCTGGACTGTCTGGTCGGTGACACGACCAATCTGAAGCAGCTCATCGCGGACTACTACGAGACCCTCTTCTGCCAGACGTGGAGCCTCGAAGCGACCGTCGACAACCTCGCCAAATACGACCTCTCGCTGTTCGACAAGCTGCTGATCGAGGGCGAGCAGTACCGCATCACCGAGCTGCAGCGTGACCCGAAGGCGGACGAGTACAAGCTGAAAGCGTGGGAGGTCTGATGTTGTGCTATGACGGCTTTCGCATCATTTCCATCGCGGGTGGCGCGTACTCCGGATTCGTGGTCGAGAGCGGCGTGATCGACTACCAGCCGCAGCGCAAGTATCGCGTCGAGAAGCAGTGCGCTTTCGATCCGACGATCCTCATCCGGCGCGAGCCATACAACGAGGACACCATCGAGTGTGAGGCTTATCTGCCTGCACATCAGTACGACGAGCTGTACGCCATTCTGAGCGGCGCAGACCAGCTCTACATCGAGTTCGACGCCGGTTCCGGCACGCTGCAGTTTCCGGTCGTTATCGATAAGCTGCCCAAGCTCGAGGACGATGCCCGTTCGCACAGAAGCCGCATCAAATTCACCCTCACCAGCATCTACAAGCAGTTGTCGCCCATCGATTTCGACAGCGTGTTCGGCTATGGCGCCGGCTGGGGTGACTGCTGGGGATTTTAGGAGGACGCATGCCCGAAACCACCAACTTCAACCTGTACAAGCCGGTCGCCGGGGAGTCCGGATGGGCCGCCGCACTCAACGGCAACTTCGACACGATCGACGCCCTGCTGTACTCGCACCAGTCCAGCATCGACGGTCATACCGGCACTGGCTCGAACAAGCACAACGCAGAGCAGATCCGCACCTCGGACGGCTCGGACGTGCAGTCGGCATTGGCAGGCAAATCCAGCCTGCATCACTCGCATCAGGCCGAGGACATCATCCTGCCCGACAACAACGACATCGGCCACCACATCGACGATATCAACGACGCGCTCATCGTTCTGCAGAACGGCAAGGCGGACGTCGAGCACGAACATAGTGAGTATGCCCTACAGACCGCTCTGGACACGGTCGAGAATACGCTCGACCTTCTGCTGCCAGACCTCGGTTCGGTGACGCTGAGCGTCGATGTCGTCAACCGCAGTGGCGGCATCCGCATCCTGTTCAACACGACGCCCACGGTGCACTTCTCGCAGGCAGAAATCCTCATCGAGAAAGACGGCGTGGAGGTGCATCACGAGACGGTTCTCAGCACATGCGTGTTCATCGATGGGAGCGAGCTGAGCGGCGTCGAGAACGGCGACGTGATCAATCTCTCCGTGACGTTGTACAGCGGCCTCAGCTCGAATATCAAGAAGATCGACCACACCTACGCGACGACGACCTCACCGCTCGAGGAGCGGATCGAGACAATCGAACAGCAGCTCACCCTCGGCAACATCATCGACGCCTTCGCACAGGACGAGGACGCCTTGCAAGCACTGGCCAACGTGCTGCATTCCTCGAACACCCTCGCGCAGAAGGTCTCGGAGTTGATGCAGACGTGAAAACCATCCGCCAGAACAGCGTCTGGGACCTGCTGAACCGCAAGACGAAGCCGACGGTCTCGACTGACCGTGACATCGCCTTCGTGAAGCCGATCTACTCGACGGTGGATGAGAAGGAAGACCTCGGGATTCACGACGAAAATCTCGTGCTCAGCGGGGACGAGTTCCCGACGGACGCGAAGCCCGGACAGGTGTTCATCAGAAACGGAAAACCCTACATATATAAGGAGGACGCATGACAACCCAAGAACTCTACCAGACCACGAAATTGGAGCTGACGCACGAGTATGAGCGGCTCCAGAGACTCATCCAGGAATCCCGCGAAAAGCTGCTCAAGACCGAAGGTGCGCTGCTGCTGCTCGGTCGGCTCGAACGTGAAGCGAAGGAGGCCTGATGGCAGGCACATGGCAGGAAATCCTCGATGCCGGGCAACTCGGCGTCGCCAACGGCATCGCGCAGCTCGACGCCGACGGCAAGCTGACCACCGCACAGATCCCGCAGATCGAGCCGGGGAACATCACAGGCGTGCTCGAAGCAAGCCAGATCCCCGACCTCGACGCATCCAAGATTACCACCGGCATCTTCGGAACCGCGCTCATCCCCGACCTGGACGCCACCAAGGTCGCTACCGGCACACTCGCCACCGACCGCATCCCGACGCTGGCCCAGAGCAAGATATCCGGACTCACCACAGCCCTCGCGGCCAAGGTCGAGACCCGCACAAAGATCAACGGTCACGCGCTGGAAGGCGATATCAAACTCGAAACCACCGACATCATCGCGGAGGTCACTGAGCTTCCAGAAGAGGGCGTCATCGGAGAGGTCGTCGCGTACGCTGGGAAGCTGTATGTGTGGAGTGGTGCGAAGTAGTATCGAAGGAAATCAACCAGCCTGCTCGTCTTGGGGCAGGCTTTATTTCTGCACAAAAACACCCATATAGTGCCATTGGTTTGGCAGAATTTGCCAAACCCGTGTCACTTTTCTGCCAAACCCGTGGCATTTTTGCCAAACCGCTGTCACTTTTTGCCAAACTGGTGGCACGCTTGCCAAACCTGTGGCAGCGATTTGCCACGTTTTTGTCACTTTTTGCCAAATCGCGTGTCACTTCACAACAGTTTATGGGGGAAGGCGTGAGAAAAAAATTTACCTTGACACATCAAGTGCATTGGTGTACCGTTGTACCATGACAGTGAATGGGTGGAGTTGTTCCATTCATGTTTATTCATTGACAGTGGAAACGAATTCGTTTGGATATATACAAGGAGGAATTATGAAAAAAATGTGGTTTGTATCAGCCTTTTTGCTGATCGGTATGCTTACGCTCGGGGCGACGGACATCGATTGGGCGCAGATCAGCACGAAGTATTTCTCGGTAGCGAACACCGACGGATTGCAGGCAACCTGGGTCAATCCAGCCGGACTCGCCTACGGAAGGGCAAGTGGATTGGGGTATCAAGCGAAGTACGATAGCACCGGCTTCATCCGCGACTATTCACTCTACTTCAATTCCGACAACCTCGGATACAGCTATCGGCGCAGCGAAGGATCGAATTTCCATCGTCTCGCTTCCGCTGCCGAGTTGTTCAACAACTTCTATCTTGGAACACACTGGGACTGGGTCGATGACCATTTCGCACACGGTTCGGCAGGTTTTTCGCTTCTGTACAGACCGATCGACTATGTGTCCGTGGGCGGCACGATGCAGCTTCTCAACAACTCGAAAGAACATGTCTATCGCGCCGGATTGGGGCTTCGTCCGCTCATCGACCGCGTAACCCTGACCGCCGATATCGAATACACCGATGAAGAATGGAGCGATCCGATCTACGGCATCCAGATCGAACCGATCAATGGCCTTTATCTGGGCGCTACCTACGAATCGGACAGCGAGACGTTCGCGCTGAGCCTGGCGCTTTCGGCTGATAAATCGCAGGTCGGAACCGTCAACTATCTGGACGACGACAACGAATTCGCCAGTGGCGAGGTGTTCGTACACCTGTCGGAACGGCAATTCCGCAAGCCTTGTATCATGTTCCACAAAAAGAAATACTACGACTGGGATATGAGCGGCGAGGTGGTCGAGCGTGAGGAAGTTTCGAACTTCGGGATGATTCACTTTGTCGATGACGAGCAGGTCCGGCTGGAGAACATGATCGATAAAATCCGCAAGCTCCGGGAGGATGAGCACGTTGACGGTCTCCTGATCCGTAGCAGCAACCTCTCAGCCAGTTTTGCCAACTACTACGAATTGCGCGAGGAACTATTGCGGTTCAAGGATGCGGGGAAAGAAATCGTCTTCTACTTCGATTCGATATCTAATTCGCACTACGCGTTCGCCGCGTCGGTTGCCGACCGCATCTACATGAATCCGGTGGGCGAAGTCGATCTGCGCGGACTCTCGATATCGATGCCCTATCTGAAAGACCTGCTGGAAGCGCTCGGAATCGAGGTAATCAACTTCCAGAGTCACGCATACAAAACCGCCGGCAACATGTTCTCCGAAAACGGAATGACCGACGCCGAACGGGAAGCCCTAACGACAGTTCTGGATGGCATCTACGACGAATTTGTATCCATGATCGAATCGGGTCGCGGTGACAAGCTGAACACGAACGCCCGTGAATTGATCGATCAGGGTCCCTATCGCGCGGACCAGGCATTCGATCTGGGGCTGATCGACGGCATCATCTACAACGACGAAATCCTCGAAACGCTCGCCGACAACGCCATGTTCTATCCGCGCTACACCAGCGATCCCATGCCTGTCGAGTGGGCGAAGGACTCCGTGAAGGATGTCGCGATCATCTATGCCGTGGGCGATATTCACACCGGTAAGGGCAAGCCAGGCAAGAGCATCGGCTCCGACACCATGTGCAAGGCGATCCGCGCCGCGCGAAAGAATCCGATGATCTCGGGACTGATCGTGCGCGTCAACAGCGGTGGCGGATCGGCGCTGGCATCGGACATGATCGCGCGTGAGATCAAGCTGTTCAAGGAAACCGGACGCCCCGTGATCTTCTCCTTCGGCGCGGTGGCCGGATCGGGCGGATACTACATCGCCGTCTATGGCGACGAGATCATCGCCGATCCCATGACCATCACCGGTTCGATCGGTGTTATGGGCATCATACCCAACATCGAGGAACTCCTGGATAAAATCAAGGTCAATATCGACACCATCCGCAGGGGAGAGCACGCCGACATCGGAAGCCTGACCCGCAAGATGACCGACGAGGAGAAAGCGAAGCTCAATGATACGATCGGGTACTACTACGACGTGTTCGTAAAACATGTTGCTAATGGTCGCGGCATGACGATCGAAGAGGTTCACGCGATCGCGCAGGGTCGCATCTGGACCGGTCGGCAAGCGCTGGCAAACGGTCTGGTCGATGATCTCGGCGGACTGCACACCGCATTCGAGCACATGATGGACCGCCTTCACGTCAAGCGCCTCAATCTGATCGAGTATCCTCAGTACAAGCAGGGTCTCACCGTGAAAACGGATACGGATATCCTGAGTTCGGTCGGAATCGGAGCACAGCTTCCGGACGAGATGACGGAGTGGATCGAGAAAACCGAGCGGTACTTGGAGATGTCGGATAACGGCATTCTCTACCTGATGCCGTACGAAGTGGGTAATCTCGAATAAAGAATCAACTCATGCGATAAAAGGCAGGTCGCAAGGCCTGCCATTTTTTTTCTCTATCAATTCAAATAGGTAAATCTCGTAATGATGATTTCATGTCCTGGAAGGACGATAGATTTTAATCGTGGCGTTAGCCATGGGAAACAATTCGACCGGATAAGCAGATTCGTTCGATCGTGACCGAAGGCGTGGTGTTACACGGCGAAGACGTGTTCATTCACGCCGGAGGTCGGGATCGGACGAAGATGCGGCAATACTACACCCATTAACAAATCGGATCTCTTACGTGAGCATTTTCCGAATGATGTCGAGGTGGAACGATGGGAACGGCTCGCCCGGAGGTCGAGTGCTACAAGGAAAGATATACTGAGCTGGAACTCGGCGGTCCTGGCTCCTGACTATTTCAGAAGAAGCATCTTTCGAACGATCTTCTCCGACTCGGTCTGAAGGATGTACAGGTAAACACCCGTCGCGACGGAGTGCCCGGAACGATCGAAGCCATCCCACGACACACTGTGCATGCCGGCGGTACGGTTGCCCGAATCGAGTCTGCGAATCAACTGCCCTTTGTTGTTGAAGATGGAGAGGTTGATATCGGAATTCTGCACCAGATAGTAGCGGATTTCGGTATCGGGATTGAAGGGATTGGGTGTATTCGCCATCAGTTGTGTGCGCTGGTACGCCTCGATCTGCTCGTCCATATCGTCGATATCGACAAGATACTCGGTGGTGTACTGGATCAAGTCGTCGCTGAACCGGATAGTGCCGTCGAAGCTGTCGCCGTCCATGAGATCGGTGACGTCGTCCGAGCGATAGGTGACCGCGTCGGTGTAGTCCAGACTCATGGGATAGAACTGGCGTATTTCTTCGCCCACTTCCACTTCGGAAACGATCGGGAAATTCGCTTCGCTATCTGTGTATTGCAATTCGATGTATGTCTGCTGTTCTTCCTGAATCAGGTGGATATCGGTCAATTGCGGAGGCGTACTGGTAAATGGATCGATGCTGAACACCCTTGGGTAGAAATAAGCTCCGGGCCCGTTGTCGGCAGCCTGTATTCCCTCCGTGAGGGATACGATCGCGCTCGTCGAACCCATCAAGATCTCGGGATTCATCAGATCGAACCAGCTCGAGAAATCGCTGTCGTTGATCAGATCGTCCCAATCGCAGGACAAGATCAGCATATTGCTTGCATTCTCGATCTCGGTCTCGATCGAGCCGATCAGGTTCATATCGTCGAGTCCGCTGTCACCGGTGATCTTGTAGAGACCCGGTTCGAACATCCCTGGCTGATTGACCGAATAGACCAGTGCGAAAATGGGATACGTCTCGGGATCGACGGGATTGAGGATTCCGAACGAATATGAATAGAACTCCCATCCGGACTGCACAGGAAAGCCACCGCCGGCATTCTCGATCGCCACGATCAGGTGGTTATTCGAAAATGTGGCGTAGTCGGCGACGATTTCCAGGTGATCGCCACCCATAACGGAATCGTCCTCATCGTCGTCCGTAAGTTTCGTAAGCAGGGTTGCCGGTGGCATGTCGTTCAGGGGGTAAAAGACCGGTAGGATGCTGTTGAACTCCTCGCCCATGATCTTGAAGCCATAATAGACATCTTCATCAGTGGGAGCAAACGCTTCACCTTCCCAGGTCTCCTGCGTGTCGTTCTGTTGCATCATCGCGGTTTCGATGACACCCACCTCCGCATTGAACAGCAGATAAGGCTGCTGATCGGCTTCACAGCGGATGCGAATATTTCCATTTTCGAGTATGCCGCTGAACCTCGGATTGTTCCATTGGTCATATCCCTGTGCACTCAACAGCACGGCGAATACCACCAGAAAAATGATCAGTACGTTTCTCAAGGTTCTTCCCCCTCGTGTTTTTCGCAGTATATTCACGAGAGTGAATTTCTGTCAATGGAAAATCGTATAGATCATTTTCACATTTAATCTTCATTGAACTTTCACTGCCCGTGAACGATCTTAAGCATACCTTTTCACATCACGGCCGGGAACGTCACAAGTCCGAAATAGGTTGACAAAGTAGCCCTTCAAGCTGGATTTACATTGAAATCCTGAAGGCAGGAAAGGAGAAGAATGAACACGATCCACCTCATTGTGGGCGCACGACCGAATTTCATGAAAATAGCGCCACTATATCGCGAGCTGAAGCGATATCCCGACGAATTCGAAGTTCGACTCATCCACACGGGACAGCATTATGACGAGCGCATGAGCCAGTTCTTCTTCGACGATCTCGGCCTTCCCGAGCCGGACGAATATCTCGAGGTAGGATCGGGAAGCCACGGTGAACAGACCGCCCGTATCATAGAGCGCTACGAAGTTGTCCTGCTACGCGATCGGCCCGATCTGGTCGTCGTCGCCGGCGATGTGAACAGCACGCTTGCCTGTGCGCTCGATGCCGTTAAGCACCATATTCCCGTAGCACACCTCGAAGCGGGTCTGCGCAGTTTCGATATCACGATGCCGGAAGAAATCAACCGCATCGTGACCGACAGGATCAGTCGCTGGCTGCTGACGCCATCTCCGGACGGCGATAAGCATCTGCTGTCCGAAGGCGTTCCCCAGTACCGCATCCACCGCGTGGGCAATATCATGATCGATTCGCTGGTGCAGCATCGCGATCGCGCGCGCGTTTCTTCGATTCTCGATACATTGAACCTCGAACCGCGATCCTACGGACTCGTTACCCTGCATCGTCCATCCAACGTCGATCACCAAAGCGGACTCGAGATCATTATAGAAGCCTTCGAACAGCTCGCGCACGATATCGACCTGGTCTTCCCCATTCATCCGCGCACGCTCAAGCGGCTGGAAGAATTCGGATTGAAAAATCGCATCGACACCATCTCGCGCCTGAGGCTAATCGAGCCGGTGGGGTACTTTGATTTTCTGCGTCTGGAAATGGACGCCGCGCTCGTTCTCACCGACAGCGGCGGAGTACAGGAAGAGACCACCTTCTTCGGTGTTCCCTGCCTGACGCTTCGACCCAACACCGAGCGACCCATTACCATCACCGAAGGCACTAACCGTCTCGTCGAGCTACGCACGGACGCGATCGTCGATGCGGCACAAAGCGCGCTGAAGCGCCCCAATACGGATGGCAGAATTCCCGATCTGTGGGACGGTCACACGGCGGAACGAATCGTGAAGCTCTGGAGAGAAGCCGGAGATCGTCTCGGCGATTTCGTTTGACCGAAAATCATTCTCGCAGTCTTATATCTTGCCGTAAGAGCCTGCATCGACTTTGTTGTCTTTACCCACTCGATTTGCAATAGAGCCTTTTTGAAAATTCGATTCGTACGGGATGAAATACGATCCCGCAATGTACCTTCAGTATATGCGCCGAAATACCAAGATACTTTCCGTTGGTCGAACATTAGTTGATATCGGAAAGCAGTTCGACAAATCGGTCGATGTCGGATTCGGTCGTGTCCCAGGATGTCATCCAACGCACTTCGGAGGCCGTCTCGTCCCAAATATAGAAGAAGGTACTCTCCTGGAGCGTTTCGATCGTCTCTCTCGGGATACGCGCGAAAACAGCGTTGACCTCTACCGGTCGCGTGATTTCCACCCGAGAAATCTTCGACGCCTTCTTCGCCAGATAGCGCGCCATGCGGTTGGCGTTATCCGCGTTGCGTTTCCAGAGGTCGGTACCAAACAGCGCCAGAAACTGCGAGGAAATGAAGCGCATCTTGGAGGCGAGCTGCATCGACTGCTTGCGGATGTACTTGAAATCATCCGAGGTATGCGGCGGAAAGAAAACGATCGCCTCGCCGTACATCATACCGTTCTTGGTCCCGCCGAAGGAGAGAATATCGACGCCGCAGTCTCGCGTCATCCTGCGGAAGCTGCATCCGAGAGCCGCGGCAGCGTTGCCGATCCTCGCGCCATCGACGTGCAGCAGCAGGTTGTGCTCGTGGGCGAATCGCGCGATGGCTTCAATCTCGTCGAGTCGGTAGAGCGTTCCGAGTTCGGTTGGCTGCGTGATGGAGATCACCCGCGGCTGAACGTGGTGCTCGAAACCGACTTCGGTGAGGTGCGGCAGGATGTCCTCGATATGGATCTTGCCGTCGTGACTGGGGACGGTCAGCAGCTTGCATCCGGTGAATTTCTCCGGCGCGCCGCATTCATCGACCTGCATGTGTGCGGTTTCAGCGCAGATCACCGCCTGCCAGGATTTGCACACCGACTGCACGGATAGCGTGTTCGCGGCGGTTCCGGTGAAGACGAACCAGGTCATGATCTCTTCTCCGAATAGCTCGCGAAACATCTTCAGAGCCTGTTCAGTATAAATATCGTCACCGTAAGACACCTCGTGATCGCGGTTGGCGGCGAGCATTGCCCGGAAAACTTCAGGGTGAACGCCCGAAGCGTTGTCGCTGGCAAACATCCTCATTCTTCCGTACCTGCCTTCTCGTATTGTGTGGGGAACCACGGCGGCTCTTCGCGCACCTTACGAATCACTGCCGTCTCAGCCTTCACCTCCTCGATCGAATCGACCTTGATGCAGGTCGCCATAATCCGGTCGTACGATTTCATGTCGTCGTAGGTCAACTGATTCGGCTCCCGATCCTCGAGAACCAGCGTCCCCTCGATCAGGTAGAACACATTGTCCTTCAACGACTTCACGGTCTCCGAGTCGTCGAATTTAAGGCGGATTCCGATCGGAAGCGCCATTTGCGGATGCTCGGTCGGGATCGACATGCCGACAACCACCTGGTTCGACGGCAGTTCCGGCTGAACGACATCCGCATACACACTTACGAAACGGAAATGGCTGGTGCCGACCCGCTCCATGGAAAGCATGTTCCGCGACAACTTGAATCCTGCGTAACGGTGGTTCCACTCGTCGCGGATGATGTTGATCAGTTCACGGAGGTTCAGTTCGCACACTTCACCGGCTTCGTAAAACGGATATTTTGGCTCTTCGATCTTGGGCGCAGGCTTCATCGGAGGCAGCGAATCCACGACATCGTAGTAGGTTACGGAGTGCCGTTCCTCCGTACTTTCTTCGTCCAGCTCGTCGATTTCTTCCTCGAACGTCATTCGCCATACCACGATCTGCCCGACTGAAACCACCAGCACGAACAATACAACCCAGAACAAGATGCGGGTTCTCTGCCGAACGCTTTCTTTCTGCTCCGTTTTCACGGACTGCGCGATCTGATCAAACACCAGCAACAGCAGAAGCATACTTGTGATGACCAGCCCCAGGGGCGGCCTGGGAGCGGTTCCGGTAATTGAAAGCACGAGAATCACGATCGACAGCAGAAATCCGACCATCAGAACAATCATCTTTTTCATTTTCACGATTCCTTTACGCCTGATTCCTTCTCCTGCTTGCGGGAGAAGGTCAGGATGAGGGTTACCTTATTATTCCGGTAGAAAATCCACGTTCACGCGTTGCATGCAGTGGAACAGGTTGTCGTTCACGTCGATGTTCCGGTGTTCCCGCTGCAAATTCATCAGTAGGTCGCGAACAGTCTGCCGCTTCGTCTTTCCAGCGTACGGACAACGCTCCTGCATAACCGGAAATTGCCGTTCCTTCGCATAGGATGTCAAGAGCTTTTCCGGTACCGTGTAGAGCGGTCGCACGATATGGAACGCGCCATCGAAGAGCGGCTGCCTCGGGGTCATGGTGCTGATCTCGCGCGAGAAGACCATGTTCATCAGCAGCGTCTCGACCACATCATCCCTGTGATGCCCCAGCGCGATCCGGTCAATTCTCCTCTCCTGCGCCTTCTCAAGAATCAGTTTCTTCCTGATCCTCGAACACTCGAAGCACGGATTCTCCCGTCCGGGCAGCTTCGCCAGGATGTCCTCCTCGACGAGGTGAAACGTACCCAATTCGCAGCAGTAATCGAGGAAAGCCTCGTCCGCATCTACGCCGATGTGCACCAACTCGATTTCGAGCGGGATCAGCGACAGAAGCCGTGGCAGCGCCAGGCTATCCTTTCCTCCCGACACGCCGATCAGGACGCGTTTGCCGGTCTCGAACAGATTCCAACGCTCGTTCGCGTCCCGGATATGCTCGATCAAGAGGCGTTCCAATCTGGTTGATGCTTCCATAATTGCCCAGTTTTACATCGAAGGTTTTTCCGGTCAAGATGAAATCACTTGCCTGAAAGGACAATCTTTCCCGGAATGAGATCGAGGTTGATATGAATCCAAACAGATTTCTGGGGATCACCACGTTCGGTGAGAGTCATGGACCCTTCATGGGCGTGGTGATTGAAGACATAAAGCCAGGCGTGGCATTCCCTTATGAAGCGCTCCGGGATATCCTCGATCGTCGTAAAACGGGCGCGCCGCGAAACGAAACCGACGACTTCCAGGTCGTCAGCGGCGTTCTGGACGGTAAGACCACCGGTATGCCCATCTGCATCCTGTTTCCCAACCGCGACGCGCGTCCCGAAGATTACGAGCGAATCCGCGATATCTTCCGTCCCGGTCACGCCGATTATACGCTATTCAGAAAGTTCAAGATCTACGACTACCGCGGCGGCGGGCATCTCTCCGGCAGAGAGACTGTCTGTCGCGTGGCGGCATCGGCGCTGGTGCTCGAGGAAACGAAGAGCATCCAATTCCACATCGAATCCGAAATGGCGCGAGACAATCTTCAACAGCTAAAAAATGAAGGCGACACAGCCGGCGGTATCCTGAAGATCACCGTCACGGGCGTCCCCGCAGGGCTGGGCGATCCGGTGTTCGAGAAACTGGACGCCAATCTCGCGAAGGCGCTTGTTTCCATCGGCGGGGTGAAGGGGATCGAATTCGGCGACGGTTTCCTGCTCGGAACGATAACCGGGAGCCAGTCAAACGACCAGATGGATTCGTCGGGATTCCTGAGCAATCATTGCGGTGGCATCCTGGGCGGAATCAGTACGGGGGAGCCGATCGTGATTCGCCTGGCGATCAAGCCGGTCTCGTCGATCTCGAAACCGCAGAGGACGATCCGGCACGACGGAGCGGAGGTTGATCTGTCCCTTTCCAGCCGGAGCGATACATGCCTGATTCCGCGCATCAACCCGGTGTGCGAAGCGATGATCCGGCTCGTGCTGGCGGACGCTATCGCGCATCAGCGACTGATCGAGGATGAACAGACCACGCTCGATCAGCTCCGGGAGGCGATCGACCGCATCGACGAGGATATCCTTATCGCGCTGCATCGCAGGGATCGCATCGTCGAGAAAGTTGGAGAACTGAAGAGAACGCAACGACTTCCGGTGATCGATCCGAATCGCGAAGAAGCCATGATGAACGGGCTGCTGGAAAAGGCGTCTTTGTGGAATCTGGATAAAAAACTTGTCAAACGCGTATGGGACGCTATTGTGGAGCATAGTCGGAGGAAACAATGATTGTGCTGTCACTGCCCTACCTGAGCGGGAATTTCCTGAAGAATTATTCCGAGAATATTGGCGATCGATACGACTATATCGAGTATCGACTGGACATGAACAAGGATCCGCTCTCCGTCCCGCAAGAGCTGCTCAACGAGCGCGTGATCCTCACCTGTCGAGGCGAGAATATCCCACGAATCGCGCTATGGATACGTAAGCAGACCCTCCAACACTTCTGCCTCACCGATATGGACATCGAGCAGTACGCCGAAATGGTGACGCCGATCCCGCCCAAGCACCTGATCCTCTCGCACCACGAGGAGAGACCGGACTGGACAATTGACTCCATCCGCGAATTCGTCGAATGGTCGAACGAAATTCCTTCGAAAATCCTCAAGCTGGCGCTTCGCATCGAGCGATACGAACAGCTCCTGACGATCCCGAAGATCGCTGCGATGTCCAACAAGCCGGTGCTGATCGTCGGTACGGGCAAACTCGGCGTCCTGTCGCGCATCCTGTACCAAAGCCTGGACTCGATCGGAACCTACGTGGGACTCGACGGCTATCTGACAGCCGACGGGCAACTCTCCCACACGCAGGCGGAGCGCTTCCGAATCCGTAACAACCGCTGCCTTCCCGGCGGCATCATCGGCGGAGAACAGGTGCGCTACTCACTCGGCATCCCTTTCTACAACGACTATTTCAAAGAAAACGATATCGACGCGGTCTATCTGCCGTTCCCGGTCGATGACCTGCAAGATTTCTTCGCGTGGCTGGACGGCTGCGGATTGAAGTTCTACGGATTCTCGGTCACCATGCCCTTCAAGACGCACTTCGCGCCGGAGGGGCTCTCCGCCGGTAACACCGTCGTCTTCGGCAAGAAGGACAAGCACACGCACTGCACCGACCTGACCGCATTCGAGAAGTCGATCAAGACGCTCGAAATCGGACTGTCGGAACGCATCGTGATCTACGGAACCGGCGCGACGGCGGAACTGGCCTTGATCGCACTCGAAAAACACGAAAACGTCCTCGTCTTCGGCAGAGATACGGACAAGGCACGCACACTGGCTGATAAATACGGCAGAACGAGTGCCGACACGTTCGACGATGCGGAAGCGCTGTTCAACTGCACCCCGGTGGTATTCTTCCCGCCCATTCCGGCTTCCATCCGCAAGGTCGTCGATCTGCCCTATACCATCACCGCGACCAGCCTGATCCGGTACGCCAAGCGTGAAAATCTTGCCTGTGTCACGGGCGTTCAGTTCTGGAAGTGGCAGGCGGAACGGCAGCTCGAAATCTTTATCAAATCGATCGGAGACATACGTCGATGAAGAGGATTCTTCTTCTGATTTTCCTGATTGGTATCTGCACACTTTCCGCACAGACAAGGGCTTCCATCCGGCTCGGCGTCGCGTTCGATCCGGTGTTGGCCGACAGCCTTTTCCCCGCGCAGGACAGCATCGACCAACTGCTTCTGTTGGGGAATGTCCTGCCGGCAAGCGCAAGAAAGGACTCCGCTACCGTCCGCGATTCGATCATCGTCGAGTACGTAAGCAGGCAGAAAGCGCTTGCCTGTCCTATCGGGTTCAGCTTCGAATCCGATCCCAGCTCGATGATACGCTGCGGGAACCTCGATGGTTTCGACACGATCGATACCTTCGCGCTGGACAGCCTGACGATCCGCATTTTCTCGCTCTATTCTCCCGACACCATCGTCAAGCATCCCATCGCACAACCGGAGCGTTTCGATTACGACGTGATCCGTCTGACCGACGAAGCCTTTGCAGAAAAGGATTCCACCGACTATGACATCCTGGTCACCAACCTGCCCAAGCATGTCATCACAGAGCTTTTCGAGCAGGCACCGGCCGATGTAATCCTCAATTTCGACTACGTCCCGACCCGCACCGAGAGCCTCTTCGGAGGCAAGTGCTTGTTCATCAGCCTGGCTTCCAAGCCGCGCACGATCCTGACCATCGAACGCATCGGCGGTGAAACGCGGATTTCACGCAAATGAGCCGCGCACTCGCAGAAACGATCCCGCTGTTCATCCGACACCTGACGGCTCGCGGTCTCTCGAAACACACCATCGCCGCGTACGGCAAGGATCTGGAGCAATTCGAAGACTTCCTCGGTCACTTCTTCGAAGACGGCAAGCCGGTTCTGGATAAGATCGACCGCCGCATGATCCGCGGTTTCCTGCACGAGATGAGCGAAACCGACCACTCCAACCGTACCCTGGCGCGGAAGACCACCACCATCCGATCGTTCTTCAAATTTTGCATCGCGAATGGTTATATCGCCGACAATCCCACAACGGGCATGCCGACACCCAAGTTCGGTAAGAAACTGCCGAAGTTCTTCAGTGAAGAGCAGATACGCAAGCTGCTGGAATTGCCCGATCTCAGCTCGAAATTCGGCGTCCGCAACCGCGCTATCCTCGAGCTGCTCTACTCCTGCGGGATGCGCATCAGCGAGATCGCGAGCGCGACGATCTCCCAGGTCGATCTGCGCAGAGAGATGATCCGCATCATCGGTAAGGGCAATAAAGAGCGTATTGTACCAATCGGGCAATGGGCTACCGCGACGATTCGCAGCTATCTGAAGATCCGGCCACGATTCCAGAGCAAGGAGAGCGGCGATACGCTGTTCCTCTCGAAGAGCGGCAGGCCGCTCACTACCGACGAACTGCGCGAGATACTGGATCGATATATCATGCTGGTAGCCGAGACGAAAGGATATTCGCCGCACTCGATCCGGCATTCCTTCGCCACGCATCTGTTGTCGCACGGCGCCGACCTGAAGGCGGTGCAGGAGATGCTCGGTCACAGCAACCTCTCCACCACCGAAATCTACACACACCTCACCATCGAAGATTTGCAGAAAGAATACATGCAGGCGCATCCCAGAAGCAAGAAAGAAGATTGAGAAACCGCCATTCGGAACAATTTTTTAAGGCGTCCGACTCACCACCGTGTCAATCGTGAGAATCGTGAAAATCCTGATTCGACAAAACCAACATTCGGAAGACCTCGCTTCGCTCGGACATTCGGAAGTTGGTTTTTCATTCTTCATCATCCTTCTTCTTCGTGGCGGTCTCCTCTGCGATGTAGCTCTTTATACCGAAGCTGAGAGCAGGCTTGTCGGCCGGGCGATACTTGTAATCGCCTGATCGACAATCGCCGATGCGGATCACGCTGTCGCCGAATCGCTTCTTGAGATCATCCACCGCCTGCGCCATACGGACTTTCTTCTCGTCGAAATCGGGGAAAATCCGGAGCTGAAGCGGCTCTTCGTCGAAGGAGAGATTTGTCACGCCAACACCGACCAGGCGCAACCGCGCCGGCTCGAAATGCACATTGTCGAACAACTTGATGATCTCCGTGTAGAGATCGGTCTCGAAGAATATCTTGCGGTCGAGTGTCTTATGGTACTGGTGCGTCTCGAAGCCCTGGGTACGCAGGGTTAGTCGCACGGTGCGCGCCACGGCGCCGTGTTTCCGCATACGAAACGAGACCTTGTGCACCAGCGACAGTAGCACCTTTTTCAGAAAAATGCGGTTATTGGTCGCTTCGAAGAGGGTAGTTTCGTTGCTGATCGATTTCGGTTTGTCCGCCTCACGACTCGCGACGACCACCGAATTGTCCCGGCCGCATGCCAGCTCGTGGAGCTGCATTCCGCCGACGCCGAATTTCCGCTTCAGCACTTCGACAGGATAGTTCGCCAATTCACCCGCTGTGAAAACGCCCAGCAGGTTGAGTTTCTCTGTCGTCTTGGGCCCGACTCCGAAGAGTTGCTGCACGGGAAGATTCTTCAGCAGACCTTCGACATCCTCCGGCTGGATGATGTAAAGACCGTCCGGCTTGGCGAGTCGGCTGGCAAGCTTGGCAAGCGTCTTGTTGGGTGCGATACCGACCGAACTGGGCAGCCTGAGTTCATCGCGGATCGCGCCACGGATGCCCTCGCCGATCGCTTCTATCGAGCCGAATAGCCGGATACAGCCCGTGACATCCAGAAACATCTCATCGACCGAAAACGGTTCCACGACCGGCGAGAACCGGTTGCAGATATCCACGATCTTCATCGACGCATAGACGTACTTTCCATGACTGCCCGAGATGTAGATGCCGTTCGGGCAGAGCTTCCGCGCCTCGAATACCGACATCCCCGAGTGACAACCGTACTTCCGCGCCTCGTAGGAACAGGTCGTGACCACGCCCTTCTGCGAATGCGATCCCGCGATCAGCACCGGTTTTCCCCGAAGCTGCGGATTGTCCCGGATCTCGATCGAGGCAAAAAAGGCGTCCATATCGATCAGCGCGATGATTCGTTGCATGTTCGTTTCCTGTCTTGACTGGTAAATGTATCGAGCCCCGGAGTTATTTCATACTCACCAATTCTCGCTGTCAATCGATTTATTGGATGAAAGAGATCGTTTTTTCTTTACTTGAAAACGACGTCTTGTAAATGTTTCTCTCAGGAGATGGTATGAACAAAATCAATGATCTTCGAGAGAAGCTTGAGGCTTCCGACGGCAAGCAACGATTGAAAATCCTGGGCGATCTCTGTTGTGAGTGCTGGTACAGTAATCCTGAACTCGGTGTCCTATACGGAAAGGAAGCGATCGAGCTGGCGCAGTCTCTCAGCGATCCACATTCGATTGCCATGGCTCATTACTACACATCGACGAACCTGGTGCAAAACGGCGAACCGGATACGGCGATCGACCACGGACTCAAGGCGCTGTGGCTCTTCGAGGAGATTAATGACGAGCAAGGAATCGGCGACGCACTGAACAACCTCGGGACAATCTACAAATCCATCCGGCAATATGACAAAGCGCTCGAATACATGCTGCAATCGATACCCTATTTCAGCGATAAAACAAGCCTTCCTCAGCTTCGCAACACATACAACAATATCGGTACTTGCTTCCAGGATCTGAGGCAAATGACGGAAGCGAAAAAGTTCCTGAAGATCGCCCTCGACCTCTCCCAGGATATCGGCGACAATCGTTTCACGGCGAGGATCATCAACAATCTCGGTATCATGCACGCTGTGGAGAACGACCTGGATGAAGCAATCGCGTACTTCAACCACGCCATCAGAATCAAGAAGACCCTGGACGATAAAACTGGTATCGTCTCCACCCTGCATAATCTCGGTTCCTGCTATATGCGAAACGAAGATTACGAAAGCACCGGAAAATATTACAAACAAGCGCTGGAACTCGCGGAAGAACTGAATAACAAAGACCTTATCTGGAGATGCAATT
This sequence comes from Cloacimonadales bacterium (SeqCode), assembly GCA_963666875.2. Classification (GTDB taxonomy): domain Bacteria; phylum Cloacimonadota; class Cloacimonadia; order Cloacimonadales; family JAIOQZ01. The sequence goes on from CAXXPU010000004.1 coordinate 20,600, forward strand.
ACTCCTTCTTCGAACTCTACCACAAAAAGAACCGGTTTGAAGAAGCATTAAACTACCTTCTCAAATCCACATCATTGAAAGAACAGGTAATCAACGAGAAGAGCAACCAGCGCATCGTTGAACTGCACAAACGCTACGAAAACGAAAAGAAGGACAAGGAAGCCGAGATTTTCCGGCTCCGGAATATCGAACTCGCCGAGGCCAACCGGAAGCTGAAAAAGACACAGAAAGAGCTGATCGAACTGGAGAAGAAGAGCGCAGTACTGGCCATGGCCGTCACCGCCAACCACGAGATCAACCAACCGCTGATGGTCTGCCGAGGAAACCTCGAGATGCTGACCGATTCGATGAATCAACCCAATGAAGACCAGCAGCGCTACATGCAGAGGATATCGCAGGGACTCGACCGGATTCAGGAGATACTCGAACAATTCCGTAAAGAAAACATCCGCTACGAAGACTACAGCGACGATGTGCAGATGGTGATCTTCGAAGACCATCAGGATACGGAGTAGGCACTAATCGAAGAAATCCTTGCGCAATCCGATCGCGTATTCTGTAATAGTATCATGCAAGAATCACAAATATCCGGAAACATCGTCGATGTCGTCCAGGGCACGATCCTGCCGGGAACCATACATATACAGAACGGTAAAATAACCGCTATCGAGAAATCGAACCGTCGATACAACCAAACCATCCTGCCCGGGCTGATTGACGCCCATGTCCACATCGAAAGCTCCATGACGCTTCCTTCCGCCTTCGGAGCCGCCGCGTCGGTTCACGGCACGCTTGGCGTCGTCTGCGATCCGCACGAAATCGCGAATGTCTTAGGCATTGCAGGCATCGATTACATGCTGGAGAACGCCGCGAAATCGCCGATCGAATTCCATTTCGGCGCACCATCCTGCGTTCCGGCATCGCAGTTCGAGACATCCGGCGCGATTTTGGACGCTGACGCGGTGGCGAGTCTGCTGACGCGCACCGGGATCGGCTACCTGAGCGAGATGATGAACTTCCCCGGCGTGATCCACGAAGATCCGCAGGTCATGGCGAAGCTCCAAGCCGCGAAAAGGCTCGGACTGCCCATCGACGGTCACGCGCCCGGACTGCGCGGGGACGATCTGCGCAGGTACGTCGCGGCCGGCATCACGACCGATCACGAAACCCTCACACTGGAGGAAGGACGCGAGAAAATCGACCTCGGCATGAAGATTATCATCCGAAGTGGAAGCGCCGCGGACAGCCTCGTCGAGCTGCTTCCCCTCCTTGCCGAACACCCCGACATGTGCATGTACTGCACCGACGACCAGCATCCGGATTCGCTCAAATCGGGTCACATCGACCGCATCGTGAGAAAAGCGCTGAAACTCGCGGGGAAGTACGGCTATTCCGCGATGGACGTGCTTCGTTCCGCGACGCTCAACCCTGTACGCCATTACGGTTTGAAGATCGGGTTGCTGCAACCGGGCGATCCCGCCGATTTCATCGTGATCGACGACCTCGATTCGTTTCGAGTCGAACAAACTTTCTCCCGCGGCAGGAGAATCGCCGAGAATGGACGCTATCTGCTCCCGGTCGAATACTCGGAGCCCATCAACCGATTTCACGCCAAGTCGATTGCAACGCCAGACATCGTCGTTCGTTCTGCATCAGGATACATTCGCGTGATCGAGGCTATCGACCACCAAGTCTTTACCGGCAGCGGAACAGCGACCGTCGCGAGAAACGAGCCAATACAGTCCGATATCACGCGCGATCTGCTCAAGCTGGTCGTGGTCAATCGCTATTTCGAAGCGTCACCGGCCGTCGCCTTCGTGCGCAATTTCGGTTTAAAAAGGGGCGCTATCGCTTCCTGCATCGCGCACGACTCGCACAATATCATCGCAGTGGGGGCAGACGACGCTTCTATCTGCAAAGCGGTAAACGCGGTCATCGAAGCGCGAGGCGGAATCAGCTTCGCTTCGGGAGAGGAGATCGACATTCTTCCGCTGCCCGTCGCGGGTCTGATGAGCGTTGTGAGCGTCGATGAGACTGCGGAAGATTATCTACGCCTGACGAACTTGGTAAAAGACGCCGGAAGCACACTCGAATCGCCGTTCATGACCCTGTCGTTCATGGCATTGACGGTGATTCCGGAACTCAAATTGAGCGATCGTGGGTTGTTCGACGGAAAAAGCTTTCGGTTTTGCAAACTTGAAGCTTGACCGGAACAGCCGGTCATGATATCTGCGTCGAGTATAGTAACCCATTATATCGAATGGAGTTGAATATGAGTCAGTACATTTCGAAGCGTGCGTTGATCGGGGAAAAGACACGACTTGGAAAAAACTGCATCGTCGAAGACGACGTGATCATCGGCGAAGGCTGCATCATCGGTCACAATGTGGTGATCCACAAGGGCTCCAAGATCGGCTGCTTCGTCCGCATCGACGACAACACGATCATCGGCAAGGAACCGATGGCTTCACCTCGCAGCATCTTCAAAACGGAGAAGGAATACCGTCCGGCGAAGATCGGCGACGAATGCCTGATCGGCGCGAACGTGGTGATTTACGTGCAGTGCGAAATCGGTCAAAAAACGCTGATCGCTGACCTCGCCACCATACGAGAGAACGTCACCATTGGCGAATTCAACATCATCGGACGCAACGTGGCGATCGAAAACTTCGTCAAGATCGGCAGCCGCAACAAGTTCGAGACCAACTGTTACATCACTGCATACTCCGAAGTGGAAGACTACTGCTTTATCGCGCCGTGCGTGGCGACAAGCAACGACAACTACGCCGCCCGGGACAAAGAGCGCTATCAGCATTTCAAGGGCATCACGATCCGTACCGGCGGACGTATCGGTGTGAACGCGACCATCCTGCCCGGCAGGACAATCGAATCGGATGCGCTGGTGGCGGCAGGATCGGTGGTCACAAAAGACGCCGCCAAAGAAGAGATCTGGATGGGAAATCCCGCGCACGGCGTTCGCAAGGTTCCTGAAGCTCAACTGCTGAAAAATAATTTGGATACGAAAAAAGACTGACCGAGGTATCGATGAAACCGCTGGTAATTGTTCCGACCTACAATGAAGCCGACAACATGCCGGAGCTGCTCAAAGCACTCCTCTACCTGCACGAAGACCTGCACATTCTGATCGTTGACGACAACTCGCCGGACGGAACGGCGGGGATTGTCGAAGATAAAATGAAAACCGAACCGCGTGTTCACCTGATGAAGCGAGCCGGGAAGCTGGGACTCGGCTCTGCCTACGTCGAGGGCTTCAAATACGCGGTGAAAGAAAAATACGACCTGATCTTCCAGATGGACGCCGATTTCTCGCACAATCCCGCCATTATCCTGCTCATGATGGAAGTGATCGAAGACTACGACCTGGTCATCGGCTCCCGTTACATCAGCGGAATCAATGTGGTAAACTGGCCGCTCTCCAGGCTGATCCTGAGCTACATGGCGGCGAAATACGTGCGCATTATCACCGGAATGCGGATCAAGGATCCCACCGGCGGTTTCAAATGCTTCCGTCGTGAAGTGCTGGAGACGATCGACCTGAACAACATCCTCTCCGACGGCTATTCATTCCAGATCGAGACCAACTACCGCACCTGGCTGCACGGTTTCCGCATCAAAGAGATTCCCATCGTCTTCACCGACCGCCGCAGCGGCCAGTCGAAGATGTCCAAGAAGATCATACGCGAGGCGATCCTCGTCGTCTGGAAGCTTCTCTTTCACCATCTTATCGGAAAGATTCCATGCAAGAAGAACAATTGTTGAAAGCCGTTTCCATCGAAAAGCTGGTGTTCAAAGGTTTTGGGCTGGGACACGCAGAAGGTCATACCATATTCGTGATCAATGCGGTGCCGGAAGACATTGTCGATGTCCGCGTGATGCACCGCAAGAAGGGGATTCTCATCGGCAGGATCGAGAATTTCATCCAGACCTCACCCCATCGCATCGATCCGGGCTGCGAAGTATTCGGAGAGTGCGGCGGCTGCGACTGGCTGAACCTCCCGTACGAAATCCAGATCCTTTTCAAGCAACAGGTGATCGAGTCGTTTTTCAACGAGTTCGGTCGCATCTACCCCATCATCGCGGCGGAGGAACCGTTCAACTACCGCAACAAGAGTTTCCTGCCCGTCTCGGTGGACGGCATCGGGATGTACGCGCGGATGAGTCACACGGTGGTTCCGCATAAGGATTGCCGTATTCAGCCGGAAGTATTCGATCGCGTGGTGACGGTATTCTCCAACTACATGACTGCTGCCAAAGCAACGCCCTACAACGAAAACACGCACACCGGCTGCGTTCGCCACATCGGCATTCGATACTCCATCTCGCGCGGGGAGTTCGTGGTGATTATCGTCACCCGCAACGCCAAGCTGCCCTTCACGAAGCAACTCGTCCGACAGATGACAATCGACTTTCCGCAGATGGTCGGAATCGTGCAGAACATCAACCGATCACCCGGCAACACCATCCTGGGACCCGACGAGAAGATCCTCTGGGGCAGAGCGCATATCTTCGAAGACATCGGCTCGAGGGCATTCAAGATCAACTATCGCTCCTTTTTCCAGATCAATTCGCAGCAAACGCACACGCTGTACAGCTATATCCGCGACAAGACCGGCAAGAACAAATGCGTGATCGACGCCTACAGCGGTATCGGCTCTATCGGGCTTTACATCAGTGAAAAGGCCGAAAAGGTCTTCTGCATCGAGCGCAACGCCAGCGCCTGCCGGGACGCCGAAGAGAACGCCGCACAGAACAACATCACCAACTGCGAATTCATCGAGGCGAACGTCGAGGACGCGATACCGAAACTGGTCGAGCAGCACGATATCGACGCGATCATTTTCGATCCGCCGCGGCGGGGGCTGGACGCGGATATCATCGAGCATGTGCAGGGAATTCCCAAAATTATCTATATCAGTTGCAATCCATCCACGCAGGTGCGCGATATCCGGATGCTGATGAAGAAAGGCTACCGTCTGAAAAGGGTTCAACCGTTCGATATGTTTCCCCAAACCTACCACATCGAGAATGTGGCAATCCTGGAGAAAGGCGATGAATAGAACGATCTGGTTCGGAGCGATACTGATTGCCATACTAGCCCTGACAGCGTGTTCGGGCAGTACGGACGACGAAGATGTCGCGGAAGTGCTGATTACGGAAATCCTCGATGATATCGTGGAAATGTTCAACTTGCGCGATCTTGACGGGATCATGGATTGTTACCATGAAGATTACATGCATCAGGGCGACAACCTCACCAGCGAACGCTACACATGGGAAATCCGCATGGCGCTATACAACTCGATGGAGATCGAAGACATCGAAATCGACAAGGACGGCTTGAACGCAACCGCGAGTTTCACCATGACCATGACCGGCAGCGACGCGACCGACGTTTACACCGAGCCCACCGACCACGGCGATATCTCCTACTTCTACAAGGATGTTACCAGTTGGCGGATCTACGGCGACCAGCATTACGGCTCCGGTATCGGCTATCAGGTGTCGCTCGAGACCGATCCTCAGGGAGCGCTGATCTATATGGACGACGCCTCCATCTATCAATACACGCCGGTTATCCTGCAGGCCATTCCGCAGGGTACCTATACTCTCAGGCTCTACAAACCGGGTTACAACGAGTGGGAAGGTCAGATTACCGTTCCCGAAACCTACCAGATTTCGCAAATCCTGACCGAACCGGGTTATCCGATGCCGAGCTTCGACATCGAAAGTCCACTCAACGGCAATCATTATGCATCCACCACCGTTTCGCTGGAAGGAATTCTGCGGAACCGCAACCAGTCCGGGAGTACGGGCAGTTTCGACGGCACGCGCTACATCATGACCTTCAACGGACAGGAGACCATCATCGCCACAAACGGCATACTGATCGAACTGCTGCCGATCCTGTCAGGGCAAAACGAACTACAGCTACGCGCAACCAACGCCTCCGGCAACACCGGCTGGAGCGATACCATCACCTTCGTAGGAATATTCTGATGCATAATCAACTCGCCGAAGTAAAACAGGATCTGATCGACTGGTTTCAACGTATCTACGACCGCAGCCTGACCACCTCCTCCGGCGGCAACCTCAGCGTCCGGCTCGATGACTATGTCGTCTGTTCGCCCACCGGCAGGGACAAGGGTTCCCTCGCGCCTCGCGACCTCTGCGTCCTGCAGATGAAGGAATGCGATTACTGTCTCCTCAACGACAACAAGCCCACCTGCGAGATCCAGATGCACCTGGAGATCTATCGCCGACGACCGGATATCAAGGCTATTATCCACGCGCACCCTGTGTTTGCGTCGCTCTTCAGCGTGATCGATACAAAGCTCCGCAACGACCTCTTTTCCGAGACCTTCATCTTCATCCCGCGAATCGAATACGTGCCCTACCATCCGCCCGGAAGCCGGGAACTTTCGCTCGCCGTCGGCGACGCATCCGGGAAATCCAACGCACTCATCCTGCGTAACCACGGCGTCGTTCTGATGGGCGATTCACTCACCGCCTGCTTCAGAAACCTCGAGGTGATGGAACACTCCGCAAAATCGCAGTATCTCCTGCTCGGAAGACGAGATGTCAGGGGATTGAGCAAGGAGCAGATCGAGGAATTGGGCCGATTGTTTCACGTTTCTGAAAATAATATCGAATTACTTTGACAAGAAAACCCGTATCTCGAATTTTGTATCGAGCTTAAATCTGCAAACATCAATTAGTTGTTTGAAAATCAATTAACTGCATGTATTTTATAATTGTATTGCGATCTAAGCAAAATCTTTGTCCCTGAAATTATGTAAATTCATTCTCCATAATTTTCAAGGCAAACAAATGGAGAATCTATGAATAAAGAGATGAATTTCAATGAGTTGGGGCTTTCCGAAAGTGCCCTGAGTGCGATCACCGCGAAAGGTTTCGAAGAACCTACCGAAATCCAGTCACTCACCATTCCCGTCATGCTTCAAGAAGAATGCAACATCATCGCCCAGGCACAGACTGGAACCGGCAAGACCGCCGCGTTCGGGCTGCCGCTGCTGGATATGATCGATCCCGAGTCCGAAGACGTATGCGCATTGATCCTCGTTCCGACGCGCGAACTGGCGATCCAGGTATCGGAAGAGATCCACTCGCTCAGAGGAAAGAAGAGCATCCGCACTGTCCCCATCTACGGCGGACAATCGATCGAACAGCAGTTCAGGCGCTTGAAGAAGAGCGTACAGATCATCGTGGGAACGCCTGGCCGCATCATCGACCACATCCGGCGCAGGACGCTGGATTTCAGCAAGATTGACTACCTAATCCTGGACGAGGCGGACGAGATGCTGAACATGGGCTTCATCGACGACATGGAAGAGATCATGAAGCACACCAACGATACCAAGCGCACCCTGCTCTTCTCCGCCACGATGCCGGAGAAGATCAAGAAGCTGGCACATCAATACATGGAAGGCTATAAACTTCTCTCCGTCGAGAAAGAACAACTTACCACCAATCTCACGGAACAGATTTATTTCGAGGTGAAGGCATCTGACAAACTTGAAGCCCTATGCCGCATCATCGATTTTGAAGATGACTTCTACGGTCTTGTTTTTTGCCGTACGAAAAACGATGTCGATACTCTCGTGAATCAGCTTCTCGACCGTGGCTACGATGCCGAGGCCATTCATGGTGACATCCATCAGGGCAGAAGAGAACGAACACTCAACAAGTTCAAGGAAATGAAGATCAACATCCTCGTCGCGACTGATGTCGCTGCCCGAGGCATCGATGTAAGTAATTTGACCCACGTGATCAATTACTCGCTTCCACACGACGCTGAAGCGTATGTTCACCGGATCGGGAGAACCGGTAGAGCAGGTAATGAAGGTACGGCAATTACATTCATCACGTCCAGTGAGTACAAACGCCTTATCTATATCCAGAAATTCGCCAACACGGACATCAAGAAATCGACGATCCCGGATGTGGATGAGATCATTCAAGCCAAGAAGCAGAAAATCGCGAACGATTTACAAGCGATCATGAGCGACAAGATTGAAGACAAGTATTTCAACTGGGCAAAAGGACTTATCGAAACCAACAACCCGACTACGGTACTGGCTTCCATCCTGAACTACTGCTTCGAAGACGAAATCAATCCCGACGTTTACGGTACCATTCAGCCCGTCTATTCGAAGGAAGAGAATCTGGACAAACAGGGCATCACGCGTCTTTTCGTAGCTCGCGGCAAGCGTGACGGCATCAACGAACGATCCCTGGTCGATATGATCATGAGTCGTGTAGCACTCAAGAAAAGACAGATCAAGGATGTGCAGGTGCTGGATAATTTCTCGTTCATCAATGTCCCGTTCAGCAAAGCCGAAATGATTATCCAATCCTTCCATGAGAAGGGAAGCAAACCGCTGATCACGTACTCCAAAGATCGGAAGAAAAAGAAATAGCGCTCAGTTTTACCCCGAGCGCTGATATGTGAGAAGATTGCTGTTTACGGCTGATCACTCACCACGACTTTGAAGAACCTGATCGTCGCGTCCGAAGGATCGACGGTTATACTGGTATCCTGCGACGTTTCGAGAAGCGTCGATTCGTCGCATTCGAAGTCGGGTGTATCACCGGCGTAAACACGATACCAGACACCATTCCGCTCCGGATAGCTGTTGCCCAAGTAGCCGCCCTCCCTTACTTCGTTCCACGACAACGTCGCGGATTCGGAGCGAGATCTGCCGGACAATTTTCGCGCGGATACGTTGCGGTTCGCGTTGAATGCCAGCGTCATGCCGGATGTCGCGTAGGGCGCGATGTTATCGACCGAGTAGCCGGATTCCTCGTTCGACGCGAGAAAACCGGTCTCGAAATGGTAGTAAACCATGTAGGTTGACCGGTATTCCTCCGGTGAGAGCGAAGCGCAGGAGTCGATCAGAGTCGGCGAGATGTAGGAGTATTGATTGTGCATCATGGCGGGGATCGTCGCGAGCCATGTCCAGTAGTCGTCCCGCTGATGCAGGATGATCGCCTGGCTGCCTTCCGGGGTGACAAACTGCTCGGGATCCTCGATCACGACTGCCGAACCAATTGCACGCGTATCTTCCACCAGACGCCACACGGAGTAGAATCTGTTCGGGCTATAGGCAAAATCCTGGGACGACTTGTTCCACACCAGATCGATCTGATGCCCCTGGTCGCCCGGGACATCGTTTACACTCGTGATGACAGGCGGAATGGTATAGCTGGCGAAGCTCGGATACTCGTTGGCGAAAAGGATCCAGACATCCTCGGTTCCGTTTTGTATTTCGCCTACAAAGTCCCATCCGGCGTTCGTGTATGTTGTCATCGTCTTCATCTCGGCGGTCGTCTTTCCGGTTCCGCCAGCGCTGGTGCTTTGGCCCGTGGTTTGGGTGTCCCAGAACGACGCGCTGATGCACGAGCTGTTGTTCGATCCCAGCAATCCCCCGACATACGTGTCTCCGGTAACGCTTCCGACACTGTAGCAATTCATTACCGTAGCGTTGGAAGAACAAGAACCGGCCAATCCGCCCACATAGCTATTGCCTGTCGCATTTCCGACAGAGTATGAATCAGTTAGGTGTGTGTAATCATCGACAAATCCAAACAGACCACCGACGTAAGAGCCGGTACCGTAAACATCTCCGACACTATAGCACTGCGTTACCGTTCCCGTTGCCTGTCCGGCGTTATAGCTTTTCCCGATCAGGCCTCCGACCAGATTCGCGCCAGAAACATCCGCCTCGCTATAGCAATCCGCTATGTTTCCGCCATGGCTGTGCAATCCGACCAAGCCGCCTGTTTTCCCGCCAATTACCTGATTAGACAACACTGTGCCATCAGTATGACAATTCGTAATTGAGCAAGAGAACGTGAGACCAACCAATCCGCCAATATCCTCTGCGCCAGTCACATTTCCGCTACTCGCGCAACCGGAAACAACCGTAGAATATGCGGCGGTACCGATAAGAGCACCTACATGCACCGAGCCGCGTATCACTACATTGGTCAGGTTGACATCTGTGATTTCAGCACCGTCGGTATAGCCCCAAAGCCCTACGTTTTCCGTATCGCTCCGATTGATGTAGAGTCCGCTGATCGTAAATCCCTGACCGTCATAGCTACCGAGGAACGCCTCCCCCTCTTTTCCGATCGGGATGAAACCATTGTCGCCGAACCAGTTTCGGGTTTCTCCGGCGTCGATGTCGGCAGTTTGCAGGAATTGCCTATACCAGGCATTCGTGTTTAGCGATATCCAGAAGAGATCGTCCAGACTGTCGATCAGATAAGGATTTCCCTCAGTCCCATCACCTTCGGGTGCAGCGATTAATTCCGATGTGCCGCCCTGCCAGGCAAGGGTCGGGTAACCGTCGTTCATGGAGCTGTCCAGCACCCAGATATCATCAAAACCATTTTCAGTTTCACCCGGAAAATCCCAGCCACTCAAGATGTATATCATCAAAGTCTTCATCTCTGTAGACGTCAGCCCTTTACCTCCGTGACTAGTGCTCTGGCCGGAAGTCTCTACATCCCAAAACGATGCGATCGTGTAGCCGTCAATTCGCAAATATCCGACCAGGCCTCCTTCATTATTACTACCGGACACATATCCCGTGCTATAGCAGCGATTGACAGTACCTCCAAGATCACTTACCAGACCACCTGCCCAATCTCCATCCGTATCGCCTGTGCTAAAACAATCGTACGCATTGCCCGATTCCAGATAACCAACCAGTCCTCCGGCATCCTCGCCACCGGTAACGTTACCGGTAGCGTATGACTGGTTGATTGTCGAGTTCTCTACATGACCAGCCAGACCACCGACGTTGTCATCTCCCTCCACATGGCCCGTTGCGAAAGACAAGCTGATGGATGATGATAGCAAGTCACCAACCAGGCCTCCAGTTTCTTCGTCACTTTCCACACGGCCCGTTGCGAATGATTGGATGATCGCTGAAGAGCTACAATAACCAATCAATCCACCGGCATCACTATCACCGAATGCACTTGCAGAGCTGGAGCAGAGCGTGATCGTTGAATGATAGGGGTATCCAATCAATCCCCCCGCATAACAGGCATTTACCGTTCCGCTGCTGTGACAGTTTGTCGCAGTTGAATAAAAGAATTTTCCAGCAAGTACACCGCCATCGGTGCTGGCTTCGACGTCGGCATTGGCTAAAGTCAGATTCTCGATTGTGGCATCATTCGTTTCACTGAAAAAACCGACTTCCGTTATTCCTGGATGAATGTAAAGTCCATCAATCACGTGTTCGTCACCATCGTAGTAACCGGTGAAATTCGTCGTGCTATTTCCGATGTGCCAGAAACCGGCTCCATTGTTCCAATTCTGGGTATCATTGGCGTCGATATCGGCAGTTTGCAGAAAGTATTGGTCCCAGACCGATGGCGATGCAGAAAGCCATGCGAGATGATCCAGCGTCTCGATCAGATAGGGATCCGCTTCGGTCCCGCTTCCGACCGGTATGGACAACAACTCGGTATCGCCATCCTGCCATGAGAGATAAGGATATGAGTCGTTATAGTCGTTAAGGAGATCCATGTCCCATACATCGTCCGTGCCGTTTGCTATCTCGGACACAAAGTCCCAGCCTGCATCTATGTAGGTCATGCATTGTTTCATCCGGGCGGTCGTCTTGCCTTCGCCGCCAGCGCTGGTCGATTGCCCGGAGGTCTCCGTGTTCCAGAAACTTGCCGTCACGGTAGTAGTTCCATCTACATAGCCGACCAGTCCGCCAACATCTTCAGTCGCCGACACGGACGCGGTGCTATAGCAGTATTCAACCGACGAATCTTCCAGCGTTCCGACCAGGCCGCCGCATTTGTTATCGCAACTGACGCTTCCGAGCGCGTAGGAGTTTGAAATCACACTATTCTCGATCGCACCGCCGACAAGACCTCCGCAATGACTGCCGGAAGTATAGGAGCTGACATCCACCACCGATGCACAACAATCTACAAGCGTCCCGACGATTCTTCCCGCAACGCCTCCGCCTCCGTTTATCGTGCTGACCGTTCCGGACGAATAGCAATTGGCAATCGTGGCGTCGCTACACCAACCCGTGACTGCCCCGGTGCGATACCCACCCGTTATACTGCAATTCAACACTTGCAGATTCGTGACCTCACCTTCCATTACCCTCCCGAACAATCCATTCTCGTCCGTATCGGTTCTGTTGATGAACAGATTGTCGATGGAGTAGAACTGCCCGTCGTAGGTGCCGGTGAATGGCGTGGTTTCGTCACCGATTGGTAGAAAGCCAAGACTGTCGTTCCATGCCTGCGACTCACCCGCGTCGATATCGCATATCTGAATGAAGCACGAATCGGGGTAGTACGCAACATCCTGAAGATCGACCAGTGTGCTGACCTGATAAGGATCGTCTTTGGAACCGTCGCCACCCGCGAAGGCGAGGAGGTTTAACGATAAAGCGATGAAAAATAAGAATATCGGTGCGCGATAATACATAGATTCTCCTCTCATTCTTTGATTATTGCTGATCACTCACTACGACTTTGTAGAATTTCATGGCTGAGTCCGTAGAGGTTGTTTCGTAGCTCGTGTTTTGTGTTGTTCCCAGCAGCGTGGTCGCGTCACAAACAAAATCGGGCGTATCGCCGGCATAAACGCGGTACCAGACACCGTTCAGCTCCGGATAACTGTTTCCGTTGTACCCGCCTTCGGTGACCGCGTTCCACGACAGCGTCGCGGAATCGGTGCGGCTTCCGCCGGATGATTTCCGTGCTGAGACAGCGCGGGATACGTTAAATGACAGCGTTACACCCGATGTGGCATACGGGGAAATATTATCGACAGAGTAGCCTGCTTCGGTAGTGGACTCGATATTGCCTCCGCTGAACTCGTACACGACCTTGAATGTCGCCAGATAATCCTCGAGTTCGAGCGTGGCGCTGGAATCGACGAGCGTCGCCGCGTTATACGTATATTCGGCGCTATCGTCCTGGATCGTCGCCAGAAGCTCCCATTGGTCGCTAACCATACGATACAGCTTGTAATAGGACTCGGGATCGTCGTGTGTGTCCGTTTTCGCTTCGTCCCAACAAACCATGACCTGATGCCCCTGATCGTGCGGCATATCTTCGATCGAAGTGATAACCGGCGCTGATAGATCGTTGAATCCCGGGTAATTTCCAGCCGAAATCAACCAGATATCCTCGGTTCCGTTTTCCGATTCGCCATAAAAATCCCAACCAGCGTCCGTGTAGGTGGTCATTGTCTTCATCTCGGCAGTAGATAATCCTGTTCCTGCGGGACTTGTGCTCTGCCCGGATGTCCCGGTATCCCAGAAACAGCCGACAACAGCATACTCTCCCGAGATATCGCCGATCAATCCACCCACAGGCGTCGTATCGGTCGTCACCGCACCTGTGCTGTAGCAGTACTGAACATCCGTGTCCTCCATGTCTCCGACCAATCCGCCACAATAATTACACGCTTCGACAGATCCGTGTGCATAGCTATTACGAATCACACAGTCCTGTGAGGTAATTCCCACCAGACCACCGCAGTTTTTCCCAGTACTTGCATAGGAGCTTATGTCAACCGATGAACCGCACCGCTCGACCGTCGTCTCACGCATTCTTCCCACAATTCCGCCACCGCCGTTGTTCGTGCTAATGGTTCCGGACGATGTGCAGTTCACGATCGTGGCGTCGTTACAGGAAGCGACGACAGCACCTGTCCGGTACTTGCCGGTTATATTGCAATTCAGCACATTGAGGTTCGAAATCGTACCGCCGGTAACCTGACCGAACAGCCCATTTTCGTTCGTCGAATCCCGATGTATGAATAGCCCGTCAATGCTGAATCCCTGACCGTCATATTCACCGGAAAACGCTGTACTGGTGTTTCCGACGGGGCTGAAGCCCTTTCCGTTGTCCCAGTTCTCCGTATCGCCGGCGTCGATGTCGGCGATCTGCCGGAAGCACTTATCCCACTCGGAAGGGGACCTGCTCATCCACTGCAATTCGGCAGGCAAGCCGATCAGGTATGGGTCTTCCGTGGTTCCGCTACCCTGAACGACACACATCGATTGCCCATCGCCATCCTGCCAGGAAAGATACGGGTAACCATCGCTGTACTCGTTGTATATATCCATATCCCAGTAGTCATCTGAGCCGTTATCCGATTCGGACACAAAGTCCCAGCCGGCATCGATATAGGTTGAAAGCGTCTTCATTTCGGCGGTGGTAAGCCCGACACCGCCTTCGCTGGTCGTTCGACCCGATGTCTCCATATCCCAGAAACAGGTTGGTAGAGACCTGCCCGTGTCGTTACTTCCCAAAAAGCCACCTTTTGTACCGCTGCTGGTGACTCGACCAATAGAGTAGCAATTCTTGAATGTGCGATCGTATATGGTGTTTAGCCACCACGACGCAAAGCCGCCTGCAGACCAATCGCCATGGACCGTGGCATGATTGTAGCTATCAGATATGGAAGAATTACTGACCTTACCAACGACACCACCCACCACACCAAATCCATCCGCGTGTCCGGAAGCGTAGCAACGATCCATTGTGGATGAATGAAAGTCCCCAGCGATGATACCGACATCATAGTATCCATCGACATCCGCGTCGATTACACCCAGGTTGCGAATATGCGCTCCATTACAGAAAGAAAACAAGCCCAGGCCCCAGGTATCCGCGCTAACCATGTGAAGATTCCGGATTGTATGATTACCGCCGTCGTACGTACCGCTAAAAGCACTGCCTGATGAAATCCCGATCCGTGGCAGTCCATTCCCCTGATACCAGTTCGCCGTATCGGTGGCATCGATATCGGCAGTTTGCCGATAGACTTTCGACCACATATTGTTGTTCACGGATATCCACCACAGATCTGAAAGCTGTTCTATGAGGTATGGACTCGAACTCGTACCCGAACCCGAAGGCCCGGCAAAATAAGGTTCGCCTGTTTCCCAGCTTAGAACGAGGTATCCGCCGTTGCAGGAGCCATCCAGATCGATGTCCCACGTATCCGCGGTTCCGTTAATATTTTCCGACACTAAGTCCCAGCCGTGGGAATGATACATGTAGGGAGATTTCATCTCGGCAGTCGTTTTTCCTTCGCCCCCATGGCTTTCAGACTGCCCGGACGACTCTGTATCCCAAAACGAATCCGTGCAGACCGAAAGATCGTCCGTGGTGCCGATCATGCCGCCGTGAGAGTCTCCATTGCATTCAACGCTGCCCGTGCAGTAACAGTGAATCACATCCGTATCCATGATAGAGCCGATCAATCCGCCTGCCTGATTGCTTTGCGTCACGTCTCCGGTGGCGTAGCAATCCTGTACCGTACTTCCGTATGTCAGACCGATCAGACCACCGCTACGTGCGCCCGTGCTCGTACCGGATACAGTCGCGGTACTGAAGCTATTGGAAAGGGTTCCGCCATAGATAAATCCGACCGAGCCGCCGATACAGTTCTCGCCCGTTGCGGAGCCCATGCTGTAGCAGTCGATGACATCCGAGGCTCTCGCATAACCGATTAGACCGCCGACGTAGTCACTCCCGCTGGACGTGACATCGGTATGGCATCGACTGACAGACGATGAATCGGTCACCGAGCCCACAAGACCACCTGCGTAGTCACCGACAACGTCCAGTACACCCTGCGCCCAGGAATCGGTAACGGTCGAGCCGGAAAATACCGAGGCAACCAGTAGTCCCGAATTGGATTGTGCCGTAACGTTGCCTGTAACCGAGCAGCCTGACACCTGACTGCCTTCCCCAATATACCCCGCAAGCCCGCCCACGCAAGCATAGCCTGTAATATCAACATCGGTCATGTGGAGATTCTCGATCGCGCCTCCGTCTGATATCCGGCCGAATAGCGCCACATCGTAATCGATGGGGCGGTTGAGGTTCAGCCCGTCGATTGTAAATCCCTGACCGTCGTAGTGGCCCGAAAAAGCGGTTTCAACATTTCCGATCGGGAAGAAACCTTCGCCATCGTGCCAGCTACTTGCGGGGGCTGCGTCGATGTCGCAGGTCTGGATGAAATAAGCATCCCAGTCCGATACCGATGCCGAAAGCCATGCGAGGTGCTCGATCAATTCGATCCGGTACGGATCCGATTCGATGCCGGATCCCGAGGGGACATAGAGGTACTGCGCATCGCCGTCTTCCCACGCTAGACTGGGATAACGATAATAGGCATCGCCGTATATATCCATATCCCAGTAGTCGTTCGTGCCGTTGGTCGTCTCGGATACGAAATCCCAACCAGCGTCGGTGTAGGTCGATAGCGTATTCATTTCCGCTCTCGTCAGTCCGATTCCGCCAGCACTGGTTGATTGATAGGAGGATTCCACATTCCAGAAACAAGCGTTATACGACGAGCCCGAACTCTGTCCGCTCAGCCCCCCCGAATTCGTGCCGCTCGATACCAAACCTGTACTGTAGCACTGGACGAAACTTGTTCCGTAAGTTAATCCGACGATTCCGCCCATTATGCTACCCCCAATGATTGCTCCTGTATTATAGCAGCATTGGATGCTTGAATTGCCTGCACACATTCCAGCAATACCACCACATCGTGACGGACTATATACTTGCGTCGTATTACAACACCTTTTGATGGATGAAAGCTGCCCCAAGTAGGCGGTGATTCCGGCCACCTTGCTACCGGATGATGTTGCAGAGCCATTGCTTGAGCAGTTTTGAATCAATGAATCATCACCAGTATGTCCAACAACGGATCCCACACATTCACTTCCCGATACGGTGCCATCGACATAGCAGCCGGAAACGTAGATATTACTGCCATCACCTGCCAGTGCTCCCACGCACATCGCTCCGGTAATGCTGCAATTTTCGAATCGGATATTTTGTAATTCACAATTTCTCACCTTGCCGAAGAAGCCGGTGTAATTTCTACTCGGACGATCGATGTACAGCCCGTCGATCGTGTATCCCTGGCCATCGTACGAGCCTGTGAATAGGGTGGATTCGCTTCCGATCGGGCTGAAACCAGCCCCATCGTTCCAGCCTGCCGTTTCACTTGCGTCGATGTCGCAAATCTGGATGAAATGCGAAGCAGGATGGTTTCCGCAATCCTGGAGTTCGTTGACGGTGCTGACTTGATAGGGATTTTCTTCCGAGCCGTCTCCTCCGGCAAAGGCAAAAAGGTTCATGATGAATAACAATGCCGATAAAACAAGTATAGCGCGATGTAGCATATTTTCCTCCCGAGAATGATTCACTGCATTTTTAGAGGTTCTATCAGCAATGACGATGCCAATATGGAAAGTGAGTCATAATATGCCGCAGGATAAGGACATGCGCTGATTTCAGAATATCCTCTCACAGTCATAAGAATTATCGAAAGCGGAGACTGGTTATGGATATCGCATCGTGAACACCCGATAGTAGCGATATCGCAACGATATACGTTCTCGGAGACTGATTATCGATTTGTTAGAACAAGACGGTGTTTCTCAAAGAAAAAAACCCGCCTTGCGACGGGTTGGTGAAATTGAGAAATTGGATCGACTACGGCTGATCACTCACCACGACATTATAGAAGCGCCTTTCCGCACCTGCCGGATCGACATCGATGCTCGTATCCTGCGTCGTCTGAATCAGCGTCGATTCGTTGCATACGAAGTCGGGATGATCACTACTATAAATGCGATACCAGATACCGTTTTCTTCCGGATAGCTGTTGCCGTTGTAGCCGCCCTCTGTAACCTCGTTCCAGCTTAGCAAGGCAGAATCGGTGCGTGAGCTGTCGAACGCCAGCGTGACGCCGGAGGCACCATACGGCGCGATGTTATCGACCGAGTAGCCGGAGGCGATATTGGAGCGCAGGTAGCCATATTCGAAGTAGAACAGAATCATGAAGGACGACATGTAATCGCCGGGATCGAGCACCGCACTCGAATCGACCAGCGTAGGCGCTACGTACATGTATTCCGGGAAAGCGGATGCGGGAATGGTTTCAATAAAGGTCCAGTACTCATCACGACTGTGGAGAACCACGGGGCGAAGGTCTTCCCCCTCTCGACTCATGTAATCCATCGGATCGTCAATGAGAAGGACATCGCCGGAGAGCGATCGCAAATCTTCTTCCAAGCGCCATATCGTGTATAACCTGTTTGGATTGTAGCAAATATCCTGATCGGAGCGTACCCAGCGCAGCTTGAGCTGGTGTCCCTGATCGCCCAAGACATCGCTTACCTCCGAAATCGCGAATCCCGTATAGGGATTGAACGAAGGATACTCGTTGTCGAGGAGAATCCAGATATCCTCGGCTCCGTTGATGGATTCACCGATAAAGTCCCAGCCGGCATCGAGGTAAATTGATAGCGTCTGCATATCGGCCGTGTGCAATCCGGTTCCGCAAGCGCTCGTTGTCTGCCCCGACGTATCGATATCCCAGAAACATCCGGTCACATTGGTGCCGCTGAAACCGGTAAATCCGCCAGTGGTTGAAGTACCCGACACATTACCAGTGCTGTAACAATTCGATATTGTTGAATTATTCCTTCCCGTAAAACCTCCGACGTAAGTCGCTCCCTGGGCATATCCATTGCTGTAACAATTAGTTATAGTAGATGAGTTGCCGTTGTATCCCAGGAAACCGCCAACATAATGCGGACTATAAACATCGGCATTACTGAAACAGAATCCGACCTGACTGCTAAATTGAGTTACTCCGGCAAGACCGCCAACATACATTGAACCCGTTACATTCCCCGTACTGGAACAGTTCTCAACGCTCGAGTAGTGATATATCATCCCGGCAATAGCGCCCACGTTCTCGTTTCCGCTTACATCCGCATCAATGAGGTTCACGCCTTGACAAGTCCCCATGTCCAGCCGTCCAAAAAGAGCCACATAATCGGTGGTTCTGTCGATAAACAGATTCTCGATTGAATGCCCGTCACCATTGTAATCTCCGTGGAATCCACTATCCCCGGTTCCAATCGGACTGAAACCTTGACCACCATTCCAGTTTACGGTATCTTCGGCATCGATATCGGCAGTTTGCAGGAAAGACGCAGACCACTTGTCCCTGTTCGCCGACAACCAGAACAAGTCGAACAAATCTTCGATCAGATAGGGTGTTGTTCCCGTCCCATTACCTTCAGGATTGGCGATCGAATTATCATCCCCGTCCTGCCACGCGAGATACGGATAGCCGTTATTATATACACCGTCAAAGTCCATGTCCCAGTAGTCATTGACTCCATTCGACCATTCTGAAACGAAGTCCCATTGGTCGCCATGATACATGTAGAAATACTTCATCTCGGCGGTCGTCTTACCGGTTCCGACGGGACTCGATCCTTTATTCGATGTTTCGGTATCCCAGAAACAGTAATTGGCGGTATATGTTCCCGAAACATTACCGACCAACCCGCCACTGTCTTCATTGCTGCAGTTTACGGCTCCGGTACTGTAACAACACTCGAGTAACGCTTCCGACAGCGTCCCCACCAATCCGCCGACCCGATCGTTACCGGTCACGCTGCCGCGCGCGAAGCAGTTTTTAATCGTGCAGTTGCTTTCCGTTGCACCGACGAGTCCACCGAAAAAATTGCCATTTCCCGTCCCACTGACATTCACGGCAGAAAAACAATCGATGATCGTGGACACGCTCATCCGGCCCACGAGCCCACCACCGGCTGAATAGGAGTTGACAGATCCCGTCGAGCCGCAGGCAGTGACCGTACTGTTGATGAGATATCCAGCCAGAGCAGCCGTACGCCCATCACCGGTAATATTGCAGTTCGTCAACATGACATTCGATATCACGGCACCGTTGGTATAGCCAAACAACGAGTTGTTGTTAACAGTCGAGCGATCGATATACAAATTGTCGATCGAGTAACCCTGACCGTCGAACGTGCCGAGGAATGGAATGGTCGACGTTCCAATGGGATCGAATCCAGCACCTCCATTCCAGGTCTGGGTATCCGTCGCGTCAATATCGTCGATGAGAATGAAGTGCGATCCCGGAAAAGTTTTAACGACCTGTAACTCGATGAGTGTGCTGACTTGAAAAGGATTCGATGATGATCCGTCTCCGCCGGCAAAAGAATGAAGAGAAGTACCAGATAGCATAATGATGAGAATCCGG
This sequence comes from Cloacimonadales bacterium (SeqCode), assembly GCA_963666875.2. GTDB lineage: Bacteria > Cloacimonadota > Cloacimonadia > Cloacimonadales > JAIOQZ01. The sequence goes on from CAXXPU010000004.1 coordinate 40,749, forward strand.
AGAATTACATTTCGCATATTTCCTCCAAGTATCACCCCAAGATATAGTTAGTTACTCCCCTTGCCTTATGTCAAGCAGAAAATAAATATAATTTCCAAACGATGTTGATCCACATATACGGCTGATCACTCACTACAATCCTTCCGAAATTCCCGATAGATTCCATGGGATTGTCATGTTGTTTTAAGTCCCGCAATGTCGCGTCAAATATGCTCTCGAATCTTCTTTTTTCGTTGACACTGAAAACGCGCAACCGGAAACTTTACGGAAAATAATACCGGGAGTTGCCATGCGAAGGCTGTTCCAGCGATATCTGATCACGGATATCTACTTCATCATCTATCTTCTCGCGGTTTCGATACTGCTTACCGCGTTCCGCAAGGCGGTTACGGGATGGTATATCAACGCGGGGATGTATCTGGCGACATCGGGTATCCTGATCGTCACGCTGCCGTATTGGGAGAACAATCCCGGCGGCAATCGCTTCTTCTACCTGCTTCGCACGGCGTATCCGATGTTCCTGATCGTAGTCACTTTCAAGCAGATCGAACAGAACATGTACATCGTCTTCCCGGAGTACATCGACCCGTGGCTGGAGAATATCGACAAGTGGTTGTTCGGTGGCGTGCTGCCGTCGGATCGGTTCGCCGAGTTGATTCCCTGGCGGTGGTTTTCGGAGCTGATGGCGCTTTTCTATATGTCTTACTATGCGCAGGTGTTCGGGCTGATCATGCTGTCGTTCTTCAAGCGACGGCACTACCGTCATGTGATCGCCAATATCACTTTCGCCTTTTACCTCTGCTATCTGATCTATACGATCATACCCGCGCTTGGTCCCAGCTACGCCTACGGAACGCTTCACAATGACCTTTTCGACGGCTACGTGGTCGCGTCCTTCCTGCAAAACGTGGTTTTCATGGGTGATTCCAACGGCGCAGCTTTCCCCAGTTCGCACTGCCTGATCAGCGTCCTCTGTACGATCATGGCGATACGCTACTTCCCGAAGCTCGGTAAGTGGTATATCTTCTTCAATATCGGCTTGATCCTCTCGACGGTCTATATCAAGCAGCATTATGTGATCGATTCGATACTGGGCGTTCTGTTAGCGCCGGTATTCTATCTCCTTGCCGAAAAGCTGTATCACTCCTGGAACCACGCTACCGAAACGCAACTGTGACGGAGCGTTCCTCCAATTACTCACGATCCATTGATCATTATCCATTATCCACTGACTTTTTCGCTTGCTTTTTTTGGACGGTTCGGCGAAATGGAGTAGAATGTCTAAAAGTATGACATAATAGATATTGGAGTACGAGCATGAGTGATATCAATAAGAAAATTCCACGGACACTGCCCGTCATTCACGTAAATAACATCGTGATGTTCCCCTATCTGATGATCCCGCTGGTCGTATCCAACGAAAACCTGAAGAAGGTGATCGACCATGCTCTGAGCAAGGATAAACTGCTCGGGTTTTTCCTCTCGCGGGACGATACGGAATCGGAAACCGAACTCGATATCTACGAATATGGAACCGCGGTCTCCATCCTTCGGATGATCCGCAATAACGACGGCTCGATCAGCCTCTTGATGCAGGGCGTATCCCGCATCAGGGTGGAGAAAGTCGTACAGGATCAGCCCTTCCTGCAAGTCGAGGTTGAGGCGATCCCGGAGAACAAAAAGAGCTCGCCGCGCATCACGGCGCTGAAGAAAATCTCCATCGAATTGCTGGAGAAGATCGTCGAAGAAAGCAGCGAAGTCAATCGCGAGTTGATCCAGGGTCTGAAGCTGGTGAAGCCAGACGGACGCGTCGCGGACATCGTCGCCGGCAACGTCAACCTCGAGATCGAGCAGAAGCAGGACATCCTTTCCACCTGGAACGTGATAACCCGCTACGAGAAGCTTAATAAATATCTCTCCGAACTCATCCGGCAGATGAAGCTGGAAAACCGCATCCGCAGCAATATCCAGCTCGAAATGGACGAAGATCAGCGTAAGTATTATCTGCGCGAACAGCTCGACGCCATCCGCAAGGAACTCGGCGAGGGTGACGAGATCGATCAGGAGCGCGTGAAATGGGAAACCGCCATCGAAGAGGCGAAGCTCCCCGATTATGTGGAAGAGGTCGCGCTGGACGAACTGGAGCGGCTCTCCGCCATGTCACCCGCGTCCAGCGAATACTCAGTCGTCCGCACCTACCTCGACTGGCTTATCCAGATCCCGTGGACGAAATATTCGGAAGACCGGCTCGACCTGAACAGGATCGACCAGATTCTTACCAAGGACCACTACGGGCTCGACAAGCCCAAGGAGCGCATCCTCGAATTCATCGCGGTCAAGAAGCTGAAGAACACACTCAAGGGCCCGATCCTCTGCTTCGTGGGTCCTCCGGGCGTGGGCAAGACGTCGCTCGGACGCTCCATCGCACGGTCGATGAACCGCGAGTTCATCCGCATCTCGCTGGGCGGGATCCACGACGAAGCCGAAATCCGCGGTCATCGGAGAACCTACGTCGGCGCTATGCCGGGCAAGATCATTACCGAGATCAAGCGTTGCGGCACTGCCAACCCGCTCTTCATGCTCGACGAAATCGACAAGGTGGGGCGCGACTTTCGTGGCGATCCATCCTCGGCGCTGCTCGAGGTGCTCGATCCAGAGCAGAATAACAAGTTCGTCGATAACTACCTCAACCTGCCGTTCGACCTCTCCGACGTGCTGTTCATCACCACGGCGAACTCGCTGGGCACGATACCACCGCCACTTCGAGACCGCATGGAGATCATCGAATTCTCCAGCTATATCGAGGAAGAGAAGCTGCAAATCGCGCGCGACTACCTCATCCCGAAGGAGATGGAGAATAACGGGCTGACAGGCAAGAACGTCCGGTTCATGAAATCGGCACTGGAAGAGATCAACCGCTATTACATTCGCGAAGCCGGTGTGCGTAATTTCCAAAGGCGCATCGCGGAAGTCATGCGCAAGATCGCGAGAAAGGTGGCGGACGGCTACGACAAGCTGACCATCGTCTCCGCAAAGAATGTCCGCGACTTCCTCGGCGTGCGCAAATACTCGCTCGAGATGGCAAATCGAAAGCCGGAAATCAGCGTGGTTACCGGCATGGCGTTCACCGCGTACGGCGGTGAGATACTCTTCTGCGAATCCAGCTTGTCGCCCGGCAAGGGCAGGCTGGTTCTGACCGGTCTGCTGGGTGAGGTGATGCAGGAATCGGCGAAAATCTCCATGACTTACCTCAGAAGCAAGAAGGAGAAATACAAATTCGAGATTGAGAAATTCGACGAGATCGACATTCACATCCACCTTCCGTCCGGCGCGGTTCCCAAAGACGGACCCTCCGCCGGCGTAACCCTGACCACCTCGCTCGCGTCGCTACTGACCGGGAGAAAAGTACGGCACGATATCGCCATGACCGGCGAGATCACGCTGCTGGGCAAAGTACTGCCCATCGGCGGTGTGCGAGAAAAGGTACTCGCCGCCAAGCGCGCGGGAATCGACCACGTGATCCTGCCGGAGGAAAACCGCGACCAGTTCGAGGAAATCGACGCGATTAGCCGCAAAGGAATGAAGGCGACCTACGTGAATCACATCGACCAGATTCTCGATATCGTCCTGATCTAAAAAGAAGCAGATGGAATATTTTAAAGGTACCCTGAATATCCTGGTGGATGTCGAGAAACCGTTCATCCCCAAGAGCGAATATGTCTTTCGGCAGTTCTGCAGGATCCTCGGTTTGCAGCCGAAGTTCTTCTACCGCTATTCATCAGCGCAGATACACGTCTATTACGGAACGAAAGCGGACGAACACTACCCTGTTCAGATATTCCACAGTCCGAACGCCAACGAATTCTTCGAGAAGAAGGCTGTCTATCCGAACGAATCGTTCCGGTTCCTCAAATACAACGAGGTGATGCTGCCGTTTCTCTTCTCGCCGCAGGGCGACCTGTTCCATCTCAGCGAGCGCTGCATCTGCATCCGCAAGGACATCATCTCCTCGGCGTTCTATTTTCTGACCTGCTGGCAGGAATATGCGTCCGACCAGAAATTGACTCCAGAAAACCGCTACGATTTCACGAAGTCGCACCAGAAATACTGGGACTTCGCGGATATCCCCGTGGTCGATTACTACGTCGATATCCTGGATCGCGCATTCAACATGAAGCTGCCGGAGTTCTCAGGCAAGCCACGCTGGCATGAAAACAAAGATTTTTGCGTGACGCTGTCGCACGACGTCGATTACTGGAATTACTGGACGCAGGATGAAATCCGGCGGATGATTCGCCACAATCTTTCGCGCATGACCCGACAGCCGCTTCACGCGCTCTTCAAGCTTATCCTGCACAACCTCGACAAGCGGGTGTTCTACAACCCGACCCGCAGGCATTCGCAGGTGATCGCATACGAGCACAAACACGGTGTGCAATCCACCTCGTTCCTGCTCGCTATGGACGACAACGATGATCCGCGCAAGAACTACCTCGTCGATCCGAACTACCGCACCGAGATCCAGAATTTCTATACGCTACTCAATCACACAGGCGTCGAACTGCACGGAAGCCCGGAGGCGGCGTTCTCGCCGGAGCAACTGGAAAAGGAACTGACGCTGCTGCGCGAAGCGGGATTCCACCCGATCGGTTACCGCAGCCACCGACTGGCTTTTTCCTTTCAGAAGACGTTCGCGATTCTCGAGCAGGCTGGGATTCAGTACGACAGTACACTTGGCTTCTGGGAGCATGCCGGTTACCGTGCCGGAATTTCTTACCCATACAAGCCGTATAACCTGGAGGAGAACAGGCCGTTCAATATCCTGGAAATCCCGCTGCACGTCATGGATGTAAGCCTCTTCTCGCCCATTTCGATGCACATGAATATCGCATCGGGCAGAAAATGGATGACCGAGCGAATCAATATCACCAAACAGAAGGGAAGTCACCTGTCGCTGCTATGGCACTACCGGACCTACGACAATATCGATTACCCGGGCTGGGGCCAGCTCTACCGGGACACGATTCGATACGCTAAGAAAAACGGCGGTTGGGTATGCTCGGTCAACGACCTGTATCACTACTGGACAGACAAGTAATAATGATTATAGATTGGAGAAACCATGATACTGAGCGAAAACGCTATCAAAGTACTGGAGAAACGATACTTCAAAAAAGACAATGACGGGAAATCCATCGAAGACTGGCAGGGTTTGATCGAGCGCGTCGCAGGCAATATCGCCGGCGATGACGACGAGAAGAAAGAACGCTTTTTGAAGCTGCTCGATTCGGGCTGTTTCCTGCCCAATTCACCCACGCTGATGAACGCAGGTAACGACTTGCAGCAATTATCCGCCTGTTTCGTGCTGCCCATCGAAGACAGCATGGACAGCATCTTCGAATCGATCAAGAACGCCGCGCTCATCCACAAGAGTGGCGGCGGCACCGGCTTCAGCTTTTCAAAGCTCCGCGAAGCCGACGCGCCGGTACGATCCACCAACGGTGTTTCATCCGGTCCGCTGTCGTTTCTGAAGGTCTTCAACGCAGCCACCGACGCAGTCAAGCAGGGCGGGACACGGCGCGGCGCCAACATGGCGATCCTCGACGTCACCCACCCGCAGATCATCGATTTCATCACCTGCAAGGAAAATACATCGGAACTGACCAACTTCAACATCAGCGTCGCGATCAACGACGACTTCATGCAGGCGGTGCATCAGGATTCGGAGTACGAACTGGTCTCGCCGCACACCGGCGAGGTGGTGAAGAAGCTCTCCGCGCGGGATGTTTTCTCGCTCATCGTCGAGATGGCGCACAAGAACGGCGAACCAGGCATCATCTTCCTCGATCGCATCAACCAGCACAATCCAACGCCGCACATCGGCACGATCGAGAGCACCAATCCCTGCGGCGAGCAACCGCTCCTCCCCAACGAGGCCTGCAACCTCGGCTCGATCAATCTTGCTCCGCTGGTGAAGGACGGCACCTTCGATTTCGACGCCTGCAAAGAAGTTGTTCGCGACAGCGTCGAGTTCCTCGATCACGTGATCGACCGCTCGAACTTCCCGCTGCCCGAAATCAAGAAGATGGTGGAAGCCAACCGCAAGATCGGACTGGGCATCATGGGCTGGGCGGATATCCTGTACAAGCTCGAGATTCCCTACGACAGCGAAGAGGCGATCGCGCTGGCAGAAGAGATCATGGAATTCATCGATTATCATGGCAAGCTTCGCTCCGTCGAGCTGGCTGTCGAGTGCGGATCGTTCCCGAATTTTATAGGCAGCATTTATCAGACGAAGCACCTCCAGCGCGAAGGCAAGCTGGATTGGGACAAGCTGGTCAACCGGATGTCCAAGGACGGTATCCGCAACGCGACTGTCACCACCATCGCGCCCACCGGAACCATCAGCATGATCTGCGACACTTCCAGCGGCATCGAACCGCAGTTCTCGCTGGTGTTCGTCAAGAGCGTGATGGACGACGACAAACTACTCTACGTGAATCCCTATCTGAAAGAAGCGCTGGAAAAGGCGGGAATCTACAGTCAGGAATTGATGGAGAAGGTCGCCGAAGCGGGATCGGTCGCGCACATCAGCGAGATCCCGGACAAGATCAAGAAAGTATTCGTCACATCGCACGACATCACGCCCGAATGGCACATCCGGATGCAGGCTGCATTCCAGAAATACACCGACAACGCCGTATCCAAGACGATCAACTTCCGCCGCGAAGCTACTCGCGAAGAAGTCCAGATGGCGTACGAACTCGCCTGGGAACTGGGCTGCAAAGGCGTTACGGTCTATCGCGACGGCAGCCGCGAGAATCAGGTGCTCAGCGTGGGCACGAAGGAATCGAAGCCGACGTCGGAAACCCGCATCGCGCCGCGTCATCGGCCCGAACTCACCCACGGTTTCACCCAGCGAATCGAGACGGGATGCGGACACATGTACGTGACCATCAACAGTGACGAGAAGGGCGTTTGCGAGCTCTTTACCCAGATGGGCAAGGTCGGCGGTTGTGCTTCCGCTCAGCTCGAAGCGATCGCACGACTGGTCTCGCTGTGCCTCCGGTCCAACATCAAGGTGGAATCGGTCGCACGGCAGCTCAAGGGTATCCGCTGTCCCTCGCCGATGTGGTACAAGGGTAAGGTGATCTCATCCTGCGCCGACGGCGTGGCGACCGCACTGGAGACCTCGCTGGATCAGCCGGTGGAGCCGCTTCCGACCTCGAATGAAGCACACGAACCGGTGAAACCGACGACCGATGAACGAAAAGTCAATCGCACCTGCCCGGACTGCGGCGGGAACATCGAGTATGCCGAAGGCTGTATGAAATGCCCGTCCTGCGGCTGGTCGAAGTGCTGACAATCGATATAACATAAACAGAATACAGGAGTTACAATGCTCGATCTTATAGGCAACACAAAACGAACGCACTACTGCGGCGAAATCACCGAATCCAATATCGGACAAACCATTACACTCATGGGACACGTCCACACCCGGCGCGACCTCGGAAACCTCATCTTTATCGACATGCGCGACGTCTCCGGTATCGTGCAGATCGTCTTCGAACCCGAGAACGAAGCCGTCATCGAAAAAGCGCATAAACTGCGCAATGAATACGTGATGGCAGTGACCGGCATCGTCCGCGCACGCGAAGCGCAGAATATCAACAAGGATATGGCGACCGGCGCGGTGGAAGTCGTGGCAAACGAACTGCTACTGCTCAATGATAGCAAGCCGCTGCCCGTGCAGATAAACGAAAAGCAGCTCGCCGAGGAAGACCTGCGGCTGGAATATCGCTACCTTGACCTCCGACGGCAGAAATTGCAGCAGAAAATCATCATGCGGCACAAGATCGTCTTCGCCATCCGCGAATACCTGACGAAGATGCGGTTCTTCGAGATCGAGACGCCGGTGCTGATGAAATCGACTCCCGAAGGCGCGCGCGACTACCTCGTTCCCAGCCGCGTGCACCCAGGAAAATTCTTCGCGCTGCCGCAGTCGCCCCAGATTTACAAACAGCTCCTGATGATCGCCGGCTTCGACCGCTACTTCCAGATCGCGCGCTGCTTCCGCGACGAAGACCTCCGCGCGGACAGACAACCCGAATTCACCCAGCTCGATCTCGAGATGAGCTTCGTCACACAAGACGAAATCTTCGAGATCCTCGAGGGATTAATGGCTGAACTCTTCGAGAAGATTCTCGGAAAGAAGCTCGTAACACCATTCCCCAGAATGCAATACAACGAGGCGATGAACCGCTATGGCAGCGACAAACCGGATACCCGATTCGGCATGGAACTCTGCGACGTGAGCGACATCGTTGCGAAGAGCGAATTTAAGGTATTCTACGGAGCGCTGAAATCGGGTGGAAGCGTCCGCTGCATCGTAGTGCCGGGCTGCGCGGGATATTCACGTAAGCAGATCGACGAACTGACCGATGTGGCGAAGCACGTCGGCGGCAAGGGTCTGGCATTCTGTAAGGTCGAGAGCGGCGAACTGACCGCCGGCATCAGCAAGTTCCTCACTGACGACGAGAAAGCCGGCATTATGCAGAAATCCGGTGCGAAAGACGGCGACCTGATCCTCTTCGGAGCCGACCGCAACACCATCGTCTTCAAGGTGCTGGACGCGGTGCGCAACAAGGTCGCTCGCGATCTCGACATCATCCCGAAGGATTCGTTCAACTTCCTGTGGATCACAGACTTCCCGCTCTTCGAGTACGACGAGGACAATCAGCGCTGGGAGACCGCGCACCACATGTTCACGCTGCCCAAGGCCGAGCATCTCCCCTATTTCGACAACGAATCCGACTGGCATAGGATTCAGGGCGAACTCTACGACCTCGTCTGCAACGGCATGGAGCTGTCTTCCGGCAGTATCCGCTGCCACAGGCCCGATATCCAGCGCAAGATTTTCGATGTGCTGGGCTTCTCCGAAGAAGAGCTGCAAGAGAAATTCGGCTTCTTCCTCAAGGCGCTGGACTACGGAACGCCGCCGCACGGCGGAATCGCGCCCGGAATCGATCGTCTGGTCATGCTGATGACCCAATCCGATTCCATCCGCGACGTCATCGCCTTCCCCAAGACGCTCAAGGCTGTCGATCTGATGAGTCAGGCCCCTGCCGAGGTCTCGGAGAAACAGCTTGAAGAACTCTACCTCGAGATCGTGAAAGAGGACTCGAACGAATGAAGGCACGCATCGCAATCCTGACATCCGGGATGAGCCGCGGCTCTAACTTCGAGGCAATCTTTCAATACTTCCTGAAGCAGCGGCTGCCGGTGGAAATCGCCTTTGTGACTACCAACCGAAAAGATGCGCCTATCCACGAACGCTGCGCAAAGCTTGGGGTACACTGTTATTTTGTGCCGACGAATGACTTCGGCCAGTTCGAGGAGAAGCTGATGAAATATATCAAGGCGCAGGAAGTCGATCTCATTGTACTGGCAGGATTTATGAAAAAGCTGACGCCGGAGTTCATCCGCGACGCGGATTGCCCGATCGTGAACATCCACCCGGCGCTGCTGCCGAAATACGGTGGCAAAGGGATGTATGGCATGCGGGTCCACGAGGCTGTGTTCGAGTCGAAAGACAAGATGTCCGGCGCGACGATCCACTACGTGAACGATCGATACGACGACGGCGAGATCGTCGCGCAGAAAACGGTCGGCATCGGCAGATGCAAGTCGCCGGAGGAGATCGCGAAAAAGGTGTTGAAGGTCGAGCATGAACTCTATCCGAGAACGATCTGGAAGGTCTTGCGCTCGCATAAACGCATGAGAAGGCAGGCGAAACGCTCCCTGATAACCACGATCATATAAGAGGAAAGACGCATGATTGATCTGCTTCAAGTCCGAAAGGATCTGCATCGGATCCCGGAACTCGGCTTCAACGAGCACCAGACGCAGGATTTTCTGCTCGGTATATTGAAAGGATTACCCGGTATCGAAATCCACACCTTCGACTTCCCGGGCATCGTAGTGGAATACACGCATGGCGATGGTCCATACCGGCTTTTCCGCGCCGACATGGACGCGCTGCCGATAAGGGAAATGACCGGCTGTGATTTCGCATCGAGCATCGAAGGTTTTATGCACGCCTGCGGCCACGACATCCACATGACTGTGCTTCTCGGCCTGATCGACCGGATTGTCGCGGAGCAGCCGGATCAAAATTACCTGTTCGTCTTCCAACCCGCCGAGGAAGGACTTGGCGGCGCCGAACGAATCTTGAAAACCGGCATCCTGGATCGTTTCGAGATCGGGGAAGCCTGGGCGCTACACGTTCAGGGCGGACTGCCGGTCGGAACCGTCTCCACCAGACCGGGGATATTCTTCGGCATCCCGCAGGAATTCGACGTCGAGTTCACGGGCGAAACCGCGCATGTTGCGTTCCCGCAGACAGGTCGTGACGCGCTTTCAGCAGGTATCACGTTCTATCAGACCATGTCGCGGTTGATGCACGAGCGCTTTCCCGCCACCGATTCCGTGGTATTCTACGTCGGTACCTTGAACGCCGGCACCGTGCGCAACGCGGTGGCGAAACACTGTGTCATGAAAGGAACCACCCGCAGCCTGAGGCGCGAGAACTGGAAGAAGATGAACGACCTGATGGAAACCGTTGCGAGAACAACCGCCGGGATGCACGATGTCGAATACAAGGTCACGCTGCACAGCACCTACGATCCGGTGATCAATTCGGAAAAGCTCTACGGCGCGTTTCTGGATCGTCTGCCGGAAGATGTGAAACACATCGAGGCTAAAACCGTCATGACCGGCGAGGACTTCGGATTCTTCACCACGAAATACGACGGACTACTCTTCTGGCTGGGCGCCGGGGAGGACGCTGGAGACCTGCACTCGGATCGATTCCTGCCCAATGAGGGCTGCATCGAGACGGGCGTTCGCGTGATGCTGCAACTCGCATTGAAAAAATGAGTTGACCATTCCGACCATTTACGGGATATGACCCCAAAATCATGATTTCATGAAAAGATAATATAGATTCTATCAAGTATGGAGGATGAATGAATTACCGAGTACTGGCTATCAATCCCGGTTCTACTTCAACCAAAATCGCCGTTTTCGACGACGATCAAAAAGTCTTTGTAAAAGTGCTTCGCCACGATCCAGAGGAACTCGATAAAATCGGCGGAATCCTGGATCAGTATGAATTTCGTAAAAACCTGGTGATGGAAGCGCTGAAAGAGAACGATGTCGAGCCCGAGACCCTTGAAGCGGTCGTGGGCCGCGGTGGACTGGTTCGCTCCGTTCCCGGCGGAACGTACAACGTAAGCGAAAAGATGCTCGCCGACCTGAAAGATCCGTCCATCTGGGGTCGTACCCACGCCTCGAACCTGGGCGCCTTCATCGCGAATTCCATCGGCAAGGAACTGAATATCCCGGCGTTTATCGTCGATCCGGTGACCGTCGATGAATTCGAAGACATCGCGCGCATTTCCGGTATCCCGGAGATCGAACGCAAGTCGCTGTTCCACGCGCTGAACATCCGTTACACTGCACGCCATCTGGCGAAAGACCTGAACCGCGATTTCAACGACATGAACCAGATCGCCATCCACATGGGCGGCGGTATCACGGTCGCGGCGATCAAGAAAGGCAAGGTGGTCGATGTCAACAACGCGCTGCTCGGTATGGGACCTTTCTCGCCTCAGCGTGCCGGCGCTCTGCCCATCGGCGACCTGCTCGAGCTCGCCTTCAGCGGTAAATACACGCACAAGGAACTCGCGACAAAGCTTTGCAAGACTGCCGGACTCATCGCCTACCTCGGCACCGATAGCGGCATCGAGATCGAAAACCGCATCAAAGCCGGCGATCAGCACGCCAAGCAGATTCTGGACGCCATGTGCTACCAGATCGCCAAGGAAGTCGGTGGCTACGCAGCCGCACTGGAAGGAAAGGTCGATGCGATCTTCATGACCGGCGGACTGGTTTACGATCCGTACCTCGTCAAGGAGATCAGCAAGCGCGTGCAGTTTATCGCACCCGTCCATACCTACCCTGGCGAAAAAGAGATGGAAGCCCTCTCCGAAGGCGGCGTCCTCGTCCTCAAGGGCAAGGAAAAGGCCAAGGATTACAAGGGCTGATCCCGATAGATTTCCGACACAAAGGACCACCTGCGCGGTGGTCCTTTTTTTCGGTACGCAGACGTCATGGCTGTATCCCTCGTAGCGCTCGACCTCCGGGCGAGCTATTACAGACGTGGACGTCTGTGTACCCAGGGGGAGAAATTTCCCTTGACACGAAAACGCCAATTTTCGATGTTGAATTGCTCTAATTTTGAACCAGAAAGGAGGTGATGTCAGTGCCGACAGTATTTCATCGCGAAGGTGAACCCTTTGAAGTGATGCTGAAGAAGTTCAAAAAGAAGTGCGAGAAGGCTTCGATACTCTCTGATATTAAGAAGCACCAGGTTTTTGAAAAACCGAGTGATAAAAAGAAACGCAAACTCAACGCAGCCCGCAGGAAACTTCTGAAAGCTCTGCGCAAAAAGGCTCGTTACTCCTGATGCTCGATAGAATTGCCGAGGACATCAAGAAGGCCATGCTCGCCAGAGACAAGGCGCGTCTTCTGGTGCTGCGCTCGATCAAGACCGATCTGATGAATCGGAAGATCGAATTGATCGTCGAAAAGCTCAGCGACGAAGAATCGCTTCTTGTACTGCATAAAGCAGTCAAGGCGCGAGAGCAGGCAATCGAGATGTTCGAGAAGGGCGGTCGTCAGGACCTGGTCGAAAACGGGCGAAACGAGATTTCCATCATTATGGAATACCTGCCGCGAAATCTGACGCGGGAAGAGGTCGAGGGCATCGTCGATGATGTGTTCGCGACCGAGAAACCCGACGGCATGAAGGACATGGGCAGGATGATGAAGGCCGTTCTGGAGAAAACCGGAACTCGCGCGGATGGCAAGCTGGTTAGTGCCATCGTACGCGAAAAGCTGAATTCCTGATAACGCTCGTTACCTTTTGACGCTGAAGGGAGTCTTTATACTCCCTTCTTTTTTTCTTTGTACAAAACTATAAAAGCACGGTGTATCATGGTCGATCTCATACTCGCAATCATCCTGATCGTTGTCGGTATCCACGGACTGCGAAAAGGCTTCATGGCATCCGTGATTCATTTCGTCGGATTCTTCGCCGCGTTGATCCTGATGATGCGCTATGCACCGATCCTTCAATCGCTGCTGCTGAAGCACTTCGACATCAATCCCCTGGCATCCGCGATCATCAGCTACGTCACCATATTTCTGGTCATCATAATCCTCACCCGAATCGCGATCATCCTGCTGGATAAGATCCTCGACCTCCTGACACTGCAATTCCTCAACCGCCTGCTGGGGTTCCTGCTCGGATTGGCCATCGGATTCTTCATTCTATGCATGATCTATATCGTACTATGGGCTACGCCGTTTCAGGATTTCATTCTCGAACTCGAGTCCGGCTCACGCATCCTGCAAGCCGTGAGTGTCTTCGCACGCGAGGTGCGACAGGTTATCGGCGGCCATCTTCCCTCTCCACCTGAAACGGACATCTACTCCTGGATTCAATCATGAACATGCTCCACCAACTCGAATACAACAAGATTATCGACATGATTGTCCTTCAATGTGGCTCCGAGCCCGGCATGGAAAAAGCACGCGAAATCGAGCCGTTGCAGGATATCGACACGATCCGGAACCGACTCGACTACGCCGCACAGGTGCAGCAGGCGCTTGCCGATTTCGGCGTGGTGGATTTCGATCATGTAACCGACATCACCGACCTGCTGGTCGATTACCCGCACGCGAGCTACAACTTCGAGGAGTTCAAGCAACTCTGCGACAACATCGAGACCGCGCAACGACTGATCGACAACAGCAAGGAGATGAACCGCGACGACTACCCCACGTTCTTCGACGACCTCCTCTCCCTCACACCGATGCCCGATATCCTGATGAAATTCAGGCAGATCTTCGATCCGGAGGGCGAGATTCTCGACAGCGCGTCTCCGGAACTAAGACGCATCCGTAAGAGGAAGAGACAGGTTCGCGCCACCATCCAGGAAAAGCTCCAGAAGATCATTTCCAGCCAGGCAAGTCACCTGAGCGATTCCTTCGTCACCCAGCGTGACAACCGCTACGTGATCCCGGTTCGCGAAGCCTCCGCCGGCGCGATAGACGGTCTTATGCACGGACGTTCGTCCAGTAAATCGACTGTATTCATGGAGCCGGCGCCGGTCGTGCAGTTCAACAACGAACTCTCCTCCCTGGACGATGACGAAAAGGAAGAAATCTACCGTATCCTGAAGGATTTCTCCGACGACATCCGTCTCTTCTCGGAACCGCTGCTCAAGGACATGAACGTCCTCATCCGGCTGGACGTTTTCTATGCCATCGCACAGTTCTCGCACAGCATCGACGCCCACGTACCGCGCATCACCGAAGAACCTACCCTGCATCTGGTCAAGGCGCGGCATCCGCTCCTGATCCGCAACTTGGGCGACATCCGCAAGGTTATCCCTTTCGATCTCGATCTCGGACAGGACTACCGTATCCTGGTAATCTCCGGTCCCAACACCGGCGGCAAGACGGTCACACTCAAGAGCGCGGGACTATTGTCCCTGATGGCGCTTTCGGGTCTGCCCATCCCCGCCGAACGGGAATCGAGCATCGGCTTGTTCGACCACGTTTTCGCCGATATCGGCGACGACCAGTCGCTGGAGAACGCGCTCAGCACCTTCTCCTCGCACATCCGCAGAATCACCGAAATGACGGACAACGCCACCGGCCGCAGCCTGATCCTCATCGACGAGATCGGCGCGGCGACGGATCCCGAGCAGGGTTCCGCTCTGGCGCAGGCAATCCTCGAAGAGCTGGAGAGACGCGGCTCGCTCTGTGTGATCACCACCCACTACACCTCGATCAAGGTTCACGCGGAGCAATCGGAAAGGTGCCGCAACGCCGCCATGCACTTCGATCCCGACAAGCACGTGCCGACCTACCGCTTCAAGCTCGGTCTGCCGGGCAACAGCTTCGCGATCGAGGTCGCGTCGTCGCTCGGTATGGCTGGAAACCTGATCGAACGGGCAAGGGAATTGACCGGCAAGCAGAATGTGGAGCTGACCGAACTGCTGGTCAAGATGAACCACGAGAAGAAAGAACTTGCGCGGCAGAACTATCAGTCTCAATTGCATAACAGTTTGTTGCAGAAAAAGATCGACGAATACGAAGCCAAAAACGCCCAAATCGAGCAGGAAACGAAAGAGATCAAGAAGCGTTCTATTCGTGAAGCCAGGGATTATCTGATCCAGTTCCAGAAGGAGCTGCAAAACGAAATGGACGACCTGAAGAAAACGGATGTCGGCAAGCGTAAGAAGCAAGTGCAGCAGACGATCAAGCAGGCGGACAGGATGCAGGCCGACCTGGCGAAAGAGGAATCCGGGCTGATCGAGGTCAAAGGCAAAGCGTTGGAGAATCCCAAAGTCGGCATGGAGGTCTGGGTAAAAGACTTCGATGCACGCGGCACGATCACGGAGATCAGCAATCGCGAGATCAAGGTGAACGTGAATGGTTTCTTCTACACGACGCAAGCCTCGAAGCTCTTTCAGTTGCAGAAGAAGCAGGAGAAGAAGCTGTCCAGCGGCGTATCGGTTGATGCGCCGGGCGCGAAACGCGCCTCGCTCGAACTGATGCTGTTGGGCCTGACCTTCGACGAAGCGCTGCCGCTGATCGAGGAGTTTCTGGATAACGCGATGATGAACGGCTTGAACAAGGTCCGCATCGTTCATGGAAAAGGAACCGGCGCGTTGCGAGCGAAAGTGCGTCAATACTTGCGAAAACACAAAAAAGTGACCGAGTTCTTCTCGCCACCGCCCGAAGCGGGTGGCGACGGAGTAACGGTCGTGAGTTTTAATTAGGTACTGGAGGAAGTTTGATCGATCCGGCATTGATCGACGAGATTCGCGAACGCAACGACATCGTTGAGGTGATCGGCGGCTACATTCCGCTCAAAAAGGCGGGAAGCAACTTCAAGGCGCGCTGTCCGTTCCATGAAGAGAAGACGCCCTCCTTCAACGTCAACGAGAAGAAGCAGATATACAAATGCTTCGGTTGCGGACGCGGCGGAAACGTCTTCACCTTCATCCAGGAATACGAGAAGATATCGTTTATCGAGGCGGTCAAGCGGCTGGCTCAGCGCGTCGGCATGCAGATCGAAGAGACCCACCAACCGTCGGAAGAACCAGGCAAGCGCGACCTGCTCATGCAAATCTACCGGCAAGCACTGGACTTTTACATCGCGCACTTGAAGGAGCACGGCGAGATCGCGCGCGGCTACCTCAAGGAACGCGGACTGACCGACGAAATCATCGAGAAATACGAGATCGGACTGGCACCCAACAGCTTCAACGCACTTAAAGAACACCTCTTACGGCGGAAATTCGACACCAAGCTTCTTCGAGCCAGCGGACTCTTCGCGGCCTCGCAACGTGGCGAACATTTCGACTACTTTCGCAACAGAATCATCTTCCCCATCCACAATATCCTCGGAAAAGTGGTCGCCTTCGGTGGCAGGGTAATGCCCGGCGATCCGAGCAACGCCAAGTATATCAATTCGCCCGAGACCGAACTTTACACCAAGGGAGACGAGCTCTTTGGACTCTACCAGACGCGCTACGACGCCTCCAAGAAGAAGCAGATCATCCTTTGCGAAGGCTATACGGACTTTCTGAGAATGGCGTCCTGTGGCGTACCCAACGCGGCGGCATCGCTCGGTACCGCGCTGACAGAGAAGCAGATATCGCTGGCGGGAAGATACACCAACCACTTTGTAATGCTCTACGATGGCGACAAGCCCGGACGAAAGGCATCGCTCCGGGCTGCCGTCGAAATTCACAAGCGCGGGTTTTCGGCACGGATCGCAGAACTTCCGGATGACGAAGATCCCGACACCTATCTGATCCACAACAACGTCGAAGAATTGATGAAGATCATCGAGAACGCGGTCCCATTGCCTATCTTCCTGAAGCAGAACGAATCGCTTGGCATGGAGGAGCGCGAGAAAATCGACCTTCTGATCGAGGTGCTGGGCAACATCGAAGACCCGGTGGCGAGAGAGCTTCAGGCGCGCGATTTCGGCGAAGTGTTCGGCATCACGACGGGCGCGTTGATGTCGCGAATACGGTCGAGCCGTCCGAGGGAGAAACAAGCCGCAGCCGAGGGGCCCGACTTGAGCCGGTATTCGGAAGAGCGCGATCTGCTGAAGATGATGCTTTCCGAACGGGATTTATGCGAAAAAGTTTGCGAAGAGATTGAACCTGACTATTTTTTCACATATGAGTATCGGTATGTATTTGAGAAGTTATGTTCGTGTGTTGCGGAAATGAAAAAGACGGAATCGATATTCGAAATGATTGAGAAAGAAGAGATTCGAAATCTGTTATCCGAGATGATGATGGAAGAAGCGCATGAAATACCGGTCGAAGAGATTACCGCGCAGCTTCTTACACGTAAACACATGCGTGAATTAAAAATCCTTGAAGAAAAAATTTCGAAAGATATTGACAATATTGAGCTTATACAAAAAAAAGAAAAGATTAAAAATCGAATTCGACAACTTGGAAAAGGTGTCGTTTTCAGAACACCTTTTGATTAGAACATGGATTCTACGGAGTGTTCATGCGAAGTTACAATGATTGCCTCCAGAAGCTGATTGACCTGGGCAAGAAAAACAGCTATCTCACGTTCAAGCAGATTAACGATATTCTGCCGAACAGCCCGTTGTTTCTCGACAAGATCGACGACCTGATCACGGACCTGTCCAGTGAGGGGATCGAGATTATCGATGAAACCCAGCGCAAGGTTTCGAAGAAGACGCTGGCAGTAAAGAAACAGCAGACCAAGAAGTTCAAGAACCGACGGTACTACGACGATCCCGTACGTATGTACCTTAAGGAGATGGGGCGTGTTCCGCTGCTGGACCGCGAAGGTGAGATCCGTATCGCAAAGAAGATCGAAAGCGGCCAGAAGTGGATCAACCGCTACGTCTTCATGTCGGGAAGCTCGTTGCGCGAGATGTACAACTTCCTGCACCGGTTCAAGGAAAAACGTATCCGGATCGACCAGCTTTTCCGCATCGATTTCGGAAGCTATATCGATAAATCGCAGGACGAGCAATTGATAAAAATGTTCTCCGAGGCGATCAAGAAGTCGGAACCGATCTACGACGAAATCGGCGCGATGCTCGATACCGCCGAGTTCGACGATCTCGGCAATATCGCGGATCAGCAATTGCAGGAGACCATCGACGAGAAGCGGAAGGTTCTCATCGAAATCTTCGCACCCATCCCGTTCAACGACAAGTTCGTCAAGCGTCTGGTCTATCGCATCAAGAGTCTTGTGGATCGTATCAAGGAGAGCAAGCGCACCATCGGCAAGCTTTCCCGGATCAAACGCTACTCGCTGGAAGAGATATGCTCCTACGGACGTCGGGCAAAGAAATCGGACGAGGACTTCGAAGAGGTACAGAAAGAAACCAACATCGATCCTACCGTGTTCGTCGAGACGCTTCGGAAGATCAAGAACGCGCGGAGAAAAATCCGTCGCGTCGAGATCGAGACCCGCATGGGCGGCGAAGAGATGATCTTCCTTATGAAGGAGATCGAACGCGGCGAGAAGATGAAGGACGGCGCTAAGAACGAGATGATCGAGGCGAACGTTCGTCTGGTGATCAGTATCGCAAAGCGCTACAACAACCGCGGCCTGGACTTCCTCGATCTGATCCAGGAAGGCAACACCGGCCTCATGAAGGCGGTTGACAAGTACGATTACAAGAAAGGCTATAAATTCAGTACCTACGCCACCTGGTGGATTCGTCAGGCAATCACGCGCGCCATCGCCGACCAGGCGAGGACGATCCGCGTACCCGTCCACATGATCGAATCGATCAACAAGGTCAACAGGATGAGCCGCAGGCTGGTGCAGAAGCTCGGACGCGATCCCTATCCGGAAGAGCTGGCCGACGCGCTGGATCTGCCGGTTGACAAGGTCAAGAGCGTGCTCTCGATCAGCAAGGAACCCGTCTCGCTCGACAAGCCTATCGGTAACGACAGCGAAGACAGCCTGCTGGGCGATTTCATCGAGGACAAATCGACCATCTCGCCTGAACGCATGGCTGAACGGACACTGCTCAAGAAGCAGGTTGACGATGTGCTCAGCACACTGACAACGCGCGAAGAGCGTGTAATCCGGCTACGCTTCGGAATCGACGACGGTTACCATAGAACGCTGGAAGAGGTTGGAAACATCTTCAACGTCACCCGCGAACGTATCCGTCAGATCGAAGATAAAGCGCTCAAGAAATTGAGACACCCCACGCGCAGCACCGCGCTCATGGAATTATACGAGAACTTCAATATAAAGTAAGTAGATATTCGCCGCCGATGTCATTGTATCCTTGAGGCATCGGCGGTTTATTTCTGCTTGACACGGATCGAGCGGATAAAAAAGGATACACATCGATATTACAGGGGCCTATAGCTCAGTTGGTAGAGCTCCCGGCTCATAACCGGGCGGTCAGAGGTTCGACTCCTCTTGGGCCCACCATTTACCTTCAGAACTGAACATCATCCACAAATTCAAAAATTAAGATTGACACACCCGGGATTTTATCACCATACTACATTGTGCGCATTACAATGAGTTGGCTTATTGACATCGTCACAAAGATATTGTTTTGTTAACGGGGTAATATGGAAAAAAAGAAGAGTGACAAAACAGATCGAGATTTACCACAGACTTCCATCCCGAACAGCATCAGCTGCATCTTTGCAGGCTTGACTTCGCTGATTGGAATACTGGTAGTGATCGGCTGGATAACCGGAAAACATCTTTTAATGGCAATATTCTCGTGCCGCATCCCCACAACTCCGAGTCCCGCGATTCTGTTCATTATCTTCAGTATTCTGATCGTTTTCCTCCACTATTGTAAGAAACCCGACTCGATGCGCCTCATATTATTAATCTCTGGTGCTTTCATGCTACTTGTCTCGATCTTCCTGCTAATAATATCAACACTGGAGATAGAACCCGTACTACATTATTTTGGATTCGCCTTATCCAGAACCACTTACGGCACAAACACATTTGCCGCTTCGCCGTTGACGTCAATATGTCTTATTCTTATTGGATTAGCATTATTGGGTATTATTATAGACAACAGGGAGATTGTCTATCTCCCGCTTTATATCTCATTCAGCGTTATTGTAATCGGAATAATGCTGGTCATCGCCTACATCATGGGGGGAGCAATATTATTCAATATCGGCATGAAACTCCCCACACCGACATCATCAATTGCGATTGTAATGCTTGGAACAGGAATCTTCATCCCTTCCTTGAAATCACAAAATGAAAGCGGTAGCATCGCATCTTTCCCGATCAAGAAGCATGCTCTGACCGTGATAATATCCTTTTTTATCGTAACCGGACTGTTCACGATTATTGGTCACTATTCCCTTAAAAGCTACCGGCAGATACTCTTGAAAAATGTGCAGGAACAGCTTGCCTCGATAACGGAACTGAAGGCCAGTGAGTTAGTGAGTTGGCTCGACGAGCGAAAGGGCGACGCATCTGTTTATTACAACAACGAGAATTTCTCACGCCTTGTTGAATCCGTTCTTGTCCATAGAAACGACCCCAGACAGAAAGAAGCCCTGCAAAAACGCATGTGGATCGAGCGGGATGCCCATTTCTACGATCACGTATTCATGCTCGATGCCGATCATCAACTCGTTCAGGATGCCCCAAACCATAATCATGAAGTACCAACTCAAATCGTCGAAAACGCTGAAATTGCCATAAAGGAAGATAGAGTAGTCTTTGTCGATTTCTACACGAATTCGGACGGCAATCTGGAACTGGCTGTTCTCAGTCCGATTTTCTCCAATCAGACCAGGAAACCGCTTGGCACACTTTGTATGACAGTCGATCCGAATAACAATCTACTGCCGAATTTGGGCAACTGGCCGAATCCATACAAGACCAGCAAGATCCGCCTGTTGAGAATCCGTATGGATCATTTCAGAATAATCGTTCCGAAATCAATCCCGACGGATACGATCCACTATACGTGCCATCAACTCCAGCGTGGAAAACCGTCTTCCATCGCGGATATGATCATCGATGGAAAGCAGGGAATCCTGGAAGGCCTCAATCTCGATAACAATCACGCTATTGCGATGTTCTCCAAGGTTCCGGATACGCCATGGTTCATTCTATCGCAGATCGAGACCAGCGAAATATATACACCCCTGAGGGAAAGACTCTGGCTGCTGCTCATTGCCCAGATCATCATTCTTCTTGCCGCTACTTTAATCATCGAGATCGTCTGGCGAAAACACAAGAATTCCATCCTTGCCCGGCAAATAGTCATGCAGAATGAACTGATAAAGGAGAAAGACAAGTACAAGCGTACAATCGATTCTCTTATCGAGGGATTCCAGATTCTCGACCGTAACTGGAAATACGCCTACATTAATCTGAAAGCCGCCGAATACGGTAAAAATCCTCCAGAAGATTACATCGGAAAAACGGTCATGGAAATGTATCCCGGCTTCGAAAAATCGGAACTCTTCCAGCGATTCGAGCAGTGCCTGCAATACAATAATTCAGACCATTTCGAGTACGAATTCACATACCCCGACAATACAAACGAGTGGTTCCTCTTCAGCGTTCAACCGACCGATGAAGGTCTGGTGATCCTCACGTCGAACATCACCAAACGAAAACGAGCCGAAATGCGGATCGATCACCTGAACAGGGTATTACACTCGATCCGCGATGTCAACCAGTTGATTGTTCATGAGACCGAGAAAAATCTGTTGATCCAGAGAGCATGCGATATTCTCGTGCAGAATCAAAGCTACCGTAACGCAATAATCGTCCTTACCGACGAGAACTACGAACCTGTCGAATGGCACACTGCCGGTCAGGAGAAACCGCTGGAGATGATGATATCCATGTTCGAACAGAAAATCATGCCACCATGCTACAAGGGAGCTATCAACAAAGGAGAATTCGTCTGCATCACCGGCAGCGAAAAGGCCTGCCCGACATGCCCCTTGGAGCCTGCATACAGCGACTCGCAATCAATTGTAATCAAGCTCGATCATCATGGCACCCTGTTCGGTATTCTTCATGTCATCATGGAAGAAAATATCATTACAGATGAAGAAGAGAAGGATTTGATTATCGAGCTTGCAGACGATGTCTCTTTCGCGCTGAACATGATGCGGAACGTCAAACAGAAGCAGACCCTCGAGCAACAGTTACAACAAGCTCGCAAGCTGGAAGCCATCGGAAGGCTCGCCGGCGGTGTTGCGCACGACTTCAACAACATGCTGCAAACGATCCTCGGCTATGCGGATTTCCTGCTCGATGAATTCGATCTCAGTGAAGAGCAAACCGATTTCACGCTGGAAATCAAGAATGCTGCTCGCCGTTCAGCCGATCTGACATACCAGCTACTGGCATTCTCAAGAAAACAAACCGTGGAACTGCGAGTAATCAAGATAAACAATCTGATCCAGGAAATCCTGAAAATGCTGCGAAGATTGATCGGCGAGCACATCGACCTCATCTGGAAACCTGGCGATAATTTGCTCTCGGTCAGAATGGATCCCTCGCAGATCAACCAGATACTGATGAACCTTACCGTGAACGCCCGTGATGCGATCAAAGGCAACGGAACGATCGTTATCGAGACCGATATGCTGTACCTGGACGAAAAGGAAAAACTGGAACGGTTCGAGCTCGAGAAGGGTAAATACGTCGTACTCTCGGTAAGCGATACCGGTGAAGGTATTGGCAAAGAGGATATGGACAAGATCTTCGAGCCGTTTTTCACGACGAAACAGTTGGGACAGGGAACCGGACTCGGGCTGGCCACGATTTATGGAATCGTAAAGCAAAATCGCGGAAACATTAGCGTTTACAGCGAACCAGGGAAAGGATCGACGTTCCGTGTATATCTACCCGCCTTCATTGAGACTGTTATTGAGCCCCAGGCTGTGGTAAAGGTCACGCCACCCAAGGGAGTCGAAACGATCATGCTGGTAGAAGACTCGGAACAACTACTCAATCTATCGAAACGGCAATTGGAGAAACTCGGGTACAAAGTCATCGCATTCACCGATCCGGAGAAAGCACTGAATACCTTCGATCCTGATCACAAGCCGGATCTGCTGATCACCGACGTCATCATGCCTGTCATGAGCGGCAAGGAACTCTGGGATCGCCTGCGTGAGAAATCACCCGACCTGAACTGCCTCTTCATGTCCGGCTACACCTCGAATGTCATCTCGCATCACGGAGTCCTGGACGAAGGGATAAACTTCATATCCAAACCATTCTCGGTGAAGGACATCGCCATGAAAATCAGAGAAATCCTGGGCAAAGCTTAACAGCCTGTCTCGATAATCGTGCCAACCCCGCCCTCAATAAACTTCTCACGATAGAGGTTTCTGATCTCATCTGCATGTTTCGTGCAGTGCGTGGGGCATACCTTCTCGAGCGGATCAATCACATCGAATTCATCGAAACCGTGCAGACCGCCTACAACCCAGATACGCGATTTATCGGAAACCCTTCGTGCTACATCGAGGATAAGTCCCAGACCCGGATGGCCGCAACCGATCACTACGACCGCCATATCGTCCTCGACCACAATCAACGACTGCTCCCGGTTACCCAGTTCTCCTGTGGTGTAGAGGTTCTCGTAGATCATCGCCGGTTCATCGTAGTGCAGCACATCATTCTTGTAGAGAACGCCGCGGAACGATTTCGGATTGTGTACGACGGCGGTTTCGTTCTCGTTCAGGATGTGTGATAGACCGCCGATGTGATCGAAATCCGGATGCGAAATGAAGATATCGTCGAACGACGCGGGATCGACATCTATGCGTTTGAGGTTCTCCAGCAGAATCCGTCCGTTGCCGCCGGTATCGAAGAGGATTTTTCTGCCGTGCGCCTCGACAATGCAGGCAAAGCCCCAATCGGTGAGCAGGTGGTCGAACTTTGTCGTGTTGTCATAACAAATCGTGAGCTTCATCAATTACTCCTTTTCTGTGACGAAGTAACATTGACCATCCGGCATCTGCAAGTCAAGCTGCGATCTCCAGATAATTTTTCCTTGCTCCTTTTCCGTTCCATGTTCAAACTGCATCATACAAGATCAATAACGAAAGAGGTTCTTATGAATAAAAACGCGCTCGCGATCATCTGCTTCGTCTTTGTAT
The DNA here is from genome assembly GCA_963666875.2 of Cloacimonadales bacterium (SeqCode). Taxonomy (GTDB): domain Bacteria; phylum Cloacimonadota; class Cloacimonadia; order Cloacimonadales; family JAIOQZ01. The sequence continues at coordinate 65,045 of CAXXPU010000004.1, forward strand.
GCGGCTCCTTCCTTGCAGCCGAGGAGACGCTGAAGCTTCACTACCATCGCTATGACGGCGAATATGACGGATGGGGTCTTCACGTCTGGGGTGATGGTTACTTCGGTCAGCCGGTCGATTGGTCCAAACCCATGCTGCAAGCCGGAACGGACGAATTCGGCGTCTTCTGGAATATCCCCTGGAACGGCGTCGGTACGATCAACTTCATCATCCACAAAGGCGACCTGAAAGACCCGGACGGCGATCGCGTCTATCCCGATCCGGCAAAGAATCCGGAAGTCTGGTCCGTCACCGAAGATCCCATGGCATACCCAACGCGCAAGGAAGCCGAGGAGAATTTCATCGGCGCTACGAAAGGCAAGGAACTGAAAGCAGAAACACTCAAGCTGCACTACTTCCGCTTCGACGATAACTACGACGGCTGGGGACTGCACGTATGGGGAACCGGCTATGGCGGAAGCGAAGTGCAGTGGACAAATCCTGTCAAACCATCCGGGAAATCCGAGACCGGTGTCTATTGGGAGATACCGTACATAGGCGCCGGCAGCATCAAGTATATCATCCACAACGGAGATAGAAAAGACCCGGACGGCGATCGGTTCTGGCCCAGTCCGGTGCGCAACAAGGAAGCCTGGAGCATCACCGAAGACGGTACAACCTATACAACCCTTGATGAAGCGAAGAAAAATATGGAAAACAAGATCATCCGCGCAATACTTTCCGGGGACAACCAGATCGAAGTCGAATTCAGGATGCCGAACGACCAGCCAATCAGCGTAACCTCGGACGGCAAAGCGCTCAAGGTCGAGAAGATCGAGAAGGTTTCCGATACTGTCTATCGGATCACGACCGGAGAAAAACTCGATATCGCCACGTCCTATACCATCGTAAGCGGTGATATGAACGGCGGCACATCAGTAAGCTGGCAGAGCATCGACGGACTCTACACCTACGACGGAGAACTCGGTTGTTTCTACTCGCCGGAGCGTACCGCCTTCAAACTCTGGGCGCCGCTTGCCTCCAGCGTCACCCTCAACCTCTACAAGAATGGCAGTGATACCTCGCCGTACGAGACCATCCCGATGCGGAAAGTCGAAAAAGGCGTCTGGCATACGGACGTCACAAGAAACATCCGCAAGCAGTTTTATAATTATAGCGTCGTCAACGGCGACGAAGCGAAAATCGTCTTGGATCCCTATGCAAAATCCCTGGCTGCCAACGACGGCAGCGATCCGGTCGGCAAGGATGCAGTGGTGAATACCTCCGCGATCGGTCCCAAGCTATCCTTCGCGAAGATACCCGGCTACACGAAGCGCGAGGACGCCATCATCTGGGAAATCCACGTGCGCGACTTCACATCGGATCCCGACATCAAGACCGAAGCGCAGTTCGGCACCTACAAGGCTTTCATCGAGAAGCTCGACTACGTCGAACGACTCGGCGTCACCCACGTACAATTACTGCCCGTGATGAGCTATTACTTCGGCAACGAGACGATCAATGGCGTTCGCGAAGACGAATATTCCACGCAAGGTAACAACTACAACTGGGGCTACGATCCGCACAACTACTTCTCGCCCGAGGGAATGTACTCGTGCGATCCGACCGATCCGGAGCTGCGAATAGAAGAACTCAAGACGCTCATCGACGCCATCCACGAACGCGGCATGGGCGTGATCCTCGATTGCGTCTATAACCACACCGCGCGCATGTCCATCCTCGAAGACATCGTGCCCGGCTACTACCACTTCATGGACGCGCAAGGCAATCCAAAATCGAGCTACGGCGGCGGACGCCCCGGCACCACTCACGCCATGACTCGCAAGCTTGTCCTCGATTCCATCCTGCACTGGGTACGCGAGTACAAGGTCGATGGTTTCCGCTACGACCTCATGGGCGACCTCGACGCCGAGACCGTCCAGATGGCGTACGACCAGTCGAAAGCACTCAACCCTAACATCATCTTCGTCGGCGAGGGATGGCGAACCTACACCGGCGACGACGGCGATCCCAGAACACCGGCCGATCAGGACTGGATGAGCCAGACCAGCGCGGCAGCGTGCTTCTCGGACGAAATCCGCAACGAACTCAAATCCGGCTTCGGCAGCGAAGGCCAGCCCCGTTTCATCACCGGTGGTGCGAGGAACATCGACGTTATCTTCAACAACCTCTGCGGTCGTCCGGGCAACAGCACCGCAGACGAACCGGGCGACGTCGTTCAATACATCGCTGCGCACGACAACCTCACCCTGCACGACGTCATCGCGCAGTCCATCCGCAAAGACCCTGCCATCCTGCAAAACGAATTCAATATCCAGCTCCGCATCCGGCTCGGGAATGCGCTCATCCTCACCAGCCAGGGAATCGCCTTCCTGCACGCCGGTCAGGAATACGGACGCACCAAGCAGTGGCTCGCAGACGGCAAACCGCCCTCATGCGCCACCCTCGTGCCGGGATTCCACCATCAATGGCTGGTGGATAATTCCTACGACTCCTCCGACATCATCAATAAATTCGACTGGGACAAGGTCGAAAATCCCGGCATGCACAAGACGACCATGGAATACACACGCGGACTGATTGAACTCAGACGTTCCACCGACGCCTTCCGCCTCGGTAACGCCGACCTGGTGCGATCCAACATGAAGCGCATCCCGAGCGGCAGCGTCAAACCCAACGATCTGCTCATCGCTTATACCTGCACCGCTACCGATGGCACCGACTATCACGTTATCATCAACTGCGACAGCCGTCAGCGCGAATTCATCTGCGATATCGACCTGAAAAACGGCACCGTGATCGTCGATCAGGACGAAGCCGGCACCACGGAAGTCAAGAAACCGAAGGGCTTCAAGTTCGAATCCAGCAACAAGATCGTGCTCGATCCGCTGACCGCAATTGTGATAAGGATGTAGCCCTCACCCCTACCCTCTCCCACTCCGTGGGCGAGGGAGAAGGAAAGTTCCGCAGGAACGACAGATTTGTAGCCCGGTGCGTAAGCGCCGGGTAGTACACCCAAACCCTCCATCGAGCAGAATTGCTTGTTTCGTGCTGTTACCGTGGTGTTCCGCGACTTCATTTTCGTTTCCGGTAGTCAGAAAGTCGCGGTATATCCACGGTAACAGTACGATCGGGCAATTATGCCGGTGGATGACCATCTATCAGCGCCCACTCTCTGCTCCTTTCCTCTTTGCGAAAGAGGCTGTGTTATAGCGCGATAGATTCTCTTTGTTCCAATGCAGGGGCAATCCTCAGTGGTTTCCCGTTCTCCAGAAAGGTTCGCCCGGAGGTCGAACGCTACAAGGAAAAGAGATGCAGACGAGACGTCTGCGTACCCAGGCAGAAGCCACTCTCTACTCCCTTCCTCTTTTGCGCAAAGAGGAAGGGTTGGGGATGGAGTTTCCCCCACTAACCCGCTTCAGACCCGACCGAAAATATAAATTAGCAGTCAAAGAATTCGTTTGACAATTTTGCCTGCCCATATTATCTTGTTGTCGAATTAGCGGTCAAGCGTTTAGACTGCTAAAGAAATCTCGGAGGCACAGGAGCTAAAGCTATGAAAAAGAATGAAATCCGCGAAGGGGTCGTTTTGCGATCGCTGGTCTCGGAATTCATTAGAACCAACGATACGGTCGCGTCCGGCTTGCTTTGCGAGAAGTATGTCCCGGATGTCAGCCCGGCGACGGTACGGATCGATCTGCACAAGCTGGAGCAGAAAAACCTGATCTACCAGCCGCACACATCTGCGGGCAGGGTTCCGACAACGCTCGGATTCCGCAAGTATCTGAAGATGATCGCACCGTTCCTCGGCAAGAGGCAGTATGAAAGAACGGATCTGGTTCGCGACTTCATCGTGAAGAACTTCCGCGACACGCCGCAGACGCTGCATTACATCATGCGCATCCTGGCAAAGGAGACGGATCAGCTCAGCTTTGTGGCGGAACCGGAGATTTCCTACGGCTTCCTGAAACGATTGGAAGTGTTCCGCATCGGAAACCGGAAGCTGCTTTTCGTGGTCAGCCTGAACTCCGGTCTGGACAAGACCGTCATCCTGAACACCGACTACGACCTCACCGAGCAGCAACTGCGCGTCCTGGTGCGCTACGCGAACGATGAACTGATGGGGTTGCGGATCTACGATATCCAGCACCACTACCTGGAGCACCTGAAGAATGAAGACGGCACCGAGAATCAGCTCCTCTCGGCGTTCCTGCGCGAACTGCACAAGGTGATGATCGAAATCAGCAGCTACTACATCCACTTCGACAGCAACATCACCTTCCTCGAGCAACCGGAGTTCAACGAGAAGCAGAACATCCTTCGCTTCCTGAACCTGATCCAGCAGCAGGACTTCCTCATCTCGCTGATGGAGAAGCACCCGGGCGACAAACCGTTCCACGTACTTATCGGTGAAGACCTCGGGCACCCGAACTTCAACGACGTGGCGCTGGTCTTCGCACGTTACGAGATATTCGAAGTGCCGGGCTACATCGGGGTGCTGGCACCGATCCGAATGGATTACGAGCGCAATATTCCCATCATCCGGGACATCGCGCAGGTAATTACGACAACGACGAAAAAAGGTATGATGGTTCCGAGATATGAAAAAAGATAAAAAGAAAGACACGAAGAATAAAGCGGAAGCGATGAACGAAGAAGTCGAAATCCCGATCGTGGACGAATCGGAAGGAAAAGCCGAAGAAGTGCAGGAAGACGAACTGACCATCCTACGGCGCGAGAATCAGCAGCTCAAGGACAAGTACATGCGCACGATGGCGGAGTTCGAGAACTTCCGCCGCCGCAACATGGAAGAGCGTGCGCAATGGATCAAGAACGCCACGCAGCAGCTCGTACTGGAGATTTGTGAGGTGATCGACAACTTCGAGCGTGCTCTGGACGCCGGCAAGCAGGAACACCAGTTCGACAGCTTCCTCAAGGGCGTCGAGCTGATCCACCAGCAGATGCTATCAACCTTGAAGAAAGAAGGTGTGGAGAAGATCGAAGCCATGGGAAAAGAATTCGATCCCATGTACCACGACGCAATCGCGCACATTCCCTCGGATTACGACGAGGACATTGTCTGCCAAGTGATCCAGAACGGTTACGTGATGAACAACCGCGTGATCCGGCCGTCGAAGGTCGTCGTTTCCAACGGCGAAAAGCCGGTTAATATTGAAAATAAGGAATAAAAAATAGACAAGGAGGAATGATCAATGGGAAAGATCATCGGAATTGACCTCGGCACGACCAACTCGTGCGTAGCGGTGATGGAAGGCGGAAAACCCGTCGTAATCACCAATGCGGAAGGAAATCGCACAACCCCGTCCGTTGTTGGATTCTCCAAAGATGGACAGAAACTGGTGGGACAGCTTGCCAAACGTCAGGCGATCACCAACTCGAAGAACACCGTCGCCTCGATCAAGCGCTTCGTCGGTCGCAAGATCAACGAAGTCGGCTCGGAACTCGAGATCGTCGGTTACCCGGTTCGAAGCGGCAAGCACGGCGAAGCGACCGTTTACATCGAGAACACCAAGAAAGAATACACGCCGCAGGAGATCTCCGCGTTCACCCTGCAAAAGATGAAAGAGACCGCCGAATCCTACCTCGGTCAGGAGATCAAGGAAGCCGTAATCACGGTTCCGGCATACTTTAACGACGCACAGCGCCAGGCAACCAAAGATGCCGGTCGCATCGCGGGTCTTGATGTCAAGCGCATCATCAACGAGCCCACTGCGGCAGCGCTGGCATACGGACTCGAGAGCAAGAAGGAAGAGAAAGTCGCGGTCTATGACCTGGGCGGCGGAACCTTCGATATCTCGATCCTCGATATCGCGGAAGGCGTCGTGGAAGTGCTTTCCACCAATGGCGACACTCACCTGGGCGGCGACGACTTCGACAAGAAGATCATCGACTGGATCGTTGTTGAATTCAAGAAAGCGGAAGGCGTCGATCTCTCGGGCGATCCGATGGCAATGCAGCGACTCAAGGAAGCCGCCGAGAAAGCCAAGATCGAGCTTTCCGGAACCGAAAGCACCGACATCAATCTTCCGTTCATCACGGCAGACGCGTCCGGTCCCAAGCATCTCAACCTGAACCTCAGCCGTTCGCAGTTCAACCGCATGACCGCGGACCTCATCGAGCGCTCGATTCGTCCGTGCCAGAGCGCGCTCAAGGACGCGAACCTTGGCATCGGCGACATAGATGAAGTGCTCCTGGTGGGCGGCAGCACACGTATCCCAGCAGTTCAGGAAGCGGTGGAAAAATTCTTCGGCAAGAAGCCGAACCGTAGCGTGAACCCGGACGAAGTGGTGGCTGTCGGCGCCGCGATCCAGGGCGGTATCCTGGCTGGCGACGAGAACCTCGACAGCATCCTGCTGCTCGATGTAACCCCGCTCTCTCTGGGTATCGAGACCCTCGGCGGTGTAATGACCGCGCTCATCCCGCGCAATACCACCATCCCCACCAAGAAGAGCCAGATTTTCTCCACGGCGGCGGACAATCAAACCGCGGTATCCATCCATGTGCTACAGGGCGAACGCTCCATGGCGCAGGACAACCGCACGCTGGGTCGCTTCGACCTAGTCGGAATCGCACCGGCCCCGCGCGGCATGCCGCAGATCGAAGTAATCTTCGATATCGATGCCAATGGTATCCTGCACGTCTCCGCAAAGGACAAAGGCACCGGCAAAGAGCAGTCGATCAAGATCGAACGCACCGGCTCGCTGAACGAGGAAGAAATCGACCGTATGGTCAAGGATGCCGAAGCGCACGCGGAAGAAGACAAGAAGCGCAAAGAAAGCATCGCGTCCCGCAACGAACTCGACACCCTGATCTTCAGCACCGAGAAGAGCCTTGGCGAATACAAGGATCAGCTTTCTAATGACGAAGTGAAAAACGTCGAAGAGGCGATCAAGGAAGCGAAAGAGAAGCTCGAGAAGGGTCAGACGAAGGAAGACTTTGAGAAGGCCCGTGACGAGTTGGCGAAAAAAGCCCAGAAGATCGGCGAAATCATGTACCAGAAGATGCAGCAGGAACAGGGCGGCGCACAGCCTGGTCCCGAAGACTTCCAGCAGCAACAGCAACAGGCGCAACAGGAACAACCGAAGAACGACGGTCCGGTTGACGCCGACTTCGAAGTGGTGGACGACGAATAGCAAACCAATCCAGAGATTGGTTTGAAGAAGTCAGAATACAGGAGTCAGTAGCTGAAAGGAACGCGGACGTCCCCGTCCGCATCCCTGGAACACTGGGTCTCCGGAAATTCCAACTTCTGAATGTGTCGCTTGCGACTCTTCCGAATGTTGGGATTTTACGGCTTCGCTCGGACATTCGGAAGTTTGGTACCATGAGAGATGCAGGCAAGGGTGCCTGCGTACCATGTAGGGACAACCCTCCGTGTCTGCCCGTCCCTCACTGTAGGCGCCGATCTCCGAGCGGCGTTCTCATAGAGAATGCCAGGCTGGAGCTTGGCGGTTCATAGAGAAACGATCCCATGTATGGGATGACGATAAAATAAAAGCCTTACTCAGCCTCCTTCGGCGATGTCGAAGGAGGTCTGGAGTAAGGACATGAGGTGCATCGATGGCAAAACGTGATTATTATGAAGTGCTTGGAGTAGAGAAAACAGCCGAACCGGCAGAAATCAAGAAGGCTTACCGCAAGCTCGCGATGATGTATCATCCGGACAAGAACAAGGACCATCCGGAGGCGGAAGAGAAATTCAAGGAGGCGGCGGAAGCATACGAAGTGCTGAGCGACGCGGACAAACGCCAGAAATACGACCAGTACGGTCACGCAGGACTGGAAGGCGCGTTCGGCGGCGGCGGATTCTCGTGGCAGGACTTCACCCATCAGGGTGAGTTCAGCGACATCTTCAGCGGCTTCAGCAGCATTTTCGAGAGCTTTTTCGGAGGTGGCGGAGGTTTCGGCGGCGGTGGACAGCGCCAGCAGCCCAATCGCGGCGAAGACCTGCAACTTACCCTCTCGCTCAAACTCAAAGAGATTGCCAGCGGTGTCGAAAAGAAGATCAAGATCAGCGTGATGGAACCATGTGAGACGTGCCACGGAACCGGCTCCAGCGACGGCAAGAGCACGACCTGCTCGCAATGCCACGGCACGGGGCAGATCCGGCAGTTGCGCCGATCGTTCTTCGGTCAGGTGGCGACGGTGGTCGCTTGCCCGAGCTGTCGCGGCGAAGGCAAGATTATCGACAATCCGTGCCCCAAGTGCAACGCCGACGGGCGCGTATCCATCACCAAGACGATCAACGTACACATTCCGGCAGGCGTCTCGGAAGGTCAGTACATCCGCCTGCGCGGTCAGGGAAACATCGGACGGCGCGGCGGTCAGCGCGGCGACATTATCGTGATCATCCAGGAGAAAGAGGACGATATCTTCCAGCGCGACGGCAACAACCTTGTCTGCGACTTCCCCATCAGTTTCTCGCAGGCGGCGCTGGGAACCGAGCTTCAGATCCCGACTCTCACCGGTAAAGTCAAGATGAAGGTACCGGCGGGAACTCAGTCCGGAAAGGTGTTCCGTATCCGCGGACAGGGTCTGCCGGAGGTTAACAGCGGTTATCGCGGCGACCTCTACGTACACGTACGCGTCATCACGCCAACCAAGCTCAATGCGGAAGAGAGACGGCTGCTCGAGGAACTCGCGCAATACGATTCCGAGAAGCGCCTCCAACCCGGTAAATCCTTCCTCAACAAGCTTAAGGAATTCTTCGTCTGATGCCGGCGTACTACTGTCCCGACCTCAAGGCCGCAAGCAAACGGGCCGTCCTCACGGGCGAGGAATTTCACCACCTATCGCACGTCATGCGGAAGCAGACCGGGCAGACCATCCTGCTGACCAACGGCCAGGGGCTTCTGGCACGGGCGATCATCGTCAAGCTCGAGAAAAAGAACGCCATCATGGATATCCTCTCCATCGAAGAGAAATCGTTCGGAAGACCGCGCATCGGAGTCGCGTTCTCGCTCCTGCGCAACAAGCACGACCATCTGATCGTCGAAAAGCTTACCGAGCTCGGTTTCAAGGAGTTCTTCCCCTACATCGGCGAATTTACGGTTCGAAAGGACACTGGGAACGTTATCGAGAAGTTCGAGGCGGTCGCGATCTCGGCCATCAAGCAATGCGACGGCGCTTTCCTGCCAAGGATTCACCCGGTGATGGACTTTCAGAATGTCATTGCGCGGATTCGTGAAGAGGGATTCCGCCCATTGGTGGCGTGCGAATGGAAGCAAAAAGCGAATCGCTACCGACTGATCGACGACGACAGCGATCTGTGCCTGGTCATCGGACCGGAGGGCGGTTTTTCTGAAGACGAACGAACGTGGATTCAGGAGCAGAAGATCGAAACGTTTTCACTCGGCAATCACATCGTCAGAGCGGAAACGGCTGCCATCGCGGCGGGTGGACTGTTGACGGGGATTCTGTTAGCAAAGGACCCGGAGTTTTATTAATCTCCACCATTAGGATATGGCAACCACATTAACAAAACCACACCCCTGATTAACATTTTACTTGACAGGAATATTTCTCAGTCCATTACTTGTACATAATGTATTGGGAGGTATCCAATGAAACAATCAAGAAGTATCACAGCGTCTTTAATCCTTTGTATCAGCGCCTTAATTCTATCTTCATGCGCATCTGGACCGAAAAAAATTCAGACATTTCAATATCAAGATTACTTTGTTGAGAATCCTAAGCAGGTCGAGAAAGGTCTTTCGGTTGAGCTTGTTCCTTTGGGCAACGGAAATTACAAAGACCATGTTGAGCTATATGGCTTTACAAAAGACGATCTTCCAAGCGATTGGCGCATGAATTCCATGTCATATTATCCAGAAGTTGTCGATGGCAAGAATATTGCCTATACTTTCGGTGTTGAGAAATCAATCGTGGCTTTTTCTGTAAAAATCGAGAACAACACAGGTCATATCCTGAGAATGGGTGATGCAAGAATATATCTCCGAGTTGAAGATGAAGAACCGATCAAGGCATTCTCTTCAATCGGGAATCCCAATCTTGTAAACCATCCGGTAAAGAATGGAAGCACAACTAAGTTTGTGCCCTACCCGGCAAGTTATATCGATAATGACAATTCTGTTGTTGATTTCATCACCAGGCAAGAAATCGAATGGGATCAAAATCGGGAGAAACCTCTCCTTTCCCTGACCTATCACTATGGCACACTTGCACAGGTTATCAAGGCAAACAAGAAAAACTATAAACTGATAAACTCTGTAGATAAGGAAATCCTTCCTGGAGACACATATTCAGGGCTTCTCGTATTCCCGGCTCTTGTCTCCTGGCCGGAAGCAGAAGTGAAATTCTATGATGTAACGACTCAAACTGACGCCGCAGGAAACCCCACTGAAAAAGTGACGCTGAATTTCAAGTGTAAACTTCAGAATGGACAATATTGGTGGGATAGCGAGAAGAAGGAATGGATTCCTGGTGATCCGCCATCAGTTTCCGTCAAGTAGGTTAAATTACGTATCGATAAGGCTGTATTTTTTAATACAGCCTTTATCATTTCATCCACAAAATCAGCTTCGCCGCAGCCAGTAAATCCTTCGCAACGTAATCCGGCTTGTACTGCCATTTCTCGCGATCGTTCAGAAACGCATCCCAGCCATAGCCCGTCTGCACCAGAATCGTTTTCAATCCCGCTTTCTTGCCGAACGCGACATCGGAATACTTATCGCCAATCATGAACGAATCTTTTAACGTAATATCGTATTTCTCCTGCGCCTGACGAAACATGCCCAGACCGGGCTTGCGGTCCTCGTGCCGGATATTCCATGGCTCGATGGTTCCTTCGTGGTGGTAGGGTGAGATGATCACGTCATCGACGTGGGCGTCGTCTTTCTTGAGTAGCTCGTGCATTTTTTTGTGGACTCGTTCGAGGTCGTCGAAGGTGTAGTAGCCGCGCGCGATACCGGACTGGTTGGTCACAATGATAACCAGGTAGCCAGCGCGGTTCAACAGTGCAATGGCTTTGGCTGCATTCGGAAACAGGATGAAATCGTCCGGGTGGTTGATGTATCCCACCTCGTCCTTGTTGATGGTTCCGTCGCGGTCGAGAAATACGGTTTTCATTGCCCATTCCTATTATCTAAAAGACCCTCACCTCAGTCCTCTCCCGCAAGCGGGAGAGGAAGCAGAGATTCAGAAACATGATGTTCCCTCTCCCGCTTGCGGGAGAGGGTCAGGGTGAGGGCTATTTCAGCATTATCATCTTGCGAATATCGTTGATCGTCTCCTGATCGGACACAGCTCTGAACTTGCAGAAGTAGATACCGGACGAAACCGGCTTGGCGGAATCGTCTTGACCATCCCACTTGATCGAGTGGAAGCCGGACTTGATTTCTTCGTCGCAAAGCCTCTTCACAAGCTGTCCGCGCGTATTGTAGATCAGAATTTCCACCTTCGAATCGTATTTCAAGCCGAATTTAACCTTGGTCTCCGGATTGAAGGGATTCGGGTAGTTCTGATACATGACGGTCACTTCTGGCTCAACGCCGTCACCGCCGGTCGAAACCGGTCCCATGGTGAAGCTGAATTCAGACGGATCGGCGTCGATGTCGATGATCGCGGCGACCGATTGGTATCCTTCCTTCTCGAGCATCACGCGGTAGGCTTCCATATAGACATCCGCGAGCGATACCGTGCCCAGTTCGTCCGTCAATTCGTCGAATTCCATGTTGTAGAGTCCATCATCGCCGAACACGCCCACCAGGACATCTTCGATCGGCGTGGTTCCGTCGGTCTCGAATACCGAGATGGTCACATCGGCGAAGCGCTTCACGACAATATTGTCGGTGAAAATCTCGTCACTGCTGCCGGACGAATAGACCGCAGTCAGACCATACCGGTATGTTCCGTCGGGATCGTCCAGCAGGTCGTCGATATAGAATTCATCGGTCGTCTGCGCGATCTCGTGCCAGTTGCCGTCGTCGAGTTTACGTTTGATCGAGTAGTAGGTCAGGTCGCGCTGTTGATGCGGCGATCGATCCTTACGCGATTTGTTGTTTCGCAGCGCAGTCGAGCTGGAGGTGTAGTGCTCCCAATTAAGATGCACGCGATAGACCGCATCCATGGTCCAGGTGAATTCCTGTGGCTGGATCGGAGAAAAGACCGCCAGCGGTATCTGCTTACGCATCATGTTGCCGGCCTTGTCGGTCGCCACCAACTTGATGGTGTATTGTCCGTCTCCGGAGCCATTGTCCTGAATCGCATCGCGCAATGTCCAGATCACCAGCGAATCGGAATCCACATACGGTCCGTAGGAGTGTGATCCGGCCACGATTTCGTCGCTCGAATCGAACAGGGTGATCTTGGTCAGGTTCGGCGTGTAGTAGAGTCCCGATGTGAGATCGGAGTATTTGACCTGAAGCGCGGCGATACCGGTACTCGATTCGGTGGTGTCGCCGACAACCTCGTGATAGACTCCGTTGATATCGCGATAGAGCACTTCCACGGGCTCCGGCACGACCGTATCGTACATCATGTATTCGTATAAGTGATTTACAGCGCCCAGTTCATTTTCGGCGCGCACGCTGATCGTGTAGAGACCGTCGTCTTCCCCATCGGTGTGCAGCTCGCCGTCCAGCTCCAGCCTGACTACCAGGCTCGAATCGGTCACCTCGTAATAGAGGTCGCCGCCGTGCGGTGAAGAAACGGAATCTCCGCTGGGGAACGCCATGCGGATGTAGGTCAGATCCCAATCCTGCACAATGCCGAAGTAGTCCCTGAATTCAGCCTGGAACTCCGCCGGCTCGAATTCGTGCGTGTTCATGTAGGTGTAGTCCATGCCCCACGGCTCCCAGTCGATCATCTCCGGCGTCGGATCGGACACGAAGAGGAAGTCGAAGGTGTAGGTCTTGGAATTGCCTGCCATATCGGTCACTTTCAGCGCGATCTTGTAGTTGGCCGATTCGTCCTCGCCCGGCACGATGGGATCGTTCAGTACCCACCGATACTGACTGCCGACCACTCGTTTCACACCCGAAACCAGGTTGCCATTCGCATCCTGAAGGACGAGATAGGTCAGGTTCGGTGCCGGATTCAGACCGGATGTGGCGTCGGAGAAGTTGACCATGATCGAATCGATACGTCCGGAGTAGTAGTTGCTGCGCAGGAATCCGCGAAGCGGACTATCCTTGTGGCCGATGATCGATTCACGATTGATGCTGACGTTAAATTCTGGCTGACTGCCTTCCTTCGTGGCGTCTCGCGAAGTCACGGGATAGGAATTGACCGTCAGGTTGCTGTAAACCGGCTTGGTGCGGTCGTAGGTGAAGGAATATCCCATCGGGATCTCCTCCTCCGAATTCAGCACCAGATAGACGCTAACCTGGAACAGTCCGTCATCGACACCTGTATCGGAAAGCTCTTCCTGGAATTGCAGGTTGATCACGGTCGTGGAGTCGGTGTAGCTGAAGCTGAGTTCCGCACCTGCGCCCTCACTCGGTGACGATGGATCGCCGATGATATTGCCGTCCGGATGCAGCGCTTCGATATAGCTATGGTCGGTATCGATATCCTCTTCCATAAGCTCATAGACTTCGACCGACACGTGGTTGACCGAGCCGTTCTGATAGGAGAGATCTTTTGGATAGAAGTCCGCCTGCACCGTGTTGAGGAGGAATCGAATGCTATCGATGTAGGTGTTCCCAGCCAGATCGTTCACGGTGGTCAGCACGTAAAAGTCTTTGTTGATCGCCTTGAGCGGTGAATTGAGGATATAGCGAACGGTATTGGTCGAAGGCTGGCTCCCCACACCCGCTACGAGCTCGTCATCCTCGTTGTAGAGGCGAATATTGCACAGTTCTATCGCGATGCCGTAGTTATCCGAGACCGATGCCTCGCAGAACTCGATCGGCTGATTGATCTCCTCGCCGCCGTCGATGTATTCGTAGGTGTTGTCTTCCAGAGAAAGCCCGACATTATCCACCTCCGGCATGATGTTGTCGAACGAGAAGGTGTAGGTCTCGCCAAACGCGACGCCGTCGGTGTTTTCGAGCCGGTACTCCACCTCGTACTCGCCAATAAGCGATAGTGGATCGTCCAGCGCGAGGTTCAAGGTATAGAGCGGAGCCTGACTGTCGTCCAGATCGAGCGTAGCGCCCTCGCCATCCTCGATTACGCCGCCAGAGGGCGTATGCAGAATCATGTATGTTTCATCCGTATCTTCATTTACGCCAATCGCCTCGGTGAACAGAATCGACACCGTGTCGTCCGTCAATTCGCTGATGATCGCGTCCGGCGCGGGAATACGCTGACTGACCTGCGGAGCGTTGGACGCAGTCAGGAGAAAATCGATTCTGCCGGTCAGTGAGTTGCCGGCGATATCCTTCGCCCTGTAGCGAAGCGAATAGCCGCCGGAGTTGTTCTCGTTGACCTCGATTTCGTGTGTCAGCGACCAGATGGCGGTATTCCCGTCGAAGTGGAGCGTTCCGTCGATCTGATTGCCTGCTCCGTCGTGCAGATGGATATAGGAATTGGTCGTATCGATGTAGGAAACGACGTCGGTCATGTCGATCTGCACCCACTGGATGGAATGGTTGATGATCATGTTGTTGAATACCGGCGTCTCGAAATCCTGATTGCAGACTTTGGCACCGCTGACGACCGGCATACTGCTGTCGAAGACGAAACTTGTGGTATCGCGCGTAACGGAACCGCCGCTTTCGCCCTGGAAATTATCCTGAACCATCCAACGCACTTCGTATTCGCCATCGTCGAGCGCGCTGTTCGGTGTGAATGTAAATTGATAGTCGTCGTCGCCAAGACTGGTGAAGACCCTGGTTCCGGCCTGATATGATCCCTGACTGTCCAGCACCAGAATCTGGCTTCCGTTGAAGTTCAGTCCAGCCCCTTCGTAATCGTGTACCACCGCGTAGATGTGATTGTCGGTTAGTTCGTTCAACACGGATCCATCGATTGGATCGTAGCTGACAAACTCGGGAGGAATAATCGCACGGTATTCGAAATGTACCGAATCCCCGGTGGTGGCTGTATTACCGAGAAGGTCGGCAGCCTTGACCCACATGTCGATCTCGAGCTGCTCGATATCGTCTTCAACGATGTAGTCGAAATAATAGGTACTGGATGTCGGATTCAGCCTTGTTGCCAAATGCCAGGTGGTGGCGTTCTCGAAGAGAGAAAAGCCGAACTTGACCGTGTTCTGATCCACGCCGATGCCCGCATTGTCGTTGACATACGCCTTCACACGGATAGAATCCGCACGGAAAAGCGTATCCGGCGGCGGGAAAATGGGATCGATGAACGGCGGAGAAGAATCGAGATGCACCGTTACGGCGTTGGAAGCGCTTCCAAGGTTGTAGGCGACATCGCGGAGTTTCACAAAAATCTCATTCGCGCCCTCTTCGAGCGTCACGGGAAATTCGAAATATCCCGGATAATCGGGAGTCGTCTGCACAACGCCCTGATAGACGTCGTTCAGGTAGAGCAGCACCTCGGACGTGATATCGTTACTGATACCGCCCATGATGATGTCCGGCGTGTTGACAAACGTCTCACCACCAAGCAGGAAGATTTCCGCCGGCTCGGGTCCGATGTTATCGACCATCAGATCGAGATGCTCGCTTACCACATCCTCGCTGATGGAAACGTCCTGTGCGGTCACTTCGACGTAGTATTCGAACTGGTCATCGACCGCAACCGGATCGCCAAGGTAGTTCAGACCGTTCCAAAGCGTGTAGTTGGATGTTGGCGTATCGACAGCATCGACAAGCGTCGCGACCACCGTATCAGCCAGTACGTCCCAGACTTTGACCGTCACATAGCCGCGTTCGGACACCTGATACTGGACCACCGCCTGATCGAAATATCCGTCCAGGTTCTGCGGCGATATCACCTGCGGATTGACAGATGAAGTTACCTCGATCGGGTAGTTGTTCACCAGCAGTTCGCCCGATTCTTCCTGCGCGTGCATCGCCTGATCCGTCACAAGTATACGGTAGATGTAACGTCCGTCGGGCATTACTTCATCGTCGATATTGACATTGCCGGGAATGGTGATGTTGTACTTGAAGTTGGGAGAAAGCAGGACGCCCGGATAGAGCGGATGATAGACATTCTGGAAATCGCCGAAGTAGATATCGTACAAGTCGTTCAGACTGTATGGACTGCCGCCGGCGTTGTAAACATTGAACGAGCAGTTACCTTCCACGATGAAGAGACGAAGGTAGTCGTACCCGGTGTAGTTATCCTCGTTCTCCGATTCGTGATCGTCCGAGCCGACACCGCTGACTGTCAGATAGGGATAATAAACATTGCCTATCTTGAACATGCTCGTACCGGTCTCGATTTCCACGCGATTATATACGCTGCTTCCGTTACCGCCGATAATGAGATCGTACCGGGCGCCGGGAGAGAGCGTTACTTCGTGGTTTGTTTCTCCGCTCCACACACGAACGGCGAAGACGTATCCACCGTCGGTCAGTTCGTCGAATACGGTGAGGTCGGGCTGAGTGATCGTAATGCCATCGCCCTCCTCAACAAAGTTAGTAGGTACATACACAGTGGCAGGATCGTTCTCCTCGCGCCACAGGTTGACACGGATCAAGCCGACATAACTGACGATCACGTCATCTACCTGGTAGCGCACCTGGTGGAAGTCGTTGAAACCGTCTTCGTTGGGCGAGAAAGGATTTGGATAGCTGGCGAGGATATCGATCACCGGCGGCGCCGTATCGACCTTGATATTGAAATCGCAGATATATTCGGCGGTGCCGAGGATAATGCCCAATCCGTAGCTTCCGTCCGGCACGACGCCGACATAAGCGCTGTTGTTCGAAGTACCGTCCCAGTCGTATTGATTCCATCCGGCAGAGGCCTGTATATCGATCTCGAATACGGTCGTGTTGGTATCGTCGAAGATGAAGATGGTGGTTATACCGTTACCGCTGACGTAGTAGTTGATGGTCGTCACGTCTTTCTGACCGTCTCCATCCGGCGAGAACGGGTTCGGGATCACGGAAACGTTCGCGACTGCCGGTGACGGCACCAGTACGGAGATATCGTGCTCCACGGTCAGTCCGCCGGAGTCTTCCGCGGTAAAGGTGATCGTCTCGGTTCCGGACCAGTCCGGCGCCGGGATCATGGTGACAATTCCGCCCACGATATCGACGTCGATCTGGTGGTTTCCATTATAGTCGTAAACGAGGAAATCGCCGTAAACGATATCGTAGTCGTCAAATACGTAGTTCAGGTTCAGGCTGGAATCGACCGAGTTGTAGGCAACCGAGTGGTTATCGACGGGATTTTCCACGAATGGCGCATCGTTCACTGGGGTAACGGTTACCGTCACCGCTTCGCTGACGGTCTCGCCGTAGAGGTCCTCCGCAGTAAAGGTGATGGTCTCCGAACCGTTCCAGTTGGTCTGCGGAGTCAGCCCAACCAGTCCGTTGGTGATCACGACGGTGATCCTGTGGTTTCCCTGGTAGGAGAAATCGAGTGGATCGTTGTTCGCGTCGTAGAACACCTCGTTGAGGTTGATGCTGTAGTCGGTATTGTCTTCCGGAAAGCTGTAATCGTCGATCGGATTGGCAACAACCGGCGGTACGTTCTGGGCATGCAATAGCGCGAAGCCCATTGCCATCAGGAAAAGGACGAATATCGTTCGTTTCATGGCTTTACTCCCGTATATCATGGTCGAACCTGAATTATGTCGAGGCTTAGATTGCTGGCAAGGTAAGCGAAGTTGTTGGCGACAAACACCGCTCTGGAGACGGAGTCGGAATCGATGGTCGCCACGATGTACGTCCCGGTCGGTTCGGTGACATCCAAAATCACCATACCGTTCGTTCCATCGGCGATATAGGCATAGCCTGCACTATAGGCGACAGACATGGCGAAGCCGCTCGTATCGACTCTTCGAATCTGCGAAAGGTCACTGCGGTACAGTTCGGTCAAGCCGTTCTGCCCGGATGCCACCAGCAGTCGATTCGAGAAGAACACCAGCGATCGGGCTTCCCCGATGCCGGTCTCCGTGTCGGTGATCTGCGGATTCCAGGGATCCGAGATATCGATCTTTTTCACGCCCGTAGCGCCATCCGCCAGATAGAGATCGGTCTGGTCTATCTTGAGTCCATAG
This sequence comes from Cloacimonadales bacterium (SeqCode), assembly GCA_963666875.2. Taxonomy (GTDB): domain Bacteria; phylum Cloacimonadota; class Cloacimonadia; order Cloacimonadales; family JAIOQZ01. Next base: position 83,178 of record CAXXPU010000004.1, read on the forward strand.
CTGATCCCCTGCGTGTTGAGCTGGCTGATGATCATGGGATAGGCGGGGACATCGTCCGAAAGCGCGATTACAAGAAGATTGGCCTGCCCATCGGCGATAAACGCGTACGGTTCGTCGTCGATCGTGGTGATCTCCACGTCGTAGGGGATGTCGATGGTCTCGCAATAGGAAACAAATACCGGGCTGGTGATGTCTTCGATGTTGAAGATATGCAATCCGCCGTTGTAGTTGGTTGCGTAGAGCATATCGTCTTTTACGTAAACGCTCATGCATCTTCCGGGCAGCGAGATCGATCCGGCGAGTGTCGGATACGATTCGTTCTGCACGTTCACGATCTGCACGCCGTTATATTCGCACGCGATGAAGGCGTATCCCTCGTAAACGAAGATATCGGTGCCGCCGGTGGCGGTCATGAGAAAGCCTTCCTCGCTGATATTGAACAACATGGTGACCGCATCGGAATAGGCGGAATAGAGTTCTCCGTCCGTGCCGGTCGAATCGGCATAGGCTCGAACGCGATACTCGAGACTTGCCGCCGGAACACCCACGAAATCGACAAAGGTTGAATCGACAGTGGTTCCGACCAGCTCGAACGATCCAGTTCCCAGCTTGCGCTCGACCAGGAAACCGCTCTGCTGCTCGCTGTTGACGTTCCAGATCAGCCCCACCTGCTCCTGCGAATACTGCGTAGCAAGGAGGTTGGTCGGTGCCGGGAACGACGGCAGTACACTATCTTCAAGGTACGTTGTTCTCGATGTGCCGGCATACGCGTAGATGCGGTACGCGACCTCCGAGGCGAGTTCGACCGAATCGGTGTAGGCCACGGTGTTCGCTGCGAGAAGCGCGTATTCGTTGTTCCAGGCTCCGGCGATCTGCTTGTCGATCTTGTAGCCGGATTCACCGATTGCGTTGTCCTCCCATGTCAGCATGAGCGTCGATTCAGTCTCCTGCGTGATAGAGAGGTCGGTAGGCGCCGTGCTTGACGAGAACCAGGCTACCTGCTGAGAAAACTCGGAGAAACTGCTATCCTCCGTGTAGTAGGCTTTGACCTTGTAGCTGTAAACAATGTTGGTATTGGTATCGATCTCGTCGATGTATTCTTCGCTGTTGTCCTCGGTGACGGCGTAAATTTCATTCCACTCCGATTCACCGTCCTTTCGAGCAATGACAAACAGCAGATCATCGAAATTCGATCCATAGCTCCATTCCAGCCGGATTTTCCCTTCACTGATTTTATCGATTGTCAGATCGTAGGGTGCGTCCAGATCTTCCTTATCTACGGTTTCACAGCCTGTCATCATGGCAAGGATGATCAGACCGACGATCAGCAGGTAGGCATGTCCCTTCATTTTTCCTTCCCTTTTTTCATAGGAATTCGTAATTCATATACAACGCCCTCTTCGATGTTCTTCACATCGAGCCGCGCTTCGATCTTTCCAACGAAATAATACGCCAGATACAGATTGAATGCCGGGTCGTTGTCATTGTACTGGTCCGGAATCGTCTCAATCATCTCGTTCGATACATGCTCCCCTGTACGCTGAATGGACACCAGCGCTTCGCCGCTGTCCAGCATCGTCCTGATCTCGATTGTGCCGTCGTCTTCGCAGAATTTCAGGCAGTGACCGAGAATCTCGACAATTGCGTTTTGCAGGTAGCAGGGGATCGTTTCCAGAATGATCGAATCCTGTAACTCCAGATTAACATCCAACCGATGCTTGTATTTCATGTCGGCACGCATGAAGCTGTGAACCTTGCCGACCAGTTCGTTCAAATCCATCACCAGCGGCTCGACGTTGGTGTCTTTATCGACCATGAATGCCAGCGCCGACAGGATATCGTTGATGCTGTCCAGTTGCCGTGTGATCTGGTCGAGTCCCTTCAGATCGGGCATCTTGAAAGAGATCAGTTCGACCCTTCCCGTAATCCCCATCAGCGGTGTATTCAGATTATGAATCACACCGGAAAGGAGTTTGCCATATTTTGCCCATTTCCTCAAGTCCTCCACGAGAATACAGGCATCGGTTTTGATTGTATCCATGAAATCTCCGGTTTATCCGTGATTCTTCATCTCTTCGCGAATCGCCTTGGCAAGTCGTTTTACACCTTCGATATTCTTTTCGATGGACATGTACGAGAAGTTGATACGCATCGTGTTCTTCCCGCTTCCGTCACAGTAGAAATTCGAGCCAACCACGAACGCGACTTTTTCTTTGATCGCCCTGAGGAACAGCGCTTCCGCGTCCATTCCTTCCGGCAGGGTCATAAACAGGAACAGACCGCCTTCCGGTCTGGTCCAGCTAACGCCTTCCGGCATGTGTTTGTCGAATTCCGCCAACATGATATCGCGCTTTTCGCGGTATAAGTTAATTATTTTCTCGATGCGCGGTCCCAGAAGACCCTTTTCGATATAGCGAGCCGCAACACGCTGCGTGAACGGCGTGGTGCAGAGATCGACCGCCTGCTTGGCGACGATGAACTTGTCCAGAATCTTCTTGTCGGCGATGGTCCAGCCGATACGGAATCCGGGGCAGAATATCTTGGAGAAGGTGCCCAGGTTGATCACCTGACCGTTGTTGTCCAGCGCGTAGAAGGTCTTGAGGTGCTTACCTTCGAAGCGAAGCTCGTGGTAGGGACTGTCTTCGATGATCAGGATGTCGTGCTCGTAGGCAAGCTCGAGGATCTTGATACGACGTTCTTCCGGCATGGTGACGCCGGCCGGGTTCTGGAAATCCGGGATGGTGTAGATGAATTTCGCGCGCTCGCCCTTGTTGCGAAGGTCTTCGAGCGCTTCTTTGAGCTTGTCGTAACGCATACCGAATTCGTCGTGCTCCACGCCTACGAATTTCGCGCCGTAGCTGTTGAAGGCGCTGAGTCCACCGAGGTAGGACGGCTTGCCGACAATCACCTTGTCGCCGCGATTCACGAAGATCTTGGCGAGAAGATCGAGTCCCTGCTGGGAGGCGGTCGTGATCAGGACATTATCGATATCGATATCGAAGCCCTCGGCCCGATAATTCTTCACGAGCTGTTCACGAAGCAGTTTGTCGCCTTCCGTCGCGCCATATTGAAGCGCCACTTGCGGCTCGTTCTCCATCACTTCGACCATGACATCCTTCAATTCGTCAACGGGAAACGATTCGGGAGCCGGAAGCCCACCTGCGAAAGAAATAATTTCCGGATCCTGTGCCAGTTTCAGCAGTTCGCGTATCGCCGAGCGTTTCATTCCACGTGCGTTCTCAGATATAATAGCTTCAAAATCCCTGACCATGATTCCTCCTTTAGGTCATATCTATTTTTTTATTGTAAATCGACTTCATTATCCACCCCAAGTCGATTGAATTGGGACGCTTCTATCTGCCGATTGATATTTTCAATCAGCCTGGTGTCCACGGTCACTTCCATCTCGAAGGCCCGGTCCGCTTCATTATAAGTCTTTTCGTGAACTACCGCGTTATTATAAAGATACGATATCAGATTCTGTAATTCGACCGGAATACGAAGTGTAATTCTCCGCTTCTGTCTGTCAATGAAGTATCTGACCTTTTCCGTAAGAATATCCATATTCTCGTCGAATGCCGCCGATATGAACACCGCGTGAGGGTACTCTCCGAGCAGCTTCTTACGCAGAAACGCCAGTTGAACCGGCTTGATCATGTCCACCTTGTTGAACACCATTAAAATATTCTTGTTCGCCACCTTCAACTCTTTCAGCACCCTTTCCACAGACTCGATGAACTGATACAGCATCGGATTGGAGACATCCACCACATGCATCAAGAGATCGGCTTCCTCCACCTCGATCAGGGTCGAATGAAACGCCGAGACCAGCGTATGCGGCAGCTTGTCGATGAAACCGATCGTGTCGGTGACGATGGCATTCTCCTTGCCTTCCAGATAGAGCGATCTCGATGTGGAATCCAGCGTGGCGAAGAGCTTGTCCGCAGTATAGATATCCTCGCGGGTCAGGCGGTTGAAGAGGGTCGATTTCCCGGCGTTGGTGTATCCCACCAGCGCGATGGAAAGGTAGTCCTTCCGCTTGTGTCGCTTGACCTGCGTCTCCTTCTCAATGACCTCGAGCTGCTGTTTGAGCAGGGTGATCTTCCGCTTGATCTCTCTTCGGTCGATTTCGATCTGCTTTTCGCCCGGACCGCGCGTTCCGATACCGCCCTCGATCCTTGAGAGATGCTGCCAGAGGTTCCGCAGCTTCGAGTAATTGTATTCAAGCTGCGCGAGTTCGACCTGGCATTTCGCCTGCTTGGTTCGTGCGTGAAGCGCGAAGATGTCGAGGATCAGCTCGGTGCGATCGACAACGTTGCAGTGCGTCAGCTTCGCGATGTTGCGCGCCTGCGCGGGCGTGAGGTTGTCGTTGAAGACCAGCGTCCCCACGCCCTGTTTGTCCGCCTCACTCTTGATCTCGGTGATCTTCCCCTTACCGATGAAGGTCGCCGGAATAGGCTTCTGGCGGGATTGTATAAAGGTGCCCGTAACTTCCGCCTCGGCGGTTTCCACAAGCCTGCCGAGTTCTTCCATCGATTTCTCGTACTCCAGCCGTGTGCTCGAAGACGTATTCAAACCGATCAGAAAGACCCGCTCCTTGCTTCTATCAATTTCGTTGTCGATTCCTATTCTTCCTCCGCATCGTAAACAAGGACTTTCTTGTTCTTCTTGCGCCAGTCTATGTAAGCCTGACGGATTTCGAGCAACCAGAGAGTCTGCCTGTTCTCGTTCTCGAATGTTAGAATATCAAGGTAGTGAAACTTGCCGTTCTTACCCTTGAAGCTTTTCTGGGGCAGCTCCACGACGAGTTGATCATGCTTTCGGAGTATTGTTATTTCGTTGATGAATACTCCTGGGGTTACTTCCACGACTGCACGGGCTTCAACGGATCCCGCACTGACGTCTCTGAATTTGATATCCATAGTACCTCACGTTCTTATACGAGTACATCTTCGGCACCTATTTTCTCTTTTGTCAAAGGAATTTTACCGAAAACGGATTGTCGTCAATAATTTTAGTAAGTTAGACGCATAAAATGGTAATTTGGAAAATTGCTTATCCATTACGTATTCTTCTGCCCTGCAAATAGTTACAAAATCGCGTACCTGATATGAACAGTCTTCTCTGAAGCAGGAAGATTTTCAGACCACCCCCGCCTGAATCAGATCGTGCATGTGCAGCATCCCGATCTGCTTTCCGTCCCCATCGACCACCGGCAGCATGGTGATCTTGTTATCCTCCATCGTATTGAGCGCATCGACGGCGAAAGTGGTCGCATGAAGACGTTTCGGGTTCGCGGTCATGCATTCCAGCGCGCTCAGTTGCAGGACATCGCCGCCCTTCTGCAGAATTCTTCGCAGGTCGCCATCGGTGATGATCCCGAGCAGTTTTCCTGTCTCGTCGCAGATGCCGGTACAGCCGAGACCTTTGGCGGTCATCTCCATGATCACATCCTGCATGGTGACGTTCTCGCGCACCACGGGATTGCGTTCGCCGGAATGCATCAGGTCGCCGACCCTGAGCAATAGCTTCTTGCCGATGGTGCCGCCAGGGTGGAATCGCGCGTAGTCCTCCTCACTGAAGGCGCGACTCCGAAGCAACGCGATGGCGATGGCGTCGCCCATGGCAAGCGCAACGGTGGTGCTGCTGGTAGGAACCAGTCCGAGCGGCTCGTATTCCTTGGGAACGCCGCAATCGATCACCACGTCCGCCGCGTCCGCCAGACGCGATTCGAGGTTGCCGGTGAAGGCGATGATCGGCACCTTGAGGAACTTCATGTAGGGGATGATGGAGATCAATTCCTGGGTGTTACCGGTGTTGGAGATCGCGATGACCACGTCGCCTTTCGCGAGCATGCCGAGATCGCCGTGAAGCCCCTCGGCAGCGTGCAGGAAGATGGCTGTCGAGCCGGTGCTGGCGAGTGTCGCCGCTACCTTCCGCGCGATGATGCCGGTCTTCCCCATGCCGGTCACCACGATCTTTCCCGCGCAGTCCTGAAGTAGCCTGATCGCGGTTTCAACGCTTTCGTTCAGTCGCCCGGACGCCATGCGGATCGCCTCGGCTTCGAGGTTAAGCTCTTTCCTTATCAGATCGATCGTGTTCATGTTGTCTCCGTTATACCTAAGTGTTCAATCACTTACATTGTGTCCTTCGACTCCGCTCAGGATGACACAATGCAAGTGATTTCATTATATTCGACTCCGCTCAGGATGACACAATGCAAGTGATTTCATTATATTCGACTCCGCTCAGGATGACTTCAAGCAACATGTTATCCTGGTTTTCTTTTTGTGTCATCCTGAGCGTAGTCGAAGGACAACAAAAAAAAACATATACCTATTCCATCTTGCGATAGTTGTCGGAATTTGTATCATTCTTGCACTTAGCAAGCTCACGCAGCAGTTCGTAATCTCCTGCAATCAAAGCCTAGCTTTTTA
>CAXXPU010000005.1:0-235915 GCA_963666875.2 Cloacimonadales bacterium (SeqCode)
GTTCGCGACGGCGAGAACCAGCTCCAGAAGACGCGCGAGAACCTCTTCGATTATCTCAACACCACCGATGAGGGTTACCCGCTTTCCGATACGACGGTCGAAGTTACCTCACCCGAAGATATTACGTATGAAGATCCGCTGGCTGTAAAAATACTGAGGAACAATCTCAAGATTCAAGAGAGCAACCTGACCCACCAGTGGCTCAATTTCTTCCCGGACGTCAGCGGCTCATGGCACTACTCTTATTCCCACAGCCCAAGTGCGGGTGAAGGGCAGGATATCTTCGACACTGGACTGTACGATGGGTCGGAGACCTATAGTCTCACCGCCTCCTATTCGCTCTACAAGCTGCTGGAGCACGGATTCGTCTATAAACGCGCCAAGCGTAACATGATCTCCAATCAGTTCGACCTCGATGACACCATCGACGCCGACAAGCTCCGGCTCAAGCAGCTCAAGCAGGACTGGCAGACGCTGCACGATACCTGGGACATCGCCCAGCGCGCAAAGCAGCTCGCCGAAGAAAACCTCGCCATGGCCGAAGAGAAATTCCGGCTCGGTATGCTCAACCTGATCGATCTCGACAACGCGCGCATCGACTATTTCAACGCCCAACAGACGCTCAATACCAAGCACTACGACCTCCTCCAGAAACAGGAAGAGATCAACCTGCTGCTCTCGCGGGATATCCTCGGAAAGTGGTAGAATAGTTTTTCTGTAGGGGGCAGGTCTTCGTGCCTGCCCTTTTCTTGTCTCCACCCTACAAATCAACATACAACCTTAACATATGGAAAATTAACATTGACAAGATTTTATTCTGATGTCAAACTTTGAGTGTACAAACTTAGGAGGCATCATGAAAAGGGCATGGGCATTCATTTTGGCATTGGTACTTACTATTCAGATGTATGGTGTGATTCACCAGTACGACCTTCAACCTACCGAAATCAGCAGTATTCTCGCATCGAACGATTCACTCTTGATCGCAGAGCACACTTCCGAGGGTGGCATCCACATCTACGACTGCTCCGATCCGTATAATCTGGTGCATCTATCGACCATCGATGGATCCTATACGGTTCTACGACTCAAGGGAGATCACCTTTATTGTCTTTATTCTCATACAATAACCGTTTTCGATCTTCAAGATCAGGAGAATCCTGAAATTCTGACGGCGGTGGAAGTTAGCGACTATATTCAGGGGTATAATGGCCAGCTGTGGGATGTCGAAGAATACGATGGTCGGCTATATGTTCACTGGAGAAACGACATTTGCGATTACCAGTACATGATAATGTCTTACGAGATATGGGATATTTCTGCGCCTTCAACGCCTGTCCTGATAGAATCGGCGTACTCTTTGGAGCCATATTATGACGATGTCATCTGCCGATTGAGATTTCTGGGCAATTGCGCCTACGAGTTGGTTAATGAGTATCAGAAATTAAGGATCTACGATATCTCGGATTTCAATAACTGGGAGCTGATTACCGAATTCACCTTCGATAACTTTCTGTTTTACCAGGAATTCACGGACGATAAACTGTACCAGTATCGCTCGGACGAAATATATATCATCGATATCAGTGAGGCTGAGTCGCATAACTTCAGCGAGACCGGCAGAATAGAACTGGATTTTGGCGGACAGGTAACGATTCAGGATGGTTTGCTGACGCTCAGAATATCCTCGGAAGGATTGTGTTTTATCGATGTCGATGATTTTGGACAGATGGAAGTCATTGGTTACTATGAGGGCACGGATATCGGATCCCACTATGTTTTGCCGGTAGATGATAATCGAATAGCCTATCCTGCCGGTGGTTACATGCACTACATCGATGCAAGCGAACCTGAAAACACCAGATGCTTGGGTAGCTTTGATCGATTTTGCAACGATTTTCTGGTTCAGGATGAGATCGTTTACGCAACAGGATTCGATATCGATTTCTCGGACCCGGGAAATCCCGTATATGCATCGGCGAACTCTTATGGAGACGTTATACTCCTGCATGGTAACTATTCGGTTGTATGCAGCGATAACAGAATCATGACTTTTGACATCACGGATCCCATGGATACACCGACGATGGGATGGCTCAGTTTCGATACATATCACCAGATAATCGAAGCGGATATCATCGGCGATTATCTATATGCCGTTACGAATTATGGTTTACTCACGGTCAATCTTACCGATATCGAGAATCCGACCGTAGAGGACTACACGATTTTCACCTACATTACCGAACATGTTTTCGCGCTGAACGGACGACTCTATGCCTGGGATAACTGGAATGGACTCTACGTCTATTCGGTTGATAATGTTGTGCCTGTTCTCGAGTATCACTACGAGCCCGGATACGTCGAGGATGTCGTGCGCGTCGGTGATTTCATCTACATTTTTACGGATGACCGCGCCTGGATCTACTCCAATGATGGATACGGAGATCTGACCTACGAGAATGATTTCCAATTCAGTTCATCTATCAACCGCGATCATGTCAGTATCCACAACGATCAGCTTGTGATTGCCGATAATTTCAGCAACGGGCTTCTCATATACGATGTCTCGAACCCAACCCAACCGGTTTACGATACATTCTACTGTTGGAATTATCATTCCCTCGATATCCAGTATGAGGATGATCGGATGTACATTTTAACCGGATCAAATGGTCTTCAGGTTCTCGATATCGGCACGATCGGGAATTCTCCGCAGGACATTGTGCAGCCGGAGTTTTTCGCAACAAACTACCCCAACCCGTTCAACCCATCGACGACCATCAGCTTCAGTCTGCCGGAAGCCGGTAACACCGAGCTGACCATCTACAACATCCGTGGCCAGAAGGTGAAGACGCTGGTCAAGGAACGACTCGACGCGGGTGACCACGATGTCAACTGGGACGGCACGGACGATCGGGGAGAGGCGGTGTCATCCGGCGTTTATCTGTACCGGATACGGTGCGGAAACATCGATAGAAGCAGTAAGATGCTGTTGATCAAGTGAGACGTCAACAACGAGTATATATTTAATGAGAAACAGAGTTTTCCAGGGTACTTGTATGCAATAGGAGGCTGCAATGAAAAAGGGAATGCTTTCAATCGGGTTGATGTGCATCGTAACATTGATCTTCTCTCACGGAATACTGGTATTTGATGGTGAGGACGGTTATTGCGCTCAGATGACTTCATCGGACGTGACGGTTGAGGTCGAGAACCAGATCGCGATAACGGTTTCTCAGCAGGAATTCGTGAACAACTTGAACTGGCCATTCGTACCCAAATATATCTTTCCATTACCGAATGGAGCAAGCGCGACAGAACTGAGATGGTGTCTCGAAGGCGAGTGGTACGATGCGGAAATCGCGCCGGTGCCGCCAGATTCGTTGCCGCCCGGCCCGAGTGAAGACTGGGACAGCGACCTTCTCGAATACATGGGAGAAACGCCGTTATATTTCAATATGGAAACCACGCTGGAAGTCAACCAGACGATCATCGTCGAGGTTACCTATATCCAGCTTCTCGAATATGCTTACGGCAACGTCAATTACGTGTACCCGAACGATTACAGCCTGATCCAGCAGGATATCATCGAGCACCAGAGCCTGACCTTCGACCTGACCTCGGAACGCCTGATCACGGATATAGCCATGACCAGTCACACCGCGAACAGCGAAAACAATCAAGGTTATCACGCCAGCATCGAATACTCGGCGAGCAACCTGCTACCATCGGTGGATTTCCACCTCACATACAGCCTCAGTTCCGACGATATCGGGATGTGGAGCATGAGCACGCTCTACGATCCCGAGGATGTGCCGGACGAATACGGGGAGGGGTTCTTCGTGTTCATCGTCGAGCCGGTAACCGATACAACGGACGTGATCAGCAAGCATTTCACTCTGATCATGGATCGATCGAGCAGCATGATGTGGGACAAGTGGTATCAGGAACGCGATGCTGCAATATACATCATGAACAATCTGAACGAGGGCGATTATTTCCGGATTGTCGATTTCGCATCGGATGTAAATACATTCTCGAACGAGATGATTCCATATAATTCCACCACCCGGGAACAGGCAATTAACTACATCAACAATATCGTGGTAACAGGACATACGAACATCTCTGGCGCGTTCGACGAAGCGGTGCCGGCGTACTACGGTTCTCCGGGCGACGTGGAGAATGTGATTATCTTCCTGACCGATGGCGTTCCCTTCGGCGATAATACGATCACCGACCCGGATTCTCTTCTTGCCCATGTAAGCGGACTGATTGACGATACGGGCAGTGAAATTTCCATCTTCAACCTGTCTCTGGGCGATGACGCCGACTTCCAGTTCCTGACTCTGCTCGCCAGCCAGAACGGAGGCATCGCCATCCAGGCGAACGAGAACGATATCGAGGCGGAGATCAGCGAGCTGTACAACTACATCCAGAATCCGATCATCCTGGACCAGATCCTGACCACTACTCCCGAATATGCGCTGTCCGAAATCTATCCCGAACCGCTACCGAATCTCTACATCGGGCACCAGATGATCATTACGGGGAGATACAACAGCGTGTCGGCGGGGATACCGATTGAGGTCCATCTGGACGGGATGGCATCGGGTGTTCCCGTTTCATTCGATTACAATACGGTCCTTTCCGATTCGGTCGCCACTCGCTACCGGTTCCTGAACAAGATCTGGGCAAAGCTGAAAATCGAACATCTTCTGGTGCTCTACTACAGTTATGACGAGAACTCTTCCGAAGCAGAGGCGATCAAGGACCAGATAATCGAACTCAGCGTCAGCTATGGTGTTGTCAGTCCGTTCACGAGCTTCGTGGACAACGGCGTGGATGTCGTTGACGAAACGATCTCGGACGATGCCCCGAGCGCTCCATACAAGCTTCTCGGAAACCATCCCAATCCGTTCAACCCATCGACGACCATCGAATTCGAGGTGTGCAAGAACATCACGCGCCTGGTGAAAATCAAGATATACAACGTTCGCGGGCAGTTGGTAAAAATCCTCACCGTCCACGTTGACGGCATCGGCAAATACTCCCTGACATGGAACGGAACCAATATCGAGAACAAGACTGTCTCGTCCGGATTGTACTACTACGTGGTCGATTTCGGCGATGCGCTGCTGATGTCGAAGATGACGTTGTTGAAGTAACCGACAATCGGGCAGATTTGCATAAGCTCTTTCTGTCGTAGGATATAACTTGAGTGAATGCGTCGCATGGCAATCGTGCGGCGCATTTCCATTTGACAATCCGCGTCAATGATCCATACTATTGAATAAATACGGTGTTAATCCTTCGACTTCGCTCAGGATGACACGTTTAGGAGTTGCCATGTATTGTCGTCATTGCGGCAAGGAGATAGAGGAAAACGCGGCGGTGTGTCCGCACTGCCATCGAGAGCAGTTCGAACGCAGCCCGATGCGCGAAGAGCCGTCGGAGAACGGACTGCCTTCGGACGACCACGAGCTGCGGGTGATCGAGCCAGAGCCGCGCGAGGAGAAAGTCTGGAAAGCGCCGCAACCAAAGCGGAAACGAAGGTTGCCGTCGTTTCGGCGCGTGGTGACCAATCTCGTTGTCGCGCTGCTGGCGTTGATCGGCTTGACCGGTGTTTTCATGCCTTTCTACAGCTTCCCGGCGGTTATCTCGCCCGGTGAAGTATCGCTGCCCGATCTGATCCATGATGGGATGTCGTATATTCACGGGCAGGAAACATATAACAGTCTGAGTATCTTCGAGTCGTTCCGGTATCTGGTTTCGCTATACGCCCATAAATCATTCCTGTGGTATCTGGGCGGTATCTTCATGGCGTTGATTCCGGCATTTCTCGGACTGATCCTCGCGGGAATCCTGCTGCGAGCGCTGAGCATGCACTATCACAAATATACGGGCTTGCGCTGCATGATCATCTACTCGCTCATCGGCTGGGGGCTGTTCTACCTGGCAGGGCGCAGCATGGGAATCTGGCTCGATTTCTTCAGCAATGTCGGCTCGGGCTACTGGCAGATTTTCATATCACTCGCCGTCATCCACCTCGTGCGTGTACTCGACTATCCGGAAGAACAATGAAACACCTCCTGATCGCGGTCTCTCTGCTATTGATCCTGCCGCTCGCATCCATCGAATACAAGCACTATCACCGATCGCCGTCACGGGAGAACGTGCCGCGGCAATTCGTCTCGAAAGGCGTTTCGCTATCCGGTAACCAGCTCTCCGATACGAACATCTTCCACATCATGATGTATCTGGAATCGAAATTATCGCCGTCGAGCGAGATCGACGATGCGTACCGTCTGATGGGGAACATCCTCCAGCGTGTGCAGTTGAAGGTAACACCGACGATGGACGTCGAGATAAAACTGAAGACCATCTATGACATTATCACAACCGAAATGGGCTACAAGTACGAAGCGGGGATCAACACACTTTGCGCCAGCATGGAAAGAAGCAGGCTGGACTGCGATATCGGTGGCTATCTGTTCATTGCGGTGGCGATGGAGATGGACTGGCCGCTCTATGCAGTCGAAGCCCCACGGCACCTCTTCGTACGGTGGGATGACGGTAACACCATCCTGAATTTCGAGACCACCTCCGGCACCGCCAGCTCCAACATCGCCTATCTTCGCGAAATGAAGCTCGATTCCAAGCGACTCAACTCGGGTCTTTACCTGAAAAACCTGACTTGGGAGCAACTGGTTTCCAATTTCTACCAGAACGTCGGAAACGAGATGACGCTACGGAAGCGTTACCCGGAAGCGCTCGAACTGTTGAGTCGCGCCATCGAACTCAATCCCGGCGATCCCGACGGATACGTGAATCGCAGCAATGTTCTCACCGCGCTGGAGCAATATCGAAAAGCAATCGACGACTGCGACAGAGCCCTGTCCATCAATCCGAACGAAACCAGCGCGCTGATCAATCGCGGTACTGCAAAGGATCAACTGGGCGATCAGCAGGGCGCGATCGAGGATGCCCGAAAAGCCTTGAAGCTGGAGCCGGACAACCCGAATATCTGGTTCAACATGGGACTGTTCCACAAGAATATGGGGGAGACCCGACTCGCGCTCGAAGATTATACAAAAGCGCTTCAACTCGACAGCAACTACGCACGGGCCTATATAAGCCGCGGATTTGTATTTCTCGACAGGCAGGAACTCGATCTGGCAGAGCGGGATTTCCGGAGCGCGCTACAGATCGATCCGAACGATCCCGAGCCATACGTATTCCTGGGCAATCTTTACTACCGGCAGGAAAATCTGAGTGCAGCGTTATCGTATTTCGACCAGGCTCTGAGCAGGACGCCAGCGGACATCGGAACCCGGTATAATCGAGCGGTGGTAAAATCGCGGATGAACGACTACAGCGGCGCTCTTTCAGATTACAATCAAGTGCTGGCAGAGAACCCGGATAATCCCGACGCACTGCTGAATCGCGGACTGATCCACAGTCAACTGGGCGACGAGGAAGCGGCTATTCGCGATTACACGAAAGCACTCGAATCGAATCCGGACAATCCGGGCGCACTGTACTCCAATCGCGGATTGTCATACCAATCGCTCGGGAAGCTGAAGCCCGCGATCGAGGATTACACACGTGCAATCGGCTACATGAAAGACGACGCGAGTCTGTATTACAATCGAGGAAACGCGCGCTACGAATCGGGCGACGATCGTGAAGCGATGGAAGATTACACCCAAGCGATCGATAAAGGCTTCGAGGAGTCTGCGGTCTATTACAACCGGGCGATCGTGTATCGCAGGATGGAAAAATTCAAGAAGGCGGTCGCTGATGCGTCATGGGCGGTGCAGATCGATCCGAAGTACAGCGAAGCCTGGCTGCTTCTCGCCATGCTGAAACAGGAGACGGAAGATTTCAAAGGCGCTCTGGAGAGCATTGAACGCGCCATCCGTCTGAATTCGGACAACGCGTTCTCCTATATAAATCGTGCGAATATCAAGTATCGGCTCGACAACTATTCCGGCGCGCTGAACGATATCAACCGCGCCTTCGTTCTGGACCCTTCTCTACTGAACGATTACAAGGAATTCCAGCAGCATCTGATCAACCTTGTTGAACGTCAATGATCTCCAGTTGTTCGAGTTCGTTAAGCTGGTTGTTGTATTCGATCGTGATTTTTTCGAGCACTCTCTGACGAATTTTCGGAGCAAGTTCAACAAGGACTTCCAGCATTGCGTCTCTTGTGATGTTGTGCTTCGGGATGAACGGCTTGATGATCGGTTCTTTGTCGGGACTGAGTTCGGAAAGGACGGTCAGCCCAAGCCAGATGTCTCTTCCGTCGATCGACGGCTCGTACGGTTCATGTATGAACGACTTCAGTTCCGCGATATCTTCCAGCAGCATGAGCATCTTCTGATGTTTTGGTTTCGGATTGGTCACCATGATTTACTCCTTATATGCACAAATTTCTTTTTCGCAGGTTCGAAATGAGCAATCAACCTTCACCGGGATTCGTCAAGGATTAATTTGGCTCTGATATCAATCGAGCGGTGCGTGGTTATCTACAGGACTGCCCGGTTCCAGCCTGGCAGGGAATCAGGTAATCGACATCACAGAATGTATTGACACGGCAGCGTCACTTACCATGGTGCCAAATGTCCCCATAGTTTTTTGGTATACATTCCCGAAAGAAGGGAAAGCAATCAATAATGAAAGCAGCCCCTTCCCTCGGTTTCTTTGTGTGAGTTTTTTCTCTCATCTAACCACCTCACTGTCAACGATTTTCTGATACGTCGTTAAATTCGTTATAGATTGCGATGTATTCTTTTACCACTTTCATGCTTCGCCGAACGATATCCTTGATCTCTGTGGCGGACATCCCTTTCCGGATCAACAGTTTGATCTGGTCGTACTGCTTGATGTAACGATCCACGGCATCCTGACTGTGGGAGGTTTTCAGCACAATATCGGCTGGCGACATCCCCTGTTCGTAGTACGATATGATGATCGACTTGTGGGTCGGCAGACTGCCCATGTCCATCACGTAGCCCTTCAATGGCGGGATTTTTCCCGTCTCCTTTACGTATGCCTTGAGATATTTTTGTATTGTGTTCAAACTGCGATTCAGCAAGACACTAACCTCGGCTCCGCTAAGAAGACCGCCCTGGGACTTTGCCGACTCGAGCAAGCGGATCATCGTCCTGATCTCACGTCGGTCGCAGTGCTCGTAATTCGTGTTTTTATTTCCGTTTCGGGTATAGACGCGGTTCTCGATATCCTCCTCGGTCACCAGTGGCAGGACAACCGTTGTCGAGCTGTAATCCTCGGTTTTCTTACCGTAATTCGGGCGTTGTCCGTCGTCCGCGGTGGTGCGAAACACGATCTCACCGATACCCACTGTCGAGGTCGATACAAAATACTCCGAATGAAGTTGCTCGATATCATCTGCCAGAAGCGAAAGGATTTTCCGCGAACCGATGATCTTGTATTCCGTTTCCAGCAAATGAATTAGAGCATTGCGAAAATTGCGCTTGTTGATCGATTCATAGCGATCTCGCTGGTTCCGATTCATTGTTCCTCCGTAACTGCCGCTTTCAGCCCATCGTTTTTTAGCGTTTTTTTTACTCCGTCCATATACTGGTTCTGCTCGATCATGATCGAAAGGGTATCCTGCATGATGGGGGATTGCTTCGCTTCCGATATCAGCGCCCGATACTGCTTGACCAGATAGACCGATAATCCGGTTACCTGCGCGATATTTCGGGAGTCCGTAACACCATGGTGGAGGCTCATCAGCACCTTCTTGAAATCTTCCAGGTAACGCTTGATGGATGAGGTCGTGTGGTAACATTTGCGGTGAATCTCGCTGTAGGTAAAGCCTTCCAGATACAGGCGGATGATCTGGCTTTTGTGAGTCTGGCAGCGTCCGACGTTGTGAAAAACACCACGCGTTACGACATGAACACCGCGATCCTGAATTGCACGAATATCGCGCCTGATTGTCCGCTTACTGCAACGAAGCAATCGGCTCAGGTCTTCCTGGGTAAGGAGCCCGTCCTGCTCGATCGCTTCCTCGGTGATCCGCTGGATGGTCACCTGGCGAAGATATGTCCGCCCGTATTGGTGAAGGATCGAAAGGTCATCCCGCTCATCATCGAGCGTCACGTAAATGGTGCGTTTGCGGATGTTCTCCATGCTTTTACCGCTCTTCTCTTCGATATCGGCTACCACGACAGGAACGACACCGGGATAGACGGTACTGGATCGATAAAGAATGGACTTGGCTGTCTGAAGGATTTGTTCGCTTAATCGAGGGGAGAGTTCGTATGAATTCTGCAACTCATACAAGAACTCTCCCTCATAACTCTTTAACTCATCGCGCCTTAGCGCATTGTCTCGCTGATGCATCGGGTCCCCCTTATTCAGACGCTGCTAAACCAACGTAGCAACTGGAGGACATTTGTCACTATTTCAGCAGCAGCACCTTTCGCGTCGCGGATTGATTGCTCGTCGTGAGACGACAGAGATAGACACCGCCGGAGACCGTTTTGTCGGAGCGGTCTTTGCCGTTCCAATTGATGGTGTGGTACCCGGTGTCGTAGCGCTGATCGGTGAGCGTGGTAACCTTCTGACCGCGGACGTTGAATATCTCCAGCTTCACGTTGTCCGGCTGTGAGATGTAGAAAGAGAAATTTGTCTCCGGATTGAACGGATTCGGGTAGTTGGAGAAAGCGAAATCGGGCTTCGGCACCGTGGGATTGTCATTTCCGATCTGTGTATCGGCGACGATCCGGATCATGTAATTGCCGGTATCGTGTGTCGTCCAGCCGTCCGAATCGTAGAGATAGCTTTCCATGAGCGGATCGGTGGTGTCTTCGCCTACGACGCACATCTGTGGCGTACCCATGATCCCGATGCAATAATTGCCCGGATCGAGAACAGGTTGACTCGGTGGCGCGATGTAGTTCCAGCCCTCGACCAGTTTATCGGCTGCGACCACGAAGTCATCGATCATTTCATCGGGCATGCCGGTAGTGTTATCGGCAGACCAGAGTTTGACAATCATCGGCAGGCTGCCCGGCGAATCCAGATAGACTCGCACAAACTTGAGCTGGCGCGATTCTTCCACATCGAAGCCGACTGCGATCTCTTCTCCGGCAGCGAGTTCGACGGTTTCTTCCATGCTGCCGTCATCGTGACGGTATTCGATTGCGGTTTCGGCCATTGAAAAAGTGCGAACGGGAACCGAGTAGTCGGATATACCAACGTGATAGACCGCCTTCACGGCGTATTCGAGCACGGCGTTGACCGGCGGATCGTAATCGATATAGAGCGTGTTATTTTCTCCGTCGACGACACCGATCGGATCTCCGTATTGGCCGCCGATAGGTCTGCGATAGATTTCATAGCCGTTCAGCGAACGACTGTTGCGCGTGGAGAGAGTGGAAAGCGTTCTTCCGTCATCCGTATCCACGTAGGCTTCGATGTTCCAGTTGGCATCGAGAGTAGGTTCGGAGACTTCGGGAAGAGTCGCCCAGTCGCCGCCGTCGATCCGTATGTAAGCGCCGCGATTCGGTACCATCGGGCCGACATCGGCGCCGCATGGGTGCCCGGTCTCGGTCAGAGCGCGATATCCGATCCAGAGGACCTGACCGAAATCGATCACCAGCGGTTCCTGCAATATAATCTGATTCCAACCCCCGATGGATGGATATTCGACATATTGTTCGCGTAAAACTGCTCCCGTGCCGTCCCATATTCTGATCCAGTAGTCGCAGTTCTCTTCGCCGGGGGCGAATTTGACGCGGGTGATCCTGCCTTCCACGTAGGGGAGGAGGTCTTCAGCGGAAAAACGGGCACAGACCTCGAAATCTGCGGGTCCCATGATTCCGATGAAGCTCTCGATAATACCATCGTCCCAGTACAACCAGCCTTCATGTCCGATAATATCGGGTCTGTCCCAAAGAAGCTGGATCGTCTGACTGATTGGATAGCTCTGAAGGTTTTCCGGAACGGGGAGCGAAACCGGGTAGTAAATCCTCACGTCGTCGATGTATAAACCGGTGGCGTTCTGTGAATTTCCGTCGCCATCGGTAAAGAGTTGAAATTTAATCTGGATTGTTTCACCGTCCCAGACCCCGAGATCGCAATTGCCCTGGAACGCGACGCTTGAATAGCTGTCGTCGATGAACGTCCACTGCGGATCGCTTCCGTCGGAATGATTGTAATGAATTCTTGTCCAGTTGGGATCGCTGGTTCCTTTGACCATGACCGTGTAGTAGTCGTCCAGCATGCCGTCGTCGCCGCTGTCGAAGTCGGGAAGATCGCACAGCACTCGATACGAGAGGTAGCAGTGGGTACCCGAAGGTATCGTTATATCGGGTGAGACCAATTCGTCTAAAAGGTTGTTTTCGACAGGGCAGTGTGCGGCTCCATCTACAATTTCCCAGAAGTCGCCGCTCATGTCGGTGTTGTATGCGGGTGTCATTTGATTGTCGCCTTCGGCGCCGTCCGCATCGGAAGTGAACACACCGGAGATGTCGATGTTGTCGATTCTGGCTCCGAACCACCCGGTGTTGCCATCCTCATCTGTGGTGCAGGAGTTGTCGTCGGATGCGAAGGCAAACCGAATACGCACCGTCTGTCCCGACCATGCCCCGAGGCTGAAACTCGCCTGCTGCCAGCCGTTCGAGTCGCCGTTCCAGCCGGGAATGTTCTCGCCTTCTCCAAAGATCGCTCCGAAACCGTAACAGCTTGTCGATGTATAGGCGGGTGAGCCGGTCATAACCTGCCAGGTTGCTCCAGAATCGGTACTGATACGGACATTGAAGCCATCCCAGGCGTCGTAGTTCTCGTGGGTGCTGCCCGGTTCCATGTTGTAAGAAAGCATAAACGACAGCGTCGCATTCTGCGGAAGCGTGATATCGGGCGTATCGAGCACGACGTAGCGGTGATTGTCATATCCGTCGATCGATTCGTCGCCCATCCACCAGGAATTGCCATCGTATGCACCGGTGGCAGAAGCATGCCACCATTCGTTCCAGTGGGACGGCGCGGTCCCGTCCTGCGGCTGCCAGTCGCCGAATCCATCCGAGAAATCTTCAGTCAGGAGTGCGTAGTCCGTTCGATGCGTAAGGATTCTCGACAGTTTTTTATCGCTGGACGAGATGGAATATCCGATTCCGGATGCGAATATGTTGCTTGCGGCGAAAGCCATGAGTACAAGCAGAATGCTTTTGTATCGAGCTCGTATAAAATTCATGTATATCCTCTTATTTCAGAATAAATGTCATTCTCCACACGAATAACGCGGTGGCAAGGAAAAGATTACACAATATCGATGAAGTCGGCGTTAATTGTCATCCTGACGGTATTATTCGAACATGTCCGCACGGGCTACACGCTATATAGTTAATTCTGGGACAAGCATATCCGGTACAAAATATTGAATGGTTAATCAATACCATGGCTTGGGGATATCGTGGCGGATCATGAAGCCGCTTCACGATTGATTTATGAAAAGTGTTGACACAATATTGACATTCATGTAATTTTTATACAATGTTTCAATGACAACGCCTTTGAAACGTGCTTCAGGATACTGCGGGTGGAGTTTATGCCGATATGATGAATCTACGAGAGCTTATTCAGGCAGTTAATCAGTCTGATATCGCTTCGATCAGAAACTCGATTATTGAGATTCTGCGATTGGTCGCAGATCCTCACACGAGTGCGAAGCAGCTCACGGAACTCATCGAGCGCGACCCGCCACTCTCCGGTAAAATCCTTCGCCGAGCCAATTCAGTATTTTACGGATCCACGAGAAAGATATCCGAGATCAGGCAGGCGATCGTCCGCGTGGGCTTCGATGTGGTCAAAGAACTCACCCTCTCGCAGAAGGTTTGCGAATTATTCGAATACGGAACGCGAAAAGACGGTTTTTCTCGTATGGAACTCTGGAAAAACAGCGTTGCCGTAGCTGTATGCGCGAAGATGATTTATCGGCAGGAGTTCGGCTTGAAGGGTGAAGAAGCGTATGCGTCCGGAATATTGCATAATATCGGGATCGTTGTGGAAGATCAATTCCTGCATGATAAATTCCTGGAAGTCATCGACATCAAGCCCATGATGAAAGACAATATCTTGAACGCCGAGAGCAGCGTATTCAGTTTCAATCACACAATTATCGCCGGGGAACTTCTGGAGAACTGGAATCTTCCGGTCGAACTCGTCTCGGCAGTGCGGTTCCATCACGCGCCGTTCAAGACGGAGGGCGAGATGGGGAAGATCGTGATGGTCCTTTATCTGGCGGATTACCTCTGTCAGCAGAGTGGAATCGGCTTCTGCGATACACCATACGGAAACAGGCTCATGTTCAGGAGATGCCTGAGCCATCTCGATATCAAGGAAAAGGCGACGGAATATATCATTCAGGACGTGGTGGCAGAGGTCAAGAAGATGGAAAATGCAGGGTGGTTTGGATAATGCGTAAGGCGATTCGACAGGACAACGAACGTCTGATCAGGAAAATGAAAGATCGGATCGAAGAGCTTGAAATTCAGCTCAAGCACGTGCAGAACGACTATAAGTTGACGCTCAAGGAATTCGATTCGACACAGGAGCAATATTTCGATAATCTACTGCAAATCGAGAAGCAGGAGCAGGAACAGAAGAGGCTTCACGATATTCTGCGTCATTCGCAGCGTATGGAAGCCGTCGGGCTTCTTGCCGGCGGTATCGCGCACGACTTCAACAACCTCCTCACCGTGATCCAGGGCACCATCGATATCATGATGCAGAAGGCTGATCCATCTGCCGATAACTACCGGCACATCGATCAGCTTAATCGTGCCGTGGGACGAGCGTCTTCCCTTACCAACCAATTGCTCGTTTTCAGCCGTAAACAGGTCTTGCAGCCGCGCGTCATCAACATGAATCAACTGGTGCAGGAAGTCAGTGAGATGCTCCAGCGTTTGATCGGCGAGGATATCAAAGTCGATATCCAGCTTCAGGAAGATCTGGGCAATGTCAAAGCTGATCCGGGACAGGTCGAGCAGATGCTGACCAACCTGATCCTCAACGCTCGCGACGCGATGCCCAACGGCGGAATTCTTGCCATCGAAACGCTGAATGTAGCGTTTGACGACCATTATCTGAATTCACATCCAGATGTGAATCCCGGCAACTATGTGATGCTGGCGGTTTCGGATAACGGTGTCGGAATAGACAGGGAGACGCAGGACAAGATTTTCGATCCGTTCTTCACCACCAAGGACAAAGAGCGATGCTCGGGATTGGGTCTCGCGATGGTGTGGGGAATCGTCCGGCAATCCGAGGGACAGGTCTGGGTTTATAGCGAACCTGGCGTGGGAACTACATTCAAGATCTATCTACCTCGCGTCTTCGAGGAAGCTCATCCGCTGGAACAGTATCTGTTCGAGCCACTCAAGATTCATGGCACCGAAACCATTCTTGTGGTCGAGGACGAGGAAGATGTGCGTGAGTTGATTTCGGAAGCGCTGACCACGCAGGGATACAATGTGATCGAAGCCTCCAATGGCGAAGAAGGCGTCAGGAGGATGCTCGAGAACAGGGATCGGATCGCGATGATCGTCTCGGATCTCATCATGCCGCAGATGAGCGGTAAAGCCATGGCGTCCACGATCCTCGAAGCAGTCCCGCAGACAAAAATCCTATTCATGTCCGGTTACACCGACGACATGATCGCAAAAAACGGTATTCTCATCGAAGGTACTCACTTCATCCAGAAACCCTTTAAACTCCGCGACCTGCTCATCCGAGTCAAATCCATCATCGACGGCACGGAACTGTAACTCCTCCAAGTGCATGGACCTACTTTTCTGCATTTCATTTCAATATCGGATCGCCGTAATACTTTTCGATTAGTGGTTATTAAAATCTACATCCTCATCTGCAACATTTTACGCACACACCGCTATATGGGTTAATTCGTAACGTATTCATGAGTTGAATCTCTTTGGCATCACGTTTGCACAAGGTATGCTCGGGAATCCGCATGAAGCGGAAATTCTTTCCCGTCACTCAATCCAACAAGGATGTGAAGAATTATGTGTGGAATTGTCGGCATACTGGACTATAAAAACCACCCGCGGCAGGCCGAACTTGATCGTTTTACCGATACGCTGGCACACCGTGGACCGGATGGTCGCGGGACATGGCTGGATGGCGCTATCGGGCTGGGACACAGGAGATTGGCGATACTCGACCTCACCGATACCGGCACGTGCCCGATGCCCTATGGAGACGACAATCGCTGGTGGATCACCTACAACGGCGAGGTCTATAACTTCATCGAACTGCGGGATGAACTGGAGCAACTCGGCTATGAATTCCGCTCTCAAACCGACACGGAAGTCATTGTCGCGGCCTATGCCGAATGGGGAAAAGAGTGCCTATTGCGGTTCAACGGTATGTGGGCGTTCGCGATCTGGGACGACCGCGAAAAGACGCTTTTCGTCGCGCGCGACCGCTTCGGAATCAAGCCATGCTATTACATCGCGATGGGCAGTCGTTTCGCCTTCGCGTCCGAGATGAAGGCGTTTCGCGAACTGAAGGGCTTTCGACCATCGCTCGACGCAGATGGCTTGAAACAATATCTCGACGATCCCAAGGCAGCCGAGGGCAAGACAGATCGGACACCGCTCGAAGGCGTTCGGAAGCTCGATCCAGGCTGTTGCATGATGATAAATCCCGATGGGAAAATGCAGATTTCACGCTGGTGGAACACGAAAGATCATTATCCCGACATCCCGGATAGCTATCCGGAGCAGGTCGAGAGGCTGCGCGAGCTGTTTCTCGACGCGGTTCGACTCCGAATGCGCAGCGATGTCTCGATCGGTAGCTGCCTCAGCGGCGGAATCGATTCGAGCGGTGTGGTAGGAGCGCTGTCGCTCCTGCACCGGCAAAACGAAGGGCTCGAACGATGCCCGGAGGACTGGCAAAAGGCTTTCATCGCGACGTTTCCGGACAGCGCTATCGACGAGCGGGAATACGCCGACGAGGTGGTCGCCATGGCCGGCGCGAGACCTTACTACTGGGTCTTCGACGGCGAGACGGCAGTCCGAAACACGATCGATGTGATCTGGTCACACGAGAGCATTTATCAGGGAAACATGGTGCCGATCTGGGCGACCTACCGCGAATTGCGTCGAGATGGGACCGTGGTGACGCTGGACGGCCACGGCGCCGACGAGATGCTGGGCGGCTACATCTGGTATTTCGAGGAATCCTACAATACACTCAACCGCAAGCTCTACGATGATTTCCATCAGGCGCTTCCGACTCTTTTGCGCAACTTCGACCGTCTCGCAATGGCGCACGGAGTTGAAATTCGCACGCCCTACCTCGACTGGCGGCTTGTCTCCTATGTTCACGCGCTTCCACCGGATACGAAGATCGGCAGGGGATTCACCAAGCGAATCCTGCGCGACGCGCTGGAGGGAATCATCCCGGAGCGGATTCTTCAACGCAGGCTGAAGATGGGATTCAGTTCGCCGATGGTGGATTGGTTCAACGGCGGTATGGCGGCGCTCATCCTGAACACGATTGAGCACCCACTGTGGAAGAGCAGTCCGTTCTGGGACGCGAAGCAAATCACGCCCGAAATCATCGCCAAGACCCGCCAGCATGGCTGGAAGGCATCGGAAAAGAGCAAGATCAGAAAATATTGGCTCTACATCAACGCGGTTCTCTGGTATCGTCTGTTCATCGACGGCGAGAATCTCGAAAATCTGAGGATATCATGACGGATTTTGTTTATTCAGGCAGATTTTCCGGTGCGGACGATCCCCGCATCGAATATTTGAAGAAATTCTCTCGCGCGTCGATCACCTGGCGCGGCGAATATTCCCACGCATATTTCATCGATACAGATGAAATGAATCTGCTTCCCGTGGGCATATCCGGTTTTCTGTTCGGCGATCACAGCCGGTCCAACTGGCGGGACGAAATGAGAGATGCACGCGTGACGGCGGTGTTTGGCGACGAGCTGGAGGCGTTCCTGGTCGCGATGCGAAGCGGCACGAGAATCCTGATGCCGGGAAATCATCCTTCGCTTGGCTTGCTCGCGTCCGAACCGCAGATTGTCACCTTCGACGGCGTGACCGATTTCTACACGAAGGCGCAGTCGCTGCTCGACGAGAACCCGGAGAAAATCGCGCCGGGAAAACGCTGGAAGCAGATCGAGCAGGATGAATCCGTTTGGAAGAGATTCGTCGCTTCGTTCGGTCACGAGGCGGTGGGGAAATTCGCGTGGAAAAAGTCGGAATCTCATGGAGACGATCGCATTACCGATCCCGAAGTCTATCGTAAGATCATCCGCGAGAAGGGCTGGCAGCACAAGGAAGATATTTATCTGAACGAGTTCGAGTGGTTTACAAAAAAGCCATGCGTAAGTCCGCAGATCAGCATCGTGATCATCTCCTACGGATACAATCCGGACGTGCTGGTGAATCTTGTGAAAATCGGAGAGCAGCAGGGCTTCCAGATGATCTTCGTGAATAACGGCGGGACGATCGAGGAATTCGAACCGGTCGCGTCCCTGCCACATGTCTATTTGAAATTGAAAGAGAACAAGGGCGCGTATCTGGCGCGAAACGCAGGCGCTGTGTTTGCTACCGCGCCAATCATTTTATTTCTGGACGATGACGCGCTGCCTGCCGGCAATCTGATCCGCACGCATATCGAAAATTTCAAGCGCTACGATATCGTGTCGCTTCGGGGCGTCTGCCTGCCGCGAACCAACAATCCGTACAACGGCCTTCCGCGTCACTACTACCTTGGCGACGAGCCGTTCCCGCGCTTTGCCAATATCGAAGGCAACACCTCGTACCGCACCGATATCTTTTTCCGCGCGGACGGGTGGTCGGACGACATCCGCTTCGGTGGGGGAGGGCTGGATCTGGCCTTGAAGATTTTACGAGTCGATCCCGACTTGCAGAAGCACATGTATTCGTCTGAGCCGGTGATCTACCACGATTACGTTCACAATTCCGAACATCTGGAAAAGAAGTCGCAGAAGCAGCAGAAATCGCGTAGCAGGCTGTTCCGCAAGTTCCCTGATCATCTGGACAAGGTGAGTCAGTGGAACAACATGAGGCATCGGACGAACCTGCTCCATCTGCATGCGGGATACTCCGAAGACAGCGGTGTGATGACCGAAGCGAAGAAGTCGCCGCAACTGTACCGGCTGTTGCAGGTCAGAAACTGGCAGTACAAGTTCGGGTACTACGATTTCTACTGGTCGCATGTGGATAAATTCAATCCGCCCGACGAGACGTCCATATCGGTCGTCTGGGTCACGGATCGACTGGATGATCAGCTTCGCGACAACATCCGCCAGATCAAGTCGCAGGACGACCATGTCGGCACGGTGCTGGTCAACAACGGCGGGAATGCGGAGGATTTTTCCGATGCCGGCTGCGATTACGTCGTGCATCTGAAGAACAGAGCGAACAATAGTACCGCGCGCAATCTCGGGTCGCTGATGGTCAAGTCGCCGGTGATCCTTTTCCTCGGCAATCATTGCGTCCCGTCAGGCGATCTGGTCCATCGGCATCTCGGAACCTACCTCAAGTACCGCGTGGTGACACTCGAGGGCGAAATCCTCATGGATGGCGACGCGCCACCGGATGATCGGCGTTCTTACAGCATCTTCCCGGTGGAGGAAGATCATATATCGTTCATGACCGCCGGATTCGTGATGATCAAGGGATTCGCAGATCACGAAAACGAGCACGGAATCCACGAGCTGAACCTGCGCATGATGAATATCGCCGCCGATCTGGCGCAGAACCGTCACGATCCGGCTTGTGTCGTCTATTCGAAAGAGCGCCGGGGACTCCGTCAGCAGGATGTTCTCGAAGCGCCGCCAGCGCATCTCAGGGAACGCCCATGGCAGATGGAGATGTATCGCAACTGGATGAAACTCGGCGAGATACGCTATCGATTGATCCCGCACGAAGAGGCGATCGCGATGATCGAGATTATGAACAGTTCCGGTCAATTGCTTGCGAAGGGCAAGTTCAAGGAAGCGCTGCCCGGCTTCGAGAAATGCATACGGATGAATTCGCTCAACTACCAGTGCTCGAGTATGTTGAGCTACGTGTATCTGCACCTCGGCGAGATCGAGAAGGCGGAAAAGGCGATCCAACCCGCAGTGACGATGCTTCCGCTCAACGAGGACATGGTAAGCAATCACATCGGAATTTTGACGCAGATGGGCAGAATCGAGGAAGCGAAGAAGTATTGCGAGGATTTTCTACGGCAGAAAACGCATGTGAATATCCAGAAAATTCTCATCCAGATCGAGCAATATCTGGAGCAGAATCCACCAGCCAACGCTTCACCGGAGGAAAGGCTCGTTGCAAAGTCGCGCTCAAGCGGGAACGATCCGGAATTGATGCGGGAAGTTTATAATTACTTGCGATATAAGGGCGAATCCGAGCAGCTTGCGACGTGGTACATGAGGCGAATGATCGATGGCGCGGCGATTCAACCGCCATGCAAGAGCGATGTGCCGAAGGTCACGGTCGTAATACCGTGTCATAATTACGGCGAGTATTTGCGGGAGTGCGTCGAATCTGTTTTGTGGCAGACGTTTACGGATTGGGAGATCATCATCGTCAACGACGGCAGCACCGACGATACCCACGAGATCGCGCAAAAGATAATACACGAAAACCTCCGGCACCGTATCCAGTACTATCGTCAGGAATGCAAAGGGATTGTTCAACCGCGTAACTTCGGCGTATCCATCGCGCACGGAAAATACATTTTGGCGCTGGACGCGGACGATCTTCTCGCCCCCAATTTCCTCGAAAAAACGGTGCCGATGCTGGATGAAAAACCCGGTGTGGCGTATGTGAGCACCAAAGCGCTCTTCTTCGGCATCAGCAACAAGATCTGGCCGCGGTCGCAGTTCAGTCCGATGAACCTGCCGGTGACCAACCAGCAGACCAACACCACACTGTTTCGGAAAGCCATGTGGGACGACCTTGGCGGGTGGGACGAGCGGATGACGGAAGGTTATGTCGATTGGGAGTTCTGGATTCGCGCGACGAAGAAAGGCTGGCTGGGCGAGCAGATCGACGACTGCCTCTTTTTCTACAGACGAAAGGGCGATTCGACCGTGATGGCGGCGAAGAATAAGGATCCGCGACTGAAATTGAAGATCATGGCGCTCAATCCTGATATCTACCAGGTCGATCGAATCGACGAAAACGATCCGAGATTGCAGAAGAAAAATTACATCGATCCGTCGTTCCTCAGAAAGGATTTCAGGTTGCCGGAGCGCAAGATTGCGAAAGAAAAATCATCGATGATCCTGCGTATCGAACCGCAGCAGAAACACACGAAGAAGCCGCGCATCCTGTTCGTGAGTCACGATTTTCCGCCCTACCGGATGGCCGGAGCGCAGCTCTATGCCATGAATCTGGCGAAGAAACTGAACGAGATCGGTGATGTCGAAGTGGATATGCTGTATCCGGTCTGGCGCAATGAGGGGAAACTCGATTACACCATCCGTGAAAGGATGCACGAGGGCTTACGGGTTTTCGAGCTGTTGAAGCCGATCGTTCAGGAGCCGTTGAAGATATACGACGAACGCGTGGTTCCTGCTGTCCAGAACCTGTTGAAGAACAACGGTTATCATGCGATGCACGTTCATGGACTGGGACAGATCACGCTGGCGCCGGTGTTTGTGGCGAAGGAGCTGGGTATCCCGATCTATGCGACACTGCACGACTACTGGCTGCTGTGCGATCACTGGCACATGATCCGCGAGGATCAGCGTCAGTGCATGGGACCGGAATCTGCGGCGAAGTGCGCCCGATGTTATATCGAGGATTATCTGACGGATGTCACGCCCGGGATTGAAAAGGATGTCATACAATATCAGCAGTTTCGTCGTGAGATGATGAAGAAGTTATTCGCGTCGTACGATCGGGTTTTTGCACCGAGCAGGTATCTTGCCGAACGCTTTGCCGAATTCGGTTTCTCAGGGATTGAAGTAGCGCCGCTCGGATTCGAGTATGGCGAGATCGAGACGGGCAGGCCAAACGACGGGTTGTTCCACTTCGGATACACGGGACAATTGATTCCGCGAAAGGGTGTCAATTTCTTGATCGACGCCTTCATGAAGCTGCCGCACAAACATGCTCGACTGGACATATACGGCCCGTTGGAGAAGGATTACGCGAAGGAGCTTCAAGCCGTCGCATCCAACGATACACGGGTGCGGTTCCACGGACGCTATAATCCTGAGCATCTGGACGCAATCATGCGTACCTTCGATATGGCGATGGTTCCGTCACTGATGGAAAACTATCCGCTGGTGGTGCAGGAAGCGTTTCTGCGCAAGACTCCGGTGATCGCCACATCCGTGGGCGGGATTCCCGAGGTTGTCGTGGATGACAGGAATGGCTACATGGTGGCCGCGGAGTCATCGGATTCGATACTTGCAGCGATGCGCAGAGCGATCGAAGATCCGGCTTGCGTGGAGAGGTTTACATCGAACATCGAGCCGGTTCGGAGGCTGAGCGAGGACGCAGCACATTACACATCGGTTTATGGCGGTAAAAAAATCGACAAGCCGGCGCTGCACGATAAACTGCGCATTCAGTTTTATATCGCGAAGAACGTGCATCTGCCGATGTTCCTCGAACTCTACGAATACGTCAGCAGGCAGCAGAACGTCGAGGAAATCATCTTCTGCGTTCCCGACTTCATGATGATGACATCCTCGGACGGCAACCGGGAAGTGATGGAAAAGCTGCTCTCGCTGCCCGTCACCTTCTGCATCGATCCACGCGCGAACAGGGTGGACATCACGTTTATCGCTGACGCAATCGCCGGGAAAGTCAAGGGCGCCGGCAAGATCGTGAATATCGGTCACGGAACCATTTCCAAAGGCTATTATTTCACGGACGGCGTATGGACGGACAGGCAGAACTGGGTCGATCTGCTCTGTGTTCCGGGAGAATACGCCAGGAATGAACTTCAGAACGCTCTATCGACTCGCCTCGTGGCAACGGGCATGCCAAAACTCGATCCGGTGTTTTCCGGCCGGATTGACATTCATGCCCTGCGTGGGCAGCTCGGAATTGTCCCCGGCAGGAAGATCGTGCTGTATGCTCCGACGTTCAACATCGATCTGAGCAGTCTGTATCCGTTTGCAGAGCGTTTCCAAGAGCTTGCCAGCGGTAATTGGGAAATCGTGATCAAGCTTCACGGCTCCACACCCGGTCAGTACGTGAACCACTATCGTCAGTTGGCGCAACGTTTTCCGAACATCCATTTTAACACGGACGACAACCTCGCACCGCTGCTGGCACTCGCGGATATCATGATCTCCGATGTCTCCTCTGCCTGGATGGAGTTTATGGCGCTGGATAAACCGGTTATTCTCTACAATCATCCCAACCGGTTTCACTATCACGGTTTCGACGAGAAGAACATCGAATGGGCGTGGCGCGACCTCGGTACACAAGTTGACAGCTTCGATGAACTCAAGCGCGTCCTCCCTGTGATCCTCGATCGCGGCGACGATAAATCATCAATTAGAATGCAACACGCCTCCATGCTGTTTGCGGATCGGAAGGGGAACGCCTGCGACAATGTCTGGCGCGCTGCGTTGGATACTCTGCAATCGAATGAAGACCGTCAGCCACCGACGATATCGTTAATCATCCGCGCCAGCGAAGATCGCTTGCCGTTTCTGTGTGATCAGGTTTTCGAGGTACTGTTCCAATCGGTGATGCCGTACGAACTGCTCGTCATCATGGAGCAGCGGAGCGTAGAGGTCTCCGGCTGGATCGAATCGCTGAAGATCGGCGGTAAGTTCCTGCGGATCGTCGAGTTGACGGATGAAGACCGGATTTCACATCATGCTCGGGGTGAGATCCTGATGTGGCTGGACAGCGATGTCGCCATTTTCAAGAATTTCGATTATATGCTCTACCAGACGTTCAAGAACAATCCGGACGTCTCGGCGCTTACCGTCTGTACGAATGATCCGGCTCGGGGCGGTACCATTCCGTCTGAGATCGACCAGAAGGATCGCGACTTCCTGTCCCGGTTTGCGTACGAATTTGTCTATCGATATCAGGGACGCGGAATCTCTCATTGCCGTTGCGAGAATCCTGCGCTCGTGGCAGTCTGGAAAAGCAGACTGCCGAATGACATCGACCAACCGATGAACTACGTCCTCGAACTGGCACGAAGTGGCCGGTTATCAGTCGCGAATTCCGTTTTCGTGCAAACCTTCAGCCGGCAGGAAGACCGATTGGTCAGACAGTTCTGGTCGCAGCGGGAGCAGTTACCGGATTCCGATAGACATGGAATCGCGCAGCAACTCCTTTCGATCGCGAGGTTGTCCGGCGTTGCGCTGGATGCGCTGGAAACGGCGGTCAGGCTTGGGATCAAGCAGGATATCGGCAAGCTCATCTCGATCATTCTCCGTATTCGATCGAACGATCCGGCAGTTTATGATCGTCTCGAACAGATTTTCTCTGCGAATCCTGTCATGATCGATTATTTGAGCGGACACAGGAAAATACTGAATCGGTTGCTGAACACTGTCGATGAAGTTCCATCGACGAAGCGTAGCGCGATGTTCTACTTCTTCAAGAATGTCCACGTGCCGATTCTCATGCAGATCTACGATACGTTCGTGAAGATAGCGCCGGACTGGGAGGTCGCGTTTTCGTTCATGCCGTGGGCGCCGCAGATTCGCGCCGGATTCACGCCCGAGCAGATCGAGTCGCTTCATCTGCCGGATGTGACGATTACCCGGACACCGCAGGATTTTTCGCCCGATGTCACTTTCATAGCAGACTCCGCCTATCCCTGGGTGCAGAACTGCGGCAAGCTTGTCCACGTGGGGCATGGCGTACTCTCCAAAGGCCAGTATTACACCGATACCGAGATTGCCCGTCGCGATGACGCCGCTGCGATCGTTTGCGTTCCCGGCTCGATCCATAAAAAGAATCTCGATGGTGTTCTGAGAGCCAGAGTGGAAGTGACCGGCATGGCAAAGCTCGATCCGTTATTCTCCGGCAAGATCGACCGTGAGCAGGCAGCTTCGACGCTCGGGATTCCCCCAAACGGCAGATACATCCTTTTTGCACCAACTTTCAACGACGAACTCTCCGCGATCCCATTCGTGCTGGATCGGATCGATCGGGTCATACCTGAGGGCTATACGCTTCTGATCAAGCTGCACGGAAGCACGAATCAGAAATATGTGAAGCTGTACCGGGATCTGTCCCAGCGCAATCCGCAAGTGCGGTTGATCGACGACCTGACCTGCGGAATGGTGATGGCGGACGTGATGATCTCGGACGTATCCTCCGCAATGATGGAGTTCGCCGCGCTGGAAAAGCCGGTGGTGTTGTTCGACAATCCCAACTGGCGCTACTACAAAAACTTCAACCCGAACGATATCGACTTCCGCTGGCGTGATATCGGCATTCGAGCTAAAAGCGTCTCGGAACTGCGCCCGGCGGTGCTGAGATCGCTCGATAATCCTCGGGAATTTGCCGAAAAACGTCGTTACTACACCGATCAGATTTTTACGAACAAGTACGATGGCAAGGCATCCGAAAGGATTGTAATGGCTGCGCTGTCGTTGTTCGATGAGAAGTCGGTCGAGACGTTACCGACAGTCGAGAAGGAGGAACGTGGTGTTGTGTTCACGTTCATCGGCGATTTCACGGAAGAAAGTGGTGTCGATGTGCTGCTGGAGGCATTCTCTAAGCTTCCGGAAGATGGCTGGACACTGAAACTTTTCGGCGATCCGGATGCGTTTCGAGCAGAGACCGATGCTGACTCCGAATACGAAAATGCTCCCGTTTCAAGTCCATGGCCGATGCGTTGCACGGAAGCGCCCTGGTGATGCTTCCGAGTCGAGATGTGCTCAAGAGCGCTCTGGAGGCAGGTATTCCAGTCATCGTGTCCGAGAGCGACGGCATTCGGCAGATTGTCCGCGACCGCCTGGAAGGATTCGTCATTCCAAAGGGGGATGCAAGCGCGCTGCATCGGATCGTGAAGATCCTGCTGTCGAAACCGGATATGATCGAGACGATGCGGGAGAGCATTCTGAAGAATCACCGCGTCGAGCCTGAAAACGACCCGATGTCCGATCGCCGGAGGAGACGCATCGGATAGGCCGGTACGCAGCCACCTGTGGGTTTTGAGGAACGAAAAACCTGAAGCTGCATCTCATTCTCTATCTCTTGTAGCGCTCGACCTCCAGGCGAGCCTCCTCTGAGTACGGAAGTCGAAATCAACATTCAGAAGAACCGCAAGCGGTACATTCGGAAGTTGATTTCCCTGTAGCGCGTGACCTCCGGGCGAGCCTCCCTTTTGATCGGGATGACCGAATTGCAAGTACCATGATTAACAAAATAGAGAGTACCCATCCTCAATTCCATGCTTGTATCCATGCCGCAACATGACAATATTGCACAAATAGCTTGACATAAAATGACAAAAGTGTCCAGTCGTGTCCATGGAGGCCGAGATGAAAGACGAAATGATGAGCATCGAACAGACGGCAGCGATGCTGAGCGTACACACGCGAACCATCCGTCGCTACCTGAAAAGCGGGACGCTGAAGGGCGTCAAGGTGGGTGGTAAATGGCATATCCGGGAGAGCGAAATCGAGAAAATGCTTGGACGCGACGACGTCTCGCAGGAGCTGGAGACGACCTGGAACTCACAGGCGGTCGATTTCATACAGGGCGGGATGTCGCCGATTGGGAGCCGTATGCGGGTATGTACGATCGTGGATTGTGATTTTCACGATGATGAGGAGGCGGGAGAAGTCTCTGCGGCGCTACTGAGACTGATCAATCAGCGTGACGGCTCCGGTGTGGAAGCACGATTTCAATACAACTATCGCAAAGATGAGAAGAAAGGCAGGTTCATCCTGTGGGGTGATCCAGAATTTATCGGACAATGTATGCAACTATTAGCAAGAAAAGGAGATGGGTCGTGAAGTTTGTCGTAGTACTGGCTTTGGTGATATCGATTATGGCATGTGCGAAACAGGTGGCGAACGAAGAAGAGCAATTGCTGAAGCTATCGGAGATCACGCGGATCTGGCAGACAGCGAAGGAGATGCACCCGGCATGGCACAAGCTGTACCCGGTCTGCCTGATCGACGATGGTAATTACAAGCTTTATCATCCGGACGGTGCAGACAACTGGACGAAAGTCGATGAAGGGAAATTCGGCATGCGCTTACCGGACGGCGTGAAGGCGGCATTTCCGCTACCGTTCGGAGATCATGATATGGCGTGCATCCTTGACGTGAATTGCTTCCACACGAAGGAAGACATGGCGATTGTCTTCCATGAATTCGTTCATTGCTACCAGTCGGCGACTTGCGAGCATGATATCAAGGCGACCTTGCGCGTAGCACAGGAGAACAAGCACACGAACGGCATGTGGGAACTCGAATACGCCTTCCCATACGATAACGAGCTGGCCGGAAAGACCTATATACAAATGATCGAGGCGGCGGAGAACAAGGATCGCGACGAGGTGATCAGGCTTCGCGAGATGATCCGGAAGAACGTCACGGAGCAGGATTGGGAATACCTTTGCTGGCAGGAGTTCAAGGAGGGCACCGCGCGATTCTTACAGAACGAACTGAGCAAACGTCTGGACGCAAAGCCAGCGCTCTCGAATCGCTCGTTACCGATCAATCGAGTGTCGTTTTATGAGGGCGGCGAGATGATTATCCGTCTGATCATGCTCGACGACGAGGGTATCGAAAAGGATTTTCCGAGGCTCTGGACGCGGATAAGCAATTTATAACGCATGACCTTCGGGCAAAGTTTTCCTGACCAGTGAGGTCCGAGCGTAAACAGACCAACATAGAAATCGAATAACGAAAAACGCCGTGCTCCTTAGGCTATGCTCAGGATGACACGGCGTTTTATAATGTTTTCGCTTCGCGAAAGCCGTTATCCGCTAACATGATCCCGATAAATCGGGATCACAACGCTCATGATTTCGTTTTCGCTTCGCGAAAGCCGAAATTATTTGATCAGGATCATCTTCTTTACGCTGTCGTATCCATCGGTCTTCAAGCGGTAGAAATAGACGCCGGACGAGGTCGATTTGCCTGTACTGTCCGCGCCGTCCCATTCGATGCGGTGTTCACCGGGTTCGGTCATGCCGGAAACCAGCGTTTTCACCTTCTGTCCGCGAATATTATACACGCTCAGATTGACGTTTGATTTCTCCGCGAGGTTGAAGGCGATCGTCGTGGAGGGATTGAACGGGTTTGGGTAGTTGTTCAGACTTTCTTCGAATGACGGGATAGCGTTTTCGTCCACAGCGACGATGCGTTGAACCGTGTATTCGTAGATCGATGAAGCGCCCGATATAAAGAATACGTGTTCGCCCAGGGTTTGGGTTTGCCAGTATGAGGATGATGCCGTGTGATCGAAATGGAAGCTCTGATAATCCGAAGTCTCTCGATCGATTACGTTGAGCGTATGCAGCGAGTCCTGCACGACGAGGACGACAACATCCTGCTGCATAGGCGCAATTGTTTTACCGTCATAGAAGCTTTCGTCCCAGGTGATTTCGTTATCTACGATCCCCTTTATACAGATCAGGTTGTAGTAGTAATTCTCGTACACGAATTGTGTCTCATTGAGAACGACAGGATTGTTGAACTGCGAGAAATCAGCCAGCGGCTCGAATGGCAAAATATCTTCAACGACCAGCTCATTATCTACGATCCGGGCATAGAATCCGTATTCGTCGAAACTGAAGCGGAAATGAAGGATGTAGCCATCGGCGATCGGTATTGCTGAAGCGCTGTCCAGCCAGTCAAGCTCAAGCACGTTCTCCGACAGGTAGTTGAACTCGCTGTCGAATAGGTGGATGCACCCTCCGTTCACCATCAGTGCCAGATAGTCGTTGTTCATGCTGAACAGCTCGGTTCCCTGGTCGATGTACTCTGCGTCGTAGGTATAAATCAAATCCGTGTCTCCGGTCTCGAGATCGAGCCGCATGACGTCGTATCCGTCGATGTAGAGGAAGGTCCCCACATCCCACAGAACGGTGCCGCAGTGGGCGTACCATACTTCGTCTTCGTACGGGAGGTCGAAGCTGTTTTCATAAATACCGTCCTCGAAGATGAAGAGGGTCGAAACGGTATCGCCGTAACAGTGAAGCACGGTTTTGGTATCGCAGTGCTCAAAGAAGAATTCGTTGTGATCGCCTCCGAATCCGGCGGTGTTTTCGGCAGCATAATTCGTTACGAGGTTGCTAAAGATCGCGGTCGAATCCATGGTGAACGACTGCACGTAGAGGGAGTCGCCGTCGATGTTGAATTTCCAGAATCGCAGATAGCTTTCATTTAATTTTTCGACAGAATGATAGGTCAATGGAATCGAATGTGTGTTATGAAAATCGACTTCGTAGCTGACTTGAGCATGCAGAAACAGGCTCGACAGGATGAATAGAAAGATCGTGACCACTACAGATTTCCGTAACATATTGCCCCCTTTGATATACAATTAGCTATCATACGGCACTACGATGTCAAGAAAAAACGCCGCGCTCCCTTGATTTTGCTCAGGATGACACGGCGTTTTGTATAATGTCGTTATTACTTTATCAGGATCATCTTCTTTACGCTGTCGTATCCATCGGTCTTCAAGCGGTAGAAATAAACGCCGGACGAAGTCGATTTGCCTGTACTGTCCGCGCCGTCCCATTCGACTCGGTGTTCGCCGGGTTCGGTCACACCGGAAACCAGCGTTTTCACCTTCTGACCTTTGATGTTATAGACGCTCAGGTTCACGTTCGACATCTGCGAGAGGCTGAAGGCGATCGTCGTGGAGGGATTGAACGGATTGGGGTAGTTGCCCATCAGTTCGGTGGTGAATTCCGGCGCAGCGGGATTCTCAGTTCCGGTGGGGCTGTCTGGGTAGAAGCCGGTACGGCGAAGGTTGCCGCGATATGTGTACCACGGCATTTTGGTTCCCGTCTGCATCTTGCAGTCGATGATCACCACGCCGCTGGCGTTTCCGCACATGAATTCGAGATCGTTGTCGCCATCGAGGTCGATTACCGTTCCCGGCGTATTGCCACCCAGTTGAACCGGTACCGGAGAGAATCCGATCGCGGTGCCGTCCGGGTTGTAGGCGTACAGGTTGCTCAGGCTGGAGAAGGAGATAATCTCGATGTCGTTGTCGTTGTCGAAGTCGGCTGCGAGCGGTGGATTGAGGAAGGTGACCCCAGTATTGACGGGGAAGCCTTCGAGGCATGCGCCGTTCAGCTTTACGATATAGATGAAGCCATTATGCGTATTGAACGCGATTTCCAGGCCCTGGTCGTTGTCGAAATCGGCGAAGATCACCGAATTGGCGACGCGGCCTTCGATCTCGAGTTCAAGCATCGTCTCGCCTTCCGCGGAGATGCGGTACAGCTTGTTGTTCTGGGTTCCAAGCACGATGCTGTGATCCGGCAGGATCGTCGGTGCGCCGATGACGCCAGAGCCGAGTTCGATCGGGAAATTGCCGTAGTTGCTTCCGTCGTTGAGCAGAACGAACAGGGTTCCGTCGTTGGAGCCGACAATGATCTCGTCCGTACCGTCCAGATTCATGTCGGCAGCGGCGATTTCAGCCAGCGTCGGTTCCAGCTCGACCGGGAAGCCGATTTTTTCGTGACCGAGGCGGTTGATGGCATGCAGATAGCCGTCGATACCCAGCGAGATCACTTCCCACTGGTCGTCGCCGTCGATATCGGCGACAAGCGGGGTCATGAGCTGTTCACTCACTTCGTCGCTTTCGAAGATCTGAGTGCCGTCGAGGTTGTAAGCACCGATTTCGCCAAGCCTGCTTGCATAGATGATATCGGGACTGCCGTCGTCATTCATGTCTTCGAAGGCGGTGCTACGCCAGAGACGTTCGTTGTTGAGAACTGGATAATCCTCGACGATCGACGCGTTGATATTCAGCGCGATGATCTCGGCTTCGTCCGAAACCGCGATAATCTCCATTACGCCGTCGTCGTTGAGATCGTAGGGGATGGGCGCCGACTTGAAATCGTAGCCGCTCGCCCAGGGCCAGTTACTCTGGTACATGCTGACCGAGAAAACGCGGTCGTAGCTGTTGACGAAGGTGTACTCGCCGGAAGTGGCCGTAACTTCGATGGTATAATAGATATCCGCGAAACCGCAATCGTCCGGTACGGATATCTGGAAAGGATACAGAGCGTTGGAACCGGTGCTTCCGGCGGGGATGGGGCCGTAGTCCGACGTGCCGTTATCGATGACGATGGTTTCGTTCTCGAAGCTGATCGCCGCGGTGACGCTCTGTGCGTCCGCCCAGCCTTCCTCATTGACCAGATCGACATAGATATAGACCGTCTCACCCGGATTGATGAAGCCGTCGCCGTCACCCTCGACTTCCGCGATCGTGGTTTCGCTGACTGTCACGTATGGGAACAGCCCGGTAGCGTCTTTGACTTGAACGCTCGGATCGCCCAGCACGATCATCTCGTAGTAGATCCACAGCATCACGCCACCGTCCGCGGCTTCGTTGACCAGATCGACCTTGGAATAGTTGAGCGCTTCGCCGAGCGAACGAATATCCTGCTCGAAGATGCCCTCGAAAAAGCTGATATCGTAGTATTCAGATGCGCCCCAGACGCTGCCGGGTGCATACCATCCGTAACGGGTGTTGCCGACGTAGGCGAACAGCCCGTGCGCCGAATTGGTGAGGTTTTCAGCGATACACTCGGCTTCCTGGCTGGTTCTTTCGTCGAACGCCGCCGGATAGCAGCCCTGCGAGTATGCAAAACCGTATTCGGTGTTGACCAGCGAAGAAACGTTGCTGTTGGTCATGCCCATGTTGTATGTCTGGTTGGAGTGCCCCATGTGGTTGATGATGCCGACGCCTTCGTTGATCGCCTGCAAAACCGCCTGGGTGCCGAACGTTCCGTCGCGTTCGTAGAGTGTTTTCACGAAGAATTCGTCCGGCAGAATCGGTGAGACCATATCCTTGTAATCCCCTCCCCATGTCATGGGGTTGGTGTTGAGGTTCTCGCCCAGCATCGCGGCGATATCGTTGCTGTATGTGGTCTGATCCGTATAGTAGTATGTCTTGTTGAACAGGTTGTTGAATTCGGTTTCGGACTCCGCGGACATACGTGCCACAGCCACTTCGGGCAGCAGATCCGGATTGTCCTGATTTATCTCGCCCCAGATACCGTCGCCGTCG
Organism: Cloacimonadales bacterium (SeqCode); assembly: GCA_963666875.2. GTDB lineage: Bacteria > Cloacimonadota > Cloacimonadia > Cloacimonadales > JAIOQZ01. The sequence goes on from CAXXPU010000005.1 coordinate 32,265, forward strand.
GCGTTCCAGTCTCCGTCGAGATTACCGAAGTACATATCGGTGGGGATCCTGTTATCAACGGTTCCACCTACCTGGCCATAGCAGCCGCGCTCGGGACAGATTTCGTCGTCGCCACCAAGCAGGACGTATTCGAGCGGTGTCTCGGTTTCGGCGTAGCAGGTGTAGGCGTCGATGATGAAGTTACGCACCTTGTCCGCGTTATCCACGCCTTCGTATTCGCTGTAGATATCGCTGACCAGGAAGAGTCCGGTCGAAACGCCGTGGCTCTCTTTCCACTGCATGAATTCGCTGAAGAACGGTTCGCGCTGCGCATCGGTGATGATCACCATGCTGTAAGGACCTTCCGGGTCACGCGGGTTACGTCCGTTGTTCGTCTTCGTATAGCTGTTGAGCAGTTGCGGATTCTTCACGGTTCGTTCAATCGATGCGAGAACCTTGTCCGATTGAACCAGGAAGCGGTTCTGGGTCTGCTCGATCTCTCTGTTTTCGGCAGTTACAACCTCGATCTCCGCATCCGTGAACCAGGTTAACTGTTTCTGAACAGGGTTGTACTGGTAGGGATATACGTTCAGCAGCAGGATGTCGTGACCGTTCATTCTCTGAACGCCCAGGTTCCTGTATGTGTAGCCCGGGAAGTTCTCATCGGAACCATAGACCTCTTCGTTGCGGAGTGCGGTCTGCGGATTCGCGATGGAGGTGGGCTGCTGCATCGGTGCAAAATCGATGTCCGCGTTATTAATGGTCTGTTCGCCATTCAGATATACTTCGACATTCTCGACAGTGTGTCCGAATGGTAACAGTATGCGAACGGTTTCGTACGGCAATTCGGGATTGCCGGCTTCCATCATGCGCGCGGTAACGTTCTCGAAGTGGTTGCCGCGTATCGATGGACGACTGAATTGAAGGTTGAGTTCGACGTTGGCAAGTATAAGCATTGGCGTAAGTAATAACGCCAGGACGATGAATCGTCTCATGAATCCTCCTGTACTCTCTCTCTTTATATTTATGCAATGAATCCTATCTTCTCAAAACAATATAAGGCAATTCCTGTTCCTGAAAACCGCAACCCTGTCAAATATTCGAGAAATGACAAGTGAAAAATGTTCTGTTAAAAAGAAAAAACCTACGCAACGCAGGATCGAACGCTGCATATGAGTTGTAAGGGGCAGGTCCCTGTGCCGGCCCTTTCACTTCCCACTAATTTTTCAGGCTCTGTTGCATATTAAGTGGGTGGATATCTTAACGATGATTATGAAGTCCTGGAAGGACGATGGAATTTAGCCCATGGCGTAAGCCATGGTGTCCCGTCCTGAAATAGGTTGACCATTGGGTCGAAGGAGGCTCAGGTATGGGAGAAAATGTGAAGCGACGAGCGAAGCGGCGCGGGTTCGCCTATCTTTCGCTGACCTCGGATCAGTACTCGGATGCGATCCTGGGGTATTCGCTACAGCCCGACTTGCGCACGCATGGTCCCGCGCTTTCGCTGCAACGGGCAATCAAGATGCTCCGCAAGGCCGGAGCCGTAGATTTCGAAGGATGTATCCACCACTCCGATCACGGGTGTCAATTCACCAGTGCCTGTTTCCAGAACGCGCTGCGACGTTAAGGCTATCGTACCAGCATGACCGGCCCAGGCAAGTGCTACGACAACGCCAAAGCCGAGCGGATCAACGGGATTCTGAAGCATGAATTGGGGCTGAGACGAAGGTTCATGGACTTCGACGACGCGCTGAAGTACGTCGAGGAGGCGGTTCGGATCTACAACGAGGAACGGCTCATCATCACGCAGAATTATCGAACACGAAAAAGCTGGTCAACTATTTCAGGACGGGACAGCGGCACAGGCGTTGGGGGCTATCGCCTTTAAACAAGCAAGGTTTTCAAATAATCACGGGTGGATCGATCTTATTCATCGAGAAGAAAACCTTCAGAAGAAGACCTTCAGGTGTGCAAACGTTTTAAACGACACGAAAAAAAGTTCGTTGCCAAGAACACGGCCTCCGCAGAGGCCCATTGAGAGCATATCATAGGATTTATACAAGACAGTGCAAGTAGTCGGGCAGAATTTGAATGCATCCCGGTACGAGTCTGCTAAAGCAATCTGTGCTCAGAATCTTCTTGTAGTCTTATCAGCTATCTGGTTGGAGATGATATTGATCGCAATTTTAGCAATCAAGATGGATGCGTTCACTTCAAGGAAGTCTTCAGCAACCCATCGGCTTATGCCATGTTCCATGACAAGATGATTGGCCCAGCGAAGATCGATATCACATACATTTCCTTGTTCGAGTTAATGGGTCATTAATTTTTTGTCTCTTCCAGGATGATACCGGTTGTTGACACTTTGTTGATCATTTCGGAGATTATTTGCTGCCACAACGAAATAGAAGCAACTGGATTCTCTCAGCGGCTCTGTGTCGATGTAGCTTTCCGTTGCAGTTGTACCGATCTGCACAAATTCTCTGTCAGGAAACTCCGAGCGATAAATGATGTACGATGTAGCATCCGGGACGATAGTCCAACTCAGCAGAATTGAACTATCTCCAACAGAGATTGTTACATTCGCTGGTGCTGTCAATTCACCGGGATCAACACCAACTGTCCACTCGTATGCACCCATATCAATCGTTGTATTCTGAATGCGATCCTGTCCTCGGATGTCACAGGATTCGTTGTTGTAGTTGTTGTCTCCGGTATCCACGCATGAAGAAGAGCCATCGATTCTCAAGTCACCGGTTTCAGCGCTAACGAATAGAGGATCAACAGAAATGTTGTTAATCGTTGCATCAAGAATGTCTGAACCACCTGACAGTACCACATCATTCGTGCCGTTTGCGTAGCATGAATACTTCAAAGTAGTTGTGCCGCCGCCCATCAGGAACATCTGATTACCGGTCGTTGCAAGATTTCCCCAGACAATACAGTTTTGCAGAACCGGAGAGCAATTGTTGTAATTCAACATGCCGCCACCGTAATTTGTGGTTACATTCATTGCAATTGTAGTGTTTGTCAGTACCGGAGAAGAGGAAGTCGAGTTCTCGATTCCAGCGCTGTTATTCGTGGTCTTGTTACCATAGATCAAGCAATTTGTGATAATGGGAGATGCATTGTAATTACAGACACCGCCCCCGTAATCACCTACATTCGCTGTAATAGAAACGTTTGTGATGGATGGCGAAGCCCCGGAATTGAAAACTCCAGAACCCCTGTCAAAAGGTTCTGTTCCATTTCCGTGCCCACCCTTCACCGTAAAACCATTCAAAACACTCGCGGTGGTCAAAGGATCCGGATTGTAGATTACATGATAGCAGTTTTCCGAATTGTTGGAGAAAGTCAGCGTCTCTCCACTTCCGCTTACAATGTCGTCCCCGAATCGATCACCGCTTAAAATGGTTTCGTTTTCGTCTCCCATTCCGAAATTCGTTCTTTCATCCATGGAAGTTTCCGTACCGGCAAATCCGCCGTAGATTTCGACTCCTTCCATCATCCTGAAATGATAATAGCGGGGGGTATTCGTCAGATTGTAAGAAGAACTTGGAATATATGTTCCCTTTGCCACCCAGATTTGATCTCCGGGTATGGCAATATCAAGCGCTGATTGCAGGGAGGTAAAGGCATCCGCCCAGCTTGCTCCATTGTTCGCTCCCACGGCATTGATATCGGCATACAGAATTCCAGCGATACTGTATGGATCGACGTCATGTGTCCACTCGTAAGCGCCCATATCGATTGTGGTGTTTTGGATTCGGGCCTGACCACGCACATCGGTTGATGCTGTGTTATAGCTGTTCAGACCGCTATTGACTGCAGGTGAACAGCCCAGCAATCGAAAATCCTGCGTGAAGGCATCGATAAAAAGAGGGTCAATCGTGATGTTGTTATTGGTCGCGTCGAGGATTCCATTCAGCGTTTCAACGTCATTGACGAGATTCTTGTAACAGGAATAGTTGATGGTTGTTGAACCGGTGCTGACCAACGATAGTTCATTCCCGGAACTCGTTGCCGTGTTATTCCAGATAACGCTATTTCTGATGGTCAACGTGGAAGCCACATTGTCCGAAGCAAACCTGATACCGCCTCCGGATAGTCCGGCATGATTCTCTGAAATGGTTACGTTATTCAAAACGGCATCATACTGGACTGAACTGGAGTAGAATATTATGGCTCCACCATTATTGGTCGTCGTGTTAGAAGAAAACAACGCGTTGGCGATCGTAAGCGAAGATGAGTGCGTAGATAAAGCGCCACCGTCAGTAACCGAGTTGTTACCGGTGAATATCGCGTTCCGAATTGACGCTGTTGTTTCTCTGAAATATATTGCACCTGCATTGTACGCATAATTCGATGCAAAACTCAAACCATCAAATTCTGGAGAACCGTTGTAAACATATACCCCTCCACCGCTATTTGAAGAGAGATTGTTGGAGAATGAGGCATTTTCCAGGAACGACATACTGTCATACATATATACAGCGCCGCCAATGCTTTCTGCTTTATTTGAATCGAAATTCACCTTCCTGATGACTGGCGAGGAGGAGAACAGGTAAAATGCACCTCCTCTGTTATGAGGATTGCTCCCTCTGTTTGCATTTCCACCCGTTATTGTAAATCCGTCAAGCAGGGCAGAATTTGTTAGATTCATTCCGTCTGGGTGATAGAATACATGATAGCAGTTATCATCTCCGCTGGCACCCTGATAACCACCATTGGTTACATCAAAATCATCATTATCATTCAAATCACCGCTTAGGATTGTTTCATTTGCTTCTTCAAAACCATAATTGGTTCTCTGGTCGACCCCAGTCTCGGTTCCGGCAAATCCACCATATATTTCAGTTCCTTCCACCATTCTGAAATGATAATAACGGGAACCACCACCCAGTCCATAGTCATATTCTGGTTTGTACGTTCCTTTTGCCACCCAGATCTGATTACCCGAAACCGCTTCATTCAAAGCTGATTGAAGCGAAGTGTAAGCGTCAACCCAGCATGAACCGTCATTGTTTCCACCGGCAAGAAGATCCACGAAGATGACCTGAAGGGGCGGATCAACACCGACTGTCCACTCGTATGCACCCATATCAATCGTTGTATTCTGAATGCGATCCTGTCCTCGGATGTCACAGGATTCGTTGTTGTAGTTGTTGTCTCCGGTATCCACGCATGAAGAAGAGCCATCGATTCTCAAGTCACCGGTTTCAGCGCTAACGAATAGAGGATCAACAGAAATGTTGTTAATCGTTGCATCAAGAATGTCTGAACCACCTGACAGTACCACATCATTCGTGCCGTTTGCGTAGCATGAATACTTCAAAGTAGTTGTGCCGCCGCCCATCAGGAACATCTGATTACCGGTCGTTGCAAGATTTCCCCAGACAATACAGTTTTGCAGAACCGGAGAGCAATTGTTGTAATTCAACATGCCGCCACCGTAATTTGTGGTTACATTCATTGCAATTGTAGTGTTTGTCAGTACCGGAGAAGAGGAAGTCGAGTTCTCGATTCCAGCGCTGTTATTCGTGGTCTTGTTACCATAGATCAAGCAATTTGTGATAATGGGAGATGCATTGTAATTACAGACACCGCCCCCGTAATCACCTACATTCGCTGTAATAGAAACGTTTGTGATGGATGGCGAAGCCCCGGAATTGAAAACTCCAGAACCCCTGTCAAAAGGTTCTGTTCCATTTCCGTGCCCACCCTTCACCGTAAAACCATTCAATACACTCGCGGTGGTCAAAGGATCCGGATTGTAGATTACATGATAGCAGTTTTCCGAATTGTTGGAGAAAGTCAGCGTCTCTCCACTTCCGCTTACAATGTCGTCCCCGAATCGATCACCACTTAAAATGGTTTCGTTTTCGTCTCCCATTCCGAAATTCGTTCTTTCATCCATGGAAGTTTCCGTACCGGCAAATCCGCCGTAGATTTCGACTCCTTCCATCATCCTGAAATGATAATAGCGGGGGGTATTCGTCAGATTGTAAGAAGAACTTGGAATATATGTTCCCTTTGCCACCCAGATTTGATCTCCGGGTATGGCAATATCAAGCGCTGATTGCAGGGAGGTAAAGGCATCCGCCCAGCTTGCTCCATTGTTCGCTCCCACGGCATTGATATCGACATACAGAATTCCAGCGATACTGTATGGATCGACACCAGGTGTCCACTCGTAAGCGCCCATATCGATTGTGGTGTTTTGGATTCTGGCTTGACCACGCACATCGGTTAATGTTGTGTTATAACTGTTCAGACCGCGATTGACTGCAGGTGAGTTTTCCAAAAGTCGGAAATCACCGATTATAGCATCCAAAAAGTCCGGATTTTCCGTCGTATTGTTATTATCCGCGACAAAGGTCGCACCGCTCATTATAACATCATTATCCTGACTGGGGTAGCAGGAATAATTAAGTATGGTCGTACCACCTCCGGATATATACATCTGATTCCCGGTGAGAGCATGATTTCCCCAAATGATGCAATTATTGAAGGTTGGGGTGGCGTTCAGATGGTTATTCAATCCACCGCCAGCATTCGTTGCCAGATTCATTACAATGGTTGTGTTGATAAAAACCGGTGAAGATGTCTCATTTTCAGATCCTGCACCATTTTGAGCCAAATTACGATAGATGATGCAATTGGTGACGACCGGAGAAGCGTCCTGATTATAAATACCGCCTCCATAGATCCCCTGATTTTCAATCAAAATCACATTCGTTAATGAAGGAGATGCGTGGAAGTTGTAAATCCCGGAACCGCTATTGTGAGGATTTGTGCCATCGGCGTTTCCACCTCTTACGGAGAATCCATTCAATAGGCTTGTTGATGTCAAAGGATCCGGATTGTAGATTACATGATAACAGTTATCCGTGTAGTTCGAAAAGGCGAGCGTTTCCCCGGTTCCGCTGACTACATCATCACCATTCAAATCACCACTGAGTATTGTTTCGTTTTCTTCTCCAACCCCGTAATGGGTTCTTTGATTGCTGGAAGTTTCCGTACCAGAGAATCCACCGTAGATCTCAACGCCTTCAATCATTCTGAAGTGATAATTGCGAGGTGTATTGAATAAATCATAAGAATCTTCTGGAACATAGGTTCCTTTTGCTACCCAGATATGATTTCCAGAAATGGCTGCATCGAGTCCCGATTGCAATGATATAAAGGCGTCGGTCCAGCTTGAACCATCGTTATTGCCGTCCGCCATAGCATTCACATAAATGACCTGAAAAGACGGATCGATTCCATCGGTCCACTCATAAGCTCCCATGTCAATCGTTGAGTTCTGAATCCGCGCTTGACCACGGAAGTCCAGCGCTTCTGAATTATAGGTGTTCTCACCGGTATCCACACATGGGGATATTCCATTGATTCTCAGATCGCCACCGGTGGTGGGAGCTTCCAGTGGGTCAACCGCCTCAATGAACAGGGGATTGCAATTGATATTGCCTGTTCCTGTATAAACACCACTGTCCATTTGAACATTACTATAACTAATGGATATTCCTGATCCCAGAACCTGATCAGGATAATTACCCCATATAATGCAGTTTGTAGCGGATATTGAGTTCGCTCCCCAATCGGTTCCGAAAGCTCCACCTGTGCCTGATGCACGATTACCATTGAAAGTAGTATTGGTTAGTGTGACTGTGGATCCCCAGCATGCTCTCACTCCGCCAATCGTCCCTCCAACAGATCGATTGCCTATAAATAGGCAATTTGTGAAGGTCCCTATAGAACTGTCTGTGAAGCTTACGCCTCCACCATTGTCCGTTGCTGTATTGCCTATGACGGAAACATTTACAGCATCAACCGTTACCCCATAGGCAGCTTCCAGTCCACCACCGGAATTTATTGTTTCACTGGAAATGACTGTGTTTTCGAGGAAGGCTACGCTCCTAAGTGTGAGTGTTCCACCCCCTACATGATACAAACCTCCTCCCGAAAAAGCCTGATTGTATCTGAAAGTGACATGGTTCAAAATTGCGTTCGACTGATCTCTGAGATAAACGCCACCTCCTCCAACTCCAGTGCTGATGTTATTGCTGAAAACAACATCATCAAAAAAAGCATTTACATCTTCACCGGCATACCCTCCTCCAGCTGAAGCCAGATTGTTATTAAATTGGACATTGATTATGACAGGGCTCCCTCCATATAAATTATACATACCCCCACCATAACAAATCGGGAGATTGTTTGTCAATCGGTTGCCATCGATTAGAACGTTTTCGACATGTGGTGACGAGCTGGCATTCAGCATTCCACCGCCATACGTATGACCCTGGTTGCCCCTTATCTCCAAGTTATAGTAACTGGGTGAACTATTCCAGTTCAATATCCCGCCACCACCGTAATAAGAGATACCAGAGCCGGCAGTAACGATAAAACCATCCAATCTTGCGGTATTATCCACACCATCTGGAGCGACAACTACATGATCCGCATTCGTCCCAACCTGCTGATCCCAGCTTTCGGTAATCCAGTTACCGTCGTCGTTCACATCATCCTGCCCGAGATCGCCGCTTAAAATCGTTTTATTTTCCTGCCAGTCCCTTTCAGTCAGTAGCGTTTCCGTTCCAGCAAAGCCACCGTAGACTTCCACGCCCGAGCTGAGCATAAAACTGCTTGTGGCGTAATAGACACCTTCCACAACCCAGATTTGATCTCCTGGAACCGCCGAATTCAATGCGGTATGCAAAGAAGTAAATGCGTCCGTCCAGGATTCCCCTGTCTCACTTCCAAACGCGCAGGCATCGACATGAATTATCTCCGCAGAAATACTCGTTCCACTGAATAATATGGACAACGCCATGACACTCCACAATATAGAAAGCTTCTTGTTTTTCATTATACGTCCCCCCTTTTTTTATGCATTTCTAATAACGCACCCAATAATTGGGATACGATTTGATGGTTTGAGAACATTCGTTGGCTTGCCAGTTTCGTTTTTCCGATTCCAATTATATTAGGCTTCGATGTGAGTTTGACACCCACATTCTGCAGTGAGTCTGGTTTACAATTCATTTATAGCGTGGGAAGTAATTGTTTTGTCCGATGTGGCGTAGAACATGTTTCTGTAAAAGTGTCAGGTACAAGACCGATAAAATATATAACGGATCACCCCTCATCTTCACAAGTTAGATTCCATGACGCGAAAGGCTTTCTCAAGCCATTTCTCCAGATCCAAGACTACGGTTCCCAACGCTTCGAAAAGCGCACAGGTCGAATATCCTCTGAGGAAGTTCAACAAGATCTCGCGTTTGCGGAACTACTCCACCCCACAGGTTTGCAGGGAGCGGCTTCCAAGGTGAGAGTCAACAGCAAAACAGATATTCCCATCCCATCCTCCAGGGACATCATCGATTATCTCAAAATCCATGTTCAAGATTTTCAGCAGCGTAACAATTGAAACACGACTTGAATTTATCTGAGATTCATGCCGCTGCTTTGTCAAGATCATTTTCTCGATTCAATGTTTTTTACTTCCAGGGCGTTTGAAATCCCATTTTTCGATGCGCCAGTTGTCAAATAGCTCGAAGGATCCTTGGGCAACCGGCGACCTGTTTCATATTAATGAAGCCACGTCCGAAAACGATTTGTTGCTTGAGTGTTTTATTGAATCGTTCTGCCACTCCGTTAGTCTGGGGGGAGCGCCACGAAGGCAAAGCCTGGTTTGATCTTGTGGTGTGTGCATTCCAACACCTCAATAAAGTCGCGCTGGCTGATGTACTTGATTTCGATGACGGTCTCCGAACTAACCTCATGCGCAGTGAATGGACGTCGGGTGTACTCCACGAATCGTAGAATCACTCTCGCTTTGCCAAATCCATCATCGCTTCCTACGAGATCCTGGCCTGTTGAAGGTGCTTGGGACCAAACTCGACGACGTCAAGATCGCGCGGATGGCCCCAAGCAGCTTTCTTATCTTGAAGGGGTTTGACATTTTCGTGACCCCAATACGTCCAGAATCACTCCAAGACTGGATTTCACAAGTCCAAAAGAAAAGTGCCCGTAACCGGCACCACGAGCCGATTCACGAGCACTTGGACAATGTGACCTAATTTGACATTCTTGGTGACTCTTTGCAGCAGATACGGTACGATATAGAAAACCCCTTCGCTGCATAGCGCAACGAAGGGGCTCCTCCTCCCGAAATTATTTCAGTAAAATCATCTTCTTGACCAGGGGTGATCGACTGGAGACGAGTACCACCGTATAATAAACGCCGCTTCCGACGTTTTTGCCGGTTTCGTCTGTTCCGTTCCAGGTCAGGTTGGTTTTATTTTCGGACGGTACATCGTGATAAAGCGTACGGACCTTCTGTCCGCGGACGTTGAACACCTCAACCGTCACGGGTTTTTTACGATCCTGTTCCGCCACTTCGAAGGATATCGTTGTCTGCGGATTGAACGGATTGGGGTAAACCGCAACGTTCATGGCGCTGGAAGTAACGATTTCCTCTTCATCCGTCGGCAGGATGATCTCGGTCTGTCCGGCTTGAAGGATCTGCCGGGATTCCCAGTCCTGCACGACCACTACACCGCGCAATCGGTCGAGATCCCAGTTGGAATCAAGCTCGAACGTATGCTGGTAATCAGTAATATCGCCGGCTTCGCTGGATGTGAACGTGTATTCGTCCGACTTGAGCAGCACGACGCCATGGTAGTTGGTCAGGTCGTGGTAGGTCAGCAGGAAGAAGATACGGTTGTCGTACGATGTGAGATCATTATAAAGCTCGACACTCGCATCGATAACAACGGACGTTTCTCTTCCGCCGTCGAGGGTCATGGTTGGAACCACTTTCATCGGCGGCTGGACATCCACAAGCTGCATGTAATAGTCGTAGTAAGTATTGATAACGTCATACTCGCCTTCGTAAAGGTGTACGCCGCCCCAGGCTGCAAGCGGATCCAGTTCGCCATCGTACCATGCGAACCGCTCCACACCGCCGGGTGATGTTTCATCGGTCATATTCCATATCACCGGGATGATGAAAGGATATTCTTGAGAAAGTTGAACGAGCGCCGACCGCGCTACAGAGTAGTCACCGCCGCAGCCGCTACAAACGGTGGAGAATACCTCCCCGACCACGTTTAGCTGCGCGGCATGCAGCAGCAACACCGCCAATAATATTGGCAGCATCAGCACGTATTTTCTCATATGGTACTCCAATGTATCGATTCAGTTCGTTACGTTTATCAGATAATGTAGCACGTTATTTGACGATGTCAAATACTATCATCGTTGTTATGATCGTCATCCGAAAGCTTCTGCAGGAAATCGATGGTGCCGTACTTGGTCTTGATCAGGTGCAGAATCTTGTTGTGGATGAGCGAAAGCGCGGAAGAGAAGGGTCCGATCTTTCGTGCGTGTTCGACGATGCGGTGCGCTTCGAGGAGTCGCTCGTGCGCGATATAGATATTGACCAGATCGAGATAGGTGGTGATATTGAAGGGTTCCTTGCGGATGCTCTTGAGAAGATAGTCGATCGCCTGCTCGGATTTGCCGATCTTCTCGCTGGTGATTCCATAGGCTCGGAAGAAATTGGCGGAAGAATACTTGAGCTTCTCCGCGTCCTGAAACTCGATATAGGCCTTGAGCCAGTTCTTTTCGTAGGTATAAGCGATGCCGCGCAGGAAGGAAATTTTGCCGGACTTCCCGAAAATATTCTCGGTGAGGTTCAGTCGCTCGATGGCTTTTTCGTAATCCTTTTGCGACAGGTATTGTTCGACCAGGAAGAAATAGGGTAGTTCGGAGTCGGGTTGAATCTGGATCAGTTCTTCCAGCAGCGTGATACTTTCAGCGACGCGATTTACACGTGAAAGCGCGATCGCCTTGTTGTACCGCGCCTCAGGGAACGGATCGCCCATCTGATCGTAGTAGTAAAGCGCGATGTTCATCTCGTTCATGGAGAGGTAGCAATTTGCGATCTTAAAGAGTAGATTCGGATTTTTCGCATCCTTGTCGAGGGCTTTCTGGTACATCTCGATAGCTTTCTTGTGCAGCTTCCTGCCTGAGTAGATGTCGCCCATCTCGGTGAGGATGACCGGATCGTTGTCGTGCAGAGACAGCGATTCCTCCAGGATCCGCACCGCGTGAAGCCAGTTGCGCTTCCGTTCGAATTTCGCCTGCCAGAGAATATTTTGTATATCGTCCATATTATATTTTGTTTCTCGGAACCTGTAGTAGATCCCTAATCCACGTTAAAACCTGATCTGGATCATCGCAGTGATTGATCGCCTGACGTATCTTCGCGCCGCCGCGAAATCCCTTCGTATAGTCGTGCAGATGGGTTCGCATTTCGCGGATTCCTCGCTCGATTCCATAGTAGTCGAGCGCCAGCCGAAGATGCTGCGCGACGATCTCGTATTTTTCATGATACGATAATTCTCTGAAAACGCCTGTCAAGAGAAAATCGCGTGTCTGGGCGAACAACCACGGTTTTCCGAGCGCACCGCGCCCAATCATGATGAAATCGCACCCGGTTTCGGACATCATTCTCATAGCGTCTTCGGGTGAACGGATATCGCCGTTTCCCACCACCGGAACCGATACCGTCTCCTTAACTTTCGCGATCATGCCCCATTCGGCATTTCCGCTGTACATCTGGTTTCGCGTTCTGGGATGCACTGCGATCACGTCAGCGCCTGAATCCTCCAGGATCTTCGCGACTTCCACCGCGTTGACGTGTTCGGCGTCCCAGCCGCTTCGGATCTTGACCGTCAGCGGGATTCCCGAACCTTCGAGCGCCCTTTTCATTGCCCGGATAATCTCGCCGGCTTGTTCGGGCGTCTTCATCAGCGCGGATCCCGCACCGCGATTGACCACCTTCTTCACTGGGCAACCCATGTTCACGTCGATGAAATCCGGGCGACGCTTTTCGGCAATCAGGATCGCAGCCTTCGCCATGATATCCGGCTCCGAGCCGAACAACTGCACGCCGATGGGCCGATGCGATTCGAGGAAATCTGCGTAGCGGATGCTGCGGGATTCTTCGTGGATCAGACCGTCGGCGCTCACCATCTCGGTGACCATCACCTCCGCGCCGTTTTCCTTGCAGATAGTTCGAAAGGGTTGATCGGTGAATCCGGCCAGCGGTGCCAGCCAGACTTTGCTGTCGTGGATCATCTAAAAATTCTTTCGGCGGATTTCGTAGATGAGAATTGCGCTCGATACGGCTGCGTTGAGCGACTCCATATGGTCCGTCATCGGGATCGAGAGTCTCTTTGTACAGAGCGATAACACCTCCGGCGAGATTCCGTGCGCCTCCGAGCCGATAACCAGCGCCAGCGGACAGGGGAGATGCTCGACTTCAAAGATATTCTCGCCGTTCATGTCCGCTGCAAGGACGCTCTCGAAACCGGTAAGCCATTTAGCGTCGTGAATCTCGACGGGCATGAACATCGATGCGCCCAGCGATGCGCGAACCACCTTGGGATTGGTCGCTTCGCAGCATTCGGGCGAAAGGACGATGCCATCGACACCCGCCGCGGCGGCCGTGCGCATGATCGCGCCCATGTTTCCCGGATCGCTCACGCGATCCAGATAGAGCAGGAAATTGCGCTCGTTCAGCGGCTTCGGTACGATTGGGAAGAGGGCCGCGATTCCCTGCGGCGAACGTGTTTCGGTGATGCGGCTGAAATCGCGGGTGTCGAGCTGAAACACGCGATCCGCGTCAATCCTGTCGATGATGTCGTTGTATTCAGGTTTCGGTTGCGAGAAATACAATTCTTCCGGCGTCAGTCCGTTGTCCATCATCTGCCGGATGACGCGCAGGCCTTCGACGACAGTCTGTGCATGCTCGATCCGGAATTTCTTCTGATGGAGGCTTGCCAGAAACTTGATCCGGTTGAGGGTTATCATTACTGGTGGTAAAGCGATTTAATCTTCCCGACGTCGATGTTGTCGATCTGCTCGGGCTTGAGGTAGTCGTTAGCATAGTCGAGATAGAGTTTCGTGTCGATGAAGAGGTCGAGGATATCCTTGTCGATCTCGCGGTCCTTCGCCATAAATCCCATGATGCGCAGGGTCTCGCTGAGCGTCTTGCCCTTCTTGTAGGGTCTATCGGACGCAGTAAGGGCCTCGTAGAGGTCGGCGATGGAAATGATACGGGCTTGCAGTGGCAGATTGGATTCCTCGAGTTGACGCGGATAGCCCTTGCCGTTGAGCTTCTCGTGGTGCGATGACGCGTAGAGCGGCACGTTCCGGTATTTCTTCGGGAATGACAGTCCGTTCAGCATTTCGCTGGTAACCAGCGCGTGATCGCGCATGATGTTAAATTCGTCCGGCATCAGGGTACCGCGCCGTACGCAGAGATTGTTCTTCTCGTTTTCGGTCAGCAGGAAATAGTGTTTGTCGTCGGATGTGTATTTGAATTTGTAGATCTTCTCGACGCGCAGGAGGTCTTCGTCCTTCATGAATTCACCGCCGAAATTGACCTGCTCGATGAATTCGAAATCGGATTGCAGTTCCTTCAGCAAGCTTTGAAGCTTCTTTTTCTCGCCTTCTTTTTTCGCCCTGAGAATATCTTTTTCGACGACGGCTTCAGCCAGGTCAAAGCGGGTCTTGACCAGTTCGATGCGGTCGAAAATAGTCTCCAGCTTGGTGGCTTTGTCCATGATGTGCGCCGGTGTGATGATCTTGCCCATGTCGTGCATCCAGCCCGACATACTGATCTCTTTCATCTCGTCTTCGGTAAAAAGCTTGTCCTTGAATTGCCCCTTGTTGTCGGTCTGGATTTTCTCTGCAATCGCTTCGGTGAGTTTCGCTACACGCTCGATGTGCCCGCCGGTGTATTTCGACTTCCGGTCGATTGCGCCCGCGATCGAGTGGATGAACTGGTTCAACAGTGTTTCCAGCCCCTCGACCAGCTTCTTGTTGGTCATGGAAATGGCGGCGAAGGACGCCAGCGCGTTCAGCATCGCCATGTGTTCATCGGTGAAGCTGATGATCTCGTTTTCTTCGTTCATGGCGTTGATGAGCTGCACCACGCCGAGAACTTCCTGTTCGTGATCCTTGAGCGGAAACGCCATCATCGACTGGGAGCGGTAGTTGTTCGCTTTATCGACTTTCCGCGTGCCGCTGTTGTCGAAAATCTCCTGGTTATAGACATCGTCGATGCGCTGCGCGGTTCCGATGTGTGCCACGTAAGTCGCCATGTTGCGAAGCTGCTTGGTTCCGTTTTCCTGGTAGAGCGGGATGCTGGGCCAGGTGATGGGTCCATAGGTTCCGCCCATGTGCAGGTTCATGGTACGATTGTAAACCACGCGGAAATCGAGGAAGGTCTTGTCTTTCGAGACGGAGTAAATTGTTGCGCCGTCCGCGTTGGTGTAGGATAATGCTTCCTCGAGGATCATGTCGAAGATCTTGTCGAGATTCGTTTCAGCGGATAGCGCGATCCCGATTTCACGCAGCCGGTCGATGTGCGATAACTGGTCGCCGGCGAATTTGTTGATCTGTCCTCTGATCTCGTCCAGCAGTCTGGCTACCTTGCGATTGGAACTGTAGTCTCCCGATGTCATGATTCAACCTCCAAAATCCATTGACAAACCTCCGATGCAGCCGCTCAGTGACAGAAATCGACTCGCACCGTTACAATGACCAAAAGAAGGTTCAGGTGAATATGTCAACGATTTTAAGGAGGTTTCATGAAAATTAAAGCTGAAGACGCGCTGTTTGTCATGATCGATGTTCAGGAACGCTTCCGTTCCGCGATTCACGACATGGATACCGTGATCCGCAATTGCGACATACTTACGCGGTCTTCGGAACTGCTCGGAATCAGGCTGATCGTCACCGAGCAATACCCGGAAGGCTTGGGTAGAACGATGTCCGATATCCACGTACCCGAAGGGAGTATGCGATTCGAGAAGACACGTTTCAGTATCTTCGACGACACGATCCGCAGGAAGATTTTCGAGCTCGATCCCTCCTGGATCGTCCTGTTCGGCATCGAATCCCACGTCTGCGTGATGCAGAGCGCGCTGGATGCGATACGATTCGGCATGAACGTGATGGTGGTCAGCGACGCGGTAAACTCGCGATCGTTGCACAGCAAGGATATCGCGCTCGATCGGATGCGGCAGAACGGCTGTCAGGTGGTCACGACCGAGATGCTCTTGTTCGAGATCATGGAGGACGCTCATCATCCGGCTTTCCGCAAGATATCACGCCTGATCAAATGATTATCGACACCATCATTCTCGCAGCAGGTAAATCCCGCCGTATGGGCTTCGACAAGGCTTTGATGGAGATCGACGGCGAGGCCTGCATCGAAATGCATCTGAGGAAGTTATTGCCTATGAGCGAAAAGGTGGTCATCGTTCTGTCAAACAATCTCGATGCGGTACGAGAGGCGATAGCCGGATATCCGTCAGTGAAAACTGTCTATAACGCGCAACACGAGATGGGGATGTTTTCTTCGGTGCAGGAGGGATTCCGGCATGTGAGTGGAGCAAGACCGGTGCTGTTGCAGATGGTGGATCAACCGGGTGTTTCGAGCGATGTTTATCGAACGCTGATCGAATCGTGGACGGATTCGGATCGCATCATTCAGCCCGGTGTGGTAGTCGATGGGGAGCTTTGTGCCGGTCATCCGCTACTGTTTCATCCCGATCTGATCGAGACGATCATCGGATTACAGCGAGACGCGATTCTACGTGATGTGGTGGAACGAGAAAAGGTACGTATTGTTCAGGTTACGGATATCAATGTGATGCAAAACTTGAATACGCCGTAGGAAGCCAACTTCGGAACGTGACGAACGCAGTGAGTCTCTTCCGAATGTTTATTTCCTGATATTTGTCCAGTGCAACCGCAATATAAAACATTCCAACATTCAGAAGAATCGCTGGCGCGATGCATTCGGAAGCAGGAATGTTTTCCGGACCATTTCACCCCCCTGATAAGGGGGGACAAAGGGGGGTTAATCCAATCTCGTTATCAATTTGAACACCAGCTTCGATTTTTCTCCGCCGATGATCAGATCGTTTTCTCCAAATTTCAGCAACGTCTTTTTCTGCCGACTCATACCGCCGATTTGTTCGCCATTGACGATGGTTCCGAGAGTACTGCCGCGATCGTAGAAGTAGAGGTCGCTATGAAATGGGATGATCGAAAAGTGCGAGCGCGAGATCGTATAGGGCGGATCGTCGTGCAGGAAGAGGTTGTTGGAGTGGAAGAGGTCGTCCGCTCGACGACGCGAGTATCTTCCGACGTAGAGTGGGAAGGTGTTGATCTCGACACTGGATTTTCCTGCGAGCGCTTCCACTGCGACGGCGGAATTGGCTCGAAGCGTAAGTGACCATCCTCGCTGCCGATCTTCATTGATGGGCGCGTAGAAGATGCGTTCGGTCTCCAGTTCAGCCAGACGCAGGTCTGTAAAACGCAGGCGCTCCGCCATGGTCTGGATGATCGGTCGGATCATCTGCCCGAATTCGAGCTTGTAAAGCTCGCCAAAGACGCGCGGGTTGATGACTTCAACCTCCAGATCGGTGAGTGCCCGTACGGTGCGGGAGCGCGGCTGTTCGAGGATAAATCCCATCTCGCCAAAGACCTTTCCTTCCGAGATGATATCGATCACAATCTCGTTTCCCTGGGTGTCGGTCTTGACGACTTTCGCCTGTCCCTTGCGGATGATGAAGACATCGTCACCCACTTCGCCTTCGCGAATGACAATCTCACCGCGTTCGAATTTTCTGGTTTCGCTGTACTCAAACCAATGTTTTTCTTTGCTCATAACTACCTCGATTCATCGCATATTGTGACGACACTGAAAAAGTATGCTTGTTCGATCAAGCTTTTTTTATTTCCGGATATACATGAAATCCGTCGCTCGAGTGTTCTGAATGAAAAAGTAATGCAGGGACGGTGAAACTCACAGCTTTTTTTTCTTGTCAAATTGGGGAGGATATCAATAATTATAAATTCGTATCCTCGAATTGCCATAAGGGTCAACAAAATAAACATGGAGCGTGTTTGATGCATTATACAGGCGCAAAGACCAAGATCGTATGCACCGTTAATCCGCAACGGGCCGACCGCGAGTTTCTCGAAAAACTCATCGATAGCGGTATGGACGTCGTCAGAATGAATTTTTCTCACATGAATCCGGGTGATGGAGATCAACTCATCCACTTGATCAAACAGATACGTGAAGAACGCTCCATTCCGCTGGCTATCATGCTGGATACGAAGGGTCCCGAAGTGCGGGTGTACGGATATCACGAGCCGATCGAGATCAACACGGGCGATGTTCTCGAAGTGAAGAGCTTCACCGGAGAAAAAATCGAAGAGGCTGTTAGTGAGTCGCCAAACGTCCTTTTCACCAACCTCTCCGAGATCGGAAAGCACGCGAAGGGATTTCAGAAAGCACTCCTGATGGACGGCTATATTGAGGCGTCGATAATCGAGACCACGGACGATTCGATCCGTCTGCGGATGTGCAACAGCGGAATTCTCCGCCCGAGGGCGCATCTGACGATCCCGGGCATGGACTACCCGCTGCCGTTTCTCTCCACCAAGGATATCCGCGATATTCAGTATGGTGTTCAGGAGGATCTGGAATACATCGCACTCTCGTTTGTCCGGTCTGCGGAAGACATCTTCAAGGTTCGTAGCCTCATACGGGACGAGAACGAGCATTCGAGTATCCGGGTGATTGCCAAGATCGAAAGCAAGCAGGCAATCGAACGATTGGACGAGATCATCCAGTATGCGGACGGGATCATGGTGGCGCGTGGCGATCTGGGCGTCGAGCTGGATCTGGAAGAGGTTCCGGTCATCCAGAAAGAGATTATCCGTAAATGCTACGAAAGCGGAAAGCCCGTCATCACCGCGACCCAGATGCTGGAATCGATGATCAACAATCGCGTACCGACGCGCGCGGAGGCATCGGACGTCGCCAATGCCTGTTACGACCTGACATCCGCCGTCATGCTGTCGGGCGAGACGGCCATCGGGAAATATCCGGATCTGGTCGTGCAGATCATGGAGCGGATCATCAACAAGGTGGAAGCCAGCTACGATTATTCCAGCAATTTCTTTCTGCGTCGCGATAAGGATATGAAAAGAGATCTGACCAAAATCATTTGCTACAGCGCGGTCACGACGGCGTATCAATGCAGCGCGGGAGCGATTATCTGCTTCACAAAATCCGGTTACTCCGCACGACAGATATCGAGGCTGCGTCCGGGGCTTCCGATCTATGCTTTCACGCCGGATCGGCGGGTCTATAACCAGCTTGCCCTGAACTGGGGCGTTTATCCATACTATATCAATGAGGTTAACGACTTCGAATTGATGCTCCAGAACGCGCTGCAGCAGTGTGTGAAAGATAAGCTGGTTCGACGGAACGAGCTGGTGGTGATCGTCGCGGGAATGCCGCTGGGTGTGCGGGGTCGCACGAATATGATTCGCGTTGAGACGGCCGGCAAGTCGCGAATCCCGGTCGAATTTCTTCACCCAGGATCTGTAACCGCTCAAGCTGTTCACCTCTGCAGTGATGAGGATATCAAGACAAAGGAATTCACGGGGAAGGTCGTGATCATCGGTACGTTCCGCGACGAATGGACTTCCCACCTGCGCTACGCTGCCGCCATTGTGTGTGAGGACGATGATCAGAAACGACAACTCCAGCTCCTTGGCATGGCGTATAATATTCCCGTGGCGGTCAAAGCAAACGCGGTGTGCGAAATCATTGCCGAGGGCGCAATGATCGAGCTCAGCGACACAGATAATCTGCTCAGTGAGATTTAGGAGTATGCTCTCGTATGACTAATTCAGGTTTATTCAGGAATTTGCATTTGAAGGTTTTGTTCCCGGTCTTCCTGGGTACAATCATGTTTCTATACATTATCATTGCATATTTCGGTGAGCGTAACGCGGTAAAAAAGCATAGTGAGAATTACAACCAGCAACAAGCCTTGCAGACACTTATCGCAGCCAATGGACTCCAGCAGAGTTACAATCAAATCAACAGCGAGAACGACGCACTGATCAAGCACATTAAAACGATTGTCGAGATCGAATCCAAACCCGAAAAAACGCTGGTGAACATCATTCGCAGTATTGTCGATTCTCATCCTGAAATCGCCGGGATCACGCTCTATTTCGGTGATGAACGGCATACGATTCGCTGGTTCGACGACAACCAGATCGCAAGAAATATCTCCGAAGAATGGCGCGAGCAGTATGGTAAGGGTATTACACGCGCCAGAACGAAATTTGTCCCTCCGTTCTATATCCGGTCGGACATGCAGTATTACGGCATAATTGTAAACGATTACACTCAAATCGGTTCGATCCAGTTGATCACGGTGGTTGATATCATGCCTTGTATCGAGCGCTTTGTTGTACCGATGCGAACAGGACATTTTGGAGCAGGATTTATTCTGGATGGGCTGGGCAATGTTGTGTTCGATCACGAAACAGAAATAATCGGCAGGAACGTTTTCGATGGAATGCATGATCCTTACGAGCAGTTGATGAAGATTGACAGGCGTCTCATCTCAGAGTCATTCGGAACTGGCGAATATGCCTTTACTGTGGAGAGAGACGGTGCCGTTACGCGGAAATTGATTGCCTGGCACTCCGCGAATTATGGGGATCAGCGACTGGTGGTCGCTCAGGCGACACCGTTTACGGAAGTCAATAGTGATATCGAGCAGCTTCGGTTGCAGCTCTACATTCTGGCGTCAATATTTATTGTCAGTATTCTGGCTGGGACACTGATTTATATTCGATATATGACCCGCAAGGCTCAGCAGGACAGGATCGAATTCCTGAAGGTTGTGATGGACGCAATTCCGGACATGTTCTACTTTAAGGATCGCGAAAGGCGTTTCATCGGATGCAACACTGCGTTTGCCGAATTCATCAACCATTCTCCGGATGAGATCATCGGGAAAAAGTTCTACGACCTTTTCCCCGATTACCTGAATGCTCATTACGACGATTTCGAGACTGCTGTGCTGAAGAAGGGTGTCGCACAGCATTTTGAGGAGCGAAATACCGATTTTCATCCGGATATCAAAGCTCTCGACACGATCCTCACGCCGTTGTTCGACGATGAGGGTAAGGTCGAGGGTGTCGTCTGCGTATCGAGAGATATCACCGAGAAATACTTGATCGAGCAGCGTTTGAAGCAGAGTGAGGAGCGTTACAATCTAACGCAACATGCGGCCGGGATTGCAAGCTGGGAATGGAATATTGAAAAGGATACGCTGAGATTCTCACCGGAGGCGAAATCTCTTTTAAGCTTGAGCCCTGACAAACTTGTAATGCCATTTATGGATGTTCGAGAATTGATCCTAAGCGACGATCTCGACCTCTTCTATGAAGCCTATGAAAGATGTTGTGCCGGGATCAACGATTTTCAGCTTGATCTTCGCTTCATATTGCCTGGCAAAGATGTCCAGTGGTTCTCGATACGGGGTAGTCGCATGCGCAGCGAGTCGGACAAAAGCGATCGATACATGGGAATCGTCCAGGATATAACGATACGCAAGCGCAACGAGCTGGAATTGAAGCAGCTTGCCCGTGCGATCGATCATGCAGGGGAGATCATTCTCATCACGGAACCGGATGGTCGCCTGACATACGTGAATCCCGCTTTTGAAAAGATAACCGGATACACAAAGGAAGAAGTACTTGGCAAGACGCTTGGTTTCTTGAAAAGCGGCAGGCACTCACGACAATTCTATCGGGAGTTCCTCAATACCATTCAGAGTGGAAAGGTGTGGCGCGGAACGTTTGTCAATAAGCGTCAGGACGGCACGCATTTCGAGGTGGAATGCACAATCTCGCCGATCCGGGATCAGAAAGGTCAGATCGTCAAGAATGTCGGAGTATTGAAAGATGTCACCCTCGAAAAAGAATTGAAGCAGCAGTTGATGCATACGCAGAAGATGGAGGCGATCGGTACGCTGGCAGGTGGCATCGCGCATGACTTCAACAACATCCTCTCGGCGGTGATCGGATACGGAGAACTCGCGATTCTGGATGTTCCCAAGGATAATCCTTCCTACCGCGGTATCCAGGAGATCGTCAAAGCGGGATATCGCGCCAAGGAAGTGATCCAGCAAATACTTACCTTCAGCCGCAGGTCGGATTCGGAGCGCAAACCGGTGCAGATGAAGACGATCGTAGAAGAGATTCGAGTTATGCTTAAAACCACCCTTCCGGCGAATATCGAGATGAAGATCGACATGCAGACGGACGGATTGGTTTACGGTGACCCCTCCAGACTCCATCAGATTCTGATGAATCTTTGCACCAATTCCTATCAGGCGATGAAGCCCGACGGCGGCATTCTGACCATTCGCGTGTCCGAAACCGACAGCGAGAAGCTTCCGACTCAGTTTGCACACACGTTGAAAGCGGGTGAGTACGTGAAGCTAAGCGTGATCGACACCGGATGCGGCATGACACCGGAAGTGATGAAGCGGATCTTCGAGCCGTACTTCACCACCAAGGGTCACAGAGGCGGTACCGGGCTGGGTTTATCGACCGTTCACGGCATCATCCGGGACTATCATGGCGCGATCGACGTGCAGTCCAAGCCTGGTTCCGGTACGGTTATCGATGTCTATCTGCCCCTGCTTACAAGAAAAGAACTCATCAAGAATCGAAATAAACCGGAGTTTTCATCGGGCGAGGTTTATCGGATCATGTTCATCGATGACGATCCTAACATCACGTCTATGATCAAGATCGGTCTGACTCGCATCGGTCACCAGATATTCACCTTTACCGATCCCGAGAACGCCCTGAATTTCTACCGGAACGATCCCTGGCAGTTCGACCTGATTGTCTCGGACATCTCCATGCCCAAGTTCAGCGGACTCGACCTGCTGCTGGAGGTGCGCAATACCAGACCGGAAATGCCCGTGATCCTCTGTACCGGGCACGACAGCTTCTCGGATCTCGATACTGCCTATCGCACCGGTGCCGATCTGATCATCATGAAGCCGATTACCTGGCAGATCCTTATCCAGAAGATCAACGAGGTGATGCAGCAGAAAAAGAACGTTTGATCAGGTTCGCTCCCAGTCCTCCACGTCACCATCGACGATTCGGAACAGCGGGTGCGGATCGACGTCATGGATGTCTTTCAGTTCTGTATAATGCTCCGGATCGCGCGTCATCAGCTTCTTCAGCAGGTGGTCGAACTCGTATCCGATCTGACCTTTTGTGACCTCGATCTGTTCGGTCTCCGCAAACTGCCCGATCTTCGTCCCGTCGAACCGGTATCCGCGCGATTTCGCCTCATCCAGCACACAACCAAGATAACGCCGAATCGTATCGACCGGCTTCCCGTGCCGTCGAAACCTGTCCAATTGCGGATGATTTCGGTAGCCTTTCGTACCGCCCTCCAGCACCTTCTTTGCCAGAAGCCCCTCGCGCCACAACGCTACCAGTCCCTTGCTGTCCAGATACTTCGGATGAATCGACCATAGCCGCATGATGCCTCCAATATTGGCTCGCCTATAGGGATTCGATTTTGCATGCAAAATCACAGAGGTCGAGCGCTACATAGAAATCAGCTTCCGAATGTGCCACGAAGTGGCTCTTCTGAATGTTGATTTCTGAACGTACAGAATAAAAGGTAGGTCGAATGGCGGGTGCGGCAAGGGGAATATGGATGACGAGTATAGCATGGGGGAAAGGGCAGGCACGAAGACCTGCCCCACTAATATTTATTCGATCGGTTCCACGGGTTCAACCGTTTCCGGTTCTGGTTTCACTTCGGGTTGCACTTTGGCGATGACTTCGGCAAGAGTCTCCTTGTCGATGTTCTGCATGAGGAATTCCGGCAAACCGACACCCTTCATCGAGAGTACATCCTTGATGGGCGGCAGCGTCTTGAAGAGGTCCTGAACGAAACCGGACACGGACGAACCGTTCTCGGATCCGCCATTGCTCCAAACGGTCACGTTGTCCATCTTGAGTCCTTCGATCGCGCTTGCCTGGATCTTCAAGAGGTCGGTCATCTGCTCGGCGAGAAGTAGCTTGATCGCCATTTCCGGACTCTTGCCGGACGACTTGACCAGTTCGTTGAAGCCCTCCGCTTTCTTGTAGAGGATTTCGTAAAGACCCTGCGCCTCGGCCTGCATTTTCTTGAGCCTGGCGTCCGCCTCGCCCTGTGCGATGCGGCGTGTCTTTTCTGCCTGGGCTTCCGCCGCGATCTCTACCTTCTGCTTTTCGATTTCGGCAGCCACGATGA
This sequence comes from Cloacimonadales bacterium (SeqCode), assembly GCA_963666875.2. Taxonomy (GTDB): domain Bacteria; phylum Cloacimonadota; class Cloacimonadia; order Cloacimonadales; family JAIOQZ01. The sequence goes on from CAXXPU010000005.1 coordinate 56,491, forward strand.
TGTCCGCGGTTTGCTGCGCCTTGACCATCAGCGCCCTGGCTTCCTCGGCGATCTTCTGCGCGTCGTAACCGGCTTTCTCGGCTTCGGACTGCGCGATCTTCTCAGCCGCGGCAGCACGATTTTCCGCTTGGGCCTGCTTGATGTCCTTCAGCGAGACCGATTCGGCGATCTTGATCTTCGCCGTGTTCTCTCCATCGACCGCCCTTGCGTTGAGGTCGGCGGTGTCGATCCTACGCTTGCTTTCCGCGTCCGCCTCACCGGTAACGGCCTTGGCGTTGGCTGCGGCAACCGCGATACGCTTGCGGGATTCGGCTTCCGCTACACCCTGCTCGGCCTCCGTACGATTCTCGGCAACCTGGATGTTCATTTCCTTGTTTGCTGAAGCCTCGCCGATCGAGCCGTCGCGGTCGCGTTCGGCAACCGACACCTTGGCTTCGTTGATCGCCTTGGCGGCGGCTTCCTTACCCAGCGCTTCGATGTAGCCCGATTCGTCGCGGATATCGGTGACGTTTACGTTGATCAGCTTCAGACCGATCTTGTTCAGCTCCGCCTCGACGTTCTTGCTGACGTTGAGCAGGAACTTGTCGCGGTCGGTGTTGATCTCCTCGATATCCATGGTGGCGATCACCAGCCTTAGTTGCCCGAAGAGGATGTCTTTCGACAGTTCGATGATGTCGGTGTGTTTCAGCCCCAGAAGGCGTTCGGCGGCTTTCTCCATGATCCCGCGCTCGGTGGAGATTCCCACGGTAAAGCGGGAGGGCACATCGACGCGGATGTTCTGCTTGCTCAGCGCGTTACGGAGATTAACCTCGATCGACATCGGCGTCAGATCCATGTATTCGTGCGCCTGGATCAGCGGCCACACAAACGCCGCGCCGCCATGGATGCACTTGGCGGAGGTCTCCTTGTTGACCTTACCGTAGATCACCATGATGCGGTCGGACGGACAACGCTTGTAGCGCGTGAAAGCGCTGATCAAGACGACAACGATCAGCACGACTCCAAATAGCGAGAGTCCCAGTTCCATCAGTGGAATGTTTCCAAACATACTTACTCCTTATTCTTGATCGTTTCGACTACAAGTGTGTTGCCGGCGAGTTTCACGATTTTCACCTTCTCGCCGGTCGGGATCGCGTCGCCCTCGGACATCGCCTTCAGTTCGCGGAGCGAATCCTGCACGATGACATTCACGATGCCAGTGCCTTCGCCCTTTGCCGGAATTTGAAGATAGACGTCGCCGATCTTGCCGATGGCGTTGTTCAGATTCAGGTTACCGCTGGACTTGAGCTTGCTGAGCAGGTAGAGCATCGTCGAGACCAGCAGCGCGAACACGATGCCGATCGCGAAAGCCAGAACGACCTGCCACGTGCCGCTGAAGCCGCGGTAGTAGCCGATCAATCCACCCCAGCCGAAGCCGCCGATGAACCCGATGAAAGACTTGATCGTGAAGATGGGAAAATCGAATCCCACGTCGATATCGGCGTCAACATCGGCATCCACATCAACGTCGAGGTCCGAATCGCCGATCCCCAGCAGCAGCAGAATCATCTGTATGAGCGCTGCCAGCGATCCGCTGATCGCAGTTATCCAGAAAGCTGTAAGCATAAGCATACCCCCTGAGATGTTACCGAAATATAAGAATGGGGCAGAGGGCTGTCAAGGGGATAATGATGTCATTAATCAGAAAATATACATGACCAAATTATCAAAGTGGCTATTTTTTGCAGATTAGCATTTCAAATGGTATTTGAAAATTGAAAGTGTTCCTGGGCTAATGCAAAGGTATCCGAGATTGGGAGTTGTGTCTAAAAGTTTGTCTCTTATAAATATGCGGACTTCATCGGACATATGGAATGCCATTATTATGCCTAGTGTCATATTAGTATATCTGGAATTGACGAAAAATCCATTCATTCTACCTGACTGGGCTACATCCATTTCAACCTCATCAATTTTTCTGTTCAAATCGATGAGTTCCTTATAGTGCATATCTAATATCTGCAAACAAATATCTATGCTCACGGGTGAGGCAATATTCGAGAGTTGAACAATGATTTTACCAATGGATTTATTGTAGATGATGTCCAATATGCCGTTGGGTACTTGCTTTCCTGGCAACCCCAGTCTTCGAGATAACATAGCAATATCTAGTGATATTGAGCAGGAATCATCTATACTTATGTGTTCAAACTCGTCTCGTTTATCCCAATTCAGGAAAAAGGACAAGATTGCTCGCTCATAATTCGCGTTTATGCGGTCCTTATTGATGATTCTCCAGTTTAGATACTTTATGAAGAGAACTGGGATAGTTATCAACTCGGTTAATTCATCAAGGGAAAATAGCTCCAATGGTATAGGATTATGCCCATTCATGCTTACATTATTATCAATAAGCTGTTCGGTTAATAGGAGTAGTGAAGGAAAGGGGTCTGAGACTACACATAGGATATAGGTTTTCAAATTCTCTCTATTTACTTCAGCGTTTATGGTCTTGTTGATTCTTACTTTGGGATCTCTGATCGCATCAGCACACTTAGCTCCTTGAAAGAATGCTTGCTGAACAGCTCTTCCAAAGTCATTTGCTAAAGCATACCCATCTCCTTGCTTTGCTTCTTTGGTCAATGTTTTAGATTTTGCTTGCAAGATTATGCAGTTATCTCCATATATTACCATGACGTCAGCTTCAGCTATCATTTTTTTCTTTGATCCGAAAATGATATTCCTATAAACACATTCTTCACCGAATACTCTTTGTAAAAAAGAATATGACATAGTTTCTGTAAATAATCCACGATTCTTCTCGGCGGTGCTTTTGTAGGTTTCATCATTCCTCATCCAAAAAAATGGTGAGGTGTAGGCAGCGATGAATAGAGTCTGTAACAAGAAGCAGGCGTAAATACCGTTTCCCATCTCAATTATTGGATGAGAATCATGCATATTGTAGCCATGGAATGAATCAAAGGTTCGGCTGATAGCATGCCTATCAAGGACAAAACATGATAATATACTTCTAAGCATATCATCGCTGTAGCCAAGTTCATTACTTAGTTCTTTTATGGAGAATTTCAGGCAATTCAGCATTTCGAAACGGAGTTTATCATTGTGTGTATCTTGGCGCGCGAGTATGACTTTGTTTTCTTGTATATTCTTGATTGATTTGATTACATTGAGCATTTCCTCAATATTAAAATTCATTTTTAAGTTTAACCATGCATTATCATTTTGGTATCTTTTATCTGTGAAATTCTCAAGCTGAAACGATGAAGCAGGATCTGGTGCATAGAAAATTGGCTCTCTCAAGTCTTTAGGGGTGTAAATGCTGTCCGATGCGAACGATTGCATTTTATTTTTGAAATCATGTAAGAAATGCATTTCATCTAAGAGGGAACGAGTGAGTTGTTCTTGCTCTTGAAAAACAGTAATCGTTGGACGAGTCAAAGATAAGTCGCTCTTGCTAAGTAAACCAACTAGTACTGATAGCTCTGTAGGGATTAATCGATTATACATATACATTGGACGTAGGTCATATGGAGTGAGATCGTCGCCGTATGCAAAATAAGTATTCTCTACGCAGAGTGCTGCTAAAGTATAGGCATATCCAGCTCTCGTGCAGAGTTCTGCAAGTTCGGCAAACACAATTTCTTCGGTACGCATACTTGCCATCCTTTCCATTTTCCAATCTCAATATATTATGAAAGTGTTATCCGTTATCTATCACCAGGTTCGCTCTATACCTCGGGTGTGCTTCGCGGAAGTAGATTTTCTGGCCCGGGGTGTAACGTTCATGATATCGCTGTTCGAGTTCGTCGGGGGATGCGAAGAGGTGGTTGTCGCGTTTACGAGCGCGCTGGATCACGGTTTCCCACGAGACATCCAGAAAGACGGAGTAGTCCCAGTAGGCGATGATTTCCGGTCTGTGCAGGAATACGCCGTCGAAGATGAGAATGGCGTCGTCGGGCGCGGTCTGCCAGGGTTGGTCTATCTTCTGGTCGGTACGGTAGTCGAACACGGCGGTCTTGAACGGTCTGTTCGCGGGGTGCCTTAGCGGATCGAGCAGGACGTGCTTCAGGGCATTGTAGTCGAAAGAGTCGTTGTAATACGATTCAGGCGTGGAACCCTTGTGGTAGCGGATTTCCCTTGGATTGTGGAAGCCGTCGATACTTGATTGGATGATGTGGTAATTACGATCCTCGAGCCACAGGGTCAGGTTTCGGGCGAACGTCGTCTTTCCCGCGCAATCGACGCCATCGACTGCGATCAGGAAGGGACGATCGAGTGTCCTGCGCGAGAGTTTCTGTTCGATGATCTTGAAGTAGGTTTCCATCATTGTACACCGCCTGTGGGGCTTGATCGAGTTAAATGACGCTACGCATTACGATTTATATACTATCTGGAAAATCTGTCAATATTAATGAGAATCAATTATTTCTGTACCAACGAGAGGTTTCGCTTGTGTCAGCGATATTCCAGCACGGTCTGCCAGGCTATCGTTTGCAGGAAGTCGCGCTGTTCGGCGGTGATCTGTTCGTCGTTGACGTACTCCACGCCCACGGGCGATTCGTCGAAGAGGCAGGCGTAGAACACGCACACTGCCAGGTATGTTCCGTAAACGTTCGGGTGACTGCCATCACCGGAATGCAGGATCAGAAGTGGATTCTCCTCGAGTGAGTTTTGCCATGCTCTGCCAACTGGACAAACCACCGCATCGAGTTGGACGCCGATCGAGTCGTAGGCTGCTGCAAGTTCTTCGATCATGGCGGGGTCGTTCTGTCGCGCCCAGGTCATGAAGAAAGCAGTTCCGGAGTCGGCACGGGTAATGACGCTATCCAAAAGCGTGGCATACTGATAGAAGAGTGTCGGATTTTCGACCGGGCGCGTACTCTGCTCTTGGAGGACAACATAGTCCCAATTGCCGTTGGCGATATCTTCGAGCGTGCTGTCGGTGTTGTAGTGCATTTCCAGTGTGTAGCCGCCGCCGGTGATCGACTCGGCTTCAAAATGATAATCCGGGTGTGCGGACTCGACGAAGCTCTGAAGGTGCGCCTCGATACCGCCGTTGAAGTACGTATAGCTGTTGCCGATGAACAGCACGCGCCCGGGATGTTCCGATGTTCCGGCTTCGAATGTTACCTGTTCGATCTCGTCGATGGAATAGGAATCGGAGCTGCCGTCGATCTTGGTGATGATCATGTTTGTCGCGAATATCGTGGAAAGCCCAATCAAGAGAAAGGCAGAAAGCAGTTTCTTCATTCTATCTCCATATAAGCTTACCCGGAAATCGAGTGAAACGATTTCCGGGCAGCATTCCAAGTTCATGGTTTCGTTTCCGATGGATCGGAATCCGATTATCCACTAACATAATTCAGATAAATCTGAATTACAGCGTTCATGGTTTCGTTTTAACTTCGTCAAAGCCGATTATCCACTAACATAATCCCGATAAATCGGGATTACAGCGTTCATGGTTTCGTTTTGACTTCGTCAAAGCCGAAACTATTTTATCATCATCATTTTGCGGACGAAAGTCTTGTCGGTGGTCCGTAGTTTGTACAGGTAGATACCGGTGGGCATGGCCTTGCCGGTGTCGCTGTCGCCGTGCCAGACGAGCGAGTGGCTGCCTTCCTCCATGCGACCGTTGACGAGAGTTTTCACCTTCTGTCCCTTGATGTTGAACACGTATAGCTCGACGTTCGACGCCTCAGCCAGACTGAAGTCGATGCGCGTTTCCGGATTGAACGGATTCGGGTAGTTGCCTGCGAGCTCGGTCACGAATTGCGGCGTGTCCTGGGGATCGCTGGCCTGCGGAGCGTCGATCAGGATATCGACATCACCGATCGTCTCACCGGCGGTCACTTCCACGCCCGTAACGGTCACGGGATCCGAATCGGTGTAGTATGCGGTCAGGTCGTAGGTTCCGGCGGGAAGTTCCATCGAATAGATGCCCGAGTCGTTCGTGTGCGCAATGAAATTACCGGCGCGAACCACCACGTCTTCGATCGAGCGGCTGTCGTCGAGGGTTATCTGTCCGGTGATGGTGCCGAAGTCGATGGATGTGATCAGTGCGTCGATGCAGAAGTTGAAGTTCTGGTTCGATGCGAGTTCCGTCCAATTGGTGGAGCCGATGAATGCGCCGCCGCTGACGCGCGGACCGGCGTCGTGCCAGGCGAGGTCGCCACTTTGAGAATGGATCGCGTAGCCGACGTAATAATCGTTATCCGGATCAATCAGCGCGTAGGGGAGGAATTCGACCTCCAGCCATTCGCCCGATTCGAAGCTGTCGATCTGCTTCTCCGCGATCATCTGGTTGTTCATCCAGACCTGCGCGGAGATTTCTGCCTCGTTGCTGGAGACTGGCGCTTTGAACCGCATGCCGCGGATCGCCTGATCTTCGAACGCGGTCAGTTCGGCTTGATCGATTTTGATACCGCAACGGAGCGAGTATTCGATGCCGATCGAGAAGATATCTGCTGGCGCCTGGCTGTGTCCCGCGCCAATCTTGCCTTCGTAGAATGTGAGATCGATATCCGTGTCCTGGTCGTCTGCCGTGACGGTGAAAGCGGTGCTGCCGAAATAGCCGTTTCCCGTGCTGGCGCTGAGTGTGTAATCGCCGGGCAGGATTTCCGGGAAGCTGAAAAAGCCGTTCGCGTCGGCATATACGGTTTCAAGAAGGTTGCCATCTTCGTAGAGGCAGACACCAGCGCCTTCTGTGGAAACCTCTGCGTTGAGGTTGCCGGTCAGGGCTTCGTAATTGGCGAGGTTGAAATCGATGCTGGTGGTGTTCTCGTCGATCGTGACCTCGAATTGCTCGTAATAGACGCGGTTTCCGAGAATCGCAGTGGCGAGGTAGGTTCCGGGGAACATGGCAGGGATCTCGTAAGAGCCGTTAGCGCTTTCCACGTAGGCTTCAAAATCGTACTCGCCCTCGAATCGGATGTATGCGCCGACAGGCGAGCCGCCGTCAACGTTTACGGTTCCGGAGATCTCGACGGGATGCTCTCCACCCTCAATGTTATAGACCATTCCGGAGATGATGGAGTATCCGCTGGGCATTCCTTCGGGAAGGATATACCAGCAGGAGCTGTCGGACGATCCCCACCCGAAATTCAAGTGGAAATAGTCGTCGGTGTTGTAACCGTCGCAATTAATGGCATGTCCGGAGTCGTAGTCGGGTGTATTAATGGATAACTCGACCGGGCGTGCGTATTTCATTTCCTCTTCCAATACGTTGAGGAGCTGGTAGCTATAATCCATGTGCGATGCGGAATCAAAGCCGAATTTATCGGGCAGTGCGTATGTTACGTACTCGGTCATAGCGCCGCTTCCATCCGAAGCATAGGACATCTGTACGCTGATACCGGCGGCGAAATTCAGCGCTGCCAGGTCCTGCGAAGTCCAGTCAATCCCCTCTTCGATATGCTCGCCGAGTGTATCGAGGTAGCCGTTGAGTTCTGTGAAGGATGGAAGTCGTTCTCTTCGTGGTCTCCATCGATGTGTATGCCGTCCCACCATCCTGATACGTACGCGTCCGACTGGTCGAAGGAGGCATCGCCGATCCACTGGTGATAATATATCAGCATGGACATGGCGGTCGCCACGCAACCTACCACCGAACGCTCTCCGCTGGAATCCAGCGGACACATATCGTTGTAAACACCGGACTGGTTCCAGCGGGTAAGGAGCCATCCGTCGGTGATTGTGGAACCGTCGGCAGGCCACTGCTGGAAGTCGTCGTCGGGACGATTGGGATTGAATAGCGCATCCCATTCCGGATCCGTGGATTGATTGCCTTCGACATCAAACCATGCCTTGCGATTGGCGATATCGGTATTGATCATGCTGATCAAAGGATTTTCGCTGTCGTTGATGAACGAATGTTTGAATGAATACGCCAGAATCGGCTGTATCCGATCGTCCGCCGGGACGACGATAAATCCTGGATTGTTCAGTTGATAGACGTATGCAGTCTGTTGTTCCCTCTGAGACAGCGTGATGACCTGCTCAACATTGGCATTATGGTTTCTGAATTCCAGAAATCGCTCAGCCGCTTCCAATCCGCGACTTTCACTTACTGGAATTGCCAGCAGAATCATGCTGAGTCCCAACAGCACTATTGTAATCGTGATTCTCATTATCCTCTCTCCTCTGTGTAGCTGTAACATTTCATTACTATATGATGCATGTTTCGTTCCAGTTTCTCGATTTTACTGTTTGACAAATCCCGTCATGCTTCTGCAATCTGCCGTCATGAGAAACGCAGTACTCGCAGTAATTCTGATTTCATTGCTGATCGGCTGTTCGGCAGATAAACAGCAATATCCGGATCGCAAGCCCAAGAGCGGGCAGTGGATCGATCCGCAGACGAACGTACGCTTCACGCTCGAAGAGAAGGACGGGGAGATCACTGTGACCGCCGCGAAGGACATGGACGATCGGAGGAACTGGTGATTCTGGAATCGGTGTTCGAGTTGGGCGTATTGCGCTGGAGTTATTATATCCCGACGACGAAATTCACGGTTCGCTGTCGTACGCTTGAATATTCCGACGATACGATGAGAATAAGCTGGGAAAACGATGTGATGAAAGGGGTGGAGGTACTAAAGCGCTTGAAGTGATCAATCTTCTTTCATGTCCTTGCCGTCTGCGTCGATCATATCTTCTTCGTATTCTGTCACTTCTTCCATTCTGTTTCCGATCATTAAATCCTGTTTCATCATGCCGCGGTCAAACCAGAGATCGTAGAGCAACTCTCCCGAATCATCCCATCCGCGAAATCGCCCGTTCAGCATACCATCGAGATACGATGCCTCCAGTTCTTTAGCGCCGTCTGGAAAAAAGGCGATCATCGTGCCGTTTTTAAGTCCGTTGTGATACTGGCAGATAGAAGCTGTTTTCCCATCGGGGTATTCACTGATGGCGGTGCCAGTAAACGGCTGTTCGTGGAGGAAAGCCGTTTCGCCCACCATGGAAAGCGAATTTTTCTGGGCTGCATGATCCAGATCGAAATCGCCTACCGCAGTACTTTCATCATCCGCCAGAAGCATGGATGCTGTAACGAGCAATAAAAACAAGACTCGAATAATCATAGAGAATCCTTATCGCTATTCTATAGAAAAAATAGTGTTCCCAGAATGCCCTGGCAACGAAATCAAATCCTTGATCAAGAAATACTTGACATACGCAGTCTGTCCAGAGATTTAAAACCCTGTATGCACATATTCCCGGGAGGTAAAATGCAAGTCAAAGTCCTTGATGATCTCATTACATTAGCCAAGAACAACCCCAGAAAGCGTTTGGTCGTGGCATATGGTCAGGATCCCAATACGATCGGTGCGGTGCAGGCAGCTGCAGAGATGAATATCGTTGATGTGACGCTGGTGGGCGATCTGGAGAAAATTCATGCTCTATGTAAAGAGCGCTCCATTGATCCTGAGATTTTTGAAATAGCCCATGAACCGGACGAGCAGGAAGCAGGTAACACCGCAGTGAGAATGGTCAACGAGGGGAAGGCCGACTTCATCATGAAGGGGTTGATCAGTACCGATAAATACATGCGCTCGATTCTGAACAAAGAGTACGGGTTGCTTTCTCCAGGCGCGATTCTTTCTCATATTTCTGTCGTGGAAGTTCCAGCGTACCATAAACTTCTGATCATCGGTGATGTGGCGGTCATTCCAGAACCGGACTTGAACCAGAAAATCGCGATTACAAAGTATCTTATCGCTGCTGCACACGCGATTGGTATCGAGAAACCGAAGGTTGCGATCGTCGCGGCGACAGAGAAAGCCAATCCGAAGATGAAGGCTTGTGTCGATGCCTCGATCATATCGAAAATGGCTGACAGAGGTCAGATCAAAGGCGCATTCGTAGACGGTCCGCTGGCGCTTGATGCAGCGATCGATCCCGAAAGTTGCGAGATCAAGGGCATCACGGGTGATGTTGCCGGCGACGCGGATTGCCTCGTTTTCCCCGATATTGAGAGTGGAAATATCTTCTATAAATCGATGACCAAGCTTGCCAATTCCGAGCTTGCGGCGATCGTTACCGGCGCGAATAAACCGGCCATTCTCAGCTCACGCGGCGACAGCGAGAAGACGAAACTATATTCGATTACACTGGCAGCGATTATGTCGTAATCTGTTTTTTTTCTTACCATCCCCTCATTGAAGGGGATGGTTTTTTTTTTTATTGCTTTTTTCTGCTCTCTATTTGTATACTGCCTCAAAAACTCCGGGGGATTTGAATGAGAAATTTTCGATTAATCAGTTTCGTACTCTTGTGTCTTGTCTTTGCGATATCGATAAGCGCCGAACAGGTAAAAGTAACCGAAGATACGCGTGCGGCCGTGACAACATTGGCTGCGCAAAATGTGGGCAATTTCGGCGCTTTGCTACGTGCGAATGTTTTGACGAGCAATACGTATCCTTGGGAAATCTACTTCGAATACAAGGTTTCTACGTACGGCGCTCAAGCTCAATATGTCTATGCTGAGCCGCGGATTTATCAGAGCGTAACCTCCCGCACATTGACTGCCGTCGTTGACGGACTGGAACCGGCAACGACGTATCGTTTTCGTGTGATTGCCAGCAGTCCCGGAGCGATTGTTTACGGAAGCTGGCTGACGTTCACAACGACCAATGTGACGACGTATATCACGGAAGGCTTCGAAACCCTTTTCCCTCCCGACGGTTGGGAGACGAACTCAAGCATGATACCTTATAATTGGATAAAGGCCGCACATTGTAACAATTTCCCTCATTGGAATTTTGGGAACTGGAATATTCCAACCGGCGTCGATATGGGGGATTATTCCGCATACTGCACGTATGAAGGCTTGGACAGACTCAGATGGACATCACAATGGCTCATTACCCCTCAGATCATGAATGTGCAGGCAGGGGACTCGATATCCTTCTGGTATGGTAACGCAGGTAGAAATTTCAGAGAGTATGTCGAGATTCGGTTGTCAACCACCGATAGCGACACCCTCTCCTTCACAACGGTTGTCGATACGTTCGACTACAATCAGAATGGAACATCCCAGATTTGTTGCTGGCGTTATGAATCGTACGACCTATCCGCATACGCGGGGCAAAATATCTATATCGCGATTCGGGAATCGGAAGATCGCTATTATCAAGTCAGAGCGAACATGCTCGATAATTTCACGTACAAGGGGAAAATGCCGCAGGTAGGTTTCCAGGCGAGTGAGAACACGGTTCCAGTCAACCAGTTCGTCAAGCTCACCGCAAAGGGTACATACAAGAGTGCGGAATGGAATTTCGGCGACGGAACGACCGGTTCGGGGGTGACCGTCTCACACCAGTATTCTTCACCCGGATGGTATTCCGTGACAATGACGATAACCGGTCTCGACGGCAATACATACACGATGACAAGACCGAACATTGTGCAGGTAACGAACAGCAATTGCACCTTCTCCGGCTCTCCCGGACTGGAAAGAGACGCGCTCCTGCCCGGTGAAACCAATGTTCCGCTGATCAAAATGAACGTGAAGAATCCCGGAAGCCTGGCGCAATACCTGACAAGCGTTACCGTCAACCTGACGTGCGACGACCTGGCGGATCTGACGGCAGTCAAGCTTTGGAGCAACACTTCCAACTCTCTATCGAGCGCCACGTTGCTCGATACGAAGGATCCGGCATCCTCACTCACCTATACAACCAATGTGACACTCAACGCGAACGCCACGAAATATTTCTGGATAACAGCGGATATTGCGTCGAGCGCGACGATCGGCAATACCATCCTGGCGACACTGCCGGTCAGCGGTGTAGCAGCCGGAGGTAACAGTTTCCCTTACATCGCCATCGCACCGGATACGCCCTGGATTGTTACCGATTATCAGGTAACTCTTCCCGAGAACGGCGCGTTTGCCGGCGGCGCAACCGAACTCGTCTGGGAATTCACCGACGGCGCCTCGTTCGACGGATTCAGCTTTAGCATCCAGGTCGATGACGATCCGGCTTTCGCATCACCCGAGATCGACGTGAGCGGCATCGAAGCTTCGCGCAACTACGGCTTCTCGCAGGCGATCAGCGGACTTGCCGGCTACGATTCTCTCGTCGATGGAACCGCCTACTACTGGCGCGTACAGGCTGCAACGACCTACGGCGCCGGAAGCTATACGGACGGCTCGAACTACTTCGTCTGGGACAGCGTCAATCAAGCTCCTTCCGTGCCGTCGGGTACATTCTCGCCTTCATCCGGTGTCGAGGTGACCAACCTCACACCGGTTTTCGCCTGGAGCTACGCCACCGATCCCGATGATGCCGTAGCCGACATCAAATACCGTATTCGCGTCGCAACCAATTCCAGCATGAATAATGTTATCCTCGCTGAATGGACGGTTCCCGGACAAAATCTTTATCAGTTCGGCACGGCGCTCGATGATGCGTCGGATTACTACTGGCAGGTTCGCAGCGCCGACCCGGCCGATCTCCGATCAGCGTTTTCAGAAGTTCAGCATTTCCGAACCAACACCGCCCCGGTGACGGCGACTTTGCCCTCACCGCTATCCCCTCCGGCAGGCGGAGGAACACAGACCTTCTTCACGTATGGCAACGCAATGGCAAGCGTGAATTGGCTGTCCGGAGATCTGCCGACGGATTTGAGCCTGAGTTACGTCTCGAATAGCCGGTACCCGGGCGTCAGCGAGTTTGAGTTCATTTCCAATCGATACTGGATGTTCGAAGCGACGGGCGGCTCTTCATGGATCGCTACCGTACGTTTGTACTACAACGATGAGGATCTGGGTATGCTTCTCTCCGACGAATACTCCCTTCGGATGCTGAAAACGGAGAATAGTGGGCAGAGTTGGGATGAGGTGACCGTAACGAGTCGCAACACCGACGACAACTGGATCGAGGGTAGCTTTTCCAGCTTCTCCGATGTGATCCTGGCCGGTCCGGATACGACACTTCCCGTGCAGCTCAGCAGTTTCACGGGTGTCTATTCATCGGGGAGCAGCGTGAACCTGCGTTGGATCACCGAATCCGAATGCGGTATTTTGGGTTATCGCGTACTTCGCTCTGAGAACGATCTGCTGAGCAACGCTTTCAATATGACTCCCGATCCGATCGCATCGGTCGGCGCTATCAGCACGTTCGAGTATTCCTGGATCGATACGGATCTCGACGGACAGGAGAAGCTGTGGTACTGGCTGGAATCGATCGAGTACGACGGCGGTTCGAATTTCTACGGACCGATTACGGTCTTGCTGCAGGATGGAGAGGATCCCGGCGATACGCCCGGTGTGAAATATGCGACTGAACTGACGGGCAACTTTCCCAATCCGTTCAATCCCATGACCACTATCAGCTATACTCTCAGCGAGGACGGCGTTGTGTACTTCACCGTGTTCGATCTCAAGGGTCGAAAGGTGGAGCAGATGACGGTTAAGGGGAAGCGGGGTAATAATGCGCTAACTTGGGACGCAAGAGACCTTGCCACCGGTATCTATTTAATCAATATGAATACCGGGGACCGGAATCAAACCCGCAAAGTGATGTTGCTCAAATAGTAAGAAATTTTCCGGAAATACGGCAGCTGGAAACAGTTGCCGTATTTTCATTCTGCTCGGTCAGAATGAGCGAATCAATCATTTTGACCGTATTATGAATATGAATCATTATGCAATTCATTGACTCCATTCATCTATTTACCAAAATCTTATATCCATTCATGAATCGCTGAACTCAATGGCATCATTTTTGCGTCATTTCCGAAAAACACTGAAAACGCTGAAGGAGTGATCATGAAAAGTACAATTCTGTTTATATTTCTCGTTATACTGGCAGCGACTTCTCTCTGTGCGGATTTTCGAGATGAAATGAAATCATGGGCAGCGACCAAAGAGGACGTCTCTGCACAAGATGTTAAAGATTGGGTTGACGGTCAACGCGATGCGGAAATCGATTTCGGTTCAGAATCGACGTATTACCTTACCTGCAACAACTGGGCACGATACGTTGCGGTACTCAATGATACACAGTTTGCAGTATTTTCTGCAAACTCTCAGAGAACCTGGAGAACGTATGTCGGTACGATTTCCGGTACAAGCATTACCTTTGGTCCTCAAAGGTATATCACATACAACTCGTCATACAATTTCGACACACTCAATACGGATGTTGTGGCTCTGGATGAAACGCATGTCATTGTTGCAATGAGAAGAGACGACAGCGAAAGGTATATCTACCTGTTCTCCTACGAGATTGTAAGCGATATGGTAATTTATCGCCAATACGGAACGCACTATGCCCCCGAAGATGGCGCAACAGGACCAAAACTCGGGCGAATCAACGACGATTACGGGCTTCTTATTTACAATACGGATACCGGGAATTACGGCACGGTTTTCTACTTGAACAGCTCCAACTACATCTCATTATATTCCGAAACGAGTCTTAATTTGGGGTACAAAGTAAAGGATTTACAATTTGCAATGATGACCGATTCGTTTTTCTTTGTGGCGGGGCATTATAAATACTACGATACAAGTACTCCTCAAAATATCTACGGCGTCGTAGGACAGATTTCCGGATCTTCGATATCTGTAGGAAATGGATCTTTAGTTATGCAAAATGTCTCAAATGATTACTCAACTCTCAGGAAAGTACTGAGATTGACGCCGACAAAGGCAGTCGTTCTATTCGAGCACATGAACAGAGATGGCGGGGGGCGTAATCGAGATATCGCTGCGAGAGAAGTCAATATTTATACAACCACATTCACGGTGGGTGCGTCTGCAGTTGTTACCCGATACGATGGCGTTACAACGTATCCACTTACATATCCCTATTTACGTGATGCATGTATTGTGAATAGTGAAAGGATGGTTCTCTTCTATTCGTATGAGAACATGGATGATACTAAATTCATCACACTGGACCTGACCTCGTCTGGGGAATTTGAGGTTGGTCCCGTCGTCGAGTTCGATCAGAGCATGAGGCTGTTTGAAGGGCAGGTTGGAGTTAATCTTTTCCAGATGAGTGAAAACCTTACTGTTTTCAACTATGGACTATCTACAGACAACTACGGACGCTGCATGACGATGACACACAGTGATCCGCCCCCCCCTCCATCGACTGCTACCTTGTTATATCCAGTCAACAACGCGACAGGATTACCGCGTGACGTAACCGTTTCAATGGGAATATAATGGGACAAGCATACCCATGATATTCTACGTTTACAAATATAGTGATACGTATGAGTACATCGGGTATTATTACTGGCAAGGATACACAACTTATTCAATGGTGATGCCGACTGCCGATTACGGCGAGGTTGTTCATTGGATGGTAGAATCGTATAATGAAGGTGGTTGGGCGCCAACAGCGTACGGAACCTACACGACAATCTGGCTGCCCGATCCTCCATCTTCTCCCACCAATCTCTTCCCTGAAAACGGGGCATTCGACATGCCGCGTCAGGTGACAGTCAATTGGCGTTACGACGGCGAAGCCGATGTGACGGGCTTCCGCGTGTATAAAGACGATACGCAGGTTGGAAGCGATATCGCGTGGGCAGGAGATCAAAACTACTATCAGCAGATGCCATTGGCAAACTGGGATGAGGTCGTTAACTGGTATATCGTTTCCTATAATGATGGCGGAGATTGTACCTCACCGGTTACCTGGAGCTATACGACGATGTCCGAACCTGCCGATCCGGATGAAGTGCCGGATGAGGTCGTTTATGAAGAGCTGGAAAACGTAACCGTTACAGAACCGCCGGTTGTTACTCTTCCGCCGATCACGCTGGGTGGAAGTTCTGTTCAACCCACATTCGATTTCACTTTTAATTCTGCTCCGGACATTCCTGTACTTAGCTGCCAGGTGATGGATCTCCCCGCGCATCCAGTGGGAAATCCCTCGGGATGCGGTGCAGCATTCACCGCGACATTCCCCGTCGGCATCGCGACCACCCTTACCTTCGATGCCGGTATCAGCAGTACGCCGACAGAACTCTATCGCTGGAACGGCAGCTTATGGGAAGACATCTCCGGGACTGCGACTTTCGGTGTCGGTACCGTGACCTTCACGCATACTTCGACCAGCAGGGCCGATGAGGAGTTCATCATCAACGACGGCGAAGGGACGTTGCCTGTTACTTTGTCTTCCTTTACCGCTTCGGTGACAGCCTCCGATTTCGTGATGCTTCAGTGGATCACCGAGTCCGAGAGTGAAATGCTTGGTTACAACGTTCACCGAAGCGAGACCGAGTCGCTGGAAGATGCGCTTCGAGTGAATGCACAGTGCATCCAGGCGAACAACAGCTCCACGCAGAGCGAGTATAGCTTTATCGACGAGGATGTCGAGTATGACATGACCTACACCTACTGGCTCGAGAGCATGGAACTGAACGGACAGACTCGGTTCTACGGTCCGGTGACGGTGATATTGACAGAGGACGAAGAAGAAGAAAACACACCGGATGCGAACTATTCCACAGCGTTTCTGAGTGCTTACCCCAATCCGTTCAATCCTGTAACCACATTGAGCTACTCAATCGTGAATGCCGGCATGGTGGAATTTACCATGTTCGATATGAAGGGCCGCAAAGTGGGGCAGTTATCGCACAATGGACAAAAGGGTCGGAACACGCTCGTCTGGGATGCAGGGAATCTTCCATCCGGTTTATATTTCATCCGCATGAAAGCTGGCGATCTCGAAGAAACTCGTAAGGTGATGCTTCTCAAATAGTGCGTCATTGTAAGAAGAATAATGTCGAACGGCAGCCAGAAAAGGCTGCCGTTGTGTTATGGGATGCAAGACATTCAGAAGTGTTGTCGGCATTTATGATGCCTGTATTTCATTTAATATGCTGCAATGTAAGGAAATGTACGATGCTAAAATGCATGTGAATAAATAAACCGAAAAAAAACTTGCACGATTTTGTTGACGGAAAGATTTCGGGAAGTATTTTATTATTAGTTGTGATGAGGAGACATCACTATGCATTATAAACTGACAATAAGCATTTTCACAAGAGGATACTCTGAACGAATAATTAATTATCATAAAAATTATAGTGATTTTCTTAAGGAGGGTGCGTCTGTGGGTTCATCCTCGATAAGAAAAGTTGTTTGGAGATAGCGGGTCGAATCTGAGGAGTCGATCCTATAGTTGACAAGAAACCAAACCAATAAAGGAGTTCACCATGAAAACAAGTTCCCTTTTCATCATTATGATTCTTATCTCGACAGTACTTTTCGGTGCATCTGATCTTAAAAACTTCAACGACACCAGTGACCTCACAACGTGGTTCAACCCAGATCCGACCCCAGTGTTCACCAATATTGCAACGGGTGGAATTGGCAACACCGGTAATGTAAGCATTCCCTTGGGCAGTTTTGATGTCTGGACCGGTAACTACTCGTTTGGCCTTCCGAGTATTGGGAATCAGGCGATTCTGAGTGGATATTTCCTGATTGGTGGTAACAGCGGTTATTCAGGCTTCGGTCTCGCGACTGCGGACACCAATGAGATTAACAGTTCCTGCAATATTACGACATCTTATAGCTTGGGTGTCCAGTTCCATGGCGGTGGCGGAGCTTTCTTCAACGATACGCAATCTTACGAACTGGACTGGTTTTTTGGCGCAGGTGATCTGCAAGAGGGAAGCTGGTATCAAATCACCTTTACAATTGATAGAACCGCTGAAAGCACGTTCGATCTCGAAATGGATATCTGGTTGTCGGATTCGGATGGTGTCCTGCAGAGTCGGCACACAATCCAAACGTGGAGCTGTACGAATACCAATATAAGCGCTGCAACGGAATTGTACCCGTATTTTTGCAATGGCGGCGAGCGTTCGATCAATATGGATAATTTCTACGTGGAAGCAGAAGACATCACCCTGCCGGTGACCATGTCTTCTTTCACTGCGACTCCCGCGGCCACGCTGGATGCTGTGACGCTGAACTGGGTCGTCGAATCCGAGACCGACCACATGGGCTACAACGTTTTCAAGAGCGAAGACGATGTGCTGGCGAACGCATTCCGGATCAATACGAATATCATCGAATCCGGTGCGATGAACTACGAGTATGTCGATGTCGAAGTTGAAAGCGGTGCCACATACTACTACTGGATCGAAAGCGTCGATCTCAGTGGTTTTGCGACGATGTATGGACCCGCCATCGCGACGATTCTCGAAGGCGAAGATCCAGGCGAAACACCGGAACTTACTTTCAATACAGAGTTTAGCGGAGCATTCCCCAATCCGTTCAATCCTGTGACCACCCTCAGCTATTCCTTGAATGAAGCCGGCGTGGCGACATTCACCATGTTCGATCTGAAGGGTCGCAAGGTGGGCGAGATGACTCAGCAGGGACATGAAGGAAGCAACCAGCTTACATGGGATGCACAGGACCTTCCGTCAGGAATCTACTTCATCCGGATGAGTGCGGGTGGAATGAATGAAACTCAAAAAGTGATGCTGTTAAAATAGGTTTTTCAGTTTCGATTGGCGACCGGGACAATCTCCCGGTCGTTTTCTCTTGAAGGCATGAATGACATGAAATGAAGGATTACGTCTCTCTTCTCGGCAGAATTACAAAGAACCTGCTTCCTTTGTCCTCTTCGCTTTCTACCGCCAGGCGACCGCGATTCTTCTCCGCGAATTCCTTGCATAAAAGAAGGCCAAGTCCGGTGCCGGATTCGTTTTCGGTACCGCGCGTCGTAAAGTGTGAATCGATTCGGAAGAGGTTATCCAGGTCGTCCTTGTAAATCCCGACGCCGGTATCTTCCACGATGACTTCGATATAGTCTTCGCTTTCCATGCGGGAGATTGTAATCTTGCCCTCGCGATGTGTGAATTTAATCGCGTTCGAGACCAGATTTCGGATGATTGTGCGGACCATATTCTTGTCCGCGAAAGCGTAATCTCCTTCTTCGAGCAGATTGATGACTTCGAGCTGTTTGTCCTGAATATTCGTTTCATACAGTTCAAGACATTCTTCCGCGATCTTGAACAGATCGATCTGCTCGGGGAAGAACGGCATTTTGCCGACCTGCGTTCTTGCCCAGGTCAGGAGGTCTTCCAGCAGGTTGGAGAGTCGCTTGGTCGAATCGGTCATGTTGTCGATCATGCTCTGCTGTTTCTGCGGTGGGAGCGTCGTGATCTTCTGCGAGAGAAATTCGCTGGTTAGCAGCAGGGCATTCAAGGGATTCTTGAGCGCGTGGGCGATGATGGAGAAGAATTTGTCCTTGGCGACATTTGCTTCCATGAGATTGTGCTCGGATTCCTCGAGCGCTTTATGGGCCTTCCGCACCTTTGTGATATCTTCCATCACGCCGATGATGCCGGCGACGCGTCCTTCCAGATCGTAGAAAACGGTCTTGTTATAGATGATATCGTGCAGGTCGCCGTCTTTGTTCATGACCTTGGCTTCGTAGTGCTCGATTCCGCCGGATGCCATCAGTTCGCGATCCTGTTCCGTGTAGAAATCAGCCAGGTCGCTGGAGAAGAAGTCGTATTCCGTTCTGCCGATGATATCTTCTTCTTTTCGACCGAAGAAAGATTTGAAGGCCTTGTTGCAGCCAATGTAGACGCCGTTGCGGTTCTTGTAGAATATGGGATTGGGGATATCGTCGAGTAGGATTTGCAGGAAACGGTATTGGGTCTTGAGTTCGTTACGCTGTTCCCGGATCTCGAAGTTCTGGTCGGTGATGAGCTGGTTCTTGCGTTCGAGTTCCGCGTTTGTCGCCTCGAGATTCTTCATCAATTCGAGGTACTTGTTCGCGGCGACCTCGTATTCGTGGCGTGTCATCGCAAGATCGTTGCCCAGGTGACGCAGCTTGGTCTCGAGCAACTTCTGATGCTGTTTCAGTTCATCGATAATTTGATCTTTGGTTTGTTCAGGCACAGCTTAAAACCATCCATGTTCTTCCATTTTAATAATCTCGTTTACCAGATCCTCGCTGATAAGGTCAATGGAAATCTGATCTAATCGGAGTGTTTCGAGACACTTTTCGTACCTATCCGTCTCGGAATAAAGCGCATCCGAATATCCGATATCCATACGCTGGCAAATGTAATTCGCGAGATAGAGAACCTGAATCATTTGCTTGTTTTCGTATATGGAGCATTCCGGTGTGTGATGAAATCCGATGCCGGAGGTCAGGTTTGCCGGAAATCCCCAGTTTTCTGCGACGGCGAAACCAATCTGCTGATGCGTAAGTCCCTGATTTCTGTCCTCCACCAGATATAGATCCATCTTCGAATCTTCCGCTTCCAGTACATTGTTCACAAAGGATTCGTGCAAGAACTGATCCTCGACGATGATGCCGATATCATGCAGCAGACCAGCAGTATAGACCACGTGACCGGGGTCGCGCAATTCGCGTCGATAGATCATTTTACCGCAGAGCGCGACAGCGGCGCTGTGTTTCCAGAGCTTTGCTCTCGAATAGCTGCCGATTGCCTGATCCGCGCCGTGGAACAACTCGCAGATCTTCTGGCTCAGCGCGAGTTCTTTCACCGTATTGAATCCCAGCCATACAATCGCCTGCTTGATCTCGTCGATGTAGCGTCTCGATCCGTAGTACGCCGAATTCGCCAGGCGGATGACCTTTGCGCAGAGCGGCGGATCGTGCTCGATGATCTCGGTAAGGTCGCTGGCACTGGTTCCCGGGTCGTTGATCACGCGAAAGATCTCCATCAGGCTTTGTCGAATCGTCGAAATATACGACTGATTTACCTGCTTGATAAGCTCATTGATGGTCATGATCGGCTTTTTCTCTTGATCCATGTTGCTCAGCTAAATCTTCTGAAAGCCGAAGCCTTTCTCGAACACCCGTAAACAGGCATCGACGACTTCTGCTTCGAAGGAAACGCTACGCTCCTTCCTTATTTGTTCCAGTGCGAAATCGGTGCCCAGTGACGGGCGATATGGACGATGGGAAGAAATCGCTTCGACAACGTCCGCAACAGCGATTATCTTCGCTTCCGGCAAAATCATGTCACTCTTCAGTCCATTGGGATAGCCTGTTCCGTCGATTCGCTCGTGGTGCTGATAGACGATCTCGGCGACGGGCCAGGGGAAGTCGATCGACTTGAGTATCTCGTAGCCTTTGGCGGGATGAAGCTTGAGGAATTCAAATTCCACCGGCTCCAGCTTGCCCGGCTTGGAGAGGATTTCACTGGGAATATACATCTTTCCGAGATCGTGCACAATAGCCGCGGCACGCAACGCATCCATGCTGATCTGGTCGAGGTTCATCTCCTCAGCGATTGCACGGGCGAGTTGCCAGACGCGTTGCTGATGACCCGCAGTATAGGGATCGCGTATCTCGACAAGTCGCGCCATGGTCAGGATGATCTCGAACATCAGCTCGTTCAGTCGGTTGTTGGTCTTTTCGAGTGCTTCGCCTGTCTTCTTGCGCTGATCGATCTCGTTGCGGAGTTCGGCAGTTCGTTCCTTGACCCGCTTCTCGAGTTCTTCGTTTGTTTTGCGGATCTTCTCTTCGAGTTGCATCCGTTCGTTTATTTCGTGCTGAAGCTTGTCGTTCATGTTCTTCAGCTTCTCGTGGGACTTGCTCAATTCCAGATGAACCTTGATACGGGCTTGCAATTCGGTTTCGTTGAAGGGCTTGGTGACGAAGTCCTGTCCGCCGGCGTCGTATGCCTCCACGATGCTCTCGGTGTCCATCTTCGCGGTAAGGAAAATGATGGGAATATCCCTGGTTGCCGGGTCGCCTTTCAATTTGCGGCAAACCTCGAAACCGTCCATGTCGGGCATCATGATGTCCAGCAGGATCAGGTCGAAGGTATTTGACTTCACGCGTTCGAGCGCTTCTTTACCGTTGGTCGCGAATACAATCGAGTAATCCATTTTACGCAATATGTTTCCGGCAACCATGATATTGTTCGGTACGTCATCTACCAGCAGCAACCTGTATTTCATCTCCTACCTCCGGGCCTGTTCAAGTTCTTCAACCAGCTTGGGAAACCGCTGAAACAGGTTATTCATCCTTTCGATATCGAAGTTCGTCACATGCGTTTTCAACTGTCTGGCAAAATCCTCGACAGGCGGAATCGCCGCGTCGTGAGCAAATGCCTGCAACTGTTCTGCAAATTCGCTTATTCTGTCAATATCACCGCTTGCCTGCGCCGACTGAAACGCCTTCCGGAATCGCTGATTCAGCTCATCCAGTTTCTGAGGATCGATATCAAGTTCTTCGAGAATATAACCGGCATCTTCCTGTTCTATTCTTTCCGGTTGATCCGGGGCTTTACACGGTAGATGCTGCGCAAGCTCCTTCAGAAGATCGTGCCGCTGAACCGGCTTTCGAAGAAAACTATCAAAGCCTTTCTCCATGATCTGGTCAATATCTTTCTTCATTACCGACGCTGTCAATGCAATGATTTTAATATCACTGGTCGAATCATCGTTCTTCAGGATCTCCGTCGCCTCGTCGCCATTCATGACAGGCATTCGAATATCCATAAATATGATATCCGGTTTACGCTCTCTGGCAACTTCGATCGCTTCTTTTCCGTCGCATGCTTCGAATATCGTAAGCGGTTGATCTAAGAGGAATTCCTTTACCAGATTGCGGTTGTTCTCGATGTCATCGACCACCAGCACTCCGGCGGGTTCGAAGGTGATCTGATCCGGGTCGAACAGTTCGTCACGTTTGACCTTCGCGGACAGTGCGGAGATCGCAACATCCCGAAAAACGATTTCGAAAACCGAGCCTTTATTGAGTACGCTACGTACGGCGATCCTACCGTTCATCATCTCGACCAGGCGTTTGGTTATAGTCAGCCCCAGCCCGGTTCCGCCGTATTTCTTCGTGCTCTGCCCATCCTGCTGCCGGAACGATTCGAAGATCTTCTCGATCGATTCGATCGGAATACCAATTCCGGTGTCCTCGATCTCGAACACCAGATCGATCGTGCTTCCATCCTGGCTTTCAGCGCGTTTTTCGGCGCTGAGGCTAATATGTCCGCGATCGGTGAACTTCACCGCGTTGCCGATCAGGTTGAACAGGATCTGGCGCAACCGCACTTCATCGAGGAGGAGGTTTGGCGGGATGTTTCTGTCGATGTTGATCAGCAGATCGATACCTTTTTCCTGAATCCGGACGTTGAAGATATGCCTGATCTCGTCGAACAGAGAATAGAGACTGACCGGTTCGAACTGGAGCTCGAGTTTTCCCGCTTCGATCTTGGAGAGGTCGAGGATGTCGTTGATCAGCGTAAGGAGGTTCTTGCCGCTCGATTTAATCGATTGCAGATAGCTGCGCTGACGTTCATCGGTCACCAGCGAATCGAGCAGTTCGGCAAATCCGAGCACGGCGTTCATGGGCGTACGGATCTCGTGGCTCATATTGGCGAGGAACTCGCTTTTCGCGGTGGCGGCGCGTTCCGCCAGCTCCTTGGCGATCTTGAGTTCCTGCTCGTAGCGCTTCTGATCGGTGATATCCACGACGTAGCCCAGCAGGTTGCAGAATTCTCCCTGTTTGTTGCGTATGACGGTCACATACATCTTGACCCAGATCACGTCGCCTTCGATGTGAACAATGCGGAAGGGTTCGTGCTCGAAGTTCATGATATTGGGTTTGGAGAAAAAATAATCGCGCTCTTCCTGAACTCTGCGGCGGTCGCTGAGATGGATGAGGTTGTCGAATCCACCGGCTTCGTCGAGGATCTGTTCTTTCGTGAAACCGATAATATCGGCGCAGTTGGGCGATACGTATTCGAGCTGCATGCCTGAATTGTTTCGATCCCATCGCAGGATTAAAACCGGCCCCTGGATAAACAGATTACGCTCGTTCTTGAGGTTATCCTCGACCATACGCAATTGCGTGATATCGGTTCCGGTGCCGATCAGACGTTTCAGTTTCCCTGTATCATCGTACATCGCCTTACCGCGGAACAGGACATAGCGCATTCCGATATCGGTACCTGGCAGGTGCTCTTCGATCTCGACTTCGAGCTGGTCCGTTTTACCGTCGATGTGATCGTAGCCGGCTTGCAGAAAGCGTGTAGCACCGTCTTCCGGCAGATACTTCTTCAAATCGTCAATCTGATAGGCTATATCATCGCCTTCTATGCCGAGGATCATCTTCAAGGTGGGGTAGAAGTAGATCTCGCCTGCTTCAGGACTCCATTCCCAAACGCCGACGCGCCCAGCGTGGGTTGCCATTTGATATCGCTGTTCGCTCTCGGATAGGGCTTTCTGCATCTGTTTGCGATTGGCTTCCTCTTCCCGAAGCTGTCGCTCCAGGATTGCCGATCTGCCCAATTCGCGAACCAGCTTCTCGAGTTTTTTACTCTCGATAGGCTTGATCAGGAATCCGTTGACACCGACGTCGATTGCTGCGATGAAGAAATCGGTCTCCTCATGTGCCGACATGACAATGAACCGCGCCTCGGTTCCATCTTCACGAATTGCCCGAATCATCTCCAGCCCGTTCATGACCGGCATACGGATGTCGGTTACAACCAGATCGGGCTGATGCAACCGATAGAGTTCCAATCCTTCCTTGCCGTTTTCGCCGATATAGACGGTGTCGGCGAGTGTGTGCATCATTTCCCCGACGATACTGCGCATCTGCGGGTCGTCATCGACATAGAGAAGTTTGAGTGGCATTTTTTCCACGATTATCTCCCTACTCATGGTTGAGAATGATTTATCGGGCGTTTGTTGTCCAGTACCCCAGCGTCTACACCACGCAAAACAGTGTATGTGCCCAGACATTTCAAGACTGGAATTACCGCACCTTAATAAAAGATAGGATAACGAAAAACTGATTGTCTGTCAATGGATAAATTCGATCTCGCCCAACGATCAATATCGATTTTCCGATACGATTCGTGAAGGTTTTTATTTACAGGGAAATGCTCGTTTGAATAATATGGCTGGAAAAAACGATACTGGAGCGCAAGACATGAAAATCGATTTGAAGAAGTTCACGCAAGTCATCGAAGGCGAGATTATCACGAGTGATGAAGTAATCGACAATATCACAATAACCGGCGGATACGTATCCGATCTTCTCAGCGACGTGATGGGCAACGCGAAAGAGGGACAACTCTGGATAACCATCATGCGGCATTTGAACGTAATCGCCGTCGCATCGCTCGCCGGGATCCCTGCCGTCGTGTTCGCGCGGAATCTCAGACCGGAAGCCGCCATCATCGAGCGTGCCCAGAAGGAAGAGATCGCACTCATCGTCAGTCCGCTGACCACGTTCGAGATCGCCGGACTGCTCTACCGGGAACTGCACGGAGAATAATGCTTGAGATCCTGGAAATGTGATCTGCATATCCACTCGGTGCTCTCTCCCTGCGCGTCGCTGGAGATGTCTCCCCGCGCCGTGATCCAACGAGCGTTGGAAGAGAAGCTGGATATCATCGCGATCACCGACCACAACACCATGTCCAACAGTGCGGTGTTTCACCGCGCGGCAGCCGATGCCGGGATCGTGTGCCTGTTCGGCGTCGAGATCCAGACCATGGAAGAAATCCATGTGGTGGGACTCTTCGACGACGAAGAAAAAGCGATGCAATTCGATCGCGAGCTGTATCAAGCGCTGCCGCCGATTCCGAACGATCCGGAATATTTCGGTGATCAGGTAGTGATCGATATCGATGAGAACATCGTCCGTTGCGAAGAAAAAGCGCTGTTGAATTCGGTCGAGTGGGATATGGACACGACGCTTCAAATGATTGATCAATACGGCGGATATGGCTTCCCTGCGCATGTAAACGCAGCCACCTACAGCCTGATCAGCCAGCTCGGATTTATTCCCACCAATCCGCTTATTACTGCTCTCGGTATTACCGCCAATTGCGACGAAGAAGCGTTTCTGAGTAACTACCCCGCTGCCAGAGACTATCCACGGCTGCGGAATTCAGACGCGCATTATCTGAGGGATATCGATTCCGGTTTCACCATACTCGAGATGGATGCGCCGACGATTGCGGAAATTAAAAGGGTGATGAAGGAAGGAGTCAGGAGACTGGAGCCAGGAACCTCCGGGCGAGCCATCCCTTGAGAGAAGGGCAGACACAGAGGCCTGCCCTGAAATATTACTGCAAACCTTTCAGCCAACGGGCGTCATCGAGCTTCAGCATATTCTCGCGATAACGCCATTCCCAGTTACCGTCCGCGATACCGGGGACATTCATCCGGGCGCTGGTGTTGAGGCTCATCAAGTCTTGCAGTGGAATGATCACATACAAACCACTCGTCTGGTACGCGAATTCGATCAGATCGTGTGCGATATGCTCATTATCGGTCGCAAGATACTCTTTCACTTTGTTGTATAGAGCTGGATTTTCGTCTTCCAGTTTCTCGAACCATCCACGCGTCGTATCGTTGTCGTGCGTGCCGGTATATACCACGGTGTTTTCCTCGAAATCCCACTGCATGTCGTCAAACATGAATTGCAGCACCTGCATTCCGGGGAAGTTGAATCGCTTGCGCAGTTCAACCACCTCATCCGTGACTACGCCGAGGTCTTCCGCGATAATCGGATATTCCGGATAGCGCTCCATCAGAGCCTGGAAGAACATTTTTCCCGGTCCGTTTCGCCATTCGCCGTTGACGGCAGTCGCTTCTCCGAATGGAACCGCCCAGTAGCGCACGAATCCGATGAAGTGATCGATCCTAACGATATCGACCATCTTGTGTAGATGTCCCATTCGATGGATCCACCATTTATACTCGTTTTTATACATGGTTTCCCAATCGTAAATTGGATTTCCCCATAGTTGACCGGTCTCGGAGAAGTAGTCCGGCGGTACTCCGGCGACGATTTCCGGGCGTCCGAATTTATCGAGGTGATAGAGTTCTCTGTGGCTCCACACATCCGCGCTGTCGTACGAGACGTAGATGGGCAGATCGCCTACAATCCTTATGCCTTTTTCGTTGGCGTATTCTTTCAGCTTGGCCCATTGCTTGTAGAAGATGAACTGCACGAACGCGTGGTAGTCGCTTTCCTTCTGCATGGTCTTGTAAAGCTGTTGCGTTTCACCGGATTTATTGTCGTGAAACGATTCGTCCCACTGATTCCACGGCAGGTGCTGGAAGTGATTCTTCAGCGTAATGAACAGCGTGAAATCGTTGATCCAGTAGGCGTTGTCCTCCATGAACCGCTTGAGTTCATCCTGGTTGCCATCCTTCTGGAATCGCTCGAATGCCTTCCTGAGTAGAGAATTCTTGAACTCGATGACAGGACCGTATTCAACATAATTGGGACTGAAGGCCGGAACCTCCAGCACTTCGCGTCGATCCAGCAGACCCATCTGCATGAGCTGCACTGGATCGATCAGCGCCGGATTTCCTGCAAACGCCGAGATGGCGTTGTAAGGAGAGTTTCCATAGCCGGGATAGGTCAGCGGCAGGATTTGCCAGAGGTGTTGCCCGGCTTCTTTGAGGAAATCGACGAATTTATAGGCGCTGGTTCCGAAATCTCCAATTCCGAATGGGGACGGCAGCGACGTCGGATGCAACAGAATGCCGCAGGTTCGTTCCATGCGTTATTCTCCGTATTTTTTCGTGGGATCCGATTTTACTTCGTAAGGTGTCTTTCCAAACGACAGGTCTTCGTGGATTGTTACGGTACCTTTTGCCATGGGTATGATTAAGTCCGTTTCCGTGCCATCGTCTCCGATCAGCCAGACATGAATGTGATGACCTTCACCATGAACACTAAGAACACCGAGCTGAACCAATAGTGTACCCGTTTCAGGATCGTATTTCGAGCCTTTGGCCGTGTCTTCTTCGTCTTCCCAGTTCATGTAGAACGGACCAAGTCCTGGACCTTGATATTCTTCGTTGGTGAATTTCAACGATATTTCCTTGTGCGTGGTCTTACCATCTTCATGATACAATTTCATCACGATCGCATGAGGAGTTCCGATTGGTTTTTCCTGTGCTGCGAGCATTGCGAAGATTGAGAACACAACGACTAAAATCAATGTTTTGCGCATATTGCCTCCAACTGGTATTGAATGTAAAATTACGATTGCTTCCCGAAGAAAGCAATCGTTTTTTTGTATTTCTTCTTTCTCGATTAATAACGAAAAGGACCTGCGAATCTTACAACATTCGCAGGACGCGATTGGCATTGTCCAGGAATTTGCGCAATTCATCGCCGTCGAACTGTTTCTGCTCGATCAGGGCGAGCTGATGCAGGTAAGTGCACAAGAGCTTGACATCCTCTTCCTTGCCCAGGCCGTCGAGCTTCAAGATCTTCTTCACGGTTGGGTTACCCACATTGACCACCAGCGTGTGATTCGCCAGAAGATCGGTTTTTGATCCCGGCATCAGCATGCTCATCTCCTGGAATCTGCGCATGTGCTCGTTCAGGACGACCAGCGAGGGGATGTCGTTCGACTTGAGGTGCTTCGGCTCCACGGTGATCTGCTTGTTGTCCAGCGCTTTGTCGAAGATATCCTTGACCCGTTCGGCCTCGGTCTTGTTGTCCGCATCGACGATCTCTGCCTTCTCAGTATCGACAACTTCATCCAGCAGCTCCGAATCGATCCGCGCGAATCCGGTAAACGGCGTGCTCATCTCAAAGCGTTGGAAGAGGTGTGTATCAAGCGGAGAGTCGGTGAAAATTACCTCCGCGCCCATATCCTTCATCATCTTCAGGTATGTCACCTGCGAGTTTTCGCCTGGCGAGTAGAAGTAGCGATAATTCTTGTTCTCGTCTTTCTCGTCGCCGAACGGCTTGGTGAAGTTGATATCCTTCTGGTTGTTTTCCTTGTACTCGGCGAGCGTAACCCAGCGGTCTTCGGAGGTCTTGTAGATGACCAAGTCCTTGAGCTGTTCGAAGAAATCCTCGTTGGTCAGCAGTCCCACCTTGACGAAGTGGTTCATGTCCTTCCAAAGCTCTTCGTATTTCTTGCGATCGTTCTTGAAGAGGGACTTGAAGTGATCGGATACCTTCTTCACGATGTATCCGGAGATCTTGCTGACCTGCTTGTCGTGCTGCAGGAAGCTTCTCGATACGTTCAGCGGGATGTCTGGGACGTCGATACCACCGCGCAGCAGGAGCAGGAACTCAGGGATGAATTCCTTCAGGTTGTCCGCCACGAAGACGTTGTTGCAGTAGAGCTTCACCTGACCGCGGTTGATGTCGAAATCGTTTCGCAGCTTCGGGAAATAGAGGATGCCCTTGAGATTGAACGGGTAATCGACGTTCAGGTGAATCCAGAAGAGCGGATCTTCGAAGTCGTGGAAGAATTTCTTGTAGAATTCCTTGTATTCCTCGTCTTTGATGTCGCTGGGCTGCCTGAGCCAAAGTGCTTCCTGGATGTTGATCTCATTATCTTCCAACTTGATGGGGAAGGGCATGAAGTTGCAGAATCGCTCCAGAATGTCGCGCAGCTTGCTCTCTTCCAGATATTCGTCGCCTTCGCTGTTCAAATAGATCGATACTGTTGTGCCGACTTCAGTTCGCTTGCCTTCTCCCATGGCGTATTCGGTCGAACCGTCGCATTCCCAGAAAGCCGGTTTGGCGTTCTTCTTGTAAGACAGGGTATCGATGGTCACCTTTTCCGCCACCATGAACGCGGAGTAAAAGCCAAGGCCGAAATGTCCGATGATGTTCGACTGCTTGTCCTTGAACTTTTCGATGAATTCCTCGGCGCCCGAGAAGGCGATCTGGTTGATGTACTTTTTCACCTCGACCGCGTCCATGCCGATTCCGTAGTCGATGAAATCGATGCGTCTTTCTTTCTTGTCGATCCTGATCTCGATGCGAAGTTCCTTGCTTTCAAGTTCCGGCTCGACTGCCTGGCGCTTGCTCATCGCATCGACGGCGTTGGAGACGAGTTCCCTCACGAAGATGTCGTGCTCGGAATAGAGCCACTTCTTGATGATCGGGAAGATGTTTTCGCTATGTATCTTGAGGGAGCCTTTCTTGAGTTCTTCCTTCTTGTTCTTTTCTGCCATATTACTACCTCTCGATTGTTTTTGGGATAAAATACGAATGGTGCTTGAAATTGTCAACTGAAAATTTAGCACTCAAAAACGCCGACTGCTATATTGGCTTTAATATGGTATGATATTGCAGTAAAAAAACGCTTCCTGAATGGTTAATGCTTTGCAATGTTCGTAATCGCTTATATGACAGTATAATGCGTGGAGGCTCTTTATAAAATCACAATCCAAACTTGACAGATATTGTGTCCATTCAGATATGGTCAATCATTCTAAGCATGATGTCATGCGAGTATAGTTTATATTCATGCTATCGAACATGCATTCGAACTGCTTCGGCAGCTTAATGCTCGAATAATTGAATGCAACGAAACAGGAATGAGAAAGTGTCAGAGAAGAAGCAACACCGGGATCAAGAAAACGAAGACCGCGCAGATTTCTATGAAATGCGACGACGCATGCACAGCCTTCGCGATCGAGACTACCGGACGAACAACAAGTCCGGGTGCTTGATCAGCGCAATCTCCATACCGGTAGTGTTGATCGCGATTCTGTCATTGATACTCGGTTCCTGATTACCCTCCGTAATACGATCCCAGCACACCTTTATTGAACTGGTAGCTTGCTCCTTGTGATCCACCGGCACGGAACTGTCCGGAATTCATGGTATTCAGCGTGGAATTGACCACATCCGCTCCAAGCGTCCCCTTGGAGGAATAGGTTTGGTGTTGGGCGTTGTTTCCGATGCTGAGGTTGAACGCGTTTCCGCTGGTTGAATCCATCAGGTTGGTCACCGCCAGTCCCTGAGCGGATGTGCTGTCGTTCAGTCCCATCCGAGAGGCTTGAGATTTGCCGATCGCCATGGAAAGGTTGGCTGACATTCGAGCAGTTTCGCTGATACTGACCATAATACATCTCCTGTGATTGTTGGTTGTAGTTCATGCGGTTCGACTCGAATGGTTGGGAGTGCTTGGATAATCAGCATGCGTCCATGCTGGTAAAAAATTACATCCGTCGTTGAAATCTGTCAATAAAAAAATATAGTTGGAATACCCCCATTTTTCTGTGGAATCTTGGTTCGATGAATATTGATCGATGTTATCCACAGTGTCCTTCGACTCCGCTCAGGATGACACACTGTAGATAACTGCATCCATTTCAGATGGTTGCAAAAATAATTGTGTCATCCTGAGCGGAGTCGAAGGACAACAATTATTTTGCATACTCAGGTCAGATTTTTTTACGTATTTTTATAAACGGTAAGCATAGGTATGCCGTTGCAAAGCAGAACCATAGGCTTTCATGGCATGATAATTATGGGGGCATTCCTGAAAAATATAGCTCTGTTGCATATTAAGTGCATGGATATCTTAACGATGATTATTAAGTCCTGGAAGGACGATGGAATTTAGCCCATAGCGTAAGTCATGGGTACCGAATCCGACAAGGAGATAAAGTCCCGTAGGGACGACAGATAACGTGTTGGTTACACACCTGTCGCACCTCCGGCGTTCTATTCGTGTATTGGTATAAATAACCGGGGCTTACGCCCCTGTATGATTTCAGCTTGCTGAAAACATGAATCCCCTACGCGCCTAATATCTGTCATCCCTGCGGGATTGTTGATGCAGTTACGTAGTATATAATGAATATCAGAACTCGAACATGTTCATCACACCGTTGAACTGGCGATACACCATGCGGATCACCTTGTCGAAATCGCGCGGAGAAATGCCCAGCATCTGCCACACCCAGCGCGGGAGTGGCTCGACATACTTATTGCCCGAGTCGCCGATCATCATAGCCTTGGCGATGTTGTTACCGGCAGTCACCGCAGCGACAATCGGTTTATCGGAATTGGCCAGTTCGAAGAAATGATGGTGCCGAATGGCGGAGATCAGGTAGTCGGGGAAATTCCATTTCTCGGCGAAGAAAGCGCCAACCTCCTGATGGGTCATGGACATGACCTCGTTCTCGGCGACCAACAGCCTCATACCGTGATTTCGATACTGAACGCGCTGAATCGAATCGTTGATATCGGGCAGGTGCTTGATGATGATGAACTTACCGACATCGTGCAACAGACCGGCGAGGAAGTATTCTTCCCAGTACCGCTTCTTGACGGTCAGAGATGCCAGGAATCGCGACGCGACAGCCACCGCGACCGAATGCTTCCAGAGGTTCTGGCACTGCTCTGTCGGGCGATCGGGGAACAGCACCTTCTGCATGATGTCCATGGTGAACAACTGCGTTACGTGATCCAGCCCGATCACGGCGATCGCCTGCTGAATGGTCTTGACCTTCTTCACAAGTCCATAGATCGGTGAATTGGATTTCCGGAGCAGTTCGGCGACCATCGACGTATCTTTCTCCAGGCATTCGACGATCTCCACGGCGTTAACGGTCGGTTTCCGGATCAGTTCCTTGAATTCGATCAGTGCGGCTGTCTTAGCCAAATAGTCCTGTTGCTCCTCGTGGATCCGGCTCAACCGGTTCAAAATGTCTTGTCTCTCCATGCTCCCATCGTTCCTGAATCAGATGATCGATTACGACATCCATCAGTTTTTCCATATACGGATCGTATTTGCAGTACTTGAAGATTTCTTCCACATCCCGGATCACAACTCGCGCCAGAACCTGACGTTCCTCCTCCGGAATCGTTTCGGGTATGCCCTTGTCGTTTTCGTCAAAGACGAGCAGCTTCTTGATATTGAGTGAGGACAGCATCTCCCGGTACGCCATGATGCGAGAGCCGTGCCGCAACAGAATTTTTCCCTTTGGCGTGTAGATGTCTTTCGCGAGAATCATTCCTTCTTTTACATCGGCGAG
This sequence comes from Cloacimonadales bacterium (SeqCode), assembly GCA_963666875.2. GTDB lineage: Bacteria > Cloacimonadota > Cloacimonadia > Cloacimonadales > JAIOQZ01. Next base: position 89,255 of record CAXXPU010000005.1, read on the forward strand.
TCGTACTTCTGTCATGCGGAACTTCTCCCGTGAAAGCCGAATTGCCGGCTGAGATACTGGTACAGCTCGATCAGGATCAAGGTCGGATTCACATGCCCTTCGACGCGCCGCTTGAGTTCGTCCAGAACCTGCACCATAACGCTGATCTGCTCATCGACATCGTGTTTCCTTCGATAAAAGAAGTCGAACAGCTCGGACTTGTCGATGTTGGCGATGTCCGACGGATTGTTCTTGTAATTGGCGATATCGCCGAGCCACAGGTTTACGTACGAGATGAAATCCGAGAGCGCGCCTTGGGTGAGCTTGGTCTTCTGATGCCGCAGAAAGTCGATCATCGCGAGATCGTCGTTCGCCGCCAGAATCTCCATGAAATCCAGCGATATCTTTCTCAATTCGATACCGCCGTCTTCGATCAACTGCAAGGCCTTCTCGACATCCCCGTTGGCGATACGCGCGTAAGTCTTCGCTTCCACGCTGTCCAGCGCGCGTTCGCTTTGCAGGATCTTCTCGATGTCCGATCTCGGCACCGCCTGAAACGCGATCTTCTGGCAGCGCGAGCGGATGGTGGGCAGTAGTGAATCGGGCTTGGTGGTCGTGAGGATGATCACCGTGTCGGGCGGAGGCTCTTCCAGCGTTTTCAGGAAAGTATTGGATGCCGAGATGTTCAGCAGTTCGGCGTTCTCGATGATATAGATTTTATACCGGCCCTCGTTGGGCGACATGCTGATCCAGTGTTGCAGCATGAGGATCATATCGCGCCGGATCTCGACGTTGCTGGAGAAGAAGAATTCTTTCCAAGGCGTGTCTCGACGGTTTTCGATATATGCCTGATACTCCGCCAGCATCTTCGTGTTCTTGATCTCGCCTTCCGGCGTGATATTCAGATTGGGCGTGGGGAAGATGTAGATGAAATCGGGATGCGTAAAGGAGATGTACTTCCTGCACGACGCGCAGGTTCCGCAGGGTCGTTTATCCCTGGCGGCGTGGCAGTTGAGCGCCATCCCGAAGTAGAGCGCGGCGGTGAATTTGCCCACACCTCTCGGACCGTGGAAGAGGTAGCTTTGCGCAAAGCGATTCTCCTGCACGGCGTGATCGAGGATCGACAGCGTGCGACCCTGACCGTGTATTCGTTCGAATAGAGACATCGGCTATCAGACCAGGATCTGGATTTGCTCGCCGCTATGCCTGCTCAGCGTTTTCTCGATGGTCTTGACGACGAACGGGCTTTCGAATCCCTCCGCCAGGATATCCAGATAGACCACGTCGTAGCGTTTGCCTGCAAGGTTCTTGGACGATCTGCGTCTGCCGATCTGCGTGAATCCGACCTTCTCGAAACAGCGCAGGGCGCGTTCGTTGAAGCCATCGACCATCACCATGACGTTGGTCACGTTGAGTACGTTGAAGGCGTAGTCGAGCAGAAGATTGGTCGCATCGACGCCGAAGCCGCGGTTCCAGTAGTTCTTGTCGCCGATCATGATGCCGATCTCGGCGGTGCTGTTGATGTAGTCGATGTTGTGCAAGTCGCAGCTTCCGATCAACTTCTCCGTCTTTGTATCAACGATAGAGAAGGCCGGTTCCTGCTGGAGCGCTTTCTCTTCGAGGATTTCACGCTCGACGCCGAGGTTGTAGATCTTGTGGCTGATATCGAGGAATTGCAGCACCTCGGCATCGTTGATCCATTCGGTGTACTTTTCGGTGTCGCTCGGATCGAGCGGAGAGAGATAGACCTTTTCGCCGATGAGTCTTCTGAAATGCATAGTATCTCCTTTTTTATCTATAGATTCAATGCGTGTTCAAATCGTTTGAGTGTCTCGTCCACCCCGAGACTATGGACTATGCGCGGGATGTCCGGGCCGTGCTGCTTGCCGATCAACGAAAGCCGGATCGGCGGATAGTATGCCTTACCCTTCATCTCCAGTAGCTTCATACCGTTCTTGACCATCTCCGCAACCTCGTCCTTCGTCCACTCGGTTTTCGACGAGAATTGCTCGATCATGTATCGGCAGACTTTCTTCGATTCATCGGTCCGAAGTATCTCCAGACCTTCGGCGTCGAATGCCGGCTTCTCGTAGATAATCCTGCCGTGCTCGATCAGATCGGGCATGAGGGTGGCGTAGTCGCGCGCGGTGTCCAGCACGCGGGAAAGTCTGTCGTCCGTACCCGGATCGATGCCGGCATCGACGAACCACTGCCTGGCGCGTTGCGTCAGAGATTCCAGCGGGATGCTGCGCATGTACATGCCGTTCATCCATTCCAGTTTGGTCATGTCGAAGACCGCGCCGGCCTTGTTGACTTTCTCAAAGGTGAAGTCCGCGACCATCTCCTCGAGGCTGAAAATCTCCCTGTCCTCGGACGGATGCCAGCCCAGCAGCGCTACGAAGTTGATCAGCGCTTCCTTGAGGAAACCCTTGTCGATGAAAGCGCCCACGGAGAAATCGCCGTGACGCTTGCTCAGCTTGCCTTTTTCGGTGCTGAGGATGAGCGGTAGATGCACCCAGATCGGTTCTTCCCAGCCCATGGCGCGGAAAATCTGGATGTGCTTGGGGGTACTCGGGAGCCACTCTTCGCCGCGCAGGACGTGCGAGATTTCCATCAGGTGGTCGTCAACCATCGCCGCGAGGTGATAGGTCGGGAAGCCATCGGATTTGATGATGACCTGGTCGTCGATCTGCGCCGCTTCGATGCTGACATCGCCGCGGATCAGGTCGCTGAATTTATACGAGCCTTCCTCCGGCATTTTCAGGCGGATGACGTGTTCCTCGCCAGCTTCGATGCGTCGTTGAATTTCTTCCTTCGACAGGTTCCGGCAGTGTCCGTCGTACTTGATGTGTTCCTTGCGCTGCATCTGCCCGGCACGAACCTCTTCCAGACGCTCCTTGCTGCAGAAGCAGGGATAGGCGTCGCCCTGCTCGACAAGCCGGTCGGCAACCTCTCTATATTTCGCGAGTCGCTCGGACTGCACGTACGGCGCGTACGGACCACCCTTGAGCGGACCTTCATCGTACGACAAACCCATGTCGGCAAGTGTATCGACGAGATTCTCGAACGCGCCTTCCACGAATCTTGAACGATCCGTGTCCTCGATGCGCAGGATGAATTTTCCGTGGTTGTGGGCAGCGAAGACGTAATCGTAAAGCGCGGTTCGCAAGCCGCCAAGATGTAGCATTCCGGTTGGGCTGGGCGCGAACCGCACCCGTACCTGTTTCGACATATCGTACTCCCATGATTGCAATTAGTGTATTTCATTCATTTGGCTTTTCGGGTCGTGGCTGTCAATAGAAAGTTTTTCAAGATCCTCACCCTGTCCCTCTCCCCGATACATCGGGGCGAGGGGACGGCAGGTGTTGGATGGTAGTGATCTCTATCCTTCCTCTGGTACGCAGGCACCTTCGACCTGCATCTCTCATCTTGTCAGAATCAGGATTCTCACGATTAACACGATTGACAGGATAGAAAGAGGTTGCTCTCATATGGTCCGCCAAGCTCCTGTGATTTTGCTCGCAAAATCGAATCCCCTTAGCTTGGCAATCTTTATCCCTTGTAGCGCTCGATTTCCGAGCGAGCCAACAATGGATCAATCTTCCAACGGCTCGAAAACCAGCTTGTACTCTCTCGGATGCTGATGGGCGACGTAGATGGGGATGTTGCGTTTCCGGCAGGCGTCGATGATTGGTTGAACGGTATTCTCGAAGTCGTCGTTCTCTTTGTATCGGCAACCGAAATAGACGGCAGTTATTACGTTGTCAAATGGAAGTTGTCTATCATCACCTCGCTCGAAGTTCATGTCACCTATTTCACGGTATACGACTCGATACTCCTTTTCGGAAATCCATTTTATACTTTTCTGGAACATGTATCTTTTAATTTCATCCACAGGTATTTGTCTGTTGTAATGAACATGCGTTACTGGGAAATTATCGCTATACGCTACTGGTCCGTGAAGAACCCACGAGTCTTTCCCTTTAAAGATTTTTGAGAGGTTTTCCAATAGAGCCACAACATCAATCTCTACGCAAAATCCAAGGCCTGAGTTTGAATAAATACCCCAAAGCTGAGTGTTCCCTTTCTCAATGGATGCTGAAAATACTCGATATATTCTTCGACATGCCTCATTGTGTTCATTAATAAGCTTTTCATGCACTGCTTCAAAAATTTCATCACTCAGTAGAAATGAAAAAATATCCTTTTCTTTCGCCCCTAGCATCCCAAATCCTGGATTTTCATCGAGAAAATTTTTAAATTTCTCAGATGCAAAATCACGAACATCTTCGGCACTCATTTTCACATCTTGTTTAAATTCAAAAGGATCATTCAACTCCATTGGCATTGCAAAATAGAACTCGTTTTTCGAAATCATGTTTCGGTGGTATTCTTTCCCGAATTCCCGGTATTTATATACCTTCTCGGGTGTTGGTTCGTTTTCATCAACCTTGATAATCTTTAGTCTTGTGTCCATGATGAACTAACTGAAACGAAACGAGTTGGTGTCAAGTGATTTCGAGGGAAGAGTTGGAATACCCCCATTTTTCTGTGGAATCTTGGTTCGATGAATATTGATCGATGTTATCCACAGTGTCCTTCGACTCCGCTCAGGATGACACACTGTGGATAACTGCATCCATTTCAGACGGTTGCATAATAATTGTGTCATCCTGAGCGGAGTTGAAGGACAACAATTATTTTGCATACTCATGTCAGATTTTTTACGTACTTTTTTAAACGGTAAGCATAGGTATGTCGTTGCAAAGCAGAACCATAGGCTTTCATGGCATGATAATTATGGGGGTATTCCTGATTTCGAGGGAAGAGAGATGCCAAGCTGGAGCTTGGCGGACCGAGGAGAAAGATCACCTCACCAGGGCTTGCCGGTAGCTGCGTGGATTCGGGATGGATCTTCTCGCGGCGGCGAGGTCTTTCATCAGGTTTTCGAATTGCTCATCCGTGGGGAAGGAATCGGTGATGTATCGGGTTTGCAGCAGCACATCGCGCGCGTAGCGTTCGAGGATGTTGCAGATGCGACTGAAATTGGTATAGGTATCGTTGGGACGCAGGTTGATCAGTGTGATCGCGTTGTTCATCTGCTTCAGGAAATCTTCGATCATGGCTTGTTTCTGCTCCAGCGAAGTCATGTTGGCCAGGGTGCTGAATGCGGGATAAAACTGGAAATCCTCACTGAACCAGCGAATGACGTTCAAGCTACTCGCGTACCCCGCGATATTGGGCGTGGTCGCGGCGAAGGCTTCGATCTTTCCGTCTTTGAAGGCCTTGATCATCTTCTTTTCGGACGGGTAGAGCAGGATGTCCCAACCCAGGTTTTCCTTCCCGTTCAGCGCCTGACTCAGATCCGCCAGTTGGCTGGAAGTAATGACGCCGATCGATGCGCCGTGGAGTTCGTCGAGCGACTCGATCTTCTTTGAGGTGACAATTCCGCCACCGGCTCGCTGGAGTGGTCCGATGATGGCGGTCGCGCCGGAATCGTCCAGCATCGACCATACAGCAGGCAATGCCGCCAGATCGACAGATCCTTTCTTGAGCGCCTGGAAGAGCTTCTCCTCGGTTGAGTAAGTACGGAACTGGATCTTCTCTTCGGGGAAGAATTCAGCGCTGATGGTGAAATGCAGCGGGAATGACGCGATCTGATCCCGTACCTCGCCGATATAGAGAATGTCGGGTTTGTTCATGCAGCCGGACAGGGCGAGCATGATGACGAATGTTACGAGTACGATCCTTCGCATTGGGCTTCCGATTACCGGTACACGATCATCTTGCCGGTCTTTTCATCCGATTTGCCCGTGATGGGATCCCTGACCGTGACCTTGTAGAAGTAGGTGTTGTTGGCGATCCTGTCTCCGTCACCGTCCCGAACATCCCATCGAATCTGATTGTAGCCGACCTTGCAGTCGGAGCGATCGATGGTCTTGATCTTCTTTCCGGTGATGGTATAGACGCGGATTTTCGCATCGTAGAGCGTGAATGTTTCCGTTTCGTGCGAGATGACGAAGGTGAAGTAGAACGCCTCGTCACCCTTGTATGGATTGGGGTACGGCAGGACATCCGATAGCGCGATATCGCTTCCGGTGTCCAAGTCGGTGGAGACCTCGAAATCGATGTGCTGCACCGACGGTTCGTTGGCGTTGTCGAACGCGATCAGCTCCAGCGTGTGCAGACCTTTGTCGATACCTTCCATCTGCCAGTTCAGTTCGCCACTGGTGTAGGAATCAAGATTGTACGAGAATCCTTCTGTCGCATCGGTGAACGTGGTCTCGTCGTCGATGCGCACCAGGATTTTATGACCCGGTTTACCCAGGATATTCACGCCGGTACTGTCGGAGATATCCGCGATCAGCAGCGGTGCGGATGTTACGGCGTCGCCCTCGACGAAGTCTCTCGAATCGAGCCACATCTCGATCTGCGGGGAATCGAAATTTTCGATGAAGTCCGCGTTGGTGCTGAGCTTGACCGGATAAAGATAGGATATACGCGAGTCGGTTCCGTTTTCGGTCATCGCGATCATGCGACCCGTCGAGCCACCCGCGATATCGTAGGGGACGATAAAGGATGCATCGTATTCTCCCGCGTCGATGCTGACCTGACCGCGGAATAACGGGCTGGTCATCTCGGTCCATGTGGCGATAGCGGTGTCGGTTGCGTAGTATTTGAATTCGGTCTCCGTGTCATAGACCCGCAGAGTGGTAACATCGTCGTCGATGTTGGTGAGACCTTCGAAGTTGTAGTTGCCGTCGATCGTAACCGTCTGTAGCGCACGAAGGCTGTCCGGTTCGCCTTCGATGACGATATTCTCTTCCCGGATGGGTGGAACCAGGCATAAAACCGGATCGCCCAGCAGCGCGTAGCGTTCGTTGTTGCCGCTGTTGCTGTTCGAGTTGTTTGAGATCGCCTTGGCATTCATCAACGATAATCCCAGCGACTTCCGCGAATTGCACATCTGCTCCAGAAACACGCCCATCAGGTTGGTGTTGCTGGTGCCGGTCGTCTCGCAGGTGCCTGCCAGCGACGCGATCGCGCCACCGTTGTCTGCACGGAGCATCTCTTCGGCGAGACACGTAGTCTCGTAGGTTTCGAAATTTCCCACCGAACACGATGCGGCGATGAACAGCGGTAGTTTGTCGTCGTTTTGCAAGAGTGGGATATCGCTGATGGTGAGGTATTTCTCATCGCCCAGAACGTGCGGCGCTCCATGACCGGTATAGTAGAAAACCAGAACGCCGTCGTTGATTTTATCGACGACAAGGTCGCGGACCTGGGGCTTGGCGCTGAAGGCATCCAGTTCATACTCGATCGCCATGACTTTATCGACATAGACGGCCGGCGAAATCTGCTCGGCGTTGATTTGCGCATTGTTGGTATGATCCACCTGATTGATTGCCCCAGAATTGTACTGGTCGTCCGCAAGGATAAGCACCTTGTTCTTCCAGTATCCTTCGGTGGGATTCTCCAGATATTGACGGACGCGCCCGACCATGAGTTCGAGGTCGTCCACAGTCTGCGCGGGATAGCGTCCAATTGCCATTTCAGGATGATCTTCGTCGGTGAAATAGACGAAGTAGTCGTCGCTGGTGACTGTGCCGATCTGAAACGCGATGATCTTGTTCTTGGGTACGGTGGAATTGGCGAAATTACGCCAGTCATATACGCCGGCACCCAGGAGAACCACGTAGGTCGGTGCGTTGTCGGATTCATCGATACAGGCGTGTTCGAGAAACATCTTGATGCCGCAGGGATCGGGCATTCCGCCGGAGAACTGGTTGAAGACATCTTGCTGGAGCGCGATCTGGGTATTGAATCCGTATTGCTCGAGATAGAGGCTTTTCAGATCTTCCGCGCCGGACAGGAATTCTTCCGGAGTGATGATGATCACTTCTCTCGTGGTCGTATTGGTGAGATCGACCGCATTGTATAGTTCGACAACGTCTGGCGTATAGAAGTCGCTGGTCGAAACAACGTAAATCCGCGTGTTGAAGTTACCGTTTCCGACGAACGAGAAATTCCCCTCGTCGTTTATAATCGGCCGCAATGTCACATTGTCGAAATCATCGACCTCAAACGCCATCAGGTTGCTCGAATAGCTGCTGCCAAATTCGTATTCGACATTGTCTCCTATGTCGGAATCGGCAATATCGATGCGATACTGTCCCTCGCGTTTGATCAATTTCTTATAGTATTCCAGTTCGTAGTAATCGAGCAGGATATTGGTGGATGTGGTGCGGGTCAGACGTAGAATAAGCGAGTTCGTGCCGCTTTGCGAGAATGTGCCGTCGCCGTAGAAGGTCCGATAGTATGGGCCGTTCCAGCTATTCGACAATACACTATTGTTATTGATGAAGACATCGAGCTGGTGACGGTTCGTGTTGACACCCGGCACCGCGAGTTCCCGCATGGTAATGCGGAATGTCTGCTCGTATTCCGGGGCGAGGTCTGTCGCGTTGAACGAGAAACTGTAGTCTGTAACCGATGTTCCCTGGTAGCCAAGTTGTTTGGAATACCAGTCGAATCCGTCGTCATCGCGCCGGACAGACTCCTCTTCATAATGGTACTTCGTACGGGCAGTGGTTCTCGAACTCGATATATTATCCAGTGCGACCGTATCGATTCGTTCGGGATCGGTATCTCCTTCACCGAACGTCAGCCAGTACACGCCTGCTTGAGAATATGGGTTGTAATAATGATTCGGCTCGATTTCCAGATTGATGTCGTAGTCGTCCCGGTCTCGGCCATAGAAGAGGATGTAGTCGCCCGAATCGAACGAGTGATCCGATTCACCCTGAACGTAGATCGGGATTTCCGCGAACTCGAGTCCATCGTAGTTGTGTCCCTGATCCATCACCTCGCCGCCGGTTCCGAAGAGTCGAAGCTCCGTGGGATCGATCAGATCGATGCTGACCATCTGATTGACTGTTTCTGCCGGGATTTTGAAGATACCGTCTTTTGTAACTTCGATCCTCATCCAGATGGGATAATCCGAGAAATGGGCGTACTCGATCTCATCGCGACTCTTCGTTTTCCATCCGACCGCGTGGCCCGGATTGAGCACGACGGATTCGAAAATCCCGGATGAATAATGCAGCCGTGAATTCCTGGTCGTATTTCCCTGATATGTGAATCGAACCCGTACCGATTCGCGGATGGAGATCGTCTTGCTCTTGTGGTCGTAGGAGAATGGATTGACGCGCACGGTTACCGTCTGAACGCCACGGAACATTCCCTTGTCGATGATCTCCACCAGCGGTGGCGATTCCTCGAGGTAAGCGTCTTTGTCGATGCTGTAGCTTTGCGTACTGACTTGATCCGCGCCTTCCTGAAACATCTCGGGGATCGGAATCAGCGGAGCGTCGAGCCGAACGGTGCGAGCCTTGCGTGCGTCGGTGGAAAATTGTACCGAACCGCCCGGCGGGACCGCGATCATCCGCGTGAAGCTGGGTATATCGGGCATGCCGGCATCCTCCGGATGAACCATCGATCTCGTTTGAATGCGCGTGAAATCACCTTCGCGCGATACGCTGTATTGGTCGAGTACGAAATCGACGACGAGTTCCTTGTCGGTGTCGGATACAACGGTGACTCCCGCGAACAACCCCGTCGCGAATACCAGTAAGAGCCAGGTCAGGATAATCTGGTGACTGCGTTTCATCTGCTCCATCTCCCATTTGATGCTGAAGTTCTGTTTTCAAAATAACGTCGTAGCAAATCATTTGTTACGAAGTGCAACGATATTCGGAATATGCAAATCGTGTCAAGCGGCAGATGCCTGCGGAGGTGATTTCGTCGATTGGAAAAAATTCAGGGCAGGTTTTCGTGCCTGCCCAAAGGGAGGTTCGCCCGGAGGTCGAACGCTACAAATACCGTAGCTGCCGATCTCCGAGCGGCACATCTCTCCTGTCTTCTGACTCCTGCTTACTGCAGCAACATCATCTTGCCGATCGAATCGGTGGAGCCATCCGCGCGATGCTGCCGAACGCGGCAGAGGTAAACGCCCGTGGAAAGCCCCTCGGCGTTCCATTCGGTGCGCTGCATACCCTGATCGAGTCTGCCCATGTCGCGATGCATGACGCGCTGTCCCCGCACGTTGAAGATATCCAGCGTGACATTCGATTGCTGCGCGAGGTAAAACCGGATTTCGGTGCTTGGATTGAAGGGATTCGGGTATGCCATCGGCCTGCATGAGGAGGCAGAAACGGTCTGATCCTCGATGCCGTTCGGTTCGAAGAGGTCGTCGAGGATGAAGACGGATTGCTCTTCACCGTATGCCGGATGATTCGCCTGTGCCGAAGCGAAGGTGATCTTGCGATTGACGCTGTTGTAGCGGATCGCGTGGATATTGGTCGTTACGCCGGCAGCGCCGGAAAGGAGATCCCAGCTGCGGTAATCGTCGATCTCGGTGGAGACTTCCAGCGAATCCACGATATGGTTGTATCGGGAGCAAGCCGCCGGGGAGTAAAGTGTACGGAAGTGGTTGGTCGCCACGAGATTATCGCCAGGAACGACGGTGTTGTCATCGACGTCGCGCACGGAGACTCCTGCGGCGTTGTTGTTCTCGATCACGACAGGCAAATGCTCGCTATCGAGCGTAACGTGAACGATGGTTCCGATGGCTCTGTTGCGGTCTTCCACAGCCTGTACGATATCCTGCGGTGTCTGAATACCGTCTTCGTCGTAATCGATTTGCTCGATACCGTTGCGCAGGGTAAGAAGGATGGGGTAGAATCCGCTGTTGTCGTTGCAACTGTGGTTGTTTCCCATGTCGAGGAAGGTTGTGAGGCCGTTGTCGTTGATTGCCGAGAGTCCACCGAACAATCCCGGGAAGGTAATGGAAACCCAGTTCTGCTCGTCCTCTTCAGACGGAATCGAGACCAGAACCAGCGGATTGCGGAAGAGTGCGGCGTTGGTCGCCCAGTCCATCATGCGCGTGATGACCAGTCCGCCTTGGAGCACTTCGTCGTTCTCGGTGCTCGTACCCCAGGAAGAAATGCTGGAGCAGGCGAAGATGTCTTCCGGAATGCGTGTGAGTCCGCTCAGATCGATCAGAGCGTTCGCCATGAGGATGTCGTTGGCGTCCAGCTCGCGATCGAGCGGCTCGAAATACATGTCCTGACCGCTGTCGATTGCGCCTTCGATCATCGCCTGGGCTTCGGTCATGTAATTGTCTTCAATTACGAACGAGTTTTCGAACAACATCCGTGCCTGATTGTAGAAAGTCGGATTACCGTAGCAGGCGTAGTTGAACATGTAATTCTCGAATACGTCCACGAACGGTTCCGCAAGGAAATAGCCCTGCGCGTAACCACGTTCGTAATGAGTACCCCAAACGCGAAGTACCATACGTCCGTCAACTTCCCACATCTCTCCGTTTGCCTGAGCAAAGAGCGAGGAGATGCACAAGATAATAATCCAGAACGCGATTTTTTTCATTTTGACTCCTTACGTATTTCATTTATAAAATCGGCGTGAATCACACGATAATGCGGATGATAGATTTCGCGATAGCGCTCACTATGATGAAACAATGGGCTTTCCAGTTCGAACGCTTCTTCTATCTCTATCTTTTGTCCGTCGTATGTCTTCAGTGCCTTGATTTCTATATATAATACGCGTGAAATTTCTGTCCACATTTTTCGCCATTGATCCAGATCAATGGTCGGCGCGATCCATGCGCTTTCGATAAAGGCGTAAAGGTATTCCTCAAACCCGATTTTTCCGCTGGTTACAGAATTCAGATTTACCCGGTAATATTGTCCATACCAGCCGATATCTTCAATGAAGGGCGTATCGTCGGGAACCGGATCGGCTTCCATCAGGAGAAGCTCGTGCTTGAGGTATTCCCGCGCCGATTGCTCGTTGTGAACCATGTGCCCGGGACCGAATCCGCCCTGGAAGAAGAGCTTATAGTAATCCACAAGCTCTGCCAGCGGTCTCAGTCGATATTCCTGCCGGATGATCTGAATGACTTTGTCATGCTTGATCATTGTGACTCTCGAACACGATATTCCCGCGCTTGATCAGGTTTTGGATATCGCCTGCTGTACCGATTTCACGATTCAGGCAGGTCATATCGGCCTGATAGCCAGGCTTGAGCAGTCCCAGACGATGGTGTTCTCCGATCATCTTCGCGGGATTCACCGTGAACATCCGGATGGCTTGATCGACGGTGATTCGCTCGTCCGGGTTGTTGTGATTCACGGCGGAATCGATACCTTTCAGCATGTTCAGTTCGGTGATGTACCAGTCGGTAGAGCCGGCGATGAGGATGCCATGATTGTGCATCGATTTCAAGCGATTGGTTTTCCTTGTCCGCTCGGCACCCAGGACTCTTTCATAGAGCTGGCCTTCTCCGCCCCATAGCCTGTCGAACACCGGCTGCATGGCAGCGTACATGCCGAGTTCGGCCATATCGCCAATAGTTCTGTCGTCGGTCAGTTCGCAGTGGATGACGGTGTGATGAAGCTCGTTCGCACGGTTTTTCCCGAGCATCTTCACCGCATCGACGAACTGCCGGATTGCTGCGTCGCCGATGGCGTGTACGAAGACCTGCAAGTTCAATTCGCTCGCGTCCAGAACGAATTTCTGCCAGAAGGTATCGGAGCGGTAGAGGTTTCCCCGGGTTGCGGGTTGATCGTAATACGGTTTCTTCAAGCCTGCGGTGTGAGATCCGAACGAGCCGTCCACGAGGATGCAACCGCCGATGCGTTTCGAACCGAGCTCCGCAGCTTTTTCAATATCGAATATCTGCGGATAAAGAAAGAATTCGACGGGAAAATCACCCACATGCGATTGCAGTAATTCATAGTGTAGCGGGTCGCTAAAACTGTCGCCGACCATGGTGTGGATCGAGGTGCATCCGGCTTGCAGCGCAAGTTGCGATGCCTGACGATAGGCGTTGAGTACGCCCTCGTCGTCCAGATTGCGGTGAAACCAGTGCGCTGCATGGTCGTTGTGTTTGCCGCGCACGGGATTTTCAGTCGTTTCAGGTGGTTTCCCATGCCAGTCAATCTTCCCGAATGCGACCGTGTTCAGTGCGCAGGAATGTCCATCGACGCGTCGCAGCAAGATCGGTATATCGGAAGAGACCCGATCGAGTTCGATAACGGTCGGGAAACGTTTTTCGGCGATGTCGTTCTCGTCGAAACCGGAGGCGAAGAGCATCCCGCCGACCGGTGTCCCGGTTGTCAGCAGTTGAAAGACCTCGTCCATTGACCGGGCAGCGCTCAGATCGACACCGAGGCTGTACAGACCGCCCTCGAACGAGTGTGTGTGTGCGTCGGTGAAACCGGGATAGACGTGCGCGTTCTTCAAGTCGATCCACTCGGCGTCGATGCCGCTGGATTCGGTCGGACCATTCGGGAAGACGTGCACGATCCTGCCATCTTCGGTGAGGATTGCACGCGCGATCGGAAGATCTTCGTCCATCGTGTGGAAGATCGCGTTGTGGTAGATTGTTCGCATCATTCGTTCTCGAACAGTCGGTGCAGCATTTCCTGGAAGAGGTGGACGGGGAAGCCCATCACGTTGAAATAGCAACCGTTGAGCTTGGCGATGAACTGACTGCCGTAGCCCTGAATCCCGTATGCACCGGCCTTGTCGAAGGGTTCCTTCGTCTTAAGATATTGCTTGATCTCGGTTTCGGAGAGCGTTTTGAACGTAACCGCCGTGCGCTCGCAGTCATAGACTTCACGGATGCCGCGCGTCACGCATACGCCGGTATAGACGGCATGCGTCCTGCCCGAGAGCCGCTGAAGGTATTCGGTCGCCTGCTGCGGCGATACCGGTTTGTTGAGGATATCGCTGTCCAAATAGACGATTGTATCCGCTGCGACCACGATGCAGTCCGGGTCCATGACCTTTGCGACTGCTTCCGCCTTTTCGCGTGCGTGTCCGATCGCCGATCGTTTCGGATGCTTATAGACGATCTTTTCGTCGATGTGCGCCGGATGGATCAGCACCGGAACGCCGATCATCTCGAAAATGGTCTTTCTTCTCGGTGAGGCGGACGCCAGCACCACGTTTCTGTTTTCCAGCAGTTTGTGTATCATAGTCTGAGTAGTTTAACAAATTTGTCCTTGAGTACGTTAAGATTGATGAATCGCTGCTCCCGAACCGACATCAGGATCAGGATAATTCCCACGATTCCCAGCAGAATATTCGCGACCCACATCGAAAGCATGGGCGACATGTAACCGCGATCCGCCAGCTCTTCGCCGCCGATGAGCGCGATATAATAAACCAGAAACACGAACGAGCTGACCGAAAACGACATCCCGACGCCGCTGGTGCGGGTCATCATGCCGACCGGCGCGCCGACCAGCACGAAGATCAGACAGGCGAACGCGATGGCGTATTTCTTGTAGATTTCCACCTCATAAACGCGGATATCCTTTTTCATGTCCTCGATCTTGTTCAGCTTGATGTTGAGCAGATTGCGGTTCTTCTTCAGCTCCTTGATGTTCTCTTCTGTACGTGCTTTCGTCTCCATGTCCGCGATCTTTGCCCGAAGCTCGACGGCTTCGTCCTGGGATTGCACGATCTCCTGCTCTCGATCGATGATGCGGCTCTTCATCTCTTCCGTACTCATCTCGCGGTCACCGCGGTACTCGGTGCTGATCTCCTGTTGCGAGAAGCCCAGATCTGGTATGTTGAGCACGAATCGCTTGAAGGTGCGGACTTCGTAGCGGTCATTGTCGGTGGCATCGATGACGTGCATCTCGCCGTTGAAGAGCGTCGCCTGGAGGCTGTTGCCACCGTTCGAGAGCTGGATGATGCCGCGCTCCGCCGTGATCGTCTGCGGGAACTTGCGATCCTCCTGATTGTAGATGATGATACCCAACATCTCGTCGCCGACATGCTCTTTCACGTAGATCGTGTAATTCTTCAACTCGGTGAAGACCCCCGGTTTGAGCACGGAGATCGGCCGCCGTGAATTCGCCTTGATATACATGTTCTTGAGCTGGTGATTGGCTTCCGGAAGGACCCGGTCGTTGAAGAAGATCATGAAGATCGAGAGGATCAACGCCGCGATAACCGTGGGCTTCAACAGCGTGTAGATGTTGATGCCGCACGACTTGAACGCCACCAGTTCGTTATCCGTCGATAGCCGTCCAAATGACATGATCGAGGCAGTCAGCACCGACATCGGCACCGAAAGCGCTAAAATAAACGGAAGGCTTAGCGTGAAAATCCAACCGACGGTGAGAATATCCAGATGCTTGTCGATGATCAGGTTGAGCAGATCGATCAAGTGATCCAGCAGCAAGAGAAACGTGATCACCGAGAGCGAAACCAGAAACGGTTTCAGATTTTCCTTCAGGATATATCGTTCCAGAATCTTCATGTTATCGTTACGTACCTCGTACTTGCCCGTTTATCGCAACAGTGTGGTTGCGTCAATAAAAAAGCGGGATGTATTTCATTATAGGATGTTAAGACCTGAATTGTACGCAAATCCCTCATGAATTTCGAAGTGGAAAAAGAAATGGGAACGTTTTATGCATCGACTGTGTTTACATTGTGGAATGCAGATATGTCCAAAATGGATGGAATGCCGTAATTATGAGAAAAACAAAACCACGCTCCAACGTCCACATCTGGATGCACTATAATCCGGAGATTACACCGGAAGAATGGGAGGCACGATTTCACAGACTCGACCACATGAAGATTCATCGTGTCTTCATGTTGGGTGATTTCGGGCAGGAGCTGATTAAATGTGCTAACAAGTATCACATTGAAATACATGCATGTCGTTCGATATTACAGAACGACGACCCGGTTCTGATCGAGGAGTATCCGGACTGGTACATGGTCAGCAGGATCGGTATATCCAGCGCGGGTAATACCAACTGGCTGTGCATGAATAATCCACTTGCGGTCAATCATGTTTACAGGCAGATCGAGCTGCTTTGTCAGACGCCCGGACTGAGCGGAATTCAAATGGATACTATCCGTTACCCGCAGATCGAATTCGATTCGAGGGATTCTTCGGTTATCGATACTTCCGATTTCTGCTACTGCCCGTATTGTCGCGGCAAGTTCAAGAACAAGACCGGTGTCGATCCGCAGGACATCAAGAATCCGGAGATGCAGCAGGCATGGGATCAATTCCGTATCGATACAATCGAGTACACTGTGCGGGAGATCACGCGCATTGCACGAACCTACGGCAAGACGATCACCGCCGTCGTTTTACCCACGCCGGAGGTCGCGCGTCAGGTGGCATTTCAGGGCTGGGATCGTTGGAACATCGACGCAATTTACTCGGCGCTGTTCAACGATTTCTTTCTCGAAGGCACCCAATGGCTGGCACGTTGTATTCATGAAAGCATGCAAGTAACCAGCATCCCACTGTACGCAGGGCTTCACCTGCCGTCATTCTCCGCCGAGATGCTCGATATCGCGCTGGATGCTTCATGGGAAGCAAACGGCAGCGCGCTTTACGCCTACGAAAACCTCCGCCACGAACACGAGGATGTGCTCAGGCGAAGAAGCTACCTGTAACCCGATTCATTCTTTTTACCGGCACACCTTACATAAACAAAAACGCCGACAGTTTCCTGTCGGCGTTGATATTTGGTGCAGAAGGCGGGACTCGAACCCGCACACCCATTACGGGCACAAGATCCTTAGTCTTGCGTGTCTGCCAATTCCACCACTTCTGCTATTTGCAAAAATCTATTCAGTCGAAGGCTTCGCGTCGCTGGATTCTGTCTGCATCGGCTCGGTAACGGGAACTTCCATCACACCGGTATCGCTTGCAGCAGCTTCCTCGTCTTCGCTCTGGATGATATCCAGCGCCGGGGTATCGGGACGAGCCGTCGTTTCTTTCTGCTGGCTGTTGACCAACACTGCCATGAGAATCGAGGTCAGCATGAAAGCGCCGGCGAAAATACGGGTAAGCTTCTTCATGAATGACGAAGCACCCTGGCTTCCCAGCATGCTCATCGCGGTTCCGCCGACGATTCCGTCGATCGCGCCGCCCTTACTCGACTGGCTCAATATGATCAGGATCAATGAGACACTGACCAATGCATGTATGACTAACAGAACATAAAACATCTTTGTTACTCCGTTCACGTATATCCGTAAGGCTGAGAGCCACGATCATCATGTGCGTTTTGGATGTCAACGAAATTTTTAGGAATTTGTGATTTCGTAATTCCGATGAGTCGAAAGCATGACCAGCTTATGCGGCTGAGATGACGGCTTTGACTGGCGAAACAAGAAATTTTAGATATCCCTTGACACGATTATAGCGATATCTCACTATACCATTATAATGATATAGTGGATAAAGAGGTACTGTGAAACTCAAGAAAAATGTTCAGAAGACGATGGTCGTCTGGCAAAGAGAGTACAAGAAAGGTCTTACAGCCTACATGATCCTGCTGCTGCTGAAGGACGACAGCCTCTACGGTTACCAGCTTACAACCATGATGACCGAACTGATGTGCAATCGTGTCGTTTTCAAGGAAAACGCGATATATAGTATTTTGAAACAACTTCATAAGAAAGAATTCGTCTCGTATGAGTGGAAGAACTCCACGAAAGGCCCCAAGCGCAAGTACTATCAAATCACGGATTCCGGGAACCAGCTGATTGAAACATTCACAAATGAGTATGTCACGCCGATGCTGAACGGTCTCGGTTCCCTCGTAGCCACGAAAATCGGAAATACTCAAACTATAAACAGCGGAGAATAAAAATGCAAATACCTGATATAAACATTGGAAACCTACATGCCGATCGCGCGATCGTTCAGGGCGGGATGGGCGTAGGAATATCATTGTCCGGTCTCGCTTCGGCGGTCGCCGAACAAGGAGGGATCGGCGTGATCTCATCTGTCGGACTGGGTCTGCTGAATCCCGACATGGGCAGAACATTTCGCGAGGCCAACCTTAACGCGCTTCGTAATGAGATCCGCATTGCACGCCGCAAGACGAATGGCGTATTGGGCGTCAACGTTATGGTGGCAGTATCCGACTACGAAGATCTGGTTCGGGTCGCGCTGGACGAGAAGATCGATATCCTGTTCCTTGGAGCCGGATTGCCTCTCAAAGCCCCCAGCTTACTATCGCAGAACGATCTGCGTCGCGTGCCGACGAAAATTGCTGTAATCGTTTCTTCCGCGAGGGCTGCCATGCTTGTGCTTTCAACCTGGGATAAAAAATTCTCGCGTTTACCGGACGCGTTTGTTGTTGAAGGTCCCAAAGCGGGTGGACATCTTGGCTTCAAGCGGGAGCAGATCGATCAGCCAGAGTACGCTCTCGAGAACATCCTGCCGGAGATTCTCGTAAAAGTGAATCAATATGCGTCGAAGTATCGCCAGCGGATTCCCGTGATTGCGGCCGGCGGGATTTTCAACGGCGAGGACATTCACGATATTCTGCAGTTGGGAGTCCAGGGAGTTCAGATGGGGACTCGATTTGTGGCAACCAACGAATGCGATGCATCGAGGGCATTCAAGGAGCAATTCTTGAAATGCAGCCCGAATGACCTCGTTATCATCGACAGTCCAGTCGGGCTCCCGGGAAGAGCGATCGAGAACAATTTTCTGCGGGAAGTGAGCAGTGGTTTACGTCATCCGTTTTCCTGTCCCTGGAAATGTTTGAAGACCTGCGATTACATTCATGCGCCATATTGCATTGCTCAGGCTCTGAAAAACGCCCGGGAAGGTCTTTTCGACAATGGATTCGCGTTTTCCGGTGCAAAGGCTTTTCTACTGGAGAAAATCGTATCGGTCAAAGAGGTATTCACCAACCTGGCGGATGAGTATCAAAAGGCGTTGCAGGTAGGTAATCTTACCCCGCAAGCGGTTGCGGCGAGATAAACAATTTCGTTCTCATCATGGACGAAAGTCTGAGATGAGAACGACTGCTTTTTCAAGCTCATCGTATGGCAGACCATAGCTGATCCTGATCCAGCCGTTTCCACGTTCACCGAACGCGCTTCCCGGCACCGTGATCACGCCGCGCTTCAAGAGCGAACGTGACAAATCCGCGTCAGAACCATCGACTTTGAGAAACAGATATGGAGCAGCGTCGTTCTCGAGGACAGTCCAATCCTGCAATCGCTCGAAGATCAGTCGCCGGTTTCGATCGAGCATCTCGCGCAACGACCGGTTGACCAACCAGCCATCGTCCGTGAACATCTCGGCGGCCACCTCCTGCGAGATCCTCGGCGCGCAGGTCGTCGCGTACTGGTGGATCCGTGTGGCTGCCCGGACAATATCCTCCTCCGCGTGCAGCCAGCCCAATCGCCAGCCTGTCATGGCGTGCGACTTGGACAGCGCTGATATCACGATACAGCGAGGATCGACATTGGCAAAACTCTCCGGGCGCGTTTCAACATACAATTCCCGATAAACCTCATCCGCGATCAACCATACATCGTTCTCGCGGCAGAATTTGAGGATTGCACTGCGTTCGTCGTCATCGAGCACTGTTCCGAGCGGATTGGACGGATTGCACAGGATAATCGCCTTCGCGTCGCGATGCTGTTCCAGAGATGACCGATCGAGTCGGAAATTCCTTGCCGGATCGAACACGTACGGTTCCGGAATCCCGCCATAATATCGCACCAGATTCGGATATGCCAGGTATCCGGGATCGGGTATCAAGACCTTGTCGCCCGGTTCGATTAACGTAGAAAGCGCCACGAAGATCGCTTCCTCCGCCCCGCAGGTCACGCAGACGTTTTCCGCTCGACTGCCGTAGTATCCGGCGATCTTCTCGCGAAGCGGCGGATAGCCGGCGTTGGGTGTGTAAGTGATATCGCCGCGTCGGATCGCTTCGATTCCCTTCTGCTGAATGAACGGATGCAGCGGCAGTTTCAATTCTCCCAGCCCGAGGTTGATCGCGCCTTTGGGTGCGATGTCGAAAAATTCGCGGATGGGGGAGACCTTCAATGCCCGGCTGCGTGTGGAAAAACCTCTCATCGAAGCAGGTCTTCCAGCGTGACCGAGACATCGCTTTTCTCGTCGCGATACTTGATGATGATCGGGCAGTAGATGGAAAAACCTATGTGGTTCTTGAGCGGACGGCTCCCGGGAACGATCACCGCGCCCGATGGGATCCGCTTCTCGTCGCGATTCAGAAACACACCGTTCACCGCGTCAAAGACCGGTGTGCTGCCCGTCAGGATAACGCCTGCGGCAATGATGGCGCGGCTTTCGACCAGTATACCGTCGAAGATACCGGAGTTTCCGCCGATAAATACGTCGTCCTCGATGATCACCGGTTGAGCGCCGATCGGCTCCAGAACACCGCCGAGGATTGCGCCGGCGCTGAGATGAACCCGTTTGCCCACCTGGGCACAACTTCCCACCAGCGCGTGGGAATCGATCATCGAGCCTTCATCGACGTAGCCGCCGACATTCACGTACGACGGTGGCATCATCACCACCGAACGCGCCAGATACGAGCCGGTTCGAACCGACGATCCGCCCGGTACGATGCGGACACCGTCCTCGATCTCGAAGCCGCGCTCCGGATAGGTGTCCTTGTCGATAAAGTGCTTCATCTTGCTGATTGGCATTCGGCTGAGCGTTCCCATGCGGAATCCCAGTAAAATACCTTTCTTGATCCAGCCGTTGATATGCCATGTTCCGCCCGACTTCTCCGCCGCTCGAATTTCTCCCCGGTTGAGTGCTTCGATGAATGCGCCAAAAACTTCGCGATCCTTTGTTGAGTAGCGCTCCGGTGGGTTTTCGTATAATGCTTCAATCTGCTTTCTTACTTGATCCATGGTTTCTCCTGTGTTCCTGAATGCCTGCGAATGCATTGATTTCACGGGCAATCTCCTCTGGGTTCATTACGTGAATTGCTGCGCCGATCTCCATCGCCACTTTGGGCATCCCATAAACGATGCAGGATTCCTTGTCCTGCGTCAAGGTGTACCAGCCGGCTTTGCGCAGGTCAAGAAGCCCGTACGCACCGTCTTCGCCCATACCGGTCAGAAGTACCGCCATACCCGGCGGCTTACGTTCGAGGACACTCCGGTAGAAAACATCCACCGAGGGATGGTAGAAGTTCGGTGTGGCTGATGTGCGGTACTCAAACGTCTCCTTCGCGGTGAGGGTCAGGTGGTCGTCCGTGGCGGCAAGGTAAATATTGTTTTCGCGGGGCGTGTCGCCATCTCTGGCGATCTGAACCGGAATCTGCGTATATTTCTGCATCCAGTAGGTCATCCCCTCGGTAAAGCTCTTGGCGACATGCAGCACGATAATCACCGCTGCGGCGAGCGGTGCGTTGAGTCTTTCGAGTATCTGGGTTATTATACCTGGTCCGCCGGTCGAAGCGCCGATGACGACCAGGGTTGGCTTGTCGTAGGGTTTCTTGTCTTTCATCATCCTGGCAGACATGGCGAGGGTACGCTGAAGCTGGATTTTTCTGATGAATTCGAAGAGGTCCATCGCGGACGGCTCCTGCGGAATCACCGCATGATCCGAAGCTCCCTGCGACATCATCTCGAAAATGTATTTCGTGTCTTTTTCCGCGTTTCGTGATAGGACGAGAATCTGACACTTCGATACTTTGAGGAGATCGATAACGGTCTGTTTTGCAACCGAAAGCGGTATATCCGTGGCAATCAGGAAAAGCTCGACTGGTGTCCTTTTTTGTTGAAGAACCGCATCGGAATCGTTACGGGCGTTCCACGCGATGAAGAGATCCTGCTCGCTTCGAAGTATCGAGAATACCAGCGCCGAAAGCTGTCCTGATTGGGTGAAGAGTCCGACTTTCAAACGTTATTCGCTCTCTGTGGAATCGATACCGCGGAAGTATTTCAATTCCTGCTGCAAGTTTGCGGCCGCCTGTTTGAGCTGCCTGGTTGTCTTTTCGAAATCGGCGATGGAGTCGGAGGTCTTGAATGCTGTGCGGTTGAGGTCGGTCATCGCGGTGCTGATCTGTTCAGCACCTTCCGACTGCATCTGTATCTGCGATTCCACTTCCTCGAAGCGCGGCGTGAGTTGCTGCACCTTCTCAATGATCCTTTCCAGCTTCGAGATGATTCCCTGTACATCCGATGCCCCGCTGCGAACCTGGCTCATGAACTTCTCCATCTCCGTCACGCCGGAGGAGACCGAGTTGTACATCTCCTTGATCATGGTGCCGATATCCGTGGTCGCCACCGCCGTCTGATCCGCCAGGCGTCTGATTTCACGAGCCACGACCGAAAATCCTTTACCGTATTCACCCGCCTTTTCCGCCTCGATGGCGGCGTTGAGCGAGAGGAGGTTCGTCTTTTCCGCCACCTTCTGGATGGTGGTGGTGATCATGTTGATATTTTCCGTGCGTTCGTTGATGATGACCAGCTTGTCCGAAATGGAGATCGAGGCGTCGAGCAGCCCTTTCATGGTCTTGTCCATGTGCACCAGGTCGTCGCGTCCGGTGCCCGCGAGATCGGCTGTCTCGCCGGCGGAATCGGCAACCTCGCCCATGGTCACCACCAGTTCCTTCGACGTGGTCGAAATCTGCTGGGACGCGGTCACCACCTGGTTTGTGGATGCGCCCAGACCATTGACGTTGTCCTGTTGCTGCAAATGCTGTCCGCGGAAATCTCGGTTGCGGTCGAGATCAAGCTGATCACCGATCGTTTCACCTCGACCAGCAGCGATTGCAGGTGCCCTTTCATCTCGTTGAAGGCGGGTAGCGAGCTGGCGTTGTTTCGGTCGAGCCGCGCGGGATGAAATCTGTCGTCAAGTCGCCGCGAGACATCTGATCGACCCGGTCGCGTAAGCGCTTGACAGGTTTCGAGATGCTGTGCGAGAACCAGATTCCGAATCCCAGCGCTACCAATAGAATCAGGATATCGACCACACCGGCGATCAGGTAGAGACGCCTTTTAAGTCGATGCGTCGTGTCGTCGAATTTTCGGTCGATCTGTTCGATATGCTTCTGCGCCTCGGTTTCAAGCTGATCGTGAACCGGCATGAAATACGTATCGATGTTGACTGCCGCCACCACGATCAGGTTCGTTCCGTCGATCTGCTTCAAGACCATGAATTTGCGGCGCTCGTTGTTGTCTTTGTCGAGGAAGTTGTAATAACCCTTGATATGATCTTCGGTGAAGGATTTCTCGGACCAGATCCCACATGACCGGAAACTGCTCCTTCCACTCGATAAAATTGCGTCCTTCCACGTCCCTTGTTCGGATGCAGAACCGATACGCCTTTATTGTCGAGCACATCGACATAGCCGGCTTTGCGGTCGTCGATGATGACATTCTGCGTGGCGATCTTGCGAAGGGCTTCGTCCTTGCGCAGCCTGTCGTAATCGCGGTAATTCCTGCCCTTGAGCATCCAGGAGAGCTCCATCGCCACCGATTTTGCCTGTGCATCTACCAGCTTTTCGCCGAAATTGCTCAGTACCGATTCGGACAGGCTGCGGTTGACCTCCACGAATGGAATTGACCTGCTCGAGCGCGATCGCATGAACCTCTTTCATCACGTTCGAAAGGATGATGCCGGTCATCACGCCGGCGCTCAGCATAACCACCACGATGATGGTCAGATAGGTAAAACATCAGACTGGTTCGGATTTTCAATGGACATCGTCAACTCCTTGCAGGAAAAAATGACAGCATGCGGTTTTCCACGTCAATCTTTTCTGCGAGAAGAACCTCATCCTCAAACCTGGCAGGGATTCCGGTTTGCTTCGCAAAAATCCACACTTCTCCTCGAATGAGGCGAAGGGGAACCGATGGTCGGGCGCTTCGAAGAAATCAACTTCTGAATGCTTCATTGGTGTCATCCTTGTGCTGTGAATTTGCTTGCAAATTCGAATCTCTCACAGAGTCGAAGGATTCTCCGAATGTTGATTTCCGGTTTATCTCTCTACCATCGTCACGTTTCGCGTGATTACGATATCGTCCTCTTCGTGGTCGCCTGCGGTTACAGTAATTTCATAGTCGCCGGGAGGGAGACCGTTAATACCCCAATAAAACAAGGTATGATATTCTGCCCCGACATATATAAAACCCTTTTTCATATCGTCAGATGTATGAAAAGTCACCCCCATAATATCCGAATGATTCAACACTGAAATCAGTATTAATATCTATATGTACTGGAAAATCGTAATAATCCAACCAAACATCATTAGTATTTGTAACAAAAACGCCAACATAGAACAACTCACCCGCAGGTTCTTCCGGTGCTGGATACTGGTCATCATCATACCATTCTATTTCAGCCCATTCGGAGATCGACATGATTTTCGCGATAGAATACCAATCGGTAAAATATACTAAAGGATTAATATAATATTGAAAATATACTTGGAATAATGGGCGCGCAGTGCAATCCGCAACCCAATTTAACGCAATTGACATTATTGAATCCGGCATTACGTTAAAATTACAACTATTTACCGTGTTAAGGCTTTTCATTAATTCAATCGTCCAATTCTCATCCAAATTTCCATTATTCGTCACCCAACCGCAGAACTGCAATGTGTCGTACAGGTAGTTTGTGTGGTACTCGTAATTCGCGTCGAGGCTGTCCTTGAGATTGATACAGGTCAGGCTGTCGTGCAGCACGAGGTCGTGGTAGGGAAGTATGCTGCTGGCGCAGTTCGACAGGGAGTAGTTGCCGGCTTCGTCGGTGGCTTTGATCGCGAAGTAATATACCAAATCAGTGAGCCCTTGGGGGAAATAGGTGTAGTTCACTCCGTATATCGTACACGATAACGATTGTCCGGGAGAACCAATACGATGCTGCCAATAGTCACCACAGGCTGCACCGGCTTGATTGAAATCGAATAGCGTCAGGATTGGACTTGTCGAGACACGAATGTCTCGACTTGTCAGTTCCTGCCAGCCGTCAAATCCATTATCGCCCGGTTCGATCCAATGTAAAACTATCCGACTGCTATCGGTGGTGTGTGGATAAGCAGAAAGGTCGATCTGCCCCGGCAACATATTGTCAACAGCAGTCTGGATCGTCTTTCGATAGATATTCTCCGAATTGTCGGATAAATCGACTCGCAAGCAGAAGTAGGAATCACAATCAAATCCAAGCTGTGTGAAATCTGCATTGCAATGGAACGTGTTGCCCGGCGTAGTAGCCGTACCTAACAGGAAACAGTCATTTCCACCATTGCAGCAATCCCCGTCATCATCATAGTAATGGGTCAACAAGTAGAATGAAGCACTTTGCATGTTCGGGTTCGGAGTCGTAACTTCGATGTCGTACGTAGCGGGTAGAACCGGTCCATTGTAATGCAGAACATATGTTGAGCCATCCCAGTAATAGGAGAAATCTCCCGGTTCCGGATCGACGAAGTTGATGATCACGTCCTGTAGCGCCTGGGTGGTTGCCTGAAAGAAGCGCGAATCGAACGACTGCGGAATCGAGTATGTATTGAAGGTGTCGGCATAGACGATTTGGTCCAGCAAGCCGTAGGGATCGTTTCCGCTGTAAATGTTGTAGTACGCGGCGCCGGGAACGGGATCCCACGACATCTGGAACTGCTCGCCGTTTAAAAACATGACCACGTTCTGCGGTGTTGATACCCAGCCGTTTTCGTGATACAAGTCGCCGATTTCCGATTCGCTCAAAGCCCGATCGTAGATACGCACGTCGTCGATGCGCCCATAAAAGGGATAACTTCCGCCATAGGAATTGCCGATCAGCAGGACACCGTCATTGTGATCGCCGCAGGTCATCGATTCCTGTGAGGCAGCTTCCAGGGTGTTGGTGTAGATCGTGACTTCTCCATCATCCATCACAAGACATAGATGATGCCAGCGGTCGGTACTCAGTTCGGGATATTGAAGGTTTCCGTCATTATCCATATGAAGCACTTCATTTCTCAGGTAGAAATTGAGAAATCCGGGACCACCACTGGTAATGATGCACCCATATCCACTCAATCGGTTCATCCATATCGAGATCGAAAAGGTGTCACTCTCGAAGATTTCGGCCAGACTGTTTCCGCAATCGATATCAGTGTTGTCCTCACCGTCGAAAAAGTACGCGCTGTCGTCGTTGCCGAAACGATCGAATGTCGGTGTCGGTCCGTTTATGGTGCCGTGGTGGTTATTTCCGCTCTCGTCGTTGGCGTTGCCGTTGAAAGGATAGTTTAAAACGAGACCGTCCATGATATCCGCTGAAAGCTGGATGCAGAACAGTAACAACATAATGGATACGACATACTTCATTGAACGCTCCCCGATTGGTTGATTCAAGTATATTCGCTTATGATTCTATCTTTTAAGTCTGCTCAATGCCACTCAAATGGTCAAGTAATTTTATGTCGGATCAGGCTCGCCCGGAGGTCGCGCGCTACAAGGAAGAACATGCCGGGTTCTGAGGATTCGATTTTGCAAGCAAAATCACAGGATCACGGCGGTCCCAGTAAAGCCCCTCTCCTCGTGCGAGGAGAGGGGTTGGGGTGAGGTTCTCTATTTTAACATCGTGATCTTGCGCAGAAGCTGTGTCGAACCCGCGATCATCCGTACCATATAGACGCCGGAAGATGTGGATTTGCCATACTGGTCTTGTCCGTCCCATGTGACGGTGTGGTAACCCGCCTGCATCGGTGCGTCGAGTAGCGTCTTGACGATCTGTCCGCGGATATTGATGATATCGATGCGAACGGGACCATCATCTGTAAGCGCGAATTTGATGGAAGTATCGGGATTGAACGGATTGGGTGAGTTCGAGATCAGCATCGTCTCGACCGGGATTATCGTATCGCCCGAGCCGTCCATGGTGTGCGGCATGGCTTCGACCGAGTTCGAGGGAAGCGACTCGCCTTCGTCCCACACAGCGGTAACGTAGTACGTGTAGGTGACGTTGTTGGTCAGACCCGTATCGAGGTATTCGAGCGGATCGACAAGCCCGACGGTTGCTATGTTCGCGTCGTCGCGGTAAATGTTGTATCCGGTAAGCTCGCGCGATGTGCGTGTCGCTGAATTCCTTGTCACCGGCATTTCCGGCATTTCCCAAGTCAGAAGCACCTCTTGATCGCCTTCTTCGGCAGCCAGATTGATCGGCGCATAGAGCTCGCGCACCATGGCGAAATCCTGCGTGACCGGATCGTTGAACGGAACCACGAAATCCGCGATTGTCTGCGTGACGTACCCGGGATAGGAGCACATCAGCGTCACGGTTCCGACGGGCAGGATCAACGAGTAATATCCGTCCGCGTCCGTGATTGTATCATACCCTGAGAGCGTCTGGACCGTTGCATCGGCAAGCGGCTCGCTGGTGACGGAGTTGTACACATGTCCATTTACAGGCGTTGTGGTGGGGATATCGAACGACAACTCCTGCGGGGTGGTGTCCGCCACGAAGAATTCGAAGTTGCCGAAGAGCCAGTTGTGATCCAGGTCGTTGAAGCCCCACTGCCAGGTGTTGCTTCCGCCGTCTGTGACCAGTGCGACGGTTACGCTGAAGATGTGGTCGTTTGCGACAGCATCGCCGTGGGTTCCGTCGTCGTAGAAGGGTGTATGCTCGGCGCCGTCGCCCCAGTTCGGATCGTACATGCCGGTCTCGGTGTCCCAAGTTCCCTTCAGGTAGAAACCGCCGAAGTATTCGAGCACAGAGTCGTTTACCACGAAGGTGATTTCCGCCGCTGGCGGTGTGATTGCGTTGGTTTCGACGGTGTTGGTCGCCATATCGTAGGTGATCTGCGTTTCGGCGATGCCGTCGGACACGAATCCGATATTGTTGCTGGTGGTTGCCTGATCCCAATTGTTGTTGAGCGTGACCTTAAACTCCCAGGTTCCTTCCGGTATCACGGCGCCCCATTCGAAGATGTCGTCATCGTTACTGTCGATCATCTCGCCGGTGGGATCGGTTGGATCCCAGTCGGTTCCGCCGAGTTCGGACATGAAGTTGCCGACGACGGTCGGGTTGGTGTGGGTGACAAACTCGTCACCTTCGCGCACACCGATGATCGCGCCCAGATTGGCGCGGAATGTAATCGTGGCCACGGCGAGAATATCGATGGTCTGGTTGTCTGTGGGGAAGTCGGCGGCCCAGTCGTTGGTCTCGGTCACCTTGTATTCGTGGGGGCCGGCAGGAAGCTCGGCTGACAGAACCCAAACGCCATTGTCGTTGAGCGTGAGTTGCCAGTCTGGATCGGCGGGATTCCAGTTGTTGAAATCGCCGACGATGGAGGGATAGACCACGGTATTGGGGTGCGGCGTCGCCTGAACGGAGGCGGAAGGCGCGGATTCGCCCTCGGTATAGACGGCGGTCACATAGTAGCTGTATTGAACGAAATTCTCGACATCATTGTCGGTAAATGTCGTTCCGGTGATGGTCTCGGCATTGATCTGAGCCGCATCCCGATAGACATTGTAGCCGTAGAGCTCTCGTTCCATTGGTGGCGGTTCTTCCCATGTCAGGACAACTTGCTGGTCGTTTTCCGTGGCTGCGAGATTGACCGGTGGCTGTAACGCGCCTTCGGGTGTCATGCCAATCTCGAGTATCAGATATCCTTCCGGGAAGTGGTAATCCTCCTGAAAATGATCGTAGTATCCGGTGGCTGTAACTTGCAGGTCGCGATCACCGGGCGGCACGATTTGCAGCGCGAATTCGCCGGCATCGTTGGTTGTTGCCGTGAAATTGTCGATGGTGACGGTCGCTCCCGCGATCGCCAGACCTTCCACGTTGTCATAGACGTACCCTATCACGCTGCATGTGGGTACGATCTCGTGATAAAGTGTTTGCCCAGTTGTATCCGCAACGGTGAAGGTGAAGTTGCCGTTGATCCAGTAGTAATCCTGATCGGTGAAGCCCATTGCCAGGTATTATCGCCACCGTCCGGTACGAGATCCATCTGGGCGGTCCAGAGGTCGTCGTTGGGGATGATGTCGCCGTGAGTGCCGTCGTCGTAGAAGGGTGAATGCACATCGCCGTTGTTCCAGGAGGGGTCGTAGTAACCGGCATCGTCCCAACTCCCTTTCAGGTAGAATCCGGTGTAGGCGACGACATTGGATGCGTCGAGCGTGAAGGTTATGGTCGCGAATTCGTCCGACGGCTCCTGGTCGTTGAACCACACCACCGGCAGCGTTTGGGAGGTCTCGCTGTCATCGACGATGAAGCTGCGGTTGCCGATCGATTCCCAGTCGGAACCGTTGATGAACTTGTATTCCTGGCCCGGATTGGAGCCGGATGGGATGGTGACAGTCGTAGTCCAGATCATGTCGTTGTCGTCGTCGGTCATCGGATTGGCGGTTGAGTTCCAGCCGTTGAAGGTTCCGGCGACGTACACAGTTTCCACCGGTTCGAGTAGTTCCATGTTGACCTGGAAGGTGACATCGACGTCCTGGATGGTCTCGTTGATGATGATGTAGTTACCCGGACTGGTGAATGTGAACGGACCGGCGTTGTTCTGGTCGGTGCCGTAGGCGGTGCTGCCGTCTGTAGCGTCGTAGGCTTCGCAGACGAATTCGACCACATCGCCGGCAGAGAAGAATTCGTTCGGGATGGTGGTGGAATATTCGTCGTTGTTGCCCACCTCGCCGAAGTAGGGCATCTGCTGCGGGAAGTATTCGCTGCCGCCCTGGATGCGGTAATAGATGTTCGCGGAAAGGTTTTCGCCCTGTCCCGGTATATTGGTCACGCCTTCCTTCCAAATCTGGAAATAGACGGTGATGCCCTGCCCGTTTGGGTGGCTGGTTCCCGAATTGGGCCAGATATTCCCACACCAGCCGATCGTTGCAGAAAGCTGCCCGATCATCAGGATCGTCATGATGGAAATGAGATATATCGTGCGTTTCATTATACACTCCTTCAGTTTTTACTTATATTGCTACGTGTTAATTCTGCTGTCAAGGAGAAATCGCGAGTCACGCATACCCCCATATTTTCATACGAAGTTGACTCGGAGCTGTAGAGCGTCTCCCCATCGTCCTTTCCAGGGAGTGATGGAATATTTCTCGACTTTGCTGAAACACAGCGATAT
The DNA here is from genome assembly GCA_963666875.2 of Cloacimonadales bacterium (SeqCode). Classification (GTDB taxonomy): domain Bacteria; phylum Cloacimonadota; class Cloacimonadia; order Cloacimonadales; family JAIOQZ01. Next base: position 119,176 of record CAXXPU010000005.1, read on the forward strand.
TGCGCTCGTAAGTCGATAATAGATAAACGATTTCTTGTTGTTCCAGTCCGATTTCCGATCAATGAAGATCGATGGGAAGCATGTTTTCAAATCCTGCTCTATGCCTTTCAGCAAATAGAGAAAGCATACGACCAACCAGAATAGCGCATTCAGGTTTTTGAGGCTTAGATAGCGCATCAACCTCATCTCCTCCCAGCCCAAAATCCTGCTTGAGTTGCCGATGTACTTCCTCGATTTTCCAGCGCTGAAGTAGGCTTTCATCGCGAACTCGACGATCTGCTACCAGTCGCGCCAGGGAAAGTCGCACAGAAAGTAGAAATAGCCCTTTTTGTGCAGCGCCACATACCGTGCGACCACAAGCCACATTTCCGCCGTCTCCGGGTTCTTCATAGGATGCGGTTTCATGCTGTCACCATTGACGCGCAGCGCACAGTAGGTGTCGTGGCGATCGCGCAGAAAGGCTTTCGGGATTTCGATATAGTCCCAGTCGAGCGCGGCGTGGTTCTCCATCGGTTCGCCAGCGGCAATCTCACCCATCAGAGGCAAGGTGATGTTGCGCATCTCGAAGGGCGTGAGTGGAGCCTTATTGCCAGTCCCGCTCATCTCCTCGAGCTTATCCTTGCGTCCATTCGTCACCAGACTGCCGTCCTCGGCGTGAAGAAACATGTCGCCCTTGCCGGTAATCAGCCAGTTGTGGTTGACGTTGTACTCTTCGCTTCATTCTCGCCTCCATTACTTATTCGGAGACTCGCATTATAACTTGTCCAGTTTTTTGGGAGCAGGTCGTAATCAAATCCCTGATCAAGGATAAGGAATACCTTCTTGCAATCGACAAACTGGAGGAGATCATTCAGAATTCTGAAGATGGCGATGAAGTAATCGTAGCGATGATCGACGAAGGATATTGCTATCTGAAGCTATCGGAATCAGGTGATCGTACCTTGCCGGAAAAATGTTCTGTCAGAACTTCCACATACAAGGAATATCAGCAAGAGGTCGCCGCTCTCCATCAGCAATTCTCGTTCAGCGAACCGCCTCAGACGACAAGTGAAGCGCCTGTTGTCACAGAGATATCATGCAGCAATTTCCCCAACCCGTTCAACCCCGAGACGACGATCAGCTTCAGCATTCCGACCGACGGACATGTCGAACTGGCCGTTTACAACATCCGCGGGCAGAAGGTTCGTACGCTGGTGAACTCCACGATGGACACGGGCTCGCACAGTGTCGTATGGGACGGCATGGATGAGAGCAGGAAATCTGTTGCATCCGGCGTCTATTTCTATAAAATTACCGCAGAAAATGAAACTTTGGTAAGAAAAATGCTTATGATGAAATAACTCACCCTAAGTCGGCTCTCTTGCGAATAAAAACGAAATGGTCGAACGAAAGCCTTTCGAGCAACGCGAAGTAGCGAAAGTGACGATAATTACTCGTCGAACGACGTAAAAACGTCGTTACTCTGGGTGACAGAAATATCCTCTCCTCTCCCTCTCCCGCTTGCAAAGAGGGGGTTTGGGGTGAGGGATTTTCAGGAGTTCGCTATGCGAAAACGAAAACATGAGCTCTGTGATTTCGCAGAGAGAAATCATGTTAGTGGAATAATGGAGCCTGTATGCGCATATTCAGCATTGTCATTATCTTGTTGTTCTTATCATCGCTATCCGGTATCGAGGTGAGCGGTGTAATCTCGGAAGACACTGTATGGACACAAGCCAACAGCCCGTACGAAGTGGTTGGCAATGTCACGGTATCCAGCGGTGTTACCCTGACCATCGAGCCGGGTGTCGAGGTTCATATGGGTGCTGCCCTGCTACGAAATGTAATCAAGACTGGGATAATAACTTTCTGGCTTCATATCTGGCGACTCCGTCGCGAAAATGATTCGTGTGAATGGCAGCCTGATTGCAGTAGGTACCGAACAGGACAGTATCCTTTTCACCCGCTCGCCGTTTGAAGAGGATTACATGTGGGGAAACATCTATATGCCTGATAATGCAGAGTTCTGTCGTCTGGAACACTGCCATTTCGAGTATTCCGCAGGTATCGGTATCCGTCTTGGATATATTGCCTGGGGCGCATTGACTGCTGAAGATGGTGATTTATGGATTGATCACTGCACGTTTCTAAATAATGGTGAATCCATAAAAGCAGCCTGCCAATACGATCAAGTAAATTATACAAATTGTTCTATCCGGTACGATCACCAGAAAAATGATTACCACTATCATACTCAGGACGGCTCTGTTGGTCATGGTGCAGCTAATGCTTCACAAAATCTTATGGCTGGCTGTAACGTGAGTCATCTTGCGGGTTTACACACCAGTTTAAGTTGCTACAATGGCTATGCGGTTTACAATCAGTTGAATGGGGCAAATTACGGATCATTATTACATATGGGATGCTCAGATGAAAACGTCTCATATGTTTACGGTAATCATTTCTTCGATTTCCTTGATGCACTTGATTTTAGCAATTCTGGCTTCACCATCGTCGAAAACAACAGTTTCATCGATGGAAATTATCACGATGATATCGATGTTTCTGAGACAACCATTCTTTTCCGTTACAACTACCTGGAAGAATGTACATTTTCTACGGATTCTGATGGTCAGGGACAAATCATAGGAAACGAGTTTAATAATGCGGTGCTGGTTTTGATGGGAGACTATGAAGTAAACAGTAACATTTTCCGCGATTACCCCGAAGGTGCAACATGGGATGAGGTGATTAACCTGAATTACAACGTACGTTCGTTCAGCAACAACCTGGTCGTGGGAAACGATATCGTCATGAGCGGGAGTTACACAGGTGATTTCACGAACTGTATCTTCGTGGATAACGGAGCCTATTGCGATTCCCACCATGATGATCCTCAAACATTCCGCAACTGCATACTCGATTTCGAGATACCGGAGTTCTGCATCGACGGCGGCGACAATATTTTCATGGACACGGACGCGATCAAGGAGCAGTTCCTGAACTACGAAGAGGGTAACTACTACCCGGTCTTGGGCGCTGTGATGGTCGATGCGGGATACGATTCGACCGAGATCGACTATCCTTTCGACCTTGGGTACTCCGAGCGTGTCTGGGACGGCGATTTCGATAGTGTGGCTGAGATCGATATTGGACCCTACGAATTCTACGCACCGCAGGGCGGAATCGTGCGTGGGCAGGTACTGGAGGAAGAAACCTCCGAGCCTGTGCAGTACGCCTACATCACACTGGACGAGGATCCACTGCTCTACACCTTCACCGATGCCGAGGGTAATTTCGAGTTCATCGCTCCCACCGGAGATTATGACCTCTATGCACGAAGAGTCTTCTACGAAAGCGCGATCGTGACCGGTCTGATCCTCGAAAACGGTCAATACACCGATGTCGATTTCACTATGCGCAGCTTGCTGGATGAATATTCTGCCAACAACGATGAGACCATCCCCGCGCCGTCGTCCCTCACCCTCTCCAACCACCCCAATCCCTTCAACCCCGAGACGACGATCTCGTATAGAATCCCTGAAAATAACATGGTAGAGATCGATGTCTATAACATTAAAGGTCAGAAGGTTATTACGCTTGTTCACGAGATGCAGGAAGCAGGGGGGTATGCTATCGTATGGGATGGCGAGGATAGCGCTGGCAAAGCATGCTCATCAGGTATCTACTTCTGCAGAATTATTGCCGGCGCTAAGACAACGACAAGGAAGATGTTATTGCTTCAATAAGCTATGGGACTAGTAAAAAGTAGGAGAGCCTTCAAAAGCTCTCCTACTTTCTTTTTTACCATGGTTGCCTATGACTTCTGTTTCGTCGCTTTTTCATCCTTCTTGCCAATAGCGGCATCGATGATCATCTTTACGGCTTCCAGAGCGATGGAAATGACTTCTTTGGGGATTCGCATGGTGCCTCCTATGCGGTTTTGGGGATGGGTAGGGCGAGGACGTCGCGGTAGTAGTGGCAGAACTGGTTTACGGCGCAATAGCTCATGCAACGCTTGGGCGTGTCCTCGCGGGTGACGATGTGAAGGTTGGCAGTGTCTTTGTGGTCGTGGGCAAAATCCTCCGCGTCTCGCATGGTTGGAAAGACGCGAAGGGCGCGTTTGCCACCGGTCTTATAGACAGCGTATTGTGGTTCGGATTGCCATCGTTCGGCGGCGGTGCAGGGCGGGATGAAGTCGTCCGGGAACTGCATTGCCTGCCGGATATCCTCGATGCGGGATGCGATGAAGGCGCGCGTCTTCTCGTCGTCCCACAGCGGGATATCGATGGTTTCGACCTGCTCGGGATAGTCGGCCTCCTTCTCACAACGGGCGCGATTCCAGTCGCTGTAGATGGCGACCACCTGAAGCTTCTCGACCGGGAAACCATTCTGCCGGTAGAGGTAGGCGTACATGTTGAGCTGCTTCTCCCATTCGGCGATCCGCGACGCCCGACCGTGGTTCCATACGCTCGTGAACTTGAAATCCGAGATCACGCCGTCCTCATAGAAATCACTCCACCGGTGATGACAGCGCCATCGATCTCCACCTTGAGACGTTCCTCCGACAGCGAATTAGCGTCCTCGGCAGCCTCGATCACCTTGTGCATGGCCAGCTCAGCAAGCCATTAGAAACCTCTCTGAGCGAATTTGCTCCTGCAAGCTGGCAAAACAGCATAGAAATAAAATGGTCCCATGTTGTAAATTTCTTGATATGACGGTCTATTCCGTTTCGTCTGGCAAAATTTTCTAATTTTTCTCTTGCTATTATTTTCAGTATTTGGGATAATAGATTGTTGTTAAAATCATAATCATGACGATTATTATTTTCTTTAATTCTCGTCTTGGTTTTTTGAAAAATATCTATTTAGGACAGCTCTGGGGATTGAGATTGACCTATAACCCATACAAACCTATGAAAGATGAATGAAAAGAAGAGTTGTCTTTCTCACAGTGCTAGTTTTAATGGCACACCTGCTGTCTTGCACTGATCAGAAAAAAACAGTGACGCTAGATTTCGACAGGATAAACAGCAAATATTACACAGAGAAATTCTTGCAGGATCACAGCTTTCTTGAATCATTGGATTTAGAGGAGCTTTTCGAGTTTACATACGAGCTTTCGTTGGACCCGGAAGAATTTAGCGGAAGTGGGATGCTCTTGATTGAACCATTGATTGAGAAATGGAATGAAAAACCATATGAAGATCAACTTCTGTATATTATTGGTTGTAAGGAATTTAATAGACATTTCAGGTATTATTTTCTTTGCATCGCAGAAAAAAGAATCAAGCAAGGGGATAAGAAATATAATGATCTACAGGAAATTCTGTTGAATATTGCATCAGATACTGATGAACAAGACATCTACAGAAGGAGTGCTGTCTCAAGCCTCTCTTGGAAAACTCCTCTGGTTCAACAAAGAATAATGCAACTGGTTGAGCAAACGGATTCTCCTGAACTACTGCCTTCTCTCGTTTTTGCACTCAGATCTTCTGGTAGTCAGGAGTTCGACCGATATATTAGTGATGTAATCCACAGCCCATATGATTATCAAGACAATGTGCTTAGGCTCGCCATTCGGTACATTGAACTCACTCCGGAATGGGATTATCTCAGGACATTTAGTGAGATAGCACAGAATACAGACTCCATGATTGTATACTTGGAGATTCTCGAAAGAATGGGAAAAATGAATACAATGCAAGCAGTAATGTCTTTCATTGACAACCTTGGCAGGTTTGGGTATGGTACTACATCATTTGAAGGTCACAAGCACGCAGACATTTCTTTAAGATTGTGGCCATCCCAGGCAGCGGTCAGATGGATGCTTTCTGCTGAGCAAGACCATCTCCATTACGGTGCCCAGTCGTGACATTCATCCGAACACGGCGGCATACCTCCAGATGGCTGATATCATGTTCTCAAAGTTGAGTGAAATCCGATGAATTTGGAAAACCACTTGCAACATAGTATCAAGTAACTATATAACAGAGCGTTACGAATCTGAGGCAGCACTTTTCGGGTGGCTGCCTTTCTCAAATTTGGAAAACCACTTGCAACATAGCATTAACCAGCCAATTATCAAGTACTTACATGATTAAAGCGGCTCGTTTCGATGGGCTGCTTTCGTATTATTTGGAAAACTACTTGCAACTTAGTGTTAGATCGCTGATATGTAAGGCGGTATGTGTGTAATGCGGTGATTGCGCCGACTGCGCGCTAGCGCCATTTGGAAAACTGCTTGCAACTTTTTGGAAATTTGCCTGACACTTTATAACGGAAAATATTGGAAAGAGCCGGAGATGCTTATTAGCGCATAACTTGTTGTAATTAAGAAGGTAATCTGCATAATAATTGGCGCCCCCGGCACGACTCGAACGTGCGACCTTTTCCTTAGGAGGGAACTGCTCTATCCACCTGAGCTACGGGGGCAGCCCATGTTTGCCATGTAAATTCCATCGCATTACGTGTCAAGAAAAGGTTGTTCCACGCTTACCCCTGTATTTTCATAAGAAGTTGACGCGGAGCTGAAGAGCGTCTCCCCATCGTCATTTCCATGGAGTGATTATATATTTCTCGACTTTGCTGAAGCACAGTGATATTGCGCTTGTATGTCGATAATAGATAAACGTTTATTCTTCCAGTCCGATTTCCGGTCGATGAAGATCAAAGGGAAGCATTTCTTCAAACCTTTCACCATACCTTTCAGCGAATAGAGGAAGCATACGACCAGCCAGAACAGCTTTTCAGGCTCTGATACCGCATCAACTTCATGTTTTCCCAACCAAAATCTTGTTTGACCAGCCAATGCAACTCTTCGATTTTCCAGCGTAACCGGTACATTCGCAGCACGTTGCCGATGAGTTCCCGATCGCTCCAATTCCTGCCCGGGAATCGGCACAGAAAACTGAACCAGCGCGTTTCCATCTTGCCCCTGCGATTACGTCGTCGCATCTTCACGATTACCAGGCGCAGATCGACCATGGGCGCGTTCTTTGAAGGATGATCCGACACTCTTGCGCGAACGTATTGAATGCCACATTCGAACCACGTTCCCGGCTGATCCCCATCGATGCGATATTGCAGAGGTGTCGCGTCCCTGATAGCCTTGTAAGGCATCAACACGCCATTCAACTCGAGATGCCGTTGCGCCATGTAGCGGATAATGAAGGCGTTGTCATTGCGGACGAGTCCCAGAATCACCCGCCAGGAGTCGAACCCGCGGTCAAATACGAAGATGCCCTTATTCCCGCTGTGAATTATAATGTCGTTGATCCGGTCGAAGAGCAGGTTGTGGAGACTGTCCGCCTCCAGCTTCTGGCTTATCAGATCGGAACTCAATGGCAACAGGTTCAGCTCTCGGCCATCGTTCTTGCAGGCTATGATGTTCAACAAGTCATAACCTGGAGCTGTTTTCCCCGTGCTGCCATCTCGAACCTTTTTCAGACCCTCCATTTTCCTGGCACGACTCTTCACAAGATCGCTCTCATCCACGACAATAACCGTATCCGAATCGAGCTTTCGGCACTGTATTTCAAGCAGACGATCCCGGATGCGTTCGTCAAAATAGACACGTTTCAGATTGCGATAGAGTCGCTCCGCTGTTTTCTTGGGACGGGTGTTCTCGTTGAGTTTGCAAGCAGAGCGATGGACACTGGTGGAACCGCTGGCGAGTATGCCGCGAGATAGGCTCCGAAGCGCTTTGAACTCGGGCAAGGAAAAGCCCTCTCGAAAATAATCGAAGAAATGGTAAAATTTCCCTTGCGTAGATTTGGTCATTTCGATTTGATTTATATCCTTCATGGACGGCTCCTTTGTTTGTTTATTGGTTGAATCAAATTTACGGGAGCCGTTCCTTTTTATTCCTCCGTAACTGCCGCTTTCAGCCCATCGTTTTTTAGCGTTTTTTTTACTCCGTCCATATACTGGTTCTGCTCGATCATGATCGAAAGGGTATCCTGCATGATGGGGGATTGCTTCGCTTCCGATATCAGCGCCCGATACTGCTTGACCAGATAGACCGATAATCCGGTTACCTGCGCGATATTTCGGGAGTCCGTAACACCATGGTGGAGGCTCATCAGCACCTTCTTGAAATCTTCCAGGTAACGCTTGATGGATGAGGTCGTGTGGTAACATTTGCGGTGAATCTCGCTGTAGGTAAAGCCTTCCAGATACAGGCGGATGATCTGGCTTTTGTGAGTCTGGCAGCGTCCGACGTTGTGAAAAACACCACGCGTTACGACATGAACACCGCGATCCTGAATTGCACGAATATCGCGCCTGATTGTCCGCTTACTGCAACGAAGCAATCGGCTCAGGTCTTCCTGGGTAAGGAGCCCGTCCTGCTCGATCGCTTCCTCGGTGATCCGCTGGATGGTCACCTGGCGAAGATATGTCCGCCCGTATTGGTGAAGGATCGAAAGGTCATCCCGCTCATCATCGAGCGTCACGTAAATGGTGCGTTTGCGGATGTTCTCCATGCTTTTACCGCTCTTCTCTTCGATATCGGCTACCACGACAGGAACGACACCGGGATAGACGGTACTGGATCGATAAAGAATGGACTTGGCTGTCTGAAGGATTTGTTCGCTTAATCGAGGGGAGAGTTCGTATGAATTCTGCAACTCATACAAGAACTCTCCCTCATAACTCTTTAACTCATCGCGCCTTAGCGCATTGTCTCGCTGATGCATCGGGTCCCCCTTATTCAGACGCTGCTAAACCAACGTAGCAACTGGAGGACATTTGTCACTATTTCAGAAGCAACATCCGTTTGGTCTGCTGGAAGCCATCGGCTTTCATACGATAAAGGTAGATACCGCTTCCGACGGAACGCCCATTGTCGTCCTTACCGTTCCAGACGCGAACGTGATTCCCGGCGTCCATCTTGTCGTCAACCAGCGTGCGAACCTTCTGTCCAAGCATGTTGTAGATCACAATGCTGACATCCGATGCCTCGGGCAGCGAGAACGCGATCTCGGTCTCCGGATTGAAAGGATTGGGGCTGTTGGAAAGGGTGTATTCGGTAACGGGTTCCGGTGCTATTTCGGCATCGAGCGGTTCTTCTCCGCCATCGACCCACACCGCTTCCCGCACGATACGCTTGAAAGGATTGGCGTTGTTGCCGGTGGCGATCGCTGTGATGATGTAGTTTCCCGGTGTCGTGGTGTCCGTGTATTCGGTCACGCCGCTTACGCCGGTATCGCTCGCATCCATCGTGACGATGTGTCCGTCCGGTCTTTCGATTTGATACTGCACATTCGCGGCCGGGACAGGTCCGTCGTTGGTGAGTTGCGTGGTGATGCGGATCGGTTCACCCGGTTGCAGGTGGCTGTTCTCGAAATCCATATCCAGCTTCAGCGCGTTGGAAGAGAGCACCCAAAAGGAGTATTCCGACGGGGTCTGGGAGTAGTTCTCGGTGCTGATATCGGCTTTCCAGGTGCCGGTTTCCGGGTTGATGATCTTGAAGGCGCATTGGGTATCGACCTGGATCGATTTGTACTGGTTGTACTCATTTTGCACCGGGTTGTAGTAATATACCTTGCCCGAGGGTGAGGTGAGTGTCATGGTCATGTCCAGATCATCGGCATGCCAGTCGGCGTTGACAATCAGGTTTCGGCTGCCCTCGTCTATATAGAATTCGTGCGAGATATCCTCGTGCGGTCCGAGGACGACACCGCGAAGATCGGCATTCCGTCCTTGTTGTTTTAGCGCTTGATAGATATCGCTCATGATGGTCGTGATGGTGTTGGGCGAGGCGAAATTATAAGTTCCGTTGGTTAGATTGCGTAACCAGATGAGTTCCGTCGGATCGCAATCCGTCCCGAATCCCAACGCGTGAATAATAACAAAGGTGTAGATCGGTTGAATATCCGATCTTTGACTGGCATTGTTTCTGCCATCGGACATAACGAGAAGTCCAGCTCTTTTCGTCTCGCTGGCAAAATCTGGGTCGCTTTGATCGGCATTGACCAACTGCGCGATACCATACCGGACGCCCTTGAAGAGCGCGGTCACGCCGGTGGACTGAAGCTGCTGGATCGTATTCTGCATGGAACTGATCGTTCCGCCGTTTTGCATGATGTGAATCGGGTATTTGACGTGTGGGCGGGATTCATAGGATATCACTCCCGCTTCGTCGCCCAGATCGTTTTGCGTATCCAGTAGATTGTTAAAAGCATAACAGGCATCTTTGAGATTATCGAGTTTTTCACCTAACATGCTGCTGGACTGATCCAGTACGTAGGTCATATCGATTCCGAAAACAGCCACATAGTTGTTTTCGTTTTGCGAGTCGGTCAAACTCGCGGCTGAGGTGACCTGAAGACTGACGTCGTAGTAACCGAGATCAACATAGGTGTGAACGGGATTCTGGTCGGTCGAGGTCTCTCCGTCACCGAAGTTCCATAGCCATTCGGCGATTGGGTCCGTTTCGTCATCCGTTGTCGATGAATCGATAAACTGTATGTCCAGTGGAACACGTCCAGCCGGTTCATCACCGATGTCGGTGGTAAAAGCTGCTGTCACATCAGCAGATAGGTGTAAGGTAAACGCCATAAGAACCAGAAACAAGAAACCGCCATTTCGCATGCTCATCATCAATTCTCCTGCTATTCGTTTCTTTAATCTATCAGGGTTTTCGCCCGTATTATCTTCTAACTGGATTGAGATCACATGATTGCGATCTGTCAAGTGATATTTCAATCCAATTTCAATAGATGCAAAAATTATTCCAGTATGGTGAAATATATGTCGTCCGTCACCCGCTCCAGCCGGACTTTCATACGATCCATCAATTTGAGGCTGCGACCGCTGTTTTCGTCGATCAGCCGCATGTATTCCTCGTACAATCTGAAATTGCCCTGCAATTGCGTAACGGGCACCACGCCGATCACAGGCATGTCATCCAGCTCGATGATGATATTCGTGCGGTTGACCGCGATGATGATTCCCTCGTACTCGTCTCCCACGTGCTTCTTCATGAACTGGAGCTTGCTGACGCGATTGACCTCCCGCTCCGATTCGTCCGCCAGGATCTCCCGCTCGGAAGCCACGTTGGCGAGACGCTCGATCTCCTTCTGACGGAAATTACCGCCGGCTGTCGTGAAAACATGCTGCTTTAGCTGATGATGGACGACCAGGTCGCAAAGCCTGCGGATGGGCGAGGTGAAGTGCGTGTAGGTCTTGATCGCCAGGCCGAAATGCCCCTTGTGCTCGATGGTGTATTTCGCCTTCTTCAGGCTTCGAAGGATCATCCTGTCGAACACGCGATGGAAATCCTTATTCTCGATGCCGCTCAGGACGTTTTGCAGGGTCTTGTTCAGATTCTTGTGGAATTTAGCCTTGAAGCCATAGACCTTGATCAACGAGAGAACCCTTCTTACCGCGTCTTCTTCGGGATCTTCGTGAATTCGATACATGGTTTTCTTCGCTGCCTTTGTCAGGATTTCCGCCACGTGCTCATTGGCGATAAGCATAAAATTCTCGATCACTTTGTGGGATTCGGTCTCGGAGGATCGTTCAAGCTTCTTGAGGTAGCCTTCGGCGTCGTAAACGAACTCCACTTCCGGCAGATCGAAGTACAAACACCCCTTCTCGTCGCGGTTTTTCGAAAGGACTCGCGACAGTTTGCGCATCTCGAGGATCATGTCGCAGAGGTCTCCCGAAAGGTCGATCTCCCTGCCGTCGAACAGCTCATCGACCTCTTCATAGGTCAGTCGCGCATCGGAGTTGATCACCGATTCGAACGCTTGCTGTTTCAGGATTCTGCCGTCGCTGTCGAAATCGGTGACCACCGTGACGGTCATCTTGTCCTCTTGCGGACGAAGGCTGCACATCCGGTTGGAGAGCTTTTCCGGCAGCATAGGAATCACACGTCGCGGAAAGTAAAAGCTGTTGCCGCGCATGGCGGCTTCGATATAGACAGGCGAGCCGATCGGCACATAATGCGCGACATCCGCGATATGGACGCACAGTCGCCAGCCGCCCGGCGTATTTACCAGCGAGATTGCGTCGTCGTAGTCCTTGGCGGAGGCGGGATCTATGGTGATGGTGGGCAGATTGCGGAAATCCTGCCTGTGCGCGATATCGGAAAAGTCCTCCGTGATGGCTTCAACCTGCTCGATCACTGCATCCGGGAACGACATCGGCAGATCGAACCTGCGGATCACGGCCAGAATTTCGATCTCCGGGCTACCCGATTCGCCGAGAATCTCGGTGATCTTGCCGGCAGGAGTGCGCGATTTGACGCGATCGCCCCAGTCCGTGACCTCCAGCACCGCTTTCTTTCGCTCCTCCAGACCGTTAGGGTCGAGTACGCGGAACGTGCGGTGAATCTTAGGGTCGTCCGGCTGCAAGATCCAGTTTCCGCCGGCCTTCTGGATATCACCGACGATTTGCTTCCGCGCACGTTCGAGTATCTTGACGACTGTACCGTACATGCGCTTGCCGCGGCGATACCGGGTCTCCACCAGCACCTTGTCCTTGTGAAAAGCATTCAGTGTGTCCTCGACATCGACGAAGATGTCGCCTTCGCCCGAGATCACGAAGGCAAATGAATGGTCGCGCGCCAGGCTGCCGGCGTCGAACCAACCTTCGATCATTTTACCGCCGGGGGCCTTCGGCTTGCTTGCGGTCTTCAGCTTCCTCGATTTGTGAATCGTTTTTTTGCCGGAGAACATCTTGTCCTGACGGATAATTCGGCCTTCGGCGGCCATTGCGGCGAGTGTGTCCTTGAGTAGTCGATACTGGTGTTTTCCAGTCTTGATTAATCCGGCAATCTCTTTGATACGAAATAATTTGTTCTGATTCTCTGAAAGTAATTTCTCGATCTTGTCAGCGATCTCTTTATTGTACATATACTAAGGCTCCGATGGGGAAGAGGTGGATCAGTACTTTGCGCTTATTTTCCTGCCAAGGATCTCTTCCAGTTGTTCCCGCTCTTCCTGCTTCTTCGAGAATCGCAACGATTGTCCTCTGAAGCGGTCCAGCCGGTTGGGTTGGGGGAATGTTCCCAGCATGATTCCCTTTTTATCAGCGTAGAAGCAATGGAAATCACTGTATTTACGGCTGATTTTAACCGCGAAATAGGCGATGTCGATACGATCTTCGTAGAGTTTGTAGTGGGTTGGGATATAATAGGGCGCAAGGTTTCCGAGGACAAGCAGCATGCCCAGCACGTAGAAGAGCGGCATTTCCCACTCCACGACCGCGATCTGCCAGAGCAACCCCGCCAGAAAGACGAGGAAAATCGACAGAAGGATGCTGGATTTCGGGTAGTCTCTCAGCGGAAATGAAGTCCATGTGAGAAGCGGTTGATCACTCGACATTCTGAACCATCTCCCTGCATTTCTCGATCTCTTCCTTGATGGTCAATAACTGCGGAAAAACCCTGGAATTATTGAACTTAACGCTCATCGTGTTCGCCTCGCGGTGCATCTCCTGAAGGATGAAGTTCAGTGATTTACCCAGCTCTGCGTTCTCCACGAAAAGCTTGTCGCGGAATTTCTCAATATGATCTTTGAGACGTACGATCTCCTCGTTGATATCCGATTTCTCGATGAATATCGCGATCTCGGTGAGGATCCGGCGTTCGTCGTCTTCCTTGAGGATATCGCCGAGGATGTCTGTCAGTTGTGTCTTGAACTTCATGAAGAGTTCGTTGCGATATTCGGGGAATTCGTTCTCCACGATGGTAAGCGATGACGATATCCGCATCATCGACGACACAAGAAAGTCCTGCATCGATTCACCTTCGCGGTATGCCATAGCGGCATGCTCCTCGAGCGCTTTGTTCAACGGATCTCGAAGCGTGTCCATCAGCTTCTCCGGATCGGTCTCTGGAGTTGTCACCAGCATCACGCCGTCGATTTCCATGATCTTGTCGATCGGAATCTCCTGCTCGGTATTCAGGATCGATTTCGCGTCGTTGTAGAGGTTCCACAGCGCCAGAAGACGCGGCTGGTCGATCGATAGACCGGGAAGTCGCTTATCCCGGAAATTGATTCGGACATCGACCTTTCCCCGACGTATTTTCTTCATCACCAGGTCGCGTATCGCCATCTCGTACGCATTCAATTCTCGCGGTAGATAAATCCGCATATCCAGAAACCGATGGTTGACCGATTTGATCTCGATCTCGATTTCGTAGTATTCGTCTGCGTATGTACCTTTACCGTAGCCGGTCATGCTTTTCATCAATTAGACCTCCAATGGGATTTCGATGTCGAAGATCGAAGATTATCTCAAACACGCAAGGCTTTTCTTTTTCGCGGTCGCGAAAATGCCGAACTCGAAATCTTTCGCTGAGACGATGATCTCCAATGGGGAAGACTAAGATCATTGCTTGATTGAGATCGGCTCTGTAATCGCCTTATTTTTGCAAATTCGATAAAATACATAAATGGAACAATGGCGAGGACTATAGATAGCAAATAAACATACCGCATTGCCATGTATTCCGTTACAAAATATCCATTAGTTTACATAATATATATTATAACAGGATTGGTGTCCAGGCATAATTCGAGTGGGTTGCTGATTGGCGATACCCGATTTCGCGTCGCTTGACAGCATCGATGTGGATTATATAAAAGTGTTTCACGATCAATGTTTCACGAGGTTATGACGAATGAATTTCGAAACGACGATGTGGCTGTGGATTCTTGCGGTATCGTGTATGCAATTGATTCCCTGGACGATTGACGGGATTTCGAACATTTTCCAGAAATCATCCGATCCGGCACCAACATCCGGAAGGAAATCGTTTTTCCGAAGTCTTTTCCAGAATCAGATATCGATTTTGTTCAGCGTTCCGCTTGGGATTTATCTGATTGTCGGGTTCCGGCAGTATGGCATTTTACCGTCGCTTGCGATTCATTACTACTTGATTGCGCCGTTTGTGGGTATATTCCTGGTTGTGCTCGGCGCTTTCGTCTATAAGTACCTGGCGCTCGCGCTTCAGCGAATATCGCCGAGACAGCTCGATCACGATATCAAGCAGTACAGCAACAATACGGGAAGCCTGTTCAGGCAGAAATTGTGGCAGAAATTGCTCCTCGGCTTTTGCAACGGGTTTTCGGAAGAAATGCTGATGCGGGTGTTCGTGATGGGGCTGATGATTCACCACTGGCACCTCCACCCCATCCTTGCGATCGCCATTACGTTGATATTGAATGGAATACATCACACCAACCAGGGTCGAATCCTCGGCTCACTCTCAGTCATGATCATTCAGGCATTCTATGCGGTATCCTATCTTGTTTTCAATGATTTCCTGTTCATCGCACTCATGCACGTATCGAACGATGTTGCAGGGATGTTCGCACCCGCATTCATCTCATGGATGCGGAATAAACGGGTGTGACTGAGTTTTTTATCTTGTCTCTTCGCTTGGAAAAGGTATTTTATAAATAAAAATACAGGATACCTTTAATATGGCTTTTTTCAGTAGTGTAGAGTTCCTCAGTGTCGCGATCTTCCTTGCATATATTCTGTTGTGTTTTGGAGTTGCGTATTATAATCAAAGGCGCGGAAACCGTTTTGGTACCGGTTTTGTGTTATCTTTGATTCTAACGCCGGTAATCGGGTTTATAATCGTTCAGTTCACACGAGATCGTCAGAGAAACTATACATCCCATGTCGCGATCGGCAACCGTCGCAGGAAGCGAAAGAAACTGTTCTACTAATCGGAATCGGGCTTTATGCAGAAGAAACTAACCCGCTTTATCTTACTGATGATTGTGCTTTCAAACATACTTGTGGGTCTTGGGATCTTCATCGTATCGCATTTATATACCCGTTCTCTCATATCTACCATACTTCACGATACGCATAATCAAATCGAATCAAGATTGCGTGAATTCGATGTCCTTTTCAAAGAAGTCGAACACGCTCTCGACGCAGGCGTAGAGAAACGACTTCCGGCACTCGTCGAGGAACTCATGGACCTCGATATACCACTTGCCAACCTGGAAGTCGATCAAATGAACAGGATTCTTGAAAAGTATCAATTCGACGACCTCTATCTGGTCAACGAACAGGGCATCGTCTTCAATACCACATACGAACCGGACCAGTATTTCAGGCTGTTCACCATCTCGCCCGACTTTCGAGAATTCCTCGAAGCTTTGTTTGGCGGCGGAATCGTCAAGACGGAAAGGATCTCGCTTTCTGCCCGTACCGGGAAGATCCGGAAATTCTCGTACTACAGCCCTTCGGGATCCGATATTCTATTCGAAGTTTCCATCAATGTGAGAAACTATGTCGAAAGGAACTACTCCAGTGACTTCAGCGAGTATCTCAGCGGTCGAATATTCACGGATATAACTGACAACAACAATTACCTCGAAGAGGTCAATATCTATTCTGTGACCGAGATCGGACAGTGGTCCTTGATTAACGAGGGTCAGAGAATGGATCCGGAAATCTTCATGCTGTCAAACACCAATGAAGCCTTTACGCTTCAGCGAAACGGCTTCGAGGAAGAATACAGACCCATACATTTCAGGGTTTCCGAGTCCTTCATCTCGTATTACCAGTTATGGCTGAAGACGGTATATGATTTCTCCAGCATCATGGCTCATCGAAGAATGGTCATTATCGTGTCGCTCGTTATCACGCTCCTGTCGATCGTTCTCACCTACTTCCTGGTGTCGGGACACATCAATAAACATATCGTTTCCAGAATTACCGGAATCAACCGTGCTCTGAATCATATCGCCAATGGGAGCCGTGACGAGAAGCTGCAATGCTCCGAGAAGGACGAACTGGCTAAAATATCGAGAAACATCCTGTTCATGCAAGGCCAGATTCGGGAGAAAGAACGTACGATTATCGAGATCAACGACGCGCTGGAAGAAAAGGTCGAACATCGCACGACGGCGCTATCGGATGAGATTGTGAATCACATGAAGACCGAAGATCTTCTGCGTGACGCCATCCTTACGTCCGAATCGGCAAACCGCAGCAAAAGCGAGTTCCTGACGAATGTCAGCCACGAATTACAGACACCACTCAACGCCGTGATAGGATTTACCGAAATCCTTCTGGACGATGAAGACCGTGCGGATAGGAAGCAAAAGCTCGCGCTGATCAACGACGCGGCGATCCAGCTGATGAATATCGTGAACAACATCCTCGACTACTCGCGGATCGAATCGCATTCGCTCCAAATCGAAAACCATGTCATGAATCTCCCCCACACCCTGCGCATGACCTTCGGGCTGCTTCAGGAACAAGCCCGGCTGAAAGGACTCGAGTACGATATCGAGCTTCACCGGAACATCCCGGAGATCGCATATGGGGATTCGGGCAGAATCCGGCAGATTATCTGGAACCTTCTCAGCAATGCGATCAAATTCACGCCCAAGGGACGCGTCGATATGATCTGCGATTATATTGACGAGTGGTTGATCGTGAAGGTGATCGATTCGGGAATCGGCATCGGCGAAGTTGATCGAGACAAGATATTCAAGGCATTCGAGCAGGTTTCGAAATCCACGACCAGGCGTTACAGCGGTACCGGACTGGGGCTTGCGATAAGCCAGCGGCTCGCGGAAATCATGTTTGGCTCGATAACATTTGAGAGCGTGATGGGCAGCGGCTCCGTCTTCACATTCAAGGTTCAGGTAAAACCGCCCAATAAACTGACGGACGACACGAAATAACACCTTCCGGGCAGAATAGAGACGCCTGGGTCGCAGGCGCCTCTTCCCCATGACGGGACTACAATTGATGCGTTCTCAGGTGCGTGAATTTACTGCGGATATGCGTTTGCTCATCTCGATACACGAGTCTCTCTTGCATTTCTTTATACACGGAGCGCAGCTTTCCTTTCAGGATGCGATTCTCGACCGTCAGTCTGTCGATTATCTTCATGAGTTCCTCGATCTCCTGCACACTCCGTACGATGTGTGTAGCGATGTCGGCCCGTTCGTCCGCAAGAGGCGAAAGCTCGCTGCGTGAAAAATCGACGTTGATTGTTCTCCATTGCGTATCTTCTCTTATGATTCCGAGATAACGGCCAAAATCAACTCCCGCGTGTGATTCGTATAAGGGAAGACGAACACCGGGAATCGATCTGAATCTCTTGATCCGATCTCGAATTTCTTGAATCCATTGGCTTTCTGTCATGTATTCATCCTTTCGTTGTTTTTTCCACCCTTCTCGATCATGCCCTTTCTAAATTACAGCCAGGTCTTCGTGTTATTCGCTTCGCATTTGATTAATCTGGTTCCGCAGATTCTCCATTTCCATCTGCTGGAAGAACAGGGTCGCTTTTGAGCGAACCGGCTCACCCGATTGTCTGCCGTTTTCCACAAGCGACATCCATGTCGGCGTAACGTTCAATCTCCTTGCCAGTTCGTTCATCGAGAGATCGTGTTCGATGCGTTTCAGGCGCACCTGCTTTCCTGATAAAATCTGTACCATACTATACCTCCGATATTTTGTTTGACACTTAAACATGTTTAAGTAAGATTAACCCTGGCTGTATATGAGGTAAATAATATTCGATGTTGTGCTTTTTGTCAAGGAAAATAGTTAACTATAGTTAATTACAAGGAGGAGTCCATGTACGGTAAACGCTTGAAGACTATCAGGAGTTTAACTGGCCTTAAACAAAAAGATTTGGCAGAAATTTTAGGGGTATCCGGGGCTGCTATTTCGAAACTCGAAGCAGGCATAAATGCCCCAAGCGCAAGCGTTCACGCGAATCTATTACTATGCCTTAATGTCAATCTGAACTGGTTCATCACAGGGAAGGGCAGTATATTTCTTGACGAAATAACTACCCCCGATGAACATTAGCACGTGCGATAGCTATATAACGTCAAGGAGGTACTAATGTTCGGAAAAAAATTCAAGGCGATCCGACATGCCATTGGCATGACCCAAGCCGAATTCGCAAAAGAACTGGATATCAGCTCGGCCGCACTATCAAAAATCGAGTCTGATCACAGCAGCCCCAGAGCAGAAACCACAGCAAACCTTATGGCAAGATTCAAAATCAACCTCAACTGGTTGTATTCTGATAAAGGCGATATGTTTGTTGATTTCCCGAAAGAACTTGCCGATCGCCCTCTCTATTACGGTGCCGTTCGCGAACCTCAGAAGATCACGTATGAGAACGACGGGGAAATGGAAGCCGATATGCGGGCGATTCTGATCCGTCTCACCGAGACCCAGAACAAACTGGTTGATCAGATCTCTATGAACATCCGTCTTCGTGAAAACTACAACAAGAAAATCCATCAGATCATCAAGATGATCAAAGATGGATCCATCAATGTTGAAAACGTTCTGAGTGTGGCCTTCCTGGAAGACTAATCCAAAGGCTGTTCACTGGAATTCCTTTAAAAAAGGGGTGACCTCGCAGGAGGTTACCCCGTTTTCTTTACAATCTCTATCAAATACTGGCACCAAATCGATTGGATACGTAGAAGATAGAGTACAAACACCTTGAGTATGAAGGATGAGACGGGCGATTACCAATTTACATTTCGTGGCAAGTAGTAACGATTGTCTTCTCTATCGATTACAGATTCCATCCGTTTTCGTGGTAGAGTTCTCGAAGCTCCTCTTCCGACAACGGGCGATTATAGACCCGAATATCGTCCAGGACACCATCGAGATAATAGACCGGTGTGCGAGTGGAGGTTCTACCGGTCTCGAGATTACCCGGCTTGCTTTTAAACAGGTTGAGTACGGGGGATTGTGCGTCCGGGAGTGAATTGACATAGACCGAAAGCTGCATGCGTTCCGCATCGTAGATGCCTGCCACAAAATACCATGTATCCGGAAACAGTGTTGTCCGGGAATAAACCCTGGATTCTTCGCGATCCAGCCCCAGCACGATCCGATCGTCTTCGTAACCGAAGTAATACTGCACGGGGTCGCCTATCTTCCGGATGATGCTCCAGTCGATCGTGAACCGATCCGATTTCACCCAGGCGGTTATCGTGAAACTCTGCCGGTCGTGAAAATCGAGCAGAGAATCGGCGTTGATTTCTAACCAGGAGTTGTGTCCATTATACAGCGCAGCGCAATCTGCTTTACCGAATCGATCTTTGGTGAATTCTATCTGGTGAGGTGCGATATGATGCCCATACATGCTCGAATCCCGAATCGAATGATCGAAAGGCAGATGAAGCACCAGTGAAGCAGTATCGGTGGATTCGTTATCGATAGCCGGGAGTGCGTTTGTCTCAGACTTCTGCTGGCAGGAAACAAGCATCAATACGCACAGGAAGATCAGAAGTAACCGTAATCGAGCGCTATTCATCGGATTCTTCCTCCGCAGGTATCAATTCATACGCCAGAAGCCGATGCTTTCCCGAATCGGTGAATGGATCATTGACCATGTGCTTCGGATATTTCGTCATCTCGCGATATCGATCCGCCTGCTCGTCGCTGCACTTTATAAAAGCGTTGTTGGTAAGAACTTTCAAGCCTCGTTTATTGCTGGGATGAATGTCCGCGCAGACAATGGTCTTTGGTTTGTATTCGAGGATCAGGTATTGCAAGAGGCATCGCAATGCTTCTGTGCCGAAGCCCTGTCCCCAGTTTTTTCTTCTGCCGATCACGAGCTGGATACGGAAAATGGATGGCGCGATCTCCCATGCGCAGATCGTTCCCACGTTTTCGTTTCTGACCTTGATCATGAATCCGATGCCGTGGTCGAGCCAGTATCGATAAATCGAAGGAATAATGGAATCGATCCGGCTGGTGATGAAGAATCGTCGAATGCGATTCTTGAAACCGGGCAGATCGTCGCGAAGGAGGTGCCGCCGGATGCGTTTCTTGCGATACCACTCAACGATCTGTTTGAAATGCTTTGGCTTGATGGGCTTTAAGCGAACCAGGTCACCCGCCAGTATTAATTCTTCCTCAATAGTCGCCATGTGATATGCCTTTTCTCTATTTGTGCCATATTATGATACTGGCAATATTCGTAACGTTATCTACGTATGTGAAAAACCTTCAGCTCCGCGCAGGCGCCGAAGGTTTAAAAAAATCAGGCTAAACAATTACAACCGAGTTCTCACAGTTACCGAATGGAGAATGGACATACTCGTCCGCTTTCCAGTCATTCTCCCATTTCTTACCGTCGATGAGGTATCGATATTGATAAGAATTACCCGGTTCAAGATCCAGAACGATCTTGAAATCTCCACTCTTCAATTTCAGCATGGGATCAGCCTGGACATCCCAATTGTTGAAATCTCCGACGATGCAGACTTTCCCGGCATTTCCGCACGCCTGGTGCGGAAGCTTGAAAGTAACTTGGCAGGCGGACTTGGTTTTCAAGTATTTTTTGGAAATACTCACGATTCCTCCAACTGAGTTTTTTCAGGTTATCAATCACCATAATGTTCCAGAAAATATTTTTCCAGACACATTCTCTCAGTCCGCCTGAAAACGTCAATTATAATTTAATACGATCAGTGTCGCCGTCGCCGTCAGTTGATGGCTTTCGAGGAACGCGGTGATATCAACGGAAATCTGATTCGGCGGCGGATCGACCGGTGGGCACTCGAACCATCGCAGCCGAATCTTCCCCACCGCGACGCCGTACACGCTCTGTATCACATTGTAGTTTTCTCCAGGGACCTGATACTGCTCATCAGGCTCCACGAAATCGCCGCGCGTGCTGATCAGATTGAATACCGCACCCGAGACGGCATTGCCCTGCCCGTCATGGACATGGATTTCAACCTCGCCGATTAATTCGTCGTTTTCATCCATCCCGGTCGTCCACGCCAGATTGCCCGGATCGAGCGTCATGCTGATGGCGGGATCGTTCAGCGGAAGCTGTACCGTGTCGATAATGGTAATGCCGTCAACCACACATTGAATCGCAACCTTGTCCAGCGAATGGCTTCCGTGGTAGTCGAGATCCGTAAAGGCCACTCCCGCGTAGGATTGCCCTTCGTAGTTCTCGTTGCCGGTATAGGCATCTCCGTCGATGTTCGCCCAGTCGATTGTCTCATCGACGAAGGAAAAAAGACAGGGTACGTCGCTTGGCGACGCCATGCCGAGGTCATTGCTGCAAATCGCGCTGACCGTGACGCGCCACATGCCGGCGCCGCAGTTTGTTCCACTGAATGGAGCATCCACCAGACCGACAACGTTGAAAGCATTCGTGAAGATCGTAACGATCCGATTCTCCTCGATGGTACTTCCGAGATAGTCTGCTGTCCGGACGCTGATGCTGGTCAGCCCCGGATCGCCGACGTTCAGCGTGGCTGAAACGATGCCGTTTTCCGGCGTGACGGTGACGTATTCATCCACAGCGTCCGCCTCGTCGTTGATGTTGGTGCCGGGCGTCGGTTCCCACACGAAGATGAAGGTCACGTCCTGGTCGGTATCGACGATATTGCCGTTCAGATCGAGCAGTACAGCGGTTAGCGTAGTGGAGGTGTTGGTCTGCAACTGGAAATCGGTGGTAAGGTATTCGATCGACGCGACATCCACGCCCACGGCATCGTCCGTGAACGAGATATCCTCGATGTCCGCGGTGGAGCAGGAAATATCGGGACCCTCCGTCCGTTCGATGACGATGCTGGTGGCGGAAAGCGCACCGGTAATGATAAGAATCAGGAAGAGAGACAGATTCCGCATGATTCGCTCCTTTATTCGGGTTCGTTGTAGTTCAGAAGAATGATGGTCGTTTGATTGGTTGCATTTGCTCCTAATAGGCTGGCATATATATCGACATTAATCTCGTTGGGTGGATCATCGACCGGAGGGCAATCGGTTCGATGAAATTGAATACGTGCAATGGCCATGCCCTCCGAGTCCGTTTGCAGCATGGACCATGGTTCTCCAGGAACTTGATATTGCTCGTCCGGCTCTATGAAAGTACCGAGTGTTGCACTTAAAAATACAATCCCGTTTTGAACAGGGAAACCCTGCCCATCTGTCAGAATGATGTTGATATCCGCCGTGCGATATTCAGGATTGTTCTCAACCATCCATGCCAGATATCCTGGTGATGGCAACAGGGTAATCTGAGGATCACAGATAGGCAACAGAATCCGAAACTCTTCATCCATTTCACCTACTTCGACGGAGATTGATAATTCTTCCTGGCAATGGTCACCTCCAAAAATAAGTGAAGAATGAGCGACGCCGTCCAATGAGTCAGCATCAAAGGATAAATTGCCAATATATGCTTCAGCAATAACTATTGCCCAGTCTATTTCAGGATCGGTCACGTGAAACCACACTGCCGTTCCATGCGCTCCAGGGGTTCCGTCTGCTGTAGAACATAAAACTGCAACCGGAAGCATCCACAATCCATTCCCCATGTTATCGACATGATTCACATCATACCAGAATGACATGTTTTGGATATCGTTTATGTCAATTACATAGTCATGCCAATCCGTAACAATCATTCCTTCGTCTTGAAGGGTAGCGCGAACACGAGCAGTACCTGGTTCATCGCTCTCATATAGTGTCACGGTCGCAACTCCAGACTCTGAAACAACAGTCAAAGAATCGCCTGCTGTATAAACATCTTGATTGAGGCTTACGCCATCAGGCGGATCATAATCGAAAGAGAACGTTACAGGAATCGAATCGATAATGAGATTACCATTTGCATCCATCAACTCGACAACAATTTGACGGGGATGTCCAGGGAAATAATAGCCCCTGTTTACAAAATTGAGCTGATCAACGTTTTCGCCTGCTACACTATTCGCGAAATAAAAACTGTCAATGGTCGTTATTGGAACAATAACCCTTGCATTGTTTCCACGTTCAACGATCAGGCTGGTTGCTGAGAGCGATATGGTGACAATGATAATCATTAAAATATACAGAGTACGCATGGAACCTTCCTCAATCGTTCGGATCGATATAATTAAAAAGTGCGAATGTTACCGTATCTGAGATATCGGTACCAAGAAGATATATTGTCACAACACCGGCAACGATATTCGGTGGATCCTCGTCTGGCGGACATTCGTATTCGAAAAATTGTATCAGAGCGTGTGAAACGCCGGTCTGATCTGTCTGGACATAATTCCAGTCATGTTCGGGAACCTGATATTGTTCTTCGGGCTCGATAAAAACACCATGTGTTGATGATAGCATCAAAGTGGCATTCTGAACCGGATTTCCCAGCCCATCGATTATGCTGATATATATTTGACCTTTATGTTCATCCGTGTTGTTGTCTTCATTCCATTCAAGGTAGCCGGGGATGGGAATTGTCTCCAATATAGGATCGTTCATAGGCAATTCTACCATGAAGATATCGTCGAAATCGGCGATATACACATGAACAGGAACTTCTTGCAAAGAATAGGCTCCATCGTAATACAGAGTGGTGTTTGCTACGCCGGGTAAAGAATCTCCATAGATATTATCGTTCCCGATATAAGATTCGAAGACGATACTACACCAGTCTATTTCAGTATCACCTATCGTGAACCATACCGCTGTACCATTTGCTAAAGGAGTTCCTGCCGGGCTGGTTGCAATGATGCTGATTGGGAGTCTCCATAATCCGCTTCCAGAATCGAAAGCATTGTTTCCATACTGGATCGCGACGCTATGAAGACCTGTCGCCAGAACATCGAAACAATGAGTCTCAGCGATAGTCTGACCGTCATATTCCACGGATGCTTGAATTTCGGCTACTCCGTCTTCTCCTCCATTATGTAGAGTAACCGTTGCCATCCCATTGGAAGAATAGACGGATACCGATTCCCCTGGTTGATAGACTTCATTATTGATGTTCACACCTTGAGGTGGCTGCGATACGAATGTGAAGTTCACGGGAGTTGCATCATAGACAAGATTGCCATCCTCGTCATATAATAATACGTAGATCGCTTGCGGATGACCGTATGGCAATGGATCTACATAGATCGCTGGTTCAAACTCAATCGAAGCAACTTCGTCACCGACATATCCCTCGGCAAAGTAGATACTGTCAATCTCAGCAACGGGAATCGATACCGTTGTATTGTCAATTTTATCGATGACAATGTTCGTAGTCGCCGTAAGACTCAGGCACAGCAAGAGCATGACAAGGAATGTAACGGTCTTCATGGCCACCCCCTATTTTAGAAGCAGCATCTTGCGGGTGATAACTTTGTCGCCGACCTGTATCCGATAGAAATATACGCCGCCGCCGACCTTCTTGCCGGACGCGTCGGTGCCAAGCCACTTGATATGGTGTGAACCTTTTTTCATGTGGGTGTCAACCAGTGTTTTCACCTTCTGGCCTTTGACGTTGAAGATCGTGAGGTTGACCTTCGCGTCGAAGCCGGTGTCGAAGCTGATGGATGTCTCGGGATTGAACGGGTTGGGGTAGTTTTTCAGAAACTTGATAGGGACACGCTCTCCGATGTCTTCCAGTCCTGGCTCGACAGCGACGCCATCGAATGTGATGGATACGATGTCGTCGAGCATGTGAAAATCGTAGCCACCGGACGTGGTCTGGATGGAGAGGATATCTTGCGTGGAATAGACGACCATGACCACGATCTCATCCACAAGGAAGCTGTAATCGCTCTCCCCGGTATGGACGATCATGGTTTCCGCGCTGAGCTGGATAAGGAGAAAGAGACACAATAAGCCTGTAATCCACCATTTCATAGCAACACTCCTTTGCAGTTACTGCTGGTTGTGCGAATAGAGGATGACGATCGAAACCGGGTATTCGGACAACCTGCTCTGTTTCAGACTCAATACAAGACGCGTGTCGCCGACAATCCAGAAGCTGCTGAGTTGTCGCTGTCCACTGCTGATTTCATCAAACAACTGATCTATTGCAATTTCTGATCCGATTTCATGATCTTCGATAGGCTTCCCATAAGAATCCATCAGGTGTGTTCGTACTTTCTCATACACTGCGAAGAGCGACTGGGTGGCGACACTATCGATGCGTAGGTTGAAGGTGATCATGCTGAGTCCATCGTCGCGGAAGATATAGGTAACGTATGCCGCGTGATCGAGATACGCGCCGATGCAAACGATGGCGAATTCGTTGAAATCGACCACCGACGACTCGAACCGGCTGCTGACCGTGTCCGCGGACATCCCCCAGGAGAGGTTGCCGAGATCCTCCAGAGGACTTGTCTCTGCGAAAATGATCCCCATTATGAGCAGTAGAATGCAAAGGAACGCCTGTTTTTTCATAGTACCTGCTTTGTTGAGTGTTTAAAAAAAAATTACGGTTTGGATTTCAGCTTGTCAAGAAGGAAATTCGGCAGGAGGCTGCAGAGGCAAGCTCATGCTTGTTTTCTGCTCTCTGAAACCATTAGCCCATGGTGTTGGGTGAGGAAAGATGGACAACACGTATTTATGTTGACGATTGCATTACAGAACCATAAGCATCGCACGCACCGTTATTCGTTGACAATAATGCAAAAGCAAGTTTATCGGGTTGCATATCATTACCCACAGGAGCGGATATGCTTGAAATCTGCATCGGTGATATCGATTCGGCGATCATCGCGGCGGAAGCGGGTGCGGATCGGCTGGAAGTGAACAGCGCGCTTTCGCTGGGTGGTCTGACCCCGTCGTATACCATGGTGGAGACGATCCTGCGATCGGTCAAAATCCCCTTCGTCGTGATGATTCGTCCGCGCGAGGGTGATTTCACCTATTCGCCTGCAAATTTCAGCCTGATGCAGCGTGAAGCCGAAAGAATGCTCGAAATCGGCGCTGCCGGCATCGTTTTCGGCATGATCGATGATCACGGTGCAATCGACCGCCGTCGCGTCAAGCGGATGGTGGAGCTTGCCGATGGACGCGATACAGTGTTTCATCGCGCGTTCGATCTCCTTCACGATCCCGTGGGAAACATGCGCATCCTGCAAGATCTCGGTGTAACGAGAATCCTGACCAGCGGTTGCCATGCGACTGCCTGGGAAGGGCGTGAAATCCTGAAACAACTCATCGATCTGCCCGATCGAACAATCGGAATACTCCCTGCCAGCGGTATCCGGCCGGAAAACGCGCGGCAACTTATCGACTTTATCGGACAGACCGACATCCATGCTTCGTGCAGTTGTCCGGTTACCTCGCCGGTACAGGGTCTGCGGCAAATTCCGGTACTACCGAATCAATCCCTTTCTGTAACGGATGCAACGATAGTGCGGAAACTAATCTCAATTACAAAAAACCTTTGACAAAATAAACAGCGTCGGTGTTTTTAGAGAAAACAAATACTGGAGGACGAATGTCGGATCAAAATAAAGCTATGAACAATGTTGGTCAGACTGACGACTTGAGCATAAAGCAGGTGAAGAAGTTCTCTCTGATCGAGCTTCTGATGATCATCATGCTGGTGGGAATCGTCGTTACGTTCATATTCCCGCTCAGGCAAATGAAGATCGATCGCAGCCGCACACAGGAAGCTGTCGAGATGGTTAAGAAAATCGCGGTGCTGGACGAAGCATTCAAGAACAATCCCGATCTGGGTGATGGCGAATACGCCTTCGATTTCTCCCAGTTGAACTACAAACCCGAAAACGACTATTTCACGTTCCGCGTTGCCGATGTAGAGATGGAAGGCCGCAGCATCACAGGCGGTTTCATCGTTGCTACCACTACAGAGCAATTCGGTCACGAAGGGATCCAGATCAAGTTTATGATGCCTTCCGGACCGTGGTCGATCGAAGCGCCGGACAAAGCCAAAGACGTTATTCATCGTAACTGGCTGCCGTAGTCGGGTAACAATAACCTTTCAAACCTTCAGGGTGCGCTCTGGAGGTTTTTTTCTATGATACCATTACCGATTTCCTACGCCGAGATTCATTACCGGCTGCCCTGGCTCCGGTCAGCGTATTTCAGGAATCTGCCTGAAATCGTTACCGATGCGCCCACGCGATACATCGTCAGACCGGAGACCAGCCTGCCGCTGGCGCTGATCGTCAAGGACGCCGATCGATACCCGATTACCGTCCACCGCGTAACCGCATATATCCTCCAAAAGAACCGGACGCGAAAAGTCCTTTTCGATCTGGATCAGACATTCAGCTCGGCCTATCGGTCGATCATCCTGCCCATCGAAAACAAGCACCTCGAATACAACAGTTTCTGCTGGATATCGATGAAAATCGACTGCTCTGCGCGCGGGAAGCAATACACTTTCTTCAACGATAACTACCGTGGACTTGGATGGCAACCCTACTGGTGCTTCGTTACGGATAAGCCTCTTCCCCATCCGGAAGACTGGTTTGCAGGCGATCCGCATGTACATACTAATTACACCGACGACCAGGTCGAGTTCGGTGCAGATATCGGACTGACTCGCGCGATGGCCGTTTCGATGGGATTGAAATGGTTCTTCGTCACCGATCACTCCTACGATCTGGACGACC
The DNA here is from genome assembly GCA_963666875.2 of Cloacimonadales bacterium (SeqCode). Taxonomy (GTDB): domain Bacteria; phylum Cloacimonadota; class Cloacimonadia; order Cloacimonadales; family JAIOQZ01. The sequence continues at coordinate 147,506 of CAXXPU010000005.1, forward strand.
GCGTAGATAACTATCTGAAAAACGATCCCGCATTGCCCAAATGGCACAGGATGAAGAAAGAGGCTATGGAGCTGGATTCGCCTGGATGCCGCATTCTCGCAGGTGAAGAAGCGTCTGTCGGCAACCGGAACAGCGAAAATGTCCACACGCTGGCCATCGGACGCAACGATTTCATCCCGGGCAGTGGCGACGGCGCGGAACGATGGCTCTGTAACCGTCCGCAGATTCATCTGGATGAATTGTCGATTGATTCAAAGGGACTACTCATTGCGGCGCACCCATTCGAGCCGGTACCCATCCTGCAGCGACTCCTGATCCGAAGAGGCGGCTGGGGTAGAGAAGATTTCCTCGATGCCGGGATCAAACATTTGCAGGCGATCAATTCATCCAATCGCTCGGAGATCATGGACAGCATCCTGCACTGGCGCGACCTGCTCCTCACGGGCAATCGATTCTGCCTGCTCGCCGGCAACGACGCCCACGGCAATTTCAATGTGATGCGACAGATCCGGATTCCATTTTTAAAGCTATTCAGCTCGCGCAAGCAGACATTCGGCAAGATGATGACGCTCTACCGTCACGGCGAAAACGATCCGCTTGAGGGCCTGAAACGCGGTGAAATCATCGTGTCCAACGGACCGTTCATCCGGTTCCAGCTCGGAAAGGGTGAGAACGCAGTCACCATCGGGCAGTCGATGAAATCACGCAAGGAACGACTATACTACGATATCGCGACCACACCGGAATTCGGCAGGATTACCCGCGTCGATCTCCTGATCGGCGATTGCGATTCCGCGCGGGAATATCGCCTCAGCAATCCCGGACAGAAGAAGCGACTGCGCCTTCCCGAGCGCGGGTTCGTCCGTATGGAGCTCCGCACGAAATACGGCGGTTTCGCAGCAACCAATCCCATCTGGATCGAGTAGTGGAGCGCAGGCATCCTTGCCTGCATCTTTCCGGAGAGGCTCGCCCGGAGGTCGAGCGCTACATGGACAACCGAGCTCCAGCTCGGCATCTCTCAATCTCCAAACCATACATTCAGAAGAACCACTTCGTGGTACATTCGGAAGTATGGTTAGAAGAAAAGGGGCATCCTGCGACGCCCCCTTTCAAGCATCACCTTAATTTATGATCGTTATCTTTCTGACAGTCAACCGTTTGGCGTTCTTCATCACTGCACAGAAATAGATACCGGATATCGCATCCTTTGCATTCCATGAATCACCGCGAATATCCGCGACACGTCTTCCTTTCACATTATAGATCCGATAGCCGTCTGCCTGAACTCCCTCCGGCAGCGAAAACATAATCGCATCGCCGTGACGTGCTGGATTAGGCCATGCCCTGAGCGAGATATTCTTGCCCGACACGATCGGATCGTCTTCGATTGACGAGGTTTCCTGCTTTACGACGACATCCGTAGCGCCTACCGCAACCTCATACGTGTTCAGAAGCATATCGTTCGTCAGATCGTAGCGATAGACGTCCGAATTCTGGATATAGTCAGCAGCATCGACGGAAAGGAGCTCGGAATCGTAGATCGCCAGCGCGTTTCCACCCTGGAAAGCGTTGTCGCCGGGCGTGACGAGAATATCGAGCGTGGCGGCGTCATACACATAAACGCCTGCCGGCCAGGCGTTTCCCACGAACATCCGCCCGTCGTTCGCAGCCGTGATTGATCTCGGCGAGCCGCCCAGATTCAGGACATCGACAATTTGATTCGTTTCCGGATCGATGATATCGATCTTACCGCTCACACTGCCGTAATCTCCGGTACAGACCAGGTGGATCAGTCCGCTGTGGATCGCCATGTCCTGCGGGTTCAGATCGGTGTCGATGGTCGTGAGCACAGAGCAGGTCGCGGCGTCGATCACAGTGACGGTTCCGGGAGCATAAGACCAGTCCGCAGGATTGAATCCGGTGTTGGCAACGTAGAGCTTGCCATCGTAATACTGGATGCTCTGGGGGTAGGTTCCCGTGGTGACCGTGTTGACGACCTCGTTCGACTCCGGATCGATCTGATAGACGAGTTCGCTGCCGCTGCCGGTCACCCAGATGTAGTCGGCTCCAATGCACACGTCGTATGGAAGGACGTTGTCGCCGAGATAGATCGTCGTTCGAACACGATTTCCATGCAGATCGACTACCTGCACCGTGTTCTCGTAGGTAATGGTCACGTATCCGGTGTTATCCAGAATCGCCATGCGATTCGGCGTTGCGTATGAAGCGCTTCCGAGAATGGCGTAATCCGGATCGATCGAGCCGGTGTCTGCATTGACGTAAGAAAGGGTCTGGCTTTCGGAATTGACGACGTAAAAGTCATATCCGGACAGGATCGCTGCCAGCATCGCAAGCAGCGCCATAAGCAATTGTTTCATCTTTCCTCCTCGATGAGGAGGGCAAGTAAGGAGCCAACCTCGCTTTCCCTCCGAAAGTGATTGGATTTCGAAACCGGCATGTCTCCTGGCTCGAAGCTCGATCCTACTTGCTCCGCCTTCCCAACCATCGGTCAGTGGCGTGTCGGAGCGTTCGTAACTTCTCACAGGAGCGGGGGCTGCTCCCGAATTTCACGGGATTCCATCTTAGCGTTCGATTGAACGAACCGGAATCTGGTGCAAGTTTTTCGTGCACTGCAAAACGGTCAAGGAAATCCAGAAATTTACAATGAGCAGTGGGAAATGAATTATAAGCACTCGAGATAACGGACCTTCGGATTCAGGAATACCCCTATAATTATCATGCCATGAAAGCCTATGGTTCTGCTTTGCAACGACATACCTATGCTTACCGTTTAAAAAAGTATGTAAAAAAATCTGACATGAGTATGCAAAATAATTGTTGTCCTTCGACTCCGCTCAGGATGACACAATTATTATGCAACCGTCTGAAATGGATACAGTTATCCACAGTGTGTCATCCTGAGCGGAGTCGAAGGACACTGTGGATAACATCGATCAATATTCATCGAACCAAGATTCCACAGAAAAATGGGGGTATTCCAACCTTCGGATTTCCTTGACAAATCCGCACCACCGATTTCATGCTTGCAAAAAGCACACAAAACCATATAAAGGAACGCATGATGACAAAACGATTCTTGTTTCTTATCCTTCTCGCGCTGCCATTTCTTCTTATGGCGCAGGATATTGACTCCACTTCCGTTACCGCGACTGCCAGCTCCGGCTTCGGATTCGGCGGAGCATTCGGAAGCATGACCATGAACGGAAAGACCTACGCGCAGATTCGACTCATGCCGGAACTCGCATTCGGAAAATTCGGCATCGGCATCGACGCGGACATCCTCATCGACGAAGAAGGAAACATCCGCGAAGAGGACTGGGACGACTGGGAAGATTACGTCAACAAGATCTACTACATTCGGTACGGACAGCGCGGCGATATCGTCTATGGTCGTATTGGCGGCTTCAAAGGCTACACCCTCGGGCATGGTCTGATCATGAGCAACTACTCCAACATGCTGCTCTATCCCGAATACCGGCAGATCGGCCTCCAACTCGGCGGAACCTGGCCCGGCGAACTCGTCGAGCTGGAAGTGTTCACCTCGAACATCCTCGAAAACGACATCCTCGCTGGCCGCGTAGGCACCAAGCCACTCGGCATGATGCCAATACCGATCATCAGCAATCTCAAAATCGGCGTCTCGGCAGTCACGGATCAAGACCAGTACAAGGGTCTGCTGGACGACGACGACGATAACTACGCCAACGAATTCGACGATTACCCATACGACAAAGACCGCCACAACCGTATCGACGAAGAAGCGGATTTCTATCAGGAGATATTCGACGAGCTGATGGAAGACAGCCCCAATGACTCCTTGACGTTTGAGGAATGGTTCGAGACATCGGAGATCATCAACAGCCAGCGCAATCCCTCGCTGGACGAATTCGAAGAGGATGAAGTGACCGCCGTGGGTGCAGACTACGAACTGCCGCTCATCAATCTGCCGGCGTTCTACCTCAGCAACTACGGTGAATACGCGACCATCCTCGACCACGAGTGGGGTATCATCTTCCCCGGTTTCTATATGAAATTCCTCATCTTCAACATGAATCTCGAATACCGCTACTACCACGAGGACTTCGAACCGTCCTTCTTCGACAATCTCTATGACGAAAACCGCGTGACGGTTTATACGCAGAACGATTCGACTGTCGCCGTCACCAAAGAAGAAACGCTACCGCTTAACCCTGAAATGCAGGGCTGGTACGGCTGCGTAACGGCAAACCTCTTCAATACGCTCTATCTGACGGTTGCGTACGAGGACATGTACACGAATTCGGATGAAGCAGAAGGCTGGAATAATCGCAACAAGTCGATCTGGGGTAAACTCTCGCTGGCGCAGAAGATCATTCCGCAGCTCAAGGAGCTCTCCGTTGCATACCAGCAGACGCGCGTGAAACACGTTCTGAAAGAATGGAAAACCCCGACAACTCTCATCACCGGTACAGTTATCTATGGCATGTCCGCAAACACCAACCTGGTCGCCAAATACCAGGAACGCTATGCCGACTACAACAACGACGGCGAGATCAAGGGTGAAGACGAGACCATCAAGACGATGGCCCTCGGCGTGGAATTCCATTTTTAAGCAGTTAATATCGTATTAATAGAAGCCGGCAGCACGCCGACTTCAGAAAGTTGACAAAGCCAGGGCGATTGACCTGGCTTTGTTTTTTTCTGAGGTTTCCTGCACGGAAAACATGTGTTTTATATCTCATATAACTTGCTATAAATAAAATAGATGGCATTATTATCTAATAAAGTGGCGATAATGCTACAGCCAGAACCGCAGAAGGCGATTTACCGACAGCTCGGTTTTCGAGGAAGTCTTCACCGAGATCGTTAGGCGAGGTATCGAGAACTGACTGGTGGAAGGCAAGATACTCTTTACGGATTCAACCCACACCAAGGCAGATGCGAACCCAAAGAAGTTCAAGCCGATCGTGGTGAACGAAACGCCTAAAGAAGTATCTCGAAGAGCTGGAAGAACGATCGTCGGCAGCATGGCAAGAAACCGCTTCCACCCAGGAAAGATAGCAATCCGCCGACAAAGGAGATCAAGTCCAGCACAACCGACCCGGACAGCGGGTTCATGACTCGTGACGGTAAACCAAAGGGATTCTACTATCTGGGTCACCGAACGGTTGACGCCAAAGTGAATTTCATTACCGACATCCATGGTACACCCGCAAATATTCACGACAGCATTCCCTATACTGAACGGATTCAACGTCAAGACGCAAGGAGACGATTGAGCGGAGCTTCGCCAACGCAAAGCAAATACACTGATATCGATACGCGAGATTCAGAGGATTGGAAAGGGTCAAAGAACAAGCCTATATGACGGCGATTGTTCAGAACATTAAGAAGTTAACGAGATGGCTCAACCAAAACTCTCCACTTCCTGCATTTCTGAGCCAGTTACGGCATTTGTCGGTGATATTCTTCATCGATCCAATTCAATTGTCTTAAACATCGAAATAATCCAAGAAAATAACGAACCTGAACGGTTCTCCCGCTCAGGTTCGTCAACAGTCTGTGTGCAGACACAGAGATCTGCCCCTATAGAAATTGATCGAATGATATAATCACTTCAACAACATCAGCTTGCGTACTTCCGTCTTCTCTCCCGTCTGCAACCGGCAGAAATAGACGCCGCTCGCGACATTCCGGTTGGTTTTGTCCGTTCCGTGCCAGACGACCGTGTGCTCGCCGGACTTGAACTGGTCGAAGCTCTTCACGCGCTGTCCGCGGATGTTGAAGATTTCTATCGTCGCCGTCTCGCCCGTAGCGACGCTGAAGGAGATGGTCGTCTCGGGGTTGAAGGGATTGGGATAAATGGATTGCAGTTCGGTTACCAGCGAGGGTACCACCTCATCGTCCACCGGCTCGGGAATTAATGTTTGCCAACTCAGATATGGAAATCCGTCGTTCAGCGTTTCGTCAATACACCAGATGTCTTCACCTGATTCGCCTCCCCAGGGATTTCGGTAGAAATCCCAAGGATTGGTCAAACCGAAGATTGAAATATCTGTGTAAGTAGAAATATCTCGCATTTCTTCAGTAGTTATCCCGATCGCATAGGCGTCATACGTATGCTCACTCATGTCGGTGTTGAAGAAGCAATCAACACAATCATCAAGCGTTCCCCTTACTACTGCATTGATACTGGTACTCGCACTATAGCAGTTCTCGATATATCCGTCCGTAACATCCCCGATAAAATTACCACTGTGAGCTCCCTCTGTAACCGTGCCGACGAAATAGGAATTGACGATGGTCGCATCATTATGTAAACATCCGACAAAACCGCCCATATAGCTTTCCCCGCTGATATCCATATCGCTGCTACATTCTGAAATCATAGACGATTCTGATGAATAGATTATGCCTATGATCCCACCCAGGTAATCATCCCCAGTGATCGAACCAGAGAAACTACATCGTGATAACAGGAGCTCGGCGCCTGCATTACTTGCACAACCACCACATCTACTATGTGCTTCAATTGTTCCATTCACCTTACAGTCGGTGATGATTTGATTACCACATAGTACTCCCGCGATCCCACCAACGTATTCACAACCGAACACATCGATATTATCCAACGAAAGATCACATACTTTTGAATTTTCCAACACACTGAAAAAACCGACGCGCGATTGGTTATCCATATCGAGAACCAGATTGGAAATCGTATGACCATTCCCATCGAATTCTCCGTGAAACAAAGGAAATAGAAATCCCGGATGGCTCTCCATGTCCAAATCGTTCATCAAACGGTATCGACAAGTGTCATGCTCGGCGAAGTAAAGCATGTTATTTAGATCATCGAATGTGTTGATGAGGTAACAGGAATCCGCAACCTCGAAATAATCGTCCACATTGAGCGTTAAATCATTCGCCAGCCAGTCATTATATAGATCGGTTCCGACCGCTCCACACGTGATACGATGCTCGCCATTCAGTAGGACGGTTTCGTAATTGTAATGGCAATTCCAGCAATTCCCTCTCGTGTATTCTCCGGAAAATCCCCCACTAAAACCACTGCTGTGAACATTGCAGCTTGAGTAAGAATCGACAATGTTACGTTCATACCAGTCATTCGTTTCAAATTCGCCTAAAAAACCTCCGACATAATAGTCACCAGAAACGCTTCCGGAACAACTACCGGAAGAAATAGATAGATCATAGCTGATTCTCCCGATAAATCCACCAACGCTTCCATATTCACCGTGAACATATGCCTGTGAATGGCAATTTTCGATACATGAAGAGCTGCTATAACCCACGAATCCACCGACACTTGAAGAGCCATTGACTACCCCGGTGAAGCGGCAGCTATCAGCTAATGATCCCCAGATGAACATCCCAAAGAGCCCTCCGACAGATGAATTACCAGTAACATTACCGATTGCTCTGCAATTTCTCACCGTTGTAAACTCACTGCGTCCAATCAGTCCACCCGTTTTATCATATCCCGTTACATTGAGGTTCGAAATATTTATATTCGATATTTCCGCCTCCTCTGTTTGGCCAAACATTCCCACATTGGTCGAATCTGCCCTGTTGATGTATAAATTGAAAATCGTGTAATCCTGCCCATTATAGACACCCGAGAATGGATTGTCTTCATGACCGATACACGAAAATCCCGCGCCGTCGTTCCAGTTTTGCGTATCCGCAGCAGTTAGCGTCGCCGTCTGGATGAAGTGGCTGTCCCAGGACTCGGGTGTCGTGCTGAGCCATAAGAGGTTATCAAGCGTCTCGATCTGGTAGGGATCGTTTTCGGTTCCGGAGCCGTTCGGCTGCACACCGTCAGAGAATAGCGATGTCAGGCCAAGTAAAAACAGAATTGTCAGAGTCAGGTATCGCATGATTACCTCCAGGTTCAGGATTATTTCAGTAGCATGAGTTTTCGGACTTCGGCCTTCTCCCCCGTCTGCAACCGGCAGAAATAAACGCCGCTCGCGACGCGTTTGTTCGTGTTGTCCATTCCGTGCCAGACGACCGTGTGTTCGCCGGCCTTGAACTGGTCGAAGCTCTTCACGCGCTGTCCGCGGATGTTGAAGATTTCTATCGTCGCCGTCTCGCCCGTAGCGACGCTGAAGGAGATGGTCGTCTCGGGATTGAACGGATTGGGGTAGATGGCGTTGAACGCGCTGGAGAGAATTGGCGCTTGTCCGGTCCCTTCTTCGACAGGTACGAATCCCTGCCAGGTAAGATACGGCAGCCCATCGTTGACTGTCGCGTTGATTTGCCAGATGTCTTCGTTTCCGGCATCGTCGTAATAATTACCCTGGAAATCCCAGGCTTCATCGAGTCCGTAAGTTTCCAGATATGTATAGGTTTTGATACGACGCATATCTTCAGATGATTTCCCGGTTCCGCCATCACTCGTTTCCAAGTCCGATGAATCGATATCCCAGAAGCAATTGAGGATATCACATGCCTGGACATGACCGATCAGCCCACCCGCGTTTGTTTCGCCATGCACAAATCCGCTGGAATAGCAGTTGTTTATCGTCCCGATAAACGAGCTGGATTGTAAAACCTGACCTATGAATCCTCCGACATAATCATACCCCTGCACATCCCCATAGGCATAGCAATTCGAGATCCTTGGTTGAGAGGCATTACCTCCGAAACCACCAACGTATTCATGTCCTGACACATCTACACTCGAAAAACACTCATCTATGTTGGAATTCGTGCCCAGCTGTCCGAAAATGCCGCCTGCAAACTGTCCTGATGCATTGGCTTCACCGCAGGAATAGCAACGAGTCAGGCTGCTGCACAAGTTCAATATCCCGGTAATACCCGCGACACTTCCTATGCCTGTAACGACTGCATCCACCATGCAATCGATGCAATGGGATGTATGCAATACTCCGAAGAGTCCACCTGTCTGGTAACCACCACTTACCTGTCCGGTGAAGCTACAATTCTCGAACGTCGAGTTCTTCACCGAGCCTATAAAGCCACCCGCGAAATCCTCACATCCAACAATTCCGTCGAAGTGGCAGTTTGTAACGGTCAGATCGTAACCCAGCCCCGCAAGAAAACCGCCATAGTCACCGCCGTAGAACTCGATTTGCGTACAATACAGGTTGCTGATCGCGCAATCACTGGCAATGCAGAAAAATCCGCTCGATACCTGGAAATCATCGAGAGCGATATCTATGTTCCGGAGGGTATTTCCGCCACCATTGAAATCGCATGACAACTGAGGGATAAAGAAATTAGGGTGATTGGAAAAATCGAGATCCGTTGTCAACCGAAACGCTACGCCTTCTTGCGTACCGAAGGCGAGGAGTTTCTCGAAGTCATCGAACGATGTGATCAGGTATTCGGAGTCATCCATTGTTAGATAATTGTCGATATCGAGCATTCGCGAGTTGTTTATCCAGTCATGGTACAGCCCCGATGGAAGCGCACCGAAATGAACCGCATGTTCTCCGTTGACGCGTACGGTTTCATAGTCGTAGTGGCTGTTACTCGTAGATTCGTTACTAAGTAGCACATAGAACATACCGCTGGCTTGACCGCCGTTTGCAGTGACATTGGCATTGCTGTAGCAATTCTCCGCTTCGCTGCTACAAAGTTCGAAGACCAGACCTGTTGCCCAGTTCTGGTTCGCAATGACTTCCCCGGAAACCATGCAATTGTCAATCACACTGTATGATGCATAGGAGACGAGTCCGGCGACCCGCGTTCTACCCCGGATCGAGCAATCGACAAGAGACGTATTGATAATGGTCGCGTTGGTAATCCATCCGAATAAACCGATATCGTTCTCTTCGGTGCGATTCATATACAGATTCGAAATTTCGAATCCTCGGCCATCGTAAGAACCCGTGAAGCAATCGTCGTAGTTTCCGATGGGAATCATACCGGCGCCCTCGTTCCAGTTGCGGCTTACGAATGCATCAATGTCTGCAATCTGGACGAAGTGATTGTTCCAGGCGGCAGTCGTGTTGCCGAGCCATTCAAGATTACCGGGTGAACGCATGATGTAGGGGTCTTCCTGTGTACCGGAACCTTCGGGTTCAACACCCTGTGCAGATATTGAGAAAGCAAACAGTATAAAAAAAACACATAACATGCACTTCATGGGACCTCCTTCGTATGTCGAAAGCTTGATAATGCAAGAAATGTTCCCTATTTATAATTTATAACTGATTTCATCTTTCGCAAATGTGAAAAAAAGCCCCGCGAAAGCAGGGCGTCAGCGGATCGATGTTTATATTGTTTACTTCTTCGTCATCTTGAAAGGCCATGCCATCAGGCCGCCTTCGAGTACGCGGACGTTGGTATAGCCATGACCACGCAATATACAGGAAGCTTCGTAGCCGCGCAGTGAGATTTTACACCACGTAATAATCGGAGCATCCTTATCCTCAGGCAGCTTGTCGAGTTCTTTGCGTAGTTTTCCGAGCGGGATTAGCGTTTCACCGATGTCGAGTCGCATCTGTTCGAATTCCTCCGGACCGCGAACGTCGAGCAGGAACGGTTTCTCTTCTCCCTTGTCCAGCAATGCCTTGAGCTCCATCGAGCTGATACCGTCCATGCGGCCGAGGAGCTTGTTTTCCAGGACGTGAACCGCAGTGATGAACCCGTCAAGCGCTTGCGAGAAGGGCGGTGCATATGGAAGATCGAGGTTTACCAATTGATGCACGTGCATACAATTGTGGATCGCCATCGCGCCGATCGCCAGCCGCTTGGAGACGTCTCCCGGTCCGGCGGCCTGCATACCGAGCAGTTTTCCTGTGTGCTTATCCGCCACCAGCTTTATAATCAGCAGCTTGCCGCCCATGAAGCCGGGCTTGTCCGGTGCGGCGTGTATCGCGGTGATGATATCACTGTAACCTTCGTTACGCGCGCGACTTTCGGAGAGACCCACGCTGCCGACGGTGTAGTCGAATACCTTGCAGATACCGGTCATGACCGCACCTTCGTACTCGGCGCAGTTACCGAGAACCATATTCTGTGCCGCGACGCGACCCTGAAGGTTCGCCGCATCGCCCATGGGCCAGTGGATCTTGTTGAAGGTTACCAGATCGGTGGTTTCCACGCAGTCACCCGCCGCGAAGATATTGGGATCGCTTGTCTGCATGAAACGATTGACGCAGATCGCGCCCTTGACACCCAGCTTCAAGTCGGCTGTCTTCGCCAGTTCGTTGTTGGGCTTCACGCCGATGGAGACGACCACGAAATCGGCTTCCAGCTTTTCCCCATTGTCGAGCCTGACACCGGTCACTTTGCCGTTGCCGGGGAATTCGACCGCGGCAACGCCGGTCAGAACCCGAGCGCCCTTCTGGGTCAGGTGATTCTGGACAATCAGCGCCATTTCGGGATCGAGGAAAGGAAGAATGTACGGCAGTTTCTCGACAACGGTCACCTGGATTCCGGCAAGCGCGAAGGCTTCCGCAGTCTCGATACCGATGAGTCCGCCACCGATAATGACAGCCTTTTTCACGCTCCCGCTCTTGACCTTCTCCTTAATGAAAAGGGCGTTGTTGATATCGTGCAGCGTTGTGACATTCTCCTGATCGATACCCGGAATCGGCGGTTTGATCGGCGACGCACCCACAGCGATCATGAGCTTATCATAAGGCAGTTCGTTCAATTCACCGCTCTGGAGGGAGCGCACAGTCACCGTTTTCTTCTCGGGATCGATCTTGATCGCTTCGGTGTTCGTGCATGCCTTGACCTTTTTTGCATTCTGGAAAAATGCCTCGTCGCGGGGTGCACCGGTGGGTGTACAAACGAGCTTTTCCTTCTCATCGAAAACGCCACCGATGAAATAGGGATACCCGCAGGATGCCATGGACATGTACGATCCTTTCTGGATCAGCGTAATTTCCGCCGATTCATCCAGCCGTCTGATCTTGGCCGCGGTTTTCGGTCCGGCAGCGGCGCCTCCGATAATGATGTAACGTGTTGCCATATTTTCCTCCTTTGTGAACCATGGTGCAAAAGCGGGACGATTTGTCAAGGCGGCTTTACCGAATTAATGCAGATTCATGATTCCTATTCATATTTCAGTGTTTTCGAGGGATTCATGCGTGCTACCGTCACCGATTGCCACGTCACTGTCAGTATAGCGATTGCTATCGAAAGCAGGCTTGCGAGAATGAATATCAGAGGATTCAAGCTGGTATGGTACGCGTAATTGTGCAACCAGCTTCGCATTGCAAGCCAGGCAAGCGGAATCGCGATCACGTTCCCGATAATCACCCATTTGATGAAATCCATCCCGAGCAATACGATCACATTCCCGATAGAAGCCCCGAGGGTCTTGCGAATCCCGATCTCCTTCGTGCGCTGCATGGTCATGAACGATGCCAGACCGAACAGCCCGAGACAGGATATCACTTCCGCGAGCAGCGTGAATACGAGAAACAGTTGCCCGATGACAATCGTCGATTTGAAGTAGAAATCCATGTACTCGTCGAAGAATCTCATATCGAACGGATAATCCGGACTGCTCTCATTCCAGATATTTTCAATGCGTTCGATGGCAGCAGACTGGTCGCCAGGCGCAAGTCGCACGAACACGCTGTTTATGTATCCGGTGAGGCGCAAGAACACGACCGGTTCCATCACGCTCGAAAAGCCGTTGAAAATGAAGTCCTCGCAAACCCCGACGATCGAGCCTTCCATGCCCCACAAAGCCATACGCTCGCCGACTGGGTTGTCTTTCCCGATGATATCCGCCATGGTTTTGTTGATAATATACTGATTGACCTCTTCACCCTGGTCGGGATCCAATTCTCGCCCCGCGATCATCTTGATTCCGAAACACCGGAAATAGTCGTAGTCGTTGGATGCAATATTGATCAGATAGGTTTCGTCCTCCGGTTTACCGTCCCATTCGACATTGGACGTTGATGAACCGATATTCGACGGATTGTTACTTCCCGCCGACACCGCGAGAACACCCGGATCGCCCTTGAGCTTGTCGCGGACAAGATTGACCAGCTCCAGTCCGCCGCGCGGCAGCTCGATCATGATGACGTTCTCCTTGTCGAAACCGAGATCCTTGTTCTGCAGATAGCGGATCTGGCTATAGATGATCAGCGTGGATATAATCAATCCGATCGACAGTGAGAACTGCAGTACAACCAGCAGCTTCCTCAGCAACGACTTGCCCGACTTGAGCCTGGATCCCTTCAGGGTAGTCACCGGCTTGAACGATGATAGCGCCAGCGCGGGATATATTCCGGCAATCGCCCCGATGATCAGCGTGAATAGCACGATCACAGGATAAAACAGGCTGTTGTGAAACGGACTCGGCAGTGTGAATCCGGGATGCCGGTTGAACAGAAAGAGGAATAGCGATGTCAATCCGAGAGACAGGATCAGCGCAATGATGACCGTCAGATACGATTCGGTATAGAATTGACCGATAAGCTGAATCTTCTTCGCCCCGGCCACCTTTCGCAAACCCACTTCGCGCGCACGAAGCGACGATCTGGCGGTGAAGAGATTCATGAAATTGATACAGGCGATGACAATAATGAAAATCGCGATAATACCGAAAATACGGATGTACTGCATCTTCATTTCGCTGCCGTCCAGATTGTATAGTTCGATTCGGGATATGTGCATCAAATGCAGCATGCAGGCGGAGCCTTCGTTGTGCTGCTTGATGAAACCGGTGATCTTCAGCTCTGCCTCGCCGGGATCTGCACCCGGATCGAGCAGAATGTACGTCTGATACGAATTATATGCCCAATCGTCGATCACGGAATCGGAGAGGTCCTTCGCGAACTCGAACGGGAAGAGAATATCGATATCGTACATCGCATTGTCGGGCATGTCTTCTATAACACCCACAACCCGCATCTCATACTGGTTGTCTATGTTCAGCGTCTTACCGATCGGGTCGAGCTCACCGAAGTATTTCTCCACTGCGGTCTGGGTGATGACCGCGGTATTGGGCTCGCGAAGGGCTGTAGAGGGATCGCCTTCGATGAACGGATATGTGAAAATCTCGAAGAAACTTGGCTGAACACACGCCATTCGTCTTTCCATGAGAACGGTATCGCCCTGTCGAACCGGGAACTTATGGTAAACGAGAGAAACGACGGTTGCTTTCTCGATCTCGGGGAAATCTTCTTCAAGAGCCGAAGCGAGGGGCCCGGGCGTTGCCACGGTATAGAAGATGTCGCGTCCCTCGTAGTGCTGTGACTCGAATACTCGAAAAATCCGGTCATAGTTCTCGTGAAAAGAATCATGCTTCAATGCCTGCCATATCCAGGTTCCGATGATGATCGAAATGGAAAGACCAAAGGCAAGGCCGAAGATGTTGATTATCGTAAAGAACTTGTGTCGGAACAGATTGCGGAATGCAATTTTTAGATAGTTGATCAACATTATGGCCGCCTTCTGCTTTTTTGTCATACGGGATTCCCCGCGCGAATTTGTAAAGGATATTATCTTCGTCAGCAGATTTGTCCATCGTTTTAAATAATCGAAAATCAACAACAAATTAATATTACATGAAACGTTCCAGTCCCGCTCTGGCAGCCCATGCAGGGCTGTTTTAATATTTCGGTTCCATGAAGAACTTACATGTGGCGATAACGAGAAGAAAGATTAGATTATTCTGTATAAGGTTCAATATCGGTATTGCCTTAGTCCAGGACTGGATACCGTCTCTGAAAGAAAGCTCGGGAGGGTGTGTATCATGTAGGTGAAGGAGTGTCTATGCACACAGACCTGCTGCACCTGAGGAAATTCGTCGCTCCGGAGATTATCTTCGGAGTTGGCGCAAGGAAACTGGCAAGTCGATACGCACAACTCTTCTCGGCTTCGAGAATCTTGATCGTAACCGATCAGGGCGTGATCGATGCCGGTTGGGTCGAGGAGATCCTCGAACAGTTCAAGGAACAACACCTTGAGTACGAAATCTTCTCGAATATCTGCCCGAATCCACGCTCCGGTCAGGTAATGGAAGGTGCGTTACTTCTGGAAGAAACCGGATGCAACCTCATCGTATCGATCGGCGGAGGCAGTCCGATGGACTGCGCGAAAGCTATTGGAATCGTTCATTCACACGCAAGAGATATTCTCGAATTCGAGGGCGTCGATAAGATAACCAAACCTGTCCCACCCTTGATCTTCATTCCGACAACAGCCGGAAGCTCGTCGGATGTATCTCAGTTTACGATTATTACAAACGTAGAAGGGAAACGAAAGGTCGCGATCGTCAGCAAGGCTCTGGTTCCGGATATTGCGCTCGTGGATCCGGAAACCACCACGACGATGGACGACTATCTAACGGCCTGCACCGGTATCGATGCAATGGTCCACGCGATCGAGGCGTATGTATCCATGGGAAGCGGGCCGCTGACAGATTGCTATGCGCTGGACGCAATCACCCTGATATGGCATCATCTCCCGGGGCTACTGCATGATCGTGAAAACATGGCGCTACGCGAGCGGGTGATGCTTGCCAGCATGAAAGCGGGACTGGCCTTCTCGAATGCCGGTCTGGGCGCTGTGCACGCCATGGCGCACAGCCTGGGAGGATTTCTCGATCTCCCCCACGGCGAGTGTAATGCAATGCTGTTGGATTTCGCGATCGACTATAATTACCAGCAGAGACAGACGCGATACCGGAAAATCGCACAGGCACTGGACATCGAGACCCACGACATGAAGAGTCTGGAGATCAAGCAGACCCTACTGTCGAGGATCCGGTGGCTGAAACATGAAGTTGGAATCACGGGGACACTCGGTTCCAGGGGTGTAAAAGATGAAGATATCCCAATGCTCGCCCAAAAAGCACTGAAGGATTCATGCATGCTCACCAACCCGAGGAAACCCTGCCAGAAGGACATCGAGAGAATTTTCCACGAAGCGATGTAGCCACACAGAATGTAAATTTTCAAAACGCATAGTATTGCTGAGGAGAGTATGGGGAAACGAAACGACGACGAATTGGAAAACAGAATCGAAGATAAAGAACTCGAAGGCTTGCTTGGACTTGGACAATTTTCTGCTCATAAGAGTTATTATCCGGAATTGCAGAAGAAAATAGCCGAACTGGAAAAGGAGAAGAACCGCTACAAGCGCATCTTCACCGATGCCCTCTATGGGATTATCCAGATCGACGAGAATGGGAAAATCATCATCTGTAATCCAGCCCTTGCCTTGATGTGCGGCTACGATTCACCTGAAGAAATCATCCAACTGAAAGATGCGAAAACTATGCTCTTCAACGGTGCCCGGAGTGTCGAGACCTTCTTCGAAATCATGGAAACCGAGGGAAGTATCGAGGCATGGGAAACCACGTTCCAATACAAGGATGGATCTTCTCTCGATGTGGCTTTAACTGCCTCGTGGATGAAGGGTGAAGACAGCCGGATCATCGAGTGTATCGTTCAGGATATATCGGAGAAAAAACAAACCGAGCGAGCCTTGCACGATGAGGAAGTCAAGCTGCGTACCACGCTGGACTCGATCGGCGATGCGGTGATCGCGACGGATGTCGAAGGATTTATCGTTCGGATGAATCCGATCGCGGAAACCCTTACAGGATGGAAATTCGAAGAAGCGGCAGGGCATGAAATCGAGGAAGTGTTCAACATTATTAATGCCAGAACGCGAGAACAGGCCAGAAATCCCCTTTCGAGAGTTCTTGAATCGGGCAGGATTATCGGACTTGCAAACGACACGGTATTACTCTCCAGAGACGGCAACGAGTACCAGATCTCCGATTCGGCATCACCGATCCACGGCGAAAATGGCGAAATCACAGGCGTCGTCATGGTTTTCAGAGATATAACCGGTGAATATCGCATACGACAACAACTCGAAGAGAACGAAGCCTCTCTCAGCGACCTCTTCAACAGCATTCAGGATGGCGTGTGCCTGCTTGACAAAGACCTGAACATTGTCCGGGTAAACAACGTCATGAACAAATGGTTCAAGAACATGATGCCTCTCGAGGGTTATAAATGCCACATGCTGTTTTATCAAAGCGATGAATCCTGCATTGAATGCCCTTCGATCAAATGCCTCCAAACCGGAAAAACCGGACGGAAAGTAGTCCGAACAACTCCCGGATCCGACCTCGAATGGCTCGAGCTGCTCAGCTATCCGATTCCCGATCGCGAGACCGGTGAAATCAAAGGCGTTACCGTATTCGTACGAAACATCACGAACCAGAAGCGTGTAGAATCCGAATTGACCAGAGTATTCAACATGTCTTTGGATATGATCTGCGTCGCAGACCTGTCAACCACCAATTTCCTGAAAGTCAATCCCGCTTTCACACGCGTTCTCGGCTATACGGAAGAAGAGCTTATCGACCATCCATTCATCGATTTTATCCATCCCGACGACTTGCAATCGACGATGGATGTCATGAACGAATGTCTGACAAAAGGCACCGAGGTAACCGACTTCCAGAATCGTTATCGCTGCAAGGATGGATCGTATCGCATGCTGCGCTGGGTTTCTCATCCTGACCTCGCATTGAATGTAACCTACGCCAGCGCCCGTGACGTTACGGATGACATTAAAAGACAGAAAGCGCTCGAGTTCAGCGAAGCGAAGTTCCGCAGCGTCGTCGAGTGCAGCCCCTTCGGTATTCACATGTATCGCCTCGATCCGGAAGGAGTATTACGGTTCGAAGGTGCGAATTCAGCCGCGGACAGTATCTTTGGGTTTTCGAATTCCGAACTCGTTGGACTCAAGATAAATGAAGCCTTCCCGGACGCCAAAACGACCGATTTTTTAAATAAATACAACCAGGATATTCGAGAAGGGAAGTTGCACCTGACCGATGAGATTGAAATACCGAACAATCATCACCATAAAATGGTATTGGTCAACGCCTTCAGCACCGGGCCAGGCGAAATGGTGATGCTGTTCGAGGATGTTACGGAGAAGAAGAAAGCGGAAACAGCCCTGCGCGTCAGTGAAGATCGTTTCCGCTCGATAACCGAGCAGATCAACGAGATGATCTATCTGACGGACGAACGCGGGATTATTGAATATGTATCCCCAGTAGTTTCTCTGCTATTCCTGCTTGAACCTGAACAGATGATCGGTAATTGCTTCACTACTTTTCTGAGTCATGAAGAGCTTGATAAAGCAGTTACCGCATTCAAGGAATCGATTAAGACGGGGAAACCTTCGGACAAACTCGAGCTGAGAATGAAGCGTGGTGATGGATCGGTGTTTTTCGGAGAATTGACGGGTAAGCTCTACCGACACGGCGATAAAAGCGGTTCGATCGGTGTGATCCGTGACATCAGCGATCGCAAGAAATCCGAACAACAGCTTAAAGAGAGCGAAGAGCTATTTAGAACGCTCCATATGAACCTCCCTGGCGGCATGATCCTTATCGACAAGGATTATCGGATCATCGACGTCAACCGACGAACCTGCGAAATTACCGGATTCGCACGTGAAGAACTGGTCGGCGAATTGTGCGACATCGTATGCCCGAAAGGCTCGATCTCGAAGAAGTGTCCGATCTGGTCCGACAATCAGACCGGCTTCGAGGGCATGGATACATTTATCAAGTGCAAAGACGGATTTCGCAATCCCATCCTGAAGAATGCCCGTCGCGTCTTCGTGAATGGAAAGGAGCACATTCTCGAGGTATTTCAGGATATCCTCGAGCAAAAAGAAACCGAGACCGCGCTTCGAGACAGTGAGGCCAGAATGCGGAGCATCTTCCGTGCCGCGCCCGTGGGTATCGGCATCAACGCAGGCCGAATCATTCAGACCGTCAATGATCGCTTCGAGGAGATCACCGGATATTCTCGTGGCGAAATCGTAGGAAAAAACACCCGGTTCCTCTATCCCTCCGAAGAAGAATATCAGAAGATCAATCGCAAGGGACAGTATCTAATAGAAAAATTTGGAATCGGCACTGTCGAAACCCGCTTCCTGAGGAAGGATAACAGTGTCATCGATGTGCTCCTGGGAATTGCGTCTCTCAATCCCGAAGATATTACTCAGGGCGAAACGTTCACCATCATGGATATCACGGACCGTAAAAAGGCGGAAGCCGAACTGCGACTCCAGGCGCTTGTGCTGAGCCAGATCAGGGACTGCGTTACAGTCACGGATCTGGACGGAGTCATCACCTACGTCAATGAAGCTGAGGTTCGACAACTTGGTAAGTCGAAGAACGAATTGATCGGACGATCGGTGGAAGATTACGGTGAAAATCCCGAACAGGGCGCTACGCAACATGAGATTTTCGAAGTTACACTCCGAAACGGAAGCTGGGAAGGCGTTGTTGTCAACTACACCACCGAGGGAAAAGAACTGGTCATGGACACCCGCACCCAGATCGTATATGACGAGACGGGCAGGAAGGTCGCGCTCTGCGGCATCGCGTCGGATATCACGGAAAGAAGACAACTTGAAAAAGAACGCGAGAGGCTTCAGGAGCAGTACTATCAGGCAATGAAGCTCGAATCGATCGGCAGGCTTGCCGGTGGCGTGGCACATGATCTGAACAACCTTCTCACCCCTGTCCTCGGCTATGGCGAACTCCTTCTGCTGGAAAACATCGAATCGGAAATGAATCGTGAATCGGTCCGGCAGATCGTCAATGCCGCGACGCGAGCCAAGGATCTGGTCAGTCAGTTGCTCGCGTTCAGCCGGAAGCAGACGCTACGCTTCGAGCCGGTGGATATCAATCAATTATTGGAGCGATTTGAGCAACTCCTGCGTATGTCCATTCGCGAAGACATTACAATGGACATTCTCCTGAGTAAACGACACCTGCTGATCGAGGGCGATATCGGGCAACTGGAGCAGGTCATCATGAATCTGGTGATCAACGCCCAGGATGCAATGCCTGAAGGTGGCGAACTTGCGCTAAGCACAGATTACGTATATCTCGACGATTCCATGGTGACGCAGCACGAGCCGGTCAGACCCGGTTACTATGTGATGTTGAGCGTTAGCGACACCGGGTATGGTATGGACGAAGAAACTCAGAATCAGATATTCGAGCCGTTCTTCACGACGAAGAGCAAACACAAGGGTACAGGACTCGGACTGGCGACGGTTTACGGAATCATCAAACAGCATGAAGGGAGCATTCAGGTCATCAGTGAAATTGATAAAGGAACAACCTTCAAAGTATTTCTGCCCATTGCGAAGGAGATCCTCGAATCCCTTCAGGATGAAGCGGCGTCGGCATCCCATTCACTGGGCGGAACCGAGACGATTCTGCTGGTGGAAGACGACGAGCAGGTTCTCCTGCTGGCTGAATCGATTCTCATGCATCATGGATACCAGGTCATCAACGCCACCAACGGAAGAAAGGCTGTCGAAAAGCTCAAGGAACTCGATGGTAAAATCGACCTTCTGTTGACGGATGTCGTGATGCCCGAGATGAACGGCAAGCAGCTCTACGAAAACGCCAGGAGAATTGTTCCCGATCTGAAGGTGCTCTTCATGTCCGGCTATACGGACGATGTTATCGCCAAGCGCGGCATCCTCGATTCGGGACTGCACTATATCCAGAAGCCGTTCACGGTTCAATCCCTCGCCGCACGGGTGCGTGAGATGCTGGACGAGTAGGCAAGGATAATCGGTAGCGCTCGACACTTGATACATACCAAATCAATTGTGTTGCCAACCTCGGTGAACGATATCCCTTATGGCAGAGGTAGATCCCTAAATCTTCTCCATACTGGATATTTTCATTGACTGAACATCCGCCGTATCGATTTAGTGAAGAAAAAATCTGAAAGGGTGCTTATGTCAATCCAGAATTTGTATTCGAGTCTAACCGTTACGATGAAATCGTCCATGATCAGGGAACTTGTGCATCAAACCAAAGGTGTTCCGGGTATGATTTCTTTTGCCGGCGGATTCCCGTCGCCGAAGACTTTCCCCAGCAAACGTCTGGCGGAGATATTCTCCGAAGTGGTAGCTGAAGAAGGCGCGGATGTCCTGCAATATGGAGCCAGCGAAGGCGACGCCATCCTGAAAGAACAACTTCTGAAACATGAGGGTATCGAAGGATTAACCGCTCAGGAGATGCTGATCTCCGCGGGTTCGACCAACGGACTTTACCTCTACACAAGAACCTTCATCGATATCGGCGATGTCATCTTCACCGAGGGACCCAGCTTCGTCGGAACGCTGGTGGCATTCGAAGGAGCCGGCGCCGAGATCGCCCCCGTCGAGATGGACGAGCAAGGCATGCGCATCGACCTTCTGAAGGAATCGTACGAAAAAGCGATCGCAGCCGGTAAAAAAACAAAATTCATCTATCTCATCCCCGAATTCCAGAATCCGACCGGTATCAGCATGTCCATCGAACGGAAGCGCGAAATCATCGCGTTCGCCATTGAGAAGGGTCTGCTCATCGTCGAGGACGATCCTTACGGCGAACTCCGCTACAAAGGGGAGATTCCCAAGTCGCTCTTCGAGATCGCGCGCACAGAATTCAAGAACGACGAGACCGTCACACTGATCAAGTCGTTCTCGAAGCTGCTCGGTCCCGGACTACGCGTCGCCTACGTGATGAGCTGCGCACCGGTCGTCAAGAAGATGTGCTCCTGGCTGCAAAAAGTGAGTGTCACACCCGAATGTATCGTGCAACGCGTAATCGCACGGTACATGGAAAAAGGAGAGTTCACACCGCACGTCAATTTCGTCCGCGAGTTCTATCACAAACAGTGCGACGTCATGCTCGAAACGCTCGAGCAGACTATGCCGTCATGGGTCAAGTGGACGGTTCCCGAGGGCGGAATGTTCATCTGGATCACCCTGCCTGAATCAATGAACGGCGACGATCTCTTCACCGAAGCGCTGAAGCATAAGGTGGCTTTCGTGCCCGGCAGCAAGTTCTATCCGACCGGATTCGAACGATTCAACTCGATCCGGCTCAACTATTCTTACGCCAACATCGAGCAAATCAAGGAAGGCGTGAAGCGCCTTGCGGAGCTGATCCGCGAGCAAGGCGAA
Organism: Cloacimonadales bacterium (SeqCode); assembly: GCA_963666875.2. Classification (GTDB taxonomy): domain Bacteria; phylum Cloacimonadota; class Cloacimonadia; order Cloacimonadales; family JAIOQZ01. The sequence goes on from CAXXPU010000005.1 coordinate 169,493, forward strand.
GTGGAAAAACTGAGTAACTGAGGAGGCGGCGATGTACAACCCGGTTGAACTGATCATACGCAAGCGCATGGGCGGTGAACTGACGGAAGACGAAATCCGGTGGTTCATCGGCGGATATCTGTCGGATGAAATCCCGGAATATCAGATGTCTGCGCTGCTGATGGCGATCTTCTTCCAGAGCATGAAGCCGGAAGAAGCACGAACGCTGACACGCGTTTATATCGAATCGGGCAAACGCATCGCCTTCCCGGAAGACTGGCATACAGTCGATAAACATTCCACTGGTGGAGTGGGCGATAAAATTACTCTCCCACTCGCACCACTGGTGGCAGCCTGCGACGTCAAAGTCCCCATGATCTCGGGTCGCGGACTCGGCCACACCGGCGGCACACTGGACAAACTCGATTCCATCGAGGGCATGCGCACCGATTTCACAGAAAACGAGTTCAAACGGATGGTCGAGGAAATCGGTTTTGCAATCATCAGCCAGTCGAAGGAACTGGTTCCCGCCGATCGCCGCATCTACGCCCTGCGCGACGTCACCGGCACTGTGGAAAGCCTGCCGCTCATCACTGCCAGCATCATGAGCAAAAAGATCGCCGAGGGCGCGCAAAATCTCGTGATCGATCTCAAGGTCGGAACCGGCGCCTTCATTAAAACCATCGAGCAGGCCGAACAGCTTGCAGAACTGATGATCTCGGTAGGCAACAGGCTCGGTCAGAAGATCGCGGTCGTCTATACCGACATGAATTCACCCATCGGGTGGTATGCCGGCAATGCGCTGGAGATTCGCGAGACGATCGAATACCTGAGGGGCGAGCCGAACGACGACGTCGATCTCATCACCAAAACACTCGCGGAACAGATGCTCGTCCTGAACGGAAAAGCAGGCACGAGGCAAGAAGCCCGTAAGATGCTCGATGAAGTGCATGCAAATGGCAAAGCGCTGGAAAAATTCCGGCAGTTCATCGAAATTCAAGGCGGCAATCCAGCCATCTGCGACGACCCGTCCATCCTGCCGCAGGCGAAGTACGAGATTCCCATCCTCGCCACCGAAACCGGCTGGATCGAAGCGATCGACAGCCAGACCATCGGCTACGCGCTGGTGGAGCTTGGCGCCGGACGCAGAACGCTCGACTCGAAGCTCGACTATTCCACGGGCGCATATCTCCCCAAGAAAATCGGCTGCGAGACCGACCAGGGCGATCCCATGGGCATCGTTTTTGCCAACGACGAAATGGCGGGTCTGGAAGTCGCGAAGAAGATCGCCGCGTGCTACAAGATTAGCCCCACTCTGATCGAATCTAATGATCGCATCATCAAGATTCAGGAGTAGGTAATGAGACGCTGGATCGTTCCGGTGATACTGCTGCTTTCGTTGCCACTCGTCGCGGAGATCAAATTTTTACCCGGATTCGAGGTCAACATCAGCACAGCGCCGTCCGTAGATGTCATTCGCATCGTGCACACCGACGGCAGAAAGGAAGTGCTGGACGCCAACGGCTCTATCGGATTCATGTTCGAACCGGGCTTCCAGTACATCAAAGAGAAATACGAGATCCGGCTCGCATCCGGCATCGGATTCCTGCACAACAACCTCTACAACAGCGCCTATTTCTCGCTCGAAAGCAGTGTCATGTTCTCGACCGGCTCGAATTTTCTGGTCGGACCACACCTGGGCGCGTTCTACCTGTTGTCCGCCTGGGACGGCGACAAGACCAGCCACGACGATATCTCGATGGAGATGAAAGACCCTGGTGTGATCATCGGCGTGAGCGTCACATCGGTGGGATTCGCCGCACGCATGATCGGCTCGATCGATTATGTGAAGGGTAAAATCGACCTCGATGGCAATGGCGGCTGGGAACCGGAAGACAACGAAATCGATTACCAGGGATTATCGCTCCGGCTTGGCGTCGGATTCTGACGAACCAAAATCTATCAGGAATACCCCTATAATTATCATGCCATGAAAGCCTATGGTTCTGCTTTGCAACGACATACCTATGCTTACCGTTTATAAATGTTCGTAAAAAAATCTGACATGAGTATGCAAAATAATTGTTGTCCTTCGACTCCGCTCAGGATGACACAATTATTTTGCAACCGCCTGAAATGGATGCAGTTATCCACAGTGTGTCATCCTGAGCGGAGTCGAAGAACACTGTGGATAACATCGATCAATATTCATCGAACCAAGATTCCACAGAAAAATGGGGGTATTCCAACCAAAATCTAAATCTTGACAATCCTTTATACTCCCCACCCTTGATTTACGCATCTAAAAACGAGGACAGGAGTGGTATGAAGCGGCAAATAGTAATCTTTCTTATACTCATCTCCTCCATCGGCATCACTCACGCATCGAGCCATGAGTTTTTTATCGGATTCGAGCCGATGTTCTTCTGGGCGGCAGGTGGAGAATTGGACGTTTACAGAAATGACGATCCAGCAGGCTATCATACGTATTTCGGGAAAGGCGACGGAACCTGGGAACCGGCTGTCGGGCCCGGGCTCATGCTGCAAACGATGTACTGCTATCGCACGCCCTATTACTTCATCAACGTGTCGAACAGCTTCGGCGAGGTGCAGCTCATCAACGACGTCCGGATCAGGATGACGACGCTCGAAGCCTCGATCCTGTTTCCAAAGGATAAAGATGCGGTACTGGCGGCCGGACCGCACATCGGATTCGACTGGCATTTCGCCGAAGTTCGGGGAACCGATCCCGCGAATCTGAAGTTGAAGCCCAATAACCCTGGCTTCTTCACAGGTTTCATGGCCCAGCGCTTCTTCGAGCAGGCACGCGTGGAGTTCGCGCTCGATTTGCAGTTCATGACCTACGACTACAAGTTTGACGAAGGTTTTTCTACATACGACGATGGTGATATCAACCTGTTCGGCTTTCGCATAACCGTGGCAACCTCCTTCCGAATGTTCGAGCACTGAGGAGACGTATGAAACGTCACTTTTTTCACTGGTTATCGTATTACTACTTGCAAGTTCTCTACCTGCTCAGACCAGCGAACTGCATATCGGTTTTAAGCTGATCTTCATTATGACTGAGGCAAGTTTTACTGCAGAAGACGGGAACGAACCAAACTCATACTTATACGCGGGAAAGACGGAAGACAAGGAGAAGCTCAGCGTCGGTCCGGGGATCATGCTTCAAGCGCTTTACACCATCCATAAACCTTTGTATCGCATCAATATTTCCGGCAGTATCGGTGCGGCGGATGTTGCCGATTTCTTGATCAAGATGGCTTCGATCGATGCGTCCATTCATTTCCCCAGAGACGACAAACTATCTGCGGGGCCGCATATCGGGATAGACTGGCATGTCGTGGGAGTCCAGGGAGACGATCCCGCTCATCTGAAGATCAAGCCGCGCAATCCAGGCCTCTACGCCGGTTTGCTGGTCCAGAGGTATTTCGAGAAGGCTCGGATTGAAATCGCGCTCGATTATCAATACATGCTTTACGACTACGAAATGAGTGACGACTGGTACACATATAGCGATGATAAAATCAACATGTCTGGTTTCAGGCTATCTGTGGCAACGTCGTTCCGGCTGTTCGGTCACTAATTGTAACCTAACGCTTCGTTGCATTCCTTCTTGAGGCATACCCTTGAAATTCTTGTGCAGAAATCATGTGATGCTTGTTATCAAAGGATTTAGGCAGGAATTTTAGTTGCAAAAAATAGATTCCTCGGATATTGCTGGCCAAACAATGTCGCAAGATCGGCAAGAACGACGTGATCTGTCTCGACGAAACCGATATCATCAAACCCACAGCGGAAACGACCTGCTCGACGTTGGTTTAAAGCGCGTTGGTGTCCACCTGAATCCGCATCCTGTACCGAATTCGTATACGTCGGAAATGTGGCTTGTGGTCGCACGATATGTGGCGTTGCATAAAATGGGATGTTTCAACTTCCTGTGCGACTTTCCCAGGCGCGATTGGTCGCAGAAACAGATATCTATTATCGATCAACAAGCGCAATTTTCGCAATGCTCTAATTCATTTGCTGGAAACGGAATACAAGATCATCGGTTCGCGGAAAATCCTTTCGCTTCTGGCAGATGATATCGAGCAACTTCATTCGGAGTATTTCGTATCGACCTCGACAGTGGGTATCGGTGAGATCGTGTTTCGCACCACCGCGGACGACGGACAACGCCCGAATTACGGTAAGAAAACCGAGGATTACAGCTCGACAACGGTTGTCCTGCCACTGGTGACCGAAGAGGACGTCGAGAACCGTGTCTTTACCCGAAACGGAAACAAAAACACGAATTACGAGCACTGCGATCGTCGTGAGATCAGAACGATGATCCGCTTGCTCGAGTCGGCAAAATCCCAGGGCGGTCTTCTTAGCGGAGCCGAGGTTGGTGTCTTGCTGAATCGTAGTTTGAGTACCATACACAAGTATCTCAAGGCATACGTAAAAGAGACGGGAAGAATCCCGCCCTTGAAGGGCTACGTGATGGACATGGGCAGTCTGCCGACCCACAAGTCGATCATCATATCGTACTACGAACAGGGGATGTCGCCAGCCGATATTGTGCTGAAAACCTCCCACAGTCAGGATGCCGTGGATCGTTACATCAAGCAGTACGACCAGATCAAGTTGCTGATCCGGAAAGGGATGAGCGCCACAGAAATCAAAGACATTGTTCGGCGAAGCATGAAAGTGGTAAAAGAATACATCGCAATCTATAACGAATTCCACGACATATCAGAAAATCGTTGACAATGAGGCGGTTAGATGAGAGAAAAAACTCACACAAAGAAACCGAGGGAAGGGGCTGCTTTCATTATTGATTGCTTTCCCTTCTTTCGGGAATGTATACCAAAAAACTATGGGTACATTTGGCACCATCGTAAGTAATTCAGACGTAAGATTTTACGAAACGCCGCCGTGCTTTCCATCGGGATGATACGGCGGCGTTTTCATATGAATGGAACGCAGGCATCCCTGCCAGCTTCAATGATCCCAAGAAAACTATTTCGCGATCGGATTGATCGTATAGTATCCGGCGATCTCGCCCTGATCGAGGATGTGTCCCTTCATCGCTTCGAGCAATTCAGCACCGGTGTAGCGCTCGGGAAGATCGAGTGTCTCGACATCCAGCGCATAGACGGTGAAACGGTATTCATGGATCCGCGAATCGTTCCAGGGTGGGCAGGGTCCGTCGTATCCGCCGTAGAATCCCTCCATATCGGGATCGCCTTTGAACCATCCCGTATAGTCATTGATGCCGGTCACGCCGTGTTTTGTTTCCCCGGATGGCTTTCCTTTCGCTGTCACACCCCGACACGCCTCTCCCTCACCGATCTCGCGAATCGACGAAGGGATGTTCGCCAGCAGCCAGTGGTAGAAATCCACGCGCGGAAGGTCGGCAGGAACCAGACGATCCTCTTTGTTCACATCGTCGGGCTTTGACGGGACCGTCTTGTCCACGCACATCAGCACAAAGGATTTCGTTCCGTCCGGACTATTCCGCCACGCGATGTGCGGATTGACATTGTCGCAGAACGTGACGTGCGTGTTTCGATCGTATGTCGCGAGTGCGTATTTTTCGGGGATCATCATTCCATGCAGTATGGAATCGCTGGTAACTTTCATTTTACCTCCCTGTTAATAAGGATGCTCGCCTATGGGGATTCGAATTTACAGCAAATTCACAGAGGCCGAGCGCTACAGAAAAGGGATACACGCCCGAGGTTGAGTATCCCTATAATTATCCACTAACATAATCCCGATTATTCGGGATTACAGCGTCCATGATTTCGTTTCAGATAAATCGGAATCCGTAATTATTTGAGCATCAGCATCTTTTTCACATCGGTTTTGCCTGGTGTTGTAAGTTTATAGAGATAGACACCGCTACCGAGTTGCTTTCCTTCCGAATCCCTACCCTGCCAGGTAACCTTGTGGTCGCCGGCTTTCATTACACCGTCAGCCAGCGTGCAGACCTTCTGCCCGAGGATGTTGAAGACTTCGAGCTTCACGGGAGCATCCTGCGGGATCGAGAAGGCGATGTTCGTTTCCGGGTTGAATGGATTGGGATGGTTCTGTTCCAGTGCAAATATCGGAGGCATGTCGGTCAGCTCATCATCGACGCCGGTATTGTAAACGTAGTAATTCATGTAACCGTTGATCAGTTGGGCGTTGTTCAGGCGGTGGTGGTTGTCCAGGAACATACACCAGTCGTTTGTGGCAGGAATATTGAACATCGCTTCGCCTTCCGTCACATCGACGAAATCGTAGAAGGACTCGAAGTTGATTCCAAGCTGGTAGAAGAGGAAATTATCGCTCGTGGTGGTGAAGCAGTTGATGGTTCCCTGCGCGTCCGTCTCTTTGAAGAAGATCGGCCTCTCACCCACTTCGTCGATGTCGTCCCAAGTCACGATACCGCTGAGAACCTGAGATGAAGTCTCGAAGGAAACCATCATCCTGTAGTCTTCCGTCGTATCGTCCGGAGCCGCGGTCGAGTAATTGTTGGTGACAGGCATATCGCCGCTGATCGGAATCTGAAAAGTATATTCGCCACCATCGACCGTGTTTTCTTGGAGAAGCGTGTATTCGTCCTCTTCTTCTGGATAGTCTCCGAGCGACGTCTGGATCTTCGCGTAATAGGTTCTTCCCTCACCCACGATGAATTCGTGCTGTCCGTTCTCGTCGGTGAAAGCGACCATATCGGAAACCAGTCCGCTGTTCTCGATCGCGAGAATAATGCGTGCGCCGTCAATCGGATTGCCGATGGAATCGAACACGCTGAGCAGCAGGGAGCAGGTTCCCTCCGAGTAGCGATCGGTGACCGAGGTCAGGAAGCCATCGCTGCGGATCTCGAATACCGTACCGAAGACCTTTCCCCAGCCGTTTTCGTACACCAGCGGGTTGTCAATGTAGCCGTTGACCGGTTCCCATTGCACCCAGTTCTCGTCCCAGAACTCATTCCAGGTGTGGTCGGTGGACATGGATAGGATACTCGTACAGGGAAGCAGCGCGGTTCTTGAGGCTGCTGCCGTGATGTCGGCGTGTTCGCCGCAACGTCCGATGTGCTTGCGATAGATACGCACCGGCTGATGCGGTCGTTCGTTATCGGAGGTGAAGTCCATAACGTCCAGGATCCACTGTTGAACGACATGCACCACGTCGGTATGTTCTTCGTCGTCCGCGATCATGGCGTCTGCTGCTTGCAGCGCTTCGCTCAGACGGGGATAGGTGTCATCGGCGTCATGATAAAGAAAGTCGCGCCAGAAGACACCGTCGGGCGGATCGGCGATATTGTTGATATGGGTTGTGTTCGATTCCTGGATCGTTGGATCGACGTAGGTAGGGATATCGTCGGTAATCTTGGGGTGAACCAGATACCAGTAATATATGTCCCGCGGCACTTCGACGGTCAAGGTATTGCCATCGGCATCGATTTTTTGATACTGGGTGGTCGAATAGTAATCGTCGTCCGTTGCCGAAGTACCGTAATCGACAACTTCGACGTACCCCAGGTCTTCGTCGATCGCATAGATCAGTTCGGCGTTTTCCACGAAGAGCTGCGGATAGGAATATTCCGATTCGAGATACACGACCGATGTGTGCGCCACGCAGAACGCGATCTCATCGATATAAGGATCCTGGGCATCGACGATGATCTGCGCCCAGCGCTGCTGGTTGAGCGGAGACATCAGGCTGAAGACGTTCCGTAACGGCGGTGTCAGCCAGTTCGGCGCTTTCTCGATTGCCTGAATGGCAAGATCATCGAGATCGCCTAATTCGGATAGTACGATTGCGTTTCCGTCGCTGTTGCGATACTTGAGTCCGTGATACGCTCCGGCTCGCATGTAAAGATCGACCCGGATGGAGTCCGAGATTTCCCACGCACCTCGATCGACGGGATACTCGACATGGTTGGGTTCGGAAACCTGTGGCGTCCCTGTCTGTGCAGCGCTGCCAGCACGTTCACTACCGTCTAAGAGAGGTTTGTTGGTCAATCCTCTCGGTTCGGCATTCATTGTGGTAAAACCAACGATTAGAATCATCATCCAGATTACGGATCTTTTCATGATATCTCCTTACGCTAAATCGCGCTATAAATAATTTCCTCTATTTGCTCGAGTGTCAGTTCGACCGGATTTCCCTTCATGCTGCTCGATTGAGATGCTTTCATGGCGATCATGCGAATGTCGGTCGGTCCAACGCCGAATTTGCTCAACGGCTTGATATTCATGTGCTGGTTGATCGAATCCAGCCACGCCAGCAGCTTGCCCAGACCTCCCTCGCAGAGAATTCCGGCCGCGTCGTCGTATTTACATAACAATTCGTGATCGCCGTCATTTTGCAACAGCTCCACATTCATCCTGATCACGTAGGGTAGCAACGCAGCACACGCCGCTCCGTGCGGGATAGGGAACATTCCGCCCAAAGGCCCGGCGATACCGTGTACCGCGCCCAGCTTCGCATTCGCAAGCGCCATACCGCTATACATCGCCGCAAGAGCCATATCGCTTCGTGCGCGGATATCCATCCCGTCATCGAAAGCCTTGAGGAACGATCGCGAAACAAGCGACAAACCTTCCCGGCAAACCATGTTGGTAAAGGGATTGCTCATCTTCGACGTATAGGCTTCCAGGAGTTGCGTCAGGGCATCCAGTCCCGTCTGCGCGGTCAGTTCCGGCGTCATACTCATGGTCAGTTTGGGATCGATCACGGCAATCCGCGGAATCAGCTTCTCGTCGCGCATACTGATCTTGACTTGCTTGTTCAGCGAACGAATTACCGCGTTTTTCGTTACTTCGGTACCGGTGCCGGCAGTCGTCGGAACGGCGATAAACGGCAGCGCTTTCCTTTCCAGAGGCTTCCCCGCGCCAATGATTTCCACATAGTCGATGACTTTTCCGGGATTGTTTATCATCACCGAGATGATCTTCCCCGAATCGATCACGCTTCCGCCGCCGACCGCAATAACCCAGCCGACTTTATCCTGCTGCGCAACCGATACGCAATGGGTCAGTGACGTATCTGTCGGTTCTGCTATAATCGATACGGAAAAAACCTCGAAGCGATTGCGCTTGAGAATCTCTTCAACATCACCGGCTCGCAGCCGGTCCTTGCCGGTTATCAACAGCACTTTCTTCGGAAAATCACGGACGAGATCGGGAATGCGCTGAATCGCGTCTGTTCCAAAGACGATCTGACCGGGAGCTCTATAATCGAATTCTACCATTGTTCATCTTCCGGATAGTGGTTGAAGTATTTCATGCTCGTACGAGGTTCCGCCATCATTTCCTCCACGGTTTCTCTCCATTTCTTATAGTGTTCGGTCAATTTGTGTTTTGCGGGATCCTCCGAAGTCCGATATACTTCTATCAGGACAAATCGATTTGCTCTTTCCTGCTCTCGAATTACATCGAATCTCGCGATACCCGGCTCCCGGACGCTGTTTTTCGCGTTCTCCAGCGTTGCCTCTACAAAGGCATCTTCCATGCCGGGCTTCACATGTACGAAAACGTGTACGATCAACATAAATCCTCCTTACCTGCCGACCACCGGTACTTCCAGCAGATCGAGAACGACCGCGTAAATATATGCGATTTCGCGCAGGAAGTCGTATCTGCCGGACGCTCCGCTGTGTCCGCTCATCTCGGTCTTGAATATCAGGACATTGTCGTCCGTCTTCATGCCGCGGAGCTTCGCGACCCATCGGGCAGGCTCCCAGTATGGTACGCGATTATCCTCGATTCCGGCGGTTGCCAGAATATGCGGATAGCTCTGTTCTTTCAAGTTATAATATGGATCCCACGACAGCATATACGAAAAATGCTCCGGGATATTCGGGTTTCCCCATTCGCTGTAGTGGTACATAACACCGGGGATCGTGGGATCGAGCATAATATCAATCTCGTTCACCGCGGGTACATCCGCGATGACGACTTTGAACAGATCCGGACGCCAATTGGCCACGACACCCATCAGCAGTCCGCCGGCGCTTCCGCCTTCGATCGCAAGCATTTCAGGACTCGTGAAGCCCTGGTCGATAAGGTATTCGGCGGATGTAATGAAATCGCTGAAGGTATTTTTCTTGTTCTGGAGACGACCCTGCTCGTGCCACCATTCACCCCATTCGCTTCCGCCGCGAATATGGGCGATCGCGAAGATGAATCCGCGATCGACCAGGCTGAATACATTCGACGAGAAGTACGGATCGCTGTTGGAGCCGTACGATCCGTATGCCGTGAGGTACATTGGCATGCGTTGATTCTCGTTTTCCGCCCGGTAGAGCAGGGAAATGGGAATCATGACGCTGTCTGCAGCCGGCGCGAATATGCGTTTTGTGATATAATCATCCGCACGGAACCCTTCCGGGGTATCGTAGCGCTTGAGGAAGATCAATTTGTCCTGATCGATATCGTACTCGTATAAGGTGCTGGGCATGGTCAGGGACGAATAGGTGAGTCGATAGCGGTGCGTATCGTATTCGGGATTCCAGTTTCCCCAGAAAGTATAAACCTCTTGTGGAAAATCGACATGCCTGAATTCGCCCGTTCGCAAATCGAGAATCTTCAGGTGCTCGAGGGCGTTTATCTGCTCTTGAAACACGACGAAATCCCGGAAGACATCGAATGTGTTCAGAGTGACTCCTTCTTCTGGAACATAGTAAGGATGCCAGTCGTCTGGATCGTCGAAACTCGCCGTGACAAGCCGGTAATCCGGGTCACCGAGATTGGTCATGATATAGAATAGGCTGTCCGAAGGTTCGACGTAGTACTCGATGCCTTCCTCGCGAGGTCGGATCAAAGTAAACTCACCCTCTGGCGTATCTGCCGGCATGAAGCGGATTTCGGAGGTATCGTTGCTCGAAGTACCCATGATGAGCCACTGGTGGTTCTTGGAAAGCGTGAGCCAGATTCCGAATGCACAATCCTCCTCGCGGTAGATCAGCACGTCCTCGGACAGATCGGTGCCCAACACGTGACGATAGACAACCGAAGGGCTTTCGCGATCATCCTCCAGATCCTGCACATAGAAGAGCGTCTTGTTGTCCGCCGCCCAGGCAATACCATTGACGTAGGGTATCGTGTCCGGAAGCAATTCGCCCGTCATGATATTCCGGATGTAGAGCGTGTAGCTCTCGAATCCGGTCGTATCCACGTCGTATGCCACATACCGGTGGTCCGGGCTGTAATTGAGCATGGCGACCTCGTAGAAATCGTGTCCTTTCGCCAACTCGTTGACGTCCAGGATGATCTCCTCCGGGGCCAGAAGCGTTCCTTTCTTTCTGCAATAGATCGAATATTGCTGACCTGCGACGGTGCGGGAATAGTAGTAAAATGAATCGATACGCACCGGCATGGCCATATCCGTCTCACGAATCCGATTCTTCATTTCGACGAACAAGGTCTCGATATCGCTGTCCAGATCGCGTGTAACGCAGCGAGCGTAATCGTTTTCAGCCTTGATGTACTGAAGTGTTTCGGGGTTGTTGCGGTCCTTGTCGATCATCCAGTGATAAGGATCGTCGAGTGTAATATCGTGAACCGTCTGTGAGTATTCGATCTGTTTCGCCGCAGGTGGATTGCACTTTCTGGCGCATTTTTCAATACGGGACGCGTACAGCGTGCCGAGTAACAGAATCAGGGTTGGAAGCAGTATTCGTTTCAACATTGTGTCGTACCTTTCTATTGATCTTGCCAGGCAACCGTTACCAGGTGCCCATCCTTATCGTATTTCGCGCGATAACGCATCCGGGTGCCGTATTGCAAGGAGAGCCGGATTTCGGTCGAGCTGAGTTCTCTTGGGAAATAGGTGCCGGAAATGTGCGCTCCATGGATGCTGGCACCTTCCATGTTGCATGTCTTCATGTTCAGACCGCGCAGATCCGCCTGCCGGAAGTAGCTGTTGGAGAAATCGATATTCTCGACGTCGATACCGCGCATATCTATCGCCCTGAAATCCAATCCACTGAAGTCCGGCGGTTCGGTTTCCGTCTTTCGCTGTCGGTTGAATTCCTCGATTTTCCCCTGCCGGATTAATTGATAGAGACGTTCGGGAATGACCTTGGGTTTCTCGTCGATCATAAAACCTCCTCGGATATCAAATCAGTCCAGTTTGATCTTATAGATTCGAATAGATTTTAATGATGTCAAGCGAATCCTTTCTCAAAGTGGAAAAAGATAGATGGGAAAGCCTGTTATTAACGCTATGACAGTGCTTTGTGGACATCCGATATTCCGCAACGGCATGTTCCGTCGAGAAGCCGGTTCTCTTTTTTCTCTCAATTCATCGAGATGAGGATCCTACCGATACTCCTCGCAATACCACACACCGGTCTCCGGACGTGGAAGCGTGCAGGTGAAACGCAGGTCGCAGTTGATACAGAGACCCTTGAAAACGCGTTCTTCAGGCTTTTTTTCCTTCAGTTCGTCTGGTTCCATAATACACTCATTTTACACGGAGTGGCATTGTTTTCTTGAAGGGCGAGTGTCATTTTTCTGTTAGCGAAAGCGATCGTGCGGCATCGGTAATGGCGTCGATGCGGCTTGCAAAGCTGGTGCGGTTCTCGATATCGATATCCGTGATCAGATGCACGTCCAGCAGCCCTTCCGTGTGATAACCAGTCCTGAGGTAATTCATCTCAGCCAGGCACTTCGACCACCCTTCCAGCCATATCGTGAGTATCTGCTGTTTTTCAACGTCGTCCTCGACGTGGATAAGAAGGTCGATATCGCTTGCTGGGCCGGAGGTTGCATTCTTCACGCTACCGAAGATGTAGATATTCTTCACGCCGAAGCGTTGTACGTCGATCAGACGCGCGATCTTCTCCGCCATGCGATAGCGCCACAGCCAGTGGTTTTCTCTGTGTGCCGGCGAGATATTCGGTTCGGACGATATTGCTGGCGTTTGACTATGCTCGGTAGAAAAATACGCCAGCGCTTCGTCGAGGTCCGCATTCATCAGGATTCGCAAGTTTTTACCGTTGGCAGAAGCCGGAACGTCGATCACCTTCAGCGTGCTAGACAATTCTTCATGCTCGGGCAGAATTTTACCCAAAATATTGTTTGCGCTCAGCAGGAATCGCTCGTTGAAGAGGTTGTCACCCTCATCGGGATAGAGCGGGATATAGCGGATGGACGATTCGACAAGATCCTGGAAGAAATGCGTGCCGAACGATAGATCGGGTGTGTATTGACCTTTTTTACGAGCGATCTCGATCAGCACCGCCGAGTTGCTTATATCCGCGTACGTTACACTCACGCCGAGTTTGATATCGCCGCGACTCCCCCACCTTCCGGGACCCATCAGGATGAATTTCCGCTTGGGCAGGATTGCATTGAGCTTACCCACCGCTTTGCCGATCGCCTTCAGTTCGTCCAGAGACTGGATCTCGCTGTACTTTTGCGGATCGACATAGACCAGATGTGTGATCTCGGGGATCGAGCCGTTGGAGATGTACCGATTGGCGGTGAAAAGGATTTCCGTTTGCGGGATGTCCTTGGGTATGGCTGCCGGAGCGGAACGCAGATCGGCGCTCTGTGAACGGCATTGGAGAAGATAGAGCGCGTTTCCGTCGCAGGCAAATTCGATATCCGCCGGTACGCCCATCTTTTCTTTCAGAATCGCCAGGATATCCTTGAGCAGCCGCATGTAATCGTGATTCGCAAGACCATGGAAGGTCACGACCATATCGTCTTCTGCGAAATTGATGTTGAAGCGGTTGCGCGAGGTGATCGACTTGCCATGATATACAGACATGATCTTCTCGACCAGCGGATATTTCTCGCCGCAGCTTCGCATTACCTCTTCCACGCTGAGCGTTTCGAAGGTGTTCTCCTCGAGGTTGATAAGGTCGATCATCTTCGGTGAATAACGAAGGATCTCCTCGTTGGTAACATTCACACGAAGGTCGGGGCATCCGGGTGCAACGAGGATAGGATAATCGTCGCTCAATCGATCGACCGCGCGCGTGCCGAGTCCGGGAACGAGCCGGATCAGACCGTCCTCGCGTTTGATCCGCGGTGACCAGCGGAATTCGTTGTTGCTGAACGCCACACCCGCGAACGCTGGGAAATAGTATTTACCCGCTCTGGTTCCGACCACCTCCTGGATGATGATCGCCATCTCCTCATGGAAGTCCAATAGACCGCGCTCTTTGCGATAGACGATCGGATCGGGGCCGAACGTCGAGGCATAAACCTCCGATATTGCGTCCATCAACGCGTTGAGGCGTTGGGTCTTGCTGCCCTGGTTGGCGAGAAACAGGCTCTTGTATTTACCGGAGAATGCCGCGCCCACGCGATCTTCCAGTAGCGACGAGCTTCGCACGATGATCGGACTGTCGCCGAAATCGTCCAGCGCGCGGGAGAGTTCCTTGATGATCTCGGGCGGAAACTGGCTGTTCTTGAACATCTGGATGATGTTGGCGTATTCCTCGCGTATCTGCTCGATATCCTTGTATTTTTGCTCGATAATCTCCTTGAGATTGTTGTAATAGAGGAATCGGTGCATCGCGTCCGAGGTGATGTACCAGGTCTTGGGATACTTGATCTCGATCCCGTGCATCCGGTTTGAAATCTCGCTATTGAGGATGTTACGGGCAAGGAAAATTCCAGCGCTCTTGCCACCGAGCTTGCCGTGGCTGTTATTGGGAAAGATCATGTGCTGGATCAGGCTCTGGAACGACTCGATATAGACGAAATCCTTGGCGATGTTGATGAATTCGAGCTGATCGGTGAAGAACCGCAACACCAGAAGGACATTGATGTTCTTGCGCGTGTATTCGGTGAGTTCGATCTTGTTCAGCCCGAGTGTGTGGAAGCGCGCCAGTGCGTTCTGGATGTCCGAAAGCGAGGTCGCGAGGTCTTCGAGCGCAAGCACCAGGAAGCTGATGCGGTCTTCCTGCATCCACTTGTGCAGGTTGGTGAGGATTTCCTCACTCGACAGCACAGAACCCGCGATATCGAAGACTTTCCGGAAGCCTTCGAGCAGGCTGTTCTTGTCGGTGCGACTGGTCGGTTTGTTGGCGAAAAGTTCTTCGTCGATACGGTCGCCAAGTTTTTCAAAATTGATTGCCTCCATCTGCCGCACCGCCTCGTCGTTGCCGATCCAGTAGAGGTAGTTCATCATCTTGCGTGCCGTGCGCAAATAGGCTTCGATGTCGGTGTTGTAGAGGAGATCGACGATCACCTTCCAGTCGGAGCGTGTCGAAGATACCTCCAGGGATGACTTGAGCTGCCGCCATTGCGTAACCGCGCTCCGAAGTTCGCAGCGCTCGAGATAGCTGCCGATCTTGTCCGCGATTGTCTGCAGGAGCTTGTCTTCTTCTTTCAGGAAGGGTTTGTCTTCGGAGTACGTCACGCGGATCGATCCAACCAAGCAGTTGTTCACCACGATATCCTTCTGCTGGAACCACGGCGTTTCCTGATAGTCTTCCGTCTGGCTGACTTCGTTGTTCAGCTCGATCCGGGCGGAGCAGAGTTCGCAGAACTGCCAGCCGGCGGGAATCAGTTCGACGAGACTGCCTAACAACGATTCCGCCGATTCCTTTGGATCCCGCAGGATTTCATCGACGCGATAGAGGCAGTTGAGTTCTTTCGCCCGTTCGTTCAGGTCGTCCATCAGGTTCTGCAAATTCAGATCGAGATCTTTCATTTCGCGATCATCCCCTTCTTCTTTCTTCCGTCTGCATATACTCGAAGCGATTTTTTCAGCTTCACGTGCTTGCAGAACGTTGTTTCTTCGATCGATTCTTGCGCTTCGATCCATTGCCAGTCAATCATTTTCCGATCGGTATCGCGAACGGTGAAATACATCACATCGAAGGCGATCATGTTGTGAAAGAAATGCGAACCCTGACTCAGCTCCGGTCGCATGTTTGGCAGCGTGGATTCCACCACGACCCGTGCGCCGGATATCTGGCGCCAACTCACCGGAATGCCCAGCCAAGAATCCGACGATCCCCACCTGCCGAATCCGATCAGGAGGTACGGCTTTTTTTCCGCGACCATCTTCACGTTGATGCTCTCGATCTCCTCCGCCATCGTTCTTGTTTTCGACGGATCGAAAACATCCGGTTTGAGATAGACGATGTCGCGGATGTCTTCTCGCAGACCGTTGCCCATCGAGTCGGACAGATCGAGCACCCGATCGTCCTTCGGGATCGTCTCGTCGAGTTCGACGAATTCACCGGATACGTTCATCGGCCGGACTTGCAGGAAACCGAGGTGCGGCTTGGGATCGAACATCATGGCGAATTCGATCTCGACGTGGGTTTGATAACGTTCTTCGCAGAGTTTCAGAAGTTCAAGCAGGGTGTCGTTCAGCGGGATCATGCGTGCTTGCAGGATCGGCGCGAAATTCAGCACGCGCGCGCCCTTGCCGTAGAGACCGGTGACGATGCGGTCGTTCTGATAATCCCACGACGAACACAGATGTCGCAGGGTGCCGTCCTCTTCGCTCTCTTTCAATGTGCCCTTTACAAGGAATTCCGCTTCGCGGATAGGATTGAACTCGGGGACATTGCCCATGTTGACGGCATAAAACTGCGTCTGTGTGAGGTTTAAAAGGTCTTTCAAGCCATTGAATGGCGGCGGTGCCGCCGGATATCGAGGGGAGTAGTACCATGAGATACCGCCGTCCACGATGGTTTTACCCAGGCCGAGCGCAAGATTGACCACGCCGTCTTCCGGATTGGCATTGCCGGTCGGATAGAAGTTGAACGAACGTGCCACGCCCGACAGAACCGGATAGTATCGGTCGTCGTAATGGTTGCCGATCACCTCCTGGATGATCACCGCCATCTTCTCGTCCCGGATATCCCTGCCTGTCGCCTGGAAATACCCGCGCGATTCCCGGAAAAACATCGACGACCACACGTATTTGATCGCCTCCACCATCTTTTGGAAACGCAATTCCATGTTGAACTGGTTGTTGGGGATCATCTTGGTGGCATAAACGCCGGCGAAGGGTTCCTTGCAGGAGTCTTCCAGCAGGCTTGATGATCGCACCGCCAGAGGAAGCTGATTCGTGGCGATGATGTGCCTCAGATCGCCGACGATGGTCGCCGGAAGTGCCGCTTTCTGAAACAGATGCGCAATCTGGTCGTCGTCATCGTTTTCAAGCGCGGTTTCCCAAAGCTCGTTCTGCTGCATGAACTGGTCGAAGATATCGGTGCGGATCACGGTCATACGCGGGATCGAGACGGAGACTTCCGCGTCGTCGAACCGGCCTTCAAGCGTGTTCTGGATATCGACCAGCCCCTGCGCCTTGCCGCCAAGCTTTCCCTTGCCGATGAAGCAGAAAGTGTCCTGCCGATCGATTCGTCTGTCGTAAACCTTTTCCATGGTTGTCCCCTGGATTCTGATTCGCGGTACGCGGGGTGTTGCTGGCCCGCGTACCGCTCATGCAGAGGTGTTATTTGGTTTCTTCAGGGATATTTATGTCTTTGAGTTATATCCAGCCTCGGTCTTTACATGCCTGGGCGACTCTGCTGATCGAGATGATGTATGCCGCGTCGCGCATGTAGAGGTTCTTCTTTCGAGCCAGTGCCGAGACATCGAGGAAGGCGGAGGTCATCTTGGTGTCGAGCTTGCTCAGTACCTCGTCCTTTTCCCAGTAGTAGTTCATGTTGCACTGCACCTGTTCGAAATAGCTGCACGTCACGCCGCCTGCGTTTGCGAGGAAGTCCGGGATCATGAAGATTCCGCGTTCTTTCAGAACCGCGTCCGCTTCGGGACTGGTCGGTCCGTTTGCGCCTTCGGCGATCACTTTGACCTTCCGGCTGATGTGCTTTACGGTATCTGCATTGATCTGGTTTTCGAGCGCGCAAGGCAGAAGGATATCCACATCCTGCTCGATCCACTGACCGCCATCCAGCACTTCGTAACCGAGCTCGACGGCTTTCTTGCGGTCGATACCGCCGAAGCGATCGGTGATGTTCTGCAATTCGCTCAGCACAACGCCGCTCAACTTGCGATACGTGAAGGACTTCTGTTCCTGTTGATCCCAGCACGACACGCAGATTACTCTGCCGCCGAGTTGATGATAGAGGTCGATCGCGTATTGCGCCACGTTTCCGAAGCCTTGGACAGCCGCGGTCGTTGTCGCTGGATCGATTCCCAACTCGCGAAGCGCTTCCCGGAGCGTGAAGATCACGCCGTACCCCGTCGCTTCGGTTCTACCCAGCGATCCACCCATTCCGACCGGTTTGCCGGTGATCAGTCCGGGGAATTTCGCCCCATGAATTGCCTCGTATTCATCCAGCATCCACAGCATGTGCTGCGCGTTGGTCATCACGTCCGGCGCTGGAACGTCGCGGAGTGGGCCGATATCGTGCGCGATCTGGCGTACCCAGCCGCGACAGATCTGTTCCTGCTCGCGTTGGCTCAGGTTGTGCGGATCGCAGATCACGCCGCCCTTGCTGCCGCCGAGTGGGATATCGACCACCGCACATTTCCAGGTCATCCACATCGAGAGCGCGCGAACGGTGTCGATCGTCTCTTGCGGATGGAACCGGATGCCGCCCTTTCCCGGACCACGCGAATCGTTGTGCTGCACGCGAAATCCACGGAACACCTTCGTAGTGCCGTCGTCCATCCTGACCGGAATACTCATGTGATACTCACGCATCGGATTGCGCAATAAATCCCTCGTGCCCTGGTCCAGATCCAACTGGTCCGCGATCCTGTCAAATTGCTCCTGCGCCATTCTGAATGGGTTGTAGGTCTTCAATTCCATTTTTTCCTCCACATTGTTGTGATGAATTTTCGTATTCGGGAAGTGTAGTTTGCATGTGGTGTGCCATTGGAGGAGATACGTTTTAAGAAATACTGTATCATGCAGTTATGTAGTGAGATAAAGAGTGAATTCTAATGTAATGGTTTATATGATGAGCGGATGAAATATTGGGGAATATTTCCCCATTGGGGATATGTGAACCATAAAAAACCGAGTGTGTAGCGGAGCAACTCTTCTGAATGCTCGGTTCTCGCGAAGGTTTTCTACGTTCGACCAGAGGTTGATCAATAAGGTGGAAGCCACCTTTCCTGTAGCGTTCGACCTCTGTGATTTTCAGACGGGGTCTGACAAATCGAATCCCGAGTGAAACGCAGGCGAACCTCTCAACGTAGCGCTCGACCTCCGGGCGAACCTCTTTAAAAGAGATACAGACGTGGACGTCTGTGTACCCAGGGCTTACATCTTGCTGCGGAGGGTTTTACGATCGATTCCGAGGATTCTTGCAGCCTCGGATTTATTGCCGCCACAGGCTTCGAGAACCTGATGTACGTATGCCTTCTCGACTTCCAGCAGCGTGCGGTCGGGCGACCACTTCAACGGCGATTTCTGCTTGCGGATGTATTCGGGAAGATCGGCAGGCTTTACCGTGTCGCAAGAGCACATGACGATCAGCCGCTGCACGAGGTTTTCCAGCTCACGCACGTTGCCGGGCCAGCTATATTCCGCGAGTAATTCAAGCGTATCTGGCGCGACTTCCGGCGCATCGCAGCCCATCTCGAGGGAGAATTTCCTCGCGAAGCTGCGGATCAGCGGTTCAAGATCGCCATCGCGGTCGCGCAGCGGTGGAAGCTCGATGTTCAGCACGTTCAGCCGGTAGAACAGGTCCTCGCGGAATCCGCCCTTTTCCGCCAGTTGCCGCAGTTCTTTGTTGGTCGCGGCGATGATGCGGATATCGACAGGCACCGGCTTCCGTGAGCCGATCAGATACACTTCTCGCTCCTGGATCACCCGCAGCAATTTGGTCTGCATGGCGAGGCTCATTTCGCCGATTTCGTCGAGGAAGATGGAACCGCCGTCAGCCGTCTGGAAGAATCCTGCCCGTGAAGTGTCGGCACCGGTAAAGGCTCCTTTCACGTAACCAAAGAGCTCGCTCTCCATCAGCTCTTCCGGAATCGCCGAGCAGTTGACAGGCACAAAGGGCGCGGAGTGATGCTTGCTTCCATAATGAATCGCGCGCGCGACCAGCTCCTTCCCCGTTCCGCTCTCGCCTGTAATCAGCACGGTGGCACGGCTTCGAGATGCCTTCTCGATCATCCGGTAAACCTGCTTCATGGCCTTGGACGTTCCGATGATGCCGGACGGTCCCTGCGGCGTAGCGCCGACGGAACTCCCCTTGCGCATTCGAACCTTCAGTGCGAGGCTCTTCAGGCTCATCAGGAGTTCCTCTTCAGTGAACGGCTTGGGGAGATATTCCTCAACACCGCGCTTCATCGCCTGCACGGCGCCTTCCACGGTTGCATAGCCGGTTATCATCATCAGCCCAATATCGCGATAGGTACTGCGAACATGCCGAACCAGTTCCATCCCGGAACCCTGCGGCATCTTGTAGTCGGTGATGACGATATCGAACGGCTGATCCGCCAGCATGCGTATCGCTTCGTCCATGCAGGAAGCGGTCATGACCAACTGATATTCTGCCTTCAGGTAACGATACAGCATTTCTCTTGTGTCGGGCTGGTCATCTACAACCAGGATTCGCTCAGGATTCACGTCTCACCTCCTGTTGTCCGACCGGAAACGCGATCTTGAATGCCGATCCTTTGCCGACTTCCGATTCGAGCGATATCGTTCCTCCGTGACCGGTGACAATCCCGTGCACGACAGAGAGACCCAATCCGGTTCCCTCCCCCACATCCTTCGTGGTGAAGAACGGCAGAAAGATTTTCTGTCGGATTCCCTTCGCGATGCCGGTTCCGGTGTCGGATATCGTCAAAATCACCTGTTCGTGTTCGCTCGATGTAGCGATTGTCAGCGTTCCGCCGTCGGGCATTGCCTGTAGCGCGTTTACGACAAGGTTGATGATGATCTGGCTTATTTGCGCCCGGTCAGCAGTAATGCTTGGGAGTATATCCTGCAACTGAAGAGCGAGGTTGATACGATCTTGCCGGATGCGGTTGTCCAGCAGCGTCAGGTTTTCCCGCACCACTTCGTTCAAGTCGAGTTCCGTCTTTTGTGCCGGCATCTGACGAGCAAAGAGCAACAATTTCCTGACAATCTCGCGCGAATGAAGCGACGCCCGGATGATTTTCCCGATATCTCCACGCGCGGTCTCCGGGTCGTCCAGCGACTTCTCTGCAAGCTGGGCGAATCCGAGGATGTTGGTGAGCGGTTCGTTCAATTCGTGCGCCACGCCGGCGGCGAGTTGTCCGATTGTCGCCAGGCGGTCGGCATGGTGAAGCTGTTCTTCCAGCGCCTGACGCTCCATATTGAACCGGGTCTGGGAAATCATGGTGGAGACGGCATGGCTGATCGAATTCAGGAGCCTCGTTTCCTCCGGGAGGAAACCGACATGTTCGCTTTTCGAGCCTTCCCGCAGAAATACCGTTATCCCGCCGATCGCGATTCCATCCACCGCGATCTCGCTTTGAAGCTTAAGCTTTCCATGTCCTCCGCTGTTGCCGCTGTGGTATGCGACACCCTCGATCTCCATCGTCGCAGAGGTCAGTTTCGGATACTGAAACGCCGGCGGGATCATATCGACGATCCGCTGGAATTTCTGCGCTTCGGTCATCCGGTGATTGTTCATCATCTCGCTGATCTCATGCAGGCAGGTCAACTCCTTCACGCGCTCGTTCAGTGCGAACTGCGATCTTCGGAACGCCACGCCGATGCCGACAGTCTGCGCGAGATTCTCCAGGGTCGTCGAATCCTCCGGGCGGAACTGCATCCGGTGGTTTGACGAGAGGATAATCAAGCCTTTGACGTTCTCGCTCGTCGTAAAACTCAAGATCGCCATCGACTTCTGTTTGCCGTTTTTCGATTCGGCTTCTTCGACGATAAGGCTCTTCCGCAAATAGTAGTATTGCAGTTCTCGCTGGAATTTCTTCTCGTAGAGCCGTGCGCAGTGGGATTCGAGCGTATTTTTATCCTTCAGCACGGGTATGAAATTGCCGGCATCATTCTGAATATATTTAACCCTTCGAAAACGCGCGGACGATGTTCCGGCGTCATACTCGAAGCGATACATGAAGCGGATATCCGCGATGCGGAATTCCACCCGATCGCTGCCGGTCAGCACGGCAAGCTGCTCGCAAAGCTCCCGCAGAAAGCGTGACCTCGAAAGACCTCTCCCCGCAAGTTGGATAATGAAACGATCCATTTCACCGACAGATTTCATACGCATCTCCCAAATAATAAATTATTCAGGGGCTGATTCCTGTAAAGGAAAATGTGGGGAAAAAATACCCACTATAGAAATTGCATGAACACGATCATCAGCGGATAAAGAAGAACCCCTGTATTTCAAGGGGTTCGTCACGATATAAATGTAGAACGATTACTTTCGGAGTATCGCTTTCAACTGCCCCCAGGTCAGTTTCCTGTTTTGTGGGATCTGCCGAAGTCGCGACGTGTATTGACCTTCGTAATCGCGGATCGCAATAACCTGATAGTACATGTGATCTGCAAACTGGACGACCCGCTCATGCACGAATGTAGTATCGGTCGTGGCGGTCAGGTGGTAGTAGTCGTCCGGATCGGATTCTGGGATTTCGCTGTAGTTGATCACATAGAAACCGGGCGTGACGGAAACGCCGTGCGCGGTCTCGGTAACAGGCTGCCAGCTTATAGTCGCATCCTGATCGTCGAGCGCGATCTGCACGTCCTGCGGGGCAGGGATATCGTCGTAAACGCCATTTCCGATGAGGGCGATTTGCATCTCCGGGTCGTTGAGCGCGTTACTGGTGATGGTCAGGGTCGAGGAGTAAGGTAGGTCGAATTCCGGCGTGAAGGTTATTTGAATCACGTCTTCATCGCCCGGCGCGATCGGATTGCCCAGATTGCCATAGACCCAATCAAACAAAGGTGTTCGGCTTCCGACAATTGCCAGGTTTCCGATGACGAGGTCGTCACCGCCGTCGTTGCGGATGGTAATATCGAGGGTGTGGTTTGCTCCGATATAGACGCTTTCGAAATCCAGCGATTCGCCGGTTACGGATGTGATCAGCGCAACGTTCGTCAGGTCGAAGAAGAACGCGCCCATGTCGGTGGTTGTTCCGTCCGGATCGAGCTCCGCGAGCGAATCGCCCGTGTTGAAACAGGGCGAGTCGTAGGGGATGTGGTAGTCGTCATTGGCCGCATCGAGGAAGAGCGGATCGGCATCGATGACGCCGCTTCCCCAGTTGACGGTACCATTGGTTCCGGTCACGCCGGCCGCGCCGTCCTGGAAATCGGTGTAGCTGACATTCAATGTACTGGGATTTCCATAAGCGTTGAAGTATAGCTGATCGACCGTGTTGCCCCAAACGATGGAATTGGTCAACGAAACAGTGGTCGCCGTCAGAAGCATGGCGCCGCCGAACTGCGAGGTGTTGTGCGCGATGGTGCAGTGGTCGAGAATCAAGCCGTCGCATGTGGTGATTCGCAGCGCGCCGCCGGAAACACTTGCGTCGTTCCCGGAGAGGAGCAGGTATTCCATAATCGGTAAGGCATCCTGTATATAGATACCGCCGCCCCGCGGGGCCTCGTTATCCAGCACCTCGAGATAACGGAAAGTCCCGAAGGAATTCTCGATATAAATGCCACCGCCGTAGCCGGTTGCCTGATTATCGGAAATCACGCAGCGCTCGACAACCGGATCACTGTTCTGGATCAAGATACCGCTGTCGCTGCCGCCGGTGACGGTCAGACCGAACAGCTTGGCCGAGGATGTTTCGCCACTGGCGATCGTCACCGTCGTGCCTGTGCCGTTACCATCGATCACGGTCTGTCCGATGAACGATTCGTCGCCTGTGATCAGATATTCGGAGGCAATGACGATATTCTTGCCGAGGTAATCGATGTTTTCCGTATATGTACCCGGATGAACGAGGATCGTGTCGTTCTCTGTGGCGGCGTCGATACCCTCCTGAATGGTGGCGAAGTTACCCGGAATGTGGAACAGGGTGAGGTCTTCATAGACGTTGATGTAATCGACCTTCGCTTCGCTGTCGCTATTGCCGCCGACGGAATAAACCGTCAACGTCACCGTATAGGCTCCGACTTCCGTATAGATATGCTGTGGATTCTGTTCCCAGGAATCGATGGTTCCGTCGTTGTCGAAGTCCCATCGCCATTCGACCGGGTAACCTGTCGATTCGTCGGTGAACTGCACGACGAACGGGTATGCGCCGGTGGTAACGTTCGCGGAGAACTCAGCCACCGGAGGCGTTGTCGCCGGATCGTACCACGGATCGAAGAAGACCTGTCCGTAAGAGCTGTTATCCTCGTCGTCAAAGATGTGCTCGGCAATCTCGGCGCTCGTGTAGTAGCCCCAGTCATTGTAGTACGCCTGCACATCGGTGGTTGATTGATTGTAGAGCTGAATCAGACCGCTGTCGTTGTCCTGGATCGTGTTCAGCCCTTCGTCGCGGTAGCGGACGTTCGCCACACCCAGATCGGGGACCGGCGTACCGATGATATATACGCCGTAGCTGTCGTTATCGCGAATCACGTTGCTGCGGAGGAGGACATCCGAGCTCCCGAAGCGCAGTCCCTGCCCGTGATTGTACTGAACGATGTTATCGGTGAAGATTCCCGAAACCGCATTGTCGAACAAGACTGCCCCGCTGCTGTAGCCGCCATAGAATACAGAGCAGTGTTGCATCATGCAGTTACCCTGATTATTACTGAGTCCGTTGAAATAGATATAATACCAGTCGCCCGGAGCCGGTTCTGTCGTATCGCCGTCGCCGTTCAAATCTCCACCGTGCGTGTCGTCTTTCAGCGAAGTGAAAACGATATTTTCCGATGCGGTTCCGACGGCGTTCATTGTTCCGTAAACAGTCAATTTGGCATGGTCGAACTTGACGATCTCCCCCGCCGGAACGATGAGCGTATGGTCGCGAGTGAGTGATGTATTGCCAACTAATACAAGCGGGAATCCGCACCCGCTTCCGCTGCGATGATCGCCGAATCGATGTCACCGATACAGATTTCTATTGGATTTCCCATGCAGTTTACTAATTGTTCCATGTAGCTT
Source organism: Cloacimonadales bacterium (SeqCode) (assembly GCA_963666875.2). Lineage (GTDB taxonomy): Bacteria > Cloacimonadota > Cloacimonadia > Cloacimonadales > JAIOQZ01. The sequence goes on from CAXXPU010000005.1 coordinate 194,469, forward strand.
CATCATCTCTGAGGGTATTTTACTAATTACTTATTCATCTGGACTATTTTATTAATAGATTTCGTAATAGCATCTTTCAAGTCTTCCTGAAGGAAGACTTGAAGAGGTTCGATAGGCTTCAATTGATCCCCATAAAAGTTCGTATTTTTCCTTTTATCATAAGAAATTCGTAATGAAATCACGGATTCTCTTATGGCAAATATCCCTTCTTTTTTTAATGCTTGTACTCGACTGAGTGCAATGCTCCCCAACCATTCCGTCTGTATAGGAAAGTTGCTGTTATTAACTCTAAGTACTTGAATCTCACACATAGGGTTTCCCTCTGGATGTACTTCAAGCAATAATGCCAAGTCAGATTCCGGGTCAATGACACCATTGAACTCGTTTTTCAAGAACTCCTCGTCTCTTAAGTTTTTCAGGAAATCCTTTTCCATAATATGCTCCTTTACTATAAGGTTGGGATTATGTAAATTGATATCATATCACTGAGGATAGATTATACTGGCTGCACTATTTTCACACCACACTTGTTCAGCCAATCCTCAATGCTTTTCATCGTGTCCTTTTCGCATTTCTTATAGGTGCTCGTAAACACTTTGTAGATTGAACCGTTTTCGATGATATCGTCGTCGTCTCGATTATATTGTCCGCACAGAACAGGTGTGTAAGATATTTTTTGGCTAATTTTGAGTCCTATATTCTTGAAAATATAAACTTTGTAGGGTTGCTGGTAGTTACTGCCATTTATACCAACAGCATTTATCTCGTCGGGATTACCATTGGGTATTTTCTTTAGAAAGTCAAAAATACCCTCGGTGCCATAATCTACTTCGTGATTGATGAGCAACCAGAGAATTTCATCATCTGTTTTTCCTTTTACGATTTCATCAAACTGTGTCATTGGTTCCTCCTTTGCTATGGGTATAGGACTATGCGCCTTCGTGGATCAGCAGATCGATACAGTTTTCGATCGCTGGTTTGAATTCGGCGATGGTGCTGACTTTGGCGACCATGGTCCCTGGATTGACTTCGAATTTATCGGGATCGATCGGCATACCGATATAGATGGTGACGTAGTGATTTTTTTCGATGAAGATACCGTTTAAAACCTCTTCCGATCCTTTGTACAAGCGGATTTCTCCAATTGGTTCTGTTTTGATGGGCGGTTTTTTATCCAGGACGCGGACAAGACCAATCTGGCAGTAATGAGCTTCTGTTGCAGGTGATAAGCGCAACGCGAGGCTGGATTCTTCTCCCAATACGCCTTGCAGGTGTTGTTTAATCTTCTGCTCGTCTTTGAGGATGTCGAAAAGATGCTGATTCATGAATTACTCCTTTTTTATAGCGTAAGAAATACGTTTTTATACATAATCTCCTCAATCAAATCCCTGATCTGCTCTGGAGACATTTGTTTATAATTTAGTGCAAGATCAATGACAGCATTTTCCCGAAGATATAACAGATCATTGACGGAACCGTTTCTGGCTCGAATGAAAATCGATGCCATCTCGAACAAACTTTGAAATCTTGATCTAGCGCAAAAGGCTATACTTCCAATCGCTCGATCAGGGTCGATTCCGTGTTGTTCGATGAAATCCTGTGTTTTCTTAACCTCTGGGACGGTATAGTGGAAAAAGGTAATAACATTTTGCCCTTTCTTAGAAAGTTCGTTTATGGTTATTCCACGCTTTACACCAAGAGCAATCATCATCCGATTTAACATATAACAAACCTGTTTGATGAATCTATTCTTGCACTTTGAAGTGGTCATTGTTCTACCCCCAATGACTATACGGTTTTACTATGTGTCTTGATGTAGCTGCTGCAACTGCTCCCACTGGTACAGCGATCGCAGTACTGTCTTGCTCGGGTTTTTGTCGCCTTTTTCCTGCTGATAGACAGCTGACTTCGATATTCCGGCGATCGATCCGAGTTTTGCCTGAGACATCCGGTGTTTCTGCCGCCACAATTTCAAGCCCTGGTGGACGTCCAGGATTGTCCCTTTCGAATCGGTGAAAACGATATTTCCGTCAATCTCTTCGATATTGGCGTCTTTCTTCGGACGGTCTGCTGCGATGCCTTTCCGCATTGATTCTCCTTCTGGATCATGATGCTTTCGGTAGTTTCTCGATATCCGGCCCGACCATGTGATTTACACTATAGGCGCATTGCGGTGGATCCTTCAGATTGCGATTCTTTCCGTCCTTATCGTATGACAGCATGATATCGGAAATCACCATCTGCGCTAGCTCCGGCGACGCTGAAACGATTTTAAGCGCTGATCCATGTAATTTCTCATCCGGGATTTTTCGGATGATCTCGGCGATTTTTGAGCGTTTCATGGGTACTCCTTTGTTGGTTCTTTGCACGTCAACAATACCCTTTGGAAACAATACATTATGAATTTATGGTGCAACGTGGTGATACGATGTCAAGCTTTTTCCATCGAATCAGGAATACCCCCAATTTTTCATTCGAACCTGACCTTGAGCTGTAAATGCTCTTTCCACCTTCCTTTATCGGGCTTTATCCAGTACCAGTCAAACCATCGGAAACACTCCGATATGACGTAGGTTAACCTGTAGTAAATGAAGTAACCTCGGCGCTTCCAGTCTCTTTTCCGTTCGATAAATGCCGACATCATAATCGATTGTAGTCCGGGCACATCCGTAATCATCGAGTAAAGAAAACATACAGCGAGCCAGAAGATCGCATTCAGATTTTTCAGCCTGTGGTACTGCAAAAGGCGAATTTGCTCCCATCCGAAATCTTGCTTGAGTTGCCGGTGCATTTCTTCGATTTTCCATCTCGCACGGTAACTTGTGAGTGTGAACTCGACGATCTTTCTTGCGTCCCAGTCACGCCCCGGAAAGTCGCACAAACAGTAAAAGAAACCGCCCTCTTTTCCATCGTGGTATCGTGCGATCACAAGCCACACTTCCACGGTCTCCGGATTCTTCACGGGATGCGGATTCAAGCGTATCTTGACACGTTTCAATCCAACGCGGAAATGATGTCCCGCATTCCCAAAATCCATGGTCAATTTCACTGACTTGCAGACACGGAGAAAGTCTTTTTCTTCATCATCCTCGTCTATCAAATTGCGCGCACCTTTACTGCGAATAATGAACGAGTTTCCATTGGCGTGGAAATGTCCGATCAACGAACGAATATCGTACCATCGATCCAACACGAAAACGCCACGATTGTTGCTATGGATCGTTATTTCATCGATTTGATCACGTGTAACCGTTGAACGGGTATCATGCTCGATCTTGCTACTGTATATCTTGCTGCAAAGCGGAACAATCGAATGATTTGAAGGCGTCCCGACCAGGGCGACAGCATTGATCAAGTGAAAGCCTGACTCTGTCTTGTTGGCACTGGCGTCGCGTATCTTTTCAAGACCTTCCATGCGAGTGGCATAGGGTTTCACAATATCGCTTTCGTCGATAAAGATCAGGCTGTCGCGTTCGAGCCGACGACTTTGCGAAGCTAACAGAATATCATGGATATCCGATGCTAAATCTTCTTGATCGAGATGTCGGTACAAGCGTCCACTGGTCTTGCGTAATGGGATTTGTTCATGTAGCGAGCGGGCTGCCTGGCGGACGATTACGCTTTGACTGGCGAGAATACCTTTCGTCATTTGTTTCAAGAAGTTGAAGCGTGGAACACTGAGTTCCGCCTTGTACTTGCGCATGAAATTGTGAAATTTTACTTGCATCTGGTGGAACTGCTGCTTAAGTTGACCTTGCATATTGGCTCCTTTGTTAGTTTTTTGGTCGAAACTATTTTGGCAAAGGAGCCTTTTTTCACAACCTATTTCTTCTCAAAACCGCTGATAATAAGCTCTACCACGTTTTTACTTAAAACATTCTGGGGGTATGCCTGTTTTCCATCGAATCACGCAACTTTTTACCGGTTCACTGTGCAGTCTCACCCTTTTTAGCAAATAGTATCACTTTTAATGGCAAATCGTCTCACGATGCTGGCTGGTTTGCCACGAGCGTGATACCGGATATCAGCGTGTTTAGCAGTTATCTTCATGCAACGACGAGAGGTTAGCGGAGAAGTATCAAGATAATGGCAAATTCTCGCCATTATCCTGAGAACGAATCGGACAGGAAATGGATACTTTTTGCCAAATCGCGTGTCACTTCGCAGACACAACTGCACAGGGGATATTTGTTCTGAAAAAAATTTGCATTCCCGGTTGTTTTTTTCTTGCGGAAATATTATCTTCATAGAAAGTTTGACACTGTGAAATATCTGGAGGATATCATGGAGAAGATACAGCAGAAGAAAGTGATTGTGTTTTCGACACCTACGTGCAGTTGGTGCCGGAAGTTGAAGAGCTATCTTCAAAGTAATGGCGTTCGTTTCAAGGATGTCGATGTGTCCCGCGATACAGACGCCGCCCGTGACATGATAAGAAAATCCGGTCAGCAGGGAGTACCGCAGACCTGGATCGATAATAAACCGGTGGTCGGATTCGACAAAGCGAAGATCGACCGGATGCTTGGACTGTAAAGAGGAGAACGATGAAGAGGAAGATTGCCAATTTTCTGAAGATCTCACAAGAACTGTTCCTGTTATTCAGCGAGAACGATTCGCTGCAGCGTCATTGCATCAAGATCGGGAGGATGGAATGCAGCCTGATCCAGTTCCTGTACCGGATTAAGAAACCGGTGTGCATGAACGATCTGGCGGAGCAACTCTGCGTTTCACACAGCCGAATTACCCGGATTGTCGATAATCTGGTGAAAAAAGGATTGGTCAAACGCTATCCCTCGATGGAAGACCGGCGCAAGTGGTTCACGGAGATCACCGAGACGGGTAGAATGACCGCCCAGCGCGCGGAGGACGAGAACAACGATCTTCAGCGTCAGATCATCGAATCGATCCCCGACGAAGATTTCGATACGATCGTCGATAGCCTCGAGAAATATATCAAGGCGTTTCGGTCGATCATTGAACGAAAAGAGGAGATGAGCAGTGAATAAGAAAATATTAGTGGAATACAAGGACGGACTGGCGTTCCAGGTCGATTTGGACGGACAACGGTTCATGGTCGATGCCGACGAGAAATTCGGCGGCAGAAATCTCGGACCCAAGCCGAAGCCGCTCTTGCTCGCAGGATTGGGTGGCTGTTCCGGCATGGACACCGTGTCGATTCTGAACAAGATGAAGGTGGAGAATTTCACCTTTAAAATGGAAGTATGGGCAGATAGCTCGGATGGACATCCATCCGTATATACAACGATCTACATAGACTATATCTTCGAAGGCGACGATGTTCCCGAAGATAAAGTCAAGAAAGCCGTGTCCCTCTCCCAGGAACGATACTGCGGCGTATGGGCGATGCTCTCGAAATCCGCGGAAATGAAACCGAGAATCTTTATCAATCAAAAGGAGATATCATGAAAAGAATGTCTTCTATATGGCTTGTTATCATGCTACTGTCGTTCAGTCTGATGGCTGCCGAGGAATTCACCGATGAATCCGGACTCGCCTGGGAAACGAATCTCGACGATGCAATTGCCCAGGCTGAAAGCTCTGGTAAATCCGTTCTCGTCAACTTCACGGGATCGGACTGGTGCGGGTGGTGTATCAAGCTCAGAGAAGAGGTCTTCTCGAAAGAGGCATTTCATAAATACGCCAAGGACAATATCGTCCTCGTCTTCCTCGACTTTCCCAAGAAGAAGAAACTCGATCCCGCAGTCGAAGCCGAGAATCGCTCGATCATGGAAATGTACGGAATCCAGGGGTTCCCAACAATCCTCCTGCTGAACTCGAAAGGAAGGTTGATCGGACGCACCGGCTACCAGGAAGGCGGTCCGGAAGCCTACATCAATCACCTGAAATCATTCATGAAAAAGTAGGACATCGATGTACAGACTCATACCGATAATCCTGGTCGCAATCCTGATTCTTTCGGCTTGCGGCGATGGGAAGAAATCCGCAGCGACCGGCACCTTCAAGGCGGACAACGACTTCACCCTGAAGGACATGCAGGGTAACGACTTCACCCTCTCGGAACAGAAAGGAATGGTCGTGCTCGATTTCTGGGCAACCTGGTGTCCCCCATGTCGCGCCGAGATTCCGGTTCTTCAGCAGCTTCACGATCAGTTCCACGACAAAGGGCTGACAATCGTGGGGATCAGCAACGAGCCTTCGGCGACGATCCAGCAGTTCATCGATCAGATGGCGGACAAGGGTATCGACCTGAAGTACACCATGCTGCTGGATAAAGGTGGCGAAGTGATGAAACGATACGGCATTCGAAGCATCCCTTCGACCTACTTCATCGGCAAAGACGGCACGTTGCTTCGGCAGGAAACCGGTTTCTCACCGGAATTGGTGGACGAATTCCATAAATTGATCAGTGACGAATTGAAATAGCGCCTTTATAGAATATAGAAATGACATCCCTGTCAGGCTGGGGCCAAGGGGATGTCATTTTCACATACATCGTGATCGCAGAGAATGAAATCAACTTCCGAATGTCCGAACGAAGTGAGGTCTCGTAGTATTTGCTTGCAAATACCAGAGGAACGAAGTGGAAATGAATGTTGATTTCATTGCACGCTTTCCGGTATAACATTCGGAAGAACCTTCGGTACATTCAGAAGTTATACCGCTCCTAATCCTGAAAGAATTTCCGGAATGGCTCGGGGATCTCTTCCATCAGCTTCGGACCGGATCCGATAATGATTTTGCCTTCACCGTATCGTTTGCGGCTTTCCATCGCCTCTTCCTCCGCCCACTTCTCAACGCCGAGCTTCTTCATGCGCATGAGGTTGTAAACCTTCTGGTTTTGCGGGTAGTCCACGGCGTGCCAGGCGCACGGATGCAGGATCTTGCAGGGGAATTCGTCGCATTCGAAGCAGAACTCGATCCCTTTCGCTTTCACGCACTCCATGCACTCGCACTTCCTTTCGCCGAACAGCGGACAACCCGTGATCTTGCAGCCTCCGCAGGCGACATCAGCCGGATCGATACCGCGCTTCGTAGCAATCGCCTGTGCAACCTCCGGCTTGATATTATCCTTGTAAATCTGGCAGTTGAAACAATCGACTCCGCAGTGTGAAATCAGTTCCCGGTAATTCATGGGATCCTCCTTATTTACTGTTTCTATATGGTTGGAGTCGAAAAAACCAGCGAGGTTACAAAAAAACATAAAAAAGCGATCGGTGTGGAGTGCGACAAGGATGACACTTTGATGCTACGAGTCGAGCAGAGACAGATTTCCCTCTTTACGCAATTGTTTGATGTGTTGCTTGAAGTCATGGTAATTACTTGCCACGATATCAGTATAATAGAGCGGTTCGAAATCGAGGATTCGATTCAGCTCTTCCCTGTACCGTTTTACGCTCTCCCGTTCCTGCTGCGGAATCGCACGGATCGTCAAGAGTTTGTCATTGTTACCGCATTTCAGGATATGGCTGGCAAACGTACTGCAGTGGCAGATACCATCCTTGCGCACCAGGGAGCATCGTCCGTCAAAATGCGCCTTGATCAATTCCCGGGCGCGGTGCAGATCGGTCTTTACCGAAGCCTGACTGCATTCGAGGATCTCGGCAGCGTCGGCAACCGGGAAATCGAGGATCACGCGCAGGGTGAACACCACGCGATACTTCGGCGGCATGCAGTTCATGAACATTTGCAGGCAGGATTGCTTTACCCGCTCAATCAGGTAATCATCCGAGCAATACCCCGCCTGATTGATATAGCCATAGACGTCCCGTTCGGTCAGGTCGTGTTCTTCCGCATAGCAGGTGACGTGCAGGCGACCTTCCTTTCGGAAGCGGGTCTTGGCAGCGTTGAGCGCGATGCGGTAGAGCCATGTATAGACCGCACTCTCGCCACGAAATCCTTCCCAGGCCTTGTAGGCGTTGAGAAAGGCGTCCTGCATCACATCCTCCGTATCCTCGGGACATCCCGTCATACGGAAGATCATCGTATAAAGACGTTTATAGTGCTGTTCGAAAACGGAATCGAAATCCTGATGCATATTGTCCGCTCCTTCTTCTCCTGACCAATTCACATTGCAACGACCCGTCAATAAAATTCTTTGAAACAACGACGATCGAAACGGTACTGAATATTGTTCGTTATATTTTGGAACGCTTTTTATAAAGGAGACCGTATGAAGATCAACATGAAATCTCCCGGCATCAAGCTGATGCTGATCATCGCTCTGACGCTGTTGCTTCTGATCCCCACCGCTTTCTTGATGAACCTGATCAACGAGCGCAGCAAGCGACTTCAGGAAGCAACAGACGAGGTGTCATCGAAATGGGGTTACGCACAGGCTGTCGCGGGTCCGTTGCTGACCGTGCAAGGAACCGTCACTCAGAAGCTCGAAGACAAAATGATAAAGACACCCGCTGTTGAAACTGTGCTCCTGCCGGATAAATTCAATGTTCTTTGCGATACGAAAACCGAGACCCGGAAGCGCGGTATCTATTCTATTCCCGTCTATACCGCGGATGTAGTTATCGAGGGCAATTTCCCAGCTTATCGGATCGACGATATATGGAAATCGGAAGATGCAACGGATATCACCACCGTCAATCTCTCGGTCGCGCTGTGCGACAACAGCGGTATCGTCGGCAGACCGAGAATCATCCTCAACGGGAAAGAATACGACGTCAGTCCGGGGATACCCGACAAGGAACTCGTTAGTTCCGTCACCAGCACACAAGAGCGCTCCTACGGGATCAGCAGCACACTTCAATACAGCCAGGCGCGCGAAATCAACCAGGGGTTCCAGCTCGATATCGATCGCGAGATGCTGGCCAAACCGATCTCCTTCAAGGTCGAGATGACCTTGCGCGGGACAGACGAAATCCATGTCGTGGCTATCGGAAAAGAATCGACTCTCCATGTGAGTTCCGATTGGCCGCATCCCAGCTTCACCGGAACCTTCATCCCCACGAAGCACGAGATCAGCGATACCGGCTTCACGGCAGACTGGTCGGCAAGCGAGATGAACCGCAGCTTCCCGCAGAAGATTGCCGGCAGTCAGAAAATCTCGAACGCGGATTTCGGAGTGCGTTTCATCGAGCCGGTTCGCCACTACACGAAGGTCGAGCGCTCGGTCAAATATGCCATTCTGGTTATCGGTCTAACCTTTATCGCGTTCTTCCTCGGCGAGATCATGCTCCGTAGCAGGATTCACCCGATCCAATACCTCCTGATCGGCTTCTCGCTGGTGCTATTCTATCTACTGCTACTGGCGTTGAGCGAGTACATGGCATTCGCGATTTCCTATGTCATCGCCACGGTCGCTACTATCGTCACCATCGGTCTATACTCATGGGGCGCACTGAAGAGGCTGCGATTGTCCGTGTGGGTCTCCATCATCCTGGTCATTATTTACACGCTCCTGTACATCCTGATGAATCTGGAAGACTACACGCTGCTCGTCGGCAGTATCGCGCTGTTCGTGATCCTCTCCGCGATCATGTTCCTGACGCGCAAGATCGACTGGTACGATATCAAAAGCAGAAGCGAGGAGTGATAGTTACTGAAAAATAACCAGGCGCTCTGAGCTTGACACGCATAGCATCGAACAAGAATGCATCGGTATTCGAGCATCCACCTTTTTCATTGACCAATCAATCGACCCGGATTTGATTGCGCACAATAATCTGGAGGATTCATGAGAATAACGATATCGATCATTTCCATCATTCTGCTTCTGACCGTCTTGACAGCCTGTGGCAGGAAACAGGAACAGAAGCCGGTACAACCGGTTCCGAAAGACACCGTAGCGGTAGCGAAACCGGCAATTCAACCGAAACAGCCGGTCAAACAGCAACCAAAGCAGCCAACCAGGCAGGTCGCGAAACAGCAGCCCCCTGCGAGAAAAGGCACCATCAAGGAAGAAGATCTTCCGCGATACATCCAGCCGTTGCAACCGAAGATCCAGCGGATATTCAAGCAACGTTGCCAGGTAGTCCCCATGCAGGGCAGTATGAAGATCACCGTAGTGTTCGCTTCGTCGGGCGACGTGAAGTCGGTGGCGATCGAGCCGGACGAGAAGAGCAGCTTCACCGATTCGTTCGTGAAAGAGGTGAAGGAGATCGTCGAATCATGGCACCTGGATGTTGAGCATGAGATGAAGTATTCGTTCAGGATGAGCTTCTATCAATAGCATTGCGGCAGAAAACAGTGTGATCCTTCGACTCCGCTCAGGATGACACTGTTTTTCATGATGCACCTTCTCGTGTCATCCTGAGCGCCCTCTCGTGCCATCCTGAGCGGAGTCGAAGGATGTACACGAGATAAAGACAACCGGGTACACGATCAGAGATTTATCAATTGAATTCGCTGGTTTTATCTTGACACGATAATGGGCGTGCCAATATTTTGTCACGTTTTCGTGTATAATATCGAAAGGAGTTGAAATGAGAACACTTACGCCGAAACTTAGCCAGTTACAGAACGACTGGTATGTGATCGATGCCACCGATCAGGTTTTGGGTAGATTGTCCTCGAAGGTCGCTGCGATCCTGCGTGGTAAGCATAAACCGTTCTTCTCGCACAATCTGGACAATGGTGACCATGTCATCATTATCAATGCCGACAAGGTCAAGCTGACCGGTAGTAAGATGCTTCAAAAAACGTACAAACGTTATAGCGGTTACCCGGGCGGTTTGACAGTGACCCCAATTCGGCGCATGATGAACGAGAAGCCGGAACACGTAATTCAGCACGCGATCAAGGGGATGTTACCCAAGAACGCATTAGGAAGAAAAATCTACAAGAAACTGAAAGTCTATACGGGACCAGACCATCCACATACGGCACAACTGCCTAAGGTTTGGGATCTGTAGGAGGAAATTGGATGCAATATTTCGATGCAACAGGCAGAAGAAAGAATGCAGTAGCTCGCGTACGCATAACGCCCGGCACCGGCAAGCGTCTTATCAATGACAAGCCGATGAAGGAATACCTGGCCCGAGAGATTTTGGAAATGATCGTGGAACAGCCGTTCAAGCTGATCGGCATGTCCGAGAAATTCGATCTTCGCGTCAACGTGGCAGGCGGTGGTCTGTCCGGGCAGGCAGGAGCGATTCGTCACGGGATATCCCGCGCACTTTGCAAATACGACGAAGAGCTTCGGGGCGTCCTGAAGAAAAACGGGCTTCTCACACGTGATCCGAGAATGGTTGAGCGTAAAAAAGCCGGTCGTCCGAAGGCCCGCAAGCGCTTCCAGTTCTCGAAACGTTAATCTGCACTCAGAGCCGAAAGGGGAGTTGCAAAGCGGTGTCCCGTTGAGCCGGGATTGTATTGCGGAGATCCCCTTTCTGGAAGAAACCGTATCAAAGGAGAAACAATGTCAGTAGTCAGCATGAAACAGTTGCTGGAAGCGGGTGTCCACTTCGGTCATCAGACCCACAAATGGAACCCCAAGATGAAGAAGTATATCTTCATCAAAAGAAACGGTATTCACATTCTCGATCTCAAGCAGACGGTGGATGCCATCAACGAAGCCTACATGTTCTTGAAAGAGACCGCGGCGAAGGGCGATTACATCCTTTTCGTGGGAACCAAGAAGCAGGCCGCCGACGCGATCGAGCAGGCCGCCAAGAAATGTGGCGCGTTCTATGTCAACCATCGCTGGTACGGCGGAATGCTCACCAACATGAAGACCATCCGCAACAGTGTGGAGACCATGGAATATTTCGAAGAAATCGAAGAGAACGGTACAATAAAGAACTTCACCAAGCTGGAAGCGACCAGAATGCGTCGCAAACACGACAAGATCGAAAAGGCCCTTGGCGGTATCCGTGGCATGGATCGTCTGCCGGGCGCGATCTTCGTGGTTGACACCATGAGTGAAGAGATCGCCGTACACGAAGCGAACGTTCTGGGTATCCCGATCGTGGGTATGGTCGATACCAACTGCGATCCCGATATCGTCGATTATGTCATTCCGTCCAATGACGACGCGATTCGCGCCATCCACCTGATCGCCGGAATCATGGGTCAAGCCGTGATCGAAGGTCGTCAGGCGAGCGCAGAAGGCGCGGACGAAGCGGCGGGAATGCCTGATAGCGCTGCCGAATTACTCGGTGAAGGCGAAGAAGAAACCACCGATGAAGAAGTCGTGGTCAATCTTGAAGAGAAACCGATGAAACGCCCTCGCAAGAAACCTGCGGACGAAGAAGACGATGAGAAAAAACCTCGCGAGAAAACCGAGAAGCCGAAACGCATAAAGCGTGAGGTCGCACCGGAAGAAGCGATCAGCGAATAATCCTTTGAAGGGAGAGGCGCTGTTCTCTCCCTTTTACTTCTAAACTATATTGAAACCAAGACCTTTCAATATTGGGGGACACATGAATATTACAGCACAAATGGTAAAAGAATTGCGCGAGAAGACCGGCGTCGGCATGATGGACTGCAAGAAAGCCCTTGCTAAGACCGACGGCGACACGGAAAAGGCAATCAAATATCTTCGCGAGAAGGGCATCAGCAAGGCAGAGGCCAAGGCAGACCGCTCGACCAGCGAAGGACTTATCTATTCCTATATTCACACCAACGGTAAAATCGGCGTCATGGTCGAAGTCAACTGCGAAACCGACTTCGTTTCCCGCACCGATGCTTTCCAGAATCTTTGCAAGGATATCGCGATGCATGTCGCGGCAAGCAATCCGCTCGCCGTCGATGAAAGCGGTATCGATCAGGCGAAGATCGCAAGCGAGAGAGAGATATACCGCAACAAGGCTATGAACGAAGGCAAGCCCGAGAATATCGTCGATCGTATCGTTGACGGACAGATCAGCAAGTATATCCAGCAGAACTGCCTCCTGAAGCAGGAATTCGTCAAGGATCCCGACAAGACTGTCGGCGATATCGTGACCGAAGCGGTTGCCAAGCTGGGAGAGAACATCCAGGTCGCACGTTTCGTACGTTGGGCGCTGGGCGAGGCATAAGCATGAAGTATTCACCGGAAAAAGTCCATCGCGTAATCGTCAAGGTCAGCGGCGAGGTTTTTGCCGGCGGTAAATCATTTGGTTACGACAACGACGTGCTGGTGCGAATCGCGGAAGATATCATCCAGGTGCGTCGTGACGGCCTCAGTCTGGGACTCGTCCTGGGCGGCGGGAACATCTATCGCGGCGGTCAGGCTGCTGCGGAAGTGCGCCGCGTGACGGCCGATCACATCGGAATGCTGGCAACCGTGCAGAACGCGCTGGTGCTGGCGGAATACCTGCGTAACCGCAACTACCATGCCGACATCTATTCCGCAGTCCAGATGGACAAGGTCGCGATGTACTATACGCACGACAAGGCCGAGAAATCACTTCGAGAAGGCAAGATTTGCATCTTCTGCGCAGGTACGGGCAATCCGTATTTCACTACGGATACAGCCGCCGTGCTTCGCGCTACGGAGTTGAATGCGAACCTCGTACTGAAGGGAACCAAGGTCGATGGCGTCTATTCGGACGATCCGGTGAAGAATCCCAATGCCGAATTTATTCCCGATATTACCTATGACGAGGTACTTTCCCGTAAACTCCAGGTAATGGACATGACGGCGTTTTCGCTTGCCAGAGACTACGAAATACCGGTGAAGGTGTTCAACATCAACGAGCCGGGTAGTCTTCAGAAGGCGATCATGTCGAAAACAATGGGTACGTTCATTCATCCGTAAACGGAAACAGGAGTCATTGTATGGAAAAGCTGAAAAAAGAAATGGACCAGAAGATGCAGAAGGCGCATGAAAGCCTGTTGCACCAGTTTACCAAACTGCGTACAGGACGCGCCAGCGTGGCGATCCTCGACGACATCCGCGTGAATTATTACGGTCAACCGACACCGATCAAGCAGCTTTGCAATATTTCGATACCCGAGCCGCGACTGATCGTGATTCAGCCTTGGGATAAAACGACCCTCGGCGACATCGAAAAGGAAATTCTCGCTGCCAACCTCGGCATCACGCCGGAAAACGATGGAAACGTGATTCGCCTTCCCTTCCAGCAACTTACCGAAGAGAAGCGCAAGGACATCGTCAAGCAGATCAAGAAGCTTGCCGAAGACACGAAGATATCCATCCGCAACATCCGCAGAGACGGAAACGAAACCGGCAAGAAGATGAAGAAGAACAGCGAAATCACGGAAGACGACGAGAAGAAGCTTCTCACCGAAATCCAGGAATTGACCGATAAATGGATCGAGAAGACGTCCGAGTCCGCAGATCACAAAGAAAAAGAGATAATGGAAATCTAAGAGGTAACTATGCCCTTTGTGATAACATCAGAATGTGTTAACTGTGGTGAATGTGTCGATGTGTGCCCCGTCTCGGCGATTATCGAAGGCGACGGCATCCACGAAATCACGGACAGCTGTATCGATTGCGGAAAATGCCAGGAGATTTGTCCCGTCGATGCCATACGAGGCAACGGCGGCTGATCCTGATAAAGGTATTGACAAGAGGCGGTTTCAGACCGCCTTTTGTTTTATCCTGAAGTAAGGAGTGGTCATGCTGAGAAAGCTTCTGCCCGCAATGCTGTTACTCGTCTCGAGTCTGTTTTCCATTACCGCTGATGAGATCGACTTCGTACACCGCAAGGAACTCTGGGATATTTTTGCATACAACCTCTCTCAGATCCGGCAAATGCAACAAGACTCGCCTGAAAACACATTTTTCTATACCGTCCTGATGGATTACTACCGCGCCATCGACGATTCCATCCAATACGCGCAGACCCTCTTCGAAAAAGCCCGTAGCCTGCACGATCTGGAATCGGCTTACAGTTACGCATCGCTCGACGATCACGAGACGCAGGGCGCTTTTCTGCGCGACATCGAGTTCACCGAGCCGCATGAACAAGCGGTCCTCCAACTCGCAATCGACAACGTGGAAGACGATTCGCTGCGACAGGCGAGGATCGACACGCTCCTCACCCGCTTCGGGGAGGCAAACGTCATCCTCGAGGCCTTCGCCAAGCAGAAGGTCGATGATATTGCGGTCGAGCGCGACGACAGCCTGCGAATCGAGAAGATCGACCAGCTCTTCGACATCCTTCCCGAATCGCAGTGGACGGCGTCGCTGCACTATCTACGCATCAACGCGATTATCAACCGGAAGTTTTACGACGAAGCAATCGACGTGATCTCCGGCATCCCGCTGAAGGACGATGCCACCCGTTACGCGGTCGTACTCTCGATGCTCAGCGACGACCTGCTCGACCACCTGCAATCGCAGAACATTGTGGACGATTATCTCGAAAGCACGAAGTTCATCCTCAACCAACTCATCGAGTCGAGTTCCTGTCTCGACACCGTACGATTCATGTACAACCGCTTCCCGCGAGAGGAGTTCCGGAAAAAGGTGAAGCTGCTGCAAGCACGGTTCATCTATACGGATATCCGGTACGGACTCGTCAACGAGGACATGACGCTCGAATCCATCGAACGGGCCTTGCACCTCCTCGATTCGATCCGGTACGACAACAACGACGCGGGTGAGCAGGCCGAGGTGGAATACTGGAAGGGAAAGATTCTGGCCATGAGTCGTATCGAGCCGAATCGAGTCGAAGCTGCGCGACATCTCGTGCGCTGCCTCGTCCTCGGAGCGCCTCGAAAACGCTACGATGAAAAGGCGTTTGAGACACTTTCAGAACTTCATGTACAACTTGAGATTGATGTCCCCATTATGCAATGGTCAAGGATGTTGCATGATTACAGCGGGATCATTTTCGAGGATGTCACAATCGACGCCGGGCTTGGAGAGAGTCGCGAATCGAGGGTGGCGTTCGGCGACTTCGACAACGACGGCGACGACGATCTACTGCTCTCCGGCAGGAAGATCTGGCGCAACAACGGCGATGGTACCTTCTCCGACTTCACGGAGCAGGCTGCGTTCAAGCCGGTCGGAGCCTCGGGCGGATTGTGGGCGGATATCAACCGTGACGGCTATCTCGATATCGTGGTTACCTCTCACGCGAAAGGCGGTGACGCGATTTACATCGCGAAAGGCGTCGGCTACTATCCTGTTGCCGATACCACCGTCAGCGACCCCTACCCCACCGAAGGCGCCGGCTTGACCGATCTGAATCAGGACGGATATCCCGAACTGTACATGGCAAGCTACGAGGTTTCGGGTGAATACATCGGATTGCAGGATTTCTTCTACGACAACCTGAACGGCGAGATGATCGACATGAGCGATATCATCGGTATCAGAACACGATACAACGATTCGCAGAACGCGCAGGCCGGGCGCGGCGTCGCGCCAGCGGACTACGACAACGACGGCGTGCAGGAAATCCTGGTATGCAACTACCGGCTCGACCGCAATTTCCTCTTCGACTACAATCCCAACACGAAGAAAGTCACCGATATCGCCGCGCTGGAAGGTCTCGCCGGCAACAACGTCGATGGCTGGTACGGTCACACCATAGGTGCCGCATGGGGCGACTACGACAACGACGGCGACCTCGATTTATTCATGTGCAACCTCGCGCACCCACGCTACATAGAGTTTTCGGACATCAGCATGCTGCTG
Organism: Cloacimonadales bacterium (SeqCode); assembly: GCA_963666875.2. Taxonomy (GTDB): domain Bacteria; phylum Cloacimonadota; class Cloacimonadia; order Cloacimonadales; family JAIOQZ01. The sequence goes on from CAXXPU010000005.1 coordinate 210,997, forward strand.
CGCAACGACGGCAGGACATCCCGCACCATCGACGGCAAGACGATCGAATACACCCAATTCACCGATGTCACAAAGGACGCCGGTATCACCTACGACGAGCTGCACAGCGATCCCAACTGGTTCGACGCGGACAACGACGGCGATCTCGACCTCTTCATGCCCTCGATCTACCAGAACGACCGCTCCTACCTTTACCGCAACAACGGCGACGGCACGTTTACCGACATCACCTGGCTGAGCGGGTGCCGTACGTACAATGGCTGGGGAAACGCGGTTGCCGATGTCGATCTGGACGGCAGACTCGACCTCTGTGTGGGCAGCGGAAGCGGCGTCAGATTATTCCGGAACGTCACCCGCAATAATAATCGTTCGATCTTCATCAAGCCATTCTGGAATGAAGAGAAACCCTCCATCGTTTCGCGTGACGGATGGAGAAGATATATGCCCAATACTCCCGCCTGGGGCGCGCGAATCGAGCTCGTGTACGAGTCAAACGATTATCCGGTCGGCGAACGCCTAATAATACGCGAGTTTTCGAGCGTTAAAGGGACGACCTCCCAGGACAGCCAGTTCATCCACTTCGGTTTTCAGCAAGGCACGTTGAAGGAGATTCGCCTTCTGAACGGAGACCGGGTAATCAATCGCATAAAATATTAACAGCAAGGAATACAGTATGAAATGGTCACTCTTTCTCGTAACAATCCTGATGATTACATCGATTGCAGCCTATGAGCCGCATTTCATGTATGATCCGGCCATATCGGCGGACGGAAACACCGTATGCTTCTGCTATATGGGTGATCTCTGGTCGGTGCCGTTCGAGGGCGGCGTGGCAACGCGCCTGACCGCTACAGAAGGCTCCGAAAATTCGCCGGTGTATTCTCCGGACGGCAAGTGGATTGCCTATAACTCGAACTACGAAGGATTCCGCGCCTCCTACATCATCCCGTCCGACGGCGGTCTCGCCAAGCGTGTCACGACCGAATTCGCCCAGGTTGCGGACTGGTTCCCGGACGGCAAATCGCTTCTGGTGAATCACTATGTCATGCGGAAGGGAAACCCATTTTTCCAGGTTTTTCTCGACGGCAGAAGACCCGTTGAATACGCGGGATACGGCGATACGTTCGCCAAGTTCACCGCGGGTGGAGATCGCATCATTTACAGCGATCGCGGAGAACCGTTTCGGGAAAAATATCGCGGCAGCATCAACGGCGACCTGTGGTCGATCGATGTCAGGACCAAGACCTATACCCGGCTCACCAACACCGAACTGACCGAGCGCTACCCCGTCTGCTCCCATCAGAGCGACACCGTCTATTTCAGCTATTCGGACGGCGAAATATTGCAGATATTCCGGGCGCCGCTCGACAATCTCGACGCGCGCGAGCAACTGACCCACTTCGATACCTGGTCGGCACGCGATCTCGACATCGCGCACGAAAACGACCGCATCGTCTATGAGTTCTTCGACCGCATCGGCAGCTACGAACCCGCCACGGGTGTAGCGAAGCCCATCGATATCGAGGTCAGGGAGCAGTTCCACGACGAATTTATCGAGCGCAGGGATGTGACCAACCGTTTCGATAGATTCGCGATCTCGCCCAACGGCAAGCTGATCGCTTTCTCGGCTTATTACGACCTCTTCGCCGTTCCCGAAAAGGGTGGCGAGGTCCTGCAGCTCACCCACAATCAAGCCGGAATCGACGACATCACCGTGATGGACGACGGCACCACGATCTACTATTCGTCGTATGAGAAGGGCGTCCCCCGCCTCTACCGGACCAGCGTCAAAACACCCGGCAAGACGGAGATGATACGCTGGAGCAAGGATCGCTATATCGAATCGGTCGATCACCTCGCCGGCAATCGTCTGCTGATCCGGTTCAGCGAGAGCGAGACGCGAGACCGGATCGCCATCGCCGACAGCACCGCATCGAAATTCAATATCATGGACGAGCAGTTCATCAACTCCTGTTCCGCGATCAGCCCGGATGAGCGCTACCTGATTTATTGCAATGTCGTCCCCGAGTATTTTACGCACGAGCTCCACCTGTACGACTTCGAGGAAAAGACCGATCAAACCCTCTTCATCCTGAACAGCGACATCTCCGACATCTTCTGGGGCACGGACGGCAAAACCGTATTCTATACCAGATACGGCGACATCTACCGTCTGGACATCTTCCCGAAAGACGACTATTACAAGGAAGAAGATCACTGGAAGTCGATCTTCGAGCCGGGACCGGAAAGCAAGGACGACGACGAGGACGAGGATGAGGAAAAAGTAGCCGTCGAGTACGAGCTGAAGGATATCCGCGAACGGCAGCAACCGATCGTCACGCGCGACGGCTTCAACTACGTCGTATGGGTAGAAAACGATTCGACCCTCTACTATATCGACAGCATTGACGACGACAACACGCTCAGAAAGACCGATTACAAGGGTAAAAACGACAAGAGCATCCACAATTTCAAAGGTGAAATCATCGATGATATCGGCTACAACGAGGCGAACAAGAAAATCTACCTCCGGCAGGGAAACATTGCGACCAGCTTCGATATCGCATCCAGTGCGAGCAAGCCGCTCGAAAACAAATTGAAATACTCCTGGGACCGGAGCGACCTGAACCGAACCATTTTCGACTGCGTATGGGTCGAGTTCGGCAGGGGCTTCTACGATCCCGCGATGCAAGGTGTCGATTGGGACGCGGCGTACAAGCTGTTCTCACCTCATGTCGATGGCGCACTCACGCCGGATATGCTGGCTTCAGTCGTCGATGAGATGATCGGCGACGTGAACGCCTCGCACACGGGATTCTACCCCCGCAGAGACAAGGAGTTCCGACAGATGAATCCCGCCTCGCTGGGGCTGGAATTCGACTATTCGGAATCGCGCTCGCGCGGCATTCGTGTCAGGAAGATTTACCGGCAATCGAAGCTGTACGAACCGTTCGGAATCCGCGAGGGGGACATCCTGCTCGAAATCGACGGCGTGAAGATCGACCGGGAAACATCGATCGAAACACTGCTTCTCGACAAGACCGGAGAGAAGATCAAACTCGTCTTCGACACGGACGACGGCGAAAAAGAAGCGGAGATCAAGGGTCTAAGCTACTGGCAGAACTACCAGATGGCGTATCTCAACTGGGTGGATGAGCGAACCGAGCTGACGGACGAGCTTTCGGAGGGGAAATTCGCGTATGTCCACCTCCCGGAGATGAGCTGGCCCAATTACAGTAAATTTCTCGACGACCTCTTCGTGCTTCAGATCGATAAAGATGCGCTGGTGCTGGATTTTCGTGGTAATCGCGGCGGCTGGATACACGATTACGTTTTGCAGGCTCTCACCAGACAACCCTATGCCCAGATGTCCATCCGGTATTTCAGCGCCAAGAAAATGAACACACCGTATCAGACCTGGGAGAAGCCGGTCGTCCTCCTGATCGACCATAACTCCTTCTCCGACGGCGAGATATTCCCCCATCTGTTTAAATACAAGAAGCTTGGGAAAGTCGTCGGCGAGCCCACCAGCGGATCGGTGATCGGAACCGGGCATGTAAATTTCATGGACGGCTCCAGCATGCGCATGCCGAGTAACGGCTGGTACTCTCTGGATGATGAGAACATGGAAGGAAACGGCGTTCAGCCCGACATCTACGTCTCCCCCACACCCGAGCAGATCATCGAGGAGGACGACGTGCAACTGAAGCGTGCCATCGAGGAGCTACTGAAGGAGTTTTAGTCCGGTTATGCGATTCACGGAGCGGTTTATATATCACATCTGGGATGCGGGTCACCTGCGTTCGAAGGTAAAGACAGTCTCCGGAAGCGACCTCGAAGTACTTTTCAGCGGTCAATGGAACACGGATGCGGGACCGGATTTCTTCGGAGCCGTTGTACGGGTCGGGAACGAAATCCTGCATGGCGATGTGGAAATCCATATCAAGACATCCGACTGGGACGCACATGGTCACACCGACAATCCCGACTACCGCAATGTCGTGCTACACGTGGTGATGGAGCATGACTCCGGCGATACACTGACCTGGACAAGCGCCGGGCGTACCATCGAAATCCTCGAACTGAAAGGTCAGCTCGATCCCTCGATGAAAAAGTTGATCGAGCGCTACGAAGGCGTGGAATTCACCCCCGGTGATAAGGAATGCGATTTCCTCGGACAGCTCAGCGATCCGAAACAATTCTTCGAAAACCTCGGCATGACCCGTCTCGGCAAGAAGAGCAATCGGTTCGCGGCCGAACTGATCTTCAACGACTACGATCAGGTATTGTGGCAGGGGCTGGCGGAATCGCTCGGTTACAGCCACAACAAGTTTCAAATGCTGGAGATGTCGCGACGCCTGCCCTACGACTTCCTAAAGACATTCAAGACCCGCGACGCCATGCTGGGCACCATCCTGAGTCTTTCCGGCCTTCTGGAGCGGCTCCCCTCCACCTTCCCCATGATCTGGATATCCAAGTGGCGCGAGCAGGCGATTATACCCGATGAGATCGACATCCTGCGCGACGTCCCCTGGAAGCTCTTCCGGCAGCGACCGGTCAACCACCCCGGGATCAGGATGATGCAGGTGGCGCAACTCCTGTGGGATTCGTTCGACAGCTCGCTATTCCAACGATTTGCCGCTTGCTTCTCGCAGCCGCAAGGGAATTTCCGCGTCAAGGCGCTGCGTGTACGCGTGCACAGACTTTTCCTCGATTCCCAGGGATGGTTGCCGGAAAAATACCATCTTGGCGAATCACGCATCGATATCTTTATCGTCAATATCCTGCTGCCGCTGATGCTGCTCTACAGCCGCCAGAACGGCTACATCGAACTAAAGGAAGCGGTTGACAAGACATTCAGGAATTTTCCCTCCTTGACGGAAAACCGCGTCACCCGTTCCATGCGAAAATTCGTTCCCGGGCTGAAGACTCTCGGAAGCGTTCATCAGCAGGGAATGATACAGCTTCACAGCGATTTCTGCCGGCACCACCAGTGCGACCTCTGCCGCGACGCGTGGGCACTATATATACGAAAGGATTGATTCATGAAATGGCTTCTGACACTCATCATGCTTTGGGCAATGATCCTCTCAGCCCAGATACCGTATCAACTTCCTCCCGACGAAATCACCGAGATATTCAACCGACAGCGGCCACCAAGCGTTAATTTCCTGCCGAAAACCGGTAAGCTGCTCATCATGGATCGCGAATCGTACGTGCCGCTGGAGCTTCTGGCACTGGAGAAATTCGAGTTGGGAGGTATCGAGATCACGCCGAGAAATCGGGCCCGTGTCCGCGGATCGTACCTGAAAAATCCGCGGATATTCGACATCGAGACCGGCGAGACGATCGAACTCGGGATGAAAGGCTTCTTCGGTGGAGCATCATTCTCACCCGACGAACGTTATTGCGTATTCAACCAGTACGAGCCGGGCAAAATCACCGTCTGGCGCTGGGATAATGAGACAGACGATGTGAAGACGATCTATACCGGACAATCCAATCAGGCGTTCAGTTCCGATTTTATCTGACTGCCGGACGGCGAGCATATCCTGATCCGCACAGTTCCGGAGGGATTCACCGATAAGCCGTCGCCACCTGAACTTCCGATCGGCCCTACCGTGTTCGAATCGAGCGGCGAGAAGAGCCAGAACAGAACCTACACAAACCTCCTGAAGAGTCAGTACGACGAAGATCTTTTTACCTTCTACGGCACCACGCAGCTCATCAAGCTGAACGTGCGAACCGGCAAAGTCCGGAAATTCGGAAGAGCCGACCTGATTCGGTGGATTACACCCTCACCGGACGGCGAGTACTTTCTGGTGCGGATCATCGACAAACCCTATTCGTGGAAGGTGCAGTACTGGGGCTTTCCGTACAAGTACGAACTTTGGGACAAGAAGGGCAATCGACTCGAGACGTTGACGCAGCAGCACTCGATGGAGAACCTTCCCCTCGGCGGCGTCCTGCCGGGCCTTCGATACTTCTTCTGGCATCCGTTCCACGACCACCGGTTGATGAGCCTGGAAGCGCTCGACGGCGGCGATCCGGAACTCGACGTTCCCTATCGCGATCGACTCCTTTATTGCGATTACCCCGGCAACAGGCAGGAATATCTGAAGACGAAGGATCGCTTCTCCAGCATCGATTTCATCTCGAAGGAGCAACAACTTGTCTATGAGTACGATCGCGACCGACGCTGGCGAACCGGCTACTATCTGGACATGGAAACCGGCGAGAAGCACGTCTTCCACGATTTCAGCGTATCCGAGAAATATCGGGATCCCGGATCGGCATTCAGCACGGTGGATGAGCACGGTTTCGAAGTCGCGCTCCGTGACGGGGATTCGATCTTCCTGTACGGCAACGGCTACGAAGAAGAGGGGGCGTTTCCGTTCCTCGACCGCGTGGACCTGAAGACATGGGAAACAACGCGCTTATGGCAATCCGATCGCGACTCCTATCAGCAGATGAACGGCTTCCTCGGCGACGATCTCACCCGGCTGGTTTATCGAAACGAGTCACCCGACAATCCACCCAATTATTTCCTCTACTCGCTGGAAGATGGCTCGTCAAGGCAGTTGACCAACTTCGGCGATCCATTCTTCGAAGTAAACCGGCTCGAAAAGCGATTGATTCGTTACAAGCGCAAGGATGGGCTCGACCTTGACGGTATGCTCTATCTGCCGCCGAACTACGATCCGGCAAAACGTTATCCCATGGTCATGACCGCCTACCCGGAAGAATACACCGGCGAGGACGTCGCGCAGCAGAGCGTTAACCGCGAGAACCGCTACACCTGGCTCTGGGGCGATTCGCCGCTCTACCTCTGTCTTCAGGGATACGTGGTTCTGGACGACGCCAAGATCGCGGTAGTCGGCGATCCTGAGACGATGAACGAGACCTTCATCGAGCAGGTGACCTCCAGCGCGGAGGCGGCCGTCAGCTATCTCGACAGTCTGGGCATCGTCGATCCGGACAGGGTGGCGGTGATGGGACACAGCTACGGCGCGTTCATGGTGGTGAACCTTCTCGCGCACAGCGACGCTTTCGCCGCAGGAATCGCGAAGAACGGAGCCTACAACCGAACATTGACGCCATTCGGATTCCAGAGCGAACGAAGGACGCTTTGGGAAGCCCGTGACCTTTACATGAACGTCTCCCCATTCCTCTACGCAGATCGGATCAACGAACCGCTGCTGCTCATCCACAGTATGGAGGACACCAATTCCGGCACCTACCCAATGCAGAGCGAGCGGCTCTACGACGCCATCTCACAACTCGGTGGAACCTGCCGCTATCTGCAATTGCCGCTGGAGGATCATGGCTACCGCGCGCGAGAAACGCACTTGCACATCATTGCGGAATATATCGAGTTTCTGGATAAGTATCTGAAGCAATAGTCGATTTGCAGGATTGAGAAAACCAAACATTCGGAAGAGTTGCTTCGCAACACATTCTGAAGTTTGGTTTCAAGAAAAGGGCAGGCATCTGTGCCTGCCCTAACAGAAATCGTCGAGCTTGTGTCGCTTACTTCATCAATAGTGCCTTTCGGATGATTGTTTGTTCGGCAGTCTCGATACGGATCAGATAGACGCCGGATGCGACAGGATGCCCAACTTGATCGGTGCCGTTCCATACGGTTTTCGATTCGGTTTCAGGAATTGAAAGCGTGTTAACCAACTGTCCACGTGAGTTATAGATATTCACTTCTACCGGCTGCGGACGGGGCAGATCGAGTTCGATGATCGTCTCGGGATTGAACGGATTCGGATAGACGTTCGCGAGTGCATCTCTGTGCGGGATATCCTCATCCGTTGTTCCCATGCTGTAATCGGTCACGAAATACGCTCCGCCATCGGTACAAGCCAGCACTGCCGGGCAATCGACCAGCGGATAGGTTATAAGCTTATTGATATTCAGGTTGCTCAGACCATCGTTGATCATCGAGGCTTCTCCGTTAACCAGATCCATGATCCCTACACCTGCCGTCTCCTCGTATCCGATGAAGACTTCGCCTGAGATATCGACTGTTACACAGCTCATCATCACATCCCACATGACGACCTCCCAGTTCTCACCGTAGTCCAGCGAGCGCCAGATTCCTGACGAATAGGACATATCCGGGAAGATGCCGTATAGAATGCTGCCGTCCAGCGACCATGCGAAATCGCATATCCAGGGAGCGTACTCGGCTTCTTCCCACGTTTCGCCAGCGTTGTGGGATACAAATACTGCGTCATCTGCTGCAACAACGAAGTTACTCCCATTCCAGCTCATCGCGTTGCACGAAGTCTGGTCGAATTCCTGAGACAAACTCCAGTCGTTTCCGTTATTGGATATCCACAATCCACTGTCATCGCCGCTGTAGTAGTATTCGTTCGCATCGCAGTAGGTGATGAAGGTTGGGAAATAGGTATAGAGAACGACCTCGAAATCATCCGTCTCCATGTTCATGATATAGATACCGTCCGATTCCGATCCAGCGCCCATCACGAACAAAAATTCGTGGTCGTTCAGCGGCTGCGCACCCTGCACGGGAAGATAGACATCGTATTCGCTTAAAAATCCATTCTCATCGACATATATGACACAATCGCCGCAATAGACGCCATAGAACGAATCCTCGGTCATGTAGTATGCGGCGTTGTTGATATTGACGTCCTCTGCCAAAGCCGTTTGCCACTGATAACAGTAGCCGATGGTAATCGATGCGATCATTGCGATCAGAAGAATTGTTTTCATATCGGCCTCCTCAATCTACAAGAGAATGCGTTTTGAAGAAAAGACACACGGGACACATTTAAACTACTTAATGCAAAAATTGATCCATATTCAAAAGAATTTAATGCCCGATCTCATTGCGAGACCGGGCTTTAAAGTTATTTTCTTTCCCTTTTCCCGTGGTAAAAGCCGGGCAGGAGTCCTACTTAAAAAGAATCAGCTTCTTGATTTTCGTCTGTCCAGTCGCATTCATACGCAGGAAATAGACGCCGGAAGCGACGGTTCTGCCGGTTTCGTCGTTACCGTCCCAACGCACACTGTGCTGACCCTGGTCGAGTCTGCCGTCCTGCAAGAGGCGTACGCGCTGTCCACGGATGTTGTAAACGGTGATTTCAACCTTCTGCGGATTCGCCAGATAGAACTGCACGCTCGTCTCGTTGCTCAGCGACCGGTCGAACGGATTGGGGAAACTTCCCAGCAGCAGGTTACCCTGCAAGACCTCTTCCCCGTCATCGATGGAGGATTCCTCGTCGATGGTGAAGCTGTAGTATCCGGTCGAGGGTATCACCGTCTCGTTTCCCGAGAAATCGGTGGCAGCGATTCTATAGTGTACCAGGTCGTTCACTTCGATATCGTCAGGATCGAACGTGCCGTTCCAGACCGATTCGAAGGAGTCGGACTCGGTAAACACGATCGGCATCTGCGTGATGGCATTGATCATGAAGCGCATCTCGACCGCCTCGACGCCGCCGTTGTCGGTCACGATCGCGGTCAACGCGAGAGGCAGTTCGTTGATTGGCGTATTTCCGATCTCGTCGAATTCGATCACGGGGTAATCGTCGTCCGAGGCTGTCGCGAAGACATGCGGATCCCATTTGCCGATAAACGGATGGTTGGCGCTCTTACCGGACTCATCGCGTGCGCGGATGTAGTACATCACCTCGGTATCGGCCGAATAACCCGGAATCGACGCAGTGAAGCTCATCTCACCCGCATCGGTCATGACCACCGACTGCCACTCGTTATCCGTGGATTCTTTGTAGAATACGCGAACCGAATCCGCGATCAGCGCTTCACCGCTGTAGGGATGGATGTACGCGTTGATCTCGATGTCCTGCATGGCCGTCTGTCCGTCGGAGACAGGCATGTGGTGAACGTAGAGCATGTTCTCGTCCGGAATCTCGTGAACGCGACAGTGAAGCGCGTCGGTATCATACCACGAATTCGACTCGACGCCCACGATCTGATAACCGGGCATAGCCTGTTCATACGTTGCCAGCGCTTCGTCGTCCCACTGGCTTCCCGACTGCGGCACAAAGACCTTGTTGTTCAGGATCAGCGAGTTGGTGTAAGGCGTTGGGTAGTTATTTCCGCCCGGTGAATAGACACGATACACCTGGAAGGGCGTACCCCACGAGCTTGTCTGGCTCGCGAAATAATCCGCAAGTTCTTCGTAGTCTTCGTAACGGGAATCGCTTTCGGGTACCTGCCCAAGCAATATTTTATCTACGTCGAGGAATTTACCCCAGCAATCGACGTGCTTGATGTAGTCCGCCAGCGGATCGAGGGTCACATGGTAGTTCGTAATCCCGCAGTATTCGAGGATCAATTGGTCGATTTCGCTTTCCGAATGCGGATCTTCATCATAGACGAGATCGGTCGAGACAGCTTGCCCGAGGCCGTCGCACATGTAGTTACCGCCGGTATGGGTAAGGTTCATGCCGTAGAGGGGCAGTGAATAGGCGTCTGCAAACTCGATGGGGACATCGTTGTCGTTGGGGCGCGGACGATTGTACGGAAAATTGATCACCGCAAGATCGTCGTTCCCGTCGAAGATGAACCACGGACCGTAATCTCTTGTCCAGTGCGAATCGGTCGCGGCGATGATGAATTCGATGTTGTCCATGTTCACGCCGTTGCTCTGGAAGCTGCTCGTCGCGCTGTTCGCCTGTGACTGGCTGGAAGCGAGCACCACCACCTTCGCATCTTGGGACATCTCGACCACCAGATCCATCGGGATGCCCAGCGGATAGCGGATCAACCCGCCGTACATCGGTTCGAACTCCGCAACCTGCCGGATCGGCCCGGTCGGCGGGTCCGTTTCAAAAAAATCTCTGCCGATCATTCCGGATTGGGCCTGCTCTTCGGCTGTCATCCAGTGCGGCTTTGAATTCGGATATTGTTTGTACCATTGGTTGGTGCGTTCTTCAAGCTCCGTGTCTGCGAAAAGTAGCGAGCTCAGCACAAGCAGAATCAGCGCTGAAACAAGAAACTGGCGTGTCTTCAAAATTCCTCCTCGAAAACATTTATCTTCATACCATACTATTATTCCTAGTTTGCACATAGCATTCCAATACGAAGCTTTCTACGCTGGTTGATCTGTCAATTGAAAACCATTCGGAAAAAGGATTGACGAATCTGAATATTCTGTTATTATATTCGTAAATCAAAAATACTGGAGCTGATATGAAGGCTCAGAGAACACGCCTTGTCGTGCAGTTACTCTCTCTGTTTATTGGATTCATCTTTTTCTGCATCGTGTATCTCGCATTATCGGATATCTGGCATGGAGAAGAACCTGACCTCAAGTCGGAATGGAATATCGTTCAGATCGGCATCAAAGTCATCGGCGGAGCGATCCTCCTGTCCATTATCATGAGCGCGTTGAATCTTTTTCGCAAGAAGAAGTAGCCTCTCTCAGTTCTTCCAGCGATAACCGCCAAACGTTCCACGCAAACCGAAATATACGAAATAGGGTATATACAGGACTTGTGCGATCGGAAACCAAGCCAGTAACGGTGAACGCTTGATCCGAAGCAGGAATACCGTGAGCAATACGAATTCCGACAATACCTTCACAGCCAGTACCCCGAATATCGACAACCATTCGACAAAGCCGATCACGGCTCCGACCAGGTAGACCGCAAGACTCAGGTAGAACAACATCACCAGTAACGTGAGAAGCTTGACCGACATCGGATACCAGCGCCATTTCGATGCGCGCCGTGTCTCGCGATTGATCTGCGTGGAGACATCGTCATGCTCGTACGACGGCACGATCGATTCCTGCGTGAACATGAACCGCATTCCTGCGCTGAACGGATGTAGCTTTTGCAGCATCAGGTCGTCGTCGCCGGATGGTATGTGCTCGATGCCGGAAAATCCACCGGCGTTATCGTATAGCTTGCGCGTGTATGCCATGTTTCGCGCGGTACATGTCAGACCCCACTTCCAGCCCAGGCTGCCGGCGGTAACGGCGAAGATCGAGGCGCGTTCAAGGTTCTTCAGCCCATCGGCCACAGCTCCGGACGACGTCACCAGCGGCGAATAGCCTGCGATGAAGTCGGTATAGTCGGTGATGTGCCGGTCGATCTCGGTAAGCCAGTTCGGTCCTGGGCGGCAGTCCGCGTCGGTGAAGGCCAGGATTTCACCGGAAGACGCCTCGATCGCGCGTCCGAGCGCTCGTTTCTTGCCGGGATATCCTTCATCGCTGTCCAGAATCCGTACGCAATGGAAGTTCGTGTGCTCTTCGCAGAACTTATGTATGATATCGAAAGTATTGTCGGTCGAACGGTCGTCAGCGAGCACGACTTCGAAATGATTATTAGGGTAATCAAGATTTCCGAGCGATTCGAGCAGATGCGGAAGATTTGTCTCTTCGTTTCGTGCGGCAACGATGACGGAAATGGTTCGGGTGCGGATGCCAGTTCGGCTTGCGATTGCGAAGGACACCGATGGTCAGGAAAACAAGCAATAGAGCATAGAAAGCGGTCAGCGCGAAGGCGACGATCATGAGGTGTATTTCGAGGGCGTACGCGATTCGACCTTCGATTTCGTCATTTCGATGAATTCGGCGAGTTCGGGTGTCTCTTCCCGAATCTGTTCGAGGGTCGGATTGAGGATGTATTGCTCCTGCTCTGGCTCGCGAACCGTGAACTTGAACTTGGGCTTGATACCGAAATGTTGCTGCGCGCAGGTCTGAATATCGTTGAGGTTGCGCTCCATGGACGACATCGCGGTGGGACTCTTCAGCTCGACATCGATGATGTTGTTGTGTACCGCAAGCACCTTTCCTTCCTGCAGATAGATGGACGAAAGCTGCATCTTTTCGCGCTGCAACTTCTTGATGAAGCCTTCCCACTTCTCCTGAACGTACCCGATCTCGAGCTTCTCGATCTGCGGCTTTTCGGCCTTGGCTTCACGCACGAGATTGTCCGTCTCGCGGTCGCGCGTGTAGTGCAGAATCTCCTTCTGGATACCGGCGTAGGCTTCTTCTTCCTTCCGGTTCGGTGCAGGCTGCTTGTTTAGCATCTCGATCATCTTGTCCAGCGACTGGGATTTCGGAGACGCGCGTCAGCTTGATGAAGACCATCTCGGTGAGCAGCACCGGGTCGCTGCCGAAGCGCGCGTCGGTCTTGGCCTTGATCAGGAGCGAGATCATGTATAGCAGATCGTTTTCGGTGAACTGCACGGCACGTGCTTTAAGCTCCTTGATGACGCTACCGGGTAGCTCGTGGAGATCGACTCCGACCTTGAGCAGCAGGAGGTTGCGCAGGGTGTCGAGGAAGCCGTTGAGGAATTCCTGCAAGTCGTTTCCCGCTGTCCAGAATCTGGCGCAGCCTGACCAGCAGACCGGTCGAATCGCGCTTCTGGATGTTGTCCAGCATCTCGATGTAGGTCTCCACCGGAAGGATACCGAAGATGGTCTGCACCAGTTCGCCGGTGATCTCCTTGCTGCCGTAGGATATGACCTGATCCATCAGCGAGAGTGCGTCACGCATCGATCCGTCCGCCCTTGCGAGCGACCGTGTATAGCGCGTCCTCTTCGATGGTGATCTCCTCCGATTCGGCGATCGACTGCATCTGTTTGACGATATCCTCCACCGGTATGCGGCGGAAATCGTAGCGCTGGCAGCGGGAAATGATGGTGGGTAAAATCTTGTGCGGTTCGGTGGTCGCGAAGACGAAGATAACGTTCTCCCGGCGGCTCTTCGAGCGTCTTGAGCAGCGCGTTGAAAGCGCTTTTGGAGAGCATGTGGACTTCGTCGATGATGTAGATTTTATACTTCGACTTTGAGGTGGCGTACATCAATTCGCGCTGGAGGTCGCGCACGTCCTCGACGCTGGTGTTTGAAGCGCCGTCGATCTCGATCACGTCCGAGGAGGTTCCCGCGGTGATCTCGACGCAGTTGTCGCAGACGTTGCATGGCTCGGGCGTCGGGCCGTGGACGCAGTTCAGGCTCTTCGAGAAGATGCGCGCCATGGAGGTCTTGCCCACGCCGCGCGGACCAGTGAAGAGATACGCGTGCGCGATGCGATTCAGGTTGATCGCGTTGGACAGCGTCCGTGTGATATGCTCCTGCGCATAGACGTCTTCAAATCGTTGCGGCCTGTACTTTCTCGCTAAAACCCTATAAGCCATTACTTTACACCTTTCTTCATTTCCACATTTACAGAGATAATAAATTTCCTTCTTTCAATGGATTTTGTCAATGAAAATGATTGAGTTACCTGGAACGTAGGCAATCTCTTTCCCCTTGGACCGCCGAGTTCCAACTCGGCATTCTCTTTCCCCTCGTAGCGCTCGACCTATGGTATAACTTCTGAATGTGCCGCAGGCTCTTCTGAATGTTATACCGGAATTGGCCACCTAAATCAACATGCAGAAGAATCACTGCGGGATACATTCGAAAGTTGATTTCATCAAAGGCGTGCCAACGTACAGGAAGCGATGGTCTGGTGTGGTTAAAAAATCTCTTGCCAACTTGGAAATCTCAGATCTAAATTGACGAAAGGAGGATCGTATGAACATGAAGACAGTATTTACGATTGTAGTTTTTCTCAGTATCCTCAACCTTTCTGCCACCACCATCGGTGTCGCAAATGGAAACGCCACATCGGACGGCAGACCGCTGATGTGGAAAAAACCGCGACATGAGCAACAGCCAGGTAATCCGGTTCTTTGGTGATGGCGAGAACCGGTTCGTCGGTGTGGGCGACGTCGGTTCTACTTACATCTGGATGGGCGTCAACGACAAGGCTTTTGCCATTGGCAACGCACTGTCGGAAGATCTCGATCGTCTCTTGGGCAACGGTGGCTTGATGATGTATTGTCTGCCGATATGCGAGACGCTGGAGGACTTCGAAGCCATCCTGGACAGCACAAATCTCACCGGAAGAGAAACAAACGGAAATTTCGCGGTGATCGACAGCACCGGCGCCGCAGCGATGTACGAAATCGGACCGACGCATTACTGGAAATTCGACACCGTGGACTCCGAGAACGGTTTCGTTGTCCGCACCAACTTTGCCTTCAGCGACAACGACAGGTCCTATTACGATCAATACGATCGCAGCAATGCTCTGTTGGAAGAGCTGCTCGCGGATGATAACATCAACTACCGTACAATCCTGCAAATCCACGCGCGGGATTTTTCCGACACGGATAGCAATCCATACGACATTCCCTTCGAGGACTACATCGAAGAGGGCTATCCCTGGGGCTATGTTCCTTCCGATTTCAGTATCTGTAACTACATAACTGGCTCGGCCGCTGTTTTCCGCGGCGTACTGTCCGGAGAACCTCCCTGCCTGAGTACGATGTGGACGATGCTCGGTCAACCGGCAGGAGCGATCGCCTTTCCAGTCTTTCCCATCGGCGAACCGCCCATTGAAGCCAATACCGTCGATTCCTCAGCTCTCTGCGCAAGAGCCACCGAGATCAAGTCGCAGGTTTTCAATTGCCCGGGTGGCTACGGTTATTGCGACACGTACAAACTGCACAACGATGCAGGAACGGGTATCTGGGATCAGGTCTTCCCCATGGAAATACAACTCTTCGACGAGTACGACGACTGCTTCGATGACTGGATAAGCGTTATGCCAGACGATCAGACCATCCTCGATGTACAACAACGCATGACGACCGATGCGTACGATTTCCTGCAGAATGTCGTCGTCGATACGACCCTGGAACCGTACTTCGAAGCCGACAACCTCGAGCCACACCCCACCGAGAGAGTCCATTTCTCCGAAACTACACCGCACGGTCCGGAAACGTGGCGATGGGACTTCGACAACGACGGAATCTTCGATTCTTCGGAAATGAATCCGACACACATATATACCGAAGTGGGAACGTACACCGTGGTTCTGAGAGTCTCCAACGATGACGGAACCGTCTATTCCGTGCGTGAAGACTATATCACCGTGGTGAACAACCCACCCGAAATCGTCAGCCAGATACCGCAGGAACCGGAGTTCGAAGTCGTCAAGGATGAATTGATCACCTTCCTGATCGAGATCGAGGACGATGATGGTGATCCCATAACTGTACAGTGGTACTGGAACTCGGAGGAGTTTACCCAGCTTTACTCCATCTCGGTTGTTTTCGATCAACTGGGCGACCAGACGATAGATTGCATGATCAGCGACGGCTATTCCGAAACCTGGGTGAACTGGCTGATACACGTCGTGCCGTTGTCGGAAGACGACCCCACCGTGCCGGAATACACATGGAATCTGACGAACTACCCCAACCCGTTCAATCCCTCGACCACCGTCTCCTTCAGCCTGAAGCACGATTCCGACGTCCACATCGACATCTACGACGTCCGCGGTCGCAAAGTGTTTACGCTGACCGATGAACGATACACCGCCGGGCAACATCAAATCGTGTGGGATGGTATAAGCGACGATGGCAGAGAAGTCGCAAGCGGCGTTTATCTTCTACGACTCACGACCGGCGAAGCAAACCTGCTCAAGAAAGCGCTGTTGGTGAAATAGAGATCGACATGAGCGCGAGAACACTCATTGCGATTGCATTGTGCGTTGGCATATTCGAGATGTTCTGCTGCACGATCGGAATTGCGAATGGAACCGCCACATCGGACGGCAGACCGCTGATGTGGAAGAGCCGCGACACGTCCGATCATCAGCAGGTGGTGCGGTATTACGGTGACGGCGAGATCCAGTTCGTCGGCGTCGCGACAAGTGCCACGAATGGCGTCTGGATGGGCGTCAATGTCAAAGGATTCGCCATCGGCAACGCAGTGGCGTACGACCTCGAACGACTCATGGGAAACGGCGATCTGATGACGTACTGCCTGCCCAGATGCGTAACGCTCGAAGACTTCGAAGCGATCCTGGACAGCACCGATATCGTGGGAAGAGCTACCTACGGAAGCTTCGCAGTTTTCGACAGCACCGGCGCCGCGGCGATGTACGAGGTTGACCAGGCACAGTACTGGAAATTCGATACCGTCGATACGCCGAACGGTTACATCGTACGAACCAACTTCACCGTCAACGGCGGCGGTACCCACAGCGCCATAGAATACGCCCGTAGTAAAACGATCATCGGAGACCTCTACGACGAGAACAACCTCAACTATCGCTCCATCATCCAGACGCACTCGCGCGATTTCGCCGATCAATACGGCAATCCCTTCGAGATTCCGTTCCGGGATTACTACGATATCGGGATGCCATGGGGCTATATATTCACCCACTACAGTATCTGTGAACGTTTCACACAATCGGTCGGAGTCTTCCGCGGGATATTACCGGGCGAATCGCCAAAGCTGAGCGTCATGTGGTTACTGCCCGGGCATCCTGAGACATCCATCGCGATACCGATATTCCCCGTCGGCCTGCCTCCTGTGGAGACCAATCTCAACGACCTGTCTTATCTATACCTACGAGCGAATTTGCTCCGATCGATGATCTGCGATTATTGGGGCAGCTTAACACATATCGATACATACAGACTCCGGAACAGCGCCGGAACAGGCATCTGGGACAAGATATACCCCATGGAAACGTACTATTTCGACCGGTTTGATTACTGCTTCCAAAACTGGTTGAACGAAATGCCTGGCGATAATGAGATCCTCGATATGCAGTATTCCATGGCGACAGACGCCTACGAATTCCTGATGAATCTAACCGTCGAGACAGAGATGGAGCCGTATTTCGAGGTAGATAACCTCGAGCCCCACCCGACGGAGTATGTGCAGTTCACCGAACGATCGCTGCACGGCCCTGCGTACTGGAAATGGGATTTTGACAACGACGGCGTTTACGACTCGCAGGAGCAGAACCCAAGCTGGCTCTATGGCGAAGAGGGCGTCTATTCCGTGAAACTGACGGTCTATGACGGGGAGGACAGCGCTTCGTTCGTGCGAGAGGACTACATCCACGTGCTGAATCATCCGCCCGATTTCCCCTACTACGAACCGCATGAACTGGAATTCGAAGTCGTCGAGGACGAGACGATCGCGTTTTCCATCGAGGTAGCGGATGAGGATCAGGACTCGCTTTTCATCCAGTGGTACTGGAATTCAATGACGTTTGTCGATTCGCTGGAACTGGTCACGATTCGGTTCGATCAACTTGGAGACCAGACCCTTAGCTGCGAAGTCACCGACCCATATTCTCAGACCAGGCTTGACTGGCTGATTCACGTCGTACCGATGACTGAAGAAAATCCCGCCGTGCCGGAATATACATGGAGCCTCTCCAATTTCCCCAACCCGTTCAATCCATCGACCACCGTCTCCTTCAGCCTGAAGCGCGACTCCGAAGTTCGTCTCGACATCTACGACGTCCGCGGTCGCAAGGTGCGTACGCTGACCGATGAACGATACACCGCCGGGCAACATCAAATCGTGTGGGATGGTATAAGCGACGACGACAAGGAGATGGCAAGCGGCGTTTATCTTCTGAAGCTCACGACCGGCGAAGCAAACCTGCTTAGGAAGGCGCTTATGGTCAAGTGACGTGACATTACGTAAACGTGCAGATTTTTCTTGCCAGCTTTGAAAACGCGAATCATGATCGGTCCATCGAAAAGGGGGATCGATATGAACGCGAAAACATTACTAACAATTCTGTTACTTGCAGGTATTACATACATTTTGGGCTGCACGATCGGTGTGGCGAACGGAGACGCAACCACGGACGGCAGACCGCTGATGTGGAAGAGCCGCGACGTCGCCGGCAACCAGGTAGTCAAATACTACGGCGATGGAGAGTTCCGGTTCGTAGGGGTTGGCAGCGTCGGATCGAGCTATATCTGGATGGGCGTCAACGAAAGGGGATTCGCCATCGGCAACGCGCTTTCGACCGACCTCGGCAGACCCATGGGAAACGGCGATCTGATGCTCTACTGCCTGCCACGATGCGAAACGCTCGCTGACTTCGAGGCCATCCTGGACAGCACCAACATCGAAGGCAGAGACACTTACACCAACTACGCGGTGATCGACGGAACCGGCGCCGCCGCCATGTATGAATGTGCCAACACGGAGTACTGGAAATTCGATACCGAGGACACCATCAACGGCTACATCGTCCGCGCGAATTTCTCGATCAACGGCGGAGGCAGCAGCGGCACGGAACGATACAACCGCAGCGTCGCGATCATGGCAGACCTCTTCGCGAACAACGATATCAACTACCGCTCCATCCTCCAGACCCATTCGCGCGATTTCTCCGATTCGGACAGTCTGCCGTACGATATTCCCTTCCCGGCTCAATGCGAACCGGAAAAGCCGTGGGGCTACATTCCCGCCTCTGTAAGTATCAGCAATCCCAGCAACGGCTCGACTGCGGTCTTCCGTGGCGTACTACCGGACGAACCGGCAGAACTCACCGTCATGTGGACGCTGCTCGGTCAACCTGCCGGAACCATCGCCGTGCCGATCTTCCCGCTTGGTGAACCGCCCATCGAGATGAATGACGACGATTCTTCTCTGCTCTGTACGCGCGCCCTCGAGATCAGATCGCATCTCTACGACTGCCCGGGTGGATCGAGCTACATCGACACCTACAAGCTGCGCAACGACGCCGAAACCGGTATCTGGGACCAGGTCTTCCCCACCGAAGATCAGTATTTCGACGAGTTCGACGACTACTTCGATGCCTGGACGAGTATCATGCCCGACGATCAGACCATCCTCGACGCGCAGCAGGCCATGACGAATGCCGCGTACGAATTCCTGATGGACGTAACCATCGATACGCTGATGACCGCGGACTTCGTTGTCGATGACGTCGAGCCGCAACCGTTCGTGTATGTTCAGTTTACCGATATGTCGCTGCACGGTCCCGAAAGCTGGAACTGGGACTTCGAGAATGATGGCGTTTACGACTCGCAGGAGCAGAACCCGACCTGGCTCTACAGCGCGGAGGGAACCTACTCAGTCAAGTTGACCGTTTACAACGATGGCGACAGCGTCTCGCTCGTGCGGGAAAACTACATAACCGTCGTGAACCACGCACCGGAGGTAATCGATTACGAGCCGTCAGCGGATATCTATTACGTCTATCCGAATGCGACGATCGACTTCTCAGTCGAGGCGGAGGATGAGGACGGCGATTCGCTGATGTACGAATGGTATCTGGACGAGGAGTTCTACGCCGATTCCACCGCGCAGGTCGTAGTGCAGTTCGATGAGTTGCGCGATTATACGATGCAGTGCGTGATCTCCGATGGCAACGCTACCGCCGAGGTCAACTGGCTGATCCATGTCATACTCGCCAATGACGATCCCGGCGTCCCATCATACGACTGGAGCCTCTCCAATTTCCCCAACCCGTTCAATCCATCGACCACCGTCTCCTTCAGCCTGAAGCGCGACTCCGAAGTTCGTCTCGACATCTACGACGTCCGCGGTCGCAAGGTGCGTACGCTGACCGATGAACGATACACCGCCGGACTGCACCACATCATTTGGGACGGCCAAAACGACGACGGGAACGAGATCTCCAGCGGCGTCTATCTGCTGAAGCTCACGACCGACGAGAGAAGCCTGATGAGAAAGGCGCTGATGGTGAAGTGAAAAGACTTATAATGTATATCCAGCTCAAAAAAATGAAGCTACTTTCTTGTTTCAATGAATTGCAAGACTTTTTTTAGTGAGACGTACTTGTTGCTCTTTTCTGAGTATATGATCGATGCGAAATTCTCATTGTTCCCGACACTTTCTATTTCATCCGAGAAGTTCTTCTCGAAACTTTCCTTATTAATTGCTCCTTTCAAATACGTGTCGCATGTATAATCCAGGGAATTCAAGTACTCCTCCATAGAAGAATTCATTATATCTATCAGTATTTGCTCTTTCTTATCTGTGCTACAAAGCTCTGAATCAATGTACATTTTTTGGAATTCGAGGAAGAATTTCCGTTTGCTCGATATGTGTATTATGAGGTCTTTTTCAAGGCTTGCTTCTTGATGTGTCTTGTTAAATTCGTTCGCCTTGTACGAGAA
This sequence comes from Cloacimonadales bacterium (SeqCode), assembly GCA_963666875.2. GTDB lineage: Bacteria > Cloacimonadota > Cloacimonadia > Cloacimonadales > JAIOQZ01. Next base: position 231,992 of record CAXXPU010000005.1, read on the forward strand.
TATAAGACTAATAACTGCAATAACTATAGCAATGGCTGAAACTAGCTGCTCTATAATAACTTCAGCAATGGCTGAAACTAGCTGCTCTATCATGCTCTATTTCTCTTTTTTGTCGTTCGCCTCTGCCTCATGTATCAATATTCTTGCAGCTGGTTGTAATTGTTCAATAATCCTATCCACCCCACTTAGCATCATATCATTATGCTGCGCAAACTTCATTAAGCGGACAGGCAGATTGGATACTATTATTCCTAAAATGCGACTTTTATCTTGTGAGGTGAGCGGCATCCTATTACCAGAATAAGTTTGCTGATTGATATCGATGATGATCTCTTTAGCAACAATGATTGCTCGTTCTTTAGTCTTGCATTCTCTCAGTCGAGCACTTAATTGTTTAGCGTATTTATCAAATGTCATAATTCACTCCTTATTAGAACAGAAGAATATTGCCACACAAATTGTCAAATAAAAAAAACATGTAATGATGCGATATAATCCTGCCAGCAAGTACTATTCTTACAAGGTAGATTATGCTCCATGACTTTAACCGGCACAAACTCCTCATTACAAATATTGTTCTAAATAGCTACAACAATGTGTACTTACTCTTTTACTACCTCCACCTCTCCAACATTCCTCTTCCTCACTGCCGTCCAATCCTCGATTTCCTCACGCATCATGCCTGAAATACTCGATCAAACAATCCTGTATCTCAACCAAAGAACGGGCAATACCGCCTTTCAGGCTATTCCAATCTACTTCGGAGCCATCCTTCACCTGCTTCTGTACCGCGATAATCTCGTTCTTGAACCGGATCAATTTTTCGACCAGTTCCGGGTACCCTCCGCTTACATCGATCGCGGTACAGAGATCGAGCGCGATGGGCTTAACCACATCGAGGATGAAGCGGAAGAAGGCGTCGTAGTCGGGTGTTGGGATGTCGTCCAGGCGCTGCTTCGCTATCTCGCCGAATAACTGCATGCTCTCGATGGTGTGGTCGTAAAGCTTGTTTGGATCGAGTTTTTGGCCGGAAAATTCCGACAGATAACCAATGACATAGTGCGGATTGGCGGCTTCCCGGAATTGCTCGCGCGTGAAGCTGCACGCCACCTTGTCCCGTACCTTTTCAAACGAGTGCTCTACCATCCTGTCCAGGCCGGTATCGGGATTCAGATAGAGGTAACGACCGTCCTTGATTTCGTAGAATACGACCGCGTGCGATCCGTTTTGGGATGGCCTCATGATGCCCGTCATAAACGATATCTGTCGCGAGAGCAACTCGTCAACCTTGTCGATGTACTGCTCGAAGTTCGAATGCCTGCACTCCGCGAGCTCGAATCCGTACCGGTTCAGCATCAGGTCGAAAACTTCCTTGTCCTGCACCAGCATGCCGGCGCGGAACGATCCGCTCTCCCGATCCAGTCGAACCATATACGGCATCCGGCATTCGACGATCACGTCCGTATCCTGCCTGTCGATATCGTGATTGCTCAGAAGCATCGCCAGGCACGCGCAGGCGCAACTGTTGTTGTAGTGCTGCATTTTCCACGACACCGTCATGTTCTACATCTCCACGACACGGCTTTCTTTTCTCGCTTCTTCGGCTGCAAAGACCGCCAGATGGGTTTCGAGGCTCTCTCGCGCTCCGGTGATGACGAGGGAAGGATCGCCGGCGAGTAGCGCATTCACGAAGTTTTCCATCAGTCCGAAATCGCCTCCGCCGTGCTGTTTCATGATTCCGCCGGCGATCTGCGTGTCGATGGTCTCGTCCTGATTGGTCATGAAATCGTGGACTTTGATGAACCTGCCGTCACCCTCGATCTCACCGCGCGTTCCGAAGATGCGCGTACGTCTTCCGCCGGACTTGGTGAATGCCGTCATCGTGAAACCGGCAGTGCATCCGTTATCGAATTCCATATTTACAACCTGATGATCCACGACATCGTTGTCGCAATCATAGACGCATCTGCCGTAAGGTCCGGTCTTCAGCGCATGCAGCACCTTTTCCCGGGTAGGGTTTGGGGTGAGAACCGAAACCGGCCAGCCGGTCACGCCTCGATCGAAGAATCCCAGATAAATCTTCTTCGCCGAATAGGGACAGTTCCGTTCGATTTCTTCGAGGCAATCCAGACAGCGGCAAGCCGCGCCCGAGGGCTGGTTCTCTTTACGGAAGTGTTTCAGGTTCCCGAAGGAGGACAATCTTGTAAAGGGCTTACCGACGATGTACCGGATCCAATCCAGGTCATGGCAGGACTTTGCAAGAAGCATGGAATTGGAGTCGGCTTCGCGATGCCAGTTGCCGCGCACGTACGAGTGTGCCTGATGCCAGTAGCCCACCGGTTCCAGTCGTTGAATACTGATTATTTCGCCGATTCTACCCGCATCAAGGAGCCGCTTAAGGTTTTGCGTGTAACTTGTATATCTCAGCACGTGACACACCGCGAAGATGATCTTGTTCTTTTCAACTGCCTCAACGATCTTTTCGCACTCATCGGGCGTCGGAGCCATCGGCTTTTCCAGCATCATGTTATAGCCAAGACCGGCAAACCTGATGGCGGGTTCGGTGTGCATCTTGTCCTGCGTTGCGATGATCACGGCATCGGCAAACCGCGGCTTTTCGGCTGCCTGTCGCCAGTCCGTAAACACATTCCCGGCGGGGATGCCGTGCTTTTCTACCATGGCTTCACGATGCTCCCGACGCGGTTCAGCCACACCGACGATTTTCATCTTTTCCGGAAAATGTTCGGCGTATGTAGCGTATGTGTTACCGCGGTCGCCGGCTCCGACGATCAGGAATGTTGCAGGTTTCATAGTACTCCTCTATTGCAGTTTTGGCATACGGAATTCGATGCCCTTCGATTCGATTTTTTCGATGATGGCTTGAAACGCCTCGAGCGAGATCCACGCGTGCATCATGACGATCTCGTTGGAATGTGGATCGTTCAAGCCACGGCCTCCATCGGGCACATCCTCGTCGATCAGGGACAGAATCGTCGGAAGATCACGGTATCCGAACTCTTCTGCACCGTCTTGCAGGCACCAGTCGAAGGTATCGTAAGTGCAATCGACATTCGCGCACCGATCGGCACCCGCTTCCAGAAACCAGTCATAGGTGACGCCTTCGAACTTCGGTTGTCGATACCCGGCATCGCGTAAAATCTCCTGGATAGCCGCGACGTGCTCGTTCTGCCAGTCGCAATTTTTTGACCAGTTACCATCGCCATTGCTCAGGTAGGGGAAGCGGAAAACCTTGATGGGGCGTGCGATTCCCGCCTCGCGATACGCCTTCTCGATCAGCCTGTCCGTAACGAGGATCTGGCATTTTACTTCGGCGAGGTCGATCTCCGCGAAATTGGGGTGGTCGTAGCTGTGGTTTCCTACCAAAAATCCCCTTTGGATGGCATCGACCATCATGTCAGGGCGCGCATCGATCTTGCGACCTTCGCAGAAGAATATCGCCGTAATTTCCCTTTTTTGCAGGTAATCGAGGAGAGCGGTGAAGTTCTTCGACGGCGCGTCGTCGATGGTCAGATAGGCGATCTTGGTCATATAGATACCTCATCGGAGCGAATAGAAGGTAAAATGAATTTTTGAAATGGTGGAGGTGGCGGGAGTCGAACCCGCGTCCAAAAGTGCATCGAGAGCCAACTCTACATGCTTAGGCGTCTTCAATCTCGCTTACGGTGAGGAAAGACGCTCAGACCGTCCGCAAGCCAGCCCGTTAAGTGTCGCTCATCCCCGCTGGGCGGCAGGGAATCACCAAGCTCTCAGTGCGTCGTTCGTCACCGGCCCGAGAGCAAAGCCGGTGGGAACGTAGCAGCGTTATTTAGGCTGCTAATGCGTAGTTTTCGTTGCCAGTTATTTTGGCTTATCGCCGTGATTAACGGGTAGGCGAATCTCCCCGGCATGCATCGGCAACCGATT
>CAXXPU010000006.1:0-687721 GCA_963666875.2 Cloacimonadales bacterium (SeqCode)
CGATGATGTTGCCATCGACTCTGAACACCTTCGCGGCAGCTTCGGTATTGGTGCCCGACCAGTAGAAATTGTATGTATTGCTCGACATAACCGCTTCAATCAATATCTCGGTGCCGGGCAGGATTGTCAGTGTGGCACCTTCATGCACATACACATTCTCTCCTTCCACAATATAGGGATTATCTTCTGGACTCCATACAGTGTCGTCGTAGATGTGGAGCGCGTGCAACAGTGTGATTGAGAGTACGAGAATAAGCAGTGTTCGTTTCATTTGGGCCTCCAACTCCCCCAAACCCCCTCTTGGAATCAAGAGGGGGCTTAAGGAAGGTTTTCACGTCGTTAACAGTTTATCGTCAAACATCTTACCCTTGCCAAATCCCTCTCTTCATCCGAAGAGAGGGATTTAGGGAGAGTTATTTCAAAAGAAGCATCTTCTGTGCCTTCGATTTCCCGCAGGATTCGAGTCGGTACAGATAGATACCTGACGATACGCTCTTGCCATACTTGTTGTCACCGTCCCAGACAGCTTTTATTGCGTTCCGGCTTCGAGGTGGTCGTTCACCAACGTTTTCACGAGCTGTCCCTTGATGTTATAGACCTTCAACTCGACCTTGTCGTCCTTCGGGATCGAATACGCGATCGTCGTGGTAGGATTGAAGGGGTTGGGCGTGTTCTGCTCCATGGTGATGGTATATTGCTGAATGAGGTTGTCGTAGTCGTGTGCTTCGAGGCTTTGCATGGTGATGTTGCGGTAGGTCGGCGATCCCTGCTCGACCACGATACCGGTGACCTGCTGGTCGTCGTAGTACATGCGCTCGATGTTGAGCGTGAAGGTACCGGGTCCGGTCAGGATGCGGAACCAGCCGGTCGAGTCGCTCCACTCGGGGAACTGCACGCCATCGACGGTGATCTTCGCGATATCGAGCGGGGTTTCACCATCCTCTTCGTACACATAGCCCTCGATGCCGCCCCAGAAGGGTGCACCATACTCGAATGCTCCGATATCGATGGTGGCTACGCCGTCGCCGTCACCGTCCCATACGCGTACGTTGCCAAGGATGTCCGTAGGTGGATAGTCCCCATCCGGCATACCGGCATCGATGCACGGGCTGCCCTCCGCCAGGCTGTAGTCGCCTACGAATGGATTCGCGAACATAGGATCTTCACCGTAGATGTTACCGCCGCCGTCGGTTGCGAATGCGGGAAATGGGTGATTCATGAAATTGTAGCTGAGAACTGTTTCCGGGCCACCCGCTCCCATAATTTCTTCTGTCGAACACAGGATATTATTGTAAACATCGAAATCGTAATGCATCGACGCGATGCAGCTATTGTTGCTCGAATGAAACGTGTTATTGTACAGGACGCCCGAGTCAGCTGCGAACAATTCCGGATAGCCTGTAAACAAATTATTATATATACACGAAATGGGTTATCGGATTCATAAAAGAACCAGTTGCTTGACGTGTAAACAACGTTGTTGCACACGATCGTCGAATCGGCGTTATCATCGTCAATATCGACATTTCCATAGAAGAAATTATCGGATATGACGTGATAATCTGTACATGACGTTGTCATGGGATTGCCGGTAGATGAGTCGTAAATGTAATTCTTCCTGGAGTAGCTCATGTTATCTGGATATCCACCACCTCCACATGCGCTCCAGTTAATAAACACTCCGCCATATACGCACCTGAACGATTGGTTTCTTTGGGAATCCTCCTCTTCTGGAAGAACCAAGTCGTAATCTTCGTATTTGTTATGATAATTAAATACCCTCTGATTGATTAGTTCCCCTCCCTGGTATGAACCCGATCCGAATGGGAATGAGATATTGATAAAGCGACATCTCGCAACAATAAGCTGAGGTCTTATCTCGGTATCTGAAATGCCAATAGCAATGATTCCCAAATAACAGCTATTATAAACAAATTGAGCTTCCTCAGTCGCCTCGAATGTACAGCTATAGATCATGGTATCATTTTGATGATTGTTGTATGTAATTCCTGTCTGGCAATTCGTGAAGGAGCAGTACTCGATTCGAGGATCGCCATTATCGACACATATTGCACCAACAGTATCTAGTCCGTCAGGATATATGTTTTGATAGGCACTATAAAACTCGCAATGTTTGAAAACAGGTGCTTCTGCACCTTCAAGAATAAATATCCCTCCCCAAGCGTAGCCTTCCGTATCGGGATAACGTGTGAACATGATCGGTTCTTCTTCGGTACCGATTGCTACTATTTTGCCTGTGACATGGAAAATCTTGGCATCCGCCTCACCGCTGTTGTTTACTCTGAAATTAGTGTAACCAGTAGATGGCATTGCCTTTATATGTATCTCGCACCCGGGAAGAATCGTCAGGGTAGCGTTGGAATGCACATAGACATTTTCTTCGAAGATGTACGGATTTCCTCTTCGATCCCAAACTGTGTCCTCGTAGATATGGAGTGCGTTCAGGATTGAGATTGAGAGTATGAGGATGAGCAGCGTTCGTTTCACTGGAGCCTCCAACTCCCCCAAACCCCCTCTTGGAATCAAGAGGGGGCTTAAGGAAGGTTTTCACGTCGTTAACAGTTTATCGTCAAACATCTTACCCTTGCCAAGTCCCTCTCTTCATCCGAAGAGAGGGATTTAGGGAGAGTTATTTCAAAAGAAGCATCTTCTGTGCCTTCGTCTTCCCGCAAGACTCGAGTCGGTACAGATAGATACCTGACGATACGCTCTTGCCATACTTGTTGTCACCGTCCCAGACAGCCTTATACCTGCCGGCTTCGAGGTGATCGTTCACCAGCGTTTTCACAAGCTGTCCCTTGATGTTATAGACCTTCAACTCGACCTTGTCGTCCTTCGGGATCGAGAACGAGATCGTCGTGGTTGGATTGAAGGGATTGGGCGTGTTCTGCTCCATGGTGATGGTATATTGCTGAATGAGGTTGTCGTAGTCGTGTGCTTCGAGGCTTTGCATGGTGATGTTGCGGTAGGTCGGCGATCCCTGCTCGACCACGATACCGGTGACCTGCTGGTCGTCGTAGTACATGCGCTCGATGTTGAGCGTGAAGGTACCGGGTCCGGTCAGGATGCGGAACCAACCGGTCGAGTCGCTCCACTCGGGGAACTGCACGCCATCGACGGTGATCTTCGCGATATCGAGCGGGGTTTCGCCGTCTTCCTCGTACACGTAGCCTTCGATGCCGCCCCAGAATGGCGCACCATACTCGAACGCACCGATATCGATGGTAGCAGTACCGTCGCCATCACCATCCCAGACACGGACGTTACCCAGAATATCCGTTGGCGGGTAGTCCCCATCCGGCATACCGGCGTCGATGCACGGGCTGCCCTCCGCCAGGCTGTAGTCGCCGTTCAGCGTATCCGCGAACATGGGGTCGTCGCCGAAGATGTTGCCGCCGCCGTCGGTTGCAAATGAGGGAAATGGATGGTTCATGAAATTGTAGCTGAGAACAGTTGCTGGTCCACCCGCCGACATGATTTCGTCTATCGCACACAGGATATTATTGTAAACGTCGAAGTCGTAATCCAAAGCTGCGAGGCAGCTATTGTTGTGCCTCGAAAGCAGTGTGTTGTTGTGCAGGATGCCTGGATGGCATGCGCGCAGTTTCGGATAACCGGTAAACAAATTGTTGTATACATGAAAGGGATTCTCGGGTTCATAAAAGGCCCAGTCGGTTGATACATACACTACATTATTGCACACGATCGTCGAATCGGCAAAACGATCGTCAATATCAACATTTCCATAGAAGATATTATCGGATATGACATGGCTATTTACACTGTAAGTTGTCATTGGGTTTCCCGATGATGTGTTATAGATATAGTTTTTCCTGAAGCAGCTCATATTGTCGGATTCTCCTCCACCTCCGCTTTCGCTCCAGTTGATGAAAACACTACCATATACACTTTTATAAGGTTGGTTTCTTTGTCGCCTGTCATCTTCAAGAACTATATCATAATCTTCGAAATTAGCATGATAATTATATGCCCATTGATTAGTTAAGCCTCCACCCTGGTATGATCCCGATCCGAAAGGAAACGAAATATTGATAAAACGATTTCGAGCAACGATGAGCTGAGGCATTACATCGTTATCCGAAGAACCGGTAGCAATGATTCCCAAATAACGGCTATCATCTGAAAATTGAGCTTCTTCGGTTGCCTCGAAGATGCAGCCATAAATCATGGTATCATTTTGAAGACTGTAGCAAGTAATTCCTGTCTGGCAATTCGTAAAGGAGCAGTACTCGATTCGAGGATCACCACTATCGACACATATTGCACCAACAGTATCTAATCCTCCCGGATAAATGTTCTGATAGGCACTATAAAACTCGCAATGTTTGAAAACAGGTGCTTCTGCACCTTCAAGAATAAATATCCCCCCCCAAGCGTAGCCTTCCGTATCGGGATAACGTGTGAACATGATCGGTTCTTCCTCGGTACCGATCGCTACGATCTTGCCCGTTACATGGAAAATCTTGGCATCCGCCTCACCGCTGTTGTTTACTCTGAAATTAGTGTAACCAGTAGATGGCATTGCCTTTATATGTATCTCGCACCCGGGAAGAATCGTCAGGGTAGCGTTGGAATGCACATAGACATTTTCTTCGAAGATGTACGGATTTCCTCTTCGATCCCAAACCGTGTCCTCGTAGATATGGAGTGCGTTCAGGATTGAGATTGAGAGTATGAGGATGAGCAGCGTTCGTTTCATTGGAGCCTCCAGCTCCCCCAAACCCCCTCTTGGAATCAAGAGGGGGCTTAAGGAAGGTTTTCACGTCGTTAACAGTTTATCGTCAAACATCTTACCCTTGCCAAGTCCCTCTCTTCATCCGAAGAGAGGGATTTAGGGAGAGTTATTTCAAAAGAAGCATCTTCTGTGCCTTCGATTTCCCGCAGGATTCGAGTCGGTACAGATAGATACCTGACGATACGCTCTTGCCATACTTGTTGTCACCGTCCCAGACAGCCTTATGCCTGCCGGCTTCAAGGTGGTCGTTTACCAGCGTTTTCACAAGCTGTCCCTTGATGTTATAGACCTTCAACTCGACCTTGTCGTCCTTCGGGATCGAGAACGAGATCGTCGTGGTAGGATTGAAGGGGTTGGGATAGTTCGCGTCAAGTGAAAACGTGTAGGACGGTGCTTGCGATGTCTCGACTTCTCCATTCAGTGTCATACGCAGATTGCGCATGTATTCGAGATATTCCTCGTATGTCTCTGTCCTAACCGTACATTTTTGCGGCAGAGCTCGCGTACCTTCTTCGGCGAGCTGTACGTAGCAATAACCCTGCGTTGCCAGCGCAACGACGCTGTCCATCTTCGTATCGGGTGACGCGATCGTATCCTCAAGCCGTTCGATCACATCGAGATATTTTTCTTCATAGAGATACGATTGTGTGACGACGTACTCTTTCTCTTTGTAGAGATCGGGGTAATCCTCCGAAACCAACGCATCAAGCCTCGCTCGCAGAGCCTCGTAATCCTGATCTGTCTCCGATTCGATGTAGAGAAAATAAATCAGTGCAGATACAGAATAAGACGATTCGGGATAATTCGTTACCAAATTCGAGAAGGTGAATTCTGCGCTCGTGTAACTTCCGTCCTTGTATTCGTCAACACCGAAGTAATACAGGGATTTCGGATCCGACAACAAGCCGTCTCCGAAATCGAACGAGCTTATCGAAGGATAAAACCGGGCTGGATCATTATGCGGTATCGTATTCCCCGACACATCGGCAACATCGAATACATTGTGATCCAATCGAGCTAATAAGAATCGATCCATTTGACTCGCAGACCATAGATCCGGAGGGTCCGGAATCGGGAAGAAATCATATTCGGTATCAACCAGAGTATTATTTCCTCCGGTCATACTATTGAACACATCGAGATAGCCTATAATTTCGGCACCTCCATTATTTTCGAAATAATTGTCCTTCATTTGCTGGAATTGACCCTTGTAGGACCAAATAGCATTTCGTCCATTCCTTATAAAGTCGTTGTTGTAAATCCGGACATACTGATCGAACAGATACAATGCCTCGTACTCGTTGATCTCAAACCAACAATCCATGATGACAGATTCCTGATCCACACCGTATATCGATCCCTCGATGGCAACGTCATTGCCAAAGAAGTTGCAACTTCCTTCAGAAACATAGTCTTCATATAACGAGCGGTAATATCCACCAATATTCATGAAACTATTTCTGTAGGAGATCGCCACTTCGTTATTCTCAAACCAGTAGTTGTTGATCTTCTCGGCCTCATCCGTATCCGCATCTTTGATCACAACTGCGTATTGGTTGCCGTCGAAAACTGCGTTTTCGGGGTTGCCACCATTATCTTCGACATAAATCTCAACATCGTCAACACGATTTGCGTAAACACCATACACGCAGTTTACGAACGATGAAGCATTGATCGAGAGCTTCTTGACGCCTTCTGCTCTCACACCATATGTACAGTCGTCGATATGACAATTCTGCAACTTGATCCAACACAGATCATTCTGGTTTCCGGTGAAACGCAGCATTTCGACTCCCGCTACATTCCAGTCAATCAAGAGTTTTGGGAAATGAGTGGGTGGATCGAACATGATTCCTTTCCAGCGCTCATCTGAAGAGGCAATCGTGACATTATATATATAATCCGTATGCTCACCATCAGATTTCATATCTCCGCCACCGTCAATGACGATTTGGTCGGCCGGGAGGTCGTTAACCTCGTCCTTGGCCTTGGAGCCGGTGATGGTTACGCCTTCGCAGGAAAGCAGGAGCGTGCTGTTCAAGGTCATGTGCAGGATTCCATGCGACATGAAGATATTGGAGCCTGCCCTCATCGCGATAACGCCATTCTCAACGTCAAGTTCGACGCCTTGCTCCAGGCTGAGAGTACCCGCAATATCTACGATTGTGGCCGAGTTTTCCGGTACAAGCGTTGCGCCGGTTCTGAACGTCAGCTTTCCACCGGATGCAACTTCAAGCGCGGTTCCGGTACGATTGATATCGATGTCAGCTGTGCTGGTTTGGTTTCCCTCCGTAGGACACATGATGAGGTGTCCGCCATCGGATACTCCTACATGACCATTTTCTCTTATGTCGAGTTTGCTGAGAACTCGCATCGTTCCACTGATCTGGATATCACCGCACATGTAATCAGCTTTTTTAACTCGTAAGGTTGCCTCAGTTCCATCCGCATTTTCATTCAAAGAGATATCTATTGCATCTCCCGCTCCCAAAGTAAGGTCACTAACCCTCATGTTGTTTTCGTCACCACCTTCAACACGACAATATGCAGGACACGGAAATGTATCGAGACCGAAACTCATCTCTGTAGTAATATTCAAGTGTCCGGCGAAGTAAAGATTGATCGTCGCAGGATCAGGATTTTCCGATTCACTGATGCAATTACAGGAGTATGCGTTAAGGATCGAAGTGTCGGTTATTTTGAGTTGGGATCCATCATAGAGAATCAACTCGTTCGTGAAGACTGGATGCGTTTCGATTCTCAAGATGCCGTTATTATGGATCGTAATGCTGTTGTAGCTTATGTTGGGTGTATCGATGGTAATGTCTTCATCGGATAAAACAACGAGATCCAAATCGAAAGGAATTATCAGGGGAGATTGCTCGGGAATGCTTACATGAGATATTTCTCTTACGGATCTTTGTTCTTCATCGTCGGTATATCGAAACCCAAAAGTGTAATTTGGATGAGCTTGCAGACGCTCGAACACAACCTCATAGCTCTCGTTTCTCTCTTCGGCTACTCTTCTGTATCCATTCCCGAACACTGCCTCAATGTTATAATCTCCCGGTACATCGGTAATAATTACCTGATGGTTTTCAACCCAAGGATACGAGCAGTTGTTCGTTACGTCGCGCTGGAACTTACTTTTACTGGTATTCGAGATAACCGGTTCATCAAACTCGAGTCTAAATGGGTAGTTGACTGCCTCAGACGGAAGATGCCACGTATAGGAACGTACATAGCCGCGCTCTGTTCCGTAGAGTATATTGATATGGTTCTCTATCGTTTTATAGGGAGCCAATCCACCATATGAGCTGTCTTCAATTAAATGTTCGGGATTAGTCCAAGATTGATTTACTCCATTTCCCGAGCGATCGAGATTCAACATGCCGATTCGCATACCCCAGTCGTGAAAGACATAGCCATTCTCATCATAAATCTTATGATCGTCGTAGAATAAAGGAATGCCTTCTTCTATAAAGGATACTTCATCGTGTCCTGATCGGTCTGTAGAGCATATCGATACAACAAGAGACCGTTTCTGTTCGGGATCCTCGAAGACCAATCCATGGTTATTGGCATCGAACTGAAATTGAATGCCACCAAAGTTGGCTAAATAGCCGTAATCATGGTGGCCGATCTCACTTATCGGGCTGTTATTCATGAAGGCATAGGAGCGTCCCATATCTGTGACCTGAATCCCAGACGCACCCAAAGTCTGAAAAATCAGATTGCCTGAAAAATCAGACAGGATATCTCCATACGTGATGGTTAAGCCTACCTGATTAATTTGAGAAAGGTTATGTCCTTCGTAATCGCTTTCGCGTAAATCTCTTGGCATCCTATACATTGTCGATTCGGGTACATAGGTATATCCTGAGTAATCATAGCAAAGTGGAATACCATTATGCCCAGAATTATCCTCGTTTATAGGCTGCTGAATTAAATTCCCGTTTACTATAATTGTATGGCCACCGGAGTCGTTGTGCGAACGCGTGGTTGCCGATAGAATGATTTCGCCAGCGGCATTGAAATCCCAGGTAACGGCTGAGAAAAAGTACTCAGCTTGCCACGGGTCTGAATTAGAAAGCCCTCCAATATTCTGCATGGAAACCGACGATTCAATCGCTGACGGATTGCTGATGTTAATTTTGAAAAAAGACTGCAAGCCAGCCACATATAGATAATCTCCTATTGCGACAGGGGTTGAAGCGTATTCAAGAGCGAATGAACTGCTACCTACGAAGTCTCTTTCCATGTCTCGAAGATCAATTGCGGCATATACTGCTTGTTGGAAGGATGAGCCGTAGTCTGCATCGATGATAAGCAGTAAACCGCTTTTATTTAATGCAAACAGGTAATTTACTTCATCAGAATACCTGTACAACACAGGACTAGACCAAAAACCACACCCACTGCCGTATCGTAATCCTCCAAACCATTGCTCATCTGGATACCACGATAGTAAGGAAGCCAGCTCATTTTCATCGTAGCAGATCAGGTAGTCAACAGCTGCGTTTGCTTGTATGAAGTCGTCATTCATCAATAATTGACATCCATCATAAAAATCCATTTCATATTCAGAATTGTACATTCTGAAACGATATATTTGGGGTATTATGAAAACAGGTATTTCATCGTCCTGAGAACCAACTGCCGAGATACCGAATGTGCTGACATATGCTCTTGCGGATGGTTCGGTTGCAGATTCAACAGCTATGACATTTCGAATTCGATCACGAAACTCCAAGACAACATCTGGATCAGGAACAGAACCAAAAGAAGCGTAGATAATGACTGGAAACAGCATTACAACAAGCATAGCAATGATTGTGGCGCGTTTCATACGTCCCTCCGAGTGTTTTAGTGACCAATTCCATGCTACTATATTTTAATGTGTCAAGGATTTTAATATTCTTGAAAAAATTTTTCCATTAATGCGCCCCCTTGTATGCTATACGTATTGTTTGCTTGTTTCTTAGCCCAACAACAGGAAGATTATTGGTCGTGCCAATAGCTAAAAAAGGCAGGGGTATCTCCTGCCTTTATCGTTCGCTACAACCCATATGAATAACCTCCCCAAACGGTGGCATAAATCGCTCTCTCTCCGTCACGATCCACAAAGTCGGGACATCGCATGATTCGGGGAAGGTATCGCAGTAGCCGTCGGTGAAGTAGAGGATGCAGGAGGGATTGATCTGGTTGTCTTCGAGGTGGGTGAAGCCGGGGCGGTAGTCGGTGCCGCCACCGCCTTTGGCTACGAGATGGAAATCGTGGAGGGTGAGGTCGTGGTGGTGGGCTACGTGGCTATCGACGTAGGCGACGTGGATGGTTGTGTCGGGGTAGGATGCGAGGATGGATTTGAGTTCTGAGGCAAAGAGGTCGAGTTCGTTCTGGTTGACGGAGCCGCTGGTATCGATCAGCACGGCAATGGTTCCGAGGGATGGGGCTGATAGCGTTGGCAGGTATAACCCCGCATGGAGGTATCGTGCGTTCGGAGATTTCCATTGATAGTCGTTGCGCGAATGCTGCGTGATGAAGCGGCTCAGGATTTCCAGCCAGGGCAGCTGCGGCTGAAGGATTTCGCGGATCGTGCGCTCCATGGCTTGCGGCAGTTTCCCCTGCATACGCGCGGTGGTTATAGCCTGCGAGATTTGTATCTTCGTGTTCTGCATCTGCTGTGGCATGGGCAGGTCGCCGGGCTTGGGTTTGTAGTCCCGCACCTCTCCGAAGGATGGTTTCTGGTGCCGTTTTCTCGTCTTGCTGTTCTGGAGCTTGGCATAGATCGCTTCTGCTTCCATGTTCTCGTATTGATGATGGATAAGCGCGCCATCGGGCAACAGCATCCCGGCTTTATCGATCACGGGGTTGATAGCGTAGTCACAGGCAATGTTCCAGAGTTGATGCTCGCGGTGCTTTCTTCGGAAGGCATGTAACATGGCAACGTGCATCACCTCGTGACAAATTAAAGCCTTGGTCTCCGCCAGGGTCAGTCCGTCGATGAATTCCGGATTGTATCCCAGCACGACCGAGTCGGTGTAGGCGGTCTCGCAGGTTGCGTCCTCGACGAGCTTCAGATGGAGCGCGATGCTTGCGAAAAAGGGCGAGCCCAAAACCAGACCCGCCCTCGCCTTGATCAGCTTTTCTCGTGCGTTCATGACGCCTCCCGAAGGGGCGCATAATGCCGCATCTTCTCGATGATCTGTTTCGCTGCCAATGCCGTATCGCTACGGATTTCCGGGTCGCTTCGCAAGACTTCCGGCGCATGAACGGTCAGCTTTCGTTTGATCTCGTCCACCATCGAATCGAGCAGCGGGTCTTCTGTGATATTGAGCTTCGGCATCAGACGGCAGATATCGCGGATGTTCTCGACCAGACTATTCTTGAAACGGGCATCGGCAGTTGTGAGCCGCTCTAGCATATGCCAGACCACACCATGCAACCTTTTCCACAGGTCTTGATGGGCATCGCGGAGTCCATCTTCCAATTGCTGGCGGTAGTCCTCACGGATGGTCTCGACGTCTTCATCGTTCAGCGTGACCCGAAAATCGTCCGCGTCGGCAATCGGCGCCATGCGAACGGAGAATGCGTATTTGTCTCGCAGACGATCGATGTCGGGGTAATCCTCGATGGAATACATCCCATTGAGACGACTTTTCGCTTCCTGCTGGTAATCGGGATAGCTGTCCAGGAAGGCGTTAACCTCACGCAGGAACTCGGCGCGATACTCATCCATCCGCTGGACATAGCCAAAATAGTTGGCTGTCGGTAGAAGCCTTCCCCCGTTGTCCATCCAGGGCAGGGTGTTTTCATAGTGGTAGGCTCTGACTGTGGAAGCGATCTTCTGGATTTTGCCCAGGTACTCGGTCGCGATGAGAATCTTGTTGTACCGACCGGAGTTGCTGGCGGCGTAGTTGTCTTCGATCTCGCGGGTCACACGGCGGTCGAACTTCCGGGCGGTCCATGTCGAGATATGCAGATGCGCGATCATGGCTTTGTTTTGGATAGGCATGGTGGTCTCCTTGTTGGGTTGGGGATTGTTGGGCTGCAAAATAATCGTTCTGTCCTTCGACTCTGCTCAGGATGACAAACCATTATTTTGCAGGGTATTATCTATCGTGTCATCCTGAGCGTAGTCGAAGGACAACGATAGATTATAGGTGGGAAAAGGGATGCGAAAGAAAGTTGTTTCCTCGAGATGTCAGAAAACGATATCGTGGTGGTTGATGGCCCATTGGGCGAAGGCGGGACAGGAAGAAAGCGTCGGATTTCGGCGTTGCGCATCGTTGACCAGTAGCACCTGAAACTCCGGTGGGATGCGCTCTGCATAGGTCAGGATCTGCCCGAAGTTCTTTCGGTTCGCCTGCTGTACCAACGCGCCGCAGATGGCAAACAACATTGATGGCTCTTCCGGTACGACAGCCGTCTCGGGGTTCTTGATCAGCGACGGGATATCCGGCAGGTCCCGGAAGATGTTGAGGAAGCCGATAAACTCCGCCGCAAAGCCTTCTCCAGCAGCGCCAGCGATCAGCTCGTAGGTCAGGTCTTCCGGTAAACCATTCTTCATCATCGTGCCCACATACGCGACGGTTCGAGGCGAGGGCGTGTTGACGATATCTGCGGTGGGGTTGAAGTCGTGGAGAAGGTGCGGTCGATAGCGAATGAAGGCGATCAATTCCGCCGGCATTTCCTCGCGGAACGCCCACGCGACCCAGTCATCGACATCGACCTCCAGCTCGACGATCGCGGCAAAACGGCTCTTCACAGGCTCCAGGATGCCCATCACGCCAGCCTTGTCCTCGCGACGGTTGGTTGCCGCCAGAAACACGACATGCTCCGACACCTTGTGTCCGTTGACCCGTCTCGCAAGTATCAGCTGCATGACCGCGCTCTGCACGCTTGCGGGAGCCTGTCCGAGGTCGTCGAGGAAGAACACGGTGGGCTTTTCAGCGTTGATGAGTTTCAGAAGGTCTCCGAAGGGCAGAAAGGTGGCTTCGTCCTTGTCCGCGACCGGAAAGGGCAGTCCTTTGTAGTCGGTCGGATCAGACACCACCGGATGACTGATGATGAGGTTGGCTCCGGCTTTATGGCATGCTTGCGCCACCAGATCGCTCTTGCCGGTTCCAGGCGCACCCTTGATCAGCACGGGCAGCTTGTGCCGGATGGTGCACGCCAGCGTATCTTTCAATTGGGATGCTTTCATGATTTTCTCCTTGGTTTTTTCTTGGGGTTCATGGTCTCGGCAACGCCCTGCACGATGATCTCACGCCCGAGCTCTTCCGGTAGATTTTCGATGGCAACGACGCTCCGCCAGCCGCTAAACACGACCGAATATGCGATCACGCCCTGCTTTCTGCCGAAGATGACGATGCCGTTTCCAGAATTGATTCCGTGCGCATAGACGACGGTTTCATCGCTCAGGTGATTCATGATCGCCCGAGAGCTTCCCGACTGCACGGTGTGATTGTATTTCCATACGACGTCGTAAACGCTGCCGTTGCGGTCGATGCTGCGAAGGATATCCGGGATGGTGATGGTGGGGTGGTTCATGGGGTGCCTCTTTTTTTCTTTACTTCTTCGATTAATTGCGGTGTTTGGGGTCGTGTTCTCAATACCTGTACAACAAAAAAGGGGTTACTATGTCTCGTTTCGGATTTGACCATACGTGGTGCTTGATCGATTCGATCGAAACCTATAAAAGACTGGCGGAGTTCGGCTTTCAAACCGATCTCGAGGATGAAACGAATCTTCCAGAAAACAGGGTAAGCTGGTTTCTGATCTTCAATAACGGATACCTCGAGTTCATCGAAGATAAAAGCACTCCCTCCATGCATGATGACGAAGCGCCTTTTTCTGGATTCTCGCTGCGAGCAGACGAAAATCTAAGTGCATTCTATGAAGCGAGAAGGTCTGAGTTTCAGGCGAATGGAGTCGGATTTGTTCACCGGAACTATAACTGGGAAGAGAATTCGACAGACCATTTACCCGGCTTGAACTTCTTGATTTTCGATAGCCCTCTGACCCAGGGCATCTTTACATGGGTGACAGAATACGAAAACCCGAACGGGAAAGAGAACGATGGCGGTCCGAATCTCCCACAGGTTTTCCACAAGAACGGATGTAACAGTATCCTCGGAGCATATTGGGTTTACAACTCTTTACAGGATGTCAGACCGTTGAATGATTTCTTGAATATCCCGATCGACCAGGGAAAGATACATCTGCATAATGGTTTCACGATCTACGTCGATACGCCAGAAGAGCATTATCTGGAAATCTTCGACCGATATCAAGACGATGATAACACATGTCCATACAAAGCTGTCGTTATTGATTGCGACAACCTCGATGCAGTACAGGGAAAATATAAGGGATTGGAAATGATATCCTTTCGAGGCAGACCCGCCTTGATGCTTACACAGTCCAGCCCAGCATGGGATATCGTCATCATAGAAACTGAGCGGTGATCTCAGATAGATACAAAGATTGTTCTATGAAGATGGATGAAACAACGGGAGAGCCAACGACAGCTCTCCCGTTCTCTATCTCCATATCTGCTTACAACTTCTGTTTCGCCGCTTTCTCATCCTTCTTGCCATTCACGGCATCGATGATCATCTTTACGGCTTCCAGAGCGATGGAAATGACTTCTTTTGGGATTCGCATGTTTCCTCCTATGCGGTTTTTGGGATGGGTAGGGCAAGCACGTCCCGGTAGTAGTGGCAGAACTGGTTTACGGCGCAGTAGTTCATACAGCGCTTGGGCGTGTCTTCGCGGGTGACGATATAAAGGTTGGCCACGACTTCCTTGGTGATCCACGCATCGTCAAGACGCACCGACAGCCGGCATTTGACCCCGCTATCCAGCACCTCGTATTCGTCCCGCCAGCCGTCGATGCCGAAGACCTCGTCCAGCCTGCGCATGATGCCCCGCGCCGTGATATACGCCAGCACGTTGGCTTTCTTCGTTCGCTGCGATACGCGGCACACCCGGAACTCGATGTCCGTGCTCGGAAATGGCGCGCTCAGCCCCTTCTGAATCTCGATTGTACACATTTTTTCCTCCTTGGTTTGGTCACAAAAAAGCCCCGCCGAAGCAGGGCACGTGTATTTCTCTACACTATCTTATGACACATTTTGGGAGGAAACGCATAGGATATATCTAAAGTAGCAACTTAATCAATAACTTCCACGTAAGAGGGTAAGGTGTTCGCAATGATGCCGATAGCAAGCTGTTATGACTCAAGGATTTTTTGAACAGCAAGCACAAAAGATTTTAGCCATTCAATGTCTTTTTGTGTCGACGGACTCTTGATCTCGTTCAGCTTGATCTTGCGTAGTCGAGCTCCACGGATGATATCACCTTCATGCACAATACGATTCCGTTTGTTCGTGATGACATTGATTCTCTTTTTAATATCGACCATTTTCATATTCATTTCAAGTTTTAACTTCGTCCAGCATTTTTCAATTCCAGCCATACTAAGAGCTGCTTCGATCGCATCAACCCCTTGAAATGGCTTTTTGTGGAGTATTTCTCTGATAGTATCTTTTAAGATTGTTCTTGGCCTTGTATTGTTTGAACTAACTTTTCGTGAAGCAAGGGATTTTTGGATAATCCTCTCCACATCACAAAGTGGAATTTGCATTGCCGATAATTTTTTTGGGCAGTCTGATTTCTTAAGAAGTTTAAGAGAATTATTTACAACGATATCGTGTAAATACCTATCCACAGCAGATACTGCAGTAACTAATGCTGATCTCAATATCTCATCCAAGTATTCTGATTCGAAATGAGAGAAATTCCATTCTGCACCATCTTTGATAAGCAGAATTGCATTGGGACTGTCAATTCTCTTCATTTTCTCATGTTCCCTCCACCCAAGAAATTTACCCACGTCCTTTTTCCAGCTTTTCCAAGCCTCTCGTTTCCTTTTGTTGTGCAGTAGATCGTATAATCTGACTAGATGTAAAGCTCTCTTGATAGTATTCTCGAAAACGTCTATTGGCGTTATTGGCATATGTCCTCCACATGAAAACTTAACAGACTAAGTTCCATAGCCTCCAGTGTAGTGTAAATAAGAGAATATGTACAAAACTATTGTCTGAACAAAATATCTGTCAAATCATTTTGTGTTGGTGGTGATTATGCCAGATAAACGAAAAGGGCACCATGGGGGTACCCGGTTCGAATTTACGAATTATTCCGTAAGTGAAAGCCATGCAGTGCATTGCGCGGCGAATTATCTCCGAAAATTCTCCGAATTATCCTCCGTATTTACAATAGACCGTGCGTGGCTTGGAGCTGGTCGTCTCCTTTTCCGCGCTCAGCACCTCCGCCTTTACGAGTGCGTCAAGAGCGGGATTGAGCTGTGCCGCTGTTATCTTGCCGCCCAGAGCTTTATGGAGCTCGGTCTTCGATATCCCACCTGAGGGGATCAGCGATAGTATGCGCTTCTCGAGCTCGGATCGCTTGGTGCTGCCAACCTTCTCGAAGAACGTGATCGCCTGTGCGGTGAAGAATGCGGTGAGATACGCCGCCCTCAAACCATCATCGGATGTTAGGGTAGCGCTGTTATTCAGAGTCGCTTCCAGTATGGCGAATTTATAGAAGTAGTCGGACTGCAAGCGACCAAGTGAGGCACAGAGCGCTGGATTCTGCCGGTTCTGCTCAATAATGGCGGACATTTGCTCATACACGGATTCTACAACCGTCTTGAAATCATTCGACGGGCAGATTGCCTCTGGCGACAATTCGTACAACTGATTGAAGCGCTGATTGATAGCACCTAGTTTCGTCGCATCCGGTGGAGGTGGATAGGGCAGGCGTTTCCCGCTATGCAAAAGATTGCACAACAAGAACCTTGCCAGGAACCCCGACACGTAGTCCTCCTTATTCGTATGATGTACAAGCCATTCAGGTGTAGAGGCTGCCGCTATGCCGAAGATCGGTTTCGTCAGGATCAGGTCGCCCTCGGTTTTGATAAAGTTAACGCAAATCGTGCCTGGCACACCATACATCGTAGTGAACGTTGATTTCATCTGGGGCTCGTTGCGCAACTGTGTAAGTAGCGTTGCGAACTCGTCCTGAACAAGCAGCCCGTGATCGGTTTCCGTCAATGCCCTGAAGAATGCGCTCTGCGACAACACGACGGGCAGGATAGCAGTGCTTCGGAACCGTCCTCATACGAAGCAACAGGCTTGGATGCGATCTTCAACGCGGTGGATTTTCTCATCGAGGTGCTGGGTCCGATGATAGCTGACCAAATGTTCGGGTAGATGATCGAAGCACCGTGAGCCAGATGACGGTTTTTGCCGATCGCTGAGCCGATCGAGGACAGTAACGCGGTGAGGATATACTCCGGTCTGGCTTCAGTACAGGGTTCGTAGACATCAAGGTAGTTACAATAGTATTCGTTGAGACGATCCTTGTCTATGTGGAAACCATTCTGGATGAAGGTTTCGACGTCCTGCCCAATTGATACCCCCGGCTGTGGAGGTCCCGTCTGCGTGTTTGTTGCTGTTGTTGTATAGGGCTCGTCTTCTGGCGTCGCAGGGGGGTCTTGAGCGATTTCAATACCAAGTTCTTTAAATCTATCGAATATTGTATACTGGGTTAACGTATCAGTTTTTTTCTTTTCCGGATCCATGTTATTCTCCCTTCATTTCCATGAACTTCTGGAATTGCTGAAACTGCATGTAAAGCTTCTCATCGACGGCACCGACTGAACCTTGCCGGTTATTGATATCGCTTGCCTTTTTTATCAGGATATCAGGCGCGAAATTGGAGTATTCGGTAAGCATCGTGCTAATTTTCTCGTGACCGAAATTCTGCGAAATCACCTTGATATCCTCAGGTTTATCGCATAACCTCCATGCGAGAAGGAATGCCAGATGTCTATACTTATGCGGGGAGTAGTAATCTATCCCAGCTTCCTCTGATCTTTTCCTGAGAACATTGCGGATCGTCTCCTGGCTTGCGATAAAATCTCTGGATAAATCCGTCGGAGTGCTGAAATATAGATCATCACCGCTTTTCACCATCTGTACAGACGGGAACAATGGGTCTTCTTTTTTAAAGCCAATGTTCTTGAGTATCGCGGGATAGCCCATGAGATAATCGTACATCGCAGAATCAAACTTCATCAACACGGTAGGTATCTGCTTATCGAATTTTGTCCGTACCCCATACTTGTTTATTTGGTACACGATACCCTTTTTCGGGTCGAAAGCTGCTATGGGGAGGCTGATCAGGGCGTCGATACGGACAGCCCCAAAAACCATCATCGCGACAATCGCTTGATCCCTGCGTCCGATCAGGGTATCATCTTTCGCCGCTGCATCAAACACTTTTTGTGCTTCCTCAAGGTCAGGATACATCGTGGAATCGACATGATTTCGGATTTTTTTATCGGCTTTATCTGGTTCGAGATAAGTGGAGACCCTTCCGAGATTGCTTCTTCGGTACCCAGGCTCTCTAGATAAAAACTCGAAGAAGCTCGAAAGCTGGCGAAGCATCATCACCCGAGTCTGCGGCTGAAGATCGTTCATGTAATCTGTTTTCAGCCACTCCTTGAACAGGATGGCGTCTTCCTTCGATAGTTTCTTATAGTCATCGGTGAAAAACTGGTTGAAGATCGTTATCGCCCGTTCAAAAACTCGAACGGTCTTCTCGCTGAAGCCCTTCGCTTCTTCAAGGTATTCTGAGTAATCTTTTTGGGCCTTCGCATTTTTCGCAATGACGGCTTTATCTTGTTGTATCATGATTCATCTTCTTTTGCGATAAAAGTCGCATTTATGTGTTTGTTTGAGGATCTCATTAATCTCTCAAAGTTCTTCATTCTTAGTGTTCCATCTTCGAGCCAGGTTTTAATTTGCCGGGTCGAAGAGAGTTTTCTAATAGATGTCCCACAGTGAGAACAAAAGCCTTCGATTTGGATCGAGCTCACTGATTTCGCGACACGTCTTCCAAAATTGGAAAGCAATACTTGCCCACCCTTGGAGGTTCTCCCACAGCGGCATTTGGGACAGCGAAACTCATTATGGGATAGCTCCACGTGTCTTCTATCCTGCTGCTCTTTCAAGAAGCGGATCAGGTCTTCTCCCCGGATCAGAAATCCGAATTTGCCTCGATCCACAACTTTGAGTCCTCGCTGGACCCACTTCCGAACAGTACCTTTCGTGATACTGAATAACTCGGCTATCTCGTGGGTGTAATAGACCCGATTTGATCGTACTTTGCGATGCGAGTATCTCTTTTTCCGTGACTTCTGCTTGGTCCTGTTTTTCTTCTCGTATTTCCTACTCATGATTTTTCCTCGTCGTGTTTAATAGACATAATTTGTTTCGCATCCAGCTCAAGCTCTTCCTGGCTCTTGTAACGGTTTTTATCCAGATACTCGCAGACGTCCCGATACAGGAACAGCACTTTCTTGCCTCCTGGCTTGAATCGTGGAATTTTGCCGTTCGAGCTGAGTTTGTATGCTGTTGATTTTTTTTATTTTCAAGAATGCTGCTAATTCCTCGATCCCGAGGAAATCCTCGGGCTTGTACGCGTTGTCTTTGCTTCTCATAAATCTCTCCAATCTTCAATCTATGTGGTTATTAAATAATATGTTAACTTGCTCGTGCTTCGTCTTCAATTTCTACATCGACTGTCATTAATCAGGTGCCCTGATTTTCGATGAGCTCCTGTTTTTCGTCTGTGTTTGCCGACCTTTCATCTTCGTCTCCTTATTTATATGATTTCGATATCTCGAATCTATTGTTTCGATATCACTTGAGATTATTTCTTTCTGCAATTCAATTCTATGAAACTATTTATTTTGAAATCTATGTTGACAGATTGGGCAGACACAGTTTTCTGCGAGGAAGCATTTGGGCATGTCTTTCTTGCCTTAGAAAAATATTAAGGAGTATGATTTGAAGAACCAGCAAGGGCGAGATTACTTGGGAGATGAACCTGTGAAAATACTGAAGAAAATCAAGAGAAACATCAAACAGGTTGATGCAATAATACAATCATACCTTTTCGAGCTGCCAAATATCAACACTACGATGATATCAGCAGGAGGTTCTTATATTCCTTGCTCTGCATGGGTAAATGGATTAATTGATTACATCGACGAGCACTGTATGCATTGTATCCATAAGCCTTCATCCACATGTAAACATGAATGCCTTGATATATACAAGATGCAACTAATGAGATTCTGTAGTTTATGTGAACGAAAATCAGATTCATGCCTGAGACGAATGAGTAGAGAAATAGAAATGGCATTAAATGGGAAGCCGGCTGGTGAAGCAAAGTATCCGGGGCAATATATGTTCATATCCACATGCAATTTCGTTAGGAAGATGAGTGACCGAACGAAATTCACGATAGCTACCTATATCATTCCCCGATTGCCAATTAAAATTCCACCATCCGATTTTTACGCTTATGAAAGAAACCTCGTTCAACGTATTATGCGATTCTGCAACATGATTTTATACACCAACTTACCGAATTTGGAAAAAATTGGGAATCGAAGAGTTTATGAGATTGGGCTAACTATACTGTCGTTAAACATCATGCTAATACGAGATTTATATGATGGAACGATCTTTTTCTCCTCTGAGGACAAGAAAGTTACATTCAATAATGCAGATAACCGTGAAATAGGTAAGATCCTCGTAAAAGGAATCGAAAGAATTAATGGGAGATCACCTGCGTCGATAAGAAAGGAGCTGAATGAAAATATTGATCCTGTTACAATCCATATTGGTTTTCAGACAATCCATTCTGCATGTGAATTTTTGGACACTGGCAAATTAATAGAAATGATGGACAAAATCTTTGAGTTGTACCAAAATTCAGTGCTACCTACAATAGACGAGCATGATATTCCTGATGCCATCAAGAAGATATTCAAGCAATATTTTGATGAAGATCGGTTACAAGTTGATAATTTTGATTTTTCAGGACGGGGCGTCCAGTTTGATGATCAAGTCGTAGCCCCCTACATACACTATTGCATTTTTAAACGCATGGTTGCGCTTGTAGAGGCAGTACGAAAGACTCGATTTACGAAGAAAATTCCGAGACTATTCGAAGGAGATAATCTTTTTGTACTGAGACAGAAACTGGAGGAAAAGGAAACACTCAAAGAAGCTTGTGAAGATATGGGATTTAAAATACAGACAGTTTGTATGGCGATCGAGGCTTACAAGAAAAAACATCCAGCGCATAAAAGGATCAGTGATCCCAGGCAAGAAGACTATGGAAGAAAAGCGAGGTATATAGCCGAAGTAACAACTGAAGAACTCAAAGAATGGCAAAGAAGAGTGCAGAGCCTGAAACTATGACCCTCAATTCGTGTTTGCTGATCACGCTAGAAAATGTTCATCGGTTATACTAGTTTCTAAAGCTTGTTATATTGTTGGTTCTGGTTCTCAACAAGGATCACCAATAATCCTTTGCCGCTTACACCAATACTTACACCCATGAGGACAAATAAGGGATTTTAGTAATACATATAACTTACTGACATGTAATAAAATACAGATACAATAATGGCGGAGATGTAGGGATTCGAACCCTAGACCCAGTTTCCCGGGCACACGATTTCCAATCGTGCTCCTTAAGCCAGCTCGGACACATCTCCGCTTGAGGTGAAGCAACAAAAATCAGACGGTTTATTTTGTAAACGAATTTTTTCAGCTTCTTCGATCGTGCGATACATCCTGAGGGAGCGGGATTACTCAGGACGAGACGCGGTAGTCAAGTACCGTTCGTTGCGAAGCATGATCACAACATGGATTAGTGACGGAAATGACGGGTGCCGGTCATGATCATGGCGATGCCGTAGTGGTCGCAGGCGTCGATGACCTCCTGGTCGCCGCGTGAGCCGCCCGGCTGGATAACCGCCTTGATGCCCAGTTCGTGGATGCTGTCGATGCTGTCGCGGAAGGGGAAAAAGCCGTCGGAGCCGCACACGCAGCCGTTCAGAGACAACCCGAATTTCTCCGACTTGTGGATGGCGATCTCGGTCGAATCGATACGACTGGTCTGGCCGATGCCGAGCCCGATGGTGCGGTCGTCCAGGGTGAAACAGACCGCGTTGGACTTGAGCAGCGCCACCGTCTTCCACGCGAACCTGAGCGCTTTCATTTCGGTGTCGTCCGGCTTGCGTCTGGTGACGATCTTCCACTCGGATTCGTCGTCCGGCAGGATGTCCTTCGACTGATACAGCACACCGTTCATGCAGCTAACGACCTGGTTCGGATCGTTGTATAGTTTCGAAATATCGTAGCGGATGAGCCGTCGGTTCTTCTTCTTCATCAGCTTTTCGATCGCTTCATCGGTGAAATCGGGTGCCAGGATGATCTCGGTGAAGACCTCGTTGATCTTCAGCGCGCCCTCCAGATCGAGCGTGTCGTTGACGATCACGATCCCGCCGAAGGGTGACTGGGTATCCGTGGCGAACGCCTTTTCGTAGGCTTCCGCGAGCGTCGCGCCACTGCCGATTCCGCACGGATTGGTGTGTTTGAAGATACCGACCGTCTTCGAGTGCCCGTCTTCGAGCGGGAACTTGCGTATCATGCGCAGCGCGGCGTCGATATCGAGGTAGTTGTTGTAGGAAAGCTGGATGCCGTGGAGCTGCTCGATGGCGGAAAGCTCGCCGTCTTCGTATAGTGCCGCTTTCTGGTGCGGGTTCTCGCCGTAGCGCAGAGTTTCCTTGTGGTGCGCGGTAACTTGCAATGTGTCGGGCAGCTCGATTTCGTCGAGGCGGTTGAAGTAGCCGCTGATCATGGTGTCGTAGCGCGCGGTGTGGGTGTATGCCTTGCCGGCAAGCTCCTGTCGTGCTCTCAGCGCTTCTTCGTCCGAGAGATCGAGGCTCTGCAGCGCGGCATCGTAGTCGTCCGGATCGACGACCACGGTGACGAAACGGTAGTTCTTCGCGGCGGCGCGAATCATGGTCGGACCGCCGATGTCGATGTTCTCGATGATTTCTTCATGGGTCGCATCGGGCTTCTTGAGCGTCTCTTCGAACGGGTAGAGGTTGACCGCCACGATGTCGATCCAGTTGATACCCAGTTCCTCGGCTTTGGCGATGTGCTCGGCGTTGTCGCGCAGGCCCAGGATCGCGCCGTGGATCATGGGATGGAGCGTCTTGACCCGACCGTCCATGATCTCGGGAAATCCGGTCACGTCCGAAACGTTGGTGACGGGGATATCCGCCTGACGGATCGCGTTCGCGGTTCCGCCTGTGGAAAGGATTTCATAGCCTCGCTCGTGAAGCGCTCTGGCGAACGGGATCAATCCCCGCTTATCCGATACGCTGATGAGAACACGTTTTATCATAGCATCTCCGTTTTTTTCACAACCTCGAATCCGGTCATCTTCTTCGGATCGATATTTTTATAGATTTTACATAGCGCGTTGGCTACAGTTTCATCTAATTGAACGCCGGCATTTTTCGTGATCTCCTCGATGGCGGTTTCCGACGACAGCGCCTTACGATATGGGCGATCGGAAGTCATGGCGTCGAAGGTATCGGCGACAGCCACGATGCGTGCCAGCATGGAGATCTGTTCGCAGCACAGCCCGTTCGGATAGCCGTTCCCATCGATCCGCTCGTGATGCTGTCCTACGATGTTGAACACCTCTTCATCCAGATCGATCGGCCGGATGATTTTCACGCCGATGATGGGATGTTCCTTCATCTCTTCATATTCGTCCGGCGCCAGCTTGCGCGGGGCCCGCAGAATGCGGTGCGAGATACCGAGTTTGCCGATGTCGTGCAGAACGGATCCCAGTCGCAAGACTTTCATCGTCTCGTTATCGAGATTCATCTGTTGTCCGATCATCATGCTGATGGCGGTGACCCGTTCGGAGTGACCGCGCGTGTATTCGTCGCTCGCTTCGAGGGCGTTGATCATTGCCAGGATGGTTCCGAGGAGGTTTTCCTCGAGCTTCTGATTGGCGACGACCAGTTCCCTGGTCTTTTCGATGACCTTCTCTTCCAGGAGGTCGTAGTATCGCTCGATCTGAAGCTGTAAGTCGCGCTTCTCCACCGCCTTGGTGACGGTGATGAGCAGCTCGTTCATGCTGAAGGGTTTCTTCAGGTAGTCGTACGCGCCCAGCCGGAAGGATTTCATCAGGTTGTTCAGATCGGCGAAACCGGTTATCATAATTACGGGCAGCTTCTTGTCATACTGCTTGACCATTTTCAGGAAGGTGATGCCGTCCATTTTGGGCATCTGAATATCGGTGACCACGGTATCGATATCGAGCTTCTCGATTAAATCGGGAAGCGTTGCCGGATCGGATACTGCCGTCACCTTGAAGTCGTTTTCTTCCAGCGTCTCCTGCATTATTTCCAGGATTGCAGGTTCGTCATCGACCAGCAATATGTGTTTCTTCTTCATGCCGATTTCAGCCAGGCTGTTCAATGCGTCGTTATTCATAACGCAACGCCTTTACGGGGTTGAGGTTGCTCGCATGGATCGCCGGCGCGATACCGAACACCAATCCCACACCCGCTGAAATGATTACTGCCAGGACAATCATTTTGACATCGACCACCACCTCCATGTCGATGAAGGAGGAGACTTTGCCCAGAATGGAGATACCCAGCATCACGCCGAGAATACCGCCGATAAGTGTTGTAAGAACCGTCTGCACCAGAAATTGTACGAATATATCGAATCTTCTCGCGCCCGTCGCCATGCGGATACCGATCTCGCGCGTCCTTTCCTGGATCGTCGCCAGCATGATATTCGTGATCACGATACCGCCCACGAACAGCGAGATGCTGCTGATCATGATGAATACGATCTTGAACACCATAGTGTCCTGCGAGCTCTGATCAATGCGTTCCTTGGCGGATTCCACGGTGAAAATCTGATGTCCGTGCCGAAGATTGAGAAGGATTGCATCCAGCTTGTCCTTGAACGGTATCACCTGCGAAACGTCCCGTAGCTTCACGTCGAAGCTCTGCACGCGGTTTTCGTTCGACACCTTGTGCAGTACGGTGCTCAGCGGTACGAAGCATCTGCGGTTGAGATACTCCAGCGCGTTGTCGTCGCCGATCTGATTTCGGGCCTTCATGTAGCGATGTCTCATTATGCCGATCACCTGGAATTTACGATCCATCACGTAGATATATTTCCCGATCGGATTTTCGTTGCCGAAGAGTTCGTCGCGCACCGTCGTTCCGATCACGATCACGTCATTGTAGGCATCCAGATCGAAGTTGTTGAGAAAACGTCCCTTCTGGACATCCCATTCCTCGATTTTCGTGAAATCGGGAAACACGCCCATGACCGGCGCCCAGAATTCCTTGCCGTTGTAAAATGCACGGTACCACTGCCACTGGTTGAATTGCGGATTGAAATAAAGTGCTTCCGGGATCAGAGACTCGATCAGCCGCAGTTCCTTGAAGTCGAAGTACCAGCGCTCGTTGTTTTCCCTGTTGTATTCCCAGTTGCGATGTACGGATATTTTCGTTGCGCCGCCACGCTCCTGAAGCCATTGCTCGGTCATCTTGTTGACGCCCTTGACCAGCGACAGCACCACGATGATCGACATCGTTCCAAGGACGATACCCAGCACCGTCACGACAGTGCGTACTTTTCGAATCCAGAGGTCGGAAAGTCCGACGATGACGCTTTCTCTAAGCGATATCGCCATTGGTGATCTTCCCGTCGATGATGTGTATGATGCGGTTCGCGCTGCCGGCGACCCGTTGATCGTGCGTAACCATGATGATCGTATTGCCCTTGTGGTGGAGCTCGGAGAAGATGCTCAGGATGTCGCTGCCGGAGTTGGTGTCGAGGTTGCCGGTGGGCTCGTCGGCGAGGATGATCGCCGGTTCGTTGACGATCGCCCGTGCGATTGCGACCCGCTGACGCTGACCGCCGGACAACTCCGATGGTTTGTGCTTCAGTCGATCGCCCAAGCCGACCTGCTCGAGTATTTCGATCGCTCGTTTTTTCCGCTTTGCGTGGGGTACGCCACAGTACATCAACGGAAGCTCGACGTTCTTCAGGATGTTGAGGTGCGGCAGGAGATTGAAGGTCTGGAAAACGAAGCCGATCTTCTGATTGCGCACCGTCGCCAGTTGCCGTTTCTTGAGCTTGCTGACCTCACGATCTTCGAGGATGTAATCACCGCCGGTCGGTGTGTCCAGACAGCCGAGAATGTGCATCAGCGTCGATTTGCCGGATCCCGAAGGACCCATGATCGCAAGAAACTCGCCTCGGTAGATTTCGATATCGATGCCGTCCAGCGCGGTAACTTTGTGCTTCCCCATGTCATATACTTTTTCCAGATTCTCGGTCTTGATGATCACTTCTTGCATAGTTGAATCCTGTCGTTTTCATTCGATTCTGCGGCAAACTTTCACAATTACCACGGCTTGGCAATATTTTCTTTCTGATTTCGCTGCATCTGGGGAAATCGTAGCGTGGCATTCATGGTATCCGGAATGGTACCGCGAATGAGCGCCGGATTCATTTCTCCTGAAATCGTGATTCGGACGACCGCGTCGCGAGGCAATTTCAGCAGATCCCGATGCAGCTTCCGTACGATCGTATCGGCGTCCTCCAGTTCCGCGTCGTACTCGAGTACGAACATCGGTCGCGCGGGGAGTTCGACGAATTGGTGACGCAACGCTCCGCCTTGCCACGTGAAATCGAAGTAGCCCTTCTCCTCGAATCGCTCGATAAAGGACGTCCGCTCCAGCGATCCCGGATAGAATACCGGTGGCGAACCTTCGAGTTTCTGCCATTTGTGGATATGACCGGCGAGCACAGCATCGAATTTTCGTGGGATATCTCGCGGATTCACCACGTCGTCGCGACCGCGGAAGGTGAAGTTTTCGATGCGCGAGCCATCCACCGCCTGATGGATGCACAGTAGCCGCAGGTCCGCCTCCTGATGCTGCCAGCAGGTCGCATCGACAAGGTTCGGGAAGTTGGTGCGGACGTGGTCGCGGTCGTTCGGGAAGCCGCTGATCATGACGTTATTGCCGCGAACGTTCAGGACGATGCTGCCCGGCTCTTCGAAGATGTGCACATGCTCGTGCAGCGCGAAGAGACCGTGCGGGATGTTCGATCGCTCGTGGTTGCCCGGCACGATGAAGACCGGAATCCCTTTGTCCGCGACCTTGAAAATCCGCTGGAATACCATCCACACCAGCTTTTCCGGTATCTTGCTCCGATAGAAAAGATCACCGCCGTGGATCAGGAAATCGACCTTCTCCTCGATCGCCCTCTCCAGCACGATGTCGAAGTTACGGAAGAAATCGTCACCCCGCCTGCGCCGCTCGACCCTTGGACGAAACGGGTAGTCGTATCCCAGATGCGAATCCGAGAAGAAGATGAATCTGATTGCGTTCATCCGTCCATCGGGAATGAACTGTCGATGGCTGTCAATGGATTCGTGCGCAGGTGAAAAAATATTGACAAATGATAAGATGAGTGCCGATAATAGGAAGCACATTCGATCAATCGAGGAGGAGCAGATGAAACGCGCGATAATGGCACTGCTGGCTGTGATATTGGTATGCACGCTTACGGCGAAGGATAAGACCGGATCGCTCATGGGCAGGGTGAAGGACGAGAATGGAGAGCCGGTGACGAACGTGTCCGTTTCGTTAAAGGGGACGAGTTTCGCTACGCAGACAAACGATCAGGGCGCCTACCTTCTGGAGAATATACCCGTCGGAACCTATGAGGTAATCTACCAGAAAAACAATTTCCTTACAGCAACCCATGAGGTGTCGATATCGAATAACTACTACTCACAGCATAATATCAAGCTGTATAGTGATTCTCCAAGTCGTGCTGACAAAAGGTCTTGGGGACCCGATTATTATCGGCCTGCACCGAATGCGGATACGAAATACGGCTCGCTCGAAGGCAATGTAATCGATCAGGACGGTAATCCGATATCGCATGCGAGCGTCTTTTTACGGGAAATCTCGCTGGGTACCGCCACGGACGAGAAGGGGCATTATCTGTTAAAGAATATCCCGGTAGGTCCCTACGACTTCATCTGTCAGACACTCGGGTATCGACCTGCAACCATAAGAGATACGATTTTCGCGGATCAAACCACCACCATCGATTTCACGGTGCAGAAAACCACGATAAATGTCCAGCCGATGGAGGTAAGAACCAAGATCGAACGTTTGTCAACCGTCGATGGAATCGTTGCCATGCAGGCCGGCGGAGCGAACACCCCGCGTTTCGCGATGTACGACGATTTCAACACCGAGGATTACAGCGGACTGACCTTCAACGATTACAAGTACGCTACGGCGACACCGCTCTCCACCTTCTCCATCGACGTCGATACCGCCACCTACAGCAACATCCGGCGTATCCTCGACGAGGGACATATGCCGCAGTCCGACTACGTGCGCATCGAAGAGCTGATCAACTACTTCACCTACGACTACCCGCAGCCGAAGGGCGACGACCCGCTGGAGATCGTGGTCGAATCGGGCGTCTGTCCGTGGAACGAGAAGCACCTGCTGGCGCATATCGGTTTGCAGGCGAAGAAGATCGACATGGAGAGGGCGCCGGCGTCGAACCTGGTGTTCCTGCTGGACGTCTCCGGCTCGATGAACCGACCAGACAAGCTTCCGCTGGTGATAAAGTCCATGCGCATGCTGGTCGATAACATGCGGCCGGAAGATCGCATCGGGATCGTTGTCTATGCCGGAGCCGCGGGAGAAGTTCTTCCCTCCACATCCGGTAACGACAAAAACAAAATCCTCGACGCGCTCGAGTCGCTCAGCGCCGGAGGAAGCACCGCCGGAGGCGCCGGGATCAAGCTGGCCTACAAGATCGCGAAGGACAACTACAATCCGAAGGGCAACAACCGCATCATCCTCTGCACGGACGGCGATTTCAACGTGGGCGAATCGTCCGACGCCGCCATGCAGAACCTCATCGAAGAGAAGCGCAAGGAAGGAATCTTCCTGACCGTCCTCGGCTTCGGAACCGGCAACATCAAGGACAACAAGATGGAAATCCTCGCCGACAAGGGCAACGGCAACTACGCCTACATCGACGACATCCTCGAGGCGAAAAAGGTGCTGGTCAAGGAGATGGGCGGAACGCTATACACCATCGCCAAGGACGTGAAGATTCAGGTTGAGTTCAACCCCGCGCGGGTGAGGGCATACCGCCTGATCGGCTACGAAAACCGGCTGCTCAACGACGAAGACTTCAAGGACGACACCAAGGATGCCGGCGAGATGGGCTCCGGGCACACGGTTACCGCGCTCTACGAAATCATCCCCGCCGATTCGGACGAGGAGGTTCCGGGCGTCGATCCGCTCAAGTATCAGGAAAAAAGACTCTCCGACGACGCCCATTCGAACGAACTTCTCACCGTCAAATTCCGCTATAAAAAGCCGGACGGAGACACCAGTATCGAGCTTCAAGAGGTGCTGAAAGATAAGCGCTCGAAGGTTGGCAAGACATCGGAGAACTACCGGTTCTCGGCTGCCGTGGCGGCGTTCGGGATGCTGCTCAGAGGATCCGAATTCATTGGCAACTACACATGGAAAGACGTCATCGAACTGGCGAAATCGGCGAAGGGAACGGACGACGAAGGCTACCGCGCCGAGTTTATCCGCCTGGCCGAAAAGGCCGAATTGATCGATAATGATAGGAAGAGGATGGAGGAGAAAAAGTAGAACCTTCTATTGATCGTCGTTGGCTGCCATTTCATCCTTCTCATTGTGGCTTGAGGGAAATGGAAAAAGATTCCCTTACAAGGATTAGTTAAAGCGTCCGATAATAAATATCCTTATTTCTTGACACATTCTCATTATTAATGCCACATGACATATGGAAGTGGAGAAAACACTATGAGCATTACCGATAAGTTCCTTACAAAAATGATTGACATCATTACTGATATAATTTTCGCGAGTTTCAAAGACAAGCTAAAGAAAAAATATAAAAGAACCTCAATTCAGCTACGAATTAAATCCGCTGTGACAGAAGCTATTTACCCACTGGAAGATTTCTTGAAGCATGAAAGGATTGGACGAAATAAAATTGAGCGACTGGCAGAAGTATGCTCACGAGAGATTAAAAGAATCACAAAGGATGATTCTTTTCAATACAAAGCATCGATTGATCCAATGAAATATATCGGCGACTATTATGAGGGTTCTTTACCGCAGGAAATTCTGGAAGATGGTACCGACAGTGTTTATTTAGTTGTTTTAGGTCAAATCGTGAAGACAATTACTTCCATCTTTACAGGGACAAATGAATGGCATAAGCAGGCATGGAAAAACGCCGAATGCCTGTTAGATAGTATCGCTGACCAGCTTTCCTATATCACAAGCGATATAAATGAGATACGATTGAAGCCACAGCGCGAAGCTGATATGATTCTGAGAAAAGTGAAGACGCTAAATCTACAGAAATTGAATCTCAGCATCGACCTTACCTGCTTGCGCAGCAATTCGCCTTGCAACGGAAATATCGATCAGATGTTCGTGTTGCCTGAGTTCGAAAAGGTGTTGACCAAAGAAGAGGAAGAGCAGAAGCGAAGACTCTGCGTATCTCTGGATACCGAAGTAATCGAGCAGCTGAACGAATACAAACACATCATCATTGTCGGTGATCCGGGATCCGGAAAATCGACCTGGTCAAAGTGGTTTCAGAAGCAGATTCTACGGGATTCACAAGAAGGACTGTGTTTCAGGATTGAGCTTCGCGGCTATCGTGATAAGGATTTACCCAAGATAAACGATCTGGTACGCGATAACTGCTCGATACATCAGAGTGAGAAAATCACTGCCGACCGATTAACGAAGTGGTTTCAGAAAGGAAAAATCACAGTGATTCTCGATGGTATTGACGAACTCACGATCGAACGAAGAGACCATGTGGAAGAATGGGTGAAAGACTTAAGTACAGCGGAAGAATCATGCAGAATAGTACTGACTACCCGTCCGTTGACCTCAAATCATATCGAGAACCTGAAAGAGCAATTTTCCGAGTTTCGTCTGATGCCATTCGACCGGAAACGAATCGAAGAATACATCGAGAAATGGTATAATCACACACCTGAATTACATGATCGAGAAAATGTTAATGCGTCTGAACTATACGAAACACTTACACATGATCCCACTATCGCCCATCTTACCGGAAATCCTCTGCTTCTCACGACACTATTGATGATCCACTATCTCGATGGCAAGCTGCCTGAAGGAAGATCGCTTGTATATAAGAGATACATTGAAGGGATGCTGGGGATTTGGGATGACAAGAGAAAACTATCCGTAGGCAACCCAAACATCAAGAAGCACAACGTAAAAATTCTCTGTCGCCTGGCTATCCACATGTTCTTCAAGGATGAGTATCAACTCGAAGAGAAGGAAATACGTACCGTACTCGAAGGTATTCTCCGGGAAATCCCATTACAGGAAGATGCGGATACAGTGCTCTCCTACCTCATCGAGCGCACGGGACTACTTACCGGCCCCGGAGTTTTTAGCTTCAATCACAAGAGTTTGATCGAGTATTTCGTCGCTTACGCTATCAATGAAGGAAATTACTACTGGCCAGATGGACATAAACTCGATCGCCTGCATCTGATGAGCCAGAGAAACAACGATAACTGGCGAACCGTGTTATTCCTATGGGCTGGCCTAACGACTCTCGGAGATCTCGAAAGTTTCATCGATTCGGTGATGGAAGATGCAGATGTCCATATCGCATTCTCGTTGATATACGATCAATTAGACAGATTATCACACAATAAAATACGAGAATGGATTTTTCATGAAAATGTATTTCAATACATGAATCAAAAAATTGATAATTGTCGTCACACATTCCACGTATTAGGGCCATTCGAGAAATCCTATATCGAATTTCCGGGTATTAGTATATCCGGAATAAATGGCCGGTGTTTTTTAATGTTTTGTGATTTAATCGCAGCGATCCATAAGCGCAATATAATTAGGATTAAGGAAATAGATCTGGCATCCAATAAAAAGTATTATTATTATATCTGGTTTTCCTTTATTTCTATCAGTACAAACATTAAAATCATGGATCACCTACCTATTGTAACTGATAATAATTCCTATGAGCAAGAGTATTTACGCTGGGCAATCCTGGGTAGACTACTAAGATGGGGAATGCTCCAGCCTGGAAAGTATTTAATTTATAATAAAATATTACAAAAAAACCTATTGTGTGAACAATATGTTATGACTGCTGTTTTTTATTTTTTCATGGAAAGACACCTACATCAACAAAATGATATCGACGTGATTCAATATAAAAATGAACAGAGCGAACCACTTAATATATTCATCAACACACCAGACTTGGTTAAAAAAAGCTTATTTTCAAAAAACTTATGGGTTAACATATTTGACCGAGAAATGCATTCTTTATCACCTAACGAAATAGTGAAACGCTTGCTTGATGAATTCGATGTCACATTTGCCGAGAAAATGTATGGCAAGGAAAATGCAATACGTCTGCATGAATTCCTGAAGAAGCTGAACGAATGATGCTCCTTCTGAAATAACTCAGAACTCCATCAGCCAGCGGAGCGCGTCCGGGAAGCGTCTTGCCCACGCCGCTTCGTTGTGACGCGCGCCCTCGTCGATGACGAGCTTCAGGTGCTTTACGCCCTTGTTTTCGAGGATCATCCGGAACTGCTTCGCGTCGCCGACGTAGGCGGTTCCTTCGAGGGTTCCGGCGTCGAGATAGATGCGGAAATTCTGACTGATTTGAACTGCTCCGATCATGTCGATCAACTGCTGTTTGGCAAACCAGAACGCGGGTGAGAACAGTCCCAACCGGGAGAAGGTTTCCGGGTATTTCATGCCGGCGTAGAGCGAGATCAGTCCACCCAGAGAGCTTCCGGCGACCATGGTGTTGTCGCGGTCGGTCAGGGTGCGGTAACGATTGTCGATCCACGGCTTGAGTGTCTTCACGAGGAAATCGACGTACCGGTCGCCTTCGCCACCTCCGTTTCGGTCCGAATTGAACCAGGGGGAGTACTCGTTCAATCGAAGATCCCCGCCATTGTCGATGCCGACCACGATCGCGCCAACCCATTTCAAATCCCGAATGAAGGCGTTGATCGTCTCGTCGATCTTCCATTCACCCGCGAACGATGTGTGGTCGTCGAAGAGGTTCTGCCCGTCGTGCATGTAAATCACCGGATAGCGTTTATCCGAATCGCGGTAACCCTCCGGCAGGAAGATCCGCAGGGTGCGCGTGCGACCGAGCTCAGGCATGTCGAATTCATTGATGATCTCGACTTCTCCGTCGATCGTGTTTTCGGTATTCAGCCCCATGTTTGACCTCCAGTTCGCGTATTTCATATCCTCGCCGTCCGTCGCGTACATGCCAGTCGCAACGATGAACAGCAAGAATAGCGCTACCCGATTACGCATCGAATCTCCAATATTAATAAAGAATAACCCCCCTTTGTCCCCCCTTGTCAGGGGGGTGAGGGAACGATGGTTTGCTATCTCTTCACCCCCCTGACAAGGGGGGACAAAGGGGGGGTATTTTTCCCCGGCAATGATAAACCCGATATCTTTATAAAGAGCAGATTCACAACATCATCACACTGTCTGGGAGATCTGCGCCTACACAATAATCCATTTTCGCTATTTCGTTTTAACTACATCAAAGCCGAAAATCACTATTTTATCATGACCATTTTCTTCACGTCGATCGTTTTACCGCCTGCTTTCAGGCGATAGAAATAGACGCCCGAAGCGACGGCGCTGGCATCCCATGCAACTCTGTGTTTACCGGACGGCATTGTTTCGTTGACGAGTGTCCGTACTTTCTGGCCTCGGATGTTGAAGATGTCAAGCTCGACTCTCGACTTCGAGGCAATCGAGTAATCGATCGTCGTTTCTGGATTGAACGGATTGGGCGAATTGCCGATCAGGCGGCTCAGGCACGGCGCGTCCGACCCTGATTCCGATTCCTGGATCTGGAGGTCGAAGAACTGCGCATAGACATCGAAAAGCGGATAGGGCATCATTCCCACCTCCGTAAATCCCTGACGACCGTCCAACCAATACAGGAAGAAGCGGTTGTTTCCCGCCGGCACGAACCGCAAATCTGAGACGTCCTGATCCTGATTACAGATACACATCGGTTCATCCCAGGCGGTTCCGTCGTAATCCACATGCTGGAGATACAGGTCGTAATCGCCGAAGCGATATCCCCCACTCGAGCAGCTTCTTCTGTATCCGATCAGGAATCCGACGCTGGTCTCCGCTGCCGCCAGGAGCCGGCATATCGTGTCCTCGGAGAACAGGGTCAGCGGTTCATCCCACACCGGATTGCATTCGAGATCAAATTTCTGCATGTAGAAGATCGAAGGAACATCGGACGACCGATCCACCCATAACATGTACAGGTATTCGTCGGCCTGGAACATCTTCAAGCCGTCCAGATACGTCCCTACGCCTGTAAGCAGATAACCGTAGTCCCACTGCGTGGTGCCGTCGCCGTGAACGATCTGGATCCGCAGATAATCCGTGCGCCATAGGTAGTCTTCCCACGATACTACGAGGTTGCCGTCGATGCTCAAGCAATTGACGTTCAGCTTGGTTTTACCGTTGTTCAGGGCGACAGGGTTGCCGTTTTCCTGCCAGCCTTCTGCCGGATTGAAATCATCATCGACGCGCAAGGCATAGAGCTGCGTATCGCCCTGTATCCACAGCAGATAATCGTCCACGTATCGGGTATATGACAGCGTGTCGGGCGCCTCCGAAAGGATGATCCGCGGATCGTCCCATACGAATTGTCCGCCCTCGATCTCCTGAAGTCTCCACGTGCTGGTGGCGTCGTCTTCTTCGCTCGATTCTTCGACCCACGACACGAGGCAGCGGTTACCCAGGGATTGCACGAACACTTCCGTGAGATTAAGATATTCCCCGGTTTGGAGCGTCAATCCATCGTCGCCCCACAGCAAGTCACCGTTGTCATCGATCGCGCTGAAGTGCAATTCGTTCGCGACATTCTCATCCTTCCAGCAGACGACCGTACTGCCGTCGTTCAGATAGCAGCAACTCAGGATATTCGGCATCACATTTTCATCATCGAAAAGCCGCATGTTTTCGTCGAAAGATGTGTTTCCGTTCTCGTCGATCATCTGACAGTAGGACGCATTCGATATGTCGG
The DNA here is from genome assembly GCA_963666875.2 of Cloacimonadales bacterium (SeqCode). GTDB lineage: Bacteria > Cloacimonadota > Cloacimonadia > Cloacimonadales > JAIOQZ01. The sequence continues at coordinate 34,978 of CAXXPU010000006.1, forward strand.
AGTACGCTTCGAAATTCTCGTTCCAGAGCAGACGCAGCCGGTCATTGTACGGGGAGGTTCCGGTGGCGGCTTGCAGATTATGGCAGACTTCGTATCCACCGTGAACGATCTCGGTGCCGGTGGTGCCGTACAGGGTCACGCCGTCGTAGGTCTGCACCTGCTGCACGATGCTGGTCATTTCTCCATTGTCCCAGTAGGCAAGGAATATCATCGCGTCCGGCGTGGATATCTCGATGTCGAATCCCGCGTTCTGCGACATAACTTCTCCATCGGGATCCCATAGCGGCGTCCCGTCGGTGTCGTAGAGCTGGGTCTTGTAGGTCGATTCGCTAATAACTTCGCGCCACGTGACGTGGATGGTCTGATTGGGCGTCACGTCGAGCATCATGGGTAAGGGATTGTGCTCGGTCGTATCGATCAGGATTCCGTCTCCCCACAGCAGATCGTCGTCGGGCGATATCTTTTGCATACGCACACTGACGCCGTCACCTTCGGGATCGCTCCACATGGTGTAGAAATTACCTTCCGCATCGTATGGGATTCCAAGAATCGCGTTATAGGAAATGGAATTCGTAATGCTGACGGGGTAGCCGGTGATAGATTCGCCATCCATGGACAGCCGCTCGTAGTGAAGCCTGTTAACTCCGCCTACCTGGCTTTTATAGGTCACAATGAAGCTATTGTTGTCGGGATGCAGAACCTCCGGGTATGAGAAACTGAATCGCTGGTCGATGAGCAGACAACCCTCGTCACCCCACGGCGTTGTTCCGTCCTGTAGCACCCTTGCACAATAGAGGCTCCGCATGTTGTCGTCGTAGTTATACACATGCGATATGACAACGATTCCGCCCTCGCCGTCATCGCAGATGGTGTTTTCGTTAATATCGGAGCCACAAGGCATGACACTTATGGCACCATCGCTCCAGGTCAAGATACCGTTAGCATCAACGTGATTTACGCACAGGCTGCTGTAAGTACCGCCGCCATCCCTCCACGCGATATAGGCTCCGCCATCCGGGTCGCCATGAATGCCGACAGCCGGGATTTGGCATGTCTCGGTTTCGCAGATCGCGACCGGGTCGTCACCCCAGAGCGGATTTCCGTCGGCGTCGTATTTCATGCAATGCAGGTCGGACTCGTAATAGTCATCGGAGATGCTCCAGCCGGCGATGAAACCACCATCGGATGTCGATCCAATCACCGGAATCGAAAATTCGCCAGGATTGTCGTAGATCAGGATCGGCGCACCCCATACCTCGTAACCCATGCTGTCGTATCGCTGAGCCCATATCCCCAGTCCGGTATCGCTCGTACCGATCCATGCGATGACGACGCTGTTGTCCTCAAGGCGCGTAAATACATCCTCCCACACGACATGGGTTGTCCGCTTAATTGGAATGCCGTTTTCCTGCCACAGAAACACCTGCGCAAACGATACCGCAACAACGGCAAGCAAGATTCCTGTCACAGCCAGCTTTCTCAGATTCATTATCCCTCCCGTTCCAGTCGTTCCGACAAGGTTATTTGTTGAAGAAGACCAAGTGCTCTATACGAATTTCAATCTTATTCAATCGATCTGTCAAGAACATTTCGCCGTTATCCTTGACAACAGGATTACCTCGACGGAGAAAACAGCTTCACCATCGTGTGGGAAGAGATGACGCCGGTAAATTAAGCCGATTCAATGAAAGTAGTTGACGTCCGAAACCCGACCGGAAAATTTCTGTCATCACGCATTATGGAGGTAAATATGAAAACGATATTGCTTATATTTCTTGTCCTTTTCTCCGCATTCCTTATGGCGGATGAGGTTGTATTCAAGACTCCCGGCGGCGAAGTAACCGTCGAAATATCGGGCAACGCGCAAGGTGGATCCGTCTCGTCCGGCCAGATTGTGGAAAACATCGGCTATAAGCTGGAAGCGCTGGAAAAACTCTACAAGGGTAAACTCGGCAGAACCGACGACATGAAGGCAAAGAAGCTCATGGACGAGATTTTCGCCATGCTGGGAAGCCTGCCGGCCGATAACAATGTTCAGGTCACATCATCGACCAATGCGACGACCTCGAGCGTTTCGCTGAGCGTCAATATCAACGACACGATGGACGAACCGGTCGTAGCGGAAGAGCAGGAACAGGTAACCCAGGCGATGAGCGAAGCCGATTTTGGTAAGCTTTTGAGCCAGATCCGCAACGAGAGCTTCGCGGACGATCAGCTCAACGTCATTCGTGCCGCTGCCAAGCGCAACAACTTCACCGTGGATCAGACCGCGCGCGTGATCGGCGTTCTGACCTATTCGGACGACCAGATTTCCGCACTGCGCATCATGTATCCGAAGGTCGTCGATCCGGTGAATTCACACAACATCCTCTCCGTGTTCACCTACAGCGACGACAAGGAAGAAGCGCAAAATATCATGAGCCAGTGACCCGTCAATGCAGCCGGCTGCGCTTGATGAGGTAGTTCATCAGGTTTTGCTCGAACGGGGTATCGGTGGTGATGGGATTGTATTCCACGCGGTATTCGTGGCATTTCTGCTTGAGGTAGTCGGTAGCGCCGTGGAAATGCTGTAGATAGTCCTTCCTGATCTGCCAGGGAAAGACGGTGATCTTCTCGCCCGTCTCGGCATCGACGAACTGCGTTTCCTTCTTGAAATCGAATTCCTGCTCCTGTTTATCCAGAATGTGGAAGAGGATCACTTCGTGCTTCTGGTGCCGGAAGTGGCGCAGACCTTGCAGGATACTGTCGGGTTCGTCCAGAAGGTCGGAGATGAGGATGACCAGGCTGCGTTTCCTGATGCGTTCGGCGAGGTTGTGCAACGCCTGCACGGTGTTGGTGCCGCTATCGGGCTTCGTGTCGATCAATTCCTTAAAAATGATATCCAGATAGCTGCGCATGGCGCGTGGCGGGATGTATCCATCGATCCTATCCGAGAATGTGAGCAGACCGACCGCGTCCTGCTGCGAGACCATCAGGTACGCCAGCGCGGAGGCAAGGGTCTTGGCGTAGTCGAGCTTGGTCGTCTTGCCGGAGGCGTAGCCCATCGACTTGCTGTGGTCGAGGATGATCCACGATTTCAGGTTGGTTTCTTCCTCGTAGCGTTTGATGTAGTAGCGCTCGGTCTTGGCGAAGACCTTCCAGTCGATGTTGCGGATGGGATCGCCCGGGTTGTATTGCCGGTGATCGGAGAATTCGACGCTGAAGCCGTGGTAGGGCGACTTGTGCAGACCGATCATGAAGCCTTCCACAATGTGCCTGGCTCGCAGGTTGAAGCGGTCCAGCCGCGCGATCAATTCATCCGATAAATGCTGTGATGTTCTGGTCATGTTTCATCCTTTGATTGGATGCTCGAATCCGCCATGGATTTGTCAAGGATGTTCTGCTCTCCGAACGCCTGTCCGGATCGAAATGATCTGTCATCGACTCACAGTGGGATAGGCTCCGATGTCAGGCAGATTGTAATGGGTAGAAGAAAGGGCAGGTTCGATGACCTGCCCCGAGAAAGTCATTTTAGAAGCAGCATTTTCTGCGTCAGGATACTATCGTCGGTTGCCAGTCGCGCGAAGTAGATTCCGGACGCGACAGCGCAGCCTTTATCGTTGAATCCATCCCAAGGCACCAAGTGCTTTCCGGCGTCGCGGTGTTCCGAGAGCAGATGTTTCACCTTCTCGCCGCGGATGTTGTAGATATCGAGCGTTACGTCGCCCGATTCAGGCAGCGAGAACGATATGGTGGTTGATGGGTTGAATGGGTTCGGATACGCGCCGTGCAGTACCGTGCCGGTAACTTCCGGAAGGTCGTCGGGATCGACTCCGATATCGTCATTCTCGAAAATGTAAGCGGCTCCGGCATAAGTTCCGAGTTCATCATCATACGGTGCAGCTACGATGATGTTTCCTCTCGATATTGCAACATCCGATCCGAAGCTGTAATCCTCTGCTGTGTTTTCAGTCGTCAATTTCTGCATCTCGACCCAGTTTGATCCATCGTAGTGGAAGACATATACCGATCCGGATTCGTCTCCGGGAGCTCCAATGACCGCATAGCTGCCAGCAATGGAGACAGAATATCCGAAGAAGTCCTCCGCTTCCCCGTCGCTGGCGGTCAGTTTCTGCTCTTCGATCCACGTATCGCCCTCTCGACGATAGACATACGCCGCACCGGAATATTCACCGAAATCATCATCTCCGTAACCCGACACGATCGCTACATCCCCCGAGATACATACGTCGTAGGCAAAATAATCGAATGCCCCGGGGTCGCTGGCGGTAAGCCTGACCTGCTCGACCCAGTTTGTGCTCTCGCGGTGGTAAATATACGCCGAGCCGGTACCGTATTCAAACTCAGAAGAATCGTGTGTTCCTATGATCGCGTAGTCGTCGGATATCGATACGGTGTGACCGAATCGCCTGTCCGTCTCGTCGCTTGGAATCAATATCGCATCGTCGCTCCATGTATCGCCCAGACGATGATAGATATACGCACATCCGACCACTTCAACTTGATAAAAAAACTCACTTGCTCCCACGATGGCGTTATCCCCCGAGATGTCCACGACGTGTCCGAATCCTCCAACATTCCAATCATCAATAGGATACATTTGCTGTTGTTGGTTCCAAACCCCATCGATTCCCTCGAAGATATAGGCCGAACCAACTTCTGGATAGTTATCATCGAAATACGTCGCGCCCACGATTATATCATCGTCCGAAATCGACGTCGAACTGCCGAAGTGGGAAAATCCGTTGTCTCCTGCGACGATCTTCTGCTCCTTGTTCCAGATACCGTCGCTGTCCCGAAGGAAAATGTACGCAGCCCCAGCGTTGTAATACGAATCGTCGTCTCCGCTTGCTCCAACAATCGCGTTATCACCGGAGATCGAGACCGATGAACCGAACCACTGATATTCGTATCCATCAACGGCGAGAAGCTTCTGAACTTCTACCCATTCCGCGAACGCAGCGGTAAGTGACATCATCAGAATGACCAGACAAATCGTCTTTTTCATGTTTTACTCCTGTGATCCTATTTGAGCAGTAACAGTTTACAAGTATCTTCGCGATTTCCGGTTATCAGCCGCGCGAAGTAGATTCCCGACGCAACAGCGCCACCCTTTTCGTTGGATCCATCCCACGGAACCAGATGTTTTCCACTGTCGCGGTGCTCGGAGAGCAGGGTTCTGACCTTCTCGCCGCGGATGTTGTAGATATCGAGTTGGACATCGCCAGGTTCCGGCAGCGAAAACGCGATGGTGGTGGATGGATTGAACGGGTTGGGGTATGCGCCGTGCAGGACGGCAGCAGTCACTTCCGGCAGATTCTCGTCATCGATACCGATTTCGTCGTTCAATACCATGTACGCCGCGCCGCCATCGGATTGACAATCACTGACTCTGTTTGCTCCGAAGATCGCGTAGCCATCCGAGAAATCGATCGAACATCCAAAGGCGTCGCGTCTGTCTGCATTCTGAGCGACAAGCTTTCCTGCCTCGATCCATGTGTCGCCCTCCCGGTGGAAGATATAAACCGCACCGGCGTATTCTTGATCTCCGTTGTCGATACGCGCCCCCACCAGCGCGTAATCACCCGAGATGCATACGGAACAACCGAAGTAGTCGAAACTGGCACCATCACTCGCGAGAAGCCTTTCCTGCTCGACCCAGCCGGATCCATCGTTGTGGAAAATGTATGCCGCGCCGGAGTAGTATCCGAGGTAGTTGCTTAAGAGGGCCCCTACGATCGCATAGCTGCCCGAGATCGAGACGGAATGCCCGAAGTAAGTTTCTGCGGTTGTGTCGCTGTTGACGATCCTCGTCTGTTCAGTCCAGTCATTGCCGTCGCGGCGATAAAAGTACACAGAACCCCTCCTGACACTGAGTTCCAGATCAAAGGGCGCTGCGATGATGGCGTAATCGTCCGAGAAGTCAACGGAGTAGCCAAAAGCGATCGATTCGTTGGAGTTTGCGGTTAGTATCGCTTGCTCGGTCCATGTATCGTCCTCGCGAAGAAATACATAAGCCGAACCGACACCCCTCGCTCCCACTATGGCTGTATCACCTAAAATACGGACTGCGGAACCAAAGTGATTGTTGTACATTCCATCGCTTGGATTCAACATCGCCTGCTCGATCCAGTCGCCATCTACCAGATGAAACACGAATGCCGCACCCGATTCTGTTTCGGGCACGACACTTCCCGAGGCTCCCACAATGATGTAATCTCCATCAATCGAGACATCGTCACCGAAAAAGTATGCCGTTTCACATTCGGGACTCAGCTCGATCTGTTCGGTCCACGTATATCCATTCCGGGCAAACACGTACGCCGAATATGCGTACGTATGTTGAGTATCGCCGGTACCCACTACCGCATGTTCACCCGATATGGATACGGCACTGCCGAAGCGATCGTTTTCCGACGGGTTGCTCGGAAAAATCTCCTGATAAATATACCAGTTCGCAAATACGGAAGTGAGCGAAGAAATCAGTATCATGCATAAAATCCATCGTTTCATGGTTTCCCCTGTGTTACTATTTGAGCAGTAACAGTTTACAAGTATCTTCGCGATTTCCGGTTATCAGTCGCGCGAAGTAGATTCCCGACGCGACAGCGCTGCCTTTATCGTTGGAACCATCCCACGGAAGCAGATGATTTCCGCTGTCACGGTGTTCCGAGAGCAGGGATTTCACCTTCTCGCCGCGGATGTTGTAGATATCGAGCGTTACGTCGCCCGATTCCGGCAGCGAGAACGCGATGGTGGTCGATGGATTGAAGGGATTCGGATAGACCGACATCTCCCCCGTCTCGACCGGTGGCGCCGTGTTCGGATCGACATCGTAGTAGTCGTAGGTATTCAGCGTCACGACTGTACTTTCCAGATAGATGTCGTCGTATTCGGCAGCGATCTTGATATTGTAATCGGTCTCTTCGGCGAGGTTCTCGAGCAGAAAGCTTTCGGCGTTCACGTCCAGATCGTAAGTCATCCATTGATCGTGTTCATTCTGCTTGAAACAGATGTACAGGTTGTCGGCAATATTGCCGGTATAGAAATTCACGCGGATCGACTGCCCGTCTTGCTGTGCCTGTGTGTTCATAATCACAGGAATCGCCGGTTCGTCTTCGAACATCGACAGGTCGAAATCACTCTCGTAGAACGCTGCAAGATTGTTGTGGATTCCGATCAGACCCTCTTCCGAATCTGCCATGAAGAGCGCCACGAAGAAATCGCGAGTCTCACCGGGTTCGAGGTTGAAGCTGTTTTCGGTCGGGTCGTCGAATCCCTGTTGATCGCCGAAAACACTGTACATGAAACGTGTATCTCTAGGATCGTTGAATTGGTATTCGGGATCGTCAATGAGAGAAGTGTAGTAATCCATTTCCGGATTTCGTCCTGTTTGCAGCCAGTATTTTTCATTGGCGGTCGCGGCGTAAGGTGTCAGATCTCTCGGATCTTTGTCTTCTGGCCCATCGCCGCATTCCCACGTCCAGCAATCATGATTGTGGTTATCTTCGCCCAGCGTCATGACTGCGATATACCCGGGAGTCTCTCCATCATCGAAATCCGCATCGTAGGAACACGCGAATTCGTAATCCTCTGAACACATATACGTACTAACGTCATCGTCGTTGCCTTCGTCACCACTGTCGAGCGGCTTGATGTCGGCGTCGAGATAGTAGCTCAGCGCGTAGTCGTAGATAGTGTTCGCGCCGACGTTCGTGATCTTGAAATGCAGAATGACCGCATCGGCGAGGCTGAGGTTGTTCCAGGCATAAACTCGCTGCTCGACAGCGATTCCAAGAGGAAAATGATCATTATGGGATATGTAGCTTCCCCAATCCCGATCCACATCGGTTCCGAACGGGCTTATATCGTAACAATAGCCGATACCGGTCTCCAGTCCGGGATATCCCCCATCTTCGTCAAGCTGACCATCCGCATCGTCATCGTACGGAATACTGAAGCAATAGTTGCCATCCGGATCGGGATATACGAAAGCCCTTCCGGGTGAGTCTTCATCGATCAATCCGTCTGCGTCGTCGTCGTGAATGTAGCGGTTCAGATACGCCATGGTCAATACGTCGGACGCATTGTATTCCTGATAAAGTTCACCGAGCAAGCTCTCCTCGACAGGATTGTATGCTGGAAGCAGTTCCATAATATCGCTGTCGCCGTCGCATCCTTCCGATGTCAGTGTGTCGATGACAAAGGGCAGGCCGGAGTACCACAGCGGATCGTCTTCCGTGACGTAGTCGCTCTCATCTTCTGGCGGCCAGTGCAGCCAATAGAGGATTTCACCTTCTTCGTTCGTCCGGTGGACCTTCCCGCCGAACCACAACGACCCCTTGTAGAGGTAATTGACACCCGATCCACGGGGCCATTCCAGCGACGGAATATCATCGTCTGCTTCTCCAACGATGCCGTAGTTTGTCAGGCGAAGTGCAATATTGCCGAAGCGAGTGTTATGTCCCGCATCAAGCATACGATTCGAATCTGGTGACATCGTAGCGCATACGGCTGTGCTGTATATCACAAGAAATGCAATGCTCAAGATGGCTGTCTTCATGATTTCTCCCTCCCTGATTTAGAACACAGTTTTCCTGTATTCGAATTAGTTGATGTGCTTTGCCCTCACTCCTATTTCAGCTTGAGTAATGATTCGATGGAATTATACCGCATTCATGATAAAATTGTAAAGTAAAAAAATATAGATATGATAAAAAACATGGAGGAAGTGGTTCGTCTTTCTCCATACAAAGGATGATTCAGATTATTTCAGAACCAATATCTTGCAGGTATGTGTCCTGCCAACGGATTCAGTTTTATTATATAGATTTCGGACGCAACCCACCGGATATTCCGATTCGTAGGCGTTGACGACACGTTCTATCATGAGGATTTCCAGCTCGCACACAATCAATCGGAAGACCCAAGATGCTGAATCTGCTGGGTGTGGTCGTGGTAAAGAATCCCATCGTTTCGCCGGATACCCGCAGGCTGGTAAGATTTACCGGCTGGGATTTGCGTGAGCGCTACAGGGGGCGTAATATTCCATTTGATCGATTTGTTATTCGGGATTGAAAACACAATGCAGGCTGAAGAAAAAACATTGCCGAAAAAAGTCTGCCTTCAAGAATAGGATCATGCTGGAATATTGGAAATCGTTCGTGAAAAATTACCGGCTCAGCCGGGGTCGCAGGCTCTTGATGAAGGGCAATGCGAAAAAAGCGCTGGAGTATTTCGAGAAGGTCGTCCTGGAGGATGCAACCGAGGGAAGTCTCTTCATGATGGCGCTGGCGCTGGTGGCGTTGAACTGCTACAAGGAAGCCGAGAAGCATCTGGAGACGGTCTATGCCACGTACGATCGAAACGAGCTGGTGTTGCTCTCGTACGCCGAGTGCCTGACCATGTTGCGTAAATGGGATTCCGCCGAGGTGGTCTTCGCGCAGCTCGCCAGGCTTCAGCCGAATTACCAGCGGTACAAGGAATACCTCGACATGATCCGGGACGCGGTGAAGCGCGACCGGTTTGTGATATCGAGGGAATTTTACGCCAAGGCGCAGCTCGATGTCGAGGAAAAACAGTACGAAAAAGCGCTCGAAAACCTGAAGAAATCGCACGAAATCAATCCGGATAACGCCACGGTGATCAACAACATCGGTTCGGTCATGCTTCTGATGGGGCAACCGGCGAGTCAGGCGATCGAGTGGTTTGAAAGGGCTCTTGCGCTCGAGCCGGACAATCCGCGTTTTCAAGAGAACCTGAAGCACCTGAAACGCAAGCGCTGATCCGCGTATGAAACGTCCGTTTGCCAGATTTGTCCTGGTTCTTCTACTCATTATCATCCTGATCGTCAACCCTCTTTCAACCAGACTGATGACGCTGGGCTTCGCGTTCCTCTACAAGTTGCAACCGGCATACTTCTACCGGCTGATCAGCGCCGAGAGTTCGTTCTTCTTCTGGGCACACTCACACAAGGATGCCATCGGACTCGGCCAGATAAAGGAAGAAACTGCCCGGTATATGTTTCCGGGTTTCCCGCGATTCCTGCTCTGGTTCCCACCCTCGAACCTCCAAATCTCCGCCAAGTACATGCGCTACCTTCTGAAACGCTATAACAACAACTGGTGTATAGCGTTAGCGGCATATAACTGGGGTGAAACCAATGTGGATAGACGGATCGCAACGAGTGGCATAACCATCGATAAAACAAAAGATTACAGATACTTGTTCGCGGATATCCCCGAAACCAGAAATTTCCTCAATCGTATCCTTAAATAAGCTTCCGGACGAATGGTCTGAGAATTGCATCTAAATCTGAAAAATCTTCTGAATGGAAGAGGTAACGGTCTGATTGACCGTGTGTAAGGATCTATCATGGCGGACGAAGCACAAGAAAAAACTGAAAAACCAACTCCGCGGCGAAAAAGCAAAGCCCGGAAGGATGGGAACGTAGCGCAGAGCCCGGAGGTTCATACAGCCTTCTTTCTGTTGCTGGTGGTTCTCTATTTCAGCATTCTTGGCGGCTGGATGATGTCTCAGTTCATGAACAACACCGAAAGCATGCTTCGTACCATCGGCTCTCCGATCACCTTCCTCAGCATCCAGAACACCTACATCGAATCGCTGAAATATCTGGCGCTCGTATTTGGTCCTATCGCCGTCCTGCTGCTGGCTTCCACCTTCGCGAGTTCCTTCGTGCAGTTTGGCTGGCTGTTCGCGCCCAAGGCATTCAAGATGAACTGGGGACAGGTCTTCCAATTCAAGAATCAGCTTAAGAACATTTTTTCCATGGAAGCATTACAGCGGCTTGTCAAGAGCATCCTCAAGCTGATCATCCTGCTGTATATATCCTGGTTGACGGTGCGGCCGAAGCTTCACGAATTCATGGGGCTTCCGGACATGGAAGTTCAGCAAATCTTCTCCTTTGCCGGCAACCTGGTCATCAAGCTGCTCCTGAACATCCTGATCGCCTACATCTTCATCGCGATTGCCGACTTTGCCATCACCCATTACCTGCACATCAAGAAGCTCAAGATGTCCAAATCCGAAGTGAAGGACGAGCGGCGTCAGATGGAAGGTGATCCGCAGGTGAAGAGCAAGATCCGCCAATTGATGTTCACCGCGTCGCTCAAGCGGATGATGAAGGAAGTGCCCAAGGCGGACGTGGTGATCACCAATCCTGTTCATCTTGCGGTGGCGATACGATACAACATACAGGTAGATGATGCGCCGATCGTTGTCGCGAAGGGCAAACGCCTGATCGCGGAGCGGATCAAGGAGCTGGCGCGTGCAAACGATATACCCATCGTCGAGGACAAACCGCTGGCAAGGCTGATTTTCAGCACGATCGAGATTGGTCAGCAGATCAGCGTCGAGCTTTACAGCGCCGTGGCGGAAATCCTGGCGTATGTCTATAATCTGAAGAACAAACGAGTGATGTGATATGTTAGAAACAAAATCCAGACTCCAGGAAGCGCTCGCACGTAAGAGCGATTTCATGGTCGGTTCCGGTATTGTCCTGATCCTTCTGGTCATGATGGTTCCGATGCCCAAGCTGCTGATCGACATCCTGCTGGTGTTCAATTTCATGATGGCGTTCGTCATCCTGCTGGCGCCGATCTACATCCTCAGACCGAGTGAATTTTCCGTATTCCCGGGATTGCTGCTGGTCATCACCCTTTTCCGGCTGTCGCTGAACGTCGCCACCACGCGGCTGATCCTCGGCGAAGCCGACGCCGGCGCCATCATCAACGCGTTCGGCTCTTTCCTGATCCGCGGTAACTACATCGTCGGGCTGATCATCTTCCTGATTCTGTTCATCATCAACTTCAAGGTGATCACCGCCGGCTCGAGCCGTGTTGCGGAAGTGGCGGCTCGTTTTACATTGGACGCGATGCCCGGTAAACAGATGGCTGTCGATGCCGACCTGAACAACGGTATCATCACCGAGTCTGAGGCTCGTAAAATGCGCGAAGACATCCGTCGCGACGGCGATTTCTACGGCGCGATGGACGGTGCTGCCAAGTTCGTAAAGGGCGACGCCACCGCGGGTTTGATCATCACGTGCCTGAACATCATCGGCGGAATCATCATCGGCATGGTTCAGATGAAAATGCCGCTACTCAAGGCTTTGCAGACCTACACTATCCTCACCGTCGGCGACGGTTTGGTCGCGCAGATACCTGCCATCCTGATCTCGTCCGCCACCGGTATTATCGTAACCCGCGCCGGGACCAAGTCCGACCTGGGTGAAGAGCTTATCACGCAGGTCTTCAACGAGCCCAAGGCGCTATACGTGTCCGCGACGGTTATTGTTCTCTTCGGATTCGTGCCGGGAATGCCCTGGTACCTCTTCGGGCCGATGGGTCTCGGACTGGGGGCGTTCGCATGGTTCCTCCAGAAATCGATAAAGGCGAAAGTGAAGGAAGAGGAGAAACAGGTCGAGGAGCAGATTGTCGAAGAGCCGCAAGGTCCGCCGGATATGAGCGAATATCTGCAAGTCGATGCGCTGGAACTGGAGATCGGATACAGCCTGATCTCACTGGTGGATGAAAATCAGAAGGGCGACTTGCTTGATCGCATCACCAGCCTCAGGAAACAGATCGCGCTGGAGATCGGTATCATCGTGCCACCCATCCGTGTGCGCGACAATATCTCACTCGTACCCAACCAGTACCTCATCAAGATTCGCGGCGAGCAGGTCGCAGCCGGCGACTGCCTGGTCAATCATTTCCTCGCGCTCGATCCGGGAACAGTCGAGAAACCGATCAAGGGCATCGAGACGCGCGAACCGGCGTTCGGACTGCCGGCCATCTGGATATCCGAGGACAAAAAGGATATCGCCGAGATGCACGGCTACACGGTGATCGAGCCTGCCGCGATGATCGCCACACACATCTCCGAGATTGTAAAGACCAGCGCCGATCAAATTATTACTCGTCAGGACGTGCGCAAGCTGCTCGACAACGTGAAAAAGGACAACGAAGCAGTGGTCGGGGAGCTGGTTCCGGGCATGCTTTCTCTGGGCGCGGTGGAGCAGGTTCTGAAGAACCTCCTGCACGAGGGCGTTCCGATCCGCGATATGATTACCATTCTGGAGACACTCGCCGATTACGCGCCGTTCGTCAAGGATGTCGAGTCACTCACCGAATACGTCCGCTACGCACTGGCACGGACCATCGCGCGGAAATTCATCGCCAGCGACGGCACCGTTTACGGTATAACCTTAGCGCCACAACTTGAGCAGCTATTCACCGACGTCGTGCAGCGCAACAAGCAGAAGCCGGGTCAGGTGAGCATTCCGCCCAATATCGTCAATTCCATGTACGATGACCTCGCAGAGGCGGTCAAACAGATGAATCGCACCGGATTGCAGCCGGTTCTGATGGTGGCGCCGTTGATAAGGCGCTACGTGAAGCGATTGATCGAACCCGCCATCGCGGCTCTGCCGGTGATCTCTTTCAACGAGATTCCGACACACATTCCACTGCAATCGCGCGTACAGGTCGAACTCGATCCGAAAGCGGCGTGATAATCCAACTTCCGAATACTTGAGAACGTTTTATGTAGGGGCAGGTCCCTGTGCCTGCCCTCTCTCATCTCTCATACAGCGTTGAACATGACAACATGCCCGAGAGAAGGGAATGGGCAGGCACAGGGACCTGCCCCTACAAAATCCTTCGAAGTTCGTTTTCTACTCGTACTTCAAGGTTTTCGTCGGTGCCGTGAAGGCAACTTTGAGTGTTTGCCAGCTTACAGTCAGGACTGCGATGAAGAAGGTGATGCCGGTGGTTAAAAGGAACGGCATGAGTGTTATCTTGACCTGATACGGATACGACGAGAGGAATTCCCTCATCAGATACCACGCGACCGGCCAGGCGAAGAGGTTGGCGACCAGCACCCACTTGCAGAAATCCAGGATCATACTGAAACTGAGTCGGGTAATGGAAGCGCCAAGCACCTTACGGATGCTGATCTCGCGCCGTCTTTGCGAAGAGATGTAGGATGCCAGACCGAAGAGCCCCAGGCTCGATATAAAGAGCGCCAGAATCGCGAAGATGCCCACCAGGTTCATGAAACGCTGGCTGGAGCTGTAGAGGTTTTCCAGTCTTTCGTCGATGAACGCGTAGCTGAAGGGATAGTTCGGGTTGTGCTTGGTTGTGACCTTCTCGATGTATTCCAGGGTTTCCGAAATCTTGTGGGGCAGTATCCTCATTGTGATATAGCGGAACGGCGTGAATTCGAAGACCGTGTTGTTGTCGGTACACATGATCATGAGCGGTTCCATCTCGTGTTCCAGCGACTTGTAGTAGAAATTCTCCACAATGCCGATAACCTGACATGAAATATCCCTGTAAAACAGCTTCATGCCGATCGGATTCTCCACCCCGATTCTGTGAGCGAATTCCTCGTTGATCACGACATTCTCGCTGTTTTTCTGATACTTGTCGTCGGAGAAATAGTCGCCCTGAATCAGGTCGATATCCATCGTCTCGAGATAGTCGTAATCGGCGTTGAGGATCGTTACCAGAAAGACTTGATCCTCGCGACGTCCTTCCCAATCCCAGCCGGAGCTGTTGTACCAGATACCCGTGGGAAGATGGGATGTAAGCGTGGCGCTGAGGATACTTGGCGATGCGAGGAGATCGTTTTTCCAGCTTTCTGCATGATCGATCAGGTTACCCTCGACCGCGACGCTGACCAGGTTGTCCCGGTTGAAGCCGAGGTCTTTCCCGATCATGAAGCGGATCTGCTGCATGAATATAATCAGGCAGATGAACAGGATCGAGCTGATAACGTACTGGATGATCACCAGCAACTTACGGAGTATCGATTTTCCGCCGATCTTGAAATCGGGGTTATTCAGCACCTGCACAGGATTGAAGCTGGATAGCAGGAACGCGGGATAGAGGCTGGCGAGAATGCCGGACAGTAGTGTTATTCCGAGGATGATCATACCCAGCTTGAAAGTGAAGAAGTTCGCGAAGGTGAACGACTCGCCCGTCTGGCTGTTGAAAAGCGGCAACGACAATTCCACAAACAGGAGGCTGATCAGCAGCGACACGAACGCGACCAGGATCGATTCGCTCATGAATTGTACGATCAACTTCATTCGGCTGCTGCCGTGAACTTTGCGGATGCCGATCTCGCGCGAGCGTTTGAGCGCCGCGGCGGTGGAGAGATTGGTGAAGTTGATCACCGCGATCAGGATGATGAAGATGCAGATGTTGATCAGCACCATGACGCGGCGGGAATAGCCGTAGAGCACCATGTGGATGTCTTTGTATGGATAGAGCGTCGGCTCCAGATCACTGGCAGGATACGACTGCCGGCATCGCCCGGCGAGCAGGCTGTCGAGCTGCGCGATATCTGTTCCGTCTTTCAGCAGGATGAAAGACCGGAAGCTGCAATTATACCAGGTCTGCGTGTAGTCGTCGTGATCGACGTACTCTTCGAGGAATTTCAGCGGAACCGCGAAGTCGTACCAGATATACGAATTACCGGGGATATCCTTGAAAACACCCACTACCTCGAAGCTGAAGGTCTCGTCGATGATGATGGTCCTGCCGATCGGATCGGTATCGCCGAAGATCTTCTTCGCTTTCGATTCGGACAGCGCGATAACATGGGGATTGGTCTCCCCCGCCTTGAAATCGCCCAGCACGAATGGAAATGAGAAGATATCGAACAGCGATGGATCGATCATGCTGATATTTTCCTTGAACGCGTTACCGCCTGCCTGGATCAGGACGCGATATGTGCCGGTGCTTATGCGACCGGCCCTGATGATTTGCGGAAACTCGCATTCGATCGCAGGCGCAAGTGCGGGTGGCGATCCGAGAACGAAGTTCTTCTCCGGTCCGTAATATACAAACGAGGATACCATATAGATATCGTCGATTTGCTCGTGAAACTGATCGCAGGAATACTCGTACTGGACCCAGAAGGTGATCAGAATCGTGGCTGCGAAGCTGATCGCCAGACCCAGTATATTGATCGTGGAGTGTAGCTTGTTGCGAAAGATATTCCTGATCGCGATCACGAAGAAATTGCGGAACATCCAGCCTCCAATGTGGATTTTATCCCAGACTATAGATGCAAGTTGCATGCCACCTGTCAAGCCGGATATAAAGCAAGACAGGAATAATCGATCGTTCATTAACGTACAAAACCGTACGGATGTCATTGGATCGCGGTGATGATCAATTCTTTCTTGACATCTTCATATTTGATGAACACACATTGACATAGAGGTAGATATGACAGATAAAACAAAGCAACCGCTCCAATTCGCCTACACATTCATCTTCGGAAACGGAGAAACACAGAGTATTCACATCTCGTTGAAGCCGGATTCGCTGGAATTGATCCGCGAGCCGTACAAAGACCTTCCGGAGTGGACGAAACTCGAATACAGCAAGTGCCCCAACTGCACCCTGAACAAGGAAGAGCACCCCTACTGCCCGGTGGCAGCCAGCCTGGTCGATATCATCGATTATTTCAAACACCTGGTGTCATTCGAAAAGGCGGAAGTACGCGTCGAAGCCAAGGAACGAACCTACGTTCAGAAGATCGATCTGCAGAAGGGCGTCAGCTCCATGATGGGCATCTTCACCGTGTCATGCGGCTGTCCGGTGCTCTCCACGCTTCGCCCCATGGTGCGGTTCCATCTGCCGTTCGCATCGCTGGAAGAGACTATGTACCGCTGGATATCGATGTACCTGGTGCGGCAGTTTTTCCGTAAGAAAAACGGTTGTGAACCGGACTGGGAGCTGAAGGAACTCACCCGCGATCTGGAGCGGATCCACGTCGTCAACACCACGCTCCTGAAGCGCATCAAGAACCAGCGTGCGAAGGATACGCATATCAACGCGCTGATCATCCTCGATATCTTCGCGGAGTTCATCGCGCAGTCGTTTATACGGGACAACCTGTCCAAGATCGAATACCTGTTTGAAGAAACGATCAAATAGAACATCAACCGAGCACTGATTATTTGGGAGGAAAAATGAAGAATCTTGTTATGATCGCACTTACAATTTTATGTACCGTTCTGGGCGGTATCGAAGTATCCGGAAATCAAAGCGGAACCTGGACTTCCGACAACAATCCATATCAGGTGGTCGGCGATATCACGGTTCCTTCCGGAAGTACGCTCGAGATAGAAGCAGGCGTCAATGTCGAGGTGATGGGCGACTACCGGATCCAGGCCGAAGGCTGTATCACCGCCATCGGCACCGACAGCGCTCCAGTCAGCTTCTACTCCCCCACCGAGAGCCAGTGGACCGGCATTCGGCTGGACAACGACCAGACCGATAATCAGCTTCAATACTGCGTGATTCAGCACGCTGAATACGGGGTGAATATCCTGCACACACAGGTATTGATCCGATACTGCCATTTCAACAACAACGAGAAGGGCATCCAGGTCTTCGGACTGAACGAGGACGACCCGCCCCTTGCGACAATACGAAACAACCTCATCGAGAACTGCCAGCAGAACGGCATCCTGATCGTGGAGAGCAACCCTTATATTACCGACAACTATATCACGCAATGTGCGCTGGACGGTACCGCGAGAGCCGGTATCCAGCTCAGTTGCCAGAGCAACGGCGGTATTTGCATGCCAACCATCGAAAATAACGCGATCTACAACAACGTCTGGCAGGGGATCACCGCCTGGGACATCTACGCTTCCGGCACGATCTCCCCGATCGTCAGAAACAACATTATCGAACAGAACCTTACCGGCGTCTATCTTTACGATGCTTCGGGTTACTTCTATGACAACGTGATCCGGGACAATTTCGTATCGGGCAACGCCAACTCCGGCGCAGGCGTCATGCTCTACGGCTCCACCACCTTCCCCACCTTCGCACGGAACATCATCACCGGGAATTTCTGCGGTTTTTATATCATCAACGGAGCCGGAGCCGACCTCGGAAACCTCTCCGACGCCGATACCGATAACGACGGACGCAATATCATCTA
Organism: Cloacimonadales bacterium (SeqCode); assembly: GCA_963666875.2. Classification (GTDB taxonomy): domain Bacteria; phylum Cloacimonadota; class Cloacimonadia; order Cloacimonadales; family JAIOQZ01. The sequence goes on from CAXXPU010000006.1 coordinate 52,969, forward strand.
CGGCAACATCGACGAAACCAACACCACATACAGCATCTACTCCGGCTCGACCCAGCAGATCAAGGCGGAAAACTGCTTCTGGGATTCCCCCAACCCCGACGAAATCGACGACACGATCATCGGCAACGTCGATTACGATCCCCTCTACAGCACGGAGTACACCGCGGTGTCGTACATTACTGGCAATTATCCTGAAACGGAAAACGAGGTAGAAGTATTCCTGTATGACGCCATTACCTATCAAATCGCTTCCTCGGCTCAGCTCCTGCCGGATTACGAGTACTTCTTGTCGGTTCCGCAGACCGGTGCGTACTATGTATTCGCTATCGAACATGCACCGGATGGCGATCGTTACGGCATCAGCCTGGACTTCAACCACGTCGATATGTACATTATCTTTGAGAACACGAACGGATACACAGCCGATATATGGGAGTTTGCTGATGAAATACCCCTCACGATCGAGGTAAGCCAGCCATTCGACCATGACGGTACGGAATACTACCCGCTGTACATCAGCATGAGCGTGTTCTTCCATCAGCAGATGTTTCTGGCCGTCGAGGACGAGGGCATCCGTATCGGTGGATTTGCCGTCTATGAGACCGGCGAGCTCGATACGCTCTGGCTAGACGAAACCGCGTGGTTCGTACGCAACGACGACCCGCAACCCGGCGATACCTGGGTATCCGCGGATATCATCGACGGAGAGGTTGCTATGACCGAGGCTGTCGTGGCCCAGAGCGCCGATGACAACTTTCTCGTGGTCGATTACTACTACAACGACCAACTCGACACGCGGAGAGTGTTCGAGTCGGGACCAGGCATGGTTAGCCAGATGATTCTGGATGACTGGGCGCTGGACATGGACAACGAACTCGATGAATCGGCAATCTATGGGGGAGATGGGTATTTCCCCGTCTATATCGGCAACGTCTGGTGTATGACGAATCCAATTCCGCCGATCTATCCGCACGATCTATATTTCTGGCAAATCGAGAACGCGCAGCACATGCTGGTATGGGATCCGCCGGCTCCGGTTGATGACGCCGAATGGCAGGGATATCGGGTCTATCAGGACGATGTACTGCTTGCCGATCTCGCGTTCGAAGAATTCTGGTACGAAGTCGAAGTGCCTGCCGGAGAACACGAGTATTATATCACTGCTTATACAGCCGATGGTGAAACCGATCCCACCAACACCATCACCATCGAATACCTCAGCATCCAGGACGATCCGGAACCGTCGGTTCCGTTTGTGCTGGATATCTATCCCAACCCGATGAACCTCTCGCGGCAGGACGGGATGTCCTTCAGCATCGCCTCGCAGAAAGCGCCGACCGTCAGTCTCTACAACGTCAGAGGACAGAAAATCCGCTCCTGGACACCGGAGAAGGACGCCTCGGGCAAGTACATGATCCGCTGGGATGGCTCCGATCAAGCCGGAAAGACGGTCTCAAGCGGTATATACTTCGCGCGGGTCGAGGGAAGCAAGCAAACGCTGGTCAAGAAAGTCATCCTGCTGCGATGATACAATGAGCGTTGCCGATTACCTCCGGTATATCCTGCTCAGGCTGAAGCGGGAATGGGCTTATAGCTTTGCTCCGGATAAACTGGAGGTGATCGGACAATGCAAACAGTGCGGCGACTGCTGCCGAAGCCTGATGTTGATCGATGGCAGGGGCGTGGTAAGATCGAAACGCTATTTTCGAAGACTACAAAAAAAGGATCAATTCTACCGCAATCTGGAGATCGTCGGAACCGACCGCAACGGCATTCTTGTATTCAATTGCAAGCTGATCGGCGAGGATGGTCGTTGCACGAATTACGAAGAGCGTCCGGACATTTGCCGCGATTTTCCCGACCTGCTGATGTTTCGCTTCGGGGGAGAACTGGATGTAGATTGCGGATACAAGGTTCGCACGAAAGTAGATTTCAAGGAAGTCCTGAAGAAAAAGATCGATCGTCAAAGCAAGAGGAGAAAAATATAGAGTAACATAAAAAACGAGCCGAATACAAAATAGATATAAAATAAAGATGCTGTAAATATGGCGCCGAAAAATAACAAGCGTTTAAACAATGCTCGGCCGTGAAATAAACCTTCTCAATGATACGTCGAAATCGCGCCCTGGCGAGACGATTATCATGCGGTAGTGAAAAGATACTGCCAATGGCGGGATCGCGCTTCTATTGAGGGTATTTGGAGGCGACTCTGCGCTCGAGTTCCTCTTGGATTTCTTTTACCCGCTCGCAAGAATCCATCTTCGAGACCAGGATTGCATCGTCGGTTTCCACGATGACGAGATCGGATATGTCGATCGCGGCGACGAGTCGCTTCGAGCGAATGAAGCAATTCCGGATATCCAGTCCGATGGTATCTCCCTCGAATGCGTTTCCGAAATCGTTTTTGTTGGACAAATCGTAAAGTGCTCGCCAGCTTCCGACGTCGCTCCAGCCGTAGGAGACGGGGATCACGATCCGTTTCTCCGCCTGTTCCATGATGCCGATATCAATGGGGATTTTCGGCATTTTCAGGTAGGTTCCTGCGATATCGAAGTTGCTGTCTTTGCGATGATTATGGATTTCCATAAGGAGTGATTCGATGCGGGGGAGAAGCGTCTGGAATTGTTTTCGGATGGTGTCGATCCGCCAGCAGAACATGCCGCTGTTCCAAAGGTAATTACCGCTTTCGAGGAACGCCTCCGCTGTTTCACGATCCGGTTTTTCCTTGAATTGTTTCACGTGAAACATCCCGTTGCCGTATGCTTCACCCTTCTCGATGTAGCCGTAACCGGTCGCGGGGTAGTCCGGCTCGATGCCGAATGTAACGAGATTTTCCGCCAGCGCCGCTTTTTTCGCCAGCTCGAGACTAACCAGAAAAGCTCTGTTGTCGCGTATATAATGATCGGCGGGAAGAACGACCATTATCTCATTACCGGCGTACCTTCGACCCAACTGTAGTGCGCTTAGCGCGATGCATGGCGCCGTGTTTCTTCCGAACGGCTCGACGATGATGTTGTCGTGCGGCATTTCGGGTAGGTGTTCCTTAACGAGTTTCACCTGATCGGCTGAGGTAACCACGTGGATGTCGTCCCACTCGATCAATGGTAGCAATCTCTCGGCGGTCATGCGGATCATGGATTTCTCTCCGAAGATTTTCAGGAATTGCTTCGGATTTGATTTTCTGCTGAGCGGCCAGAAGCGCGAACCGATTCCGCCGGCCATGATGAGAGCTATCATTGTTTGACTCCTGTTATAATCTTTGATCGATCAGGATTGCGTTTTCTGGAATTTCAAATCGGAACACATCCGTTCCGATCGGACAGTCGAGTCGCACTTCCTCGAATCTGTATTCAACTGTATTGTTTTCGACGTCTGTGTAGCTTACGGATAAGATAACAAGTCGCACGGTATCGATTGTCGCGTCGATGCGCTTGATATCGCGGACATCAAGAGGTATAATTCGGATTGTCAGTTGAGATTCCGAGCGTTTCTCGCAGGTCATTGTAGCATTGTCTCCGGCATAATGTGAGAGGATCATATCTGGTCTCAAGCCTGTTTCGCCGGTATCTGGATACGTAATCATAGCCTGAGAGGAAGCGGCGTCATATACCAGCATGGAATCGGCATCGACGAGCAGGAATTGTCCTTCGGGGAAACTGTATCGCATGCAAAAACGTTCGTCGGCGAAGTACATTGTTCCACGTGAAACCTTCTCGACATCGAGCTCACTCCAGATGTTCTTCTGCGTGAAATCGGCAGCGAATGTATGCATGTTTCCATACTTTTCGTTGATACGATCAATCCATTCATGCGCTTCATCGGCGTATATTCCTGCGATCAGAAGCCAGAATCCGAGAATGCTAAATAAGGTCTTCAAGCTCTTCCTCCGTAGCCAGCACTTCGCGCGATTTGCTGCCGAGATGCGGTCCGATCACGCCGGACTGTTCCAGCAGGTCGACAAGCCTTCCCGCTCGCGCGTAGCCGATCTTGAAATGACGTTGCAGCATGGACACCGACGCCGTTCCCGCCGACACGACGGCCCGCGCCGCGTCGGGGAAGAGTTCGTCGTCATACTCGAACGAGGCGATGTCGGTCGTGTGCTCCTCGATCATCTCGATCTGGTAATCCGGCTTGGGCATCCTTCTCAGGTAATCGACCAGATTCTCGATCTCGCCGTCCGACATGAATGCACCGTGGATACGCTCGCACACGGCTTTTCCGGGCGGCAGGAAGAGCATGTCGCCACGACCGAGGAGCCGCTCCGCGCCGTTCATGTCGATGATCACGCGCGAATCGACCTTGCTCGAAACCTTGAACGCGATTCGAGCCGGGAAATTCGCTTTGATGATTCCGGTAATGACCTTTGTCGATGGTCTCTGGGTGGCGAGGATCAGGTGCATGCCGATGGCGCGGGCCATCTGCGCAAGTCGTGCAATGGGTTGCTCGATGTCGCGCCCGGCGGTCATGATAAGGTCGGCGAATTCATCAACCACGATCACGATGTAGGGCAGTTCGCGGTCTTCGAGTTCGTCATCGTCACCGAGCATGTTACGGATCTTCTCGTTGTAGCCGGCGATATCGCGCACCTTGTATTTCTGAAGCAGTTCGTATCTTCTTTCCATCTCGGACACTCCCCAGTTGAGCGCGATCAAGGCGTCATCCGGATCCGTAACCACATTCTGGATCAGGTGTGGAATACCTTCGTAGCCGGAGAGTTCGATACGCTTTGGATCGACCATCACCAGGCGAACCTGATCGGGTGTGAGATGGAGCAGAATGCTGTTGATGATGGTGTTGACGCAGACGCTTTTTCCCGCGCCGGTCGCGCCGGCTATCAATAGGTGCGGCATCTTGGTCAGGTCGGTCATGACCGGATTGCCCGAAATATCTTTCCCGAGTCCGATCGGCAGGAGGAATTTGTCTTTCTTGGTCTCTTCGGATAACAGAACGTCTTTCAGGTAGATGGTGTCGCGTTGCGTATTGGGAATTTCGATACCGATCAGACCGCGACCCGGAATGGGGGCCTGTATGCGGATGCTTTTCGCCTTGATGGCAAGCGCGAGGTCGTCGGTGAGGGAGAGGAAGCGACTAACCTTCACGCCAGGCGCGGGTTTCAGCTCGTATTGGGTAATAATCGGTCCGATATTGACGTTGATGACCTGTGCCTCGATGCCGAATTCCGCCAGCTTGTCCTTCAGGATCTGGCTGGTTGTGCGGATTTCCTCTTCGGTCTCGTCGCGGTCTCGTCGAGTCGTCTTTTCAGGGCTTTCCAGAAACTCGTTGATATCCGGTAAAATATAGTGGTCGAACTCGGGTTCAACCTCTTCAACAGGCTTTCGAGTGCGTTTTCGTGGCTTGACCGGCTCGTCGCCGTCTTCTTCCGGTTCGTCGTCCGGAGTATAGGCGTGATCGAAGATTTGAAGCTGTTCTTCCTCCTGGAAAGCGGGTTCGGGTCTGATCTTCTCGATCGGCTCCGGTTTCTCGATTGATTTTCTTTTCTTTTCTTTTTCCTTTTTCGGTATCCTCGGTTTACGGCGGTAAATATCTTTTTCAGCAAGTTAAACAGACCCTTGAACATGGATGCGAACCCTTTTAAAATGCCAAGGACGATCTGCTTGAAGAATTCAAGTCCCGTGATTACCAGGAGCGAAAAGAAGCTTCCGAAAATCGCGATCACCAGCGTACCGGTCTCTTTAAAGACGCGCCGCATGATTCGAAAGATGAAAGCCGGAAGGGTTAGCCTGATTGATTTCATAGTATGTGGGCAGTCGAAGCAGCATGAGGTTGATGAAGCAGAATAGTATGAAGAGCCCGATCAGGCGTTGATTTATTTCATTGCGTATTTCGCGCAGAAAGAGATAGTTGATGCAAAACAGGAAGATGGTGGCGAACAGCGAAATGGTGATCCATTTACCCAGCGAAGAGACAAATAGGTAACCTGTCAAAACGCCGAAATTGCCGATCGGATTCTTTACTTGCGGCAGGTTAAGGTGGATGATCTTGGAGAAGGTCAATCCATGGTCGCGGATGGCAAGCACGTCGTTGATCAGGGTTTGCTGGTCGCCGGAAGAAGCGATGACGATCAATACGCTGAGGATCATCAATACAGCGGAGATAAGGATTCCCCACGGCTTCGGTTGAAAATCGATGTTCGGCTTGCTGCTGCTGTTTCGGGGCATCTGCGCTCCTTGGTTTACACGTTGAATCGTATCATTAGGATGTCGCGCGTCCTGGACGATGTAATCCTTGCCCTCCAGACGGAAGAGTCCTTTTTCCTTGATTGCCTTTTCGGAGCCGAGTTCGATCAGATCGTTGTACGTGAAACATTCCGCCCGGATGAAGCCTCGCTCGAGGTCGCTGTGGATCTTGCCGGCTGCTTCCTGCGCTCTGGTTCCGTGTGTGATGGTCCAGGCGTGGACTTCCGGCGAACCGACGGTGAAGAAACTGATATAGCCGAGAAGGTCGTACGAGTATTTGGTCAGGCGATCGCAGACGGATTCAACGATTCCGATGTCCTGCATGAATAGCTCTGCGTCCTCGTCGGAGAGGTTGGCGAGCTCCATCTCGAACTTGCCGCACACTTCGATGGTCATGGCGTGTGATTCGAGCTTGTCGATCTGCTCCTGCGAGCTTCCGAAGCGTGACTCCTCGGAGTTGAGGATGATCATCAGCGGTTTGCGGGTCAAGAGCTGGAATCCGCGGATGATTTTCTGTTCTTCCGGCTGAAGCTCGTATTTTCGAAGCGGGATATCGTTTTCGAGCTGTTCTTTTAGCTGTTGAAGCAGCTTGTGCTCCTGCATCTGCACAGCGGTCTTGATACCGCGCTTGAAGCCAAGTTCGAGCCGCTCGATGCGGTTTTCCACCGTCATCAGGTCTGAGAAAATCAGTTCGGTCTGGATCGATTCGAAATCGCCGACCGGGATCCGGTTCGTCCTGCGCTTCATCGACGGATGCGTCCTGGAAGTTTCTGAGAACAAGCGCCAGCGCGTCGGCGGTCTTGATTTCCGCCATCGCGTTCGCGGAGAACATGCCCTGCTGTGCAGCGCCTTCCGCAACGCCGGCGAAATCGATGTATTCGATCTGCGCATGAACAGTCTTTTTCGGCTGGTACATATTGACCAGGATTTCCACGCGCGGGTCCATGACGTTTACCACGCCGATATGCGGCTCCGACTTCATGGAAGCATAGGGTGTTACTTCGATTTCAGCGCCCGTCAGCGCGTTGAAGAGGGTGGTCTTTCCGGAGTTGGTCAGACCGATCAATCCGATTCGCATTATGATTTCCTTTCGTTGGTTCGGGCCTGGAAGCGCAGGGAGCGGATTTCGTTCGGTTCGAGAAATCGCCACATTCCCGTCGGCATTTTGCCGAGTTTCACGTTTCCTATCTGGGTTCGTTTGAGTGCTGTAACCTCGACGCCGACCGCCTCAAGCATCCTTCTGACCTGCCGGTTTCGTCCCTCGACGATGACCATCTTGAGAACCATGCTGTTTTCGCGGGTCTCGCGCACGAAAACCTTCGCCGGTTTCGTCGGTCCGTCTTCGAGTTCGATGCCTCTTCGGAGCCGCATGATTTGCTTCTCGTCCAGGATTCCCTTGATCCGCACACGGTAGGTCTTGGGGATCTTTTTCGACGGATGCAGAATCATCTGGGAGAATTCGCCGTCGTTGGTGAGGAACAGCAGCCCTTCCGATTCGAAATCGAGCCTGCCGATGGGGAAGATTCGCCCTTTGAAATCTGGCACGAGATCGAACACGGTGCGGCGATCGAAGGGATCGTCGGATGTGACGATATAGTGCTTCGGCTTGTTCAGCATGATGTAGAAGTACTCGTTGTCGAGCACGGCTTTCTTGCCCCGTACCGAGACAGAATCCTTCTCGACGTCGATATCGGTAGAAAGATTGGTGCAGCGTTGTCCGTTCACGGTGACGAATCCGTCCGTGATCAGCTCTTCCACCTTGCGTCGCGATCCGAGACCGCATTGGGATAAGTATTTATTTATTCTCATATTTTTACCAGGATTGAAATGAGTTCTCCAGGATAGTGTCGTAGAGGTCACTGTAGATTTCCTGTCTGGCCTCTTCTTCCGATTCAGGCTCTGTGTTGGTGTCGTCGTCGCTGGCTTGCGTCAGGTAAGCTTCTTTCATGAGCAGCGATTCATTTTCCCAGAGTGTCTCGTTCTTTACAAAGTCCGTGAGTTTTACACTGAACAGTATTTTGACTTCGTATTCCTTCACATTGCCGTTTGTGTCATAGCTGTAAATGTCGTTCTCGTAATCGAGTATGACACCTTCGAGCTGGCAGTGCGGAGAAATTTCGACAATCTTCAACTGTCCGTCTTTCTGAAACATTCTCGTCAGTTCATCCAGCAAATCCTGTTCGATAGAATACTCGATGGTCCGGTTTTCGAATGTTTCGATCCGGATGGTCTTCAAATAGGGATAAGCTGTTTGATAAACCGAGTAGCTGCAGGCGGTTAAAGTGACTGCAGCGAGTAGGATCATCCATAGTTTTTTCATACTGTCCGTATAAATGACAAGTTGCCGGTGTCAAGAAATTACTGTTATGCTTGACAGATTTTGATTGCTTATTCGAAATTAGTGCGAGATTGTGCAGAGGTGCATAATACAGGAGGATTGCATGGCAACAAAGCTGATCACGTTGAGTGACGCGGCGAAATTTCTAAAAATCAAAGAAGACGTCGTCCTCGAGATGGCGAAGTCCGGAACTTTCAATCTTGTGAAGTCCGGGAAGACAAAGAAGATCGACAAGCTTGAAATCGAAGAGTGGCTGGCGAACCTCACCGAGAGCGAAGAAGAACATCTGGCTCTGAAACGCACGGTGTGCCGTTTTGTCGATTATTTCAATTCAGATTATATCTACCTCAATTTTGAGGCTGAGAACAAGTATGAGGCGATTGCCGAGATGTCGAAGTTCGCACGCGAGCTGAAGATCGTTCGGGATCACCGGTGGCTGTATGAAGTGGTCGTAGCCCGTGAAGAGCTGGTTTCCACCGCGATGGGAAAGGGTTTAGCTTTTCTGCATCCGCGCCACATGCACCCGACCAAGATAAAGAAACCGTGCATCCTGATCGGCAGACCGAAAGAGGGTGTCGAATTCGATGCTCCGGACAACAAACCGGTCGATATCTGTTTCATGCTGTTGCTGCACAACGACAAGCAGCACCTTTTCAGTCTATCATACCTTTCACGGTTCATGTTACAGGACGAAAATATCGAGAAACTCAAGAATGCGAAGACGCAGGAAGAAATCTACGAAATCCTCACGATGAACGCGAAGAAGTAACCGAGAAGTAAGACACGAGTCTCGCTGTGTATTAGAAAATTACACCCTGTCAAATATTATTACGGAATACGCATCAGAAAAGGGAATTGGAGGATACGTGCCACAGGTCAGAGTGATTCTGGGAAGTAAATCGGACAAGGTTCAGGGCGATAAAATCAGGGAATATCTCGAGAAATTCGGGATCGAATACGACTTCTACTACTCGTCGGCGCACCGCAAGCCGGATCAGACGGCGGCGCTTGCGAAGAACGCCGAAGAGGAAGGCGTGAAAATCATCATCGCGGCAGCAGGTATGGCGGCGCATCTTCCGGGTGTGGTCGCATCTCACACGATTCTGCCCGTGATCGGCGTACCGCTCAAGGGCAACGCGCTTTCCGGCGAGGACGCGCTCCACTCGGTGGTGCAAATGCCGACAGGCGTTCCGGTGGCGACGGTCGCCATCGACGGCGGCAAAAACGCCGCGATCCTTGCGCTTCAAATCCTGGCGCTCAGCGACGAAGGATTCAGGCAGAAGATGATCGACTTCAAAAAGGAGCTGGCGGAAGGGTAATTGGTTGACAATTTTCCTCTAATAATCTCATCTTGCGGTGAGAATTAAGTCCATGAATACAACGGACTACACGAGAGGCAAAATGAATATTGAATCGATCCGAATACGCAACTACAAGGTTTTCCGTGATATAACCCTCGAAAATATACCGTCTTATTTCGTAGTGGTAGGACAGAACGGAAGCGGTAAAACAACGCTTTTCGACCTATTCGGATTTCTTCGGGATTGCCTGGAGGGAAATGTCGATTCTGCTCTTCAAAAACGTGGTGGATTTTATGAAGTAATCAGCAGAAATGCAGATGAAAAGACGATTCTTATCGAGATCAAAGTCAGATTTAATATCCAGAAGAAAAGTCGCTTAGTTACCTATCACCTTGAGATTGGGCATCATAGAGGTTCATCCGTTGTTGTTCGGGAGTTTCTCAAATACAAGCGTGGGAAATCCGGTTATCCAAAACTTTTTCTCGACTATCGCTATGGTGAAGGATTCTTTGTCGGTAATGAACAGGATTTCGATGCAAAAGGAATTGAACTTCAGATAGTAAAGCAATCCTTGGATTCACCGAGTATTCTTGCGATTAAGGGCTTAGGACAGTTTGATCGTTTCATAGCTGCTAAATCCTTTCGATTTATGCTGGAAAACTGGTATATCTCGGATTTCCATATTAATCGCGCTCGCGGTGAAAAGGATTACGAATATGCGGAGCACCTTTCTCCATCGGGAGACAATCTCGCTTCGTACGCTTCACGGATATACAAGGAACGCCGCGATATCTTCAATCAGGTGCTTCTTTGCATGCAGAGTCGCATCCCGGGCGTGAAAAACGTGGAGGCCAAAGAACTCTATCCGGGCAGAATCATCCTTCGCTTTCAGGACGGTAGCTTCAAGGATCCCTTCATCGATCGCTATGTGTCGGATGGAACGATCAAGATGTTCGCGTACCTGCTGTTACTGAACGATCCGTCTCCGCATCCGCTACTTTGTATCGAGGAACCGGAAAACCAGTTGTACCCCGCATTGATGGAAGAACTTGCAGAAGAGTTTCAGGAGTACAGCGATCGAGGTGGGCAGGTCTTTGTTTCGACGCATTCACCCGATTTTCTGAACGCGGTGCCCGTTGAAAGCATCTACTGGCTGGATAAAAAAGATGGATATTCGAGCGTATATCGCGTTGGTGAGAATCAGACAATCCATCAATTGTGCAAAGAGGGCGACAAGCCTGGCTACCTCTGGAAACAGGGTGTTTTCGAGCGATTTATTCGATAAAGGGTACAAATGATTGTATTCATGGTTGAAGAACTGTCCATGCATGTGACACTTCAGGAATTACTCCCGAAAGTATTCCCCGCCTGGCAGGAGAAAGTTGACTGGCTCTGTCTTACACATGAAGGGAAAAACGATCTCAAACAGTCAATTCGCCGGAAGCTGTTGGGTTGGAGGCTTGACGATGATAAGTTCGTTATACTGCATGATAGGGATTCGGCGGATTGCATTGAACTGAAACAGAATCTGAAGACCATTTGTGCATTGGCGAACAAACCCAATACACTAATTCGAATTCCCTGCCCCGAGCTTGAAGCTTGGTTTCTCGGGGACCTCGATGCCGTGGCAAAGGCCTTTCAAAACCAAGGGATACTGAAACATAGGAAAAAAAGAAGGTATCGCAATCCCGACTCTATTATAAATTCCTCCGAGACATTGTCAAAGCTAACAAATATGACAGGCAAGGTCCGGCGTGCGAGAATGATTGCAGCAGAGATGGATATCGACAAAAACTGTTCTCACAGCTTCAATGTGTTCATCGACGGACTCCGTAGCTTCACGTAGAATCTTTCAGCAAATCGGCAATTGTTCTGACTCCACCATCGTTTCATGTGAGACCTCAATAATATCAACCGGTTCGAACTGTCCGTCAGCAGACAAGCGATGTTCATATCTGAACGATATTTTATCCTTTTAATTGCCGTATGTGGATGCAGGATAGACAAATAAGTTTCTGGAATGCAAGTTGTATTACCAATTCTGACTGTAAAGCACGGGAAGCATATTGCTATTGTTTGATATCCAGTAAACGCATTGCCATAAGTTCGGAGGCTTCATGTTTTGGAATTACATCACCATGTCATGGCGTAATCTATTGAAAAACAAGATCAATAGCGTGATCAACATTGCGGGATTGGCGCTTGGATTGGCGTGCTGTTTGCTCATTATGTTCTTCCTCAAATCCGAGCTGAGTTACGACAGATTTTTTCCGAAAGCCGATCGCATCTACCGCATCACGAACGAGAATCTCGATGAGGGAGGGCTGTATTGGGCGACGGTTTCGCCGGTGCATGCGCTCGAGATCCAGAAGGACATCCCCGAGATCGAGATGGCAGGACGCTTTTCATACGCTTACAATCAGGTGATGAGTAGAACCGAAGGCGACGAGATACTCAGCTTCCAGGAGAACAACGTCTATTATGCCGATCCGCAGATAATCGAGATCTTCGACATCGAATTCCTGATGGGCGACCCAGCTACCGCACTTTCCGAGGTAAATTCCATTGTGGTGACCGAGTCGTTTGCAAAGCGGTATTTCCCCGATGGCAAACCTTTGGGTAAAATCGTAACCACAAAGGGTGAGGGCAGAGACCTGACGGTTACCGGCGTGATCCCCGATCTTCCCTACAACACGCACCTCACCTTCGAATGCCTTGTTTCGATGCCCACGCTGTACGTCTCGATGGAGCAACGAGGAGCCTCTGACTGGATGGAATCGCGTGGATGGGCTCACTTTTTCACCTACGTTCTGTTGAATGAGAATGCAAGTATCGAGACCGCCCGACAGAAGATGCCGACCTTTATGGAAAACTTCTACAGCGAGTGGTTCGATGACAAGACCAAAGTACACGACCTGCTCATGCTGCACCTGCAACCGCTGCTGGAGATTCATCTCAAATCGCAGATGGAGCAGGAGATGAGCCCGAACGGGAATATCGTATATGTGTATGTATTCGCGTTCATCGTGGTGCTGGTGATGGTTCTGGCGGGTGTCAATTTCGTGAATATCTCCACGGCGCGCGCGTTCAAGCGGATGCGCGAAGTGGGCGTTCGGAAGGCCCTGGGCGCGCATCGTAAGGACCTTGTCATCCAGTTCCTTACGGAATCGCTGTTACTGGCGCTGGTGGCGGCTATTCTGGCGGTTGTCCTTGTCGAATTGAGTATTCCGTTCTACCAGTCGATTACAAACCTCGAACTATCGATCATGCAGATCCTTGAGCCGGAAAACATTCTTCTGCTTGTTGTTCCGATGCTGGTGTTCGGGTTGCTTGCGGGTCTGTATCCGGCGATGTTCATGTCGAACTTCAATGCTCTGGATTCTCTGAAGGGCCAGAAGAATCCCAGCGCATCGGTATCGGGCGTGCGGAACGCACTGGTGATTTTCCAGTTCGTGATATCCGTTTTCATGATCTTCAGCACGATCATCATCTATCAGCAGATGAGTTATTTTCATCGCAAGAATCTTGGCTTCGATTCGGATCAGATCGTCGCCATCGATATGTATGGCGATTTGTATCGGTCGGTAATGAATAAAAGAGAGTCGGTGAAATCGGAGCTGTTGAGCTACAGCTCGATCGGCGCGGTGACATTGTCGTCCAACATTCCCGGAGAGCGTTTCAGTGTCGAGGATATCCGCCACGAATTGCAGCCCAAGGATATGGAGATGGGTCCGATCCGTTATATTCGCGTCGATAAGGATTTCATCGAAACGATGGGTCTGACGATGGTCGAGGGCGTTAGTTTCAAGGATTGGTCGAGCGATCAATCGGCATTCATCATGAACGAAACCGCTGTGAAGGTAGCGCAGATACCCGATCCTGTCGGCAAAGTTGCCACGAATTTCCGCGAAACCGAAGCCGAGATTATCGGTGTGGTGAAGGACTTCAATTTCGCATCCCTGCGAAACGAGATCGAAGCGCTGATAATCGAATGCAATCCCCGGTGGTGCTCCAAGCTACTGGTTAAAATTACGGATGGCGAGATACCGCGCACGATGGAATTCCTGGAGAAGAAGGTACAGGAGCTTGCGCCGGGCTCGATCTTCAACTATACCTTTCTCGATAATAGACTCGACATGCTGTATGATAACGAGCGGCGTCTGCATACCATCATGCAGGTATTTGCGGTTTTGGCGATCATCATCTCGGGACTGGGATTGTTCGGGCTATCGACCTACTACGCCGAATTGCGGATCAAGGAAGTTGGCATTCGAAAGGTGTACGGTGCAAGCATCATGAATATCTCGACGCTCTTGACGTCGAAGTTCGTGCTGTGGGTGGTAATCGCGAACGTGATTGCCCTGCCTGTCGCCTGGTGGGCTATGATGAAATGGTTGCAGAATTTCGCGTACAGGATCGAAATATCGCCTGTTGTGTTCGTGCTGGCCTTTTCAATATCTTTCATTACTGCAATATTGACAGTCAGTTACCGGACGATTCGCGCCGCGCTGGAGAATCCCGTGAAGGCTCTGAAATACGAATAAAGATGGCTCCGGTGCATATCGAGTAGGTGAGTTGATGTTCTACTGCAGGCGCCGATCTTCTGTGATTTTTTAGACGAAGTCTGATGAATCAAATCCCCCATAGCGGCGTTCTCTTGATTGAATCCCGTAGGGATGTCAGAATTTAGCCCGGTACGTAAGTGCCGGTTTGATTGTTGTGAATGATGAAAAAGTCCCGGAGGGACGACAGACGATTCATTTGGCTCGTCTGTCGTCCCTCCGGGACTTCCTGAAACCTATTAATCCTGTACCCGGCACTTACGTACCGGGTTAAATTCTATCGTCCTTCCAGGACTTAGAAATCATCGTTACAAATCCACTCAATCGATTTGCTACAGAACTGAGTAATTCACAGGGAGTCTGGATCTTCCTCTTCTATCTCCACCACCGTTTCACGTGAAACCTCAACCGTTTCAACCGATTCCGACTTCCTCTACTGAAACATCTGAGGCTGTTCTTTTCGGAAATCTTGTATCCATTGGAGCGTCTGGTAGTAGTGATTCGAGGCGTGCCACAGCATGTATCCGTCCGCACCGGCTTCTCGAACTGCTGCTATCTGCGCTCGAACGTACTCCGGCGTGTAGTTCACCTTCCACGCGTTCGCCTGGATGTAGGGAACCACGCGGCAATGTTTATCCGAGTGCTTCAGCGCTTTGACCGTACCCTGAAAGACGATCTGGAACGGCTCGTTCTCGACGTTTCTGCGGAAGTTGAAACCTGTGTAGAAGTGCGAGGAATAGAGCATGGGATGGATCTTGTGCAGGTGCTTTGTCATGCGGGTTAACCGCTGACCGGTGTTTGCGATGTCCTTGCTTCCCTGCCACGCGACGATCGCGAATACGTCCGCCGTCAGCTTCACGCCGTGACGGTCGCACACCTTGCGGCAGTTTTCCACCACCTCTTCGATGATGTCTTCCTTTTCGCGCAGTACGTAGGTCGAGTCTTGCGCCTGAAGCTCCAAATCTTCGATCTGGAAGGCGAAGAGCGCGGAATCGGCTCTTCCCTGCGTGGGAAACCTGATATAGTCCATTTGGATCTCATCGACGCCCTGAGAGGCAACCAGGTCGATGAAGTTGAACAGGCTGCGCTGCACGTACGGATTGGACGAATCGAGCCAGGAGGGTCCGTTACGATCGTTCTCGGTCCAGGGAACGCCTGGTTCGCGCTGTGGACGCAATGTGCTGTCGGCGGAAGCAAGTCTCTGATCATGGAACATCACGACGCGCGCGATAGCGTACATGCCGTGATCATGCAGCTTCTTCGTCACAGATGCGATCTCGATGTCGGCAACGAACTTATAGGGCAGGAAGAAGCGGTCGTCCTTCAGCGGCGTGAAAACCTTGCCCTCCATATTCTTCACGTCAAACACCACGGCATTGATGCCGGCTTCTTCCGCGGCCGCCAGCACCGTGTCGAATCGACTGTTGAAGACGGTGTAGGCGTTCAGGTAGATACCTTCGACAAACTCCGGGTCGCTCCAGGTGCGGTGCTTCTTTGCCGGCAATGAATTGGATGTGACATCCGGCACATCGATGACGACGGGCTTGGTTACTATCGTCGCGACCGTGTCGACCGATGTGGAATCGACGACGGTATTCTGCCGTTGCGGCTCCTTCTGGCATGAAACCAGGAGAAGCAGCAGCGCGATATAGATGAGTAATCTATTCGAATTGAAGGCGGTAGAGGTCATAATAGACGCCGCGACTGGCGATGAGTTGATCGTGGGTTCCATGCTCGACGATTTTCCCTTTGTGCATCACGATGATCCGATCGACGTGCTTGATGGTCGAAAGCCGATGTGCGATGATGATGGATGTGCGACCCTTCATGACCACCTTGATCGCTTCCTGGATCATGAATTCGGTCTCGGTGTCGATGTTGGAGGTGGCTTCGTCGAGGATGAAGATGGCGGGATCGTATGCCAGCACACGCGCGAAGGCGATGAGCTGACGCTGTCCCACGGAGAAGGTGGAACCGCGCTCGGTCACCTCTTCCTCGTACTTCATGGGCAGGCTTTCGATGAAGGCATCGACGTTCACATAGCGCGCGACCTTCTGCATGGTATCGTCGTCGATGGTGGCGTCGTTCAGCACGATGTTCTCGCGGATGTTGCCGGAGAAGAGGAAGACGTCCTGCTGCACGATGCCGATGTTCTTGCGGATGTCTCCGAGTCGATAGTCCTTCAGATTCGCTCCGTCGAGCAGGATGTCGCCCTTCTGGAATTCGTACATGTCGGTCAGCAGGTTGACGATGGAGGTTTTTCCCGAGCCGGTGTGGCCCACCAGCGCGATGCTTTCTCCCGGCGCGACCTTGAAGCTGATGCCTTTCAGCGCGTATTCGTCGTTGTTCAGATAGCTGAGCCAGACGTCCCGGAACTCGATCTCGCCTGATACCAGCACCTTTTCGTCGTTCTCGTCGCGGTAGTCCTTGAGCGGTTCCTTCATCAACTGGAAAACACGCTCCGCACCGGACATGGCGGCTTGCAGCACGTTGAATTTCTCGCTGATGTGGTGGATCGGGTCGAAGAAGCGCTCCATGTATTGCAGGAAGGCGATCAGAAGACCGACCGTGATCGCGTGCTTCAGGATCAGACCGCCGCCGTACCAGAGCAATAGCGCCACCACCACGTTTCGCATGGTAAAGATCAGCGGACGGAAGATGGCGAAGATCCGCATCTGTTTGAATCCGGCTTCGAGGTACTCGTGATTGATCGACGAGAAGTAACGCACCTTTCGGCTATACTGGTTGAAGAGCTGGATAATACGAAAACCGGAAATGTCTTCCGACAGTGTAGCGTTCAGCGCCGCCAGCCTTTTTCTGACATCGCGGAAGGCGACGCGAATTTTGTCCTTGAACAGCTTCAGGTGCAGCGCTACAAAGGGCAGGATACTGAGGGTTACCAGCGCGAACTTGAGATCGAGAATCAGCATGGCGACGATGATGCCGATCAGCATCAGGATATTCTGGAGGAGGTCGATCAGTCCGGCGCTGAGCATCTCGTCGAGCGCGCGGATGTCGTTGGTTACGCGGGTCACGAGTCTGCCGACAGGATTGCGATCGAAGAACGAAAGCGGCAGTTTCTGCAGGTAGCCGAACGCCTCTTTGCGCAGATCGAGCATGGCGTACTGCGCCGCGTAGTTGATGAAATAGACCTGGCAGTACTGGAACACGAAGCGGAAGATCACCAGCACCAGGTAGATCGCGCCGATCATCAGCAGGCTGTGCAGTGCGTCGGCTCGCATGGTGACGATCTCGGATCGGCTGAGATATTTCTCCTCGCCCACGAGTGCGAAGACCTTCTGCTGTACCGCGTAGCGCTTATCGGATATCTGCCGGTAGAGCGACGGATCGTTCAGCTTGACGAGGATCGCGGTGGTCTTGTCGTTGACCTCGCAGAGCACGTATTGTCCGGGTAGATAACCGCCGTCTTCTTCCAGCTTCGAGATGTCCTCTTTGAAGATATGGTTGAGCTTCTTGACCGGCAGCAGCACGAACCAATTTCCGTCGTAATCGTAGGTATTCAATTTCAGCTTGTCATACTTCTCCACGAAGCCATCGAACTCGCTCCGATCCTTGAACGAGACCAGATTGAGATCGGAGACGATGTAGCGATCGACGGCGATCATGGTCAGGATGGGCATGTAAAGCTGGATTGCGGTCAGCAGCAGCAGAAAGACCATTGATACGACGACGTGACCCAGATAGGGTCTCAGATAGCGGACAAGCCTTGCCAGCAGCTTGCTGTCGTATATCTTCCCGCCGATGTCGTCTGTGTAGATGTTTCCGTGCATGTCAACCTCGCGCTATTCCGTCTGCTTCGGATAGTACCCATAGGGTTGAACCGTGGTTCCCGTCAAGCGTTTTCGTGGATGATAATTTTATCTTGCAATCATCCCATTTATTTAGGAGTCTGGTTTTACATGAAGAAAAGAGGTATCCCATGAGTAACGATCCCACGAAGCCCTACAATGATCTACCGCTACTGCCTCCGCGCAGGAATATCGAAACCACGCCCATTCTCAAGGCCACCATTCGCGCGAACCGGGCACTTGCGGAATTGAAGGGGCTGGGCAACACGATTCCGAATCCGTGGCTGTTGCTGAGCACAATCGTTTTCTCTGAAGCAAAAACAAGTTCGGAAATTGAAAATGTCTATACCACCAATGATGCGCTTTACAGAGCCCTGGCTGTTGGAGAAGAGAAGACGGATCCTGCGACCAAAGAAGTCTTGCGGTATCGAGAAGCCATGCGGATAGGATTCAACCTTCTCGAGAATAACGGCATAATGATGATCGATACCTTCATCGAGCTTATAAGAATTCTTAAACAGGATATTGCAACAATTCGACGGCATGATGGAATCAAAATCGTGAACTCGGCGGATGATACCGTTATCTATACACCACCAACAGGTGAAAAACTGATCAGAGAGAAGCTTGGAAATCTTGTTCAATATATGGACTCGGATGATGATGTTGATCCGCTAATCAAGCTTGCTGTTATTCACTACCAGTTTGAGGCAATACATCCATTTTCTGATGGAAACGGAAGAACAGGAAGGATTATCAACATACTGTATTTAATTCAAAAACGTTTACTGGATCTGCCAATCCTGTATCTGAGTAAAGGGATAATCGAGAAAAAACAGGATTATTACAGGTTACTCCGATCGGTTACAGAAAATGGAGAGTGGGAAGAATGGATATTGTTCATGCTTGGAACGATTGAGGAAACCTCCATCTTCACAAATGTTCGAATAAAACAGATATGCTCATTAATTAACGATACGGCTGAAAAGGTCAAAATAGAGCTACCGTCGAAAGTATATTCGAAAGACTTGATAGAGCTTCTTTTTCAGTATCCTTTCTGCAAAATTGTCCATGTAATGGATAAACTCGGTGTTTCCAGACCCACAGCTACCGATTACCTGAATTCACTTGTCGATATTGGTATTCTCGAACTGATGAAATTTGGAAGAGAGAATTTTTATATGAATCTAAAACTACTCGGGCTGTTATCCAGATAGGATATACCAAAGAATTTCACACGTTGGAAAAATGTGTAAAAAAATCACGCGATTTTTTACATGTTTCGATTTCATGCCCTGGATCAGTGCACGCTATTCCTTCAGCTTCTCTTCGATCTGCTGTTTCTCGTACAACTCGGCGTAGATGCCTTTCAGCGCCATCAATTCGTTGTGGTTACCGCGCTCGGTGATCTTGCCGTTTTCGATGACCACGGTCTGTTCGGCGTGCTGGATGGACGATATACGGTGTGCGATGATGATGGTGGTCTTGGTGCGCCGGAGTTCGACGATTTGCTCGAGGATTTCCTTTTCGGTGCGGGTATCGACGGCTGAAAGGGAGTCGTCGAGGATGAGTACGGCGGGATCGCAGAGGAAGGCTCTCGCCATGGCGATGCGCTGTTTCTGGCCGCCGGAGAGGGTCACACCGCGTTCGCCGACTGTGGTGTCGTATCCGTTCTTGAAGCCGACGATATCCTCGTGGACGCTGGCGAGCCTGGCGACGCGTTCGATCTCTTCGCGGGTGGCGCCCGGTTTGCCGAATGCAATGTTGTTGGCGATGGTGTCCGAGAAAAGGAATATCTCCTGCGGCACGATGGCGATGTCGCGGTGCAGGACGTCGAGCGGGTACGTGTAGAGTTCGTTGCCGTCGATGAAGAATGCGTTCTCGGGCGGGTTATAGACGCGCAGCAGAAGGTTGACCATAGTCGATTTTCCGCAACCGGTTCTGCCCACGATGGCGAGGGTATCACCTTTTTTCAGTTGGATGGAGATACTGTCGAACACGGGCGGAAGATCGGCGCGGTAGCTAAATTTGAGGTCTTTGATCTCGATCTGGCCGTCGATGCGGTCGAGCTTCGGATCGGCCATTTCGTCGGTGATTTCGGGCTGGACATCGAGGATTTCGTTGAGCCGCTTGAGGGATGCGGTGCCGTTCTGGTAGAGGTTGACGATCCAGCCGATGGCGATCATGGGCCAGACCAGCGTTCCGAGGTAGGAGTAGAAGGCCACGTACTCGCCGATGTTCATGTCGCCCTTGATGGTCGCGGTGCCGCCGAAGACCAGCACCATGCCCATGCTGATGCTGATAATCATGCCCATGAAGGGATGAAACGCCGCTTGCAGGCTGACCAGTCTTAAATTCTTCTTCACGTAGTCGCCGGCGTAGTCGGACATTTTGTCAACTTCGCTCTCTTCCTGTACAAATGCTTTCACAACGCGGATACCGGAGATGTTTTCCTGCACCATGCCCGATAGGTCTGCGAAGGAAGTCTGCACCCGTTTGAACGCGATATGGATACGTTTGCCCATGAAGATGATGAACACGGTCATGATGGGAAGCGGAACGATGGAAAGCAGAGTCAGTCTCGGATTGATTCCGATCATCAGCAGGAACGATGCGACCGAGAGAAAGATTGTGTCCGCGGCGGCAACGAAACCGAAGCCGAACATCATGCGAAAGGCTTGAAGATCGTTGGTGGCGCGCGCCATCAATTCCCCGGTCTTCTGGTGGTTATAGAAAGACTGGGAGAGCTTCATCAGGTGGTCGTAGTAGAGCTGCCTGAGGTTGTTCTGAAAGTTCCAGGAGTTGCCGATCAAGAGGATTCGCCAGACGTACTTGAATATCGTGGTCAGAACCGCCAGCCCGAGGATGAATAGCGCGCTATAGAGAAGGTGGCGCTGTGTGAACCCGGGCGTCTCCAGATTGTTGATCGCGTGCTGGATGATTTTGGGTATGATCAGTTGCAGGGAATCGACGAAGATAAGGATTCCGATCCCCAGCGCGATGCGCTTGAGGTTCTTCTTAAGCAGCGGTAGAACGAATTTGAACGTATTCATCCCAGTTCCTTTCAGGTTCTTGGGTTTGAAATACAGTTGGGCGCCAGTTTGTCAAGGAAGCTTCCGGTTTATTTGGATTCGAAAAGCCCCTTCTGATGCATCTGTTCGGAGTACCGGCGAATCGCGAAGATCGAGAACGGCACGCTGACCAGCAGACCGAGTCCGACCGGGATCAACGCGACCACATTGAGCGCCGAGAGTATCACGATGAGGAAAAATTGCTGCCAGCGGGTTTCGCGACCCCACTGATATGCCCAGTAGATTGATTTGCAGGGCGGTTTCTTCAGCTCGGTTATCAGGTAGAACGACGGCACGACGATCGCCAGCCAGTAGAGAATCAGCACGAATCGAACCGGGTGCAGGATCGGGTCCGTAGCGTAGTAGAAGAGCGGATTGCCGGTGCAGATCACGTTGATGACAAAGAAGAACAGAGTCGTGAACAGCGATATGCCGAGCATCATCGGGTAATATTTCAAGTGCTTCGCGTAGCCTTTCAGCGAATATTCCGAGCCGGAAAAGGTCAGCGGAATCAGCGCGAGCGGCGTTACGAACAGCATGGTTACATTATTGATCCAATAATTGTCACGAGTGAAAAATGCCGCGAGTCCGACCGGCACCAGGATCAGCAGAACGAAGAAGATCGCGAACGGGTAATTCTTCGCCCGAATGCCCTTATAATCCTGCCAGGCTTCCTTCAGAACCAGCTTCGTCGAAAGGTTGTCCTTGATGAACCCGGTCTGCCAGCCGCAATTGGGGCAGAATATCGCGTTATTATCGAGAGACGATGAGCAGTTTTTGCATTTCATGGTTTTCTCCACAGTAATAGGTTTTTCGAATGAAGTGCCATAATTTTCCTTGAAATATCATTCGGAAAATCCTCTCCTACACCATTTCCGCATCCTTTGATTCTCAGCTATATGAATCATCAAAGCGGAAATAGTATAACCTCAACGTCTCGCGACCGATAAGGTTACACGCACGAAGTCAAACACGATACGCCGATATATTGTCAAACATTTTCCCCGTTCGAACAAGAATACCCGTTTTTTCGGTATTACCCTGATTCGATACCTGCTTGACAATTACAACAAAAGCGTGATGGAAATGGAAAAATAGCGAAGAATGTTTGACGGGAATGCGGGGTTCATGTAGCTATGTACCCGACAAATTGCAAGATGGAGAACGATATGTATAAACTGAATGTAACATCGCATTTCAGCGGTGCGCATGTACTGAAAGGCTACGACGGCGCCTGCCAGCGGCTGCACGGACACAACTGGAAGATCCGCGTCGGGATCGAATGCGACCGGACGGACGAGATCGGTCTGGCGATCGATTTCAAAGAGATCAAGCGCTATCTGAACGCGATTCTGGAAGAGTTGGATCACACGATGCTGAACGAGCATCCCGCCTTCAAGGATTGCAATCCGACGTCCGAGAACATCGCGAAATTCTTCTTCCGGCGATTGCAGAAGGAAATCGACCGCGAGCACTGCAAGATCGCCGAAATCGAGGTCTGGGAATCGGACAACACCTCGGTGGTGTATTGGGAATAATCTGTGGGCATGCGAATCGTCGAGAGTAATTTCCTGAAAAGCGCGGTGAATCCGAAGGACTACCCGTCGTCGGAGTTCGCCGACGTCGCGTTCGTGGGTAAATCGAACGTCGGCAAGTCCTCGCTGCTCAATAGTATTCTGGGTCGGAAATCGATAGCCAAAACGAGTGGAAAGCCCGGGAAAACGCGGCTGGTCAACTTCTTTCTGGTGCGCTTCAAGCATCAGAACAACGACGAACTGGAAGGCTTCATCAACTTCGTCGATCTGCCAGGCTACGGCTACGCGAAGGTGAGTAAGGCCGAACGGGAATCGTGGAAAAAAATGATGCGCAGCTATTTCAGCGAGCGGGTTCAGCTTCGCGGCGTTATCTTGTTGGTGGATATCCGCCATAAGGCGGACGAGAAGGATATCGTCATGGCGCAAATGCTCGAGGAATATAACATCCCGTACCTGATCGCTGCTACGAAATTCGATAAAGTTCCCTCGACAAAAGCCGGAAGCTATCTGGATGAACTTGCTGAGCGATTCGGCATCGATCGCAAATCGATCAAGGCGGTATCGTCGCTGAAGAAAAAGGGTATCGATCAGGTGATCGGTTGGATCGAAAAGCTTGTTTTGTGATGGCTTATGAAATAATTTATTTACGTTTATGTAGCAATCTGTCGAGATAGACATGAATCCCTATATTGGAGAAGAACGAGATGCTTAACAATCTCAAGTGGATGATGGCCAAGAACGATCCTGCAAAGCTGGAACAGCTCTATCTCAATTCCAAGCCGGTACGGGAACAGATTATCGAGCGCTTGTTCGAGCTGGAAGAATATAAACGACTGCTGAAGCTTGCCCAGAAGGATCCCGGAAATCGCTCGCTGATCCTCGAGGGCTTAATGGAGAAAGCCAGCCTGACCATACAGGATTTTCAGGACATCATGTCCTTCTCTAACCTGAGTTTTACCCAGAAAACGATTATCCCGCATCTGGTGCGGAATTTCGATGAGAAGGAGCTGGTGCGGCTGACGAAGAAACCGAAAATCGATCGCATCGTGCGTCGCAACCTGCTCAAACGCCTCGGTATCGATCCCGATAATCCTAACGCGCCGCGAAAGGTAAGAGAAGACTATCTCAAACTACGGATGCTGCTGGAAGAGGCCGATCTCGATCAGATCGTGGAAGAAAGCGTCGAAGAAAGCATGCTCGAACAGCAATCGTCGGAGATGGATCGCATCAAGCATTACCTCAGCATTCGAAAGGATATCTCCGCCTCGGACGAATACAATCTGATCAAGCAGGAGATGCGCTTCTGGGCGGATCAGAAACGTTTCAACCTCTCGTTCGTCCTTTCGCTGATCAACCTCTCCCGGCTGAACGCACAGGATAAGCTCAAGCTGATCAAAGAGATAAACAAGGACGAGCTCTATTATCCCGAGAACTTCCAGTTGATCACCGATTCCCACGAAATCCCCTTCGAGAATTTCAAGGCGTTCTTTTCCATGACCACGATCAACGAGTGGATCAAGACCTTCCTTCAAACCCACTTCGTTATCGATCTGATCTATCTCTACCGGTACTACGAGCAATTTCAATGGCTGGAAAGCTACTTGAACACCATCGGCATTATCCAGAAGACGAGCCTGAGCAGTATCAACGTGTCCTACTATCTCACCTCGAAGTTCGGCTATCGCCTCAACGAGATCATTCCACAGGAGAATATCCGCGCCAAGCTGATCGAGAGCTGCCTGCCCATTCAGCAGGAGATCCTGGATAACCTGCACCTCGATTCTTTCCCGATCTCCAACCTGCTGAAGCCGCTCCTCCTGGTGGGCGGTGAGGAAAATTTTGCTTTCTTCGCAATGCTGATGAATCGCCGGGTGGTCGGCGATCCGCAGCGAACCATCCTCGATATCGAGCAGAACTACCTCGATCTGAAGCGCCGCATCAACACGCAGAAAGAGATGGAGGAACTGGTCAAGAACGAGAAAGCCGAGAAGGAAGGCTTGATCTCGGAAGACAAGTTCAACATCATCTCCAATATGTATTTCGAGACGCTCACCTCGAGTATCGAACTTCATCCGGACGTCCGCGACGCGATTCTGAAGAATCTACCCGATCTGGAGAAATATGCCGAGGTGGCGACCATGAACGGCAAGGTTCGACTATGCCGCTTCATCGGGATGCTGAAGCTCCAGCAATACGAAAAAATGCTGCTGGAGTTCGTGGAGGACGATGACTACAACATCGCGGTCAACGCCGCGATCGCGCTGAAGAATCTGGAGAACGAGACAGTCGGCAAGCTGTTGCAGGATCTCGCGCAGTCATCCAACTACATGGTGCGCAAGCAGATCGCGACATCGCTCAAGATCATGTCGGAGAACGTCGATGAAGATCTGATTCTGAAGCTGGCGCAGGATGAAAATCTCGAGGTGTGTCAGGAAGCGATCAAGACCATCACCCTGCTTCCGCTGGATACTGCGGTGGAATACCTCGCCCGTCTGATCCCTGCGGCATACTACAAGAACAGACCCTACATCGCCGAAGCGCTCAGCCAGTTGCACACGGTTAAAGTCTTGCCTCTATTGGCCGAACTGCTCCGCGAGGGCGGTTCGGAGGAATATTTCGCGGTGATCCGAGCGCTGCCGAGTATCAACAACCCACTGTGCATCACGTTCCTGAAGAGCCTCAACACGCAACGGCGCCCAATCCTGGAGGTCGAATCTGCCAAATCGCTGATCTTAATGGGCGATCCCTCCGGCTGGCAGACGCTCGAATTCTACTCCGATTTCAGTCAGAACAACGTTCGCGATTACGCCCGGCTCTGTTTCCTGCAACTCAGCACCGGCGAAAACCTCTCCATGCTGCGGGAATTCAGCTTCGATCCGTCACCGCTCATAGCGTCGCTGGCAACGGGTAAGCTGCTCCAGTACAGCGAGGAAGAGGGCTGGGAAACGGTTGAACGCCTCCTGAAGACGGGCAGCGTGGAAACGAAATTCATGCTTGCGCAGCTTCTGGCGCATATCCCGTCCGGCAGCGTGGGGAAATACTTGAACGAACTATACAAGAGCGAGGATTACGCCTGCAAGACGATCGCGGCACTGGTCTTCGCCCAGAGCGGACGAATGAACTTTCTGCAGAAGATCGAGAGCGAAATCCTCAATCTCGATCAGTACGCACACCGCAGGATCATCGAAGCACTGAAAGTGTATCCCAGCGAACTCGGTCTCGCCATCGTGCGCAAGATCGCGCTGCTTCAGGATCTGGATATCCTGGACGACCTGCTGGGGCTGCTGTCGAGCTACAGCATCGAACGGGCGTTGCAACTGATCAACATGCTGTGGCGCAAGGCGGATTGGGTCTCGAAGGTTCCCATCGCAAGGGTTCTGGGCAAGCTTCGTCATGCGCGGATCATCGAGTTCATTCATCGAAATATGGAGAAGATAACGCCGGAAGTGAAGGCGGAATTCGCGTATGCCTTGATCATGCAGGGAGACGAAATGGGCTGGAATATGTTCGATGAGTTACTCGAGGATACGAAGGTCCGGAACTTGAAGTCGCCCATTCAGGCGATTGCGCGGGTCAAGAGCAACAAGGCGTTGAAGATAATGGAACGACAGCTTGCCAATCCCAACGAAGCGATTCAGTCCGAGGTGATCAAGGCGATCGGCACCATGCAGCTTCGCGAGAGCGTGCCGATTCTGCAAAAATATGTAATGAGCAGCTCGTCCAAGACGAAAATCGCACTGGCGAAAGCGCTGGGCGATATCTACGGCGACGAATCGTTGAAAATGCTCGATGTGATATCCAAGGACGGCGACGAATATGTTCGCGTTGCGGCGGATATCGCGCTGCAGAAGGTGAACAAGGGGATCGAGCTCGATCCGGTCGATTCATACACCCTGTTCAGATCGCTGTTCGAGACTACCGACTGGCGTCTTTCCGACAATTGGTTCGAGAAAACGCTGCATCATTTCGCTGATCCCTACGAGCGATTCGACGCAATTCCACTACGGGATTTCTCGGAAAAGATCATCATGAACGAGGATGAACTGGAAGATAAACGCAACGAGCTGGATATACAGCTTTCCGAGATATTGATCGGCAGCACGGACGTTGAGAAGATCATGGAGGCGAAGCGTGAGACGCAGTCGAAAAAAGACCGCTTGGTTTCGCGGGAGCAATTGATTCAATCCATTTTGAAATGCCACGATTCCGACATGACCCGTAAGGACTGGGACATCCTCGAGCAGGCGCTTCAATCGAACGACGAGGATATAATCCGGTCGATAATCTTTGCGTCGGTGAAGTCCTGCGATCCGGCATGGTTGGGTATTTTCGAGCGGATTCTGGAAAAGACCGACTACCGGAATCATGTCGATTTGATCATCTACTCGATTTTCCACAAGCACTGCAGCAAATGTCTGCCGATTCTGATTCACCTTCTCGAGTACGAGAGGGCGCGTTACTATCTGCTGTTCTTCATCAACCGGTTCTCGCTGGATTCCGATAACATGAATCTGGAAGACATCAAATTCTGTAAGGATACCCTGTTACAGCAGGGTAATCTGGCCCCCGATCTGTCGAAAGCGGTGAAAGCCGTGCTCAATTACATGATCGAAAAGAAGTTATAGACGATTCTTGTGTTTCAACCTCTACTGGGAGAACGATATCATGAAACGATTCCGCACTTTTTCAATTCTATCGATGCTGCTGATTGCATCGGCTGTCTGCGGCATGGAACTGGTGATCTCCGAAGCGGCGCAGGGATACTGGGTCAACGGTACGCCCGGCGAGACGTGGTTCATTACCTGGAGCGGCAATCAGGGCACTATCTACGGTAGCGACTTCGAGGAGATCGCGTCTTTTTCCACCGGATCGGTCGAGCCGTACTACATCTACGCGGCGGGACGCGATTTCGATAACGACGACAACATCGAGATCCTATACACCGTCTATAGCCAGACAAACTACACGATGTCGGTTTATCTGCGCGATATCGCGACGGGGGAGACCCAGCTCAGTCATGTGGGCAATGCGAACACAAGCTTCTACTGCTATTCGTATTATAACGGAAACGAGCGGTTTCTGCTGGTGAACCGGATGGTCGGTAGCGAATACGATCACTGCTACATCTATCGGTCCGGAGTACAGGTATCGCTGGACGAGGGAACGGTTCCGCAACCGCCGACGGTCGGGCTCTACCCCAATCCTTATTTCCCCACCGCCGGACGTAGTGATCTGTCTCTGTCCTTCTCGCTGCCCGAACCACGGACGGTCGATGTCGATGTGTATAACATCCGCGGCCAGAAGGTTCGCACCATCGCATCCGGAATGCGTTTGGAGAAGGGCGAACATCGTTTGACCTGGGACGGTCGCGACGAGTATGGTAAATCGGTCGCCTCCGGTGCGTACATCTTCAGCATCCGGCACGGCGATAAAGTGCTGGTGAAAAGGAATATGCTGGTTCGGTGATTCTCAACCTCGATCGGGAATCGGTGGCTACAGAATCCAAAGAATAGCCATTTGCCCACTCGGTTTGCAACAGAGCTTCAATTGTTTCCCGCATGCATCTTCGTCCGATCCCGCTACTTACGTGGATATACCGCACCTCTAAAACTACCGTACACGAGAATAAAGGTGCGGAACACCACGCAAGTAGCGGGAAACAAACAAATCTGCAATGCGGGGGTTCAGGGATACCCAGGGCTTACGCCCTGGGCTAATATCTTCCGTCCATAAAGGACTAAAACCATGTATGTTCCTGGTCTCGTTTCAATTTCGTCAAAGCCGACGATCCACTTTCGCTATTTCGCTTCGCGAAAGGCTTTCGTTCGATGTTTTCGTTTTGACTGCGTCAAAGCCGACGATCCACTTTCGCTATTTCGCTTCGCGAAAGGCTTTCGTTCGATGTTTTCGTTTTGACTGCGTCAAAGCCGACGATCCACTTTCGCTATTTCGCTTCGCGAAAGGCTTTCGTTCGATGTTTTCGTTTTGACTGCGTCAAAGCCGAAAATGCTATTTCATCAACAGCATTTTGCGGACTTCCGATCGATCCGTCGTCTGCAAGCGATAGAGGTAAACGCCATTGGATACAGGCTTCCCTTGGTCGTCTGTTCCGTTCCAGACAACGATTTTATCCTCGCCCGGTTCTTCCGGTCCGTCGATGAGCGTACGAACCTTCTGTCCCCTCGTGTTGTAGATAACGATCGAGACCGGTTCCGCTTCACCTGTTGTACCGCCGAGACTGTACTGAATAGAAGTCTCAGGATTGAACGGGTTGGGGTAGTTTCCCTTGAGCGTGGTGACTTCGTAAACGGAAGGCAACTCTTCCGGATCATCTTCGACGATCGTTATCGAGACCGGCCCGAAGAACTGCACCGAACCGTCCATTTCGACACTCTCAAGCCAGTAGTAATAGGTGTAATCCACTTCGACCTCGACATCCACATACTCGTAGGTGTTTTCGTGACTCTGGTTGAGCGCTTCGATGGGACTGACGGTCAAACGGATTGCCTGGGCGGGATCGTCGTTTTCACTGCGCTGAACGTGATAGCCCAGCATGTCGCTCTCGCTCTGCGTGATCCACTCGAGCTGGACGTACGATTCGGCGGTCATCGTCGCGGCAAAGGACGAGAGCGTGACAGGCAGCGTGGAATCGTCGTCGCCAAACATGATCGCGACGGGCGCGCGGTCACTGGTGAAGATATCGCCGCCGGTGGTGTTGTAGTGGTACTGGATGCCTTCGATACCGCTGTGACTCTCGATGCCGATGGTGCAGGAATCGAGGGGCATGCTGCTGCCGCGATCCTCGTACTGGAAGAGGATGCGGTCGTTGTCTTCGCTATCGTCGTTGTAGAGCACGACCTGCGCGGTGATCCAGCCGTTGGCGTCGGCATCCTTGACCGGGTAGCGGGTGAAGGTGATGACGAAGTTACCGTCGTCGTTGAGACCGTACTGGATGCTGGTCTCGCCCGGCGCTGAGTTGCTCGGGTCGAGGTCGTCCCAGAACCATGCGATGAATCCGCTGGCGCCAGCAAAATAGGGGATCGGCAAGTTATAAGATGCGTCCGATTCACTACTCAGTGTGATCATGCCGTTGGAGTTGATACCGAATTCATCGTAGTCGATACCGTAGAACCTGAAGGTGAACGGAAGCGCAATCCAACCGGACCAGGAATCGTCGGTCAGGCCGAGTACTTCCGATGGAGCGACGGGAAGCTGCCAGTCAAACGGGACCGTTCCGCCGATGGTGCTTGCGTAGTAGTAGCCGCCGGTTCCGGTTCCACCGCCGCCGCCGCCCGAGGCGAGGAAATCGCCTTCGTCCGCGCCAATATCGGGATGCGAGAAATCGCGCGTGTCGCCGTCGATGTCGGTCGTGACGCCGACCACAGGAAACGCTCCGCTTTCAATACCCGTGACCGCCGCCGGCGAGATATGCAGGTTGTACGGATCGGTTGTGCTGACGAACGGCGGAATCTCGGTGATGGTGTTGTTGTCGATGGGATCGACCGCCGTTTGATACTCGGACAGCGTCTGGTATTCGGTGGCGGAGTTGTAGTAGAAAATATTGTGAACACCGTCGGGCGTACCGGCGTAGTAGAGGTTGTTGTTGGTGGTAGCCTGAAGTCGCGCGGTGGGATCGGCGAATGCGGAGCCGAGAACGGCGATCGAGCTATAGGCTGGAGAGGAGAGCATGTCGATCGACGTATTGTTGATCAAGATGTTGTTGCGTAAGTCTCCGTAGCCTTTCAAGCGGACGCAGTAGCTTGCCTGCGCACCCAATGAGAATATCTCGTAATCGAGATAGATCGTGTTGTAGTAGAGGTGCCCGACACCCCATTCGATATCGATGCCGATCACGGCGCCGTATGTATTGTTGCGGGAAGCTGGCGCGGCGAGACCCCAGATCATGTTGTTGTAGTATTCGTTGATGGCGTAATTGGTGATACCCACGACCTGCGGCTGGGTGCTGTTGTTCGAGGAAGCCATGTTGTAGATGCGATTGCAATAGATGTCGCTGTCGTAACCGTATATCTCGATTCCTTCGATGTGGGATACGCAGTTGATATCGTGGATTTCGAGATGGGAGACTTCGAGGTCGTGGCAGTGGGAATCGCAACTGAAGCCCTGGATTTTTTGGTCGCTGTAATAGGTAGTCGGGTCTTCGGTGGTGATCTCGATGTCCGTGACGATCGATTCGACAACGCAGAGCAGCCGGATGCCGACGGGGTAGGTCTGGTTCGGGTATTCGTCAAAATAGATGGTGTGCGATCCGCCGCCTTCCGTGCCGATGAAGAGGTTGTCGATCATGTTTCCGGTGTTGCCTGCGATCCAGTAGCCGTGGTAGCATCCCCGGATGGTGTTGTTGACGAAACTGAGGTCGTGCATGTAGCCGGAATCGGTCGTGCTGTAGGTTCCGACCTTGATGCCTTCGGTGTCTTCGGTGTTTCCGGGGTAGAGCTCGACGCTGCAATTGCTGACGGTGATGTGATTCGCACCGTTGTCGATCCAGTAGCCGTACTCCATACGCGGTATGTCGCTGGTCGCGGTACAGTGGATGTCCAGACCGTCGAACGTGATATACGCTCCACCGTCGATGCGGATTCCGTAGGTGTTGGTTCCGACTCCGGTGCGGGTCAGGATCGGGTTATTGACACCCGGTGTGCCCGAATTGCGAAAGACGATCGGGCTTGTTTCCGATCCCTCGACCGTGATCGCCTCGTAGAAATTGCCCTCGTCGAATGTGTGTCCCTCCGCGAGTTCGAAGATTACGCCACCCGCGCCGACGCCCTGGGTGTTCAGCGCCTGGATTGTGGCAAAGAGCGTGGTGAAATCGCCTCCCGGCCCGACCGAGTAGGTTCCGGTCATCTGGGCTGAGAGTGCGGAAAAGCAAAGAATGAAAACCGTGAGTAGAATCCTGTAATGCATAACACCTCCATGATCGTGAATCTGATGAAATTCCAAAATTCCGAGCCGAATTCATTATGCACTATTTAATCGGTTTTGTAAAGAAAATCTTCTTGAGGTGTATTACTTAATCTGAATGGTGAAATCGATTGGGCCGATCAACTTCCAGTGATCAAGGATGCTTGCGATCCATCATGAGAACATCCCGCAGAAGGGATTTTCGACCTTTTCGGCTTCGATGGTGGTCGATCCTCCGTGTCCGGGCAGGACGACGGTGTCTTCCGTCAGGGTGAAAAGCTTGTCTTTGATGGATTTTCTCAGCTTGTCCATGCTGCCGCCGGGGAGGTCGGTTCTGCCGACGCTGTGATCGAAGAGGGTGTCGCCGCTGAAGAGCACACCTTCGGTGTAGAGGCAGATTCCGCCTCTGGTGTGACCGGGCGTGTGGATAACGCGAAAGGTTTGGTTGCCGATATCGAGCCGGTCGCCGTCTTTCAGCAGCTTCGTCGCTTCCGGCGATGCGAATCCACCCTCGAACATCGCGCTGAAATTCTTGTTCGGATCGATGAGCATGGGCGCGTCTTCCGGATGGATGCAGAGCTCGCAGTGGAAGTGGTCGAGGAAGAACTTGTTTCCGCCGATGTGGTCGGCGTGTCCGTGGGTGTTGACGATGCATTGCAGCTCGATGCCTTCGGATTCGATGAAGGACTTGAGCTTTTCGCTGGGTGCTGCCGGGTCGATGAGCAGTCCTTCCTTTGTCTGTTCGTCCCATACGAGGTAGGTGTTGGTCTCGAATCCGGGCAGGAGGATGAATCGTTTGTATTGCATGTTACCCCATTTTCAGCCAGTATTTGCCGACTTCTTCGCCTGTTGGTTTCTCGACGGAGACGGAGGAATCCAGTTGGTAGTTCGGTCCGTAGAAAACGATGCCCTCGTCCGGTGACTTGGGGGTGAAGTGCAGCACGATGGACGCCGCGAGCCTGATCTCGTCGTCGGTGGGCGCGGCAAGGTGCTGGATGATGCCGATGGGACCTGGCGACGTCTCGGCCTTGAGCACGGTCTCGTCGGTGACCAGATCGGATAGCGACTGGTTGTCGCCGGCGGTTTTGCCCACTACCAGTTTCATGTTCGGACTAAGCCGAAGGTGCCGTCCGAAGAGCAGGAAGCGGCTGTTGCGCTCAGTGAGCATGTCGTGATCGAGCAGATCGCGCGCACGGTAGCTGAAGCCTTTTTCGGTCAGAAGGCAGCCGCCGCCGGGGTTGTGAAATTCCTCGATGCCGAATTCCTCAGCCAGCTCCATTTGCCGCTTTCTGCCGCGACCGTATAGATCGAGCATTTCGTCTTTATCCACCCAACCTTCCGTGATGGGAAGCGTGTCGGGCAGCCGTTTCTGGCAGAGTGGACGGACAATCAGATCGGCAGCTCCACTGAGCTTGCGTACGGCGTTCATGGCGTCCGGTCGTTGTGACATGGGCCTTTGTCCGACGACTTCGCCGGAGATGAGGAAATCGCAATTCCACTCCTTCAGCAGTTCGGCAGCCTTGCGAAACATGAATCCGTGGCAATCGACGCAGGGATTGAGCGCCTTGCCGTAGCCGTAGCGAGGATTCTTGAGCATTTCGAGGTATTCGGGCGTGATATCGACGGTGCGAAACTCGATGCCGGCTTTTTTCGCCGCCCAAGCCGCACGTTGCGGACCGAAGAACGGCGTTTGGAAAAACACCGGGATCACCTCGTAGCCCAGCCTTTGCATGTGCCTGACCGCGAGGACGCTGTCCAGTCCGCCGGAGAAGAGGGCTATTGCCTTGTGCTGTCTCATTGATCGAGAAATTTCTCCGCGCACATCTTCGCCATTCTGCGAATGCGTCCGATGTATGCCGCGCGTTCGGTGACGCTGATCACGCCGCGCGCGTCGAGCAGGTTGAAGGTGTGCGAGCTTTTCAGCAGATAGTCGTAGGCGGGATAGACGAGCCCGGTCTGGATGAGTTCGGTCGCCTGGCGTTCGAGTTCGTTGAAGGTCGCGAAGAGCCAATTGACGTCGGCGTGCTTGAAATTGAAGGCGCTGAATTCCTGCTCCTTTCGGTAGAATATCTCGCCATATTTCGTGTGCTCGTTGTATTGGATGTCCTTGAAGTCATCGACGTCCTGGATGTACATGGCGATGCGCTCGAGTCCGTAGGTCAATTCCACGCTGACGGGGAATACGTCGATGCCGCCAACTTGCTGGAAATAGGTGAACTGCGAGATTTCCATGCCGTCCAGCCAGACTTCCCAGCCCAGTCCCCATGCGCCGAGTGTGGGCGATTCCCAGTCGTCCTCCACAAACCGGATGTCGTGCTTCGAGATATCGATGCCGATCGCCTCGAGGCTTTGGATGTAGAGATTCTGGATGTCGTCCGGCGTGGGCTTGATGATGACCTGGAACTGGTAGTAGTGTTGCAACCGGTTCGGATTCTCGCCGTAGCGACCATCTTTCGGTCTGCGGCAGGGCTGCGCGTAGGCGATCTTGGTGTGCTTCTCGCCCAGCGCGCCGAAGAATGTCGCCGGATGGAAGGTTCCCGCGCCCATCTCGATATCGTAGGGTTGCAGGATATTGCATCCGTACTGCGCCCAGTAGCGCTGAAGCTCGAGTATCATGTCCTGAAACGTCATAGTCTGTCCTTACAAGGTTTTTTCCACGAAAAGATTTCGGGATAATATGTCAATCAAATGCTCATCCCAACTTCTGAATGTCCGACCGTGTGTCACCCTGAGCGTAGTCGAAGGGTGAATGATGTGCTTGTAACTTCTGTGCTTGACATTGATTGTAGCGTGTTTCAAATACGGATATATAAATACAAAGGATGTTATCATGAGCGTCAGAGTATGGCTTGATTCAATTACTTTTAGCGACGGAACCAAAGTTGATCTCGAAAAAGATCAGATTCTTGTCATTGTGGGGCCGAATAATTCTGGGAAAAGTGCAACTCTCAATGAGGTGTACAAATTGGTAAATAAAAATACATTTGAGAAACGGGTAGTGCATAATCTGAGCATCGTTAGTAAGGGTGAGCAAGCGGACATCGAAAAATATTTATCCGATCATTCAATGAAAATAGATAATAGCACTGATATCAGATATACTGGATATGATTACAGTTGTAAGAGAAAGGATTTACACCTGTGGGGCAGCAAATCCATTGGCTTATCGATATTTAGAGAAGTGCTTGTCGGTTTTATAAGAACTGAAAACAGACTGGAGACGACTAAAGCAGTAAAGAATTTTAAAGCAATCTCCGAGCCTCCACAGCATCCTATCCATATTCTACATTTTGAAGAGAGCAGGGAAAGATTTAGTAATTATATTAAACGCGCATTCGATAATAACTTGATTGTAAATTACGGCGGAGGAAGTGAGTTTCCTGTCCATATAGGTGAAAAGCCAGAAATATATGAAAATGAAGATCGTGTATCAATCTCCTATTTGAAGAGACTGGAAAAACTCCCTCTTCTTCACGAGCAAGGCGATGGGATGAGAAGCTTCATCGGAGTGCTATTGTTGGCATTAATGCCACAATATCAAATTGTGATGATCGATGAGCCTGAAGCATTTCTTCATCCACCTCAAGCAAGGATAATGGGTAAAATGTTAGGACAGGAGAAACCTGATAATCGCCAGTACATTATCGCCACACACAGCATTGATATTATTAAGGGCTTGCTGGAATCAGAATCCCAAAATATCAAGATTATCAGGCTTCAGCGAGAAGGCAATGTCAATCATGTTACTGAGCTTGGAAGTTCGGACATCATGGAGCTATGGGGTGATCCGCTACTTAGATTCTCCAATATTATCGATGGCGTGTTTCATTCAAAAGTAATTATCTGCGAAGCAGATTCTGACTGTCGCTTCTATTCTGCAGTACTAAATTGTGTTTGTGAAGATAAAATTCCGGACTTTCAGTTCGTACATTGTGGAGGGAAGGATCGGATTCCTGTGGTTATAAGGGCTCTTCGGAAGCTAAATGTGATAACCAATGTCATTGTGGACATTGATATTTTGAATACGCTTGAGACTCTCCAAAAGATATTTACTGAATCGGGTGGAAACTGGCAAGACATTGAGAAAGACTGCATAACGATTAAGAAAGCTATTGAACAGAAACGCCCTGAAATCAACCATGATGAGTTCAAGAGTGAAATTAGGGAGATACTGGATTCAATTTGTGATCAACAAGATGTATATATGAAAATGAAGGAGATAAAAAAGACCCTGAAACGCACTTCAGCTTGGAATGAAGCAAAACATAATGGTAAGTCTTTTATACCCAATGGTGATGCAACTAAGGCATTTAACAGAATAAGTAGTAAACTCCAAGAGCGTGGCATTTGCATTGTTGAAGTTGGTGAACTGGAGGGTTTCGTTCGTGAGGTTGGTGGTCATGGTCCAAGTTGGGTTGTCGATGTGTTGTCTCGCTTTCCTGATCTAAAACATGCTGTAGAGCTTGAGATTGCAAGAAATTTTGTAAAGCAACTTCTTGATTGAACCCATTTCATTGTATTGATCCTTCGACTCCGCTCAGGATGACACAATCCAATGAAATGGTTGAGATCTATTCCTGCTGTCCGCTCTTTTTCCAGCCGAGCATGATGGCGAGTGGGAAGAGGACGAGGTAGCTGATCATCAGGATGATGATGGAGACGGTCTTGTCGCCGGTGGCCATGACGGAGTAGCCGACGATGGTGGCGATGATGGCGATGATCAGCAGAATCCAGTTTTTCGTCTCGAAAACGAAGCGTTTCATTTATCCTCCAGGGTAATCTGATAATAATCGTTCAAAACTCGACGTGCTTTTTCCACGTCTTCGTCGTCGTTGTCAAATAAAACCGCGTCTTGCAGCGATTGTTTCGCCTTTTTATGCTTGCCGAGCTCATGATAAATCTCGCCGGCATGATATGAAAGCGTGCTGTCTTCAGAAGTCGTGTCAAGCGCTTTTTCTATGTATTCCAGCGCCTTGTCCTGATTTCCGAGTTTGAATTGAATCCATGCGGCGGTATCGAGGATGTTGGACTGACCCGGTTCCTGTTCCAGCGCGATTTCGATGTATTTCCATGCTTGCTCAAGGTCGGTGCCCGATTCGGCGAGCAGGTAAGCCAGATCGTTGTTGAGGGAAGAGCTGAGCGGGTATTGTTCGAGTCCCTGCTTGAAGATGGCAATTGTCCGATCGTCATTTCCCGACCTCTTGAAGGCATACCCAAGCGCGATATACAAATTCGCTCCACTATCGGGCTTTTCGTCCAGGTAAGGTTCGAGGTACTCTATGGCTCGGTCGAATTTCTCGAGATGGTAGTATTTCAATCCAATCACGGCTTCCGGATCGACGTACAGGGTCGAATCGCGCTCGATTAGCTCGGATGCCATCTGTGGCATATCGGAGCCGATATAGATTTCCGCCGTGTATATCGTCAGTTCATTGCGCAGGATGTATTGCGGATCGACCTTCTCGATCCACGACAGCGCAGCGCCGTAGTTCTCGCGATCCAGTTCGATCATTGCGTGAAGGATCGTGTTCAGAGAATCGTTGGGCGCGATTTCCTGCATCGTATCCACCGTCTGTTCGTAGAACGCGCGTGTCGTATCGGATGTGATTTCAAGCAGTTGCGCCACCAGGATTGCCGGTGACACGATGCGGTTGTAATACCCGGCTGCCCGGACGATGTCGCCGTTCCTTAAAAGGATCGAGCCGGTAAGCGCGAGATAGCGGTCGCGATTGACCTCGGTCAACACATCGGAATCGAGTAGCGCGTCGCACATGATGGTCAGAAGGGAATCGTTTTCTGTCTGTTGTGCCGACCAGAAGATGATGATCCGGGTGTCGGTAAGATCGGCGTCGCTGTCGAGGAACCAGGTCTGATTCGCGACGATCACTGCGTGTTGCTCCATGATGAAGAGGTTTCGGAGCAGGGTTTCGCGCATCCAGCCGTCGATGTCGCGCTTTTCCCGCATCAGTCCGATGAGCAGTTCGATTAATTGATCCGATTTGCCGGACTCGCGGTAGCTATTGACAAGCTCGATCAGCGTTTCATTGTCTTGAAACCTGTTCCACGCCTCGATCAGGATTTCCTCGCCGCGCTGCGGGTCGTTATTCTTGATCTGGTTCGCCAAGATGAGCACCATGCGCGGGTTGTCCCACGATTTATCCAGCGCTTTTTCAAGCAATTCAGGCTTCTGGACGTTGAAATATTGGAGCTGCAAGAGGTAGTATTTGTAGAGGTTGAGCGCGGAGTCGTCGATTTCGATCAGCTCCTCGTAAATCTTCAGTCCTTCCGCCGATTGACCGTCCAGAAAATAACCGTCCGCAAGCGAGGACAGGACGCTGCCGCGATGGTATCCCGCGTCGTAATATCCCGAAACCGTCTCGATCAGTAGCGGAAGGTAATCATGATCGTCCATCGCCAGTTCAAGAAGGATTTCGGAGATGCGGTCGCGGATCGTATTGCTGTAGGGGTCATGTTGCTCCGCCTGCTGGAATAGATCGAGCGCTTTAACCACTTCGTTCTGCTGGTAGCTGAATTCTGCAAGGTTGTAGAGCTGAACAGCCTCGAACGCGGTGCTGTCCGAGACGGATCTGACCGGCTGTTCCGGCGCTGGTTCCGGGCTTCCCGCGCAGGCAATGAGCGCCATCAGCAGGCACCCGGTAATAAAATATTTCATGGTATGGATCAGAAC
Organism: Cloacimonadales bacterium (SeqCode); assembly: GCA_963666875.2. GTDB lineage: Bacteria > Cloacimonadota > Cloacimonadia > Cloacimonadales > JAIOQZ01. The sequence goes on from CAXXPU010000006.1 coordinate 91,389, forward strand.
GTCATATTGTAGATAATCATGACGGAGCGATCGAATCCGTTGGTAAGTTTGCTGTTTTCGAGGATGTCGTAGCCTTCGACGCGCAGCATAAGATACTCGGTGAAGCGAATATTGATCGAGGCGTTCAGATAGCCCTTCTTGTGATTCTCCAGTCGGGGCGTATCACTGTCATCGTCATCGCGTTCTTCAACGACATCTTCGTCTTCCGGATCGAGTTTACGACCTTTGGTGTCGTTCAGCGCGACGTCGTATTCGCAGGCGAGGGTGATCTTGTCGGTGACGTCTTTGTCGATGCCCGCGAAGAAGTCGATATCCTCGTCGCCGTCGTCGTTTTCCATCGAGTAGTTGACGCCGCCGTGGAACCCGAGATTGCCCAGAAGCAGGTAGTTCTTGCTGACGACGGCGTAGAAGCCCTTCGACTTGATGTCGTAGCGGTTGTCGTATTTGTGATAAACGCCATGCCCGCGCGAATCGTAGCCGATGGCAAGCGCCGGCCACTTCGCCGATTCATCGAGCAGGCGATATTTCGCCATAAACTCGATGCGCTCGTGCCACTGGGGTTCCTCGCTGCCCACGACGTTCTCGCCGCCGTAGCTTACTCCGAACATGAATCCGGGAAACAGTCCCACTTCCGCGCCGACCAGCATGCCGTTCTCGCGGTAGATTTTCGTGAAGACGGATGCCTCTCCGCGCTGCAAGACACCGGCTGTCGGTGCATCGACCAGCTTTCTCAATTCGTACGCGCTACCGGTTGCCACCAGTGCGATCAGGATTAAAACCATGCCAAACTTTTTCATTCCGGGCTCCCTCCAGGATGTTTCACATGAAACGTTTTGCTGATCTCTTCCAACTCGACCAGCGTAGTCAATTTGTAACCTTCGGGAAAATAGATCGAGTTGTCAACAAGAAAAGCGGTCGATGTTGCTTCGTCGTACAGGACATAGCACTGGAACGCGCCGCCGACGTAATATTTGTCGTTCTTCCACGGACCGGAAATCTTCATCGCATCATGACCGTCGATCTCGATGGAGCGGGTGCGCGCCCGATCAGGATCGAAAACGTCCTCGTCGTAGGATTCCCACGCGAATTTCTTACGTGCCGAAAGTCCCCACGTGCGCAGATCCGGCTTCTCGTCCAGCTTCTCGTAATACACGCCAAAATAGCGGTCGGGCTGCTCGCCCAAACGCGCCAGCCATACCTTGTTCTCGCGATAAGATTTAAAATTCCTGGGCAGATTCACGTACCATGGCAGGTTTTTAAACTCTGATTTCTCGTGGATTCCTGGCAGGTATGCGCGTCGTTTCATGCGCTGATGCAGTTTCTTCTGGAACAGATCGAAGATGTCGTTCGCCTTCTCGTAATTGAATCGCGGCATATCCTTGCCGCTTTCGGTGATGAGGAAAACAGCGATCTGGTCGTTCGACCAAAGTTCATCGCGCGAGAACAGACCGCCGCCGCTCTCTTTCACCTGCTGGATGTAGGAATCGCCCAGCTTGTCCGCCAGATACGACGAGACTTTGTCCGCCGATCGCAGGTGACCGAGAAAAAGCAGGTTGGCGAAGCGGTAGTAGCGCTCCATGTCGTTGATATCGACTCGCTCGACCGCGAACCACGGCTCGTTTTCGGTCGTGTACTCTTCTCGTTCGAGGGAGTAACGCAGGTATTTCTCGACGCTTTCCCAGACTGGGTCGTCCGCAAACACATAGATGACCTGATTGTGACCCCATGAAGGCGGTTTGTCTGTTGCAAGCTTGGTGCCGTCTTTCTTCTTCTCGCCTCTTCCGCAGCCGGTCAACGCCGAAAGCAGCAACAGGACGATCAGTGCGCGTTTCATGCCTTTTTCCCCTTTTGCGGAACGAAGTAGGTGGCGCCCGAAAGGACGGTGACCAGCGCGATGATCCAGAAACAGACGCGCAGGACGATTTCAATGGGGCTGTGGTGTTGCTGCAGGAAGGCGAGATACGGCTTGAACGCGTAGAAAGCCAGCGCCGCGATGATGCCGGTCATCTGCGTGAAGGTCTTGAGCTTGCCCCAAATGTTGGCCGGTATGTAGATATTCTTGCGCGAATAGTAGTTGCGTCGCAGCGTTACCGCTACCTCGCGCACCACGACCACGATCACCACCCACAGTCCGATCAGTTTCCAGGGCCCAATCGAGAGGGCCAGGATCGAGGTGATTACCACCAGCTTGTCAGCCAGCGGGTCCATGATTTTGCCAAAATTGGTAATAATATTCCATTGCCGCGCCAGAAGTCCGTCCAGCCAGTCGGAGATAGAGGCGACAACGAACAGGATCAGCCCCAATAGGTAGCCCTGACTGGCCGGTTGGTGCCAGAACAGGAACCATATCAGCGCCGGTACGCACGCCATGCGCAGCAGGGTAAGCAGATTCGGTATCTTTTTCTTTATCATTCTTCGCTTCGGATAGAGAGCGCCGTCACCAGCGCGCCCAATAACAGTCCGAGTCCTTGCAGTCCGGAAAGATCCAGTTCCTGCCAGGGCGACTGCATCACGTATTTTCTAATGAGAAAAACGAATACGGTGCTGAATATTACAGGTAGAAGCACGATGGTAAGGTATTTTCTGATAAAATTGCGCAGGCGTTTGTTCTCGTCGCCACCTGCCCTGCGATAGACTTTCCAGAAGAGGTTCTCCCGTGTTTCCGACCAAGTCCCCAGCGAACCCACAACCAGGAACAGAACAAATGCCAGCACGATATCGACGGTTCCGCGGATCACGATGGCGTCGTCGTAGGCGTTGCGCAGCGATATCCACCGTTCGTAATCGTATTCGAGCGGAATTCCGAGGCTATCGGCGCGGGTGGTCAGTTCGCGGATGCTTCCTTCGGTGTAGTCGTCGGGTTCGAGGTTCAGCCGCAGGATGTCGGGCAGCTTGACGTCGTCAAGAATGTCCCGCGCCTGCTGGAGATTGTATTTGCTGATCAGCGTGTCGCTGGATTCGCCTCCCGTTATCACTTTCAGGTGCTTCACGAACGATATTTGTCTGAGCAGGCTGTCGGCGTGAGCGGTCGTCTCGTCTTCGGCGGAGAACATCATGACCGGTGTGTTGTAGAGCTGGTTGCCGATGCGATCGACCCGCGCTTCCAGAAACAGACGCAGGCAGTCCCAGCCCAATACGATCATCATCACGACCAGTAGCTGCCACCAGAATTTCACGCTGATTCCTCCCTGAGAATTCTTTGCTCGATTTGGAAATATCGATCGAATTCGTCAAGTTTGCTCTTTGCAGTCGCCAGAATCGCCGTTCCGCCATCCACCGCGACGCGCAGCATTTGCATCACTTTGCCGTATTGCTCTTTGTCGAAAAAGACATCGAGATCGTCGATCAGGATGGCAAAAGGAAGCTGTACCACCGCGCGGATCATCTCGAACATGATCTTCTCCGAATATGACAGCCTTCCGACGGGCGTATCGAGAAGCCCGTCGATGCCGACGATTTGGCTGAGCTGCTCGACGCGCTCGTTTTGCCGCGGGGTCAGCTTCGGTAGCGGAATACACAGGTTGTCGCGCACCGATTTCTTTTCCAGCAGATGGATTTCAGGCTGGATCAGGATGGTCTTGCGTTTGACTTTGCGGCTTCGGATCGACTCGTCCTTCACCAGGATTTCGCCGTCGATGCTCCGGTATTCGCCGTGGATCGCCCGTAGCAGCAGGCTGCGGCCCGAACGGTTACCGCCCGTCAGCAGTCCCGATGTCCGCGACGGGAGATGCAGCTCCGGTACGGAGAGGATCTGCCGGTCGTCGGCAAAGATTTTCAGATCGTTGATTTTCAGCATAGGGTACTGTCGCTCCCGTTGTTATCGGCAATATGTCCTTCGACTCCGCTCAGGATGACACATTGCCGATAACAACTCATTTTACACTCGTGATATCCCGATTTCGCATGTATTATCCCAGAAATATCCTATATACCATCCCGTTTTCAACAACTACCCCTTGTGTATAATCCTGTTCATCCAGATATATCTTGTGTGTCATCCTGTTCATCCCGATATATCTTGTGTGTCATCCTGAGCGGAGTCGAAGGACACACAAGATATATCGATTACCTGATCAATGCAATCGTCATGCCTTTTCTACCCGATGGTGATGATATTCGTTCGACGATGGAAAGGTCAACAATTTTCAGCTTTTCTTTCAATTCGTTCATGCGCTCGTTCGGATAGATCAGGAACGCGATACCCTCCGGCGCGAGGTTTCGTCGGACACATCGAACGATGTCGGTCATGTCGCAAAGCAGCTCGTGACGGGCGATATTACGCTGTTCGTCGGGACCGAGTCGTCCGGTGCCTTTCGGGATATACGGTGGATTGGAGACGATGATATCGAATGGAGCTTCGTCTGTGAAATGGCGCAAATCGGTATGAAGCAGGTTGATGTCAATGTCGGTTCGTTCGAGGTTGAGCTTTGCCAGATTGAAGGCTTCCTTCCTGATCTCCAGCGCCGTGATATCGAGGTTTGGATGCGCGAGCTTCAGCATGATGGAGACGATGCCGACTCCGGCGCCGAGCTCGAGAAGCCTGGTGGGACTATCGTTGAGGTGCTTTCCAACCGTTTCGACAAGGAATGAGGCGTCGCTGGATACCGGCTGTCCCGGGTCCTGATGGATGGACAGTCCCCGAAACGGCAGTCCGACCAGCGTCATGAGAGTCGAAGCATGGCGTCGATGCTCTTGAGCGCTTTTTGCGCGATCGCATCGTCGATGGTGATCTCGCCGGTCTCCTCGAGCAGGGTCAGGAGAACTTCTCGCAGGGACGTTTTCTTCATGTCGATACAGGTGGCGCGTTCGGAGAGCGGCAGGATCGATTTATCCGGATAGAGCTGCTGAAGCTTGTGCACGAGTCCGATCTCGGTTCCGACGATCAGCTTGTCGTGCTCCGCGGCGTAATCCTGCATTCCCTGGGTACTGGCGACCACGTCCGCGTTACGGAAGACTTCCGGTCTGCATTCGGGATGCACGACGATGGTGTGATCGGGGTACTTTTTACGCGCTTTTTCGATATCCTCCGGGCGGATCATCTGATGATGCACGTTGCAGTAGCCGTCCCACACGATCACCTCGCGTCCGGTCTTGTCGGCGGCGTAGGTGCCGAGGTTCTGGTCCGGCACGAAGAGTATGGTCTTGTCCTTCGGGATCGAATTGACGATCTTCACGGCATTGGACGAGGTTACGCAGATATCGCTTTCAGCTTTTACCTCGACGGTCGAATTGACATAGCAGACGGTCACCGAATTGGGGTGCAGCTTCTTGAACTCGACGAGTTGTTCGCCGGTGATCATATCCGCCATGGGGCATCCGGCTTCCTCGTGGGTCAGGAGGACTTTCGCGTTCGGGTTGAGTAGCTTCGCGGTCTCCGCCATGAAGCGCACACCGGCGAAGACGATGATATCGGCATCGACGCGGGTCGCCTCCTGCGCAAGCGCCAGGGAATCGCCTGTGAAATCGGCGATGTCCTGCACTTCGAGGATCTGGTAGTTGTGCGCCAGAATGACGGCGTTCTTCTCTTTTTTCAGTCGCTGTATGGTTTCTTTGGTAATATATGCGGAAAGGTCGTTCATCAGGACTCCTCGAGAATGGAAATCAGATATTTGTATGTCCGAAACCGCCGGCGCCACGTTCGGTGTCGCTCAGTTCATCGACGATCAGAAAATCGATCGTCTCGCACTTCGCGACGATCATTTGTGCGACGCGCGTATCGGGTTGAATCGTAAACGGTTGCTTGCCGAAGTTGAACATAATTATTCCGACCTCGCCTCGGTAATCTGAATCGATCGTACCTGGCGCGTTCAGGATCCCGACGCTGTGTTTCAGCGCCAAGCCGCTTCGTGGTCTGATCTGCGCTTCGTATCCTTCCGGGATGCCGATGGAGATACCGGTGGGAATCAGCTTCACTTCGCCGGGTTCAAGAACAATATCCTCTTCGATGGATGTATATAGGTCGTATCCGGCGGCATGAGTCGTCATGCGTCGCGGGATTCTGGCTCGTTCGTTCAGCGGCTTGATTTCGATTTGAATCATCAAAAATCCCGTGTGAGAATGAAATCTGCGAGCATGCGGAGCATGTCGGCTTTCGGTCCGTATGGTTCGAGCAGGTCGATCGCTTCGGCGGTCAGTTTTTCGGCGATCTCGCGCGATTTTTCCAATCCGTACACCGCCGGGAAGGTCGCTTTCTTGACCTTGCTGTCTTTGCCTACCGACTTACCCAGCTTGGCTGCGCTACCTTCGATATCCAGGATATCATCGACGATCTGGAAAGCCAGGCCGATCTTCTCTCCGAATTTCTCCATGCGGGTGATGTCTTCCGGCGTCGCACCTCCGGCATAGCATCCGAAGCGTACGGCGAGCTTGATCAGTCTGCCGGTCTTGTTGTCGTGGATGAATTTCAGTTCCTTCTCGTTGACGTCCTTTCCTTCCATGAGGATATCCATGACCTGGCCTGCGATGAGACCCTTGTCACCCGCTTCTTCGGCGAGTTCCTGAACCATGTCGAGCATGATATCGGGCGAAAGCTCCATCATCGAGAGGATTTCGAACGCGCTTGCGAGCAGGGCGTCACCCGCCAGAAGCGCCATGTCTGTACCGTAGATTACATGGCATGATTTACGTCCGCGGCGGTAATCGTCGTTGTCGATCTCGGGCAGGTCGTCGTGGATCAGGGTGTAGGTGTGCAGCATTTCGATCGCGGCGCCTACGGGTCGAATCAGGTTGAGGTCGTCGTTGAACAGCAAAAAAGCATGGATCGTCAGATAGGGTCGTAGCCGTTTTCCGCCGGCGAACAGCGTATGTCGAATCGCCTTGTGGATATCCTTGGGATATTCGTCTTTGCGGGGCAGAAAACGATCCAGCGTGATGTTGATCAGCTCACGCTTTTCTTTCAGATCCTTCTTCAGCAGCATTTTATTCACTGGGTACTCCTTCGTTCGCTTCAGCGTTCTCCTTGATTCTGGACGTTACGGTCTCGATCTTCACTTCCACTTCCTTGAGCTTGCGGTTGCAGAGCTTGACCAGCGACGTTCCCTCTTCGTAAAGCTTCAATATTTCATCCAGATCGCCCTCGCCCGATTCGAGTCGATTGACGATCTCCTCGAGCTTGTCCAGAGCTTCTTCAAACTTCATCGATCCTCCCGATCATGGGATAGTATAATCAGTAACTCGCCGTTCTCATAACATATTTCGGCGTTGCTGTCAACAACAACATTGCTGATTCCGCGACAGCGATCGCGAAAGAGCGTCTCGCGGTTCAGCGGATACTCGAGTCCTTTGGTCAGGACGCCGGTCACTTCTCTCGACAACGGCGCCAGCGAGACGATTTTCCCCGCTGCGTCAGTAATTTTTGTAACCTTCGATGCCAGCAATATTTCCTGCGTTCCTGTCTCGATCTTCGCATTCAGACCATTATCTCTCGCGCGCTCGAGCAACGAAAGGATCGCGAAGGTCTGATCGAAGCGCTGCTGCATCGAATTTAAAATCACGATCGATCCGGCATTCATCGATATTGCCAGATCAAGCGCCAGTTCGGCATCGGTTTCGTCCTTTCTGGCGGGATGAAGATCGAATTCGATCTTGTCGAGGTAGAACGACAGCGCTTCGGGTGTGATCGAATCCAGGTCACCCGCGATCCGGTCCGGCACGATTCTGAGCCGGTGAAGGAGGTTTGCTCCGCCGTCCGCCGCGATCAGGATCACATTATCGGGGTGATTCAGGAGCATCTGCGACACGTATGGCAGCGCCTTCGATCCGCTCCGGTAATCGAAGCCGGATGTGACAATCCAGCAAGTCCTCACTGATTATCCCTGATCTGTTCGTAAAGCTCGCGCAGGTTGTTGTCCGAGCGCAGGCTGTCTTCCCAGGCCTTCATCGTCCGGATATCGGCGTTGATGGAGTCCATGTCCGCCGCGAGCCTTCCGATGTGGGTTTTCAGCTTCTGGTTTTCCTCTTGCAGTTGCGGGATTTCCCGAAGCCGGTCACTGTGTTTATTTACGTATAATACTGAGGAGATCACCAGTGCGATGATGATTACAAGCACACCGAACATCAAAACGACAGAGTGTTGAGAGAGACTCAACTTGATAACCCTGTCCGAGTCTGTTCTCGAAACCGTAAGCAGCCATTTCTTCCGGATATCCATACGCGCCACACCATGTTTGATCGATAAAAGGCATGATTTCTGATATTGTATCGATGTCAAGGTATTTCTTTACAGACAGTTATGGATATCATGGAGTGGTTATACGATTCAAGAAATATCTCCGCTTAACACAAAGTAGCGTCTCGATTTAACTTCCATCATCCCCATATCGAAGCGATACCGCATAAAATCAAAATGATATCGGATCAACATCGCTGGTACAGGCTGCGCTATCAGGAAGAACACCATTTTCAATCGTTCAGTGTCAGACATTACTCAGTTGTAGGGGCAGGTCCCCGTGCCTGCCCGTTCCCTTCTCTATGGAAGTTTCGTAACATGAAACGAATAGGAAGAGAATGAAGAGGGCAGGCACGGGGACCTGCCCCTACAAGAGAAGGAAATCGTCCGCCTGCGAACACGTTTTGTCCATGTCGGAACATGAAAAGCTTGACGGTTGCTTAATGCAGCGCAAGAAATCGCCTGTGTTACAATGGAACGACAAATGCAAGCAGAAAAATATTCCATAATAAAGGTGTTGTATGAGTGAACACGAAATCAGCGGAATGGATCGCATCATCGAGAAGAAGAAATGGACGGTGAAAAAGGTATCGATCATCGCCGTTTCGAGCTTGGTTGCGCTCTTCATTCTGTACCAGTTTATATTCGCCGATCGCAGTGTGAAACTGAATGTTCAGACGGATCGGATATCGATCGAAGACGTAAAGAAGGACTATTTTCTCGACAATATCACCATCACGGGAACGGTTCAGCCGATCGTGACCGTCTATCTGGATGCGCTGGAGGGCGGTCGGGTCGAAGAGATCCTGATCGAGGAAGGCTCGGACGTAAAAAAGGGCGATACCATTCTCCGGCTGAGTAACACCAACCTTCACATGAGCATTATGAATCGCGAGGCTGACCTCGCGGATCAGATGAACAACCTGCGCACGACGCGTCTGCAAATGGAGCAGAACAAGCTCAGCCTCAAATCGCAACTCCTGGAGTACCGCTATCTGCTCTCGACGGCCGAGCGCGGATTCGAGCAGGCGGTAGCGCTGAAGAAGAAGGACTTCATCTCGCCCGAAGAATATCAGGAAGCCCAAGATAACTATAACTATTACAAGAACATGCTCGATCTGGTGATCGAAACGCAGAAACAGGATTCGTTGTTTCGTCAGGTGCAGATCGAACAACTCGAGGATTCGGTGGAGCGTATGCAGGAAAACCTGCGACTGGTGCAGACCAAGCTCGAAAACCTCAATGTCCGTGCACCGGTGGACGGTCAGCTCGCCTGGATAAACGCCGAGATCGGCGAGGCGAAATCCGAAGGGCAGCGGTTGGGCCAGATCAATATCCTCGATTCCTACAAGATTTCTGCCGAGATTGACGAGCACTACATCTCGAGGGTGGTTCGCGGTCTGCGTGGCGAATTCGAATTCAACGGTAACGACTACGAGCTGAAGCTGACCAAGATCCATGCCGAAGTGCACGACGGTCGCTTCGATGTCGATATGGTCTTCCCGAACGAGCTCCCCCCGAGGATGCGCATCGGACAGACCTTCCGCGTGAAGCTCGAACTGGGCGAACCGCGCATGGCGATCCTCATCCCGCGCGGCGGCTTCTTCCAGACGACCGGCGGACAGTGGATATTCGTCGTCGATGAAAGCGGCGATTTCGCGGTGAAGCGGGATATCCGTATCAACCGGCAGAACTCGAAATTCTATGAAGTATCCGAAGGACTCGAGCCTGGTGAAAAGGTGATCGTGTCGTCGTATGACAACTTCGGTGATGTCGATAAATTGATTTTGAAATAAACTACTTGGAGGTAACATGATCAAGACAGCGGAACTGACAAAGGTTTATCGCACGGATGAAGTGGAGACCACAGCCCTGAACCAGGTGAACATCGAGATCGAAGAAGGTGAATTCGTATCGGTGATGGGCCCTTCCGGTTGCGGCAAATCGACCCTGCTGAATATCCTCGGATTGCTCGATTCCCCCTCGAAGGGACAGGTCAACTTCCTCGGACACGAAGTATCCGGCTTCAACGAACGCAAGCGCACCAACCTGCGCAAAGCCAATATCGGCTTCATCTTCCAGAACTTCAACCTGATCGACGAACTGACAGTCTATGAAAACGTCGAACTGCCGCTTCTCTATCTGAAAATGAGCGCTTCCGAGAGAAAGAAAAAGGTGGAAGCCGTGCTCGACAAGATGAAGATCGCGCACCGCAAGAAACACTTTCCGCAGCAGCTCTCCGGTGGTCAGCAGCAGCGTGTAGCCGTGGCGCGCGCCGTGGTGACCAATCCCAAGCTGATCCTCGCTGACGAGCCCACCGGTAACCTGGACTCCGGTCACAGCGAAGAAGTGATGGAGCTGCTCTCCGGTCTTCACCAGGAAGGAACGACGATCGTTATGGTGACCCACTCGCCCACCGACGCCGAATACAGCCAGCGTATTATCCATCTGTTCGACGGTCACGTCGTGACCAAGACGGACGAGAAGGAGTTCCACCTGTAGGAATTAGAGATACCCTCGACCTGTTCTTCTCCCACAATGAGGATGTGTAGTAATGAAGAACACGATTGTAATCGCTTGAGGTCAGATGTTTTTCTATCGTAGGGGCAGGTCCCCGTGCCTGCCCTCTCTCATCTCTTAAATGCGCTGAATATGACAAAATGTCCGAGAGAAGGGAACGGGCAGGCACGGGGACCTGCCCCTACGATAGAAAACAAGAATATGATGCGCGATTTTCACAGCGTCGAAGACGGGCGAGAGAATAGCAAGCGAGGGATGAGGTTTCTAACAATGTCAGCCCTACACAGGAGTATGTATGCTAAAAAACTATCTTATTGTAGCTTTACGTAATCTGAGACGAAACAAGTTCTATTCGGTAATCAATATCATCGGTCTTTCGATCGGACTGATCAGCATGATCCTGATCTTCCTGTTCGTTCGCGACGAATTGTCATACGATAAACACCATATCAATCACGAGCGTATCTACCGACTTGAATCGCACTTCAACATCCAGGGCAAAGACGACTATTTCGCGCTGAATTCGCTGCCGTTCGCGCAGGCGATGAAGGACGAATATCCCGAGATCGAAGAGATTGTCAGATTCCGTGAAAAGGGGAACACCACGTTCAAAATCGGTGAGAAACAATTTACGGAGCAGAAAGTGTTCCTCGCGGATTCGACTGTCTTTAAGGTATTTACGTATCCGCTGATCTACGGTGATCCGAACACAGTTCTGGCAAAACCCTTCAGTATCGTTCTGACCGAATCCATGGCGAAACGCTATTTCGGAAATGAAGATCCTATCGGGAAAGTCCTCGAAAACGGTCCGGACTTGCAGTACACCGTTACAGGCGTTATGAAGGACGTGCCAAAGACATCCCACATTCAGTTCAACGCGCTCTGCTCGCTTTCGACGTTTGCAGCGATTGCCGGCGCTGCGCGATTCGATACGGGAAATCCCGGTAACTTCTGGAATATCGGCTACATGGCATTCATGATGGTAAGGGAAGGCACCAATCCACAGATTTTCCTCGATCGTTTCCCTTCATTCTACGAGAAATACATGAAGGCTATCGGCGACCAGATCAATTCAACGTATGAACTGATGCTGACACCGCTGGCGGACATTCACCTCTATACGAAACTCGACTGGGATCTGCCAACCGGTAACATTGCCTACGTACGGATTTTCACGCTGGTCGGCATCTTCATGATGCTGATCGCCTGCATCAACTACATGAACATGGCGACCGCCCGTGCGACCAAACGCGCACGGGAAGTCGGCATACGCAAGGCGGTCGGTGGCGATCGCGGCAGCCTGATCCGGCAATTCCTCGGCGAATCGCTCCTGATGACCTTCATTGCGCTGATACTTGCCATACTTGCCGCGGAACTGCTCCTGCCGGTGTTCAACCAGCTTTCCGGCAAGGTGATCGAGTACAACATCATCAAGGATTACATCCTGACACTCGAGATCATCGGGCTGTCGATCATTGTTGGCGTCATTGCGGGAAGTTACCCGGCGTTTTACCTGTCGGCGTTCAATCCGATACAGGTGCTGAAGAGTTCCACTCTTTCCGGAAAACGCGGCAGTGCGCTACGTAAGGTGCTCGTTTTCATACAGTTCACCATCTCGGTGGTTATGATTATCGGTACGCTGGTCGTGCTCGATCAGATCCGGTATCTCCAAAGCAAGCCGCTGGGCTACAGCAAGGAAAACATCGTCTATTTCAGCTTGCAGGATTCGACAGTTCGGAAGCAAGTGCCCAATCTCGAGGAGGCCTTCAAGCAGAATCCCAATATCCTCGGGACGGGTGCATCCAATTCGATTCCCGGTGACGAGACGGCCAAACTCGTCCTCTTCGTCGAAAGCGAAGACGGCTATGTCGAGAAGCCGCTGGATCTGTTCTGGGTCGATTACAACTATCTGCCGCTCCTGGATTACCAGCTTGCCGAGGGACGCTTTTTCGATGAGGAGATGATGACCGATCAGGAAGTCGGTGTGATGATCAACGAGACTCTGGCGCGCAGATATGGCTGGACGGAGCCGATCGGTAAAAAGATCAGCTTCGGACTCACCGATGAAGGTACACCAGCGAACGAAACCAAGGTCATCGGTGTGATTCGGGATTTCAATTACCGCACACTGCACAGCAATATCGAGCCGGTTGTTGTGCTTCTCGGTGGCAAGAATGCTGTCAACCTGTCAACGATGTTCGTGAAAATCTCGGCTGAGAACACACGTGAAACGATCGATTTCATCAAGCGGACATGGAATGAGCTGATCCCGCAATATCCATGCGATTGTACTTTCCTCGAGGATTCGATCAATCAGAAGTACGATTCGGAACAACGCCTGGGCAGGATCTTCAGCTATCTCGCGTTTCTGTGTATCTTCATCGCCTGCATGGGGCTGCTGGGACTTTCCGTGTTCGTTGCCGAGCAGCGGACCAAGGAGATCGGTATTCGCAAGGTGATGGGTGCAGAAATTCACAATATATTCGTTTTAATGACACGAGAGTTCATGGGATTGGTGGCGATATCCACCCTGTTCGCTATGCCGATTGCCTGGTATCTACTGGATAAATGGCTTCAAAGCTTCGCCTATCGAGTAGCGGTGGGGTGGGTTTGGCTAATACTCGGTGCATTGATTGGTCTCTCCATTGCGTTCCTGACCATTGCGTGGCAAGCTCTCAAGGCAGCGAAGTCCAATCCTGTCAATGCGTTACAATATGAGTAACCGGTTTCTCTTGACAATTGAGAAGAAAGATGTACATTCTTGTTTCTGATTTTCAGAAACGTGACTTGCGGAGGTTGTCCGGATGATTCGGATGGAATCTATTACGAAGCTGTACAAGACAAAAGAGATCGAAACGGCTGCCCTCAAAGAGGTTAGTCTCGATATCCGCAAAGGCGAATTTGTCGCGGTAATGGGACCCTCCGGCTGCGGGAAATCGACTCTGTTGAACGTGCTCGGGATGCTCGACTCACCTTCGTCGGGTAAATACTGGTTCAGCGACCAGGAAGTCTCAAGCTATTCGGAACGGCGACGCACGAATATCCGCAAGATCAATATCGGGATCGTCTTCCAGAGCTTCAATCTGATCGACGAACTGACCGTTTACCAGAACATCGAGCTTCCGCTGGTCTATCTCGGAATGCGCGGCAGCAAACGGAAGAACCTGGTACGAGACATGCTCGAGCGCATGAATATCGCACCGCGCGCGAATCACTATCCGCTTCAGTTGTCCGGTGGTCAACAGCAGCGCGTAGCGGTCGCGAGAGCCGTGATCGCCAATCCCAAGCTTCTCCTCGCGGACGAACCGACCGGTAATCTCGACAGCGAGCACGGTAAGGAAGTGATGAACATCATCACCGAACTCAACGATACCGGCACGACCGTCGTCATGGTGACACACTCTCCCACTCATGCCGCTTACAGCCATCGCATCGTCAATCTGTTCGACGGAAAAATCATCACCGAGAACATCCAGGACGGCAAACGCACCTACGCACAGGAAAATCGATTCTTCTAAACCGATATATTTTCATGATAGAAAGGCAGCCCAAGGCGGTTGCCTTTTTCTGCACCGGCACACAGGCACCATCTTTCCTCTAGCGACGACCTCCGGGCGAGCCTTTCATTACGTTGCTCTATAATCCCGATCCCGGAAAATGCAGGCAGGGATGGCTGCGTACCGCGCCTATTTCAACAGTACGATTTTGCAGGTTTTCGTTTGATTCCTTGTGCGTAACATGCTGAAATACACGCCGGACGGAAGCGTTTCACCGGTGTTGTTGCGCCCGTCCCATACCACCTCGTCGCTACCTGCCGGGCAGTATTTTCGTAGCAGCGTAGCGACCAATCGACCGCGAACGTCGAAAATGCTCAGTTCCACCTCGCCTGGATCGGTTATCGAATAGGTGAGGGTTGTCGTCGGGTTGAAAGGATTGGGGTACGCTATGACACTGCATACCTGCGGTACCTCTTCCTGCGTGTCGTCTATCGGCAACAGCGATTCGTCGAAGCGTAGCGGGATGCACAAATCGCCGAATTCAGTAACCAGACGAAGCGTATCCAGCAAGTAATCGCGGTCGAAATTCATCTCGGGGATAACCGTAAACGTGAATGGGTGATTTCGTCTGAGCAGGTGCGGGAAATACATCGGGGCATGATAGATGCTGTAACCCGGGTTGGCGCCGTCACCGGAAAAGGAATACGAAAAGATAACGAACGATTCGTCGATCAGATTGGAGAGAACGACTTCCAGTCCATCGAGATCGTGGTGACTAGTGAAAACAAGCTCCGGCGGCGATATCTCGACCACGTCATGTGCCGACCCGATGATTGTGATAGAAAACTCATCGTCCCACAAGACAGAGTAATCTTCTCCTAATCCTTCTGCCCATCCGCCACGCACGGTCACCGTACCGGGTTCTATCTCCGAAAGCGGGATGTAGAAACGAGAGGTTAGACTTTCTCCGGGATAAATATCATAACCTCCACCAGGCTCCTCGCCCTGCCAGGTATGATCGCCCACTTCCGCGATAAATGGCGGCCAGAAAGGGGCCAAGAGTAACGGAACAAGAAAATCGCCATGGAACGTGACTGCGAATGATAGCTCCAGCACATCATCGGGAGTGTAATACTCCTCGTTCGTATATACTTCGAAGATAAAATCGCTCTGTGCCCAACAGCCGACGGTCAGTACAAGTCCAATAAGAAGCATGTAGCATTTTTTCATTTTCCACCTCCGTTGACCAATAACTATCCCATTATTCAAACAATGTCAACAAATTTTCACGCAGTCCATCCGACGGCATAACGGATGCACGCTTTTCTGAGAAATAAAAATGGCTCTGTTGCAAACCTGGTGAGTTGAACGGATTTCACAATAACAATCCCGCAGGGATGACAGATATTAGGCGCGTAGGGGATTCATGTTTTCAGCAAGCTGAAATCATACAGGGGCGTAAGCCCCGGTTATTTATACCAATAAACGAATAGAGCGCCGGAGGTGCGACTGGGGTATAACCAACACGTTATCTGTCGTCCCTACGGGACTTTATCACCTTGTCGGATTCGGTACCCATGGCTTACGCCTGTGATTTTGCTTGCAAAATCGAATCCCCATGCGGGCTAAATTCCATCGTCCTTCCAGGACTTCATAATCATCGTTAAGATATCCACCCACTTAAATTGCAACAGAGCCATAAAAATGCCCGGACCACGTGGTCCGGGCTTGGATAATTCGGAGTAATCAGGTTATTTCAGAAGAAGCATCTTCCTCATTTCAGTCCGATCAATCGTCTCCATCCGGTAGAAGTAAACACCGCTGGCAACGTTTTTACCCGATTCATCGACGCCGTTCCAGGTTACCGTGTGTTGCCCCTGTTTCTGATAACCTTCCGATAATGCATTGATAAGGCGTCCGCGCACGTCGAAGATATCGACACGGACGAAGGAGTCCTTGGGAATGGAGTAGGCGATGGTGGTCTCGGGATTGAAGGGATTGGGGAAGTTCATGGCAGTGACTTCGTAGGGTTCGATCCCTTCTTCATGTGTGGCGTTCCCCTCGTAGGTAAGTGTCAGCGATGGATGGTAATCCGCGTTTGCATGCTCCTTGGAGTAGAACTCGGATAGTTTCTGATTAGCGTTCGAGATAATCGCGAAACCGTAGTTATCGATGCCGCCTTCGAACCAATTGTTCAGGAAATCGGTGATATCGACTTCGAAATCGACGATCGCATCTCCGCCGGTTCCGCTGAACACGTACGGCAGGGAAATCTGATCGTTGTACGCGATATGCTGGGTGTGATCCCAGGTTTCTTCGTCCCACGGCTGATCGATCGCGTAGAACGTGGTGGCGGATGTGCCGCTGGATGGGCAACTGAAGAAACGCGTCAGGTGCAGGGTAGCCGACTCCAATTCAACATCGGCGTATTCGTCCAGATCGAAGCGAATCATGATCCGCTCGAAGTGATTGGCAGCAGAATAGTTCGCTGTCCAGAGTTGGGTTATTTCGGGATCGACGCCGGGATTTTCAGCATCGGTGTACATGTCGTCACTGGGCACGAGCGTCACGGTTTCCGCGAAGAGCGCGAACGAAGCAACGACCAGCATTAGAAATACAAGCGCTTTTTTCATCATGAGTTCTCCTTGTTAAATCCTTGTTTGCATACGGATGACATAGCTGTCGGGGTCTTCTACGACGCCATTCGGGCATTCCTGATTCGTTCGAAACGATCCCCGCAGCAACGTATTTTCGGAAATGAACAAATTTACGCCCATCTCTAAATAATTGTAAACCTGTTTTTCGTCCGCATCGACGTCCCGGTCCCACGATTCGTAGCGCACGAAGGGCTGAACCGATTTTAGGCGATCGAGTCCGAGATGGACATCGTAGCCGCACTGGGCGTACCAGGCGACGTTTTTCTGGTCGTCGCGCGCGAAGCCTTCACCGGTGAAGTACTCGAAGCTCGCCCAGACGTTGTAATTGCGGTATTCGATGCCGGAACCAGCTCTGTAGCCGATCTTCGAATACCGGACGTAGTTTTCGTTGTAGTACTGTCGTGAAATCCTGTTGTAGTACTCCGCGATGGAAAGCCCCTTCAGCGGCAGAGCGAAGATGATCCCCGCGTTGCAGTCGTATTCGTTGTTCAGCGTACCGTTCGGGCCGTTCATCACCGACAATTCCGCATTCAGAGCCATGTTGTATCCGAAATCGAATTGTCCGCTCAGGACAGCCCCCTGCGGATGGCAATCGCCGAACGTGCTCATGAACGCCGGCTTCTCCATAGAAAGCTGCCCCGAGCATTCCGTCACGGCGGCAAAGCCCTTCAGGACATGCCCCTGCTTCAGTCCGAGCCGAATCCCGTCGTACAGTTCGTACATCAGTTCGGCCTCCATCAGGCGAAGCTGATCGCCGCCTCCGATGCAGGTAGCAATCCCGGCCTCGAACGCGTACTCGATATGATCGGTCAGTTCACCCTCGGCAGCGAACGCCGCCTTCCGTATCTGGTATCGATTGGTCGTGTCGTAGGTGTCCTCGTTGGCGCTCTCGCCGCTGTAGAATTTGGCGTCGAGAAGGATGTCGAAGTGTATTTCCGGCATCTCGACTGCCGATAGCCCGATCGACGCCAACAGTATTACAAGTATCAATCCGTTTGCTTTCATTTTACGATTGTGTCCTTTCACTTTGTTTTGCGAGGGCGCATGTGTTGCAATTGCCCTTGCAGGTTTCTATGGTTCCGCAGCACTGCGTCTCGCCGCGAAGGTTCTTGACCAGCCTCCAAACGAGAAACGTTCCCGCCGACGCGACGACTGCGATAACAACGATGGTTTCCAGCATATTAGCCTCCTTGTCAGAACAGCGTTCCAACCTGATAGACAATGGTTGTGACCAGCCACGCCATAATCGTCAGTCCCGCGACCTGGAACAGCGCCCATTTCCACGAGTTCGCCTCGCGTTTGGTCACGGCGACGGTCGCCATACAGGGCATGCTGATCAGCGAGAACAGCATGATGGCAAAGCCGATCAACGGTGTGTAATTCTCCTTGAGTTTATCGCGCAGGCTCTGCGATTCCTCGTCCGCCTCGCCGACCGAATAGACGATCCCGAGCTGCGCCACGAAGAGCTCCTTCGCCGCAAATGCGCCGATCAGCGCCGTGCCGATGCGCCAGTCGAATCCCATGGGCTTGATGAGGGGTTCGAGCGCGTGCCCGATGCGTCCCGCTACGGTGTAAGAGAGCGCTTCGGCGGCCTGCGTGTACTGCATGATTTCGATTTGTTCGTCTTTCTGCTCCTGCGAGAGGTCGGTCGCCTGTTCCACGACGGTGATTTCATGCTCGTAGTCGCGATCGAAATCCTTCTTCTGCGGGTAGGTGGTGATGACCCACATCAGGATCGAGAATCCGAGGATGATGGTACCGGCCTTCTTGAGGTAGAGCCAGCCGCGCTGCCACATGTGGGTAACAATACCCTTGAACGTGGGCATGCGATAGGGTGGAAGCTCCATCAGGAACGGAACCGATTCGCCCTTGAGGATGGTCGAGCGCAGGAGCTTGGCACTGATGATTGCCAGCAGGATGCCGATCACGTAGATGATCCACAGCATGGGCGCGTGCCACACCTGCGGGAAGAACGCCGGAATGATCAGCGCGTAGATGGGCAGCCTCGCGCCGCAGCTCATCAAGGGGACGACCATCATGGTCACCAGCCGGTCGCGTCGGTTGTCGAGGGTACGCGTCGCCATGATCGCGGGAACGGAGCAGCCGAATCCGACCAGCATCGGTATGAAACTCTTGCCGTGCAGCCCGATCTTGTGCATGAGCCGGTCCATGATGAACGCCGCGCGCGCCATGTAACCGGTGTCTTCCAGAAACGCGATCGCGAGGAAGAGCAGCAGAATGTTGGGCAGGAAGATCAGCACGCCGCCCACGCCGCCGATGATGCCATCGACGAGAAGCGACTTCAGCGCGCTTTCGGAACCCGGCATCCACCAGCCGCCAACAGTATCGCCCAGCCAGCCGAACCCGGCGTCGAGCCAGTCCATCATGGGTGCGCCGACGGTGAAGGTCAGCCAGAATACGAGGTACATCAGGCCGAGGAAGATCGGGATGCCCAGGATCCTGTTGGTCGCCACCATGTCGATGACGTCCGATACCGAATGCCGCATCTCGATGGTGGACCGCACCGCCTGCGTGCACGCGCCGGAGATCATCCCGTAGCGGTGCGATGCAATCGCGGTGGGAACCGGCTCGCCAAGCGTTGCCTCCAGTTCGTCGGTAATTGCCTGGACTCTGCTGATTAGCTTCTCTTGCTGAAACTGCTTTTCGATCTCGCTGTCGCCTTCGAGCAGTTTGATCGCTGTCCAGTGCGCCTGCTTCGAGGTAAGCTTTCTTTCTTTATAGAGCATCTCGGACACGGATCGGATCGATTTTTCTATCTCTTCGCCGTACCGGATAACCGCCGGGTTGGCTGCTTTGTCCTTCTCATGTACGGACAGCACGGCGTCCAGCAGCTCATTGGTTCCCCTGTTCCTGTGTCCCACCGTTTCCACGATAGGAACGCCCAGAAGACCGGAGAGCTTCTTCAGATCGAACTGATACCCCTTTGCCTGCGCCACGTCGCTCATATTGAATGCCAGAAGCAGCGGAATGCCCATCTCGATCAATTGCACGCCGAGATACAGATTCCGTTCCAGATTCGATGTGTCGATGATATCGACAACCACGTCAGGTGTCTCATCGATCAGGACGTTCCGCGCGATTACTTCCTCCTGCGAATACGCTGTCAGACTGTAGGTTCCCGGCAGATCGACCACCTTGATTTCGTAATCCTTGTACTCTCGATAACCCTCTTTGCGCTCGACGGTCACACCCGGGTAATTCCCTACGTGCTGCCTCGCGCCGGTTATATTATTGAAGATCGTCGTCTTGCCGGCGTTGGGGTTTCCGGCGAGCGCGATGGTGATTTTTTTCTTCATGAGGCCTCCATAGTCATTTCTAATATCATTAGTCTTGCCTAACGATATTGGCAAAAAAAATTAAGCCACCTGAATCTTGTGGCTCATACCCCGTCCCAGTGCGATCTGGCAATCCTTGACCTTTACGATGAACGGTCCGTGGTGATGTGCGCTGACGACCGAAATATCCGTACCCGGAAGAAAGCCCATCGCCTCGAGTCGAGACTTCATCTGCTCGCCGCCGTGTACGCATTGAACGGTCACGGTCTGACCCGCCTTGCAGAAGCTGAGCGGATATGCATTGCCGAACGGGCAGTTATGACGGCATTTCTTCCACATAGATACCTTCCGCTTCTTTCTTGCGCACACTCAGGTGATACCCCTTAAGCTTGATATCGACCGGGTCCCCCAGCGGCGCGACCTTGATCACCTCGATGACAGAACCCACGGTCATTCCCATCTCGACCATGCGCCTGCTCGCGGCGTCCGCCAGTGCGACCTTGACGACCTTCGCCTTCCTGCCCGGCTTGATGTCGCGCAGAGTTCTTTGTTCTTTCATGGTTTCTCCTTTATCTTTACGATTTTCGATCAACTCGTCCAGATTGGTTCGCATACATTGCTCGCAGTTCTCGCCCAACGAGTCCTGGTCGCAGAAATAGCCGAATCCGCGAATCCACTTCGTTCCGGCCCTCGGGCAAACCTCTACAAACTCCGCAAACTGGATAAATCGCTCCAGAAGCGGTTTGGTGATACAGTGCTCCATCTCGCATGCTGCCTTGTCGGCCACATCCTCCTCGACGGAGAGAACCTTCGTGAAAAAATCCTTCAGCGCATTGTGGCGTCGCACAACGTCCTTCGCGGCGATCTCGCCGTCGCGGGTGAAGGTGATGATCTCGAACGGTGCGTAGTTAATGAGTCCCTTCTTCGCCAGGGACTTCATCGCACCGGTAACCGACGCCGCCTTTACATGTAAACGCGCCGCGATATCCTTTACTCGAGCCGCCTGCTTCTCGCGAATAATGTGATAGATCGCCTCGAGATAGTCCTCCAGACTGGCGCTGAGATCGTCAGTAATGCTCATAATTTACCTCGATATACTTAGTGTACACAAAAGACATTAGTCACACCTAACGTGTCAAGAGAATTTTTTACCAGATCAGGAATCCCCCCATTTTTCCGTAATTACTGTGTCCCGATGTCCGTTTGACGACGTTATCCACCGTGCGTCCTTCGATACACCGCTTCGCGGCACTCAGCAACTGTGTCGAGCGTCAAGTATAAAAAGGGGGTATCCTCTCGTTTTCCGTGGATAAATGCTGGAATTTGTCTGAAATGGACACAATCCACACCACGATAAGCGAACGAGACACTTTGACGTTCTATTCGGCGTGGATTGTGGACAAATTACTCTTCAAACGCATTTATCCACATAAAACTCAGTTCGTTGACTCATGCAATGATGGCGATTTCATGCCCCACGCGAGATTATCTCTAACCATCGCATTCATGATTGTCACCATCTTTCTCATACAAGCCGTGGTTGCCACTTTCCCGGGCTTTCCTCGCTCGATTAAATCCACCCGGAACGAGCCGATTTTACGATTCCACTGAAAGGATGATATTGTTGGAAGATACAGTGCATTTCGAACCGATGGTCTGCCACCATGAATATGCCTTTTCCCTTTCAACGTTCCACTATCATGATTGATCGGGGCCAAGCCTGCAAGCATAGCGATTTCTTTCCTGTTTAGGGTGCCAAGTTCTGGCAATTCGACCAACATCGTCAGTGCTGTATGCTTTGCGACACCGGGAATTGTCGTTAGCAGCTCTGTCTTCTCACGAAACTCCGGTACTTGATCCAGAAGTTCATCTATCTGCTTCTCGATTCGTTTGATTTCATCATTCAAGTACTCGACATGGCGATCAATACTATCGATAATCTCATGATCCAGAGTGGATTCTCTGCGATTCTTTTCTCTTTTCCGATAGTCAATCAACTGATGCTTCCGTTTCATCAAATCCCTGATTGCCTCATGCCTCTTATCCACCTTGCACAGCAATCGGACGCCGAGCTTCTCGGCATACAGCGCAATTGTCTCCGCATCGATCCGATCTGTCTTTGCCAGCTTTCCAGTACTACGGACAAAGCTATGAACCTGATAGGCATTGACTTCCGCAACCATTACGTTACGCTCCAACAAATAACGTGCCAGTTTCTTCCCATACACTCCTGTCGATTCATATACAATGACAGGATCATTGCACTGGTGGATTACGTCATAGAGTTCCTCGAATCCAATGTCAGCATTTTTTACTTGCAAAGTTTTGCCGCTTCCTGATACAAATACATCAAGGGTCGATTTCGAAACATCGATCCCGATGAAGGTCGAGAGATTGTCGCTAATGTTGGTCATAATTGCTCCTTTCTTGTATTCGGGCTTCAAGCCCACGCAACTGTTCGGAATCGCATTATGAACCGGTCTGGACCAAGCTGAGTGCCGGGCTTATTAGCCCTGGATGACAACGATCTCGAGACCGGCAGGATTACCTTGGTGGCCACCAGGGTAATCCACTCATCTAAACTGGCGGCGTTACCGCTATTCTGGCTTCTCAATGAACTGTGTCAATATACAAGGATGACACGGAGGATAACTCGTAGTGTAATAATGGTTTGTCATCCTGAGTGCCGCGAAGCGGTGTATCGAAGGACAAACTATTATTACACACAAATCAATACGATCGCGAATCAGAGAAGTAATTTGATTTTTTACGATAATATGCATCTATCTCATTATAATGTCATGAATTAGTTCGATGCCGTATGAGAATTCCGGGGGTATGTCAGAATTTTTTATCCACACATACCCCTATTTTTCCGTAATTACTGTGTCCCGATGTCCGTTTGACGACGTAATCCACCATGGTCCTTCGATACACTCCTTCGTCGCACTCAAGCAGGGCACGGTAGATTGAATAACCGTTTATAAAAAGGAACTCGCGGACAGGGAGGTCTGTCCGCGAGTGATTGCGTTTCAGTTTGATTATTGCCTTGTGGTGCTTCCTCGCCAGCCAGTTCCCATCACCGCCGTAACTCGATAATATCGACAGGTTCCGACGATATTACAGGAGCAGGACGTCCCGACAACGGTATTTACGAGAACCCAGTCTTCATCTTCGGCTTCGGGATCATCGCTGGAATATACGCGATAAGACTGCGCTCCGATACAGCTATTCCATGAGAGGTTCGCCACGTTACCGACGATGGTGATTCTCAGGTTTTGCGGGCCAGGAATAATTCCGGAAGGTAATTCGAAGTGGTACGGATCGAGCGGATCACCGATGATCTGGTTGCTGATGAAGTTGATTTCTTCTTCAATTCCCGTAACCACACCGGTTTCCGTATTATAGATTTTGAACGTGATTGTGTCGAGATAGTCATTCGAATATATGGTAAGGAAATACATCAACTGGTCTTGGGCCTCGATCGGTCCGGCGATACCGCGGCATTCATCTCCGCTGAACGCTCCAATCACAAGCGCATCATCCAGCAACAAGCCGCTGTCCCGCCACAGCACGCCCGTGATATTAGCAGAATACTCGTAGTTGAGCGGATTGATGTCCCAACCCGGAACTTCGGGGGTGCTGGCGATATACCGATCCCCGCCGGATATTGTCTCCAGACCGCGGGTCAGTTCGTAATCGGGATAATGGAAGGTTCCCGCGTTCTCGGTATGCAGCATGTATCCGTCGCCCGGATTCATGAAGAGGAGCGATCCGATCCATCCATATCCATCCAGGTATTGGGCGTATCCGTGCTGGTTCTTGATCAGATCGCCGTTGACCGGATTGTCGATATCGGCGAGCGCTTCCGTCACACTGACGCTGACGTGCGGGATGTATCCGATCCAGTTCCATCCGCTTCCGTAGGTGATCTGCGAGGTGTACGGATCGGCGAGCAGTCCGTTTAGGGTCAGTTCGTCGGATTGAGCCAGTTTCAGCTTGACCATCTCGGTGGTTTCGATTTCCGTCAGAGAGCCGATCCATCCCGAGCCTTCGACGTATTGGGCGTATTCTGTCTGATTCTTGATCAGGTCGCCGTTCTGTGGGGTGAGGCTCTCCAGCAGCGTATCGACCGACATCGATGTCTGGTTCTCGAGGTTGGTGGAAAGCCATGTCCAGCCTGTGCTACAGGAGATATCCCGAACCAGTTCCGGCGAGGCGTGAACCACGACCGGCGATGACGGCATTCCATATACCGCACCCTCGATGAACGTGTAACTCTCCTCGATACCGAAATGCTCCTTGCATTCGGAAGCGTCCCAAACTCTGAACAGAATATCTTCCCCGTATTCCTCGTCGCTGTGGATGGTCAGGAAAAAGGCGAATGCGTCGGTTAGTCCGGGCACTTTCTCTGTCTGCGCATACCCGCGACACTCGTATTGTCCGGACGTATTCTGCACGAAAGCGCCGATCACATCGTTGAGATCGCCGGAAAGCTCACCTTCGATCGACATCTTGCCGGTAATCGACATCGAGTAATCGTAGCCCGTAATGGCCACCGTTGACCATTCGGGAGGATCGGCGATGACGCCGATATCGAATACGAGTACTTCCGATCCGAGCGACGGGATGTCGGCATATACCGTGTCCATGTACGTGCCGAAACCGATCTGATCGCTCACGGTGAAGGTGATGGTTTCGGAATCGAGCGGCAGAAGCTGACCGGAATCCGGGCTGACCGTAAGCCAAACCGGAAGGTCTTCGATGGTGAACGAAGATAACTGCCCTCCGTTGTTGATCAGGCGGGTTGTAATGATCAGTTCCTCGCCCAGCGGCTTGATCACCTCGATCTTGGCGGTCTCCCAGTTGACGGGATTGGCGTTAACATAGAATTCCCAGTCCACCGGCTCTTCCATCGGGTTGCCGTGGATATCGCAAATGTTCGCAACCTCGACCCTGACCGTGTGATTTTCCAGCCAGTAGTTGGCGATTCGCGGCGTGATGGCGACCTTGTTCTCGTAGCAATCAAGCTCGCAATCCACTTCCATGTTGCCGACATCGACAATCACGACGGAGATGTTCGTGACGTTGACTGTGGTCGGATCGATCTCTTCGACGAACGTGATCGATATTTCGTCGTCGTTATCAAGAATGCCGTCCAGCGGCTGCGGATCGCCCATGACATCCGGTCCGTTCCGATCGATCGTGCCGCTGAGAGACTCCGTGTTGAAGTCCGCCAACAGGCTGTCGGTGGCGACAGCGCGAATCTCGTACAATCCGTCGGGGATACCGCTGACATCCCAGGGGTAGAAAATGTAATTGGGATGCGATGCCAGCGAATCGCGCGGAATCTCGAATCCCGGCAGCCAGTTGACGTCCTGCGGATGCTTGTACTGGAGCTTGAGCGAACGGAAGGTTGGCTTCGTAAGATCGTAATCGGTCAGCATGACGCTGAGGCTGTCGCCGGTATTCTGGTTGAGTAGCCAATTGTCTTGCGGAAGACCAATGGATACCCTGCTGTATGGCGCTTCCCAATAGATATTGAATGATTTGAACACATCGAAGTAATGTCCCTCGGGGCCGTCGTAACCACGATCTCCCTCGGCATAGAATTCGAGCGTGAGTCCTTCCAACTCATACCCTCCGACACCCTGTTCCACGGTAAGCACCGCCTGACGGGTTTCACCCGCATCGAGATCGAATGCCATGCGCTCTTCCAGAGACACGCCGTTGATTTTCACCGTAGCGCCGACCGGGTTGGTTCCATGCTGGACCGTGAGGAAATATCTGCGCGCTTCGTCTGTCTGGCTGGTATTGCTCAGATAGAGAAGGAACGCCGCGGTTCCGCCGGATGGAATATCGGTGGCGGTGTATGTGTTCGCAGTCAACATAACGCCATCGCGGGGCTGTGTATTAGGCTCCCAGTGCGCTGAAGAAGCTCCGGAAACAAGATTGAAAACAGGCGTTCCATACACAGGGTCCACGCCGATATCGGTGGTGAAATAGTCGGATATCCAGGTCAGGTCGGAGGCGACATCGTCATCGGCAAGAACAAACGTGGATGTTGTTGTGGTCTCGAAAGTATTTGAGGCGGAAACGCCAAATGAAATCTGCGTTGAGAAAGTGTAGCCGGTTTCGCCACCAACACCATCAACCGTCATGCCGAATTCTTCTCCAAACTCGGTGCCTACGGTCATTTCGAATTCGAACGTCGTTGACATCGTTGTCGAGGTCTCTTCCACATAGGTGTAGGCAGGACCGGCGCAAAACGAGATGTTGTTTGGGTGATTGGGATTCGACTGTGCATGTTCCTTATTATACTCGTTCATGTCCAGGTAGGATTGCCAGCGATCGGCCGACTCGGTATCGCCGATCGTCAGCAGGTTTGGAATCACGGAGTTCTCGATCTGGCTTTCCGTGTAAACATAAACCGTTGCGAAGCCATCCGGGCTGACCATTACATTTTGTTCCAGGATCGCGTCATTTGCCTCGTCATCCCAGGAAAGCACTTTCGTAATGCCCCATATCAAGTTCAGTGCGCCACCGACAAAAACGTCGGCGCCGAAATCGCCGATGATGTCGTCGCTCTCCGAGGTGGTGTATTCTTCGCTGGTCGTGAAGGTATATTCCTGCTCGAGGCTCGTTCCCTGATGCATTCCCATGGTAAATCCCATGTTCATGTCTGCGGTAATATCGATCTCGTTTTCCACGCTGAAAAGCAGACCTTCTTCTGTCGTGAGGTCCGCTCCGAGGTGAATCTTCGAGTATGTGTTCTCTTCCATGTCGGTACAGACCGAAACGCCGAAGCCCATGGTATGTGAACTCGATTGGTTGAATGAAGCATAGCTGCAATCTCCGGGAGGATCGTGCAGGATCAGGAAGGGAATTTCAGGAGAAGTTGTCGCGTAGGTGCTTTCCAATGGCTTGATACCCTCGGTCAGCACCCAGTCGGTCTGGGTGGCGAAGCGATTGCGTGCTGTATCCTCGACCGTGATCTCGATCATGTTCTGGTATTGCCTGTCATACCCGCCCTGGATATTGGGCGTGTAGGGCGCGAATTCATAGGTGTATTCCGCTTCGCCGTCGAAGGATGCCGTTGTTTCTCCCTGCGTGCCAATCTCGTCGTTGATGGTCAGGTCGCATTCGACGAGATAGGTCTTCTGGTCGGGATGCCCCTCGTAGCTGTAGTCCTCGCAGGCCTTGATCACCAGCGAGCACCATTCGTTTTGTGGCAGAACGTAGAATTCGCTCTCGGGATAATCGGCGAAGTGTTTCAGTTCAAGCGTATCGGGCCAGGCGACTTCGATATTGAGCGGCGCCCGCCAGACGTAGCTGAGCGTGTCGATTGTCTCGTCCGTGTTCGTCAGATCGATATCCTGGGTCTTCATGGACTGGAATTGCTCGTCGAGAACCAGCCCGAAAGGATCGAAATCGCCCGGATCGACGGTTACATGGAAATCGAGCGGAGGCAGATTGTTGATGATAACGCTTCCCGTTGACCAGTCCTGTCCGGTCACTACCCGGTTGTAGTAGCCGTTCACCGAATTGATGGTCAAATTGAAATCACCGATGGGATAGCTGTCGGTTCCGCCCACGACATCCGCCTGGAACTGCGTCTTGAAGGTGTCCTCGAAATTGATGTTGGTCCTCGGGTAGGTAACGACTCCCAGATCCCAGGAACGATTGAAGATGTGGTCGTTGAATTCAAGCGAGATGATGCTGTTGGTTCCGTGTTCCACTTCGATTACGTAATAACCGTCCTCATCCGTCATCGTCACCGGCAGGGCCATAGAGCCGTTGAGATAGACTGTGGCGTTTTCCACCGGACATGTTGTGCCCTGGTATTTGGCATACCCGGAGATCGGTATCATTGAGTTGTCGGTGAAGTCGATTCCGTTCTGTGCGATGTTACTCTGGCTTAGTGTAACCGATCGCTGCTCCGGCTGGAAGATATGTCCCACTTTTGTCGGTACGACAATGAAAGTAGTCGAACTTCCGTAAGGAATTTGGTTGATCATGTAATCGCCCCACTCGTCGGTGAACGCGCCGAGTTGGATATCCGGGTCCTGCGCCGACCATTCGCAGTTGGTCGCGACACCGTTGTGGGCGTTGCTGGTCGCGTCGAAGATCGTGGTGCCAGTTCCCTCGTTGAGCGTCCAGTAACCGTCCAGTCCATCCTCGTCGCAGGGCGCGATAATGTCCTTTCCATCGACGATGTCGGACGAATCTCGCGCTGCAGACCATAGCCTGATATCGTCCAGATAGCCGTCGAAACTGGTTCCCGAGAGGATGTTTCCGGTGGAAGACGTACAAAGCGCGAATGAGGTTGAAGAGGCGACGATGTACTCATCGACATAGAGATAGCACGACGAATTGGAGTAGTCGCTGACTACTGCCCAGTGATGCCAGTCGTTATCGACGACGCTAACCGAATCGATCGCCTGCGTCAGCGAATTGGAGCCGTTGGTGACCACCGCGTTTCCCGAAGAATTGATCTGAAACTGAATAATCCCCTTCTTCAGAAGCGTCGTATTACTGAGGGGGGTTCTCGCCCAGAACTCGATGGTGTAGTTGTAGCGCATATCGGTTCCCGGATCCTCGATCGCAAGAGATGGCGAATGGCTGTTTTCAAAGCGCAGACAGTAACCGGGGGATGGATCCAGTACGACCTTGATATCCTGCACCGGATTGTTGTTCGCTGTCAGAATCGTACCCGAAATGATGCCGTTGGGCTTGAGGTAGCCGCTGTCTTCGGCGGAAAGCCCCGCCTCCTCTCCATTGTAGGCTTCGACCGCGTAAGAATATACCTGTCCCGGAAGCGCGTTGAAATCGGAATACGCGTGCGTATCGCTATCGACGATCGTAATGTTGATCCCGTTGCGATAGATTTTAAATCCCATCGGAGGGTAGTTATAATTCGAATTATAGTCCCAGAACAACTGGACGTACCCGGGATAATCGTTGTTACCGTCCGAGGCGGTGAAATCGCAGGGAGCGAGATAACCCTGGTGCTCGTAAGCGCCGATATCGATCCGGTCGTATGTACCGACATGATGATGGAAGATTCTCGGATTGCCGGCGATATCGATTTCTGCGAGGTCGAATCCCGCCGCATCGGGCGTGCCGGCGTTCAGGCAGTACGACCAGCCGTTGATGTCGTACGGGGTGTCGCTTTCTTCCTTGAAGCTGGGATCGAACGCACAGTTATTGGTGCCGGGGTAGGTTCCCTCGATGTCGCAGTAGGTTACGTTGGTCAGCGCGCCACTGCCGGGATAGAGTGGCGAGGAACCGTTGTCCCAGATGATGCAGTTGGCGATCGTCGGCTGATAGGTCGTATTGGTGAAATAGATCGCCGCGGTACTGGATGCGGAGCCGGTATTCCCTGTAATCGTACAATTGACGATATCCACTTGCGAAGTATTGAAATACAGCGCCCGACCCTTGGTTTCCGATTCGTTATCGCAAATCACCGTGCCGATAAGCCGGACACCGGAATCATAGGCATACATTGCACCGCCGTAGTAGGAATATCCGTTCCTCAGAACACAATTACGGATCAGCAGGTCGTCGTATCGCCATGCGTGGATGTTCGCTCCTCGCTCGTCCATGCCGCTTCCGACATCTCCGTATTCAACGATACAATATTCGAGGACGCTGCTTTCATCCGTATCGACACCCTCCTCGCCAAAGGTGAGTCCCTTCCATCTGGAAGAAGAGGATGTACTTGTAAACGTAATCATGTTGTCCGGCTCGCCGATAGCGCTCAGGCTGCCGTATATATAGGCATGAGCTGTGGAATAGAAGGAAAGGGTAACGCCGGGATCGACGTGAAGCGTTCTTCCCTCGAGCACATACAGGTTTTCGTCGAAATACTGGTCGGTGTCGATAACCGTATCATCGGGAACAAGCAGGTGCCCCATCTGGGATTCGACTGCTCCGACGTCGATGCGATCGAACGCTTCTCCCAGATTTCCCGAAAAACCGGTGTAATCGTAATAACGCGGATCGCCGTTGATATCGTGAAGCGCCGAACCGCTGAGGGACGTCTCCGGATCGCCAGCGTTGATACAAGGCGATATCCCGCTTATCCAGTAGCCGTCTTCCGTTTCTTCCCATTCGGGATCGAGATCGAAGCAGTACAGGTATTCTCCGGACAGCGTGGCGCCGGTGTAGTATCCGAATGCGCTTAGCCCGCCCTCGATATCGCAGTAGCGAAAATCGACGTTATTGGAGCCATGGACATACACTTGATCGCCGCTGGTGGTAGCGGTATTACCCCATATAATAATGTTTCGATACGTTATGTTGGATAGCTGTGAGATCCCAAGTCCACCGCCGTTGACCGCAGTGTTGTTAATGATCGTACAATTGCTGACATTCACACTGCTCTCATTCGAGTTCTGCCATATAGCTCCGCCTGTGGAACTGCTGTGGTTCCCGTCGAACACGCAGTTTGCTATGGATATTCCGCTACTGCCCAGTATCGAGATCGCGCCGCCTTCCCTTCCGGAGTTGCTCCTGAAGATACAGTTGTTCATCCAGCCATCCGAGTTGCTGATGACGACGGCGCCACCCCAGTAAGTAGCGCTGTTATCGACAAACTGACACCGGTCAATCATCGGCGAACCGTAGTAGGTGTAGAGTGCGCCTGCATAGTTGGTGCTCGTGTTGTGGCGGAAAACGGTATCCTTGACCTTCGCCGAGGAAGCCAGCAGTGCAAGCGTTCCCCCCTCTCCGCTCGTGGTGCTGAGGTTCGTGTTGTACCGGAACTCGCAGTGATCAATCCGCACTTTCGAGAAGGTTTTAATTTCCATCGCGCTGCCGCGGACTTCATCGCTCGTACCGGATACTTTTGCTTTCTCGAAGATACAGTGGACAAACCGGCTGCTGTCCGCGTTCGTGTTGATATACCGGATACCTTTCCAGCCGATATCGTCGTAAAGCGCTGTGAAAAGGATAGAGTCCTGTTCGGTACCGTAGGCGCTGATCTTGCCCCACACGTCGATCTCGTGTTGGTCGGTAAAGACCACCTCGACGCCCGGATTGATGGTCAGGGTAGCGCCGTTGTACAGCGTGATATCGTCGAAAACATACACTGGGCCCTCGCTCCAGGTGGTACTGGCGGTAATGTTTCCGCCAATGGCGTATCCGACAGGCGCGCCATCAGGGCTCCAGTTTGCATCCGTGATATTGATGAGCGTGGCGTCAGCGCTGCCTGCCGAATCAAAGGCGGTCGTTCCGCTTCCTTCGTCGAACTTCCAGTATGAAACCAGCCCGGATTCCGTTCCGGTTAGCTGTTTGAAGCGATTCGCCTTGATCTCAGTCTCGGTGCGAACGTCACTCCAGAGGCGGAGATCGTCGATACTGCCACGCAATCGTTCTCCACTGCCGCTGATATCGAACTCGCCGTCCGGGGCATAGAGACCACCGACAGGAGCTGTATCGGTTGCAACCAGTTCGCCGTTCAGATACAGGTTGAGTGTCGTCCCGTCGTAGGTACCGGCGACATGCAGCCATTCACCGGTGGTCATGACATTCGCGCTGACTGCGGTGAGTGATCCGTTCGACTGCTTGATATAGAAATGGAGCTGACCGTTCGTGTTGTTCAACCTGATAACCGCCATTTCCGGCTTCAGGGTCAGGTAACGCTGAACGGTAGAAGACATCTCGGAATGCTTGACCCATGCTTCCATGGTCAGAGACGTCAGGGTCGTCGGAATACCGGTTCCGTGTCCGTATTGCCCGGTACCGCTGAAATTCATACTGATGCCGGGGTATTCCGCATGCAACGGAATTGCCATGCAGATTAGCGCAATCCATACAAAAATGAAATTCCTTGGTTTCATCGAGTTCTCCTTTTTATATGTTTAGACTGTAGTTGCCTGTGAATATGAAGCTTAAATTGCTCATCATATTCTGAATCGATACGGTGTGCATAGTATGGTCTTTTCGTATCTCGGTAAAATGGTTCTTGCGAGTAGTATCGTATAACACGATCCGAAGATCGGGGAAATGGACGAAAATCCTGTGCGCGTAATCCATTCCGCCGTTTTCGTCCGACTCGATGATGATCACCTCGGGCTTGATATCACGGATGATCCTGACTGTGTCTGCGTACGATACGGAAAGGTAAACGTTGATGTTTTCGAGTGCCGCAAGCTCCTCGATCAGTCCGGGATTCAAACTTGATGATTCGCTCAATACGATATTCATGACAACTCCTTTACATCCATATACGCATTTGCGGTACCATCCGCATAAGAGCAGCTATATCAGTCGATTGCAAGAAATGTGGGCAAGGGGTTGCTTGATAATTTTTAAAAGAGAATCATGAAATGGTTGAAAATGACCACACATCACCGATATTCGACATCGAGAGATGGCGGTTATTGCCCTATCTGGATGTAATACAATGCGTTACGACGATGGTCAAGAATGACCATCCCCAATTATTCCCCGGTTAGTTCCGATTATCTTCCTCAATATTGTATTTCTTCATCTTACGCTCGACGACCTTACGTTCGACATCAAGCAGCTTCGCGGCCTGAACGCGATTGAAATTCGTTCTGCGAAGCGCTTTCAGTAGCAGAGTCTTCTCCGCGTCCGCGAAGGATACGACATCGTTGGTTTCAATGGTGGCGGTAGGGATCAGGAAGTGTCTCACCCTCAGTGTCGAACTGTCGGCCACAACCACGGCTCGCTCAACCATGTTCTTCAATTCGCGCACATTCCCCGGAAAATCGTATTCCAGGAGACGAGCCGCTATATCTTTTTCGATGCGGTTGATCTTCTTGTTTATCATTCTGGATGCAAGCCCGACAAAGTGCTCCAGGAGCAGGGGAATATCTTCCTTACGCTCACGCAGGGGCGGAATATTAATCACGAAGATCGCCAGCCTATGATAGAGATCGGAGCGGAACTGGCCTGATTCGATCTTCTCCATCAGGTTGTTGTTGGTAGCGCTGACGATTCGTAGATCCACGGGAATCTCGCGCAGGGATCCGACCCGGACGATCTTGCGCTCTTCGAGCGAACGTAACAGCTTCGCCTGCTGCTCGAGCGAAAGCGTGCCGATCTCGTCCAAAAACAGCGTGCTTTTATCGGCGATCTCGAACCAGCCGATCTTGTCACTCGTCGCACCCGTGAAGGCGTTCTTTTCGTGCCCGAAGAAGTGGCTCTCGAACAGGGTGTCTGGTATTGCCGAGCAATTCACAGCATAGAATGGCTGTCTCGATCGTTTGCTGCACGCGTGGATGTTTCTGGCGACGATTTCCTTGCCGGTTCCGGTTTCGCCGGTGATCAGGACGTTGGTTTTCTCAGATCGCGCAACCATCGTGATCATCTCGGAGATTTTACAGATCGATTCGCTTTGCCCGATCATCGAGGTTCTTATATGACGCGTCAGTTCCTCGGTGACGAAATGGTATCGAATCTCGCTGTGATGGAGGTCGTCGAGCGCTTTTTGCAATTCGACTTTCTGCTTTTCGATCTGCCGGTTCTTGGCTTCCAGCTCGACGTTTTTCAGCCGGTAAATCTCGGCTTCCTTCTCTTTCTGCTCGATATTGTACTTCGTGTGAAGTTCGGCAATTTTCTCGGCGATCTCCGAAGTATGTTTGTCCATTATCTCATCGATCATTAGGTGATGGGTACTTGCGGCTTCCAGAAATTTGCCCTTCGCACTATAGATTATAATCTGCTGGCTGTACACCTGCGTGTATAACTTGTCGTATTTGTTCTCAAAAACTGCTTTGTGCGTTTCCTCGAACAATTCATGAGCCTCATCGATCTTTCCCTGAAGGATTTTTATGTCAATAACCTGCATCCTGCTGTAAAGTTGCAGAAATCTGTCACCGGTCTTCTCTGTATATTCGTTTACCTTCTCGAAGTATTCGAGTCCCTTCTCGTAGTCATGGAGCTTATCTGCATAGATCAGTCCGATATTTTGCAAAGTTTCTGTCAGACCAATCAGATCGTTTGTTTCTTCCTTAAGTGCTCGGGATTTTTCGAAACACTCTAGGGCCTGATGGTTATTGTTACGAATCATCTGGATAATTCCCAGATTGTTCAAAACCAGCGAAAGGTTTCGCTTATCGCCGACCTCCTCACAATAGTCCCGAGCTTTCTGATAGTACTTTTCAGCGTTTACATCGTCTCCATAGGACTTGTACAGCACGCCAAGATTGATCCAGCAGGACATCAGACCATACCTGTCGCCGATTTCCTCTCTCATTCGTATTGCTTTAAATGAATATTCGAGTGCGGATTCACGATGGTCAAGCTTGATATATATTACGGAAAGCATGTTATATTCTCTTGCGAGTAATTTATTATCCTGGACGGACTCGAAATAGGTAATAATTTCTTTTTTTATCGAAATTGCCTGATCGAATTTGCCAGATAAAGATAAAAGATTGGCGATACTGCTTTTAGAAAGGTTAACATTCAACACGTCATTCAGCTCAACGAATATTTCCAGCGCCATTTCGTAATACTCGATGCTCTGTTCGAGTTTACCCTGGAAACGCATGCAGGATCCCATCTTCAGCAGTGCGTCGGCGATGCCGGAACGATCGTCTCTTTCTTTTTGCAGTTCCAGCATTCGTTCAAGGAAATGCTGCATTCGATCGAATTCGTTCATACTCCAGTAAGAATATGCGATTTTGTCGAGAACCTGACAAATGTCCGTCTTCGCTTCGCCCTTTTCCACCAGTTCGAGAACCTCGTAAAGGTAATGCAGCGCCTGGTCGTTGGATCGTATCTCGATATGGCACAACGCAAGCTGAAATAGCGATTCGGCGATCCTCTCCTGATCCGAATGCTTCCGGGCGATATCGAGAGCCGTCTGCATGTCGGCAATACCAGCATTTATCGCTTCGCGGCCTTTCCTTACCGTGCCTTTGTATTTGTCGATAATCCTCTGATATTCGATTTGATACGCTGGAATTTTACCTGTATCTTTCATCGGTTCTCCATTTTAAAAAACAGAATATATATTCGCTATTATAAATGGTTATTTCGGTCAAGGAAAACCGTTCATGCGATCGCTCGATGAACAACAAATCATTGCATCACCCGCGAAGTCATCACAATGTGGCAGATATTGAAATAGCATGCATTGCACGACTCGCACGCGTACGTATGGATTTACGGTTCACCCCCACATGCGTGGGGAATACCTTACCAGTTCATACGGCTCCCAATTGTGCATCGGTTCACCCCCACATGCGTGGGGAATACCTACGCCGTCCCCTTTCTTGATAGGTGTCAGGCGGTTCACCCCCACATGCGTGGGGAATACTCTTGATTTAATCGGGCTTCGAGGGCTTTGTCAGTAGCTTAAGTCCCTCCCATTCTGTGACGATTCTACTGTTGGCGCCCCAGAAGTCAACATTAAAACCTTGCTCGTTGTTGGTTGACCACAGCATCATGCAAGCGCCGCCCTTGGAGCCGCCGCACACTTTCTTCCAGAGCCGGTCTCGAACCATCGCGGAGACATTCCCGACAAACACACCGGCTTTAACTTCGAGCAGCCATCGGGTCAGTTCTCCCCTGAGCGAGACCGGAACCTTTTCGAGAATCATGACGTTCATTCTTCCTCCTTGTCTCCACCATCTCCATAGGAAACGCCGCCGGCGCATTCATCGGTTACGGGGTCCCACAATCCGCCCGGCTTCGCGGGGTCGGCGTCAATCCTCGAAGATCGTGGACAGCGATGGCTTTGTCTTCCCGGTCGATGATGCCGTGCTCGATGTAGAGCCAGCTCCACTTGTCACGTACCTTGGGGATTTCGTGATAATCCTTTGTCAGCATCGATCACCTCCTACCTCCTGACCACCGAGAGCAGTCCAAACCCGAACGACTTCGCCGAGCCGATCCCGTTGCGGATCGTATTCACGAATTGTTCCGCATCGGTCACTTCGAGGACTCCTTCCATCAATGCTGCGTTGAAGGTAAGACGTTTCTTGTGGAGGTTATAGCTGCCATTTTTATAAGAGGCTTCCTTATCCGGTTTGTAGCCGACAACCCGGAAGAGACGCACCAGGTCGAATTTCTCGATAATGAATCCGCCATTCCCCGCACGTCTGTCGAGCCAGTCCTTATGCTCGTCGAAAAGTCGCTCAGCGCGTTGATCCGCGGTCTCGTCAATCGGCCCGGCGAGGGACCCGATAGAGACCCGTTTGCCGATCGTCCTTTTGCGACCTTGTCTGTCGTATTTCGTTTCATGCTCGCGCGCGAAGTCACCCGTCGAGCTACGGATTTCGTCCCGGATTGAGCGCCCACAACGCCCTTGAAGCCGCCAGCGAATACGTGACTTCAGGATTCATCATTGTGGTCGATCTCGATCTTGAGAAATTCTTCGATCGAGTCAACCACGACATCCTGATGTCGCGCCTCGCCCGTCACATCGGTGACAAACGGCTTCTCCGTCTTGTTCGTCGCTATCTGACGGCAGGACTCATGCGGAATGGCGTGTGCATTCCCCGTGACGAAGGCACCCCACAGGGCGGGCCACTGTCTCCGCTTCTCGCGAACTTGATGCTCGACGATCTTGATAAGGAACTGGAGAAACGCGGTCACGCCTTTTGCCGCTATGCCGACGACTGTAACATTTACGTTTCCAGTCAGAAAGCCGGCGAGCGCGTGATGGAATCGATTGTCCGGTTCATCGAGAAGAAGCTGAAACTCAAGGTGAATCGCAGCAAGAGCGCGGTAGATAAAGTGTCAAACCGCCAGTTTCTGGGGTACCGCATCATGCTCGACGGCAGACTCACGGTCTCGCCCAAGAGTATCGAGCGGTTGAAGGGGAAGATCAAGGGACTCACGAAACGCAACCGTGGGACGAGTTTCATGACCGTCGTCAAAGATGTGAATAAATATCTGGATGGCTGGTGAAATTACT
Source organism: Cloacimonadales bacterium (SeqCode) (assembly GCA_963666875.2). Taxonomy (GTDB): domain Bacteria; phylum Cloacimonadota; class Cloacimonadia; order Cloacimonadales; family JAIOQZ01. The sequence continues at coordinate 128,426 of CAXXPU010000006.1, forward strand.
ACAAACTCGCAACGACGAAAAGCGTTTTTCGCGATCTCGACCAATGGATACGGAGAAAACTGCGATGCTACCGGCTCAAGCAATGCAAACGAGCCATTGGTATCGCACGATTTCTGATCAAGTGTGGTGTCCGTGAATCGGAAAGCTGGATGCTTGCCGGTTCCGGGAAAGGCTGGTGGCGAAAGTCCTGCACCGAAGCAGCACATAAGGGTATGTCAAACGATTGGTTCAGGTGTATCGGGCTGGTCTTTCTGCTCGACAAGTTCATGTTGTTAAACCGCGAAAGGAACCGCCGTGGTACCGAGCAGGTATGCCCGGTGGTGTGAGAGGGGGAGAGCAACTCCCCCTACTCGATTACGGTCGAAGCCGGCGATCCGCAGAAGGTGCAGCGACCGCCGTCCTGCGCAAGGCGATCCCCGCGTTTCTTGCGGAATTCGGTGTTCTGATAGTTCGCGCGGGGACGTTCCGGAGAATGCGCACCTTTTACGCCCTGTTTACTATTACTCTCTTTCACTTCGCCGTTCTTGCCGACTGTCAGCGATGATCGAACGACAAAACGCGGTCTGTGGGACGGCGGATCGAAGGTGAAGGGGACATCGTACCAGACTTCAGCTTCTTCGGGAGCTTCGGGCTGATCAGTTGATGGACGCCAGTCGAGGAGAACCGTGACTTCGCAAGGTAGATGCTTATCATGGTCTTAGTGCCTTCGCGGCCAGGGAATCGATGTGAGGGCTTCTTCAAGCGAATCGAATATGCCTGTGCCGTGTTCATTGACCGGACGTGACATCGGGCAGTTCTTGCGGCCCAGGAAGAGTGCCCAGATGGGATTTTCGAGCGCGGATGACAAGGTCTATCCGCTCAACACCGCGCTCGAGGTCATGGACAACCTGCAATCCCTCAACACGCGCTCCTCCAGCCTGGACGACGCCCGTGACTACATCAAGGCCCTCGCGCCGTGGGTGAAGGACGACCAGGTGGTTTACGGTGACGAGGACGAACCGATTGGCGTATCGGGTGCCCACACGCCCTTTCCGCCCTTTCACTGGCGCTGCCGGACTGAGACTATCGTATTTCTATAGCATTCATTATAAAATGTATTTGACAGCTCACTGACATTATTCTATTAAGAAAAAAAGGAGATGGGATTATGACGACATTAAGAGTTGCCGCTGTTCAATGTCGAACAGATTTCTCAATAGGAAATAATGTTCAAAGAGTATGTGATTATCTTGAACAAGCAAAGAATCGTGATGTTGATGTAGTTTTGTTTCCTGAAGCAATGATTACGGGTTACGATTTCAGCAAATTCTCTCCTGACCATTACGAGAAATGCAATGAAGCATTAACAGCAATTTCAGAGAAGTGTGCAAGCCTTTCAATTAACTGCATAATAGGTTTGATATACAAGAAAAAGAGTGGCGACCGATATGTAAATTCAGCTGTTTGCATTAACAGAATAGGGGACGACGTGCCCCCATTTTCTGTACAGCGTATTATGCGAGTCTTCCGTCAGTACATAACTGATCCAAAGGAAAAGAGACAAAAAGCCCCTTTTCCCTTTGGATTTTTTCTTGTTGGTACTCCCAATCTCTCCTGAATTCTTCCGGTGTCAAGTAGTTCAGTGAGCTGTGCGGACGATTCAGGTTATAATCATTTCGCCATTCTTCGATGATAGACTTCGCTTCCCGGACATCCATGAACACATTTTCATTCAGACATTCATCCCGCATCCGACCGTTGAAGCTTTCCACAAAAGCATTCTGGTTCGGCTTGCCAAGCTCGATGCGATCAAGCACGATACCCTTCTGAAAAGCCCATTCTTCCAGGGCGTGACTGATAAACTCCGGACCGTTATCCGATAGTAACCGTGTGGGCTTACCGTGCAATTCGATGGCTCTGTCCAGCACCCGGGTGACGTACTGACCGCTGATCGAAGTCGCTACTTCGCAGGCCACGCACTCCCGCGTGAAATCGTCCACGATGTTCAGAATTCGTAACTTCTTCGAATTCAACGTACTATCGTGCATGAAATCCATTGAGAATCGCTCGATAGGGCGCTGTGGAGGATACGCCATTTCCCCGCGAACCCGTTTCCCGCGCCGCTTGGTTCGCTTTCTGATCTGAAGCCCTTCCTCGCGATAAACACGCTCGATCCGCTTATGGTTGTCCGTGAATCCCATCCGACGCAGAAGAATCATCAGACGACGATAGCCCCACCGCCGACGCTCTTGCGACAGCTTCCGAATCGCCTTACGAAGCGCTGCATCATCCGGCATAACCGGCTCGTAAAGGTAGCTGCTGCGAGCAATTTTGAAGAGTCTGCATGCCTGCGATACGGGCAGATCGTGTTCCTGTTTAGCGTAGGTCACTGCCTGCCGACGCGACGCAGGCATCACCAATATCTCCGTAACATGAAATGTTACCTTTTTTTGAGTTAACGTCCTTCAGAACCTTGTTTTCGAGCGTCAAATCCGCCACGATATGCTTGAGCTTGCGGTTCTCGTCTTCCAGTTGGCGTAAACGGTGCGCTTCACTGACGCTCATCCCGCCGTACTTGCTCTTCCAGCGGTAATACGTCCCTTCGCATATACCGTGTTTGCGGATCAAGTCTTTGACCATTGTGCCGTTTTCCGCTTCCTGTAAAATCCCAATTATCTGGGCTTCACTAAATCGACTTCGCTTCATTCTCGCCTCCAGTTTTTATTCGGAGACTCGCATTATAACTTGTCCAGTTTTTTGGGAGCAGGTCGGATGCAAGAGGGATTGATCTGGTTGTCTTCGAGGTGGGTGAATCCGGGTCGGTAGTCGGTGCCGCCACCACCCTGGGCTACGAGATGGAAATCGTGGAGGGTGAGGTCGTGGTGGTGGGCTACGTGGCTATCGACGTAGGCGACGTGGATGGTTGTGTCGGGGTAGGATGCGAGGATGGATTTCAGCTCCGATGCGAAGAGGTCGAGTTCCTTTTGGTTGACGGAGCCGCTGGTGTCGATCAGAACGGCGATGGTGCCGAGGGACGGTGCTGATAGCGATGGCAGGTATAGCCCCGCATGCAGGTATCTAGCATTGGGCTGTTTCCATCGATAGTTGTTGCGGGAGTTCTGCGTGATGAAGCGGCTCAGGATTTCTTTCCAGGGCAGCTGCGGCTGAAGGATTTCGTTGATCGTGCGTTCCATGGCTTGCGGCAATTTCCCCTGCATTCTCGCGGTTGTCATGGCTTGCGAGACTTGTATCTTCGTGTTTTGGATCTGCTGTGGTTTCGGAAGGTCGCCAGGCTTTGGCTTGTAGTCCCGCACCTCGCCGAAAGACGGCTTCTGGTGCCGCTTTCTCGTTTTGCTGTTCTGGAGCTTGGCATAGATCGCTTCCGCTTCCATATTGTCATATTGATGATGGAAGAGTGCGCCATCGGGCAGAAGCATCCCGGCTTTGTCGATCACCGGATTGATCGCATAATCGCAAGCGACGTTCCAGAGTTGATGATCGCGGCTCTTTCTGCGGAAGGCGTGCAACATGGCGACATGCATCACCTCGTGACAGATGAGCGCTTTGGTCTCCGCCAGAGTCAGTCCATCGATGAATTTCGGGTTGTAGCCCAGAACAACCGAGTCGGTGTAGGCAGTCTCGCAGGTGGCGTCTTCTACGAGCTTCAGATGGAGCGCGATGCTTGCGAAAAAGGGCGAGCCCAAAACCAGACCCGCCCTCGCCTTGATCAGCTTTTCTCGTGCGTTCATGACGCCTCCCGAAGGGGCGCATAATGCCGCATCTTCTCGATGATCTGTTTCGCTGCCAATGCCGTATCGCTACGGATTTCCGGGTCGCTTCGCAAGACTTCCGGCGCATGAACGGTCAGCTTTCGTTTGATCTCGTCCACCATCGAATCGAGCAGCGGGTCTTCTGTGATATTGAGCTTCGGCATCAGACGGCAGATATCGCGGATGTTCTCGACCAGACTATTCTTGAAACGGGCATCGGCAGTTGTGAGCCGCTCTAGCATATGCCAGACCACACCATGCAACCTTTTCCACAGGTCTTGATGGGCATCGCGGAGTCCATCTTCCAATTGCTGGCGGTAGTCCTCACGGATGGTCTCGACGTCTTCATCGTTCAGCGTGACCCGAAAATCGTCCGCGTCGGCAATCGGCGCCATGCGAACGGAGAATGCGTATTTGTCTCGCAGACGATCGATGTCGGGGTAATCCTCGATGGAATACATCCCATTGAGACGACTTTTCGCTTCCTGCTGGTAATCGGGATAGCTGTCCAGGAAGGCGTTAACCTCACGCAGGAACTCGGCGCGATACTCATCCATCCGCTGGACATAGCCAAAATAGTTGGCTGTCGGTAGAAGCCTTCCCCCGTTGTCCATCCAGGGCAGGGTGTTTTCATAGTGGTAGGCTCTGACTGTGGAAGCGATCTTCTGGATTTTGCCCAGGTACTCGGTCGCGATGAGAATCTTGTTGTACCGACCGGAGTTGCTGGCGGCGTAGTTGTCTTCGATCTCGCGGGTCACACGGCGGTCGAACTTCCGGGCGGTCCATGTCGAGATATGCAGATGCGCGATCATGGCTTTGTTTTGGATAGGCATGGTGGTCTCCTTGTTGGGTTGGGGATTGTTGGGCTGCAAAATAATCGTTCTGTCCTTCGACTCTGCTCAGGATGACAAACCATTATTTTGCAGGGTATTATCTATCGTGTCATCCTGAGCGTAGTCGAAGGACAACGATAGATTATAGGTGGGAAAAGGGATGCGAAAGAAAGTTGTTTCCTCGAGATGTCAGAAAACGATATCGTGGTGGTTGATGGCCCATTGGGCGAAGGCGGGACAGGAAGAAAGCGTCGGATTTCGGCGTTGCGCATCGTTGACCAGTAGCACCTGAAACTCCGGTGGGATGCGCTCTGCATAGGTCAGGATCTGCCCGAAGTTCTTTCGGTTCGCCTGCTGTACCAACGCGCCGCAGATGGCAAACAACATTGATGGCTCTTCCGGTACGACAGCCGTCTCGGGGTTCTTGATCAGCGACGGGATATCCGGCAGGTCCCGGAAGATGTTGAGGAAGCCGATAAACTCCGCCGCAAAGCCTTCTCCAGCAGCGCCAGCGATCAGCTCGTAGGTCAGGTCTTCCGGTAAACCATTCTTCATCATCGTGCCCACATACGCGACGGTTCGAGGCGAGGGCGTGTTGACGATATCTGCGGTGGGGTTGAAGTCGTGGAGAAGGTGCGGTCGATAGCGAATGAAGGCGATCAATTCCGCCGGCATTTCCTCGCGGAACGCCCACGCGACCCAGTCATCGACATCGACCTCCAGCTCGACGATCGCGGCAAAACGGCTCTTCACAGGCTCCAGGATGCCCATCACGCCAGCCTTGTCCTCGCGACGGTTGGTTGCCGCCAGAAACACGACATGCTCCGACACCTTGTGTCCGTTGACCCGTCTCGCAAGTATCAGCTGCATGACCGCGCTCTGCACGCTTGCGGGAGCCTGTCCGAGGTCGTCGAGGAAGAACACGGTGGGCTTTTCAGCGTTGATGAGTTTCAGAAGGTCTCCGAAGGGCAGAAAGGTGGCTTCGTCCTTGTCCGCGACCGGAAAGGGCAGTCCTTTGTAGTCGGTCGGATCAGACACCACCGGATGACTGATGATGAGGTTGGCTCCGGCTTTATGGCATGCTTGCGCCACCAGATCGCTCTTGCCGGTTCCAGGCGCACCCTTGATCAGCACGGGAAGCTTGTTCTTGATGGCAAACGCCAGTGTTTCTTTCAGTTGGGATGCTTTCATGATTTTCTCCTTGGTTGTTTTCTGAATGCATAATGTTTGTATGTGTACCATGCACTCCTGTTTGGGCTTGGCATCGGTTTCATCACAAGAATTCAATGAGCATCACAAAAATATCTTGACCGTGTCCGATGAAACATTAAAATCCTGCATAGATGTTTTGTAACTGTAGGGAGGGTACCATGAAATACATCGTTATAGCCATCTTACTCACCGCCTGCGTACTGCTATCCGCCGAAAACCAACTCGATGTTGTGTGGCAGATGCAAAGTGAATTACCAAGTATCGATTACGGTAAATATGTTACAGCTTTGGATTTCAATGGAGATGGATTCGACGATTTGGCTGTATCCGCTCCAAGGTACATTCCGAATGAAGAATTTCCAGATTTCAAAGGTAAGTTATATATCTATTTCGGTTCTGAGGATGGTTTGCCTGATACTCCTTCTTTAACAGCTACGGCAGAAGTTGATACGACACTTGAATATACTTCAACATGGATTTCAGTTGTGAATCTCGGTGATATGAATAGCGATGGATGTGAAGACCTTGGATTCAGATATGGCGGAAGATGGCATGATCAATCGGGATATCATTTTTTTGAAAATGCACGAATTCTGGTTGGCAGTAATGAGATCAATCCAGACAGCGCATACAGCTACGAATGTGGGCTATCCTCGGAAATCCACCCCCTCGGCGACATCAACGGCGACGGGTACGATGATGCGGGGATAACGGACGAAAGCAGCGATTCGCTCACCTACTCCATCGTGTACGGCGGCACCTTCGAGAAGGTGACCTTTGTGGAAGGGATTTATACATGTAACGGCAAAGGTTTTCGTGGTCTGGGTGATGTGAATAATGACGGCTTCGATGATTTCAGTTACTATTATCAAACCGACATCGTAGTGATGCCGGACAGCACATTACGTGCAAGTTTCCACAATCGTTTTTTCTTCGGAGGAACGGTTCAAGACACAATTCCAGATTACAGACTGGACTATTTGTCTCCAATTAATTTCTGGTACGAACTATATCCTGCCGGTGATTGGAATGGTGACGGTTACGATGATTTCGTTCTATCGGGTTACGACGTTCCCGATGATGGTAGTACTTCTCCCGGTTGCCGTTTATGGCGTGGCGGTGAAACGATTCACTGGGACTGGTACGGCTATATCGAATATTATTCGATCTTCGCTCCATCCTTCGGTGATCTGAATAATGACGGCAAGGGCGATTTGGTCGATCCCTATATCATCACTTCGGGTGATGCCGGCTACCTCTACTTCTTTTTAGGTGACCAGAATGGAACCCAAGACTACCATGGCTATTGCGGCGAAGAGGGGTATGGACGAAATACATCTCATGCTGTTGGCGATTTCAATAATGACGGGTATGACGATATCGCGGTGGGTGCGTATGGCAATGGCGGCAACTCCACTTCCAATTGGGGTTATGTGTTCGTGTATGGCGGACATGAAGACCTCGAAGAGGTTGACCTCGACGATACGAGCGACGAGTCTGTACCGCCTGCGGATGTCACGTTCAATGCCTACCCGAATCCCTTCAACCCGGAGATTTCTTTCGAGATTAAGACGGAACAAGAGTATCATGATTTGAAGATAGAGATATACAATGTCAAGGGTCAGAAGGTGGAGACGATTGCGGTCGATCATGCCGGTGAAACCGTGACCTGGAGACCGAAAGACAAGTCCAGTGGCGTCTATTTCTGTAAGCTCAATGCCGGAGACAACACCTTGCAGACAAGGAAGGTGACGTTGATGAAATGATTTCGGCTTCCGATTTATCGGAACGAAATGATCGAACGTAAGCCTTTCGCGAAGCGAAATAGCGAGAGTGGAAATTGATACTTGACAGACTATAAATCAACATTAAAATTCTGCATAGATGTTTTGTAACTGTAGGGAGGGTACCATGAAATACATCGTTATAGCCATCTTACTCACCGCCTGCGTACTGCTATACGCCGAAAACCAGCTTGATGTTGTGTGGCAGATGCAAAGTGAACAGCCAAGTATCGATTATGGGAAATACGTCATCTCTTTGGATTTCAACGGCGACGGAATTGATGATTTAGTAGTAAACGCCTATAGGTATTACATCAACGAAGAACACCAAAATCAAAGAGGAAAATTGTATGTTTATTACGGATCTGAAATGGGACTTCCTGATTCACCCGATATGACGATATCCACAGCCATTGATACATCAAAGACATATATTGATTCTTGGCTCAATTTACAAAATCTTGGAGATATGGATGGAGATGAATGCGAAGAAATCGGTTATCGATATAGTTATGGTATGTATAATGGAGGTTATTCATATCATCATAGATGTAGAATCTTATGTGGAAATACCGTAAACGACACCATACCTGATTACGAATATGAAGTAAATTCATCAAGTGCGGAAATCCATCCTCTCGGCGATATCAACGGCGACGGGTACGACGACGCGGGGATAACGGATGAATTGAGCAATACACTTACCTACTCCATCGTGTACGGCGGCACCTTCGAGAAGGTGACCTTTGTGGAGGGAATCTATACGCAGAATCAAAAAAACTTCCGCGGACTTGGCGACGTGAACGGAGATGGTTTCGACGATTTCAGTTACCATTATGAAGATGATTGGAATGGCGAATACCATACATATCACAATTGCTTTTTCTTTGGAGATACGGTTCAAGATACGATACCGGATTATCATTTCGTACATGAAACGACAGTAAATTTCGTCTATCATTTGATGCCGGCGGGAGATTGGAATGGTGACGGTTACAATGACTTTGTCTTCTCTGGTTACGAGGCTACTGATGATGGCAGCACTTCTCCCGGTTGCCGTTTATGGCGTGGCGGTGAAATCATTCATTGGGATTGGTATGGCTATATCGAGTTCTACGGATATTTCAATCCTTCTTATGGAGACCTGAACGGAGACGGTAAAGGTGATCTGGTTGATCCCTATTGCTTAGCTTCAGGTGATACAGGATACCTCTTCTTTTATCTGGGTGACCAGAATGGAACTTGGGATTATTATGGCAGTTCTGGAGAAGAGGGGTATGGAATAGAAAGTGCCCACGCCGTAGGCGATTTCAATAATGACGGGTATGACGATATCGCGGTGGGTGCGTATGGCAATGGCGGCAACTCCACTTCCAATTGGGGTTATGTGTTCGTGTATGGCGGACATGAAGACCTCGAAGAGGTTGACCTCGACGATACGAGCGACGAGTCTGTACCGCCTGCGGATGTCACGTTCAATGCCTACCCGAATCCCTTCAACCCGGAGATTTCTTTCGAGATTAAGACGGAACAAGAGTATCATGATTTGAAGATAGAGATATACAATGTCAAGGGGCAGAAGGTGGAAACCTTACTCACCCCCTTGAGAAGGGGGGACAAAGGGGGGTTATCCATCACCTGGAATGCCGGAGACTATGCCAGTGGCGTCTATTTCTGTAAGCTCAATGCCGGAGACAACACCTTGCAGACAAGGAAGGTGACGTTGATGAAATGATTTCGGCTTCCGATTTATCGGAACGAAATGATCGAACGTAAGCCTTTCGCGAAGCGAAATAGCGAGAGTGGAAATTGATACTTGACAGACTATAAATCAACATTAAAATTCTGCATAGATGTTTTGTAACTGTAGGGAGGGTACCATGAAATACATCGTTATAGCCATCTTACTCACCGCCTGCGCACTGCTATCCGCCGAAAACCAGCTTGATGTTGTGTGGCAGATGCAAAGTGAACAGCCAAGTATCGATTATGGGAAATACGTCATCTCTTTGGATTTCAACGGCGACGGAATTGATGATTTAGTAGTAAACGCCTATAGGTATTACATCAACGAAGAACACCAAAATCAAAGAGGAAAATTGTATGTTTATTACGGATCTGAAATGGGACTTCCTGATTCACCCGATATGACGATATCCACAGCCATTGATACATCAAAGACATATATTGATTCTTGGCTCAATTTACAAAATCTTGGAGATATGGATGGAGATGAATGCGAAGAAATCGGTTATCGATATAGTTATGGTATGTATAATGGAGGTTATTCATATCATCATAGATGTAGAATCTTATGTGGAAATACCGTAAACGACACCATACCTGATTACGAATATGAAGTAAATTCATCAAGTGCGGAAATCCACCCCCTCGGCGATATCAACGGCGACGGGTACGATGATGCGGGGATAACGGAAGAATTGAGCAATACACTTACCTACTCCATCGTGTACGGCGGCACCTTCGAGAAGGTGACCTTTGTGGAAGGGATTTATACATGTAACGGCAAAGGTTTTCGTGGTCTGGGTGATGTGAATAATGACGGCTTCGATGATTTCAGTTACTATTATCAAACCGACATCGTAGTGATGCCGGACAGCACATTACGTGCAAGTTTCCACAATCGTTTTTTCTTCGGAGGAACGGTTCAAGACACAATTCCAGATTACAGACTGGACTATTTGTCTCCAATCAATTTCTGGTACGAACTATATCCTGCCGGTGATTGGAATGGTGACGGTTACGATGATTTCGTTCTATCGGGTTACGACGTTCCCGATGATGGTAGTACTTCTCCCGGTTGCCGTTTATGGCGTGGCGGTGAAACGATTCACTGGGACTGGTACGGCTATATCGAATATTATTCGATCTTCGCTCCATCCTTCGGTGATCTGAATAATGACGGCAAGGGCGATTTGGTCGATCCCTATATCATCACTTCGGGTGATGCCGGCTACCTCTACTTCTTTTTAGGTGACCAGAATGGAACCCAAGACTACCATGGCTATTGCGGCGAAGAGGGGTATGGACGAAATACATCTCATGCTGTTGGAGACTTCAATAATGACGGCTTTGACGATATCGCTGTGGGTGCTTCCGGCAATAGCGGCAGTTCCACTTCCAATTGGGGCTATGTGTTCGTGTATGGCGGACATGAAGACCTCGAAGAGGTTGACCTCGACGATACGAGCGACGAGTCTGTACCGCCTGCGGATGTCACGTTCAATGCCTACCCGAATCCCTTCAACCCGGAGATTTCTTTCGAGATTAAGACGGATAAGGTATATCACGATTTGAAGATAGAGATATACAATGTCAAGGGTCAGAAGGTGGAGACGATTGCGGTCGATCATGCCGGTGAAACCGTGACCTGGAGACCGAAAGACAAGTCCAGTGGCGTCTATTTCTGTAAGCTCAATGCCGGAGACAACACCTTGCAGACAAGGAAGGTGACGCTAATGAAATAAACTGTGTCATCCTGAGCGAAGTCGAAGGACGGACCAGTGGAGATTGATCTGTTGATCCGTGTTCGCCCTTCGACTACGCTCAGGGTGACACGGTGTTTCATTCAGATCATATTAACAGGAAAGCAGGAATTTTCAGAGGGAATGTAGGGAATCCTCCACACTATCATCCCTACCTCCACACGATGAACGAAAATTTCTCATCATACTCTTGAGTTGCCTATTGCTCAGGAAACAACGGTGAGTGATAAAAAACATATCTGGAGGTAATTATGGAACGGAAATGGATGCTCCTCGCAGCCACAATTGTAATCGCGATCACAATACTCGCGTTGGAACCGGATGAATTCGTAATCGGAACCTATTCTCACTTTCGACCATCAATCTTTTCGATATATAATTCGACTTGTGATCCAACTGTCGTTGCAGGGGAGGTTGCCGATCTGATGATAGAGGCTCACTATAACACGATGATGGAAATCCGTTCTGACTATACACTATCATATTCCTCGGTATTTGCTGATCACGGAATTCATCCGATAGTTTATGACGATGTCATTACCGAGTCATCTTTTTTCAATGATGTCGAGTATCAGGCGGAATATCTGGATCCGGGGCTGGCGCCGGAAGACATGATGCCCGATCATTGGCCCGAAGAGATGAAATGGTATCGGATATCAACTGATATTGCATTTGATATCGATGATAATAATATCATTTATTACTATAGTTCTAATGACGATCTCGACTCAAGAAGCTATCAAGTCTGGGAGCCGGGTGACGGTTCCGGATACGTAGTGGCTCCCTTTAAAAGTCCATGGAATGACAAAGAACTATATACTCAACTATCGGCAATGTCCACGATTAATGCAACGAAATGGGGTAATCAGATATTCAAGCTGACTTTTCGCATGAGAATTGATCCGGCAGACCTCGCTGGGCTAAACGATACGGATGTGCTGTGCAGGCTGGGCGCGCAGGTCATGTGCAGTGGAAGCTCTGGCCTGAGTTACGTCAATATCCCGATAGCGGAAGGTGCAGACGATCCCAATTACGGTGACTACGACAACTACTACGATGGTAATGAATATACTGACGAGCTATGCATCGATGTGAATAACTGGAATACACTTCACCAGTATCAACATAATGATGACGACTATGTTGAATTCGAGTTCTACACGGAGGCGTATCCAATCTTTGAGTCAGGTCTTGCTGATCCGATATACATAGCAAACAAGAATCGGTTCAATCTATGTCCAACGATCTATTTCTATAATGACTATGATGTCATATTGAATGTCGATTGGGTAGGTATTATGGACAACTATAAAGAAGATCTCGATGGAGTTGACCCCGCCGATCCCGCCTATGAACGTGTCCAAGATGTTATAGACGCAGCGGCAAGTTATCCATCGACTAATAAGTTTACGGGCCGGGATGAGCCTTTCGGAGCTCAGTGGCGATCATCGAAGCGGATCAATGAGATACTTGGTTCGGATAGAGAAGTATTTACCTCTGTCCTGAATAAGGATCAAAATGAAGCTTATGCTGCAGGCGAGTTGCATTTGATAAACAAGGCATTCATTACGGAGGTAACACCCAAGAGCATATTACCTCAATTTTACCCATGCCGAATGAAAGCGAACTGGGTCGAAGCGCCGGAGACAGGAGAAAATAACTACTACGTCTTGTTTGCAAATTTACAGGGTCAGTTAAGTCTCATGTGTGACTCATACAAAGAAGAAAAGGCATTCTGCATGACACAAACTGATGTGCCGCGATTTTGCCCATGTGTACAATCATACGGGGTTATACAACTGATAAATAACGTGAAACAATGGAATGGCTATATCCTTCCACCATCGAAACTCCAGAAGGTGCTGGCATTCCTTCCGCTATGCTATGATGCGGATGGAATATTCTACTACAACTTTGAATCATCTGCTAATCCCGACAATTTAGTTCCAACATCCATTGACGATGAATTCGATGATGAGGAGTATTGGGATAATGCCGGGCGATTGCCAACTGAGGATAGAAGTGCAAAACAAATTCAGCAAGGGCCTGTACTCAAGTTTAATCGATACATGGACTTTGTCAAACTACCGCAATATTATGCACTCCAGGAAGTCCATAAAGAGATGGAAGTTATCGTTCCGATCATCAAGACTTGCGTCTGGGATTCAAGTAAGGTTATGACTCTAAAACATGACATCTATAGTGATCCCAAGGGGCTTTCATCTGTATCAAGTTCTGTAAAGATGAAAGCTTACGATCCTACAGGCATCGGTAACTACACTGATTACGATGAACGATATGACGGATATGTGGAATGCGCGCAGTATTCTGGCGGAGCAACTGACTACTTCATGCTCGTCAACCGCAGAGCCAATATCCCTTACTATAAAGACCCTAATGATAATACCACTCTCTTGTATGAACAAGATGAAGAAGATAGTGATTTTGGAGAAATCTTCTCCGATCATCTGGAATGGAATTACGATAATTGCCCTTCCGAATATATCGACCAGTATTTCGCAGTATCGGATCCGCAAACCGTGGAGTTCGAGTTTACAGGGAATTTATCAAGCTATGCTCTGGTTGATGCATATACGCTTGATGAATGGGAAATTACTTATAATGGAACCAGTTCCTCATCTGCTGAAGTTGAAATCGAGCCAGGCGATGGGATGCTGTTGTGCTTGCAACCCTTTATCCCCGAAACACTTACACAGAATCTGGTGCTTAATGACCAGATTGTCAATCATGACGTAACGGTGCCGTCAGGCAAATTCCTGTATCTTCAAGGCGGTGTTCGTGTTGGAAGCGATTGCAATATCACCGTCGAATACGGTGGAACGCTTTATGTTGAGGGCACGAACTATATGGGAACAGGCTCGAGCCTGGTTATTCTGGGAGACGCATATTTTACCAGTGGCTCAATCAAAAAATATATTTCAGACTGGGATGGTATCTACTGCTCTCCTACGTCGGAGATTGATGCGGATGACTTCACATTTGTGGGGGGCGAGAATGGCTTTTTATTCGTAGGCGGCTCTGCTGACTTTACGTCTTGTGAGTTCCAATCCTGCGAACAAGCTATCTATGTAAGTGGATCTGCTGATGTGACTATAGATCAGTGCGATTTTAATGTTCCAGGTGATGGAACAGGTATATATTTCCATGGAAACAATTCGTCAACCACGCTACTTGTTACCGGCTTGGAAGCAACTCCGACCACGTTTGCTCCGGAGGATGAAGGGTGCGAAAACACTTACGGCATCAGGATTAGCAGTACATCAAGTGGATTGGACGCTGATCTTGATATCAACACTTCTGAATTCACTGGCCTAAGCGTTGGCATTCAAGTATCATCAATACATGAATTGTCGCATTCAATTTCAGGGTGCGATTTCATAAAATGTTCTGTAGGGATCAATCTTGTCGGCTCTGGAAAGATTGAAGATATAACTGATTGTGCTTTCGATGGCAGCGAAGATGTAAACAATCCTGAAAACTTCGGTATCAGCTCCAGTTACATGAAAGTGCACGAAACCACGGGATGCACATTCTCATGTTGCAATGATGCCATATATCTGAACAACGTCGTAGCCAGCAACGGATCAGGAGGATTCTCGACTGGTCCAGATGAGATTTCGGAATGTAATTTCAACTACAACACGAATTGCTTCAAACTTTGCGCATCATCTCCATATATCATCGATTGCATCATGTCAACTGAAAACGATAGGGGCATGCTTATATGCGACCTTTCATTACCTGATTGCAGCTATACTGCGAATAACGTCTTTGCCAACAAAACATACAATCTCGATTTTATGTCTAGAACCCTCAGTTACTTTACATCTGAGATCAACCTTTTCAATGGACACAATGATTTCTATCACTGGGAAGGTTGCACGGATATGCACTTTGCTTCGGATTTCGATGGTTCAACTGTAACGATAGATGCAACATGTAACTATTTTCAAAATAATGAGATCACCCTTTACAACGAGAGCCCTCTGTTTGATCCCAATAATGTCTATTGCAACAACTTTGACGCAGATCCGAATGTAGATATGATCTGGCCACCACATACAAGGACTGGTTATGCAATGGAGCAGGAAAACGAAGGCAATCTTCAGATAGCTCTGGATATGTATAGAGTGATACTCACAGATCGTGTTGAATCTGAAGTTGATGAATGGACTCTCGCAGTAGATAAAGCATACATTCTGACGGTCAAGCTTGGAAATAATCTTGATGAATTGAAGTCATTCTTTGAATCGCTTATTGGCGATGTTCCAGAATTCATGACAGCTGAAGATTATGCGGATTTCGAAAAGATTCTGAATAACTACATCAAGAAATGCGAGGTGGAGCTCAAGAATTTCCAGGCAGCAGCGGATATTGTCATAGAACGCCTGGAGAATGCAACGACTGCCGAAGACTCTATCTATGCGCAGATGGACTTGGAGACAATCAATGTTCTAGCTGATCTCGAAGGTGGACGCGCAGCCGTAGTTACGAAGTATCCTGAACTGAAGCCTGAGTCTATGAATGATTATCGAGAGCGCACGAAGAAACATTGGGATGATCTTAATACCCTTTATGGCATCGAAGATGAGGTGCAGAGCGAAGAGCATGTTCCTGCCGTGCCAGTACTATCGATGAACTACCCTAATCCGTTCAACCCGACTACGACGATCTGTTTCTCTGTTCCCGAGGAAAGCAAGGTGGAGATGGATATTTATAATATCAAGGGGCAGAAGGTTAAGCGGCTGGTGAATGACGATTATCCGCGCGGTAATCACAAAGTCGAATGGCATGGTGATAATTCGACCGGTAAGCAGGTATCGTCCGGTGTTTACTTCTATCGCTTAAAGGTTAATGGTAAATCCATCGGCGTGAAAAAGATGCTCATGCTGAAGTAATTTTGGCTTCCGATTTATCGGAAACGAAATCATCGAACGCAAGCCTTTCGCAAAGCGAAATAGCGAAAGTGGATTTATAAATCCCTATATTTACGGATGAGTTAACGGGAGAGTCGATATCGGCTCTCCCGTTTTGCGTTGTTGGATGCTATTACTTGGTGGATTTATCTGTCTTCTCATCCTTCTTGCCATTCACGGCATCGATGATCAACTTGACGGCTTCTAAGGCTATGGAAATGACTTCTTTGGGGATTCGCATGGTGCCTCCTTATGCGGTTTTTGGGATGGGTAGAGCCAGGACGTCGCGGTAGTAGTGGCAGAACTGGTTTACGGTGCAATAGCTCATGCAGCGCTTGGGGGTTTCCTCGCGAGTGACGATGTGAAGTTTGGCGGCATCTTTGTGGCTGGCGAGAAAATCCTCAGCTTCCTGCATGGTCGAGAAGACGCGCAGGGCACGCTTGCCACCGGTCTTATAGACCGCGTATTGCGGCTCGGATTGCCATCGTTCTGCGGCGGTGCAGGGCGGGATGAAATCGTCCGGGAATTGCATCGCCTGACGGATATCTTCGATGCGCGATGCGATAAAGGCGCGCGTTTTTTCGTCGTCCCATAGCGGGATATCGATGGTCTCAACCTGCTCGGGATAGTCGGTGTCGTTCTCGCACCGGGCGCGATTCCAATCGCGATAGATGGCGACGACCTGAAGCTTCTCGACCGGAAAGCCATGCTGTCGATAGAGGTAGGCGTACATGTTGAGTTGCTTCTCCCATTCTGCGATCCGTGACGCCCGACCGTGGTTCCATACGCCCGTGAACTTGAAGTCGGAAATCACGCCATCCTCGTAGAAATCGACCCCGCCGGTGATGACCGCACTGTCGATCTCCACACGCAGTCTTTCCTCAGAGAGCGAATTAGCGTCCTCAGCAGCTTCAATCACTTTGTGCATCGCAGAACCCATCAACGACCAGATCATGTCACTGGCGTCCTGTTTGAGGGCTTTAGCGTGACGCTTTTCAAGGATGAGCTGCTTGGTCGGCTTCAAAAGCTGGGTCACCGAGGCAAAACGCTTTTCGCCTTCGCCGGAGTACCAGTTGCTTTCGATGGCTCGCACCAGCATGTCCGGCAAGCCGTGTTGATTTGTCAGATTCATGCCGCCGCCTCTGCTCTGCTTTCCTGCAGGAGCTTGCGCACCGACGACGCGTTCTTCGATGTCGCGCTGAGGGCAGCCAGATAGAGTTCGCGTTTCTGCGCATGCGGCATGGTGGAGTGATTAAGGACGTTCGCCTCCCACAGTTCGATCAGGTCAAGCTGGGTGCGGATCAGCTTCTTTCGCGCATCCGATGTCTGCGACGACGACAGCATCGACACGAATTGCCCATGCTTGGATTCGGTCAAGAGCTGCCGATCGAGCATATCGTCGAGCTTCGCAAGAATATCCCGATCGACCTTATCCTCGGCATGATCCTTTTCCGGCAATGCCCAATCGGGAAGGATCGGTTCCTGCCACCAGCCGGTGACGTTGTCCGAGTTGTGGTAGTGGGCTTTGCGGTCGCTCTTGGGTGGGCGTTCGGGCAGCACATCGACCCAATATTCCGGCAGGTCGTACAGATACCGACCGATGCCGAACTTGACCCCGGCGCGTTTCAGGGAATCCGAGAACGCCCCCTTGAGCGCTTCGATCTGGGTGAACTGAGCGACGTCTTCCTTGGTGATCCACGAATCTTCCAGACGCACTGACAGCCGGCATTTGACGCCGTTGTCCAGCACCTCGTACTCGTCACGCCAACCATCGATGCCGAAGACTTCGTCCAGCCTTCGCATGATGCCCCGCGCCGTGATATACACCAGCACGTTGGTTTTCTTCGTTCGCTGCGATACGCGGCACACCCGGAACTCGATATCCTGGCTCGGGAATGGCGCACTCAGCCCCTTCTGAATCTCGATTGTACTCATGTTTCCTCCTTGGTTTGGTCATAACAAAACCCCTCACCTTTTTTCAGGTCTGCGCTCAGACCTGGAAAATGGTGAGGGGCTCTACACTATCTTATGACGCATTTTGGGAGGAAACGCACGGGCAACCCCATCCCCAGCCCTTCCCCTTCGCGCGAAGAGGAAGGGAGCAGAGAAGCGCCATCTGCGATCACTCATCCCCCTGACAAGGGAGAGTTAAAGGGGATTTCCCTATTCATCCCCCTGACATGTGTGAGTTATTGCCTACGGCAAAACTCACAGCTTCCGACAATCCCTATTCCGCATTACGAGCAATGCGGAAGCCGCCACCATAATGACCAAAAATTGGAAAATCGTATGTACGCTGTGATACACGACTCCAATAAGGATCGTAATACCACGCGCCACCGCGCTTGACACGTTCGTCTCCGGTTTCAGGTCCTCTGGGATTGTACACCGTGCCTTGTGCGTAGCAACTCTGGTAGTAGTAGAAATCCCATCGATCCCAACACCATTCCCATACATTACCGCTCTGGTCGAAAGTTCCGATTGTGTTTGACTGCAGCAAACCAACGGGATGTGTCTGACTACTCGAATTTGTGCTGGTCCACGCGACATCCTGCCAAGAATCGCTTCCTGCGTATGCATAATCAGGAGTGTTCGCTGCACTCCGTGCACTGTATTCCCATTCTGCCTCAGTTGGGAGTCTGTATCCATTAGCACTCCAGTTACAGCTCCAATCGGAAGAGTTATAACAGGGAGTCAAGCCATTCTGTAGGCTTACGAAATTGGCATACATCAACGATCCATACCATGAAATTCCGATACTTGGGCATAGGGCTGAAGATGAGCAGGTGCTTCCGACAAAATAAAATTCGCTTCCACTCCATGCGAGCGGACAGTCTTCATCGAGATCAAGCAATTCCTGCAAGTTGCCCTGAGCATTAGTAACGGAGTAACTGGTGCAATTGATGTACCCCTGCTGGTATGCCCAATTATATACGTCGATAACCTGCTGATTCGTTACTTCACGCGTTCCGATATAAAACGCGTCAAGGTATACTGAATGAACCGGGCGTTCGTTAACGCTTCCGATTTCTTCCTCGCTTGTGTCACCCATTATAAAGGTTCCCGATGGTATATAAACCATTTCTTCAATTCCCACGTTAAAGCTCCACACCGGGCTGACATTGATCCATGTGCCATCGCTGGCGACAACCTTCCAGTAGTAGATGTTGCCTTCTTCCAGCTCCGAGGTTGTGAAGAACGTATCGGATATGGCTGTGGCTACGATATCCGCATCCGTGAGGTCTTCCGAGGTTCCCAGATATACGTCGTAGGTGAGGGCGTCTCCATCCGCATCGCTGCACGACCATTGTAGGGTAGGCGTAAGCTCTACACCCATGGCATCGTCAGAAGGCGTAGGATTGGAAGGTTGTTCGGGTTGATTGTTCTCTCCCCAGCCTGGAGCGGAACGGGCTACCCTAAATCCAGCTCCACCATAATCACCCATCCCGGGAGGACCTCCGTATGTTTCTCCACCCCCAAAATGAGTGTTTCGAGATGTGTATTCTACTGCAGCCCAGCAACCGCCAACACCACAACGACCGTTTCCTGTGGTTACCCATGGATTTGTGACGCTTCCTTGATCAAAGCATTCCTGATAAAACGTTGAACTCCCTCGATCCCAGCACCATTCCCAAACATTTCCTGTCATGTCGTAAATGCCAATTCCATTGGGATCTTTCGTCCCCACAGTTTTAACGCCTCCAGGAGCGCTGTTACCTGACCACCATGCTACATCACCAATCGTATCGCTACCAGAGTAGATGTAGTCGGGATCATTGGTTGCACCCCTTGCAGCGTACTCCCATTCCGCATGGGTAGGTAATCGATAGCCATCAGCAGTCATGTCACAGATCGCAGCATTCCATGTTTCGTTATTAGACGTAGGCACTGGTCCCCAAGCTAATGGATCTGTTGAGCCACCTACGCTGTAAACAGGCACTAATCCTTCAGCGATACTTCGAAGATTGCAGTACTTCATTACCGCGAAAGAGCTAACATAATAGACTGGATAAGAATCGTCAACTCCGTAAGTCGATAACGGAATGTTTCCCATATACTCTGTCCATTGAGCTTGTGTGACTTCATACTTACCAATGAAAAAGGCATCCAAATTTACTGGATGTACAGGAAGCTCATGATCACTACCTATTCCATGTGTATCACCCATCATGAAATTACCGGCAGGAACAAAAACCATGTCATTCGTTCTAAAATGCCATACAGAACTCGCATTTGTCATCGTACCATCGCTGGCGATAACCTTCCAGTAATAGGTTGTTCCTTCTTCCAGCTCGGAAGTCGTATAGAAAGTATCGATTATCGCTGTGGCAACGATATTAGTATCCGTTAGGTTTTCCGTGGTTCCGAGGTAGACATCGTATGTAATAGCATCACCATCTGCGTCGCTGCACGTCCATGATAAAGTGACAGGTAACTCGACATCAAAATCTCCATCTGACGGAGAAGGATTGGATGGCTCGTCGGGTCCTGGATTCGGTTCATTGTATAGCATCATAATCTCTACCTCTGAAAGGGGGCGATTATACATCCGTATATCATCAATATCGCCATCAAAGTATCTTCCACCATAGTCCCATCGTGCAATATTCAGCTGCTGATTCTCATAATTAATTTGCGGATTGGCAAGAACGACTTCATCAATAAGTTGTCCATTAAGATAGACTTGGGTCAAATCATCAGATTTGATGCACACAATATGTACCCATTCATTATTGGATATATTAAAACTGCATGGACCAGGTCCAAACTGATATGCACCAGCGATCCCATGATATTGAATTGTCCAGTTTCTGAAGTCACCATGGAAATTATCGAGAATATCGACATATGTATAGTTCAGTTGATCCTGATTCACCCATAACGATAAAGTGAAATCCTGATACGTGAACCAGTCTCCACAGGTCATATAGTCACCGCTACCATTGAAATTGCAGGAAGCGTTCTCGAGTCCGAAACGATCTTCAGTATATACAGGATTACCGTGAGGAGTGGCGTGTCGTTCAAACCCACTTTCATCTTGTGAGTTCCCGTTGAATGGATAATATGCGATCAAGCCTTCCTGGATGTCCTGGTCTATTGCACTCAGATGGAAATAGAACTCCTCGCCGTTGAACACGATCCCTTCCGCGCCGATATCCCACACAATGGCTTTGCCGGTGCCGGGCGTGATTCCTTCACCGATGTCGCCGGAAAGGGCTGCGGGACTGGGCATGATGTCGTAGGTCTGTCCGCCATCGGAGGAGATTTCAAGCGTGACTTCCAGTTCGTCGGAGTCCGGATCGGCGAGGTCGTAGGTGATATCCACGAGCATCGAGCCGTCGGTGCGCTGGCTGACCTGCAAGTTGGTGGTGACGGGTTCGGCAGCCGTCAGCATGCCGATTGCGATGATCAGGACGAGGGTAAGTTGCAGCCGTCTCATTTGTCACCTCCCGGACGTTTCTTCGCTTGCTCAATCGTCTCCAGCAGCTCCTCCCACGTGATGGGTTCGCGCGACAACATCGGATAGACAAAATCGTCACTCTCTCTACTCCCCTTCGCTCCCGATATATCGGGACGGGAGAAGGGGCTGGGGGATGAGGGCTCTCTAAACGCTTCCACAAGCTCTGCCAGCCTGTCCTCGTGATCCACCCATGCCGCCACCTGATAGAACATGAAGTCGCTGAATTCGACCACGTTCGGGTGGGTGAAGGTACTGTCGGAGGAGATGCCGAGGAAGAAGTAGGGCACGTCGTCGGTCTGCGGCATGCCACTATAGCGGATGATGTAGCAGTCGGGCGTCAGGGGCGTGCCGTAGATGGTGGTGGTGACCGGCTGCCAGGTGAGGACAGCGTTTTGCCCGTCCGAGACATCTATGGTAAGATTCTGCGGCTGGGCAGGCGGAACGTAACCGATGGCGAAGGGACTGTCGCTGATATCCTCGCTGGCGTTTCCGAAGGCGTCGGTCGCGATGGCTTTCACCAGACCGGTTTCGGTCAGCACTGTGGGGATCACCCATGCCCAGGAACCGCTGTTGTCGGTGTCGGTGAGGTCGGTGAAGTCGGTGCCGCCGTTACTCGACCAGGAAAGATGGATGGGCAAATCGCCGAGATGGTCGTCGGAGGCGGTCCATTCGATGTCGTGGGTATCGCCGAAATACCATTCCTCGTCGCCGTTGGGCGATGTGACGGCGATGGTGGGAAGCTGGTTGTCGAGCGTGACCGGACCGCAGACGATGTCGCTGAAGCTGCCGTCGCTGACGATGAATTCGTCGATGCGCATGGTTGCGGAGCCGATCATGGAGGACACGAATTTCCACTGGCTGAAGGACGCGACGCTGTTGCCTAAGATATCTTCCACGAGGGGCGAATCGTCCAGCCAGATGCCGAAAGTATCGGCGTCGAGGTCGATATCCATGCGGAAGGTGTGCCGCTGGTCAAGCGTGATGCTACCGATGAGCACGGGCGTGACGAAGTTGCCGCTGAGGTCGTAGTAGAGGTCGCCGGTGGTGGTGATGAGCAGATAGGCGCATGTTTCCAGCGGATAGATGAGGAACGAACCGGAGAGCGATTCCACTTTCCAGTCGTATTGCACGCTGACGGTGCCCTCTGTGAGCGCCGGGAAATCGCGATTGACGCCCGATCCGCCCGAAGCGGTAATCAGCATTTCGCCGCCGTCGATCGTGGCGGCATCGGAGCCGATTTCCGTCCAGCCGTTTCCGACATCGCCGTCGGAGCGTTGGAAATTGTCATGGAAGAGAATCGTCGCGCTGAGGGGCATGAACGCCGCCAATATCAGCAATAACGCCAAGAAATGTTGTCGCATCCGCATCATCGCAGCCTCCAGTGTGGGGTTATCGAGAGATTATACACAAGATTGTTATGCGTGATGAAGATGTGTCAAATACTTTCGGAATTACGAAAGAAGTTTGTCTGAAAAACAAAGAGCTCCGAATCACTTCGGAGCCTTCTTTATCATGGAGCTAAAAGGGGGATTCGAACCCCCGACCTGCTGATTACGAATCAGCTGCTCTACCAACTGAGCTATTTCAGCAACTTATCGATATCCTTCGATCAGGATCGGTTGATCGACCGACGGAAAATCAAAAACTGTACGATTGAGATTCTTGTCAAGTTCTTCGATGTCGCCGTCGCCTTCGGACGATGTGATCTCGAACCGGCTGGGCGCTACGACTTCGATGTAAGTCGGTATATCTTCCTGCAATGTAGAAGGATACCAGAATCCGTTGCCGTCGAGAATAATCTCATCGTCGCTCACGCTGATGGTCTCCAGCATGTCGTTGAGCTTCAGGTTGTATTTGATCTCGACGGTAACGGGTGAATTCCCGCTGCGTACGGAACTGAAATCGAGGCTGTAGAGCCGGGCGTACTTACCGATGCGGTACCAGTCGTCCTGCGTGATGTTCTCGCCGAAGTCTTCCCGGTAGATTTTCAGCACTTCTTGCGGTTCGACTTTTCTGCCGTTGATTTCGACGTTTTCTATATAGGTATATTGGTTGATCAGAAAGCGGCTGGCCTCGGAGTCTTTGAACGCATTGCGATCGACTTGCAGGGTAGCCTGGAAGAACATGAGGTTTCCACTCGGCTGGACTGTTGCAGTGAAAGCCCTTTCCAGAACCGGCATCAGGAATGAAACCTGTTTCTCAGCTTTATTGCTTGCGCACGAGACGAATAGTAGCGCCATAATCACGATCGCCAGTATATATTTTATCACGATAATCTCCTTTATCCCCAGCGTATAAAATTCTTGCCCGTACTGATCCGTCAACTTATTTATAGGTCTTGAAGGGATTTATCGCCGTAGAATAATGTAAAAATTGCTTGCGGAAGAAATGGCGCTATGATATCGAGAATTTGACTTGACACGCAAATCAGCGGTGTGAAATTACGCGGATTTCTCAACGAAATTCCGATGGAGAGGAGATATGCAAGATCCCATCAAAGAAGTGTTCTACATCGTCCATCTCGAGGACGATCAGAAGGACAGAAGTCTTTTTAAACGTGTATTTCCCTGGATCGAGACCAGGCTGAATAAATTCTTCTTCGACCATTTTGGATTCAAGAACATCGTTCCCGGACGATCCGACTTCTCACCGGAACTCGAATTCAGGCTCATCCAGTATAAATCGGTCAGCGATTTCATGAACGGTATCTATCCCGGAAATCAACTGTCCGAGATCGGTGCGAAGGTGCTGTTCTTCGTGATGGATTACGTGATCGAGCGCGAAGACATGGTGATGGAAAACCTTCCGCTGGCGAACGTGAGCGGCATGACTTTCGCCGACTGGCTGGACAGCATCTTTCCGCATATTCCGGTCATTCTGCTGGCATCCGAGGATGAATCGGAGAACGTCCCCGAACGCTGGGCGATGATCCCGCAGGACATCTTCTCCAACATGACCGAGCTCAGTCGCGAATTCAACCTCTATTTCAACGAATGGTGGGGCGCTTCATTCTGGCGCGAACTGCGAAACTATGCCTTCGAAGAGGGATCGAAATCCTGGCATACGCCCGGACACAACGGCGGCAACGCCTTCCTGCGCTCGCAGTTCCAGAAAGCTTTTTACTACACATACGACCACGCTATCTTCGAGACCGACCTGAGCGTTTCGGTCGATCGGCTGGGCGATCTCTCGGAGCCGGACTACCGCACACGCGATTACGATCAGCCCGGACTCAAGCCCTTGCAGCGTTCGCAGATCCGCGCGGCGAACATTTTTGGCGCTGAAAACACGTTTTACATGACCAACGGCACTTCTGCCTCCAACAAGGCGCTTCTGATGACGCTCATGCGTCCGGGAGAGATCGTGTTGCTGGATCGAAACTGCCATAAATCGGTACACCAGGCGGTGGTGATGTCGGGCGCGTTGCCGCTCTATCTCGAGCCGGAGTACAACGAAGCGCTGGGCATCTGGACGCCGGTCGATTTTCCCACCCTCAAGGCGTTCATCATGCGCGACTACCCCGAGGGACTAAAGCCGCGCATGCTGATTCTCACCACCTGCACCTACGAGGGAGTCCTTTATCCGATTCACCAGATATCGCGCCTTTGCGAAGAATACGGCATCATTTTCTACGCGGACGAGGCCTGGGCGCCTTATCTCCGGTTCCATCCGCTCTACACAGCTCGCGACGTCGTTGATCCCGTAGATGGCGAACTTTGCGAATACATCACGCGCTACAACGGCTGCGACGCCGGCGCGCATTTCGTCGTACAATCGACGCACAAGGCGCTGGCAGCGTTCAGTCAGGCCTCCATGATCCACGTCACCACAGCGTTCCGAAATCTTATCGAACGCAATACGAACATACAATGGAACTGGCTCCGAGAGCGATTCTCCTTCCGTAACAAAGGTTCCTACGAAAAATTCTGCCACGACCTGGTCGAAATCCTGCGCTACTGGCATTCGACATCGCCAAACTACCCCATGCTGGCCTCGCTCGACATGTCGGGCATCCAGATGCGGCTGGAGGGACTCTCCATCCTGGAGAAAAGGCATAAATGGATCCAGAAGTTCAACAACGACCTCGCGCAGTTCGCTCCGGACAGCATCGTGAACCTGATCGACATCGTCGGCGACGAGAATACGCACCGTTACACCGGCTACATGAAGGATCCGCTGAAGCTCATCATCGGCGTTCTGGACGAGGAGTGCGGCGACGAGCTGAAGAAGATCCTCGAGCGCGAGCACATTCAGTGGGAGAAGAGTTCGCGCGGCTGTATCGAGTTCCTCATCACCATCGGAACCTTCAACGATCACTTGCAGAAGCTTTTCGAGATCCTGAACAAGAACCGCGACCTGCTCGGCTACCCGGACATCCCCACCAACAGCTACGGCGTGAGTGTGGAGTTCAACCGCGAAATGTCGCGCAGTCGTACCGTGATCCTCCCGCGCGCTGCCGCCGCCTGCGATGGCGAGCTTGTACCGCTCAGCGAAGCCGCTGGACGGATCGGTGCGCAGATGCTGGTCCCGTATCCTCCGGGAATTCCGGTTATCATGCCCGGTCTCGAAATCACGCAGAGCATCGTCGAGTATGTCCACACGCTGATCAGGGAGGGTCTGACATCGACGATTCACGGGCTTTTCACCGATCGCGGCAAGCACTTCGTCAAGGTCATGCGGAAGAAAGAAGTTGACGCCTGGTGGGGTGACATTGAAACGTATCGGAACTATATCGATGAACAAGGTTTATAACGATGAAGAAGTATGGATTTGATGGAATCAGGCTGCAGAAGAGGAAGCAGCTTCTGGATATGGGGATTGACCCCTATCCGTATAATTACGATGACTTTACGACAATCGAGGAAATCCGTGGGCACGGCGAATCGATCGACCTGACGGGCGAAGCGGACAGCAAAGTCTTTACCACTGTGGGAAGGCTGTGGTCCAAACGCAAGATGGGCAAGAGCGTCTTTATCGATCTGCGCGACCAGACAGGCAAGATTCAGGGACTCCTCGCTCGCGAGAGCATCGATCCGAAGTACTGGAGCATGCTCTCCACGCTCGATCTGGGCGACATCATCGGCGTTCGGGGATCGCTGTTCCTGACGCAGACCGGTGAGATGACATTGCGTATCGACAGGATCGACATCCTCTCCAAGACGGTCGTGCCGATCCCGATGGGTAAGGAGACCGATGACAAGGTTTTCAACCGTGTCGCCGACCCGGAAGCCAAGTACCGCGAGCGCTACATCGACTGGATGCTCGACGGCGACGACCGCAAGCGCATCTTCCAACGCGCGAGAATCGTCTCCGCCGTACGCGAACTCATGGAAGCGCGCGGCTTTATCGAGGTCACCACACCCACAATCGAATTCGTCTATGGCGGTGCAGAAGCACGTCCGTTCGAGACCACCATCTGGGCGCTGGGAAACAGCCCCGCCTTCATGCGTATCTCGCCCGAACTCTACCTCAAGCGCTTCATTGTCGCCGGTTTCGATCGCGTCTATACCATCTGCCAGAACTTCCGCAACGAGGGGATCGACTACACTCACAACCCTGAATTCACCATGCTCGAATGGTACGAGACTTTCTCCGATTACGAAGACCAGATGCGCAACTTCGAAAACCTGGTCAGCGGTGTCTGCCAGAAGGTCCACGGCACCATGAAGGTCAGCTATCAGGGGCAGAAAATCGATTTCACACCGCCGTGGAGAAGGCTCTCCGTGCTGGACGCGCTGAAGGAAATCGTCGGCATCGACGCCGACAACATGAGCCTCGACGAACTGATCGAAGTGATGAAAAAGCACGAGATGAAGATCGAGAAGGGACTCACCTGGGGCGTCGCCGCGATGAAGCTCTTCGAGGAGCTCTGCGAAGAGACCCTCGTCCAGCCGACGTTCATCATGAATCACCCGGTGGAAATCTCGCCCCTGACCAAGAAGAAGCGCGGTGACGACCGGCTCGTCGAACGTTTCGAACCCTACGTCTGCGGCATGGAACTCGGCAATGCCTATTCAGAGATGACCGACCCGGTCTTGCAGCTCGAACGGCTTCAGGCGCAACGTGAACCCGTCGAGGGTCAGGATTACGCCGATCATCCCGTCGATGCGGACTTCGTGAAGGCGATCGGATGCGGTATGCCGCCCACCGGCGGTGTCGGACTGGGTATCGACCGACTGGTCATGCTGCTCACCGACAGCCCCAATATCCGCGACATCATCCCCTTCCCCATGTACAAGCCGAAGAAATAGCGGATGAATTGATATCTTTGATGCCGGGCCAGACGCCCGGCTTTTTTTACATCGCCATTCCGTGTTTGTTGCAAGAGGAGAAAATTGTATAGACACACTCCCGTCCAGGCGACAATATGCGTTCAGGGTTTAACACACTATGGATAAGCAACGATTTCCGGAACAAAAAGACGCGGAGTATTTCGCGCAGCAGCTCCGATCGGCAGAAGCCGATATCAAGGACAATCGCATTGAAGAAGCGGCGGAAAAGCTTCGGAAAATCATCGTCGATCAAAGAGAGATCGAGGATGTCGAGTTTTTGATTTTGGTGAATCGTTGGTATGGTCAGATGTGTATCCGGTTGAATCGGCTTGAAGATATGCGTTGGGCAGTCGAGCAGGCGTTCGAAGAAGCAGGGCGGCGAGAAGATGATCACTTTCTGGCAACCAGTTATGGGTTTCAAGGGGTCTATTATTTCTATATGAAGGAGCCCCAGAAGGCGATCGAAGCATTTGAACGGTCGATCGAGCTTCTGCTTCCCGCAGGGGACAACGAAGCGCTGGGTCTCGCGTATTCTGAAATTGCACGCGGGTATTTCGAGACCGGAAACACCCTTGAATCGCTGCAGAGCATTCTCGAGGCGATCCGCATTTTCGAGGAGGTTGGAGCCGATACCCAGCTTGTACGAGCCATGAATTCCGCTGCCGTGTTTTATGTGAACATGAACGACTATGCCCGGGCGCTCGACATGGGTCTGAAATCGCTCGCGCTACGTGAGAAGGTCGATGCCAGATTCGGCTTTCAGACCAACCTTGTGAACATCGGATTGATCTATCAGCGGATGGCATCTCTGGATAAAGCGCGGGAATACTATCATCAAGCGATCGAGTTCGGGGAATCCAGTGATCGGGGTATTACGCTGGCAAAGATATACAATAATCTCGGCAATCTGGAATTCAATGACGGGAACACGGATTTATCCATCCGATATCTCGAGAAGTCCATTGAAATCAAGAAACAACTCGGCGATGAAATCGGGTATGCGATGAGCTATTACAATCTCGGTCAGAAGCTTCATACGTTACCCGAGCGAATCGACGATGCGAAGGAATACCTTCTACTGGCGCGAGATATCTTTGCCCGAAACGACAGGCAGCAGAACATCGCGGAAATCGACCTCGAACTTGCCGAAATCGCGATGAAACAAGGAGACAGGAGGATCGCCGAATCTCTTCTTTCCTCTATACTGGATACCTCGGCAGCAGAAACCAGATGCGATTTTCTTCAAGAGATATACGACTTCAGCGCACGTTTTTACTTCTCCATCCGTAATTTCGAGAAGGCATATACTTACCAGCAGAAATATATCGAACAGTACAAACGATTCTTGGATGAAGAAAAGGTCAAGGCGGTGCAGGAAATCGAGACCAGGTATCAACTGGAGAAGATCGAGCGCGACAAGA
The DNA here is from genome assembly GCA_963666875.2 of Cloacimonadales bacterium (SeqCode). Classification (GTDB taxonomy): domain Bacteria; phylum Cloacimonadota; class Cloacimonadia; order Cloacimonadales; family JAIOQZ01. The sequence continues at coordinate 157,601 of CAXXPU010000006.1, forward strand.
AGATCGCGCGGCAGGAAGCGGAGATCTATCGTCTGGAAAACATCGACCTGACAAAGCGGGTCGAGGAAGAAGTGAAAAAGCGGCAGGAGCAGCAGGAGATCATCATCCAGAAATCCAAGCTTGAATCGATCGGCAGGATGGCGGCTTCGATGGCGCATGAGATCGGACAGCCGCTCTCGGCAATCTCGATGGGCGTGGATATTGTTCGGCAGCGATTGGCAAAAATGGAACTCCACGACACCACAATCGATACCGTGATCCACGAGACCCGAGAAAGCGTGCAGCAGATTCGTGAGGTAATGGACGATGTACGGGCTTTTTCACGCATTCAGAAAGCGGATATACTTGAACAGATCGATGTGGATTACATCATCGAAAAGACGGTGACGATGTGCCGCCACGAGCTGGAATCGTTTGGCATCGATCTGCAAATTATCGCGGGAAATCCCGGATTGACGCTGGGAAACAGCCGAAAACTGCAACAGGTGTTTCTCAATCTGCTGGCAAACGCACAGGATGCGGTGAATGAGAAGAGTGCAATGGGCGAACAACCGGATTATCGCAAGGAAATCCGGATTGTATCCAGAAGTATGACCCATAAACTTGTCGTTGAATTCGTGGATAACGGTTGTGGCATCAAGTCGGAAGATCTCGACTGTATCTTTGAACCGTTTTTCACAACCAAAGATGAATCGACCGGGACAGGCCTCGGGCTTTCGATATGCTATGGAATCATCAGAGACATGAAGGGGAATATACAGGTCGAGAGTAATCAATCGGAAGGAACGACCATGCGAATTACTCTACCCCTGATTCACGCCGTTGAGGAGAAAGAATGAAGCTACTGATCGTTGACGATGAAAAACGCTTGAGAGACATGTTCAAGATACTGTGCGAGGGCGCCGGCTTCGAAGTCGATACTGCCGAATCGCCGACCAGCGCGCTGCAGATGTTCGAGCGGCACGTCTATGATATCGTTTTTGTCGATGTACGCATGCCGGAGATGGACGGAATTACGCTCATGAAGCGGCTGAAGGAGATCGACCCTGCCATCGAGGTGATTATTATCACGGCCCATGGAAGTATCGAGACTGCTGTCGAGGCAATGCGCGAAGGCGCTGCCGATTTCATCCCGAAGCCGTTCGGCAGCGATGAACTGCAGGCCGCTATCGAACGTACCACGCGTTTTCGCCAGCTCAATCACCAATTGCGCGAGACAGAGAACGAACTTCTGCGGATTCGACGCGAGAAAGAATCCGGGTTGGACGAAGTGTTCGTCGGGCAATCGAACTCCGTAGTGACAGCGCTGGATCTTGTCGATAAACTCGCCGTGAACGAGAATGTGAGTGTCTTGATCACGGGCGATAGCGGAACCGGTAAGGAACTGATCGCCCGGAGACTGCACCGGTTGAGTCCGCGCGCATCGAAGCCGTTCTTCGCGGTGAACTGCGCTGCAATCGTCGATACCCTCTTCGAGAGCGAGTTTTTCGGGCATCGCAAGGGAGCCTTTACGGGCGCCGATATGGATCAATCGGGATGGTTCGAACGCGCGAACGGCAGTACGCTGTTTCTGGACGAGATCACCGAGATTCCGATCCGGCTGCAAGCCAAACTCTTGCGGGTGCTGGAAGAACGTTCCGTAACAAGGGTCGGCGAAACAGGCAACCGGTCCATCGATGTCCGCATCATCGCATCGAGCAACCAGCCGATCGAAGATATTGTTGAAGAAGGAAAATTCCGCAAGGATCTCTTCTTCCGCCTGAACGGTTTCCGGTTACATCTTTCGCCGCTCCGGGAACGTCCCGACGATATTCCGCTGCTCTGTAAGCACTTTCTGAACGGACTGCGATCGAACATGACGAAACATGTCACGTCAGTCAGTGCGAATGCCCTGCATGAATTGCAAACATACCCATTTCCGGGAAATGTCCGTGAGCTGAAGAATCTTGTCGAACGGGCCGTAATCCTCTCCGGAAGCGAAACCATCGAGAGCTTCTATCTCCCCGAATCCGCTGCCGGAGAATCGAGCCTGAACCTGAGAGAGCTGGAAGTGACCGCAATCCGGCAAGCGCTGGAGCGTGCCGGCGGGAATAAATCGCTCGCGGCTAAGTTGCTCGGAATCAGTTGGCAGTCGCTGCACCGTAAACTGAAATCGCTCTGACGGATCGATAAATCCTCTACGAAACCGGATAGCGTTCAGTATCCGCTCAATCAGGGTATTTCCCGGTATTTCTGTTATGCTGCGCTGTCTCGAATCGATAACGACCACCACCTTCATATAATAGCATAATCGTTTGATACAATTGATAATAGCGCTGTTTCGGATGAATGGAACCTGCCGTGCAATAATACCTCTGGACAGGAGGTATATCATTGCGGATATTGATCAAGTGTCATCCCCGGCGTGAAAGGCATTGGCGGTGGCTGCAGAACGAAGCGAACGAAGTATGGTTCGCATCGGATCGGGAGGGCATGGCGCGTCTGCTTTTACAGCGGAGGATCGAGCATGCAATTATCGAAATGCATTCGATCGAAGAGGCGTCCCTGCTCGATTACATCCATCGTTATCATCCCAATGTCCGGATCACCCTGGTGACAAGCAGCCCGATTCGGGCAGCGATTCAGTCGTTCAAGCGAAGCGCTTGCATGCTGATCGACAGCGATAACCCGGACCAGTTACGCGAAATACTCTATGCTTCCGGCAGCGAAAACAGAGCCATGAATCGAATCCATGAAGGCAATGGAAAATCATCTTCTTCAGGTTCTGTACGCACGGGTGATTTCGCAGGGTTCTACTGCGTCCTGCCATCCGAATCGACAGACAAACATTCCGACGTTTGAGATGGCGACTCATCGGGTTTGAGGATCCTGAAAATGAACAAGGGAAGTGGTATGCTTCTTTGCCGAACCCGATGATCGATATCGATGTTTTTTCCCCAGTTCACTCAAAAGGTGTTCCCAAATTTCAAGCAGACTTTGTCACGATGCTGACGCGGTGAATATTGCAAATCGGCGGATAGAAAAAAGAAAATCAAAATGACATGTGAAACAAATGAAATAGACAATTGCAATGGTCATGGTTTCTCGTTACGCTGCGATGAAGAAAAAAGAGAGCCGTTTCCGGCTCTCCTGATGAAAGAGTATTGTCAATGCAACTTACTTGAGCAGGATCATTTTTTTTACTGAAGACTGATCTCCCGCCTGAAGCTTGTAGAAATATACGCCGGAGCTGACGCGGTGGTTGCCGCTGTCCAGACCGTCCCAGACAACCGATTGCATACCCTGCTGCATCTTCTCCGAGACGAGGCTCTTGATCTTCTGACCGCGCAGGTTGTAGATATCGAGCTGCACGAACGCGTCTTCAGCCAGATCGAAGGAGATCGTCGTACTCGGGTTGAAGGGATTGGGGTAGTTCTGATTGAGGGTAAAACTCATGGGGTGAATATCCTCTTCTCCGCTGTCCAGCATCCCACCATCGTAGTAGATGTCGTCGAGACCGAATTCGCACATGGCTCCATGCTCTTCGAGAATCACGAATTCGTAGGAGAGCATGCGCATATCGATGAATTCGCCGCGCAGATCTTCGATGGGAATGCTTGCCTGACCCCATTCGCCGTTGCGCTGGAGACCATAGGCGGTCGTATTGGCGGGAAATTCGACATAGTTCTGGTTGCCCCAGGAGTCGATAACGCCGATCTTGAAGGTAACGCCTGCCGGCATCTTGATCATGAATTTCAGGTGGCCTTCGCCGAAGTTGAAGAGGTTGACCGGCTGCGTTGACATGATCCCGGCGCCAAACCAGCCCACGCCGGCGGATTGCCAGCTTATGCCGTTCTCGCCTTCGTAGGGCGGGATGTTTCCGTCAACCAGCGTTCCTTCCCACACATAGATGTAGGAATCGACGCCGATCTCCAGCTCGTTCCAGGTCTCGGTCTCGTCGGTGAAGAGTCCAAATGATTCGTATTGCCAGGTGGGTGGGCCGAGGTGAATTTCACCCTGACCGTTCCATTCCATGACTTTGATGTAATCGACGTACATTTCGGCGGGAAGCGGGATCGTGACCGGAGCGCCGCTGCCCGGATCGCCCAGATGGTAGCAGTCGGTAAATGCGCCGCCGATCGCCAGATCGACGATCAGGTAGAAGGGGTCCCAGAATTCGGCAGAAGTGCTGTCGATGGCGAAGGGCGCTTCGTAGAGGTCGTATTCGACGCCGTCGTCGATGACGGTCATACGAAGGCTTTCCGGATCCCAATAGGTTCTGTAGGTAAGAAAGCGTTCGGTGAGCGTGGGATCGTAGCTGTAATATGGGCGGCACGATTCGTCCGTCGGATCCCAGGAAATACTCGCTGCGCCGGAGGGATTCTCGGGCGTCACGGCGGCGTCGGAGTAGTAGATCGCGTTAGCGCCAACCATTTGATTCACGGAGGAGTTGTCGAGTCCGTTGCCGCCGTTGTGGGTATCGTGCAGATTGCGGAACGACTGGGTGAATCCCATTTCCATCATGTCGATCTCGCCGCAGCGGGGGCCAGTTGTAGTTGCTGGTTCCGAGCATCCAGACAGCGGGCCAGCCGCCCAGATCGATATTCGGAATCCTGACGCGGGATTCGATCACGCCGTATTTGATCGATACGAAGGATTTCGTGTTCAGACGACCGGAGGTGTATTGAAGCGGATTGCCCCACTGATCCACGATATGCGCGCCGGTTTCATTGCGCGCGGTGATCTTGAGGGCGTTGTTGCCCGGCTCGTCCGCTATTTCGGCGATTTCGATGTTGTCCGACTGATAGTATTCCAGTTCGCCGTTTCCCCAGCCCCAGGAGCCGTTGCCGGTCTCGATCAGCCAGTTGTCGAGATTGTCAAAGTTCTCTTCCCAGATCACCTCGCCGACCTGCGCAAACGCCAGCGTCGAAAACGAGACCATGAGAATCAGTGCCAGGTGTTTCAAAAACTTCTGTCCGTGTGTCATTTCGTACCTCAATGTTCGGTTATTGTATCTTGGTTATAGTTCCGGATTCCTGGTCATACACGTAACCCCATTCGCTGAGGTCCGCGAGCGCTTGCGCCGGGTCTCCGTAGAGGTCCAGCAGGTTCAGGTCGGTGGGATCGTACAGCGCTTCTCCGACCATGTTCCGCAGCACCACCGCGTAGTAGGTGTCGGCGTCGATCCACCAGGCATTCCACCAGGTGACCGAATCGTAGAAATAATCCAGTACCGCGCGGTAGGCTCTGATCGCCTGATCGTGGGCGTTTTCGCTGCCGCCTTCGGTGTAGAGCTCATGCAGGGCTTGTGCGGTGTAGTACTGATACTCGCCCATGGGCTGCCGTGCCAGCATGGTCGCCCAGAGGTAAAATTTCGCCTTGGCGGACGGGCATTCGTCGTAGAGGTCCCATACGTTTTCGCTGTTGAGGTTCGCGTTGGCGTAGGGGTTTTTCGGGTCGTCGAGGATGTCGGTGTTCGGATAGATGCCCTCGTCCGCCGAATAGAGGTCGAGCGTGACATCGGTGGGGAGGTCGATCATCGTGGTTTCGGTTCCGTTTTTCACATCGCAGCCGGCGATGAAAAGAATGACTGCGGCGATGGCGATCGGGATAAATGCGTTTCTCATGATGTCACCTCCTTAAAAATCGATCCGGTAGTAGAGCCCGGTCTGGAATTCGTAGTCCTGGTCGGCGCCGGCGCCCTCGTTGGTGGGCGAGTTCTCGTCCAGCGTCCGGAAGATGGTCTTGTATCCGATACGGCTCGACACCTGCTCGTCGAGGAAGTTGTCGATGAGCACAGAGTAATCGAGCATGTACTGGTAGGGATAGGTGATATTGAACTGGCGATACCAGTCGTAAGGTCCCCAGGCGTCCTTCTTCACGTAGCACTTGATCAGGTGCCGGTTGTTGACGATGAACTTGGCGTCGAGGGTGTAGAATTCGGCAGGATCGCCATTGGGATTGCCGGTCGATTGCTGTTTTCCGAAGCCGAGGTTGGTCACCACTCTTAGTGACGGGCTCGGGTTCATGATGAAGCAACCGCTGAGTTCCCAGACTTCTTCCTCGGGTAGTCCCTTGCCGAAGGAGGCGTTGGTCTCGCCCTCCTGATAGTAAAACAGATAGGCGTCGGTCTCGGTGGTGTAGCTGGTGTAGTTGCCACCCAGGGTGAATGCGAACGGCGCGTCTTCCTTGAACTCGCGATCCCAGTTGTAGAAATAGCTTGCGGGGGTCGGGTCCCAGGTGATGAAGAACTCGCCGGATGTCGCTTCGCGGTTGTCGAGTACGGCGAAGGGATCATCGTCGCGGTTGCGCGGAGAGGTTCCGGGATAGAGCTCGGTTCCGTCGGTGTAGGGCTCGGACGCGGTAACCGCGTCCAGCAGGTTTTCGCGGTACATAGCGCGCGGCAGCAGCCAGAGGTCGCCGATTGGAATCAGCGCGCCGGCTTCGTAAACGATCTTGTTGCCGAGCGCCGAATAGGGCATGGTCGAGTTGCGTTCCACCAGCGTCTCGCCGCCGTCCGCGACAAGCCCCGCGTAGTGGACCGACGCGTCGATCACGGTGCCGCCGAGGTTGAACGACAGCTTCGCTTTGGCTGCTTGTGTGTCCTTGAACTCGATCTCGTCGGTATAAATCTGACCATCCTCCACGTATTCGTATTCCTCGTCGATCTTCTCGGTGCCGGATAGGAGATAGCCGATCTGAATCGTTGTTCCCGGGATGAAATCGGTCTCCAGCGAGAGCGCTGTCTGACGTGTCGCGCGCTCGGTAGCCTCGGTTGCGGTCGCGGATGCCTCGGCCTGGGAGAAGTCCTCCGAATGGACGAAGGTGTATTCGAACTTGTCGGTGCCGAATTGATACTTGACGATCGCCTTCGGGTTCGCGCCCCAATAGACTTCCGGTCCCGCGACGATCTTCAGCCCTTCGAATGTCTTCTTGCCTTCGAATTCGACGCCGTAGGGAGCTTTGGCGTTCCAGATGTCCATGCCTTCCATGTCGGTCGCTTCGTGCATCAGTCCGAAGAAATCGCCCTCGTAGCCCCAGTGGTAGCGCGGAACGTGGTAGAAGGCGGTAAAGTCGAATTCCTCGCCCTCGTACTTCGCCTCGAAATCGTATATCTCGATGCGCTCGTTGTCGGTGACCTCTTTGGTGGTGTTGACCTTCACACCGTTCGCGTCCTCTTCCGAGGTGACGGTGACGTAGGTCTCGCCGCGCTTTCCATAATATTGTTCGAGCTGCTTGTCGGCGACATTGCCCAGCAGATTGAGCGTGAATTGACCGCTGATCCGGCTGGTGGGCTGGAATTCGAAGTCGAGGAACAGCATTTCGCCGTTGGAAAATTCGAGTCCGTCCTTGCCGTCCTCTTCCACTTTCTCGCTCTTGCCGTTGAACAGGACATCGCCTTCGATCCTTCCGCCTGCGAGCTTGAACTTCTCGTTGCCAAGCCCCTCGCTGGTGATCGACCGCAGCGTGCTCTTCATGCTGAGGAAATCCATATCAATGCCGTCGATGCGGCTGTTCATTTCGTTCTTCCCTGTTGTGTAGGGATCGATGTGCCAGATTTTGGAGAGGACATCGTACGCCATACGCGTGGTCGCGGTGGAGACGCCATCCTCGTTCGGCTCGCCCAGACGGCAGATGCCGAACCACTCTTCGTTCATGTTGTTCCTGCCGTGCACGAAGTCGAAGGAGTAGCCGCCGTTGCTCCAGGAGGCGTGCTTGTCGTGGATGTCCAGGTTTTCGGTCTGGAGGTATTTCCACCACTCGTCGCGCCATTCGAAGATGCATCCGCCGATGGCGTTGCCTTCCTCGCCCTTGTCGTAGCTCTTGTTGTATATCTCGCGCCAGTTGCCTCTGACCAAATGCGCCTGTCCTTCCTGTTCTTCCTTGAAGGTCAGCGCGTTGAACGCGTCGCTGCCGAACTCGGTGAGCATCACCGGCAGTCCGAGCTCGTCGTGAACCCGCTCCCACATATCGGTGAAGCTGACACCGCGGTAGGCGTTCACGCCCAGGATGTCCATGTCGGTGCAGTACTGTTTGATCAGGTCGATGTACTGGATATCGCCGTTGACGATCAGGTACGGATGATTCGGATCGACCGTCTTCGCTTCCTTCATCGCCTCGTTGTAGAGGCTGAAAAGGAACTTCGCCTTCTCTTTGTGGCGTTCGCCCTCGGGGATGTTCTCGATCTCGAAGCTCGCCCACTCGAGCCCGTAGTTGTTCTCGTTTCCGAGCGCGAACATGAGCACGCCCGGGGTATCCTTGTACTTTCGGACCATCTCCACAAAATCGTTGTACCAGCACTTCGCGGGTGCGCGTATCGGCGTAATTCGTCCACACGTACCACGCGCCATCGACCGTGTAGCCGTAGCGTCCCATAAGGTGGTTGACGACCGACCGATGCCGTGTTTCTCATAGATGTACTGCACCCAGCGCGGCGGAACGTTGCCGAACACCCGGATGGTGTTGATGCCGGCCTTTTTCATCAGGTCGCATTCGTAATCCAGGACTTTCCGAATGTGCTCGTCCGAGTTCGCCCACAGGTTGTAGGAGTAGGTTTCCCCGATCGGTGTATAGCCCCAAACAACACCTTTCACAAAGTAGTCATCGTTGTTTACTTTCAGCTTCCAGCCGTGGTCGTCCCGGAAGGTCGAGACAACATCGGTGGTGACTGCCGTCGCCATCGTGGCGAATAGTAATAATGGAAGAATAATGTAAAATCGTTTGATCGCCGACGAGTAATCGTGTCTGAACATATTCTCGCTCCCTTTTGGAATCAGTGAAGTGATAACGGGGAAACCCACACTTCTATATAGCAATCAAGAATCTCGCCGATTGCTGTCAAGGTTATTTTAACACGTACCTTGGTTTTTTTTCACGCATTCTTTATAATCCCCTTTCTGAACAGACTTCGCCGATACAATTAATTTAGCCTCACTTTCGGTCGAAAGCGGAATCCATAGAATAGGATACAGCATACGCGACGACATCCAATTGTTTTGCTGGGGAAGGATTATCTTGCGACTGGTTCGGTAATTGTAATCCTTATTCCACGCCTTCTCTTCCCGAAACAATGGGGCGGGAGAAGGAGCTATAGGGAATGACCATCTGGAAGGTGATGTTCCCTCGCTCTCGAAGTGGGAGAGGGTCAGGGTGAGGGTCTTTGATATTCCTATATAGCAGCCCTATTTTCTGACCGCCGCGCAGGAATTCCGAACGACCAGCGGTGCAGGCAGAATGATGTGCCGGTAGTCGAGATCGGCGCCGCCAATCATCTCCAGAAGCATGTGCACGGACTTCGCTGCGATCTTTTCGATGGGCGCCGCAATGGTGGTCAGGGCGGGAAACACCTTCGACGCGACGATGATGTCGTCGAACCCGACAACGCTCATTTCGTCCGGAATCTGGACGCCATGCTCGCGGATCACCTTCATCGCACCGATGGCCATGGAGTCGTTGGCGCACATAATAGCAGTGGGCCGCTTCTTGAGCGATAAAAAGTGCTTGGCGCCGCGTTCGCCGGACTCATAAGAGAAGTCACCCTGAAAAATCAGGTCGTCGCCGGTGTCGGCACCGAAATGCGCGATGGAACTGGTGAACCCGGTGAGGCGTTCGTTGCAGATGTCGGAGTCCATCAGCCCGGTTATATAGCCAATCCGACGGTGTCCGAGCGACCACAGGTAGGCGACCGCCTCGCTGCTGCCGTTGAAGTTGTCGAGTGTCACCGAAGGGATCGACTTGTCGGACGAGAGGTTGTCCAGCAGCACGATGGGAAGCATCTTCTTCAGCTCCTGGATCTTGTTCTCGATGCGCGGGAAGCAGCAGATAATCACGCCGTCGATCTTCTTGTGGTTATTCAGCGGATTAAGGTTATCAAGCTCGGAGAAGAGCACCAGATTGTAGCCCTTCTGCTTGACTTCTTTCTCCAAAGCGTTGAAGACCAGCGAGTAGTAAGGGCTGGATATCCCCTCCTTGATGCCCACGTCCAGGAAGAAGCCGATATTCTGCGTGATCTTGGGCGTCATCTTGCTGTGGCTGACGAAGGTTCCCTTGGTCGTGAACTTATGCAGGATACCTTCTTCGACCAGCTCCGTAACCGCCCGTCTTATCGTCATATACGACACATCGTGCATCTTTGCCAGCGCCCGTTCGCCGGGAAGCTTTCCTTTGATTTCTCCGCTTCGGATACCGTCCTTGATCTTCTCTTTAACCACCTGATATTTCAGCGTTTTACCACTCATCTGTTCCATCCGTTCGTGCTGCCGTTAGCCTGCTTGCGCAATGGCGATAACCGCACTATAGCAGTGCTTGTCGAATTGCTATATTCAGTCAAGTAATTTGTTTGTAATCTCTCGCTGTACAAACAGAAAAATGTGCTAAACACGGCAAAACGATACCTTATAAAAGCCGGAATTTTCCAGTAATTGTTCTTTGAAATCCCTGAAGCTTCAAGCCATGATGGTCTATATGTGCCACCATATCAATATTTTGAGAATATGTTGGCCCATCATGATTGTTATACCCCGAACAATCAAGACGATTGTTTGGACACCTGCTCTGTCGTACCCCATAGCAAGCCGAATAATTTTCATAGCAGTATAAGCGGAAAGACAGAAAAATTTTACGGAAAACACACAGGTCAAAGAAAAAAAACTTGACGGGCTGGAAAACGAAATCGTTATTTGCTATATAGCATCATAAATGGATGTTTATTTTCAGCCCATGCTATAAAAAGATGTGCGAGGTACTTATTGTGAGACGAAATATCCTGAGTTTTTTCCTGGCGATTACGCTACTGACGATCCTCCTTGCCGGTTGCGATACCATGACAGATCCGGATCCGGTAGATGACACGGTACCATCCTCCGATTACGAGCTTGTCTGGTCCGACGAATTCAACCAGACATCCACGACGCCCGATCAAGCCAACTGGAGCTACGATATCGGCTACGGCGCGGACGGCTGGGGCAACGACGAATGGCAATACTACACCGATTCCGTAGAAAACGTGAAGGTCGAAGACGGAAACCTGATTCTCACCGCAACCTGGGACTCGGGAAACTACCTGGCCCCGGGTAAGCGCGACGGCTCCATAACCTCCGGACGGATCAATACCGGCGGGAAATTCTCGATGAAATACGGTAAGGTCGAGGCTCGCATCAAGCCGCCCGAGGGTTCGGGGATATGGCCCGCATTCTGGATGCTCGGCTCGAACTACGGCGAGATCGGCTGGCCCTACTGCGGCGAGATCGACATCATGGAGATGAGCCCGCTCTACTACGACGAAAAAACCACTATCTGCACCGCGCACTGGTTTGACGACGACGCGGGTGCACACGCCTCCTACGGAAGCTCCAAGGCATTCGACGAATCGCTCGCCAACGACTACCACATCTTCTCGCTCGAATGGGACGCAAATCGCATCGTGGGGCGCATCGACGGCATGACCTACATGATCAGGATCATCGATCCCGCCACCATGGACGAATTCCGAAACGACTTTTTCATTATTCTGAATATCGCGGTCGGCGGCGGATTCGGAGGCGCTCCGGACGACACCACCGAATGGCCGCAGAGGATGTACATAGACTGGATTCACTGCTACCAGACGAATCCGGACACCGATGATGCCGAGACCTTCGGCATCTTTTCCGACAACACATCCGTCGATGACGGCATCACGCCCGGACTCGACGCGGAAATATACGTATGGGAAAACACCCTCTCCACCGGCTCGATCGATCCCTACGAGGGCGACAACGTCATGGCGTTCATTACCACCGGCGTGGGCTGGTTCGGCGCCGGTATCCAGGCGAACGAACCCGTCGACATCTCCCACTTTGCCGGCGGAAATCTCAAGTGCATGATCAAGATGCCTTCCAATGTCCACTTCTGGATCGGCATGAACGACAACGGCGGTAGCGAACACTATGTCGAATTCCCCGCAGGAGAAACCGCCTTCGGACTCACTCGCAACGGCGAGTGGGGGCAGGCAACCATCCCCATCCAGGATATCGCGCAGGGACTCGATCTCGGCGCCATCAACTACACCTTCATGATCAAGGAAGAAGAGGGCATGCAATGCTCGTTCGCCATCGACGATATCTACCTCGACGGCGGCGGCACGGCCATCAGCAGCGTCAGCTTCAGTGCGAACAGCTACTCCGTGGAAGACGACGGCGCGACCATCGAGGTGATCGACGAAGCCGCGGCCGGAACAACCGTCACCGTGACCGTCGATAACGGCAGCGACAGCATCGACCTCGACGTCAGCCTCGACGAAAACGGCAGCGGATCGGCAACCCTCCTCTTCGAAGACCTCGCAGTCAGTGCGGGGACCGTCCTGACCGCCCGTTACACCGATGTCAGCGGCATCGAGCGCACCGATACGGCGAACATCACCGCGATCATACCCGATGTCGAGCGGTTCGGCGTGTTCACCGATACCACGCCAGTCACATCGAGCCTGACCATCGATACGGACGCACATATATATGTATGGGAAAACACCCTTACCTCCGCGAACATCGATCCGTGGGAAGGCGACAATGTCATCGCCTGGCAGACGACCGGCTCGGGCTGGTTCGGCGCAGGTGTCATGACGACAGATTCGTACGACCTCTCCGACTTCGCGAACGGCACCATCAAGTTCATGATCAAGATGCCTTCGGACATCACCTTCAAGATCGGCGTGCAAGACCAGTCGGGGCACGAGGACTACGTCACTTTCACCGTCGGACAAACGCTCTACGGTCTGACCCGCGACGGAGAATGGGGACAGGCGTCCATCCCGGTCGGCGAGCTGATCCATAGCGTCGATCTCAGCGACATGAGCTACGTCTTCACCATCCTGGAAGAAAGCGGCGCGCAATGCGAATTCGCCGTTGACGACATCTACTGGGAAGAGGGCGAAGAGACCTATCTCAGCAGCGTCTCATTCGACGCGGACAGCTACACCGAAGACGCGACCAACGCAACGATTAGCGTGGTCGATGAAGCAATTACCAGCTCGACCGTCCAGGTAACCGTATCCAACGACACCGATTCTATCCAGCTCGACGTCGCGCTCGACAGCGAAGGCGAGGGCAGTTCGACACTCGACTTCGGTAGCGACACCATCGAAATTTCGTCGGGTATGACGCTGACCGTGAGCTACACCGATCACAACGGCGACATCCTCACCGATACCGCGACCGTCACGTCGTCCGGCCCATCGGTCGATACATTTGGCATCTACACCGAAACCTCACCCGTCACCGACGGAATCACCGTCGGAAGCGACGCGCAAATATACGTCTGGGAAAACACCCTCAGCGCAGGAACCATCGAGCCTTGGGAAGGCGAATACAGCATGAGCTGGCAGTCCACCGGCGCCGGATGGTTCGGCGGCGGCATCAAGATGAACCAGGCGCTCGACCTCTCCGCGTACGACGGCGGAACCATCGAAATCATGATCAAGATGCCCACGGGCGTCACCTTCAAGATCGGCATGACCGATACCGCGGGACACGAGAAATACGTATCCTTCCCCGCCAACGTGGAAGCCTACGGTCTGACCCGCGACGGAGAATGGGGACGGGCGTCCATCCCGATCGGCGAATACACCTCGACCATCGATATCAGTGCGCTGGACTACGTCTTTACCATCCTGGAAGAGAACGGCGCACAGTGCGACTTCGCCATCGACGACATCTACTGGGTTGAAGCAACGAATTAAAATCGAACATAGAGGACTGCACATGAGCAAGCGAACGCATCACACGACTCGAGCTGAAGACCGGATTTCGTTCGGACAGAAATCATCCTACGCCATCGGCATGCTGGTGAACAACCTGCAAGCCGCGGCGCTACCTGCCATGGTCGTCATTCTCAACCTCGGCCTCGGCATGGATGTCCTGCTGGTGGGATTGATCGGATCGATCCCCAGAATCTTCGACGCCGTTTCCGACCCGATGGTCGGCTACATCTCCGACAATACCCGCACCCGATGGGGCAGGAGACGACCGTTCATCTTCGTGGGCGCACTGCTGGCAGGATTGATTTTCGCAATCATGTGGCAGCTTCCGTCCGGCTACATCGACGTGCTGGGCGACAAACCGGCGCATGTGCACCAAACCGTCGTGGGGGAACCGTCCGACGCAACGCTCGACGACTCGGGCAGCATCGTGATCGACTACGACGCGACCCGGAACAACGACATCTCCTTCGTCCTCTACGGACCGGAAGAATTTTCGCAGACACAAAACGACATCCTCACCACCGACCTCGACGGCTTCCCGCATCTCGAGATCAACGCCGATCTTCCGGAATACCGGACCATGACCGTGACCTTCGACGATCGCAACGAAGCGTTCGCGCTCAACCTGACCAAGGCGGATTCCGAGGGCGACAACGGCAAGCTCTACAAGATCGCGCTCGATGGGCTGAGAGCGGTCGATGGCGAAGGATCGATCGACATGCGGAATATCGGAAACATCGAAGTGACGCTTCACGACATCGAGGGCACCGGCACCGCGTCGCTGCACGCGCTCAAGCTGCGCAAGAGCGAGAGCTTCTACAACGGCTATTTCATCTACTTCCTGATCATGTCGATCCTGTTCTTCCTCGCATACACGCTTTACGCGACGCCGTTCGTGGCGTTCGGCTACGAGATGACCGGAGACTATCACGAGCGCACCCGACTGCACGCGTTCGCCAACACCGTCGGACAGCTCGCGTGGCTCGGCGTACCGTGGTTTTACGCCATCATGGCGAGCAGCTTGTTCAAGGACACCGTCCACGGCGCCAGAACGCTGGCCATCTTCGTGGGTATCGCGGTGGCGGCACTCGGAATCATCCCGGCGATCTTCCTGCGTGAGAAAGTGGTGCTCGAGCCAGTTAAAAACGCGACCAAAGGACTCTGGAAGAACATGGCGGAGTTCTTCGCCGGCGTTGTGACCACGTTCAAGTGCAAGCCTTTCGTCAAACTCTGCGGCGCGACATTCCTGGTGTTCAACGGTTTCCAGCTTGGCGCTTCTTTCTCGATTTACGTGATGATCTATTATCTCTTCAACGGCAACGACGCCGGCGCCGGCAAGCTCATGGGCTGGTTCGGTATGACGACCTCCATCGCCACACTCGCCGTGATCCCGCTCACAGGATGGATCGCCACCCGCATCGGCAAGAAGAGAACCTTCTTCATCACCATCACGCTTTCGCTGATCGGCTATGTGGTCAAGTGGTTCGGCTACAATCCCGCGCACCCGTACTGGCTGCTGTTCGCGGCACCGTTCGTGGCGTTCGGAACCGGATCGCTCTTCACCCTGATGGGCTCCATGATCTCCGACGTCTGCGACTACGACGAACTGGAGACCCACAAGCGACGTGAAGGCGTCTTCGGCGCGATCTACTGGTGGATGGTCAAGATCGGTATGTCCATCGCGGGCTTGATGACCGGCGTACTGCTCAAACTCGTCAAATTTGACCAGGCGCTGGGAAGCGGACAGGATGTGCAAACACTGCAACTGCTCCGGTTCTTCGACGTCGCGATCCCGTTCCTCACCTCCGCAATCGCCATCTGGATCATCGCGTCCTATGCCCTGAGCGAAGACAAAGTTTACGAAATCCGCAACATCCTCGAACTACGCCACAGGAAAGGTAGCGTTGAAAAGGCTTAGGAAGGCAGTATGCGGTTGCTGATGATTTCCTCCATACTTGCGATAATGTTGATCGGTCCCTCCTCTATCTGGGGGGAGCCTCTTTCGACCACCGGGATCATCGTCACCTCGGCAGCCGGCGACAAGCTCGCCATGAAAGACAATGTCGATTTCAAGGCCGGTATCGCCGACGGCAACGTGCTCACCGTTTTTCCTGAAGAAACAAGACAAACCATGGACGGTATCGGAACCTCCTTTACCGAGTCGTCCGCCTTTGTTTTAGCGCACCTGGACACGAAGAAACGCGAAGAACTCATGCGCGACATTTTCAGCGATTTCACACTCGCACGCACCCACATCGGCTCGTGCGACTTCACCGTCGAAGGAAAATACTCTTACGCCGATGAGTCGATGGACGATTTTTCCATCGCGGTCGATTCCGAAGGCTTCGATCCACAGCGCTATCCGGGCGTCAAAGATCCTATATACGACCTCCTGCCCATGATCAGGGAAGCGCTTTCGATCAACCCCTGTCTGCGCATCGTCGCCTCCGCGTGGACGGCACCCGCATGGATGAAGGACATCGAGGAGTGGTACATCCCGGGCAGCGAGAAGAACAACTGGCAGGGTACCGGCGGATCGCTCAAGTACGAGCACATCGATGACTACGCCAACTACCTGATCCGTTACCTGCAAGCCTACAAAAACGAAGGCGTCGATATCTGGGGCATCACGCCGGTCAACGAGCCCCACGGCAACAACGGCCAGTGGGAGAGCATGAATTTTACCGCGGAGTCGCAGGGACGTTTCATCCGCAAGCACCTCGGCCCGAAACTGAAAGAAAGCGGATTCGGCGATGTCAGGCTACTGATCTACGACCAGAACCGCGACGGCATGGAGCACTGGGCGGACGTGATCCTCAGCGACGAGAAGACCAACCCTTACGTTTACGGAACCGCAATCCACTGGTACGAGAGCACCGACAAGGTCTATGAAGACGTTCTCGACCGCATCCATCGCACATACCCCGACTACGCCATCATCCACACCGAGGGCTGCATCGACAACCTCGGCGGAGACGCACCCGGTGGTGTGACCGATCCCGAAGGCTACAAGGAAGAGGGCTGGTTCGACAACGACGATTTCTGGTGGAGCGATACCGCTACCGACTGGGCGTACTCGGTCACCTGGCAGGGTGTCGATGTGAATGACCATCCCATGTACACGCCGGTTCACCGATACGCGCGCAACATCATCGTGAGCATCGACCACTGGGTACAGGGCTGGATCGACTGGAATATCGTCCTCGACAAGGGCGGCGGACCCAACCATGTCGGTAACTTCTGCGGCGCGCCCATCATGATCGACGCCGAAAAAGAGTACGTCTATTACACGCCGGTCTATTACGTGCTGAAGCAATTCACCCGCACCATCAAGCCCGGCGACAGGGCTGTCCGCACGGAACAAGTTTTACCCGTTGCGGGTGACGACGATTTCCACGCCTGCGCGACGATTAGTCCGGACGGAATGTTGAGCGTGCAGATTCTCAACACCACGCAGCACCCGATCGACTACAACCTTCAGATCGGCGGAAACTATGCGCCGGTAACCGTTACGGCAAACGCAGTGCAGACCGTGAGGGTGCAGTTGTGATACGAACCTGTCTGATCCTGATTGCTGTTTCGATGCTGCTCGCGGCATGCGGAGAGCAGGTGAAGACAGCCGATACCAACAACATCCGACTCAATCTCGAATCCGGAAACACACCTCCGCCAACCGGTCCGATCGTGATCCGCGCCTTCAAGCCCTATCTGGACGAATGCTGGATCGGAAAGGCCGTATCGTACGGGCCGCACCGTAAGGGGCAGGCGCCGGGTGGAGTATCGCCATCGGACGCGGAGCTGGAAGAAGATCTGCGGATTATCGCACGCAACTGGCATCTGATCCGGGTTTATAACGCCGACAATCTCTCCGAACGGATTCTTTCGATCATCAGGGAAGAGAATCTCCCGATTAGGGTCATGCTGGGCATCTGGCTCGACAACGAAACGGAAAGCCCCGAGGTGCGTCGCAGCAACATTACTAACACCTTATGGGCAATCGATCTTTCCAACCGGTACGACGATATCGTCATCGCGGTGAGTGTTGGCAACGAAACGCAGGTGGCATGGTCCGCGCATAAACTGGATCCGGCCGACCTGATCCGCTACATCCGCACCGCTCGAAACAACATCATCCAGCCCGTGAGCACCGCGGACGACTACAATTTCTGGAACAAAGAAGCCAGTCTGGAAATCGCGCGCGAAATCGACTTCATCACCATGCACATGCACCCGCTCTGGAACGGCAAAGCCCTGAACGAGACCGCCGACTGGATGACGCAGACGCTAACCGGTGTCGAAAACCTGCACGACCGGCCCGTGATCGTGGGCGAAGTAGGCTGGGCGACCGACTACAATCGAGATAGGACAGGCCCCGGCGAGCAGGGTACACTGGTCAAAGGCGAAGTAGGTGTGGATGCGCAGGGAGAATTTCTGATGCTACTGAACGATTGGATCGACGCACACCAGACACCGACATTTCTCTTCGAGGCATTCGACGAACCATGGAAAGGCGGAGATATCAACGATATCGAGCGAAATTGGGGCGTTTTCTATGAGGATCGCTCACCCAAGGCATCCTTTGAGTTTATAGATAATGGCAAACAAAATAAAAAAGAATGGAGGCGATAATGAAAAGCACCCACATGTTTGTTTTCCTGTTATTCATCCTGACTGCTTTTAGCGGTTTGCTCGCTACGAGCACCACCATCGATTTCGAAACCGGCGACACGGGTTCCGGATGGGCCTGGACCGTCGCGGAAAACGCATCCAATCCAGCGATGACATTCCCCGCGAATCCCGTCAGCGGAGGCATCAACACTTCGGCGACCGTTGCCGAATTCACCGCGCTCAGCGCTGGTAATCCCTGGGCGCTTTGCTTTACCGACGACATCGACGGTTTCACGTTTAACGAAAACAACTGCACGGTTACGATTCAGGTTTACAAGCCGGTCGCGACCAACATCGGCATCAAGTTCGAGGGATCGAGTCCCGCCGTCGAATTGCAGGTCGCAAACACGCTGATCAACGAGTGGGAGACTGTCACCTTCGATTTCTCCGGCTCGATCGGCAACACCTACACCCGCCTGGTCATCATCCCGGACTTCCTCACCCGCAGCGAAGACCACACCATCTACATGGACAATATCGTGATCCCTGCCGGAAACACATTTTTCCCCGATCCGGGAGCGCCGGACGTGGCGGCTCCGGTTCCGACAGAAGATTCTGAAGACGTTATCGCGATTTACAGCGACAGCTACACCTGCCTCGAAGGCTCCAATTTCGCCGCTCCATGGGGACAATCCACCGTCGTCAGCTTCGACGATGTCGAGGGCAACGAGTATATGTACTACGCGTCGTTCAACTACCAGGGAACGCAGCTTCTGGGTGTACACAATCTCTCCGGTATGACGCACGTTCATATCGATCTCTGGACGCCGGACGCCACCGTGATCAATTTCACGCCAATCAGCGCTTCGACCGGCGAATTCGCCTATTCACTCACCCCACTCAACCAGGATGCGTGGAACAGCTACGATATTCCGCTCTCCAGCTTCACGGGCGTAGCCATGACCGACATCCATCAGCTCAAGTTCGACGGACAGCCGGGCGTCTCGCCGTCCAATGTCTATATCGACAATATCTACTTCTACGCCGGCGACATTTCCGGCACCGACGCCACCCTCAGTGATCTGCGTATCGATGACGTCACCGTCGATGGCTTCGCATCGAACGTCTATACATACGACGTGGAGCTTCCGGAAGGAACGACGACCGTCCCGACCGTGACCGCGACTCCCAACGACGTCAACGCCAGCCATGTCGTGAATGCAGCGACCGCACTGCCGGGCACGACCACCGTCGTCGTCACCGCCGAAGACGAAACCACCACGCTCACCTACTACGTCAACTTCACCGTCGAGAACAACGATCCCACCGAACCGACCGCTGCCGCGCCCACGCCAACGCACCTGCACGAAAACGTCACATCGGTGTTCAGTAACGTTTACGGCGACATGGCGGGAGCCAACTTCAATCCGAGTTGGGGACAGACCACCACCGTCGGATTCGTCCTTGTGGGCGGAGACGTTACGCTCCAATACGCGAACTTCAACTACCAGGGAACCGAGTTCCCCACCATCAACCTTTCCGCGATGGAATACATCCACTTCGACCTCTGGACAGCGGACGCGACCGTCATCGAGTTCTCGCCCATCAGCGTAAGCACCGGCGAACATCTCCTGGCGCTAAATCCGCTCGATCAGGGAACCTGGAACAGCTACGACATTCCCGTCGGCGATTTTACCGGTGTGTCGATGTCCGATATCTATCAGCTCAAATTCAACGGACAGAACGGCGTGTTCCCATCCACTGTCTGGATCGACAACATCTTCTTCTGGAAAAGTGCCCCCGGCGATGACGAAGACGCGACCCTCAGCAACCTTCTGGTGAATGGCTCGACCGTGGCCGGATTCTCGCCTGCGGTACTCACCTACGATGTCGAGCTTCCCTTCGGAACCACGCAAGTTCCCACCGTCACCGCCGTCACCACGGATCTCGACGCGAGCTACGTCGTGAACAACGCCGCAGGCCTGCCGGGCACGACGACAGTCGTCACCACATCCGAAAACCTTGAAAACAGCCTCACCTACACCCTCAATTTCACCGTGGCGGAAGAGACCAGCGACCCGACCGAGGGCGCGCCGGTTCCGACCCACGCACTCGAAGACGTGCGGTCCATCTTCAGCAACACCTACGGCGATCTTGCCGGCTGCAACTTCAATCCCTACTGGGGACAGAGCACAACCGTCACCTTCGAATCGATCGGCGGCAATACAACCTTGAAATACGCCAACTTCAACTACCAGGGAACGCAGTTCGGCGACGAGATCGACCTTTCCCTGATGGAATACGTCCATATCGATATCTGGACATCCGACGCGACCATCGTGAAGTTCTCGCCGATCAGTGCTAGCACAGGCGAGGTTCTGATCATTCTCTCACCACTGGAACAGAATACCTGGAATAGCATCGACATTCCGCTGGGAGACTTCTTTGGCATGACCATGTCCGATATCCATCAGCTCAAGTTCGACGGTCAGCAGGGTGTATCCCCATCAACCATCTGGCTCGACAACATCTACTTCTGGAAGAATCCGACCCAGGCCGGAAGCGATGCCACGCTCAGCGACCTGAGAGTCGATGACGCGACCATCCCCGGATTTGCCTCCGGTACCCTCACCTATACGTACGAATTACCCATGGGTACGACCGTCGTCCCGACCGTGACGGCTACCACGACCGACGAGAACGCCGACTATGTGATCAACGACGCGACGGAACTCCCGGGCGCTACAACCGTAGTCGTAACCGCGCAGGACGAGACCACCCAGCTTACCTATACCATCAACTTCACGATCGCCGATCCGGTTCCGACAACGGCGGCTCCGATCCCGACCGTCGATCCGGCAGACGTGATCTCGATCTTCAGCAACACATACGGCGATATCGCCGGTGCGAACTTCAACCCGAGCTGGGGACAGACCACCACAGTCACGTTCGAGCTGATCGAAGGAAACACGACGCTCAAATACGCCAACTTCAACTACCAGGGAACCGAGTTCATGCAGACCGATTTCTCGGCGATGGATTACGTTCATATCGATATCTGGACACCGGACGCCACCGTCGTCAAGTTCTCGCCCATCAGCGCGACCACCGGCGAGCATCTTGTCGAGCTATCACCGCTCGTGCAGGGAACCTGGAACAGCATCGACATCCCGCTCTCGGATTTCACGGGCGTCTCGATGGCCGACCTCTTCCAGCTCAAGTTCGACGGACAGCAGGGCGTATTCCCCTCGACTGTCTATATCGACAACATCTACTTCTATCAGGCATCGGCAGGACTCGATACCCCGCAGAACGTGGTGATCGACCTGACCGCAACCGACGTAACCATCACCTGGAGCGCGGTCGATGGCGCGAACAGCTACAAGATTTACGCCTGCGACACACCGTACGGAACCTTCGAAGAGGTCACCGACGGTACGTTTAACGGCACGAGCTGGACAAGAGCCATCGATGCTTCCATGAAATACTTCCATGTGATAGCCACCGACGCGGGTGGATTCTCAACCGAATAAATTCCCGGAGGAACATAATGAAAAAGACCATCTTCATGACGATGCTTGTCCTGTTGATCAGCACAGTCATGTACGCGCAATACGAAACCGTTGATTTTGAAGAGGGCGGCATCGGTGCCGACTGGGCGTGGACCGTCGGAGAAAACGGCGACAATCCGCCGCTGGAAATCATCTCCAACCCGTCCGCGAGCGGCATCAACACATCGGCGACCGTCGCGCAGTTCACCGCGCGCGCGGCCGGAATGGCCTGGGCGCTGTGTTATGCGGACGACATCGCGGATTTCCAGTTCGACGCGACCAACACAACCATCACCATCATGGTCAACAAGCCCCTCATCAGCCCGGTGGGTATCAAGTTCGAAGGAACCAGCACACCCGTCGAGGTTCAGGTCAGCAACACCGTCACAGACCAGTGGGAGAACCTCACGTTCGATTTCTCGAGCGCGATCGGCAACACCTACAACCGCATCGTGATCATTCCCGATTTCGCGGATCGTACCGCGGATCACGTCGTCTATTTCGACAACATCCAGATACCGTCGGGAAACACGGAACCTCCGCAGGAACCGGAAACCGCGGCTCCAACACCGACTTACGCGGCGGAAAGCGTGATTTCGCTCTTCTCCGACGCCTACACCAACGTCACCGTCGATACCTGGTCGGCTGACTGGGATAACGCCGTTGTCAGCGACGTGCTAATCGACGGAAACAACACCAAGCTCTACACCAGCATGGTCTTCGCGGGTATCGAATTCATCAGCGAAACCATCGACGGCAGCTCAATGGACTTCTTCCACCTCGATGTGTGGACTCCGGACGCGATCACCGAGGGTGTCGCGCTCAACGTGAAGCTTGTCGATTTCGGCGCGGACGGCGCTTACGGCGGCGGAGACGATGTCGAGCACGAACTCTCCTTCGGCTCCGGCACGATGGTTTCCGAGCAGTGGGTAAGTCTCGACATTCCGATGGAAGATTTTACCGGTCTGACCACCCAGGGGCACTTGGCGCAGCTCATCTTCTCCGGTGGAATCACCACCCTCTACGTCGATAACATCTATTTCCGCTCCGGCAATTCGACACCGAACCAGCCGGAAACAGCCGCTCCGACACCGACCTATAACGAAGAAGCCGTGATCTCCATGTTCTGCAACGCCTACACCGACGTGACCGTCGATACGTGGTCTGCGGAATGGGACGACGCCAACGTGGGCGACGTGCAAATCGCGGGCAACGACACCAAGCTCTACACCAGCCTGGTCTATGCGGGCATCGAATTCACCTCCGCACCGCTCGACATCACCGATATGACCCACTTCCACATGGACATCTGGACACCCGACACCATCGACGGCGAATCCACCTTTGCCGTGAAGCTGGTCGATTTCGGCGCGGACGCTGCCTATGGCGGCGGCGACGACGTCGAAGCCGAGGTGACGTACAACAACAGCACCCTCGTATCCAATAGCTGGATCGGTCTGGACATGAACCTGGACGACTTCACCGCGCTCACCACGCGCGAACACATCGCCCAGCTTGTCCTCACGAGCGGTCCGAACACGGTCTATATCGACAACATCTACTTCCGCGACGACAACCAGGACGCGGACGACGAGGTCGTCGATGTCATCGGCGCTCGTTACGAGCTGAACGGCAACTACCCGAACCCGTTCAACCCGGTGACCGGCATCAAGTTCTCCATGAGCCAGCCCGGTCACGCCGTACTCAAGGTCTATGACGTTCGCGGTCGTCTGGTGGAGACGTTGGTCAATGCGCGACTCGATGCGGACAATCACGAAATCGTCTGGAACGCGGACAACGCGGCATCCGGCGTCTATTTCTACTCGTTGAAGGTCGATAACGGCCCGACCGAAACCAGACGCATGGTCTTGCTGAAATAAAGCACTATCGAATCGACCGGTACGCACGCCGTGCCGGCCGATTCTTTTCCAAAAACGCAAAGGAGATCGTGTTGAATTCAATCAACAACGTACACTATCGACTGCAAGATTCGGGCGCGTTCGTCATCGACGGCTACAACTCGTCAAAACTCTTTTCCAGCTTCTTCCCGGGCGTCGCGGGCAAGGAAGGCATCCCCATGTGGACCTTCTATGTCAACCGCGGGCAGTGTGTATGCAGCATGGGCATCGAAGGAAAGCACAATCCCATCATGGAGTTCCTGCCCGCCAACCAGGCGTACAACCTCGTGACCTCGCAAGGTTTCCGCACCTTCGTGAAGCTGAACGGCGCGTACTACGAGCCCTTCCGGAAGGATATGCAAAACCGCACCATGAAGATCGAGCAGCGGATGATCATCCATCCCGCAAGCCTGGTTCTGGAAGAGATCAACCACGACCTGAAGCTCAAATTCACCGTCGAATACTTCAACGTACCAGAAGATCGCTATGCCGGGCTGATCCGCAGGCTGTCCATCGAGAATCTGGCGGAAGAACCGATTCGGTTCGAAGCGCTGGACGGGCTGCCGCTCATCATCCCCTACGGGCTGGACAACGGCGCGCTGAAATTCATCCGCAGGCTTGTGGAAGCATTCGTCGAGGTGACCAACCACGAGAACAAAGCGCCGCTCTTCAAGGGCAAGGTGGAGCCGCACGACCGGCCGGAAGTGGTACGAATCCAAAAGGGCAATTTCTACCTCGGTTTTGTGGATGGACAGATGGTCGATACGATTGTCGATCCGGTCAAGATCTTCGGAATCCGCGGCGACTTCCAGGTTCCAGAGCGTTTTCTGGACGCATCCGTCGATGAGCTGATCGGTGACCAGATACTGGAAAACAGGCTTCCCTCCGCGATGGGCGTCCTCTCCGGAACGATCGAATCCGGTGAAACATACAGCTATACATCCATCATCGGGCAGGCTGCATCCGCCGAGTCGCTAAACCGGATGATCCCCATTATCGCGACCCATCAGTACGTTGACGCAAAATTCGAAGAGAATCGTCGCATCATCGGCAAACTCACGCAGCATAATTTCATCGGCAGCGCGGAGAAGGCGCTCGACCACTACGCCCGTATGAATTTCCTGGATAACGCGCTTCGCGGTGGATTTCCCTACACCTTTAAAGGCACGAAGTCGTCCAATACGCTCTACCTTTTCTCACGCAAACACGGCGATCTGGAGCGGGATTACAACGATTATAGACTCACGCCCACACCGTATTCGCAGGGCAACGGCAATTTCCGCGACGTCAACCAGAATCGGCGCCTCGACCTGCTTTTCAATCCCGATGTCCGGGAAGGCAATATCGAGCACTTCTACAGCTTGATCCAGCTCGACGGGTTTAATCCGCTGGTGATCAAGGATGTCCGCTTCAAGGCGCCGGAACACAACGGACTGGACGACCTTTTACGCGAATTCTTCGACGACGAATCAGCCCACACGGTGAAAGAATATATCCAGAGCCTGTTCACGCCCGGTGAGCTAATCCTCTTCCTGCGGGAACGAGATATCGAGATTCTGGGCGATCACGAGCGGTTCCTTGCCGATTTGATGGATATCTGCGAGAAGGACCACGACGCCGAATTTGGCGAAGGATACTGGATCGACCACTGGACCTACAACCTCGACTTGCTGGAAAACTTTTTGGCTATCTACCCCGAGATGAAAAACGAACTACTGTTCGAGAAGAAGGAATTTTCGTTCTACGACAGCCCGTATCACGTTGCGCCGCGCGAAGACAAGTACGTGATCTGGGACGGCAATCCCATGCAGCTCAACAGCGTCGTGCTCGACGAAGAACACAGAAACCTGATCGAGAGCCGCAGGCACGACAGGCACTTCATGCACACAGCGCACGGCAAGGGTGACGTCTATCGAACCACCCTCTTCGGCAAGATGCTGTGCCTGATCGTAAACAAGCTCGCCTCACTCGACGCGAATGGCGTGGGAATCGAGATGGAAGCGGACAAGCCGGACTGGTACGACGCGCTCAACGGTATGCCCGGTCTCATCGGCTCCAGCCTGAACGAGACCCTCGAACTCAAGCGGCATATCCTTTTCTTGATCAAGACATTGGAAGAAACGAACAGCCCAGACCGCAATATTTTGATCTTTCATGAATTGCACGATTTCTTCCTCGCATTGTCCGCGCTATTGCAGAAAGGGTCCTCCACATTCGACTACTGGAACGAGGCGGCATCGATCAAGGAATCGTATCGCGCCGCGATAAAACTCGGCATCGATGGCGGGGAGAAAAAAATCCCGCTCGAAGCGATCAAGGCGCTGCTCGAAGCCGGACTGAAGCGCGTCGAGGACGGTATCTCGCGCGGCTGGAACGACGAGCAGAAGGTCATCTCGACCTACTTCATCAATCATGTGACCGACTACGAGCCGCTCTTTATCACAGATGAACACGGAAACCGTATAGAGAAGAAAAACGCGAAGGGTCTGGCCTGCTTCCGCGCGACCGGCTTCAAACAGATATCGCTACCGCTGTTCCTCGAAGGGCCGGTTCACTTCTTGCGTTGCAGCACGGACAGAGAGAAATCGAGGGAATTGGTCAGTAACATACGGCGAAGCGGACTATACGACCGCAAGCTGAAGATGTACAAGGTCAACGAGAAGCTGGCCGACCAGCCCATGGAGATCGGGCGTGCGCGTACCTTCTCGCCCGGGTGGTTCGAGAACGAATCGATCTGGCTGCACATGGAGTACAAGTACATGCTGGAAATCCTGCGCAACGAGCTTTACGAGGAGTTCTTCAAGGATTTCAAGAATGTGTGCGTGCCGTTCATGAGGCCGGAGGTCTATGGGCGCAGCATTCTGGAGAATTCGAGCTTCATCGTCAGCAGCGCCAATCCCGATCCGTCCATCCACGGCAACGGATTCGTCGCGCGGCTCAGTGGCGCGACGGCGGAGTTCATCAACATCCTGATGTTCATGATCGTGGGGAAGAAGCCCTTCAGTCTGGACGAGAATGGCGACCTTCAACTGCATTTGGATCCGGCGCTTCCCGCGTGGCTCTTCACGCAAGAGGCATCGACCCGCAACCTGTTCATCGATGGACAGTGGCTGGACGTGCGCTTCGAGAGGGACACCTTCAGCTTCATGTTCCTCGGTGAAATCTTGGTTACCTACCACAATCTGAAGCGGAAGGACACTTTTGGAGATGACAGCGTGAAACCTGTGTCGTATATTATCGATGATGTGGTCGTCGGCAAAGACAGAATACCCGGCGAAGTGGCGCACAAGATTCGAAATCGGGAGGTCAGGCGCATCCGCGTCGATCTCGCATAAATTTACGTCAGTAAGAACCTCCACGGGGTATTCCCCATTTATTGCCACGGAGGTTCTTACCCCTTTTCGGCAATCATCTTCCGAATGTGTTACGGAGTAACTCTTCCGAATGTTGATTGCTTTTTTTTCTGGTCAAACACAACATTGGAAAAACGCCGGCAGTTTCCCACCGGCGTTAATGCTATTACTTGATTGATTGCTATTCCGCGGTCCTGCAGAGGCGGAACCCGATGCCGCGGCTGCTATTGGACGGCGCGCCGTTGCTGCGATACGCGACCTCGCAGCCACCCGCGCTGACGCCCCAGTAGCCGCCACGAACCACTCGGCCCGAGCCGCTATCAGGCCCGTGGGGGTTGGTCTGTGCTCCCGAAGTATATGGACTATACCAGTCCCAGCACCACTCCCAAACATTCCCGCTTTGGTCATAGGTTCCAATATCGTTCTCATCTTTCTGACCCACGGGATGGGTCTGACGTCCAGAGCCAGTATCAGAATTGTCTCTATACCACGCAACATCGCCAATAGTGTCGCTCCCCGCGTACAGGTAGTCCGGCGTGTTCGTCGCCCCACGAGCAGAATACTCCCACTCCGCTTCCGTGGGCAAGCGATAGCCATTGGCACTCCAGTCGCAGCTCCAGTCCGATAGGTCGTAACAGGGTGCCAAACCTTGCTGAAGACTCAGATAGTTGCAATACGCCACGGAACCATACCACGTGATCTCGATACAGGGACATTGTACATCCGAAGCATACGAACTCCCGCCAAACACAAGCTCGCTGCCGTTCCAGTTTATCGCGCAATAGCTATCATCCAAATCAAGAAGCTCCTGCTGGTTCCCCGAAGCATTGGTCACCGTACTGGTAGTGCAATTGATATATCCTTGTTGGTACGCCCAGTTAAACACATCAATCACCTCCTGATGTGTTACTTCATATTTACCGATGAAGAAAGCATCGAGGATTACCGTATGCACGGGTTCTGCCACGCCACTCCCCCCCATCTCGAAGCAACCGGCGGGAGCAAGAACGAAACCGGGGTATGGTGTGGTTGTATAGGACCATACTGGACTTACATTGATTAACGAACCATCGCTGGCGACGATCTTCCAGTAATATGTGGTATCTTCCTCAAGCTCAGAAGTCGCGAAGAACGTATCGGATATTGTCGTGGCAACGATATCCGTTTCCGTTAGCTCTTCAGAAGTTCCCAGATAGACATTGTAGTGCAAGTCATCTCCATTCGCGTCACTGCAAGACCAGCGTAGAGTAGGTGTAAGTCCTATGCCCACAGCATCGTCTGCCGGTATAGGGTTGAATGGTTGTTCGGGAGCGTTGTTGTATTCACCGCCGGGAGCTGTGCGCGCAAGGCGGAAGCCGTAGAATTCTGCCGTGTAGTGGGGATAAGTTCCATTACGATTGAAAATCTCACAGTTTATTGTTTCACTACCCCATCCACCACCGCGGATTACGTGGTATAAACCGGATTCTGGTCCTGTGGGATTGGTTTGTTCATCGGATTCATAGTAATCCAGTCTATCCCAGCACCATTCATACACATTGCCACTCTGATCATGCGTTCCAATGCCATTCGGATTCAACTCTCCCGGGAGGTGTGTGTAATTATCGGAATTGCTGTTGTACCAGCAAACATCTCCGATGTTGTCGCTTCCTGAATAGTAATAGTCTGGTGAATTCGTTGCTCCTCGTGCGCTGTATTCCCATTCCGCTTCTGTGGGAAGCCTGTAACCATTCGCTTCCCAGTTACATGACCAAACAGACAGATCGTAGCACTGTGTCAAACCTTCGATTTCGCTTAAGAAGTTGCAAAACGCGACTGCACCAAACCAGGTTACCTCGATGCAGGAACACTGAATACTGGGTGCTTCCGGATTAGCCCCAAAAACAAGTTGACTGCCATTCCAATCAATCGCGCAATCTGAATCATCAAGGTAGAATAAAGTTTCCGGATCTCCTTGAGTGTTGGTTAGTGTGTTACTTGTACAGGATATATAGCCTTGCTGGTACGCCCAATTAAATACGTCGATCACCTCCTGATGCGTTACTTCGTATTTCCCGATGTAGAACGAACTCAAATTAACCGTGTGAGCCGGGTGCGCCATGCTTCCATAGCCTCCATGCGTATCACCCATCTGGAAGCTTCCTGCGGGTACGAGAATCATCCCGTCCTCGGCGGTGATGCGGATGATGTAGTCTGTGTCGTAGTCGTCCGGGTGCTCGGCTGCGCCGTTCCAGACGATGGATTTGCCTGCACCGGGTGTGATGCCGATTCCCACGTCGCCGGTTAGCTGCGTGATGGCGTAGTCCCAGGTGGCTCCGCCGTCGTTGGAGCATTCCACGGTGATTTCGACATCGTCGCCATCGTCATCGGCAACGTCGTAGGTGATATCGACCAGCATGGAGCCGTCTGTGCGTTGGGAGACCTGTACATTGGACACCACCGGCGCGGCGGCGAACATCATGATGGGAAGCAGTACGAGTACGATTATCAAGCTAAGTTGTTGTTTCATGATCCCCTCCTACTTCAGCAGCATCGCTTTGCGTGATTCATGGAACTTACCGGCTTTCAGTACGATGAAATAGATACCGCTGGCAACCGGTTCTCCGAACTTGTTCGCTCCATCCCAATATTGACGTTGAATTGTGTTGGCCGACTGGGTTCCATGAGACCAGTTGCGGACCAATTCGCCCTTGAGATTGTAGATGCCGATATCCACACCGGATTCTTCGGGGATGACATACTGAATCGTCGTACTTGGATTGAAGGGATTGGGGTAGATACTCTGGATACCGGATTCAAGAACCACCGGTGGTGTTTCATCGCCTTCGCCTCCATCTTCGGAGATCGTGATGCTCACCGGACCGTAGAATATGGATTGTCCATCGAGTTCGATGCTGTTGAGCCAGTAGTAGTATTCGCCATTGGATTCGACCTGTTCGTCAAGGTAGGTGTATTGCTGCTCGGTGGGAGTGTTTTGGGCGGGAATGATCGAAAGGTTGAGCCGGGCTGCGTTGTCCGCAATTTCTTCATCCGTACGAAAGATATTGTAGCCCATCATGCCGGTTTCGGACTGGGTCACCCATTCGAGTTCGACTAAATCGGCAGATGTAACCGTCGCGCAAAAAGAGGACAGCGTCACGGGAAGCGTGCCGTCGCCGTCGTTGACCACGAACTGCTCTTCGCCGCGACTGGTGGAAGTGAAACTGAAACTAACCCATCCTGCGCCGAAGGTAACGCCCGGGACGGTCTCCCATGAAGAACCGTTCCAGTGCATCAATTCGTCGCTGACAGTCGAACCGCTGTAGGTGAAGGTTGCGCTGGTCTGTACACCGGCAGGAAAATCCGCGCTGAACGCGGCAGCCACATTCTCAGGGTTCAATACCGGCTGGAATGGCTGGTCGCTGAAGCGCACGCCAATATCGAAGTTGCTAACAGGTGATCCGTACTGGAAATCCGCCTGTGGCGCGAAGTCGCCTTCGCCCAGATCGATTTCGGGCAGGACGATCGGATCGGGATCGGAGCCGCTGTAGTCCTGATTGACTTCATATACGACAGCCGAAGGAACCTCCTCAGGGTTGCTGGGTTCCGCCATCACAGAGAAGTCCCAGGTGTAGAGCGTGGGGCAATCACCGGCGGCGTTTACCGGTACGACTTGCCAGTGGGTCGTCGATCCCCAAGATAATCCTGATATCTGAAAACAGTAGAAACCGCATCCACAACATTCAACTGTGCTCTGGAATACGGTATCCTTGTAGATTTCGAATTCGGTGGCTGTGCGCAGGGGATCTTGTCCGTAGTACCAGACCACAGTAACCTGCTGCGGCATGCCTGTCTCGCCGTTGGACGGAAAAGTACGGACCGCCACGTCCGGCAAATAGAAATTGAGGGTTACGGGTGCGGATTCGGCAGAATGGCTTTCACGCACACCGGCGTTAAGTGGTAACACAATGATGATGACCAGAAAAACAGAGAAAATGGTTGCTTTCATAGAAACCTCCTTGGTTGCTGGGTCATTCTTGCGTATGTCACACTCTTTACCTGTGGAAAAGACGATCAATATATACGATTATATTATCGCTAATAATGGCTGTCAAATCTATTTATTGTTTCCGGTGTTGGAATACCCCCATTTTTCTGTGGAATCTTGGTTCGATGAATATTGATCGATGTTATCCACAGTGTCCTTCGACTCCGCTCAGCAACTGTGTCGAGCGTCAAGTATAAAAAGGGGGTATCCTCTCGTTTTCTGTGGATAAATGCTGGAATTTGTCTGAAATGGACACAATCCACACCACGATAAGCGAACGAGACACTTTGACGTTCTATTCGGCGTGGATTGTGGACAAATTTCTCTTCGAACGCATTTATCCACATAAAACTCAGTTCGTTGACTCATTCAATGATGGCGATTTCATGCCCCACGCGAGATTATCTCTAACCATCGCATTCATGATTGTCACCATCTTTCTCATACAAGCCGTGGTTGCCACTTTCCCGGGCTTTCCTCGCTCGATTAAATCCACCCGGAACGAGCCGATTTTACGATTCCACTGAAAGGATGATATTGTTGGAAGATACAGTGCATTTCGAACCGATGGTCTGCCACCATGAATATGCCTTTTCCCTTTCAACGTTCCACTATCATGATTGATCGGGGCCAAGCCTGCAAGCATAGCGATTTCTTTCCTGTTTAGGGTGCCAAGTTCTGGCAATTCGACCAACATCGTCAGTGCTGTATGCTTTGCGACACCGGGAATTGTCGTTAGCAGCTCTGTCTTCTCACGAAACTCCGGTACTTGATCCAGAAGTTCATCTATCTGCTTCTCGATTCGTTTGATTTCATCATTCAAGTACTCGACATGGCGATCAATACTATCGATAATCTCATGATCCAGAGTGGATTCTCTGCGATTCTTTTCTCTTTTCCGATAGTCAATCAACTGATGCTTCCGTTTCATCAAATCCCTGATTGCCTCATGCCTCTTATCCACCTTGCACAGCAATCGGACGCCGAGCTTCTCGGCATACAGCGCAATTGTCTCCGCATCGATCCGATCTGTCTTTGCCAGCTTTCCAGTACTACGGACAAAGCTATGAACCTGATAGGCATTGACTTCCGCAACCATTACGTTACGCTCCAACAAATAACGTGCCAGTTTCTTCCCATACACTCCTGTCGATTCATATACAATGACAGGATCATTGCACTGGTGGATTACGTCATAGAGTTCCTCGAATCCAATGTCAGCATTTTTTACTTGCAAAGTTTTGCCGCTTCCTGATACAAATACATCAAGGGTCGATTTCGAAACATCGATCCCGATGAAGGTCGAGAGATTGTCGCTAATGTTGGTCATAATTGCTCCTTTCTTGTATTCGGGCTTCAAGCCCACGCAACTGTTCGGAATCGCATTATGAACCGGTCTGGACCAAGCTGAGTTCCGGGCTTATTAGCCCTGGATGACAACGATCTCGAGACCGGCAGGATTACCTTGGTGGCCACCAGGGTAATCCACTCATCTAAACTGGCGGCGTTACCGCTATTCTGGCTTCTCAATGAACTGTGTCAATATACAAGGATGACAAACTGTGGATAACTGCATCCATTTCAGACGGTTGCAAAATAATTGTGTCATCCTGAGCGGAGTCGAAGGACAACAATTATTTTACAAAGCAAAGAACCATCAGCATTCAGATAATCTACCGGAATTTCTCACCATTCAGCATACGTAATTAACAGCGTTCCGTCGATTTACAACTACATGCTCAGTAATTCTGGGGGTATTCCTGTATTTATTGTTTCCGGTGTTCATACTAATGCGAAATATCGATAAATAGCCTGGGGATGGCGGTAGTGATACGTGGGGAAGATTATAGTATGGACATCGAGACTGTCTGTTCAGGCACATCTCAAACAAACGCCGACAGTTTCCCACAGGAAACTTTTCACTTTTTCCCGTCTTCCCTTATCGACTATCATCGCTGACTGTAATCTCCAGCCTGTCCTTTTCTGTAGCGAAATCGCGGCTTTCCGATACCGAATACCATTCATGTGAACGATGGAAACTACGGAAACGAATTGGGTTCCGGCGACATTCCCGGATGCAAAATGTCTGGACAAAACCTTTCGTATCGTCTATTTCATCCACATTATTGTAATCAACATACACTGGGGAGAAAAAGATGCGCCGAACCGTTTTTATCCTTCTCGTACTTATGATTTCCATCTTGAGTGCAGCCACAATCGAATCGACTTTGACCGAAGCTATGCAGTCGGCATCGCCGGGAGAAAAACTTCGCGTGATGATCCACCTGAATGACAAAATCGACGCCGCGCAATTGCGCGAAGCACTGTCCACGCATGATCGATCGAGCCGGAAATCGGAGGCGATCGACGCGCTGCGGGACTTCTCGCAGGAATCGCAAGCCGGTCTGGTCGATTTCCTCGATAGCAGGGTAACAAAGGTGAGTAATATGAAACCGATCTGGATCGTGAACGCGGTTTATGCGGAGATGACGAAGGAGATTATCGAGCAGGTAGTGCTACGGACAGATGTCGAGTGGATATCGCTGGTTCGGCTGCAGAAGAAGCTGATCGATCCCGTGGTATCTCGGGACGGCGGAGGCACACGGGATCTCTTCTGGGCGCTCGACATGATCAACGCACCGGAGGTTTGGGCGCAGAACTATACCGGACAGGGCGTGATTGTCGCGGTGATCGATTCGGGCGTGAACTACAACCACGCGGACCTCGCAAATCACATGTGGATTCATCCGGACTACCCCTATCACGGCTACGATTTCATCGAAGACGATCCGGATCCGATGGACGAATATAGCCACGGAACGCATGTCGCGGGGTCAATTGCCGGTGACGGTACGTCCGGGACGCAAACCGGCGTGGCGCCGGGCGCTATGATCATGGCGCTGCGCATTTTCGATTCATCCGGACAGACAGACGATCTCTCGGAATATGAGGCGTATGAATTCGCGATCGAACATGGCGCCGATGTGGTAAGCTGCTCGTATGGCTGGACAGGCGCCCCAATCGAAGTGCGTCAACAGGACCGTGAAGCGATGGAAAACTTGCTTGCAGCCGGCATTATCGCCAGCATCTCTGCGGGTAACAAATATCATTATATTGATAACTACCCGGTTCCCGATAACTGCGGATCACCGTCGATCTGTCCTCCGCCGTGGCTTCATCCGGATCAAACACTGACCGGTGGGCTTTCCGCGGTTATCAGCACGGGTGCTGTCGATGAGTCCATGCAAATCGGTTATTTTTCCAGCACCGGTCCCGCGACCTGGGAGGACGTCAGCCCCTGGAACGACTATCCCTTCGACCCGGAGATGGGTCTGATTCGTCCGGATCTTGTCGCGCCGGGCGTCGATATCGTGTCATGTTCCTATGACGATAACAGCGGTTACGCAACGAAAAGCGGTACGTCCATGGCGCAGCCGCATACCGCTGGCGCGATCGCGCTGCTGTTGAGCAAGAACTACAACCTCACACCCGCCGAAATCTGCGAAGCGCTCCAGATGACCGCGCTGCCATTGACACCGACAAAGGAAAATCGATACGGCGCGGGACTGCTACAGATCGATCAGGCGATTGCGTACATCGATACCGCGCCTGCACCCGCTGAACCGTGTCAACCCAATCCAACCAGCGGCGCGACGGACATTTTACCTCCAGCATCGCTATCCTGGCTGGCGCAGGGTGGTATTTCCCACCGGATATGGCTGGGTACGGACACCCCGCCAACGAATATCATCTACGCCCAAGAGACGGGTTCGGCAAACTATGCACTACCTCTCAACCTCGATTACGATCAAACTTACTACTGGCAGGTGGAATCGATCGGAAATGAAAGCTCGACGATGAGTCCGATATGGAACTTCAGCACATGCGAACCGCCAAGCGAGACCTTCGAGGATGGATTGAGCCAGTTCCCGTGGTCGTTTGGGGGAGATGCAGCCTGGACACTCTCCAGTGAACGTCCTATGGAGGGTGACTGGTGTCTCGAATCGGGCGATATCGATTACGACCAGACGACCAGCCTGAGCGTGACCGTCAATTGCGGAAGCATGGGCGAGATGTCGTTCTGGATGCGGTATGTGACAGAGGAAAACCGCGAGTTCGTCACCTTCTCGATCGATGGCGTTCCGCGCGGAATCTACACGGGCGAAGAGGGCTGGGAGCGATACGATTTCACCGTTTTCAGCGGCGAACATACCTTCGAGTGGTCGTACTCGCAAAACGGAACCTATCGTTCAGGAAGGGAAGGGATTGCGCTGGACGGGATTTTCTTTCCCGATGTAAGCGTACCTGCGACAGCGCCATCGGCGGCTGCGAATCCAACGCCGGAGGACGGAGAATCGGAAGCGGTTCTTGTAACTCCCGCGACGCTGCAATGGGAAAACGGCGACTACGCGACATCTTACCGACTCTACCTTGGAACAAATATCCAGCACAACAACCTGCTGGACGGCGTGACGATCGAGCACAACACCTTCTACCGGCTACCTTTCAGTCTCGATCCCGAAACGCTGTATCGATGGCGGATCGACAGCATCAACGACTACGGAACCACCAGCGGAACAATGTGGGATTTCACGACTGCCGAAGCGCCGGACGAATCGTTTGAATCCGGAGACTTCACCAACTACTACTGGAGCTTCACGGGGGTCAGCAACTGCAGATCGATTCTCTCGCGTATGACGGCAACTTCAGCGCAACGGCCGGTCCGATTGAAGATTTCAATGTATATTCAGTATTGAATCTCAATATCAATGTCACCTCACCGGGTATTCTGAGTTTTTACGTGAAAACCAGTACGTGGGAGGATATTGACCTCTTTGAATTCTGGAAAAATGGCATCAAGCAGGAGGAGTGGACCGGCGATATCGGCTGGACGCAATACCAGCAACTCCTTCTACCTGGAGAGCATTGGTTTAAATGGGCATACTTGAAACGAAGCTTGCCCAATGTTCCCGGAGGCGTCTGGTTGGATTGCATCAATTTCCCCGCTCATGAACATATCGCGGTGGAGCCGAACCAGCCGGTCGAGCCCATTCCCGAGGTCGGTAGCATCATGTATCCGAACGACCTGGAGTTCGACTGGGCAAGCGGCGGAAACACCGTCAGTTTTCTGCTCAGCGTGGGCACGGACAACCCTCCCACGAATATACTGAATCAGATCCCATTAGATCGATCGGAGTACTTTCCCGAGGTTGATTTCGAATACGGAACAGAATACTTCTGGCGGGTGGATGCGGTTAATCAGGACTACACGACCACCGGCGAAGTCTGGAGTTTCGAGACAGTCTCCCCGCCATTCGAAACGTTCGAAACGGGTGATTTCTCTCTGTTGCCGTGGGAGAGCCATGGCGATACACTATTCCATATCGCCAATTTGTCCGTGGATGATGGAAATTACTGTGCGGCAACGACCGTAACGGAAACGTTCGAGAGTTCTACGCTATCCCTGTCGATCAACGTTCTCGAAGAGGGGTATTTCTCATTCTGGTGGAGATTGCAGGATGCGCCAGCATACGCGATGTTTGTGGTCTCGATCGACGGGACTGCGCGCCTTACGGGCTATTCGTATCAGCAGTACGACTGGAGATTGCAGATCTTCACGTTGGATCCCGGTATCCATACTCTGGAATGGCAAGCGCAAAACATGGATGGTACCGGCATCGTAACGCTCTACATTGATGATATCATCCTGCCTCCTCACGAAACCGGCGAATCCGTACCCTTCCCGGCCGTCCCAAAATGGCCGCCGGA
Organism: Cloacimonadales bacterium (SeqCode); assembly: GCA_963666875.2. Taxonomy (GTDB): domain Bacteria; phylum Cloacimonadota; class Cloacimonadia; order Cloacimonadales; family JAIOQZ01. Next base: position 194,521 of record CAXXPU010000006.1, read on the forward strand.
CGAGGCGGCTTTTGTTCCCTGTGAAGGAAGATTCGAATGGGATTGCGGCAGCGAAACGGATAACTACCTTTTCTATCTGGGTACAAATCACGCCGCGAACAACATGATCGATGGCGAATCCATGACAGAGAGATTTTATCAGACGGCCTCACCGCTCGAATACGAGACGACCTACTACTGGCGGGTTGATGCGGTTGGTCAGGGCGGTACGACAGAAGGCGATCTGCAATCCTTTACCACCTCCTCAGCCGAAGTTGAGACTTTCGAGACCGGCGATTTCAGCAAATATCCGTGGGAATTGAGTGGGGATATCCTTCCCGCCATCGTCAGCAGTCAACCCGCGGACGGGAACTATTGCGTGGCGCTTGGATTCAATACCACGAATCTGACGAACCAGTTCTCGGTTACGCTGAACTGTGAAGAAGGATACGTATCGTTCTACAAGCGCACGAATCTGGTTCCATTCTTCATGCTGCTCAGTTTCTTCATCGATGGTTCGCGGACCGGGATTTGGAAAGATGTCACCGACTGGGAAGAAATGCGCTACTATGTATCTGAGGGCGAGCATACCTTCGCCTGGCAGTTTGAATGCACAATGGCCGGCGCTGACGCATACATCGATTACATCTCTTTCCCGCCGTTGAAACCGCAACTCGAGGTTGTCCCGACCGCATTGGCCGCAGAGGTCGAGGCAGGGCAATCGACACAGATGGCGCTGACGCTCTACAACACCGGATCGGGCGATCTCGATTTCACCATCGAACACGACAACACCCGAAGACGCGCCAGCGGAGGCCCGGACTCCTTCGGATACATCTGGAAGGACAGCGACGACCCGGAAGGCCCGGCCTACAACTGGATTGACATTCTGAACTATGCCAACGACACGGCGATAGACGGCAACGACCAGATTTTCGGCCCGATCGACATGAGCTTCAGCTTCCCGTTCTACGGTGAAAATTACGGGCAGATCTACGTCAGCAGCAACGGATGGATCTCGCTTCACAGCACATCCGAGACAGCGCCGTTGAACCGTACAATGCCCAACGATACCGAGCCGAACGCACTCATCGCGCCGCTTTGGGATGACCTCCGCGCCACGCAGGACGGGACGGTGGTCTATCTCGACGACATGGACAACGGTCGCTTCATCGTCACCTGGAACGAAATCCAGCGCCTCATCGGAGGCGGGACCTACACCTTCCAGGCGATCCTGCACGACGACGGACGTATCGTTTATCAGTACAACAGCCTGACCGGCGATGTGGAAAGCTGCACCGTCGGCATCGAGAATGCGGAGGGCGATGTCGGACTTCAGGTGGCGTACAACGAGCCGTACCTGCACGACGAACTGGCGGTTTCGCTGGGTTCGGATGAAATGCTGAACTGGCTGCAATACACGCCGAATTCCGGCACGATTGCCATGGGCGACAACGTCGAGATATCGATCACGTTTGACGCGTCACTGCTGGGAGAGGGGATTTACAGCAAGCATCTCGTCATCGAGAGCAACGATCCCGAAAATCCGGAAATCACCGTGGATGTCACGATGACCGTCACGGAACCGACCGGCCCACCGGACGCGCCGCAAAATGTCATGATCTGGATCGCCGAAGGAAATGTGAATCTGATCTGGAACAGCGTGTCAGGCGCCTCCACATACCACATATACCGCAAGGAGACGCCAGAGGGAATCTTCAACGAGATCGGCACGACCAGCCAGACCACTTGGAACGAGATTATTCCAGATGGAAACCACTGGTTCTACAGGATCACCGCGGAGTAGATGGTCTATTGCTAATTTGTGATTTTCAGAGATAGGGGAAATAACCCCCCTTAGTCCCCCCTTGTCAGGGGGGTGAGGGAACGATGGTTGCTATCTCTTCACCCCCCTGATAAGGGGGGACTAAGGGGGGTTATTCTCTTCTCTCCATCCTGCTTCCGACAAACCCTATTCTGCCGACCTGCACACCCGGAAACCGTAGTTATTGTAACGTTTGGATGGTGGGCTGCAGCTACGACAAGCAACAACGCAGTAGAGAGCTTTGCTTCCCCAATCGCCACATCGCCTTGCGCGGACTGAACCATACGAAGGACCAGTTGGATCCGTTGAAGGACTGTTTTGGTAATAATCACCATCAAACCAATCCCAACACCATTCCCATACATTTCCACTCATATCATGTATTCCAAGCTCATTGGCTTTTTTACCTCCAACCTCATGCGTTTGACTTCCACTGTTTCCTTTATACCAACCCACATCTTTAAGCTTGTTACTTCCGGAATATTCAAAATTATTGCTTCTGTTACCACCCCTTGCAGCATACTCCCATTCCGCTTCAGTGGGCAGACGGTAGCCGTTTGCCTCAATGTTCATCGTTACATCGTCGCCATTTCGAGTATAGACAGCCATCAGTCCCTCTTTCCGACTGAGTTCGTTGCAGAAGTCGATGCAGTCATACCAGGAGACCTTCTCAACAGGCAGATCATCCCCTTTGAAATATGATGGATTTCTTCTCATCACCTTTTGCCACTGCTTCTGCGTTACTTCATGCTTACCAATGTAGAACGATGAAACAGTCACATTGTGCACCGGTTCCTCATCATTATCTCCGTCGTCCGATCCCATCTGGAAAGAACCACCCTCTACAAAGGTCATTTCAATACCTGTTGGACTTGTATGGAATTTTAAATCACTTCCCTCATTCAGTATCATTTCGATGACAGTCACATTGTCTTCTTCAATTTTAATAGTATCTTTCTTTGTTATATAGCCATCTGCCTTGCATTTCACCTCATATTTCCCGACACCGATACCTTTCAGATACTTCAATCCGGTCCATCTATCGATCTCTTCGCCTTCCCGAGTCATGATGATAACCGCATTGTCAGGAACGACGGTGAATTGCAGCGTACCGGTCATCTGGGTCAGATTTTTCTGGATTTGTACGGTATCGCCGAGTTGCAAGTCAACGGTCTGTTGCTGCGGATGCCAGCCTTCCTTGCTCAGTTCGACCAGGTAGGAGCCTGGTGCAAGCTTCACCCGCTTCTGACCGGAGTAGTTCTCTTTATTGATCATGATCGTGGCGTCCTGCGGCTCGATCGCAAAATCGACATAGGCGGCGTTCTCGGTCAGGGTTGCCGTAATGGTTTCACGGTCGCCGATTTTCAGGTTCTTCGTGGTCTGATAGGGCAGGAATCCGCTCTTGCTGATCTCGATCGCGTACTCGCCCGGCTCCAGCTTCACGGTCTTCTGTCCGGTATAATCCTTTGTATTGATGCGAACCATTGCGTCCGTCGGTTCTACATTCAAGACGATGTAGGCGGCGTTCTCGGTCAGGGTATAGGAAAACTCGTTCTTCGTTCCTTCGACCACCTCGATCTCTTCATCCACGTCGAGATAGCCCGGCATGAGCAGTTTCAGTCGGTATGCCCCGGGATAGAGGAACATCGAGCGGCGCGTTTCGCCCTTGTCAGCGTTGTCGAGGTAGATTTTCGCCTTGTCGGGCTTGGAGTCGATTGTCACTGCCACCGGCTCCTGAACGGTCATTTTATCCACATTGACGAACGGCGTAGATTTGTTCACCTCGATGGTAAGTTTCACGGTCTTGTGGCCGGACTTGCGCAGCTCCAGTTCGTGAGTGCCCACGGCGAGCTGAAAGCCCTGCCCTGTGCCGAGGTTCACGCCATCGACCCATTTTTCGGCGTCGGAAGGATCGGAGATGATCGAGTAGGATATCACCTCGTGCTCGGGGTGGTTGATGAGTGTCAGTACATAGCAGCGCTTCTCATCGCTCATGACGCCGTAGTCGCGCAGGTTGATCTCGATGGGATCGTAGCCGGTGGAGCCAATTTTAATGCGGTTCTGCCCGACGTTGAGATAGCATTTCCAGCGGCTGTTCATCTCGTCCCATACCGGTTCGTTTCGGTTGCCGCGACCGACGTTCTGAAACAGGATTGGCTTCAGCTCGGTCTTCACGAATAGCAGCGGCGCGAACTTACCGTCGGCGTCGTATTTCGAGATCTGCAAGTTGGTTTCGTCCAGCGATTCGACCGATTCGACTTCGAGCCTTCCCAGCCCGAAGCACAATGTGGCGGTGAAAATCACGAATATCAACAGAATTCTTTTCATGTCTTGATCCCTCTATGCATACAAATATTTTCAATGGATATCGTTATAGTTACCATAACACCAGTTGATGGCTACAGACTGAATATGTCCAGTTCTTTATCTCTCGCATAACTGTAATCACCTCAATTGCGATGCCAGGGACAATGCAAAAAAGCCGGAAAAATCCAGCAGAAAAAATTTGCCTTGACAGAATATCGCGATTATTTTCTCGATAAATATATATCGATATAAAAATCGCGAAAGCGAAAGGAGAGAAAGATGTGGATGAATGAAACCGACATCAACCAGGTGTTCGAGCTTCGGACACGAACCACCGACTACTTTGGCGTCGGAGCGATCAAAAAGATGAACGATATCGCAGAAACCCTCAAGGGCATCGGAATCAAGAAGGCGCTGTTGATGGCCGGTGGTTCCTCGTATCGCAGGACGGGTGCGTGGGACGTGATCGAAAAAGCGCTCAGCGTCAACAACATCGAATACAGATTGTTCAACGGCGTCACCCCGAACCCAACCGACAAGCAGGTCGATGAAGCGGTCGCGATCGGCAGAGAGTTTGGAGCGCAGGTCGTGATCGGAATCGGCGGCGGAAGCCCCATTGACGCGGCAAAGAGCACGGCGATCCTTCTCGAATACCCAAACCAGACCGCGCGCGCTCTCTATGAATTCGAATTCGCACCCGCGAAGGCAAAGCCCATCATCGCGGTCAACACCACCCACGGAACAGGCACCGAAGTCAACCGTTTCGCGGTCGTGACCATCTCCGACAAGGAATACAAACCCGCGATCGCCTACGATTGCATCTACCCGCTCTTCGCGATCGACGACCCGGGACTGATGACCGGTCTACCGGAAAACCAGACACGCTATGTCAGCATCGACGCGGTCAACCACGTGACCGAAGCCGCGACCACCGTCATCGCGACACCCTATGTCATGATGATGGCGAAAGAGACCATCGGCATCGTGGCGGAGTACCTGCCGCGCGCGCTGAAGGACCCGAAAGACCTCACCGCACGTTACTTCCTTACCTACGCTTCCGCCATCGCGGGGATCGCGTTCGACAACGGACTCCTTCACTTCACGCACGCGCTCGAACACCCGCTCAGCGCCGTGAAGCCCGATCTGGCGCACGGTCTCGGACTCGCCATGATTCTGCCGGCCGTGATCAGGGAAATCTATCCCGCGCGTCCGAAGGTCCTCGCCGATATCTATTCGCCGGTCGTTCCCGGACTCAAGGGCGTTCCCGAGGAAGCGGAAATCGTCGCGAAGGGCATCGAAGACTGGCTGTTCAGCCTGGGCATCGACAGGAAGCTCGCGGACGAAGGCTACACCGAAACCGACATCGACAAACTGGTGCATCTGACCCGTAACACTCCGTCGCTGGACGGTCTGCTCGGAATCGCGCCTGTGATGGCGACCGACGAAGTCATCCGCCGCATATTCGAAAGCAGCATGCGCAGGATGGGCGATGTCGAGGGACTCGTGATGCAGACCCCGAAGATGGGGCAGCCGAAGGCGATCAACGAATAATCAGGAAATAGATTGACGACGAAATGGCAAAAATGCTATCGATAGAAAACTATCGAAAGTAAGGAGACATCATGAAACCCGTATCGATCCTGACCCTCAGAAGGCTTTCGCAGTATCTGCAACTCATACTGGACGCGCAGAAGGAGATGCAGGAATACATCTCGGCGACCACGCTTGCCAACGCGACCGGCGTACACATGACGCAGGTTCGCAAAGACCTCGCATCGACCGGCGTTGTCGGCGTTCCGAAGCGCGGACACAAGGTGGATGAACTGGCGCTTGCGATCAGCGAATTCCTGAACTGGAACGATTCGACGGAAGCCTTCCTCGTGGGTGCGGGAAATCTGGGGTCCGCCCTGCTGGGCTATCGGGATATTTTCGAGACCAAGGGTATGAAAATACTTGCGGCATTTGACAATGACCCCGATCTTATCGGCACGAAGATTCATGATGTCCCTGTTTTTGCCATGGAGAAATTCAGTAACCTCGCACAGCGTTTACACGTCCACATCGGTATTGTAACCGTTCCACCCGAGGCCGCGCAGCCGGTGGTGGATATGATGCTCGATTCGGGTATCCTGGCGATCTGGAACTTTGCTCCGGTTCAGCTTGCGACGCCCGAGGACATCATTGTCGAGGATGTCGATTGGTATGCCAGCCTGGCGGTGTTGTCGCAGCGGCTGGCAGTCAAGCTTATGAAAAAGACTGAATAGGACGGTTTACGCCGAAAAGAATTATCGGGAAACTGTCTCAGAAACGATTTGCCGATTTCGATCGGGAGATCGGATAACCATGGAGAAACAATGACAGACACTCTGCAAGCGAACCGCAGTTTTCGCAAAGTGATCGAAATACTGGACCGGAACGGGCGCGATCCGAAGATGATCATCCCGATCCTGCAAGCGGTTCAGGAAGAATATCGCTATCTGCCTCAAGAAGTACTGGTATTTATCGCGACATCGCTGGGCGTATCGCCGGCGCGCATCTATGGCGTGGCGACGTTTTACAGCCACTTCTCGCTCGAACCAAAAGGGAAACACATCCTGCGTATTTGCGACGGAACCGCCTGCCACGTAAAGGGTTCCGGCAAGATAATCAAGACCCTGCAAGACCATCTCAATCTGACGGACAAGAAGAAAACCACACCGGACATGCTCTTCACCCTCGAGACCGTTTCGTGCCTCGGAGCGTGCGGACTAGCGCCCGTCCTGGTGGTTGACGAGGACGTTTACGGTCAGGTATCGCCGGAGAAGGCAGTCGAACTCGTGAACGAGCTGATGGAGAAGGAGGGGCATCATGTGTAACCTCGATCGAATCGCGGAAAATTACAAGAACGGTCGTGCCGGCTTGAAACGGCGGGTAATCGTCTGTGCCGGAACCGGCTGTATCGCGAACGGCTCGCTGAAGGTATTTGCCGCGCTGAAGCGGATCGCCTCCGAGCGCGGTCTGGATGTGGCAATCGAGCTCAAGGGCGAAGAAGCGCACGATGTCCTGCTGTCGAAGAGCGGGTGTCAGGGATTCTGTCAGGTCGGGCCGCTGGTCACCATCGAGCCGGAAGGAATTTTATACACGCATGTAAAACCAGAAGATGCCGAGGAAATCGTACATTCCACTCTGCTGAACGGAAAAACCGTTGACCGCCTCCTTTATCGTAATCCCCAGGACGGATGTCACTGCCACGGGCAGGACGATATACCCTTTTACACGAAGCAGTCCCGCACGGTTTTAAAGAAGTGCGGGTTGATCGATCCGGAAGACATCCGCGAGTATATATCTCTGGGCGGATACCGCGCAGCATTCGATGCATGGAGCGACCGGACGCCGGAAGAGGTTTGCTTGTTCTACCGCGAATCGGGTTTACGGGGCAGAGGCGGCGGCGGTTTTTCCACTGGTTTCAAATGGGATATGACTCGCCTTCAGGAAAGCGACCGAAAATACGTTGTGTGCAATGGTGACGAAGGCGATCCGGGTGCGTTCATGGACCGCAGTATCCTCGAAGGCAATCCGCACGCGGTTGTCGAGGGAATGCTGATCGCTGCCAGAGCCGTCGGTGCCGGTGAAGGTTACGTTTATGTCCGAATGGAGTACCCGCTGGCATGCAGGCGCATCAGCCAGACAATCCGGGACGCGGAAGAGCTTGGAATCCTTGGCGATGACGTCTTCGGAACGGGCAGGCCGTTCCATATCCATGTAATGGAAGGCGCCGGCGCGTTTGTGTGCGGTGAAGAGACGGCGCTCCTCGCTTCGATCGAAGGCGGAAGAGGAATGCCGACGCCGAAACCGCCCTACCCGGCGGAGAAAGGTCTGTTCGGTAAGCCCACCGTCATCAACAATGTGGAAACTCTGGCGACCGTTCCGCTCATCCTGGCGAACGGGATCGACCAGTTTCGCTCCATCGGTACGGAGAAATCGCCCGGCACCAAAACATTTGCCCTAACCGGTCATGTCGCCAACACCGGACTGATCGAAGTGCCCTTCGGGACCACCATCCGCGAGATCGTGTTCAACATCGGCGGCGGCGTGATCGACGAGAACGGCAAGATCGACAACGACGCTTTCAAGGCGGTGCAGATCGGCGGACCGTCCGGCGGCTGCCTCACCAAAGATCACCTCGATGTCCCGCTCGATTTCGATTCGCTTTCCTCCATCGGCGCGATGGTCGGCTCCGGCGGACTGGTCGTGATGAACAAGAGCACCTGCATGGTGCGGATCGCATCCTTCTTCATGAAATTCACCCAGCACGAGAGCTGCGGAAAATGCGTGCCCTGTCGCGAAGGGACCCGCCAAATGCTGGAGCTGCTCGAGGACATCACCGAAGGGCGCGCGGACGAGACCACGATTCCGCTCCTCGAAGACACCGCCGAGACCGTGAAGCTCACATCGCTGTGCGGTCTGGGCAAGTCGGCGCCCAGCCCGGTGCTCTCGACCCTGCGCTATTTCCGCGACGAATACGACGCGCACGTCATCGGCAAATACTGCCCGACGCGCGAGTGCAGCGCGCTGGTTCCGATCACCATTGATCCCGAGATATGCGTCGGCTGTACGCTGTGCAAGCGAAGCTGTCCTGTGGGCGCGATATCCGGAACCGTGAAACACCCGCATACGATCGACCCCGAGAAATGCATCAAGTGCGGCGCATGTATCGAAGTCTGCAAATTCAAGGCGATTTCCTGAAGGAGTGAACGATGAAACCGATGATATACATAAACAACCGACCGATTCCGCTGGAAGGCGAGAAGAACATTTTGGCCGTCGCGCGTAAGGCGCACATCGATATCCCGACGTTCTGCTACCATTCGGAGCTCAGCACCTACGGCGCCTGCCGGCTGTGCCTGGTGGAGATCGAGGGCAAGGGAATCGTCACCAGTTGCTCGACGCCTCCGAAAGAAGGAATGCGCGTCTTCACGCACACCCGCCAGATTCAGAGGCTCAGGAAGAACATCGTCGAGATGCTGCTGGCGAATCACGATCAAGAGTGCCCGACCTGCGCACGCTCCGAGACATGCTCGTTGCGCTCTCTCAGCGCCAGGCTGGGCATCGATAACGTCCGCTATCGCAAGACCAGGAATCCAAGAGAGAAGGACACCGGTTCCATCGCGCTGGTTCGAGACCCGAACAAGTGCGTCCTCTGCGGCGACTGCGTCCGCTACTGCCACGAGATTCAGGGCATCGGCGCGATCGATTTCACCAACCGTGGGGAAGACGTGGTGGTGACGACCGCCTTCAACAAGAGCCTCGCGGATGTCGATTGCGTGAATTGCGGTCAGTGCGCTGCCGTTTGCCCGGTGGGCGCGATAACGATCCGCTCGCACACGAAGAACGTATGGGACGCCATCTACGATGGAGAGAAGACGGTTGTCGCGCAGATAGCACCGGCGGTCCGGGTCGCAATCGGCGAGATGTTCGGTATGCCGGCGGGTGAAGTGACCACCGGAAAGATCGTCACCGCGATGCGCATGATAGGGTTCGATCAGGTTTACGACACGTCGTTCGCCGCCGACCTCACCGTGGTGGAAGAGGCAAACGAGCTTCTCAAGCGGAAATCGGCTCACGGCAAGCTGCCCGTGTTCACCTCCTGCTGTCCCGCGTGGGTGAAATACGCCGAGCAATCGCATCCCGACCTCTTGCCGCACCTCTCCTCCTGCCGATCGCCGCAGCAGATGTTCGGCTCGATCGCGCGCAACATGCTGCCGCAGAGGCTTGGCATCGAGCAGAAGAACCTGGTGGTGGTCTCGATCATGCCCTGCACGGCGAAGAAGTACGAGTGCGCGCGACCCGAGTTCAAGACCGACGGATTTCAGGATGTCGATTACGCGCTCACGACGCAGGAGCTGGGCAATATGATCAAGGAAGCGGGTATTGATTTCGCGTCGCTCGAACCGGAAGCGATGGACCTGCCCATGGGTATGGCGACCGGCGCCGGTGTCCTCTTCGGGAAGACCGGTGGGGTAAGCGAAGCCGTGATCAGGTATGCCGCCGACGTGCTGGGCGAGGAAGCCCCGGACGCGATCGATCTGGAAGAAATCCGTGGTGTGCAAGGCATCCGCGAGACGGAAATATCGTTCGGGTCCACAACGCTGCGCATGGCGGTCGTTCACGGACTGAAGAACGCGGCGATCGTGGCGCGGAAAGTACTCAGCGGCGAAATGCAATACGACATCGTAGAAGTGATGGCGTGCCCGGGCGGCTGCATCGGCGGCGCGGGTCAGCCCATCGTCCACTCGGAAGAGAAACGGCAGATGCGCTCGAAGGCCATCACGCATACGGATCAGGTTAGCCCGATAAAGAAATCGCACCGCAATCCGTACATTCAGGAGCTCTACGATTCGACTCTCGCCGAGCCCAACAGCGAAATCGCGCACAAGCTGCTGCACACGCGTTACACCAGTCGCAAGCGCATCGCGGACGAGAATATCTCGCTCACCGGAACCTCTTCGGCCGAGCGGGTCAAGGTACGCGTATGCGTCGGCACGAGCTGCTATCTGAGGGGTGCGCACGATCTACTGGCCAACCTTCTCAAGACCGTGGAAGAAAACGACTGGACGAACCGGGTCGATCTGGGCGCGACCTTCTGCACGGAGATGTGCGATCGCGGACCGTCGGTGTCCGTCGGTGACGAGGTGATCCATTTCGCCACGCTGGACGGCGTCGTGGATAAGATTCGGAAGTCGGTCGGTGCGTAGCATGAAGACCATCAAGATATGCATGGGGAGCTCGTGCTTTGCACGGGCAAACCGCGATAATTTATCATTGATAGAAGAGTATATCAAGTCGCACGGGCTGGAAGGCTTCGTGCGACTTGAAGGTTCGCTGTGCCTGGGCAATTGCGGCGACGGGCCCAACGTGATCATCGACGGAAAGATGTATCACAAGGTACTGCCGGAAAATATCGTACAGTTGCTTGACGAACATCTGTAAAAAGCTTTGCTGAAGGAAAGAGGTGATATATGAATGCCGAAAATCCGATCTATACTGAAAAAACCGAGTGCCAGGACTGCTACAAGTGCGTCCGCAACTGCCCCGTGAAGGCGATTCTCGTGCGGGACGGCAGCGCCGCGGTCATCGCTGAAGACTGCCTCTACTGCGGCAAGTGCACCCTCGTGTGCCCGGTCGGCGCGAAGAAGGTCCGCGACGATATCGGGCTGGCGAGAAATCTCATCGCTTCGGGCAAGACCGTCTATGCCTCGCTAGCGCCATCGTTCCGCAGCGAGTTTGGCGATATCCCGGAAGGAAAGCTGCTGGCGTGCATCGAGCAACTCGGTTTTGCGGGTGTTTCGGAGACGGCGCTCGGAGCGCAGGAGGTTTCGGCAGCCTGCGCAAGGATCCTCTCGAAGGGCGAGAACAAAGTGTATATCTCGACGGCGTGTCCATCCGTTGTCAGGCTGGTGGAGCGCTATTACCCGGACTACACGGAAAACCTGACCGATCTGATGTCCCCGGTGCAGGCCCACGGACGAATCCTGCGGGACATCTACGGAGAGGATATCGGGGTGGTCTTCTTCAGTCCCTGCATCGCCAAGAAGACCGAAACCGGTAAAATGGTCGATGTCAGCCTTACCTTCAAGGAACTTCGTAAATGGCTCAACGAGGAATCGATCGTAGTCTCCGAAAAAACATCCGCCTTCGTGCCTGAACGGGCGGAAGAAGGCGGACTGTATCCCGTTGACGGCGGTATGATCGAAGGGATCCGGCAGAACCGGGACTTTTCGGAGGTGCAGTTCCTGTGCGTGAGTGGTTTGAAGCCGATCATGGAAGCGATCGATGACCTGCGAAGCGCGCATCTGGATGCCCCGGTATTCATCGAAGCGCTGGCCTGCGAAGGCGGCTGCGTCAACGGCCCGCAGGTCTCCAAGCGCGGCGCGACCGTGGTCAAGCGATCGCAGATTCTCAAATCGACGCCCAAGCCCTCGCAGGACGAAGCCCGTAACAGCGTCCGGGAAATCCGAAAGCAATTTCTCCCCGAGCCGCAGAAGAAGCACGATTATTCTCCCGAGCAGATTGCCCAGGCGCTTCTCCGTATCGGCAAGGTGCGTCATAGCGACGAACTCAACTGCGGCGGATGCGGCTACTACTCCTGCCAGGATTTCGCCATCGCCATGCTGGAGGATCGCGCCGAACCCGCCATGTGCGTTTCGCACCTCCGCAAGCTGGCGCAGAATAAAGCCAATGCGCTTCTGAAGGCGATGCCCAGCGGCGTGGTGATTGTCGATCGCGACCTGAAAATCCTCGAATGCAATCCACGCTTCGTGGAGATTATCGGCGGCGACGCAATGATCGTCTTCGAGGTCAATCCCGAGCTGGCGGGTGTCTATCTGGAGCGGCTGGTGCCGTTTCACGACGTGTTCCGGCAGGTGCTGAACGATGGCAGCGAATCGAAGGTCATGGACATCGAGCACAACAAGCGCGTGATCCGCCTCACCGTCTTCACCGTCGATCCGCACCGTACCGTCGGCGGCGTGCTGCAGGACGTCACGGAGCCAGTCATCCAGAGCGAGAAGATCATCCAGAACGCCCGCGAAGTCATGAAGAAGAACCTGACCACCGTGCAGCAGATCGCCTTCCTGCTGGGCGAGAACGCCGCCGACAGCGAAGTGTTGCTCAACTCCATCATCCAGTCGTTCTCGCGCAAGGGATAGATCATGAGCGAGCTGTACCTGGAAGTCGATTACTACCAGCTCCGCAAGGATGGTCAGGGCGTCAGCGGAGACGCGTTCACCAGTCTCAAGGACACGGGACGCAACGTCTCCGTGCTGGCGGATGGGCTTGGCAGCGGCGTTAAGGCGGGTGTGCTGGCTACACTCACCACGACGATGGCTTCGCGCTTCGTCCTCTCGGACATGGATATCCGCCGCGCGGCTGAGATCATCCTGGAGACGCTTCCGGTGTGCTCGCGGCGCAAGATCGGATACTCGACATTCACCATCGTCGATGCGAGACCGGACGGCTCCGTGCGCGTGATCGAGTACGACAACCCCTCCTGCGTCCTGCTGCGCAACGGCAAGGCACAAGCGATCAGCAAGAACGAGATCACCCTCAGCGTCGAGCGGCGCGGACAGCTCTTCTATTCGACTTTCAAGATGGAACCCGAGGACCGGCTGGTTTTCTTCTCGGACGGCGTGACCCAATCCGGGATGGGATCCACCTACATGCCGCTGGGGTGGTCGGACAAGGGTGTATTACGGTTTCTGGAAAATCAGATGGCGGACAATCGCTCCATCTCGGCGGGAGAGTTGTGCAAGAACGTCGCCCGGCAGGCGCTCGAATACGACAACCACCATGCGACCGACGACATCACCTGCGCAGCGCTGTATCTGCGCGAACCGCGGAAGCTGCTGGTCATGACCGGGCCTCCCTACAACCGGGAGCACGATGCCACCCTGGCGAAGATCGCGCGGGATTTCAAGGGTCGCAAGGTGATCTGCGGCGGCACGACATCGTCGATCATCTCGCGGGAACTCGACCTGCCCATCTCGGTCAACCTGAGCGAGGTGCGACGCGGAACCGATATCCCGCCCACAGCCATGATGGAGGGATTCGATCTGGTTACCGAAGGCACCATCACGCTGAATCGCTGCCTGTGCCTGCTATCGGAAAACAATCCCCTCGAACGAACCGAATCGAAGCCGATCAAGAAGCTGGCGCGGTTGTTCCTTGAAAGCGATATCGTGCAATTCGTCGTCGGAACCCGCATCAACGAAGCCCATCAGGACCCGACGCTCCCCAGGGAACTCGAGATTCGCCGCAACCTGATCAAGAATTTCTGCGAAGTGCTGGAAAAGAAGCACCTGAAAGAGACCCACATCGATTATCTGTAGCCAGCGTTTCGAATTTCCTTGACGGCCCATCCTTACCACAATAGTGTTAATAATCTTTGTGGTGGAGGAGCCGGATGTCAAGTCAAGACCAGACAAACGATATCTACAATATGTCCCCCTTCGATCTGATCGCTGCGGGAACCAATTTTACCAACGACGAGGAATTCGAAAAGGCGCATGAAGTCCTGACGCTCATGGAAGCGTTTCACGCGAAGAATGAGTGCCCCGTCGAATACGTCAATATCCTGAAAGGCGCAATACTTCATCATGAGGACAAGCTTCGGGAAGCGATCCCGTATCTTGAAGGATGCGTGCCGTATTTCGAGGAACACGACATGATCGGTGAATTAATGTTCGTGTGTAACGATCTGGGGAATCTTTATCGAAAGTTGAACGAATTTCACCGCTCGATTTACTGGCAGCATTATGCCCTGGAAGGCAGAGAAGACAAGCTTAAGCCTTATGTTCTCGGTATCCTGTACAACAACCTGGGCAACAGCTATACAAAGCTGTGCGAGTTCGACCTTGCGCTCGAAAACTGTTTCAAATCGCTGAAGATACGCGAGGAAGCCGGATATCTGTCCGGCGTGGCGAGTTGCAATCTCAACATCAGCGAGATATACAGCCGGATGGACGAATCTGAAAACGCGCTGCAGTTTGCCGAGAAAGCGGTCGCGTTCTACCGCGAAAAGAATATGGAACTACAGCTTTCGAAAGCGCTCAACACGATGGGATTGCTTCACAAAGACGCCGGGAATCTGGATGAAGCCATTCCGTTTCTGAAAGAATCCCTGGAAATCAAAGAGAAGTACAATCGCCCAGACATGATTCATATAACCTTGCATACCCTTGGACTGCTCTATCGAAACAAGCAGGAATTCGATATTGCCCGATCGTATTTGGAGCGGTCACTCCAGGCGCGAAGAGAGTTGAACGATAGCGAGATGATCGCCTCATCGTTAATTGCGCTGGCCCAATCCTATCTCGATGAGGAACGCCATGAAGAGGCGATCGAGCATTGTCGTCAGGCGATGGAGATCGACATCCAGCGCAAAGAGCTTCTTCAAAGCGTGAACAGCGTCATGGCTCAGAGCCATGCAGCACAGGGGGACCACCGTAACGCGTATCGATACCAAATAGAGGCGCACAAGATCAGCCTGGAGATATACAAGGAAGAACGCACTGCGAAGCTTGCGGAGGTGCAGACTCGTTTCGATTTCGAGACGCAGAGGAAAGAAGCGGAAATCTACCGTCTGAAGAACGTCGAGTTACTTGAAAAGAATCACCAGATCCAGGAGCAGAAGGCGTGCATCGAGGAGACCCTGAAGAAGCTTCGGAAGAGCGAGCGCTCGCTCGATTTCATCCAGGAGAGATTCCACGAGATCGCAGGCAGGAAGATCATCGGCGAGAGCGAAGAAGTCAAATCGGTGCTGAACATGGTCGGGAAGGTCGCGCAGACCGACAACACCACCGTCCTTATCATCGGAGAGAGCGGCACCGGTAAGGAACTGGTCGCGCGCGCCATCCACGAAGCCAGCAGGCGCTCGAAGCACTTCTTCCACGGCGTGAATTCGTCCGCCATTTCTTCCACCCTCTTCGAGAGCGAGATATTCGGCTACGAAAAGGGCGCTTTCACCGGCGCGCTGACCGCAAAACCGGGGTGGTTCGAAGTCGCGAACGGCGGAACCCTGTTCCTCGACGAGATCGGCACCATGCCCATCGATCAGCAGATCAAGCTGCTGCGCGTGCTGGAGGAGCGGAACATCATCCGTGTCGGCGCGCGGAACCAGATATCGGTCGATGTGCGGATTATCTCCGCGACCAACCAGAACCTTACCGAGCTCGTCATCGAAGGGAAATTCCGCGAGGATCTCTATCACCGGCTTACTGCGTTCGTGATCCATATCCCGCCGCTGCGGGAACGGAAGTCGGACATCCCCATCCTCTTCGAGCACTACATCTCCTTCTTCTCGAAGGCCATGAACAAGACCATCCGGCGGATCGATCCCAGGGTGATCGAGATCCTGATGGGTTACTCCTTCCCGGGAAACATCCGCGAGCTCAAGAACATGGCGGAAAAGGCGGTCATTCTCTGCGACAGCAGTACGCTGCAATCGGAGCATATCGAAATCCACGGGAAACCGCTTGTGAAATCAAGCATGCTGGACGACACCCTGAATCTCTCCGAACTCGAAGAAAAGGCGCTGCGAAGAGCGATTGAGCTGACCAGTGGAAATCAGGCGGCAGCCGCGAGACTGCTGGGCATCACGGCAAAATCGGTTGAACGCCGATTGATCAAGTACGGACTACCTACCAGATTTCAGGCGACCTGACGATTTCGTCATATCTGACGATTTTGAATATTTAACGGGAAAGCGCATATCTCCTTATAATACAGGACAATAAGCTGTTATATACCGATAGAACCTGACGTTTTCGTCTTGCAATTTTACACATTTACACCACAAAAAAGCCACCGCTCCGCCGCCCGTTTCCGTAATCTTTTTTATACCAATATGATACGCGAGTGGCACGAGAATTGTTCATAGCAATGGAAAATGATAAACGGAGCAGCTATGAACACATTGCTTATCGGCTCGAACGATATTTCCCCAGCGCTTCTGGAACACATGCAGAGGATCGTTGATGGCTCGGTTTTCCTCGCAGGTTCTATTAAAGAAGCCCTTCATCTCGTCCGTAACTATACATTTCGATTCATCGTATTGATCATACGAAATGAACAGGATCTGACCCTTTTCCATGATGTCGTGGTAAACTCCCCGGTCGCTTCCCACATTGTTTGTGGCGGCGATATCGCGGAGATGAAAAAAACGCTTGAGACTGGCGCCGCTACCTGGGTGCCGGATTTCGAAACCCTGGTAACGTTTCTGGAATTCCGCGAGGAGCGCAGAATTCAGACAGACCAGAATCCCGTACCGACAATAAAAATCAGACAAAGCACTACATAATTAATTCAGGAGGAACTATGAAAAACTTAGTACTACTTCTTGGACTGCTGCTGATCAGCTTATCACTGATGGCTGATTATCCCTTGCTTCAGGAGAACTTCGAAGGCGGCGTCCTTCCCACGGGCTGGTTCAACTTCTCGATGACCGGATCGGCATGGTATGTCGATTCGCCCGGCTACAGCAGCAGCTATAAGCTACACATCGCCAACAACGCCCCGAGCTCGATAGACATGGTAGTCGTATCGACGCCGGCAATCGATATAACGGGACTGAACGGCGCGCCGCTGGTCATCGATTACATGCTGTACCAGGGCATCGATCTGGAGATGGTTGACCTGGCAATGTTTCAGCCGCAGTATTCGTATGACGGAAGTTCCTGGTATGCGATAACAGAGGAGATGTCGGAAATCGCAGATGCCTGGCATCCGCAGCAGCACATCTTCTATCCCGAAGCACAGTCACAAATATACATCGGCTTCCTGAGCTATATATTGAACAACACCGGCGCATTGCTCGAATTCGGGATCGACGACGTCCAGATTTCGGCCGGCGCTCCCAAGCTTACCCTGAGCGCGACTTCTTTCGATTTCGGTACGATCTTCGTCGGCGATTACGCGCTCAATACGCTGACCGTGACCAACGACGGCAGCCTGCCGCTCGAATACGCCTTCTCTGTCCCGACATACTTCTATATGGATATCGACGGATACTCTTACACCACCTATACCGGAACGCTTGGGGCAGGCGCTTCGAAGAACATCGATGTCTATTACCATCCGCTTGCGCCATACAACTACATCGGAAGCGTTTATCAGATGACCTCGAACGATCCCAACAACACCACGGCAAACATCACGCTCTCCGCTTCCAGCGTGTATCCGGCCACGGGTGCCAACGTAATCGGGTTCGATGGTACGAACGACTGGGGTAAGTCGAATAATCCATTGCCGTTAAGCGCTAATAGCGCGGTAACCATCGAAAC
Organism: Cloacimonadales bacterium (SeqCode); assembly: GCA_963666875.2. Classification (GTDB taxonomy): domain Bacteria; phylum Cloacimonadota; class Cloacimonadia; order Cloacimonadales; family JAIOQZ01. The sequence goes on from CAXXPU010000006.1 coordinate 212,449, forward strand.
ATGGTTTAAAGTCACCGGAACCAATGCGATCCAGTTTCTTACCAGCTCCGGCTCGGAAAATCTCGAGATCCATCTGGACATGACGAACAATAATCTTCGTTTTATTCCGACGACCGGCGTCTATCTCGATACAGACCCGGGCACGGTCAGTCTCGATAGCTGGACGCACCTCGCCTGCGTCTATAACCCGAATTCCGCGACCGGCAAAATCTACCTGAACGGCGTGGATATGAACGTCACGAACAATGGATATAATCCTCTGACAACGCCGATATCAAACTCGCTCGACAACGTCTATCTCGGCGTCCGCGCCGGAGTGATTTACCCGTTCTCGGGAAAGATGGACGAAATCCGTATCTGGAGCTGCGAACGCACTGCAGAGCAGATCCGCAACAACAAGCATTTACAGCTCGTGCTGCCCCAGACGAACCTCATGTCCTACTTGCAATGCAATGAAGTGGAAAGCAAATTCCTCTACGACCCGATGTACCTGAACTACATCGTGATGTACAACTACGATGCGTCGCAGCGCATTGCCACCGACTTCGCGTTTGGAACCGGCGTGGCCGAATGCCTGACAGTTCCCAGCGGAAGCGGCGTTGTTTCCGGCTCCACCACGGGCGTCTCGCTGAACGTCTCCAGCGGAAATGGACAGATATTCAGCGTTACCCGCCTGAGTGGCGCGCCGCTCAATCCGCCAACCGGACAGTTCTCGGTGTTCGATGCACAGACCTGGGTTATCCAGACCTTCGGAAGCGACCAGATGACCTGCGACATTACCTATACGCTCTCCGAAGACCTCACTGAGGACGACGAAGCACATCCGAATAACGCCCGGTCAAACGGCAGAAGCGCAAACACATCTGCTTCCTTCACCAATTATGTCGGCGCGATAAACGTCAATGCGGCTACAAATCAGGTGACCTACGGCGGATTGACTGCTGTCCCGGTTGCGCAGCAGATGATTATCACGCGCCAGAACAATCCCGTTTACCCCATCATACATCTGGATCAGACAATTCTGCATTTCGGGGATTGCTATATCGGCGAGGTCTCCATGGTAGAATTCCCGATCTCGAACTTGGGCACTGCGCCGCTCGAATACGAAATTACCGTAGATGCGCCTCTCCACTTCGTCGTCAATGGCGAAGTAACCCAGACATACTCCGGTACGGTTCCCGTATCCGGTGGTGACGGATCGGTGGAAGTCTATTTCGCGCCGACGGAAGAATGTGTATTTACCGGTGAATTATTCTCTATTGGCAGCAACGATCCCGCGAACCCATTTGTGAATGTTCATTATTATGGTTCTGCCGTCACGCAGGCGACCGGCGTAAAATCGGTACAGTTCAATGGAACCAACGATTATGCAGAGACCTTCCAGCCTGTAAACTTTGCAGCAGGATCGGCGATCACGATGGAAATGTGGTTCAACGCCTACAGTGGCGGTGGGACAGTTCAGTTTCTGACCAGCTCGGGAATGGAGAAGCTCGAGGTTCATCTGGACCTCAATCACAATAATCTCAGATTCATTCCTGCACCCAACGTCTATCTCGATACACCGGATAACTCTGTAGCGCTCGATACCTGGACACATCTGGCGATCGTTTACGATCCGACAAACACCTATGCAAAAATCTACATCAATGGCGTGGACACTTCCTACAATCTGAACGGATCCGCTCCCATCACCACTCCTCTTCCCACGACGTATGCGAACACTTTCTTCGGAAAAAGATGCGACGGTTCCTATCCATTTTTCGGCGCGATGGACGAAATCCGCTTCTGGACATCGGTCCGTAGCGCGGACGACATTCGCAGGAACAAGCACCATCCGCTTTCTCTGCCATGTACCGGATTGCTCGCCTACTGGCGCTGCAACGAGACCGAAGGTTCTGCACTACTGGAAGAAATCAATTTGCGTCATGCACAGCTTCAATACTACAATGCAAATGCTCATATCGATACCGGATTCATATTCGGAAACGGTTGGAGCGAAAGCTACGTTGCACCGGCTGAAGGCGGCGTATTGGACTGCTCCGGTAGCTATATATACTTCGATTTCACTACCTCTGACAGCCAGGATATCGTATATACCTACCTGTACGGTGCGCCCGTCAATCCACCCACCGGATGCTACACCGTATTCAACGACAACACACGTATCATCCAGACCTATGGAAGCACCGATCTGGCCGGTAGCGTCACCTTCTCCGCATTCGGTAATATGACACTGAACGATGAGACGTATCATGATAACATCCGCCTCTACGGACGTGATGCACGCGGCGTCGCAAACTTCAATAATCTCACGGGTGCAAGCAGCGTAAGCGCGGCAACCGACAAGGCTACCTTCCCCCTGACATCCGCTCTTCCGAATGCGCAGCAATTCATCATCACCCGCCAGGATGATCCGTCTTATCCTGCCATAGATCTCAATACCACGACGCTCGATTTCGGAACCGTATTCCTTGGCTCAGCGGGTGAAGCATGGCTGCAAATTACCAATACCGGTTTTGCGGATCTGAATTGGACGATCACCTCCGAATCTCCGGTTACCATCACCGATGGAGCAGGAATCGACGTGTATGAGTTCTCGGCAAGCTGCACCGCCGGCTCTACGTTCTCTCTTCAACTGAAGTACCATCCGACTGCGGCAGGCCAGCAAAGCGGCACAGTCGAGATCACCTCGAACGACCCGTTCCAACCTTCGGTAACAATCGAGTGGTTCGGTGAAGGCGATATCATCGAGAACGGCGAATACGCAATGAGCTTCAGTGGTACCAATCAGTACGTGCAGGTTCCTGCGGAAAGTTCGTTCTGCGGACCAGAATTCACCATCGAGATGTGGTTCATGCGTCCGGAATTCAGCACGATGGCCCAGTTCCTTTGCGGACGTGGTACCGAGAACTTCGAGATCCACCTCAGCTCGAACTATATTCGCTTCATTCCGGCAACCGGCGTGTATCTCGATTCACCCAACAGTGTGTTTGTCGATGGCGAATGGACGCATATCGCATGTATCTACAATCCGTATGTAGGTTATGCCGCCATGTTCATCAACGGTAACCAGATTCCGCTGACCAATCACGGTCCCAATCCGCTGACCACCATGCCGCCCTATAGCGATAGCCCGTTCATGATCGGATCGCGTGCCTATCATCAGCTTCCAATGGCCGGCTACATCGACGAAGTGCGCGTATGGAGCGAAAGCCGTACTGCGGATGAAATCCGCCTGGGCATGCACAACCAGCCATCGGTCAATTCGGAAAATCTGAGCGGTTACTGGAAAATGAACTACGGCGAGGGAACGACGGTTTACGACGCCACCCGTAAATGGGATGGAACCAGCTATGGCGCTACCTGGGCGAGTTCACCGCTGATCCTCGGTGAGGACATCACAAGCGTCTATCAGGTTCCCGAAGAACCCGGAACGCTGGACTGCCCGGAAGTCGGTATGTCGTTTGAATTCACAACGGTCACAAACGGTACTTTCTATATCACCATGTGTCCTGGACCAGAATCGAGAAACCACCGATATGACAGTGTGTTCGACGATCCCACACGCATCCTGCACTACTACGGCAGCACGACGCCCGAAGTCACCATGACGACCGCGATCAATGGAACCTTCGATGAGATGGACGAATACGATCCGACGAACATCTGTCTTGTGACTCGCACGGATGGAAATTTCGATGAATACATTATCGGACAGGGTGCATACAGTGTCGATTATGAAGCCGGTGAAGCGGTGTATATTAATCCGCTCGAAAACATGAACGGAACGCAGTTCTACCTTGTGCGCGAAGGCGATCCGGAGCTTGGCGAGCCGCGAGGAATTCAGCTTACAGTCGCAGAAGGAATCGTTGAAATGATCTGGGATGCTGTTCCCGGTGCAACGTACTATGTGGTTGAAACCGCTTCCATGCCGGATGGCGAATTTGTTATCGCTACGAATGGCGAGACAACCGAAACATCATGGAACGCTCCGGTGACAGAGACGAGTGCATATTTCCGAATCAAAGCAATAAAGGATTGATTTCCCCAGCCAAACGAAGACCGGTGTCCGTACGGATGCCGGTCTTTTTCAATTGCGGTAATGTCCTCGTAGATACAAGTTTAGGCGTATAAATATCTTTAGCGAAAAGTTATAGGTTCCCGGCCCCTGCACATCTTCGCTTCGTTTGTCGATCGTCCCGATCGAAGATAGCAATCCCTTGGGATTGCAGAAATCATTCGGTTCGGATCATTTTCCGGCGAGTATCTTGTCGGCCACCTCTTTCATGTACAGCCGGCATGTTTTTCATGTTGTTGTTGAAAAACGGGCATCTCGGTAAACATTCGCAATCTGCCATGATTCACTCCTTTCAAACATTATCCTCTCAGCGTTTCTTCTATCTTACTGATAAGATCCTTCATATTGAACGGTTTCTGAATAAAAGGCGTGTTGGGGTCGAGCATACCGTGATGCACGATGGCATTATCGGTATAACCGGACATATAGACTACCTTGAGGTCCGGCATGTTTTTTCTGAGGCGATTGATCAGGATCTTGCCGCTCATCTCGGGCATGACCACATCCGTCAGGATAATATCGGGTTCGAAGCCCTTCTCTTCAACTTCCAGCAATGCCGCACCGCCATTGGAGGATGTTCTGACATCGCACTTCAGCTTCCTGAAGGCTCGATAGATCAAATTCCTCAGTGAATCGTCGTCTTCCACGATCAATATCTTTATACTTGAAAGCAGTATTGGTTGTCCTGATGCGTTTTCGGGCTTCTGTTCTTCTATTTCAGACCGGGATATCGGAAGCAGTATCTTGAACGTGGTACCTACACCTTCTTCGCTATATACCATGATGATGCCACCCGATTGCCGGATGATACCGTAAACGGTCGAGAGTCCGAGTCCGGTTCCCTTACCTTGTCCCTTTGTCGTGAAGAACGGCTCGAATATTTTCTCACGCGTTTCCTCGTCCATTCCAATGCCGTTGTCGGTGATTGTCAGCATGACATAGTGACCCTTCTCGATATGGTAATGGGAGTTGACATACTGATCGTCAACATGGAAAGACCTTGTTTCGATGGTCAGCTTTCCACCCCGTGGCATGGCGTCACGTGCATTAACCGCCAGATTGATGATCACCTGCTCGATTTGTCCGGGATCGACCTCAATCAACGGCAGATCCTCCACCAGATGCGTTTCATAATCGATATCCTCACCGATTAGACGGCGGAGCATCTTGTTCAGGTTCTTCACCAGATCGTTCAGATCCGTAATCTGTACTTGCAGTGTCTGTTTACGGCTGAAGGCGAGAAGCTGTCTGGTCAATGCCGCAGATCGTTTGCCTGCCTGGATGATCTCATTCACAAGCTCGTACAGCGGATCGTTTTCGTGAATGGAATCGAGCATCAATTCAGCGTACCCGATGATGACACCGAGCATATTGTTGAAGTCATGCGCCACGCCGCCGGCAAGCTGCCCGATCGCTTCCAGTTTCTGCGATTGCCGTAATTGCTCTTCGAGAGAGAGGCGTTCGGTGATGTCCTCCACCATCTCGATTGCGGCGACGACATCACCATTCGAATCTCGTATGGGCGATGCTACAATCCTGAACTTCCTGACGCTGGAACCAAACGTAACTTCAATAACCGTTTCGCCGGCCCGTCCCGTCTCCAGGGCTTGTTTGGTCGGGCAACCATCGCATTCTCGATCTATCGGTGGATTTCGAAAATGCCTGTAACAGATAGGTTTGTCAGATAGTTTGATATCGGGGTACCATTCCGACATCTGACGATTCATCTCGATAATTCGCATATCTCTGCTGATCATTACGACACCCATGCCAACATTCTGTACCATGGCACGCAGCTTCTCTTCGCTCTCCCTGAGAGCATCCTGTGAGCATTTCAGCTCAGTAATATCGGGGAATACGACGATCCCGGCAATAATTTTCCCATCATCGTCAAACAATGGTGCCGCATTGACCGATATCCAGTAATCGCATTTGTCTGTTCGAATGATTGTTTCGCGATTCGTAACTTTTTTACCCTGTTTGATTGCTTGAATCATGGGTAATTCATCAATTTCATAGGGCGTTCCGTCAGGATAGAATGTGGGCCATTTCAGCTGTGGATCCTCAAGGTATTTCGAGTTAATATCGGACGGTCGCTTCACCGTGAGGTCCAATACGGGCTCGTTGTAGTACATGATTTCACCGTCAGGAGCACTTGCGATTATCACCGGAACCGGCATTTGCTCGATAGCGAATCGCAGAAGCCGCTCACGTTCTTGTAATTTCTTCTCGGCTTCCACTTTATCGGAGATATCACGACATAGACCCTGGATATATGTATCATCTCCAAGTTGAATCTGGCTTATTCGAATCTCGACAGGAATAATCTGCCCGTCCTTTTTCTTCTGCCATGCATTGAACACCTTCGCTACACCGATATCGATGTCATCGTAGAATTTTCCATTGTCCACCCGTTGAGTATATTCGGGATCAAGGTCAGATATGTTCATGCTGAGCAATTCTTCTCTGGAGTAGCCATAAGTCTTACATGAGCGATCGTTTACATCGATAATATTACCGCTCAGATCGTAAAATAGCAGGCAGTCCGATGATTGCATTACCAGGCTGCGATAGCGTTGTTCATTCTCCTTCAGTGCCAGTTCGGCGAGCTTTCGATAGGAGATATCACGGGTCGAACCCTGACAGAAGATCGATTCGCCTTTTTCATTGTAAATCATCTTTGCATGGATTTCTACGACAACCGGATTCATCCATCGATCGAGCATCATTGTTTCGAACATGATACCCAAACTCTTCGGACCCCGCAACAACTCGTTTTCGAGCCTCTTCCTGAAATCCTCATAGTGTTCCGCATCGCAATGTTCTTTGTAATTCGTTCCAATCCATTCGTCTGGCTCGTATCCGAACATTTGCTTGATTGATGGATTGACGTATGTGAAGTTCATATCAAGATCGATTTTCCAGATCACATCGAGTGTCTCTTCCATCAACAGCCGATATTTCTCTTCGCTTTCCGCAAGCTTCAGTTCGGAAATTTTCTTCTCCGTGATATCCTGAAAAGAACCCCACATCATGACGCATTTACCCTTTTCAAAGACTGCGTCTCCCTGGACACGGCACCAAATAGATTCTTTCTGACTTGTATAAACATGGAGATCGAGGTTGAAAGGCTCTCCGGTTCTCCTTGTATTAATGTACGCTATTCTCAGCTTCTCTCGATCTTCATCGGGATAATAATTGTAGTGTTCTTCCACGCCGGGAGGTTCCTGGTCATGAGGTATCCCAATGATATCGTGAAGAGTTTTCGACCAGGTCGCCTTACCTGTTCGAAAATCATGCTTCCACGCGCCAATCCTCGCCATCTCTCCCGTAGCGTCGAGCATTCGCTTGCTCTCTTCGATCTGTTGAAACATGGTTCGCAGTTCGGTAATATCTTCGAATGTCGAAAACACTCCGATGGGTCTCGTCATCGTTTCGTCAAACTCGGGAACTGCATGAACCTTAATCCACCGATATTCATTCATTTGTGGGTTCACGATGCCCATGATACCATTCGATGATTGACCGGTGCGCATCGCAATCATGGCAAAATGCTCTTCCCCGGGCAATTCGGAACCGTCCTCCCGGATTGCCTTCCATCGCTTGTCCGTCGAAGTTCGTCCCTGCATCTGCTCCAGGTTCAATCCCATGATTGATTCTGCGGCAGGATTCGCATGAATGATCTTTCCATCCGAATCCTGAAAAACAACGCCTTGTGCCATGGTCCGATACAATCGCTGGAATCGTTCCTCGACAATCCTGCCCCTCCTCTCCAGATCGACCGAATACAGAGCAAAAGAAATATCGCCAGCCACTTCTCTGATCAGAGTTTTCTCATGTTCATTCAGCTCAATTCTGAATGGGACTGTTGCTCCGAGAATTCCAAAACAACGATTTTCATGCTTCAAGGCGATTATTACGGAGTACTCACCTCCGTAATGTGATTGAAGCGGACACCCGTCGCATTGAATGGTTGGATTTATAATCACGAAATCGCTTGGGGATTCCATAACCATCGAATGACATCTGGGCCACACTCCACCCTCTATCATTTTCTCGATCGGTCTGAACAATTCGCCCCAACCGCTATGTGTCGGGATTAACGGAGATCCCGAATTGTCCTCGAGTGCAATCCAGACCGCATTGTATCCGCGGTTCTCCACGAGTATGTCGCAGATTTTCCTGATTAATTGTTCCGGATTCTTTTCGTGAACAATTAGTTGGTTCACGTTGCGAATTGCCACCAGTACGTGGTTCAGATGATCGAGTTTCTCATGGATCTCGAAGCGCTCCATGGCGTATTTGATCGCTCGCCTGAGCGTATAATCCTGCACTTCGCCCTTGATATAAAAATCCTGAGCACCTTCCTGAACGGCCTTTTCCCCGATTCCCTCGTCCCGATTACCCGTTAGAACCACGATGGGTGCATAAGATGCTTGTTCTCTAACTTGAAAGAAGGTTTCAAGATTCTGGCTGTCGGGCAGCCCCAGGTCGAGAAGAATGACATCGACGATTTCGGTTTGAAGAAACCGGATACTGTCATGTAAATTGATTTCATGGTAGAACTTGATATTGGGGATACTCCTGAGCATCTCCTGGATAAGCCTGGCATCTCCGGGGTTATCCTCGATCAACAGGATTTTTATCAGATCTATTTGCATAGAATGCTCCACTATTCGGTATTGGGTAATTTGACTATCGTCAGCCAGAAATCCTCCACCGATTTTACAACCTTCATGAATTGGTCGAGATCAATGGGTTTGGAGATGTAGCAATTCGCATGCAGATTATAGGATTTGAGTATATCTTCCTCTGCATTACTGACAGTCAGGATTACAACAGGAATCCGCTTCAAGTTCTCATCCTGCTTGATATCCGAGAGCACTTCCCTGCCGTCCTTTTTCGGAAGATTCAGATCCAGAAGGATCAAATCCGGGCGTGGAGAGTTCTTATACTTACCCTCATGGCGAAGGAATTTCATTGCTTCGACGCCATCGATCACATGATAAATCTTGTTCTTGATCTTGCTGTCACGCATGGCTTCCTGAGCAAGCCGTGCGTCGCCTTCGTTATCCTCCACCAGAAGGATATCGATGATATCCCCAGACATTTTTCGGCTCATAAATCCTCCTTATCTTCATTATTCCGAGGGTAGCGTAAAGTGAAAAGTCGATCCCTTTCCCGGCTCGGATTCAACCCATATCTTCCCCTTGTGCCGTTCGATGATTCGCTTGCACAAAGCCAGACCAAGCCCGGTTCCGGGATATTCCTGTCTCCCATGGAGACGCTGGAAAATCACGAAAATACGTTCGAAATATTTATCCTCGATTCCAATGCCGTTATCAGACACGGTGAATTCGACGAATCCCGGATCCTTGGCGTATTTCTCCGCATGGATGTGAATTCGCGGCGCTGTATCGTTCTTCTGATAGCGGATCGCATTACCGATCAGATTCTGAAACACCATCACTATTTGCGAATAATCGCCTCGTATAATCGGCAGATCATCATTAATGACCATCGCTCCGGAATCCTGAATTGCAGATTGAAGGTTATATACCGCTTCTCCCAAAGGCTCGTGCGCATCCAGCGGTTCAAACTCTCTTCCGCGGGTTGTCACGCGCGAAAAGGATAGTAAATCCTGGATCAATCGCTGCATTCTATTCGCGCCATCGACCGCATAGTTGATGAAATCCTTTGCGTCCTGATCGAGCTGGTCTTTGTATCGCTTCTCCAGAAGCTGAGTATAGCTGGAGACCATGCGAAGGGGTTCCTGGAGATCGTGGGAAGCGACATACGCGAATTGTTCCAGTTCCAGATTGGAAGTCTTCAAGGCCTTCAGGGTCTGGAACAGGTCGGATTCCAGCTTTTTCCTCTGGGTGATATCTTCGAATAATCCCAGTACTCCGATCAAATCCCCATCCGAATTCTTCACCTGACTCTTGATCGTATGGATCCAGTACTCCTTACCATCAATGACGTATGGTTCTTCAATGTCTTTCACTTTGCCCTTTTCTAAAACCTCTCTGTCATCCGCGCGATATCTCTCGGCAAGTTCCTTCGAGTAAAACTCAAAGTCAGTCTTCCCAACGATGTCTTCCGGCTCCAGACCGCAATCTCTTGCATATTTCTTATCAGCCATCAGATAGTTCAAATCAGGATCTTTCATGAACATCTTCATGGGGATGCTACCGATCAGTGCATTGTTGAATGCTTCGCTTTTCAACAGAGCCAGCTCCGTATTCTTCAGTTCGGTGATATCGGATGCCAATTCAAAACGAACGTATCTTCCGTCAATCCAACGGATTGCCTTATCGGAACAACGATACCAGTTTTTCGTGACCATATTCTGAAATTCCCAAACGTACGATTTACCGAAATACTCTCCAAGAATCTTGTCGTTGGTACAGAAGGGGCAGGGTGCATCCAGATTTTGCAGGATCTTGTAGCATTTTTTGCCAATGATGTCCTCTCCCCAATACTTCCTGGCAATTGCGTTCACATGAAGCAATTCGTACGTCTCCGGGTCCGCTACATAGATCACGTCGTCGATGCCGTCGAACAATGCGAGAATCTGATTGTGTTCCTGTTGAAGCAGTATCTCTGCCTCGCGTTGATCTGTCTGATCCCGAAAGACCAGCACGACGCCCATCAGATTATCCTCTTCATCTTTGATCGGTGCTGCGCTGTCCGCAATCGATATCTCCGTACCGTCTGCTCGAATCAACAACGTGTGATTTGCCAGGCCTTCGACATGTCCCGATTTAAGTACCTGCTCGACAGGGTCTTCGGCGGGTTCGCGCGTTGTCTCGTTGATAATATTGAAGACTTCGAGAAGATTTCTACCAATCGCGTCTTCTTCCTTCCAGCCCGTCAGCTCCTGCGCAACCTTGTTGATGAGCGTTATTTTCCGGTTGACATCCGTGCAAATAATCCCGTCGCCAATACTCCGTAACGTCACATCGAACGAGTGAATGGTATTCATCATTGTCGCGACTTGCGATTGAAGGCGGGAATTTTCTTCTTGTAAAGATGATAATTTGTCTTCGTCTTTCTTCATGAATCCTCCTGATGCAGGTTTTTCCACGTAGCGACCATATAACATTATAGCACTCCATTTACGGATTCGTCAATAAATTTCTTTCACCGATTAATTGATTTGACTTGCACACTTTAATATGATAGGTAATTAATAATAAAGTAAATATTCTTGTGTGCTTGATCCCTCATGATGATGGTTAGTAGAGGCTCTGTTGCAAACCTGGTGGGTAGAATGGATTTCACAATAACAATCCCGCAGGGATGACAGATATAAGGCGCGTAGGGGATTCATGTTTTCAGCAAGCTGAAATCATACAGGGGCGTAAGCCCCGGTTATTTATGCCAATACACGAATGGAGCGCCGGAGGTGCGACAGGTGTATAACCAACACGTTATCTGTCGTCCCTACGGGACTTTATCACCTTGTCGGATTCGGTACCCATGGCTTACGCCTGTGATTTTGCTTGCAAAATCGAATCCCCATGCGGGCTAAATTCCATCGTCCTTCCAGGACTTCATAATAATATGCAACAGAGCCTTAGTAGAGATGAGCGGCAAGCCAGGTACCTGCCCATTCAATAAACAAGGGCTGCATCGCAGCCCTTGTTGTTAGATCGTTTTTCTTTGAAAAAGCTATTTCATCATCAGCATTTTGCGGATGGATTCCTTTTCTCCGATGCGGATCTTGTAGAAATAGACGCCGCTGGAAACGCCTTTACCGTAGTTATCGTCACCGCTCCAGACAATGTTGTGCATTCCGGAATCGAGGCGATCGTTGAGGAGTGTTTTCACCCTCTGACCACGGATATTGTAGATATCGATGGTCACCGGCGTTCCCGGCTTCTGAACCGAGAGTTGGATGATCGTTGTCGGGTTGAACGGATTGGGGTGATTGCCATAGACCTTGTCGATGAAGAGCGATGGCTCGTCTTCGACGCCGACGCCGCTCGTGCGCGCCTTCAGCGGAAGAAGGACCAGCGTGTTGAACGGATCGTTGCTGGTCAACAGCGCATTTGCGTCGTAAACGTCTTCAGCCAGCGGAGCGAACGTGATCTGGAATGTCGTCATCCCCATCGACTCGATCGTGTAGTCGATCTGGTTGCGATCGCCGCGGGAAGCAGTACCTTTGCGGGTCGGTTGCGCGATTTCGAATGCTTCCGGTACTTCGATCGTACCGATCAGATCGACTTCTCCGATATTGAAGATGGTGAACTGGCGTGTTACCGTGTCGTTGACATCCACCACGCCGAAATCGACCTGCGTATTTCCCATCATCAATCCGGGCACCGCTTCCGCTGCGTGAGGCGGGAAGGAGATGTTGTCGATCCAGGCGCAGTCGGAACCGTCATCCACATAGATATCCTTGGAGTATGTCCACGTGAAGGTATGCACGCCGGCGCTGACCGGGTAAGACGACTGCGACCAGTCAACTTCGCCGTCCCAGCGCTGCTGTTCCGCACCGTCGATGGCGAAGAACATGAAATCGAAGTTATTGTCGGCGTCATTTTCGCAGGATACTTTCTTGTAGAAGCCGACCATACCGTCCATGAGGACGTTGAGTGTCACCTCGAGCGTAGAGGTCTGGTTACCGTTGATATTACCCGATCGCGCGCTGTAGGAACCGTCGTAGGTCTGGCTGCCGGTGATATACCAGTCGGCGTTGCCAGAGTGCTCCCATTCGTATCCGCTGAAATCGCCGGTCTCGAATCCTTCGAGGATCTCGCCGACCATCACGATGAACGAGTCGTTGAAATCGATCCCGTTGTCGCCTGTGATTTCCACGGTGAAGAGTCCGAGATAGCCATTGGTGGCTTCATCGCTCACGGTCACTTCCAGGGCGATGTAATCTTCGGAATCGGAATCGATCTGGGTAATCGTGCCGCTGTTGTTGTTGAAGGTGATGATCGGATTCACCGTCACAACTTCGATGTTGAGGTTGCTGGCTGAGGCTCCGCCTTCATTGGTGACGTAAAGGTTGAGGTACGCGGTTTCACCGGGCAGCAGAATTCCGTCGTTGCCGTCGTCGATTTCCACGCCTGTAAACATGAGATCCGGAGCGTAGGCGGTGCAGTACATCTGCACGGTCCAGTCATCATCGCCGCTGGAGATCAGTCCGCTCAAGTTGAAATCGAAATTGTCGGGCACGTTCTCCGAGACGGTGAACGAGAAGGCGTCTTCGAGGGTGACGCTTTCGCCGGCATCGAGATCGCCGACGGTCTCGTTGGTGTCTGTCAGCTGGATATACTGTCCCATGTAGCTGATGTTCATCGTGGCGGCGGAAGCGGGTTGCTGTCCCATATTCAGCAGGGTAACCGAAACCGACACTTCTTCGCCGTATTCGATGACATCGTCGCCACCTGCGTCGATGGTGTAGCTGTCGAGAATGATGAATGGCGTATCGGAAGCCACGATCGGAATTTGTCCCTGGTGGATCAGATAATTATGCGAGGAAATGGTGATATCGATAGTTCCTGTATTTTCCAGCGGCTGGCTGAAGTGGATGGTCGCGTCGCCATTGTTGTCCGCAATCTGCATATCCACATGTTCGCCATCCATGGTAACGCCGATCATAGCGCCGGGCAATCCGGTCTCTACATCGAACTGCATTGCGCTGATGGGGATGCCTGCGGGATAGACGGGATTCATCGATTGCGCTTCGGCGGTCCAGAGTTCGAGTGTCGGATCGCCAAACACGTTCACTTCGTAGTACGACCAGCGGAACCATGCGTCGTTTGCGCACTGGTTGACGCCGTCGATCTTGGAGTCGTTGTTGACGTCGGCCACGCGGTAGATTTCTTCATCGAACAGCGCATCGTAGAACTGCCGATCCAGGTATTGCGAGCTGGCGTTGGTTCCGCCCGGCATATACCAGCCGTAGCGGGAGTTGCCGACATAGACTGCACAACCGTTATCGATGTTGGTGAATTTCTCGGCAATGCTGTCGTTGTAGTCGAACGACGCTGAATAACAGCCCTGTGAATAGATCTGGAAGAAATTGTGATTCACGCCATTAGCGGTCAATTCACTGTTGGTGACGTTGTTGTTCTCGAACTTCATATTGTAATCGGTGCTGGAATGCCCAAGGTGGTTTATGAGGTTCAGCCCCGAATTCATGAGATTCTTCAGGTCGTTGCGTGACCAGTAGGAATCCCGTTCGTACAGCGTATCGACATTGAAGTTGTCGGAGATACCCGCGGTCGTGAAACCATCGTAGGTTCCCCCCGCGATGATCTGATCCTTGTAGTTGCCGCCATAGGTGTAGGGGTTGTCGTTGAGCTGCTCACCCACCATCAGCGCATTCTCGAGTTCATCCACAACGGGATCGAGCTGATACATCACCTGCTTGTTGATGGCTGCGTCGAATTCGCCATCGTACTGCGCCGAGATACGTCCCACCGCGACTTCCGGCAGGAAATCGGCTTCATCGACTTCGCCCCAGTAGTTATCGTTATCGGCGTTCCAGTCCGGACCAATTCCGACGCCGAAACGATCCAGCGCCGAGTAGTAGAGGTCGGAGGGAATCGCATCGGTCGTGCTTCCGGCCGCCACGTAGAATCCGCGGGACGGGATGATATTGACGTCGCCACCCAGCAGGACGTAGCTCGTACTGTATTCCTCATAGCAATCAATGATGAATTTGCGGATTTTGTCGCCGTTATCCACACCGGTGTAGGAGCTGTAAATTTCGTCAACAGTCATAACGAGCGGATTGAAGCCCTGGGCTGTTTTCAGCTCGACCAACGGCTCGAAATTCTCGACGAAATCTTCGTCGGTGATAATCACCAGGAGGTGATCCTGTGTGCGGTCGCGATTCTGAATGGGATATTGCATGACGGATTGCTCGTTGTGCACCATGCTCGAAACGTACGACTGCGTTGTCTTGTCGCTACGATAGAAGCGATCGAAAGCGTTTCCCGATTCCTGATCGTAGCTTGTTTCGATCCGGACGGTCATGTCGGGGTAATAGACAAGACGCCGCTCGGACGGTATGTACTGAACCGGATAGACGTTAACCATCGCGATGGCGTAACCGCGATAATACTGTGTGATCAGTCCTTCGTGCAACTCGCTTGGATACGGCTGGGACGAAGAATAGACTTCTGCGTCCGGTATCGTAAACTTCGCCGTGTCGCTCTGACTGAGCGGTACAGGCGTCTGGCACGGATAGAGATTGTATTCTCCGTCGATTTCGATTGGTTCCCCTGTTTCCACGACTACCGATATCGCCTTCTCGCCTGGAGGCAGAAGCAGCGACACCGGCAACGAGGGCAGAAATGGCATTCCTGGTTTGGTGAGATAGATACCGCCGTCGATTTGCACGCGCTGATACGAATCGACTTGTATGATATCCGGTTGTTGAATTTCGATCGGATGCTCGATTACTGTTGCGATTAGCGGCAGAATCGCTGCGAGCAACAGTATGATCATGTTTTTTCTCATGGGACCTTCCTTACGTATTTTTCTGAATATATATCAATTTTCGCATATCCACTGTCCTTATAATATATGCAAGATTCATTCCTCTGTCCACAGAATCAGTTTGACAGCGTTTCGAAGCTCACTTAGATTGCCTCTATGAGCTTGATAACCATGTTTTTTATCGCGGTGGGTCTTTCCATGGACGCCTTTGCGGTTTCCCTGAGTAACGGCTTCTCGCTGAAATGCTTCAGGATACGCTCCGCGACCCTGATCGCACTGTTCTATGGCGGATTTCAGGCGATCATGCCCGTGCTGGGCTGGCTTGCCGGAAAAGGACTTCAGAACATCCTGAGTCGCTTCGCGCCCTGGATCGCGTTCGGACTGCTTGTCTTTATCGGCGCGAAGATGATCTACGAGGCGCACTTCCTGAAGGACGAGGAGTCGAAGAGCTGCAATCCGGAGAAAATCCTGGTGGTATTCACGCTGGCGATCGCCACCAGTATCGACGCGCTGGCGGTCGGTTTCAGCCTCGCGATGCTGGATCAATCCATCCTGATTCCCATTCTGGTCATCGGACTAGTTACGTTTGCTCTGTCGTTTGTCGGCGTCTGGCTCGGGAATCGTTTCGGCGGCAGATTCGGCAACAAGATCGAGATACTCGGCGGCCTCATTCTGATCGGAATCGGCGTCAAAATCCTGCTGCAATCGATCGTCTGAACCTTTTTACAAATGCCTGTCTTCCGTCATCAGGTAGTTCCGGATGTAGTCGGCGATGCTGTCCTCGAGCGTGTGGTATTCGATGTTGCAGCCGACCGATTTGAGCTTGTCCGTCTCGGCCTGGGTGTAGTACTGGTACGCGCCCTGAAGCTCGTCGGGCATTTCGATATAGTCGATGGTGGGCTTGATCTTCATGGCGGTGAATACTGCGTTCGCGAGGTCGTTCCAGGTTCGTGCAACGCCGGTGCCGATGTTGAAGATGCCATTGACTTCCGGGTGATTCATCAGCCACCAGATGCACTCCACCGCGTCCTTGACGTAGATGAAATCCCGCATCTGACCGCCATCCGGATATTCGTCGCGGTATGACTTGAAGAGGCTGATGCCGCCGGTGTCGCGGATCTGCTCGAATGCCTTGTGAACCATGCTGCGCATCGATCCCTTGTGGTACTCGTTGGGACCGAAAACGTTGAAGAACTTCAGTCCGGCCATGTTTGCGATCGCGCCGGATCGGACCGCCCAGAGGTCGAAGACATGCTTGGAATAGCCGTACATGTTGCGCGGTCGAAGCAGTTGGATGATGTCCTCGCTGTCGCTGTAGCCGTGCTCGCCATCGCCGTAGGTGGCGGCGCTGGAGGCGTAGATGAAGCGCACGTTGTTCGCGATCGCCCATTCAGCTAAAACGCGGGTGTAGCGATAGTTGTTTTCCATCAGGTAATCGGCGTCGGTCTCGGTGGTCGATGAACAGGCGCCCATGTGGACGATTACTTCGATCTGTTCGTCGAAGTCGCCCATCTGAAGCTGCTCCAGGAAATCCAGCTTGTGCAGGTAATCCACGTAGCTGAGGTTAACCAGATTTTTCCACTTGCTCGATTCCGCGAGGTTATCGACGATG
Organism: Cloacimonadales bacterium (SeqCode); assembly: GCA_963666875.2. Lineage (GTDB taxonomy): Bacteria > Cloacimonadota > Cloacimonadia > Cloacimonadales > JAIOQZ01. The sequence continues at coordinate 229,599 of CAXXPU010000006.1, forward strand.
ATGACATCGGCGATTCCTTCTTCATTCAGGCGCGATACGAAAGCGCTGCCGATCAGGCCGGCTCCACCCGTTACGATTATCATTCCATTACTCCTTCGATTATCTGTTGATCGAGTTTAGCATAATTTCGGAAGTGGATTTTGGCAACGTTTTTCAGTTCGTCCCTGCCAAATTTCTTCACAAATTCTCGTGCGGCGACATCCACCGGAGCACCGCCCCCCTTCGGCAGAACCATGCCGTATTTCTTGGAAAGGTTGTCCATTTCGACCAGAAACCGATGCCGTGCCAGGATCGAGGCCGCCGCCACGGCGGGGTCGGCTTCCGCGCGCTCCACATTTACCATCGGAATGTCGGCGAGTTCCTTCAGACCACCGGTCAGCACCCGTTTATCGGCGAATTTATCGACAACCACGCCTTCGGTCGGGAATCGCTTGTAGCTGTTGATCAGCACTCGCGCGTGCATCCAGCCCAGGAGGTGATTCAGCTTCCTGCCCTGCGAGCTGAAATCCCGATACAGGTCGTTGTACTTCACGGGAAGCAACGCAAGGATTTCGATGCGGTAGCGGAATCGCTGCAAGAGTTTTTCGGCGAGCGCGTGGATATTGCGGTCGTTGATCTTCTTGGAGTCGTCCAGCGGAAAGCCCTGCAAATTCTTCAGCGTCGGCTGATCCACGTTGAACGCGCAGACGACCAGCGGGCCGAAGAAATCGCCCTTGCCCGATTCGTCCGAGCCGATCCAGCTCTGCCAGCTATGCAGGCTCGATTCGCTGTGCCGGTGCAGAATACTGCTTACCAGCTCCCGCAACGGGCTGTCCTTCTTGCCGCCGAAGACGACAGAAAGCCCCTTTTTCTTCGACCAATAGACGTTCAGCGGGAGTACGGCATCACCCTTGCGCAACGTCAGTTGAACGCCGTAAGGGATCTCCTTCTCGTCTTCAAGTACGATACCGGTCTTCGTAAACTCGGGAAGCTTTTCTTCCATCCATTTCATGATCGCATGTTCCAAATCGGGATACCTCGCCTGCTTTCGGTCACTATTTCAGCGGCGGTTTGGCTCGTCAACATTGGAATTTCATGGGAAGAAAAAATAACAAGGAAACCATTTACATCTGGTGAATAGTTATTCATGCTATTATATTATAGCTGTTCGGATGCGTTCTCCGAATGCCGGTGCGGAGATGTATCTCAGCAGAAAATAGCTTGAAGCAACACGAAGGAACATAGAATGGATAAGGGATATTTTCCCCAGTCGATCGACACGACAACCCTGCAAAACATGCTGGATGATTTCCAGGATGCGACCGATGTCCAGGTCATACTTGTCTCTTCCGTTGGAGACTATGTCCTTCAGGGGCAGAGAGATACGGTATGTGACGTTTTTCATTTCGATAACCCGGCAGGAAACAGCTTCCTGCGCGAGTGGGCGGAGGAGATGTCGGTAAAGGGTGAGAGCGAAAAGACCGCCGAACCGCTCTGTCCGTTCGGTTATCCGCTGGTTTGTCACGCGATCCAGACACACAGAGGACCCATGGGAATGCTGGTCGCCTGCGGATTCACTTTCGAGAAGCCGGATTCGAAGCATGTACGTCGCACGGCGGATCGTTATGGATTCGACCATAGCGCCTACGGCAAGGCGATCGACAGGATGCCGATTCTCACGAAGGACCGGTTCCGCAGAATGAAATCCATGTTCCGGCTTCTGTGCCGGGCTATCGAGCGCGCGATCAACGCAGACCTGACGATCGAGGACCGAAACGTCAAGCTGGAGGAAACGGGACGCTTCTATCACTCGCTGCTGGAATACAATCACGCGATCATCCTGATCATCAATCCCAATAACGGCAGGATCGTCGATGCCAGTCTGGGGGCGGCGGAGTTTTACGGCTATCCAATGGAGACGCTCAGGACCATGCGATTTTCCCAGGTCAATTTCTCCTCCGAAGATGAGATGATCGAAGCTATTCGCAGCGTCAACGGCAACAACGTCCGGTCGTTTCCCAGCGTGAATAAAGTCGCAGACGGACAGACCCGTAGCGTGAACATCTTTCTGACCTCAATCACGCTCGACGGACACATCTATCTCTTCTGCATCGTGCAGGACATCACCCGGCAGAAGGAATTCGAGAAAGAGATGCGCAAGGCTCGCGAGAAGCTCTACCACGTGCAAAAGCTCGAGGCGATGGAAGCGCTCGCCAGCGGAATTGCGCACGATTTCAACAACATCCTCTCATCCATCATGGGCTATGCGGAGCTGGCGCGCCTGAATCCGGACCGGAAGAATTATATCCAGTCGATCCTCGAATCCGGCGACAAAGCGAGAGAGCTTGTCCGACAGATTCTGACTTTCAGCCGGCAGGTTGAATTGAACCCGCAACCGTTGAATCTTTCGGAGTTGATCGGCAAGACGATCAAGCAGTTCAGGAAGAATATTACCAGCGAGGTCAAGCTGGCTGTCGTGACTGAGGGTAAAATACCTTCCGTGTTCGCAGATCCGGCCCAGATTCAGCAGCTTCTGATCAATCTTCTGGAAAACAGCTGCCAGGCAATGGATACGGAGGGTATGCTGACACTGCGTCTGACGACGACCGGCGAGAAGAAGCGCCAGGTTAGGCTGATTATCTCCGATACCGGATGCGGTATTCCGGAGGATACTATCACGCGTGTTTTCGATCCGTTCTTCACCACCAGCGATCAGGATGATCGCAGCGGACTTGGTCTGGCGATCGTGTATGGCATCGTGAAGGATCTCAAGGGAACGATCGAAATCGAGAGTGAGGTAGGGAAAGGCACAACCGTGACGATTGATCTTCCCAGCTCGGAAGGTGGAGAGAAGCCGGAAATGCCGGTGCCGATCGTGCCGATCAACGGCGATGGCGAAAAGTTGCTGCTGGTGGATGACGAGGAATCGATCCTCGCGATCGGTAAGCTGATGCTGGAGAGCTTCAACTACCAGTTGGTGGCATATCAGAATCCATTACAGGCGATGGAGTATATCCGGGAACACGGCGCGACCATCGACGCGGTGCTGCTCGACTACGCCATGCCCGATATGGACGGCGTACAACTGGTCAAGGAACTTCGCGAATATCATTCCAATCTACCGGTTTTCATCATCACCGCGTACTACGAGGAGCTTCCCAATCTCAAGGGCATCGCCAACGCCGTGATCGAAAAGCCCATCGACTGGGCCGCGATCTCGCAATTGCTGCACAAGACACTACATCCAGAATAGAAACCCTCACCCTGACCCTCTCCCGTCCCGATGCATCGGGAGGCGAGGGAACATCTCGCTTCTGATGGTTGTTCCTTTTGGCTCCTTCTTCCGCTTGTGTGTCATCCCGAGTAGCTATTGTGAACGAAGTGAATCAACTCTGCCAGGAAGGCACGAGCGTATCGAGGGAAGGCGGGGGATGAGGGTAACAACAAAGGCTTCACAAATTTTCATTGACCTGATCGACCGGACAGCGGTATTCGTACGATAAAGAAAAATACGCACGAATGAGGATATCATGACCGGAAAGACAGGCATTGAGCGCATCCACGAGACCATGAACCATTTCTACAAAAGCAAATACGCCTTCATCGCGTTCGGTGTGATCATCGCACTGATCTTGCTGATCCGCTTTTTTCCCGTCGCCTTTCAGGGCTACGTACCGCAGGCGCAGGACACCCAGCAGTGGCGCTACACCGCGCAGCCGATGATTGAATACAACGAGACCCACAAAGACAACGCGCTGTGGGATCCGAACATCTTCTCCGGGATGCCGGGTTATCTGATCCACCTGCCGGCGAAATTTCCCTTCATCGATAATCTGAAGGATCTCTTTGGATACGTGATCAACTGGCGTGTACTGATGATGATCTCCGGCGGAATCGGCGTGTATCTTCTCCTGATCATGCTCGGGTTCGAGCCGATCGTCGCCTTCTCCGGCGGCATCGCGTTCGCGCTGTCGTGTCATTTCCCCGGACTGCTGGATATCGGACACAATACCAAATTCCGCGCCGCCATGTACATCCCGTGGGTATTTCTCACGCTGGAATATATGCGTCGCAATCGCAGTGTACTATCGATCGGCCTCTTGATGCTGATGCTGATTGGACAACTGCGCGAGAACCACCCGCAGATCGTTTATTACACCATGATGATGATCGGAATCTACTGGATCATGTACCTGATCTGGTCGATCCGCGACAAGAAATTCATGCCGTTCCTCGTCTTCTCGATCATGCTTCTTCTGGCGCTGATCGTCTCGGTATCCGCCGTGACGAATCCCTACCTCTCGACGCGAGAATATGCCGACTACTCGATCCGCGGCAAGGAAGGACTCTCCACCGACTACGCGCAGGGCTGGTCGTTCCACCCGGCGGAGATGATCACCTTTTTCATCCCGAAATTCTTCGGCGGTATCTCGCCCTACTACTGGGGCTGGATGCCTTCCACCCAGACCTCGTTCTACATGGGAACGATCATTCTGATTCTTGCGATCATCGCAGTCGCCATCCGCAGAGACCGACTCACCTGGCTCATGATCGTCGTCTCGATCGTCGCGCTGCTGGTCTCGTTCGGGCGGCACTTCGGCTTACTCTCGGAGCTGCTCCTGAAATACCTGCCCTACTTCAATAAATTCCGCGTTCCCGCCATGATCATGGTGCTGGTCGAGTTCTGCATCGTGGTGCTGGCAGCGCAGGGAATCCGGGTCGTCCTCGACATGCGCGAAAAGGACAGTAAACGTTTCCGCAAGAACATCCTGCGCGCACTGATCGCTGTGGCGGCACTTATGATCGTTTTCTTCCTGATGCGCGGCGCTTTCGCGAAAATGAACCTTGCGAGCGCCTACGAGATGCAGAATTACACCGACGATCAATTGAATGGTATCCGGCAGACGCGGCTGGATATGCTGATGTCCAGCGGCCTGACCTCTTTCCTCTTCGCGATTGTGTTCCTAGGCGCAACCTGGCTGCTGCTGGCGAAGAAGGTCGGTAAATATTCCTTCCTGTGGCTGGTGGCGATCCTGGTGGTGATGGATATGCTGATCGCCAACGCCGATTTCATGCAGAAGAAATCGAAGGACAACCCTAACGGACTCATCACCAAGACGAAAACGGTTCAGAAAATGGACAAGACCGCAGCCGACGAGTTCCTGCTGAAGGATAACGAGGTCTTTCGCATCTACCCGCTGGGTTCGGGCTTCAGCGACAACCGCTGGACGGCGCATCACCAGTCCATCGGCGGCTACCATCCGTCCAAGCTGAGCCGGTATCGCGACATTATCGAAGAATGTCTGAACGTGGAGATCCGAAGCGGAGTACCCATCAACTGGCATATCGTCAACATGCTCAACACGAAATACCTGCTGTTCAACCGGCCGCTGCCGCTGGACAACCTCGAATATGCTTTCAACGATCAGAAGAACAAGATGATCGTCTATAAGAACAAAGAATATCTGCCGCGCGCGTGGTTTGCCGATTCGCTCGAAGTGATTTCCGATCCCCGGCAGATCATCCAGCGTTTGAACGATCCGAATTGGGACCCGGCGCACAACGCCATCGTAGAATCCCCCGTTACGGGCATGGAGAAACCGGACAGCGCTTCGGTCACGATCACCGACTATCAGCTTCAGTCCATGACGATGGAGGTTAAAACCGAAAAGCCTGCGTATCTGGTGATCAGTGAGATATATTATCCTGCCGGATGGAAGGCTTGGATCGACGGTCAATCTGTTGAAATCCATCCCACCGATTACATACTGCGCGGCATCGAGGTTCCCGCCGGATCGCACACGATCGAGATGAAGTTCGATCCCGAGGTATATCACATCAGCAAGACCATCAGCCTGATCGGATTGCTTGTGGCGACAGCGGTTACACTGCTGGGCGCTTTCCTCCTCTACAGAAGGATTTACGGTGGCAAGACCGAATTTGTGCTCAAGGATGAATCATGAGTGACGAGAAACTTTCTCCGGGTCTCTACGTTGTTGCGGTTCCGATCGGAAATCGGGACGACATCACGCTGCGAGCGCTCAAAGTCTTGCAGGAAGCCGACGCGGTGATCTGCGAGGAATACAAGACCGGAAGCCGCACCCTGAATCAGTATGACATCAAGAAGCCGCTTCTGCCACTGAACGAGCACAACGAGCGCACCGCCACGGTCGAACTGATCGAGCGGCTGCAAAAACGGAACGAGGTTCTGGCGCTGATCAGCGACGCAGGAACGCCACTCTTCGAGGACCCGGGCACACGGCTCGTCTGGGAATGCCATCTGAACGACATCGCGGTCTTTCCGATTCCGGGCGCGTCGTCTCTCACGGCGGCACTGATGGCATGCGGCGTGAACACCAAGCGATTCCAGTACTACGGCTTCCTTCCCGCCAACCGAGAGCATCGCGTCGAAGAACTCAAGAAGCTTCGTGCCCGAACGAGCGAAACATTCATCTTTCTCGATACGCCCTATCGTTTGAAGCAATTGCTTCGCGACATGGAAGGCGTGCTGGGCAGGGATCGCGAGGCGATGATCGCGTGGAAACTGACCTATCCGGATGAAAAGGTGCTCTGGGGAACGCTTTCCGAACTGCTGAAGATGACGGATGACCTGCCCAAGGGTGAATTCGTCCTTATCCTGAAGAAGAAGCGACGCCAGAGGAAGCCTTGAAAAACTGGCAAATCCTGCATCGCGGAATTTTCGATGGGATCGAGATAACGGTGGTGCCGGAAAAACGAACCTATTCCCAGAAGATTCTCGAGCAAATCGATCTCGAATGGGAGCGCGCCATCGAGAAGAACCCCGGACTCTACAATGGCATCGCCTTCAGTTTGCTGGATAGCTCAGTGGGTGATCGGACGCTACATCTGCTCATGCAGGAAACCGACTACAAATCCTTCTACGGAACCAACGCCACCCACGCGAGCGATTTGACCGATCCGAACGATCGCTCCGATATCCTCGCGGCGTGCTGCGTGTGTGTCACGTCGGATCGAAAAGTGATCGTAGGGAAGAGGAGCAACCTTCAGGCGCAGGGCGCGGGAAGATGGCACGTGATTGGCGGCAACCTGGACATCCTGGATCCGTATCAGCTCATGCAGCGCGAAGTTGTGGAAGAGACTGGAATCGACCCTGAGTGTGTCGAAGCGATGGAATGCATGGCGCTGGGACTCTGCGTCATTGGAAAGAAGCCGGAGCTGCTCTTCCACGCCCGGTTGAATTGCGATTCGGATTACGTCAGAGGAAGATTACCGCATGCCTTCGACGCCGAGGAACATACGGAGATGCGATTTGTGCCCGTTGAAGAATTACTGTGCTTTGTCGAAGAAAATCCGATGGTTCCGGTGGGCGAGGCGGCGATTGCGGAGTATCTGAATATGATTTCATCCCCCTGATAAGGGGGAATAAAAGGGGGTTTCCCTTGTTGACGTACAATTCTGCAATTGACACATTAAAGGGTTGGGGATATGAATAAATACCTTTTCATCATCAATCCCATCACGCGAGGCGGCAACAAGACCCATCGCTATGTCGAGTTCGTGGAAGATCATTCTGGGCTCGACATCACGCTGTATACGACACAATGCGCCGGCGATGCCGAAGAAAAGGCGTCCATGTCTGCGAACGAAGGTTACAGCCACGTGATATCGGTAGGCGGCGACGGCACGCTGAACGAAATTCTCAACGGTCTGATGAAAATAGACCGGAATCAACGACCCGTGCTGGGAACGATCCCCGCCGGAGGCGGAAACGATTTCGGCAGGATGATCGGCATCCCACGCGAACCGGCGATCGCCTTCGACATGATTCTGAGAAACCATGTCACCGAGGTGGATGTCTGCCGCGTGAACGATCACTATTTCATTAACAACCTGGGCGCCGGATTCGACGCGAAGGCATCCTGGTTGGCTGAGAAAGCCAGACCGCTTCAGGGCATGCTGCGCTATCTGGCGGGGATTTTCCTGGCGTTCATGAGTTACAAGGGCTACGAGATGGATGTAGTGGCGGACGGCGAACGTTTCTCCGAGAAATATCTGCTGGCGGCTGTTGGAAACGGCAGCACCACCGGCGGCGGTATCCCCATGACGCCCAACGCCGACCTCCGCGACGGCCTGCTGGACGTCTGTCTGGTGCGGCATATCCCGATCTTCAAAGCGCTGATCCTGCTGCCGAAGGTGTTCACGGGAAAACACATCGAACACCCCGTGGTGCGTGAATTCCGCTGTCGGCAACTTCACCTCTTCGCGCTGGACGGCATCCCGATCTACTACGACGGCGAACTACCTCTACCGGAAAAATGGAACGATATGCTCATCGAGGTAGTGCGCGACCGCATCCGAATCATCACCGGAGAAACGCCATGAAGGATCAGCTCGACATCTTCACCGACAGCATGAAACCGACCAACATCCCGCTAGCGGAAAAGGCACGCCCGGACAGTCTCGACGATATCCTCGGTCAGGAAAAGCTTTTATCCGAAAACTCCGCCCTGCGCACCATGATCCAGACCGGCAAATACTCCTCCTTCATCCTGTGGGGTCCGCCCGGCTGCGGCAAGACCACCATCGCGCGGCTCATCCAGCAAAAGACCGATCAACGCTTCCTCGCTTTCAGCGCCGTGCTCGCAAGCATCAAGGACGTCCGCGAGGTGATGAAGGAAGCCGAATACACGCTCCACACCGAGAACCGCGGTACCATCCTCTTCGTCGATGAAATCCACCGCTTCAACAAGGCGCAGCAGGACGCGTTTCTGTACTTCATCGAGTCGGGCGCGATCATCCTCATCGGCGCGACGACCGAAAATCCCAGCTTCGAGGTCATCCCGGCGCTGCTCTCGAGATGCCACATGTTTGTGCTGGAATCGCTGGGCGAATCGCACTTGAAATCGATCATGCGGCGCGCGCTCGAGAAGGTCGATCGCTCCGTACCGGAAGACGTTGTGGACTATATTGCCGATCTCAGCGGCGGCGACGCGCGCAAGGCGCTCAACTACCTCGAAATCCTGCTCAACCAGTTCATGGAGGGCGAGAAACTGGATGTGGAGTCTGCCGCGAAACGCCTGGCGAAAAAGGCGATGTTCTACGACAAGAGCGGCGAGGAGCACTACAACCTGATTTCGGCGCTGCACAAATCGTTACGCGGCAGCGATCCGCAGGCGGCGCTCTACTGGCTGGCGCGAATGCTCGAAGCCGGCGAAGAGCCGCTCTACATCGTGCGCAGGCTTGTACGGTTCGCGTCGGAAGATGTCGGATTGGCCGATCCGAACGCACTCCAACAGGCCATCGCGGCGAAGGAAGCGGTTCACTTCCTCGGTATGCCCGAAGCCGACAACGCCATCGCGCAACTGGCGATCTACCTCGCCACCGCTCCCAAGAGCAACGCTGTTTATCACGCTTACACACAGGCACGCGAAGACGCCCGTAAGACCAGTCACCTCGGCGTCCCCATGCACATCCGAAACGCGCCCACCCAGCTCATGAAAGACCTCGACTACGGCAAGGACTATGCCTATTCCCACGAATACGAGAACCACTACCACTACCAGAATTATTTCCCGGGTAAGATGGGTGAAAAGACCTACTACGATCCCTCGCCGTTCGGATTCGAGAAGGAAATCCGCAAACGCCTGGATTGGTGGAAGAAACTGAGGGAGAAACAGGAGAAGTAGGAGAAGGTATGCCAAGCTGGAGCTTGGTGGTCCATGGAGATGTAGCACTCGACCTCCGGGCGAGCTTTCTATAAACCAACATTCGGAAGACCTCGCTTTGCTCGGACATTCAGAAGTTGGTTTGATTCCGCAGAATTCTATTGACAGTATCAAATAGTTCCTGTCCGATTCAACTTCACGCTAAAGTAGCATCACAAGCACGGTTGCAAGGTGTCACGGTATGGAATATTTTCTTTCGGGCTATCATTCGATCAAGGAGATTCTCACGCAGCATGCGCTGTTTTCGGTGGGGATTCTGCTATTGCTCGGGTACTTCTTCGGGAAGGCCGCGGCAAAGCTGAAGTTGCCTGAGATCACCGGCTTCATCATCGGTGGACTGATCCTGGGCGATTCCATCCTGGGCGTGATTCCGCACCACATGAACCAGTCGCTGAAGATTGTCACCGAAATCGCGCTGGGACTGATCGCGCTTACCATCGGCGGCGAATTTTACTGGGTGAAGCTCAAGCGCATGGGCAGGGCGGTGGTGATCATCACGGTCGTGCAGATCCTTGCCACCTTTGGGCTGGTCAGCGCAGGCTTGGTGCTGGCCGGCATGCAGACGCCGTTCGCTCTCTTGCTGGGTGCAATTGCGTCGGCAACGGCTCCGGCGGCGACTGTCGCTATTGTGCAGTCGCTTCGGGCGCACGGGATATTCATCGACTACCTGTACGGGGTGGTAGCGCTGGACGACGCAGGGTGTGTGATTCTGTTCGGGATCATCTTCGCGATCGTATCCGGTATGCTGGGCGCGCCGTCGGAATCGGCGAGCGGACTGAGCGTGATGTCGTTCGCGGTGCTGGAGGTGCTGCTGTCCGTCGTGATCGGCGTGGTCAGCGGCTACCTGATCCACCGTCTCACCTTCAAGAAGAACAACACCCACGAGATCATGATTATCACGCTGGGGATGTTCTTCCTGTCGACCGCCACCGCGATCGTGTTCCATCTCTCGCCGCTGATCACCAACATGGCGGCTGGCGCGATCATCATCAACATGTCGGCGCGCAACCACCGCATCTTCCGTATCCTCGAGCCGCTCACGCCGCCGATCTACGCACTGTTCTTCGTCATCGCCGGCACCGAGCTTCAACCTCAGATCATCATGCAGGGCGAAATCCTGATGCTGGGCGGCGTCTATATTCTGGCGCGCGCAATGGGTAAATACGGTGGCGTCTATGCCGGCTGCGCGCTTGGCAAGACTTCTGCTCCGATCCGCAGGTATCTCGGACTCTGCATGTTGCCGCAGGCAGGCGTGGCGATCGGGCTGGTGCTGCTCATTCAGGCATCGCCGCTACTGGCAAACCTCGAACCACAGTACGTGAAGATCATCGATAACATGGTCAACATCGTCCTGTTCTCGGTGTTCGTGAACGAACTGACCGGACCACTGCTTTCCAAATACGCCATCATCCACGGTAATGAAATGGGGGCGCGATGAATTTGATACCGATGTTCGACGAACGTGCGTGCAGCACGAATTTTTCCGCGAAATCCAAGGACGACGCGCTGAAGAAACTCGCCCAACTCGCCTGCAAGAGCAAAGCGCTCAAGTCAACCGACTGGCATACGATATATGATAAAATCCTGGCGCGGGAGAAGCAGGGAACTACCGGTTTCGGCAACGAGATCGCCATTCCGCACGCGCGCATCGAAGGACTGGAAGAATTTCTCATCTGCATCGCCGTTGCTCCGAAAGGGATCGACTTCGACAGTATGGACAAGAAGAAGGTGAAAGTCCTGATTCTGCTGCTCGGTCCACAGGAGATGATCGATGATCATCTGAAGGTGCTGGCGCTGATATCCAGAACCCTCAGCAAGACCAACGCCAAGCAGGAACTTTTGTATAGCGTGTCAGCGCCGGTACTGGTCGAGACCTTCCTGCGCAACACCCGCGTCCTTGAAAGGAAGGCGTCCGCCGGCGAGAAGATGAAGGCGCTTGTGATCATCCTCTACTTTGACGACCTGCTCTATGACATCCTCGAGTTTTTCATCGAAGAGGGGATCGAAGGCGCTACTGTGATCGAATCCTTCGGTATGGGCGAATTCATCTCCAACATCCCCATCTTCGCTGATTTTATCGGATTCATGCGCGAGAACAAGAACCACAGCAAGACGATCCTCACCCTCATCCCTGAAAGCCGCAGCGACGAGATCGTTGCCGGGATCGAGGAGATCACCGGCGACCTGGACAAGAAGCAGGGCGCCATGGTGATGCTGCTCGACGTGGGATTCTTCAAAGGCACTATGCGAATGATGTAACACCGGAGGCTAATCATGACACTCATATCGACCGATCCGACCACGAACAAGGATATTGCGCGTTACAACGAGTTCACCGACAAACAAATACACGATACGATCGAGAAGACCCACAAGGCGTTTCTTCAGTGGCGCGAGACCTCGACCGGAATCCGTGCCTATCACCTTATGAAGGCGTCATCCATCCTCAGAAGACGCTGCTTCGAACTGGGCGAACTGATGACCCGTGAGATGGGCAAGCCGCTCAAGGAGAGCATCGCCGAGATCGAGAAGTGCGCGTGGGTCTGCGACTACTATGCCGAAAACGCGACCTCCTACCTCGCGGCGGAGGAAATCCGCACCGAGGCGTCGAAGAGCTTCGTCGCCTTCGAGCCGCTGGGCGTGATCCTGGCGGTCATGCCGTGGAATTTTCCCTTCTGGCAGGTCTTTCGCTTTGCCGCGCCGTCTATTATAGCGGGAAACGCCGCAGTCCTGAAACACGCCTCGAACGTCACGGGCTGCGCACTGGCCATCGAGCAGGTGATAAAGGAAGCCGGATTCCCGGAAAATCTCTTTCGCACCATCCCCGTCGGAAGCCATGCGGTGGAGAGCATTATCCGCAATCCCCTGGTTCGGGCGGTCACGCTGACCGGCAGCACAGAGGCGGGTAGAGCCGTTGCCGCGATTGCGGGAAGCGCGATCAAGAAGACGGTTCTTGAGCTGGGCGGAAGCGATCCGTACGTGATCCTCGAAGACGCCGATCTGGATCTCGCCGCGCAGCAGTGCGTCACCAGCCGTTTGCTCAATACCGGGCAGAGCTGTATCGCCGCCAAGCGATTCATCGTAGTGGAGGCGGTGCGCGACGATTTCACGAAACTGGTTCTGGAGAAGATGCGCGATATCACACCGGGCAATCCCTTGAACGAGGAAACCGTCATGGGCCCGATGGCTCGCTGCGACCTGCGCGACGAACTGCACGACCAGGTTGTCCGCAGTATCGAAGTCGGCGCGAAGTGCATCCTCGGCGGAGAGATCCCCGAAAAAGCCGGCGCCTGGTATCCGCCCACCATCTTGACGGGCGTGAAGAAGGGAATGCCGGCGTACTCCGAAGAACTCTTCGGGCCGGTTGCCGTGATCATCGGCGCAACGAATGAAGACGATGCCATCCGCATCGCCAACGACACCACGTTCGGACTGGGCGCTGCGATCTTCTCGCAGGATTTGCAACGTGCCGGTGAGATCGCGTGGAAGAAGTTAAATGCCGGCTGCTGTTTCGTGAACAGCTTCGTACGCTCCGATCCGAGGCTGCCGTTCGGCGGTATCGGAGAGAGTGGTTACGGGCGGGAATTGTCGCTCTACGGCATCCGCGAATTTGTGAATATCAAAACAGTATATATACCATAAAACGATAGAGGAAATTATGAGCAGTGATCTTGAGAAGTACTTCGAACCGTACCGTCGAAATGTGATCGGACGAAACCGGAAATTCGAAACGCCGTTCGGTACCCGTGAAATCATCTATGCCGACTGGACCGCCAGCGCGCGATATTACACGGTGATCGAGGATCGTCTCACAAATGGAGTCGGTCCCTTCATCGGCAATACCCACACCGAAACCACCGTCACCGGCACCGCCATGACCAAGGCCTATCACGAGGCGCAAAGGATCATCAAGCGGCACGTCAATGCCGATCCGGACGACGTGATCCTGCTGGCCGGCTCCGGCATGACCGCAGCAGTGGTCAAGCTGCAACGGATTCTCGGACTCAAGATTCCCGAGCAGCACTGCGACTGCTTCGAAATCGCCGAAGAAGACCGCCCTGTCGTCTTCATCACCCACATGGAGCACCACTCGAATCACACCTCGTGGCTCGAGACCATATGCGACGTACGCATCATTCGTGCGCGTAAGGATGGACTGGTCGATCTGGATCACCTTTCGGTCATGCTCGATGAATTCAAGGATCGCAAGCACAAGATCGCCTCGGTCACTGCATGCTCCAACGTCACCGGCATTCAGCCGCCGGTACACGCCATCGCGGGGATCATGCATCGTGCGGGAGGACTCTGCTTCGCCGATTACGCATGCTCGGCGCCATACGTGAAGATCGATATGCATCCCGAAGATCCGGACGAGCGGCTCGACGCCATCTTCTTTTCGCCGCATAAATTTCTCGGCGGACCCGGATCTTCCGGCGTACTGATATTCAATTCGCAGCTCTACAATCTTCGAGCGCCCGATCGCCCCGGTGGCGGGACCGTCACCTGGACCAACGCCTGGAACGAAAAGCAGTACCACGAAGACATCGAAGTCCGCGAAGACGGTGGAACACCACCTTTCATGCAGGCGATGAGAGCCGCCATGTGCATCCGGCTGAAGGAGGAGATGGGCATCGAAAACATCCTCAAGCGGGAAGAAGAACTGCTGGAAATCGTCTTCGAAGAATTTCCGAAAATCAAGCACCTGCACATCCTCGAAGAACAATATAAGAAGCGTGTCGGCGTGATCTCTTTCTACTTCGACAACATTCACTACAACCTGATGGTTAAAATGCTCAACGATCGCTTCGGCATCCAGACGCGCGGCGGTTGCGCATGTGCCGGAACCTACGGGCACTACCTCTTCTACATTAAAAAATCGCTGTCAAAGCGATGGACGGACATGATCGATCAAGGCGACCTTTCGATGAAACCCGGCTGGATACGCTTCTCGATCCATCCCACCATGACCGACGACGAGGTCTATTACATCGTCGATGCGCTGAAGCAGATCGTGGAGAACATCGACGAGTGGTCGAAGGAATACACCTACAACCCGCACAGCAACGAATTCAAACACGTTCGCGACGTGGCCTTCGAAGAAAAAATGGTCGGTTCGTGGTTCGCGGATTTCAAGGGCTGAGATTTGATGGACATCCGGAAATACACCCAGTCGAATCGAAGGGCATGGAACGAGGTGCAGCCCTACCACGCGCGCGGCAGAACAATTGATCTGGAGAAGGAATTTGCTAAGCCCGGCTTCACGACGCTCGATCCGATCATCACCGAAAAACTGATGGAGATCGGTCTCGATGGGAAGCGGGTGATCCAGGCGATGTGCAACAACGGCCGCGAGGTGCTGTCCATGATCAATCTGGGCGCTGCCTCGGGGCTTGGCTTCGATATCGCGGACGCCTTCATCGACGAGGCCAATCGCTATGCGCATATCGCGGGAACCGACGCCAGATTCGTCCAGTCAGATGTGTTCGATATCGATCCCGCACAGTGGGAACCGGCCGATATCTTCTATATCTCGATCGGCGCGCTCTGCTGGCTGCCGGACATGTACCGCCTGTTCGTGATCGTATCCGGTCTTCTGAAGCCGGGTGGCAAGCTTGTGATCTACGAGTCGCATCCCTTCGCCCAGACCCTTGCCTTCGAAGACGAACCCGAATACATCCCCGGACACCCGATGGAGGTGGTTCGGTCCTATTTCCTCGACGGACCGCTGATGTACGATACCGGAATCGATTACATCGGTGGCGAAGTGTATGAATCGGAGAAGAATTTCGAGTTCACCCACACCCTTTCATCGATTGTGAACGCCATCATCCAAAGCGGCATCGATATCAGGGAGTTCACCGAATTTCCGCACGATATCTCCGACCTGATGATGGAGCAGTCGCAAATAGGTCTCCTTCCGATGAGCTTCCTGCTGGTGGGAGAGAAGCGGTAGTTTAATTCATGATATCTACAGATTTCTATTGCCAATAGAGACACGCAAAGTTTCAATGTAATTGAGGTATATCATGAATGAAGGCATGCAATTACGAATACCCTTCCGTGAGGATACGGATGCCGAATATTGCCATTATCGACCCAGAAATGGGGAATCGATACAAGCAGTATCTCCTTTGAGATATCCGGGAGGCAAAACAAGGGCTGTAAAACTTATCACCAGGCTTTTTCCTTCCGGTATCAGTAGGCTATGCTCACCCTTCTTCGGTGGGGGATCAATTGAACTGAAGTGTGCCTCAAAAGGAATTCTGGTCTTCGGATACGACATATTCCAACCTCTTGTGGATTTCTGGAGTGTTCTGCTTGATCGTCCGGAGGAACTTGCCGAGGCTGTTGAGCGTGAATTTCCTTTACCGAAAGACAGATTTTATCATTTCCAGAAGATCCAATCCCAATTACCAACCAAATTGGAAAGAGCTGCGGTTTTCTATATCTTGAACAGGTCTTCGTATTCTGGATCAACGCTTTCAGGTGGCATGTCTCCAGGACATCCACGATTTACAAAGACTTCAATTGATCGAATTCGCCACTTTTTTAATCCGAACATTCGTGTTGAACACGCTGATTTCCGTGAATCCATCGCCCGTCATGCCGATTCTTTCCTGTATCTGGATCCACCCTACCTAATCGATAATCATCTGTATGGAAAGAATGGGGATACGCACAAGAATTTCAGTCACGAGGATTTGAGGGATACCCTGAAGGGTCGAGATTCCTGGATTTTGTCCTATAATAATTGCGATACGATTCTAAAGTGGTATAGCGAGTATGAAATACTGTTTCCTGACTGGAAATACGGCATGTCGAAGAATAAGGAATCCCGCGAGGTCATCATTCTAAGTCATGATGTCCGCGACAGGCTGACAATATGAATCAAACTGAAACAGGCAAAGCATTTGAGTTCGCGATTGTTCAAGCGATATCAGAGCTGGTTCCGAATGCAATAATCAATCAGAACAAGCCATTTGAGACAAGTCGTACCTGTTTTGGTAAACTTGATGTCCAAAGCATTGAACAATATAGAAATCATGCAAGGGCAGCTTCGTACAGACTTCTGGAACTCGAACCGATCTTGAGAGAATACCCGGAAGATATCTCGTTGATTATTCAGCCGGACAGTGCAGGAGCGAGTGGGGATGTAAGAGATATCGTGATTCGGGCTTCAAGGATGGATTGGGAGATTGGTATTTCAGCAAAACACCGTCATTTTGCCGTAAAGCATTCGAGGCTGTCTCAAACGATCGATTTTGGTGATAAATGGCTTCATCGCCCCTGTTCCGAGCGTTATTTCGAGGAAATACAGCCGATCTTCGATAAGTTGTTGGAGTATAGGGTGCGAGAACTCGAATGGAAATCAATTCCGTCAAAAGACGAAATCTATCGCAAAATCACGTCGGCATTCAGAGACGAGTTTCTAAGGATTGCGGATTTAGATGACGAAGTGCCGGAGAAAATCCTTCGATATTTGATTGGGCGACACGATTTCTACAAGATCGTGAAAGTGAATGGATACACTACTTTTCAGGCTTTCCACTTCAATGGAACCTTGAACAGGAAATACCAGAACACGAAGCCGACTATCAAGCTCAATAAACTGAAAGCGCCCACTCGCATTATCGAACTCGATCACAAATTGAACAGTGTCAGCACATTACATCTAACGATGGATGAGGGATGGCAGATCAGCTTCAGGATTCACAACGCAAGCACAAACGTCGAGCCATCCCTGAAATTCGACATCTCATTGATCGGACAACCACCCGATTTATACAGCGATAGCCTTACGATAGACTGATTACGCCTCTACTTGTTCAGCGACGACTCACTTAAGAAGCAGCATCCTGCCGGATGACGCCTTGCCTGCGCACTCCAGTCGATACAGATACACGCCGCTGGAGACGGTCTCGCCCATGTCGTTGTCGCCGTTCCAGGTGATCTCGTGCTCGCCGGCGTCCCGGTAGTCGTTCACCAGCGTTTTCACCCGCTGTCCGCGCGTATTGTAGATGTTCAGTTCGACGTGCCCGGATACCGGAATCGAATAGCCGATCGTGGTGGTGGGATTGAACGGATTGGGGTAATTGCGAGCTGTTGGTTTGGGTATATCGCTGAAGACAACAGAACAGGCTCCATGCCAGACTTGCACGCCGTTATCAACCGGAGCCAGAAATATTAGCACTTCATCTTCATATCGCTCAATATTGATAGGGACGAATGCTGTTGCTCCATGTGCAACAACATTGCCGTTCGTTCGGTTTCGTATCTCGTATTTGTTCGATTCTGGTGCGAAGTAGATGGTGAATGGTGTATTAAGGATATCCGTAAAGCAGCAAGAAGCGCAATAGCCATCTTCAAAATCTTCGGTATCAAAAGAGGTACTACTTGTTGACCACAGTTCGTTACCGTTCATTTCTCGCTCGGAAAAAAACATATCATAGTTCCGCTCGCTGTTATGCTCATACGAGAGCATAGTGAATGAGTTGGGTTCGTCTGGATAGTTATCTGATAAAAGCAAGTATCGTTCTGATGCGTAGGATCCCTCTTCGAAGTCCAACGTTGAGCTGATAACTACAACACTGTCAGTTCGAATGTTTCTTTCAATTGAGGTTGATCCGCTACGGGCTGAATCGTAATCATATGAACCATATTCGAGCCCTGTGGCTATTATTGAATGGCCGCCCATTGAGCAGGATACAATGTCCAATCCCGAATAAAACTGTGTGGAATAAATAGTATCAAAGGATGAGAAAGATGTTATACCTAGCAATGTACTTATGGTGTTTGAGCTATAGTGATTATGTGCTTCATACGAATGGTAGTTTCTATTAAGATAAAATGGGCAATACAATATCGCTTCATCATTCCCCTCAATTGTAGTCGGCTGTAGTAGCGATAATGTGAAATAGCGGTATGATTCCCAGTCTTTATAGCTTATATAAGTTGTAATGATATGGGTATCAATGCACTCCAAGCTTTCAATGCAATGAATTTCCGATATCAAATCATCATATCTTACCCAGTCACTACCCTGGTATATTCTCTCGCCTAACTCTACCCAATTCACCACCAGATACGGCGTTTCCTCATACTCGAAATAGCTCATCTTCCTTGCGTCGGTGCTGTCGGTCATGGCGAGGGACATGGTTTCCAGAACGTTGCCGTCGGTATCCGAGATCGTCAGGTAGATGTTGTCCGTGTCCTGCGAATAGACCACGATCCGTTCCGTACCTTCCACGGACTTCAGTTCCGCGTAAGAGAAGGTTCCGTTTGTGACCGGTATCGTGCCTCTCTGCGTGAAAGCCATTTGTGCGAACAATGGAATCGTCAGTACCAGTATCAGTGCGATTGTAAACCATACATGCTTCATGTTACCCTCCTATCTTTGCCCATGTTACACGTTTGTTATTCATATTATGCGATTATTCCGAAAAGTTGTCAAATTTAATTGTTCCGAGAGCAGCGCGGGTGTCCATCTTCGAACACGTTCCGTTCGACATCCGACAACATACTGATGGCTCGAAACGGTTAATACCCGCTATTGCAGCGGGTTGGTATTATGGCACGAGGATTGCTTTTATATCTACCAGATCCTTACCATAATCTGAGGTTGCTGAAGCGAAGCCATTGTCGGTCGCATAGTTTGGAAGATCCTCCTCGACATATTCCTGATCGTTGAGCCGACAAGAAATCCCCTATCCACCATACCCCCACACATTCGCTTTTAGCAGCCTCTTTTCTTTTGGAACACCCGTTCAGCATGGCCTTTCCTGATATGATAACGTGTGAAACAAACATTCAGAAGAGTTGCTGCGCAACACATTCGGAAGTTTGTTTCACGATTCTTTATTTGACAGTCTGTTTCTCGTTGCAAAAATTGGATTTACAATGAAGTGCCGTTGATTGGTAAATTTCTGAGTAAGGGTCTTAATATGATGAAATACAAGAAATTAGGTACATATATCGTTGTCGCGGTGGTCGCCGTTATAGTCACGATCATGCTGATCAAATGCAGCGCGAACAACAATGAACCCGAAGTAATCCAGCAAGAGAACACCTACGTACCCGAACCGACTCACATCATGAAGGAGATCGAAAAGGGCGAAAGCATCTACCAGGTTCTGACCGAGATGGGCGTCAGCAACGACGCGGTCGCCGACTTCACCATCTTCATGGGCGAGTACGTCGATATCAGCACCATCCAGCCGGGCGATTCGCTGAAGGTGAAATTCGCCACCGACGGCGCGACAGTCGAGGAGATCGTCTATAAGCCCGACCTCACCACCTCGCACATCATGTACAACCTGGGCGATTCACTCGCCTATGGGTATATCCAGGAGCCGGTCGATGAGGAATTGCGCATCATCACGGGCGAAGTGGAAAATACGCTCGATGCCGCGCTTCTCGGCGCAGGACTGGAGGCGTCTGTCAAGCAGGAGGTCAACAACGCGCTGGAGGCTTCCATCAGCTTCCAGACCGATACCCGCAAGGGCGATGTCTTCCACGTGATGGTCAAGGAACGCTACTTCCATGGAGCAAAGCTGCCGCGCGCAAGGCTGATCTACGCGTCCTACGAAGGAAAAATCGCCGGGCATAAGGAAGCCTTCCGCTACAACGACGACGATATTTCCTCCGCACTAAACGGCATGTACAGCACCGAAGGCAAGGCGCTGGTTCACAATGCGGTTCGTACGCCACTCGACTACATGCACGTCACCTCGCCGTTCGGCAAGAGGATTCACCCCATTTCGCGCACGTGGAAGATGCACCTCGGAATGGACCTTCGTGCACGAACCGGGACGCCCGTCTATGCGGTCGCTGCGGGAAGGGTCACCAGCGCGGGAACAAACGGCGGCAACGGCAAGGAAGTCCGCATCAAGCACAACGACATGCTGACCCACTATGCGCATCTGAGTAAAGTCTATGTCCGCAAGGGGCAGGTGGTTAAGAAGGGTACGAAGATCGGTCTGACCGGCAACACAGGCTATTCCGCGGCGCCGCATCTGCACTTCGGATTGCAGAAAAACGGCAAGTGGATCAACCCGAAGAATCTCCGCATGGTGGGCGCTCAAAAACTGGATGGCGACAAGCTGAAACGCTTCAAGGGACAGATCGAGGACATTCGCGGGGATCTTGCCAAATTATCCCCCTCCAGGCAGGAAATTTTCCCATTTTGAGAAATCAATATCAAGTAACAATTTAATCTGACGATATAAAAGTATCAAGACAAACGGGTTGACAGCGTTAGCGAATTAACGGACAAAAAAAGTCCGATTTTTCGTAACGCGTTTTTTCGTTTCCGCGTTATATTATTGGTAGCATAAAGTATTTCAAGGAGGTGTTATGATAGTTTTGTCAGATTACTCGATTGCGCCCAAACCCAATACGAAACCAAACCTCCAAACGAAAACCGAGAAGAAGGATAAGCCCAAAAAGGCTCCCAAGGAAGACCAATCCTGAAATTAAATATCTGATTGATTCTGTTATTCGAAGGCGGTCCGAAAGGATCGCCTTTTTCCGTTTTGAAATCAACTTCTGAATGTGTTGCGAAGCAACTCTTCCGAATGTTGATTTCCGGCTTGAAGAGATTGGGTAGTCAAAGAAGGAAATGCCAGGCTGGAGCTTGGCGGTCCAGGGAGATCAGCGCCTACAGGATAAAACAGACGCGCATCGGGATGGGAGAAGATGCAGACGCGGACGTCTCCAGGTACATCAATTGTCAGACCAGAAATCGAAGAAGTTCAGCCACATGAAGGGGTTTTCCCGAACGTACTTCTCGAGGTGCGACACATATCGCTCCATCAGCATATCGAGCCTTGTGTCGCGCGGAAGGCTTGAATCGACTTCGTCGGTGAGCACGTGATAATCGATGCGGAAGGCGAGCGGCCCCGTGCGCACGGTAAGGAACATCACCAGCCGCGCGTCGCCGGTCACGGAAAGGTAGTAGGGCGTGATGGGAAATGCTGCGTCCTCGCCGAGGAATGCGGCCTTCTTCGTGCGCGATCCCCAGGCGCGGTCACCCATGATGGAGACGCATTCGCCCTTCTGGAGCATGTTGATCGACTCCACCAACCCGCCGAACATCCCGTCCGGCGAGATGATCTTGATTCCCTTCTCGCGCGCCAGATCGAAGAAGTATTTTCCTCTGTCATGCTCTTGCAACCGCAGCAGGAAATTGACCGGCTTTTCGAGGTGATCCATCGCCGCCATGGCAGCCAGCCAGGTCCCTGCGTGAGTGGTCAGCAGCACCATGCCCTTTTCTTCCTTGGACATCTCGTACAGTTCGGTCCAGTGGGTGAATTCGATCTTGAATTTTCCTGGTCCGAGGATGCCCATGCATGCCTGATCGATCAGGACTTTCGAAAACTCGTATAAATACTTTCCAGCCAGGAAGAACCGTGCCACAGCTGATTTCTCAGGAAAACGATGCCTCAGATAGAACACGGGTGAAGACCTTGTCAACCACACCTTCACAAGGTAGTACGGTATCAGGAGCGCCGCGAAGGCGTATGCCGAGTAGGGGCCCAGAAACCGGATCATCAGATGGAAGAATCCGTATCCGAACCTGCCGCCGTAGTTGGGTGATTTCTTACGTTCGGACATCGCTGCCTCGCTTTGCGACCTTGTGATAGAGCCAGGTCGCGCCCATGATGCTCAGACCGGATACAATAGCCAGTACCGGCGCCAGCAACGAGCGATCCGATGATGTAATCGCCCAGCCGCTGCAACGCCTGATGACCGAGCGTCTCCCAGTTGAATTTCGTGAGAAAATGCCCGTTGCGAACGTAGTAGCCGATCAGGATGGAGAGCGCCGGCACGAAGGGCGGGCCGCAGAAGTGGTTCATGCTCAGCGCGACCAGCCGGTTTACCCGAATACGCGTGGCGACGAACACGATCGCGACGCCGTGGAATCCGATCAGCGGCAGGGTCGCCAACAGCACACCGGTCGAGACCGCCAGCGCCAGTTCCGAAGGTGCAAGCTTCTCGGTGAACAACATCTTGAGCGTCTTCCACGGATTGGTCAGGTACAGCTTGAACTGGTTTTCGCGCTTCTTGCCGAATAAAAGCTTATGGGGTAGCGGCACGAAGTTGCGTAGCACCAGTTTCGTATAGGTCAACGAAATTCGGGCGTTGTCCTTGAAGGGATGGAAATGCGATATTCTGTCGCTGTATTCGACCCGGATGGGGACTTCGCTGATCTCCAGCCCCGCCCAGAGCGCGCGCACGATGACCTCCACCTCGAAATTGTATCTCTTGCCCTTGATCTTCAAGAGCTTCAGCGCTTCGCAGGGATAGACGCGGTAACCGCTCTGGCTGTCGGAGACCGATTGCCCGGTACAGACGCGAATCCAGAAGTTGGAGAATTTTCGGCCGAACCGGCTCGATCCCGGGACGTCCTCGCTGTCGAAATCGCGCGTGCCGATCACGATGGATAGCGGCGATTCTTCGGCTGCTTCGACGAACTTCGGAATCTCTTCCGGGTGGTGCTGTCCGTCCGCGTCGATGGTCAGGATGTGCGTGTAGCCATGCTCCATCGCCCACCGATTGCCTTCCATGATGGCGGCGCCTTTGCCCCGGTTTTCCTTGAAGCCGGTTAGAAAGAGACCCTCACCCCGACCCTCTCCCGCAAGCGGGCGAGGGAGTGAGATACCGCCATCCGTACATCCATCATCCACGATCAGCACCGGATAGCCGGTGTCGAGCGCGCGGCGTGCCACATTTTGGATGGTCGAGGCGTTGTTGTAAACCGGGATGACGATCAGGATATTCATTTCAGGTCGCGTATTTCTTGCGGAAGCTGAGGAAGACGGAGAGGTCTTTGATGAACCGGCGCCAGCTATCGGGCGATTTCCACAGCATGGTTACGTAGTTCCACATCACCTTGTGGCGTTGGTAGTATCGACGGTAAAACTCGCGGTGTCGCTCCTCGAGGCGTTCCTTCGTGAAGCCCTTCGCCACGAACACGAAGTTCAACGCGTTCATGAGCGACCAGTCTTCGTCGAACTCGCCGAAGTCGTGGATCGTCTGGTAGGCGGGGGATCCCGGGAACGGCGTGAACTTGGATAGGTTGAAGTCGTCCAGCGGCAGACTCAGCACGTATCGGATGCTGCGTTCGATGCTCTCTTCCGTCTCACCGGGCAGACCCAGCATGAAGAGGCCCTTGGCGCGGATACCGGCTCTGCGGATCATCTTCACCGCGTCGCGATTCATATCGAGCGCGTCGTCCGGGATCCTGCCGGCGTAGTAGCGGTGGCGCCTTAAAAGGTCGGGATCGCCGGTCTCGATGCCGAGGCTGATCATCCAGCATCCCGCTTTCTTCATCAGCTTCAGGAGCTCCGGATCGACCTGCTCCGCGCGCGCGGCGCAGTTGAAGGTCATCTTCAGTCCGGACGCGATCTTCTTCTCGCAGAATTCCTCGATCCGCTTGCGCTGAAGGGTGAACGTGTCGTCGTAGATATTTACGTGCCGCATCCCGTAGGTGTCGTGCAGGTACTGCATCATCCTGAGGATGTAGTCGGCGGAGTTGAAGCGGTAGGAACTCTGGAACACCGAGCGGTCGCAGTAGGAGCACCGGAAGGGGCATCCTCGGCTTGTGATGATGGTGGTTCCGGGCGCCTTGGGATAGTTGAAGATGGGCAGCTTGTAGGCTTCCGGGAAGCCGTGCAGCTTGTGGTAGGCGGGGATGGGCAGCGTGTCGAGGTTCAAGAGGTCTCTGCGGTGCCCGTTGAAAACCGCCTCGTGCCCGTCGCGCCAGATCAGCCCCTCGATGTGCGAGAGGTCTTCGCTTTTGCACTCGATCAGTTCGAGCAGGGTCTGTTCGCCTTCGCCAACGATGATGTAGTCGATGACGTAGAATTCGTTCATGAGTTGCTCTCGCAGGGCGGAGACGTGCACGCCGCCGAAGACGATCTTCGCTTCGGGGAGAATCTCGCGGCAATGGTTCGCCAGCCGGATCGCGTCCGGGAAGCTCGATGTGGTGGTGCTGAAGCCGATCCACAGCGGTCGGTCGCGTTCGAGTTGCTTGAAAAGTCGTTTATCGTCGCCGGGGAAGGCGTAGCAGTCGTAGATTTCGGTTTGCCAGTCGTGCTTCTCCATCCAGGCGGAAATACTGCACAGTCCCAGCGGCGGCATGATGTTCGCGATTCTGGACATGTCGGTCTCGCCCGGCATCCAGTTTTCGCCCAGCGGGTGGATCAGGTAGAGTGCTCGTTCATTTATGTTCATCGTCGGGTCCTCTTGTGTGATAGAATCATGTTCCAGACCGGTCCGCGATAGCCCATGGTGTGAAAGGCCTTGATCATGTCGAGTTGTTCGCCGTCCGGGTAGATGCGGTCTTTCCGCTCCTTGAACGCCTCCAGAAGCCGCTGGTGCAGCCATTCACGGTCGATATCCGGCGAGAAAAACCAGTGCGGTTCGAGGATATTCTGATCGGCGGCGATTTCACCCGCCTCGATCAGCGTTTTCCAGATTGGCGTATCGGGGAATACGCGCAAGCCAATGCCCGTGAACACCACGCAATCTTCGAGCATCTCGATGTTTTGGATGCCCTCTTCGACGGTCTCGCGGGTCTCTTCCGGTCCGGCGAAGATGATAAAGTGCGCGTTGGCGATACCGGCTTCTGCGAACAGGCGATTCGACTCGACCACCTGGTCCCACGTAAAATCCTTCTTCATGCCCTCGAGTGTGGTGTCGGTCGAGGCGTCCGTGCCCCATTCGACCGCGTGCAGACCGGATTTCCTCAGCAGATCGACATCGTCCTTCCTGAAATCGGCGGGACGGAAAAACGCCATCCAGGGTGTCTCGTTGTTGCGCCTGACAAGCTCTTCCGCGATGGAGAGGTACTTGCCGCGCGCGTCGTTGAAAACGGAGTCGGTGAAGGAAATGTAGTCGGCGTTGTATTTCGATTTCAGCAGGTCGATCTCATCGACAACGTCTTTCGCGGAGCGGAATCGATATCGGACGCCCTCCAGCACCGGATACGAGCAATAGACGCAGCGGTGCGGACATCCTCGCTTGCTCTGCACGTTGAGCATGCCGCCCCTTTGCAGGTAAAAATCCGCCAGCTTCGGGTCGCGGCGTGTCGGGATCAGATCGGAAGGTTCGATGTTTGCCGTACCGCGCAGGATGCGGTCTTTGGGTGGATTGCCGCTATGGATCGCGTTTGCCAGTTCGACGAAGACCTTCTCGCCTTCGCCAACAATGCCGTAGTCGGCGCCGCTCAAATCGAGCATCTCTTTCGGAAAGATTGAGTAGCCCGATCCGCCGAGAACGACGGGTCTGTCCGTATGCTGTTTGATAAACTGGACGATCTGCTTGTAGTGCTCGAAATAGGTGTGCCCCTGACAGTAGTTCACATCATCGACGTTGCGGATGGAGAGCCCGATCAGGAGAAAATCATTCTTCCCGAGCAGTTCGGCGATTTCCATTTGCCAGTCTTCGGAGGCAAGTATATCGCGCTGGATCACCTCGAATCCGGCGTCCTCCGCGGCGTGCGCGATCAGCGCCATGCCCAGCGGATAGACCGGATAAGGCTCGGTCGTTGTATTGCAGGATATCAGTAAAATCATGTCGTTTGTTGTGCGGAGCGTCGGCGTCTTCCGGCGAGGTCGGGCTGCACGTAAGTTCCGTCGGCCAATTCGCGCTGCACCAGTTTATGGAAGAGCTTACCCATCTTGAGCTCCTGCGTCTCGTCTTTGTAGAAGGTCTCCCAGGCGTAGTAGTACATGTCCTGGAGTTGGTCGATCGTCATCTTTTTAGGTTTGAAGACGACGCGGTCGCAGGTGTAGTCTTCCCAGCCGTTCGAGAGCAGGCGTCCTTCCTTTTCGAGTTGTGACCGGATGGGCGTATGCATGAACGGCGTTAGGATGGTGAATTCCGCCGTGTCCATCTCCATTTCGAGCAGGAAATCGACCAGCCGCTTGATGGTATCGACGTCCTGGTCGTCGGTTCCGAGGATGATGGTTCCCTCGATGCCGATGCCGTGATCCTTGTACATCTTGATCGTCTTGCGGATGAAATCGCTGGTATCGAACACCGCCTGATACACGTACCACGCGCCGGCTCGATACGCCAGGTCGAGGATTTCGTCGTCGCGTTCGATGGGGTGGCTGACGAAT
Source organism: Cloacimonadales bacterium (SeqCode) (assembly GCA_963666875.2). Lineage (GTDB taxonomy): Bacteria > Cloacimonadota > Cloacimonadia > Cloacimonadales > JAIOQZ01. The sequence continues at coordinate 256,411 of CAXXPU010000006.1, forward strand.
TTCTTCTTGATAGGGATCATCGCCTTGAAGAGCTCCTTCTCCCAGTTCGAGTCCTGCGCCAGCGAGTTATCCACGATGAAGAGCCGGTTGTTGTCGATCTCCTGCATCTCCTTGATCACGGTATCGATGGGTCTCGGTCGGAATTGCCTGCCACCGAGGTAGGGTGTGCAGCAGGGGAAGCAGTTGAACCGGCAGCCGCGCGATGCGTGGATCAGATCGAGCATCTTGGCGCCGCGATAGACGTACTTGCTGTGGTCGAGGATATCGCGTTTCGCGGTTCCGATCGATTCGATAGGCGGGAAATCGAGGTGGTAGTCGTAAACCGGCTTCAGTTCGCCGTTTCTGAGGTCCTCGAAGACTTTCCCGAGGCGTCCTTCCACTTCGCCGAGGAAGATGGAATCGACGTGCTGCCGCAGCTCTTCCGAATGCAGGTTTGCCGAGATCCCACCCGCCATCACGGGGATGCCGCGCTCGCGGTAGTGTTTCGCGATCTCGAACGCCCTCGGAAGCTGCGCCGTGAGCATGATGGAAAGTCCCACCAGATCGGGATTGTCGTCCAGAACCAGATCCTGAACGTTGTCGTCGGTGAACTCGATTTCCACGTCGTCCGGAACTACCGCGGACATCACCACCGGTCCGTGCGGCGGCAGGAAAAACGGCGTCTGCATCTCGAGCTTACGCCATTTGGGGTATATCAGTTTGAATTTCATGCTAATTCGCCTTTCTTTTGAATGTGGTCGCGAACCAGTTCCATCAGGTTGTCGATTGTCTTGCCTTCAGGATCGGTCAGCGCCCCATTCGTGTATTGGTAGTCGTATAATTCATTGTCGTTTGCTCGTCGTACCACCACGAACAGCGCGCCATTCTGGTCGCCCATGGGGTCGCTGTCCAGCCAGCCGATGACCATCGTGTCGGTCAATTCGCACATGAGCACGTCCAATGCCGGTTGCATCGAGTCGTTGACTGTGAAGGTGGGACCCGCCAGCTTGTAATAGGCGGCGCATTCGCCGATGACCACGTTGGGCAGCGTGTAGGAGAACAGGTTCGGGCTGGACGCGATACCGCCGTCCTCGAGCGTTGTTTCGTAGTATTTCAAATCGGTGGCAAAGCTCTCCCATTTCGTCGAAAGCACCACGCCGATGTTTCGTTTGTCTTCGTAGGTGTCGAGCCCCGCGTCCTTCAGCGCCAGCGCCATGGCGGCGAGCCCGGTCTTGGTATAGCGGTCGAACCGCCCGTAGCGTGCCAGCGGAGGATTGAAGAGTCCGCGTGCAGGCGGCATCACCGGTTCGCCGGACTGGTATTCGAAGCTGTCGGCCTCGTTCAGTTGCGCGAAACCGGACTGGTTGATCCAGCTTCCGCCGAGAACCTTTACCCTTCGATACGCTCGTTCCTCGCTACTCAGGGTGACACGAGTTTGTTTTGCGTCGTAGTGCTCGGTCTGTGTAGAAGTGTTTGAAGAAGAGGGATGCCAAGCTGGAGCTTGGCGGTCCATAGGAGAACGAGCATCCTCAAAGCTCCCTCGCTCCCGATTTATCGGGATGGGAGAGGGCTGGGGTGAGGGCTTCAATATCACGGCAGCGTTCACGCCGCCGAAGCCGGAATTGGTGGTCAGGATATTGTTGCCGGAAAACGTCTGCGACTGGCTCGATACGCGACCGACGGCTCTCTCTTCCGGATTACACATGCCGTTGGTGGGCGGGATATTGTTTGTATGTAAAATTTTATCGCACAGCGCGACCTCGATGGCCCCGGCGGCGCCGAGCGTGTGTCCGATAGAGCCTTTGACGCCGAACACGGGGAACCTCTTCTCGCCGAAAATGGTCTCGATGGCGGTCAGCTCCATGGCGTCGTTATAGACGGTGCCGGTGCCGTGGGCGTAGAAGGCTTCGATCTCGTCCGGTTCGATGCTGGAAATCGTCATTGCCTGCCGGATCGACGCGATCAGACCGCAGCCGTCCCGGGCGGGACCGGTGATGTGGTTGGCGTCGTTGGCGATACCCCATCCGGCGATGGTGGATTGTACGGGAAACTCGCTTCCGTCGGTGATCCAGATGGCTGCCGCGCCGTCTCCGAGGCAGAGTCCGTCGCGCTGATCGTCGAACGGTCTGCAATCGGTTCCCGAAAGTGCTCTGAGCGCCGAGAAACCGGTGTGGGTGAATCGACTCGCGATGTCGGCGGCGACCACCAGTACGCTTCGTTCATGTCCAAACGCGACCTTCTGCGCGGCCAGCGCGATTGCTACCGTCGATGCGGCGCAGGCGGCGTTGCAGCAGAGCGTTCCACCGTGGATGCCCAGTTTGGACTGCACAAATGCGATGAAATGCTCGGGAAGATAGGGCAAATCGGGATTCTGTCCGGCTTCGATGTATTCGATGTCGTTCTTCACGCCGGCCCAGATCAGGAAGGTGTCTTCGGGCAGCTTCGGCAAATCGTTAATGACCTCACGGGTCAGCTCCATCATGACCGATCGCGGGTTGCGCTCGCGGATGTGTTTCGCCACGGACGCCTTGTGAAACAGCAGTCGATCGGTGTCGAAGTGCTCGATCGTGTCGATGGCGATCCTGCCGGAATTCAGCGCATCGAGGTTTGCTTCGACGCCGGTACCGAGCCCGGTCACGATGTTGGTGGCGCTGATATAGACCGGCTTCACAAGAACTTCCCTTCCTGCCAGTCGCGCATGAATTCCTCGATGTAATCGGGACGCACCAGCATCACGTTGCGCTGGAGGTCGGTGAAGAGCTGCACCGTATAGCCGGTGGCGACGGGGATGTTATCGCCCTTCACGATCTCGTAGCTGAAGTTCATGCGAACCGCTTGCGTCCAGTGGAGTCGAGCGCGAATCAGGAATTCCTCGCCGAACTGCAAGGGATTGTGGTTGTCGATGTGCATCTGGACGATGGGTGCCAGGAATCCGGCTTCGTACATGTCCATGTAGCCCATTCGATACTTCTTGCCGAACGCCGCTCTACCGTCTTCGAGGAAACTCGGAAAACGTCCGTGCCAGACGATGGTCAATGGATCGACCTCCTCGAACCGCACCACGCGTGAGCATTCGGCGATCAGAGGTTTAGGAGCGTCCGGCTCTTCGATAAAATACTTCTTCTTGCTTCTGCGACTCATATCGTGCTCTTTTTTAATAAATTACGCCAGTGTTATCGAGAATCTGACTTTCAATTCGTTGCCGCTGTAAATCAGCACCACGGCTGTGATCTCGCCTTCGCTATAGCTCAGGGCAATGTCGTAATCGATTTCGTCCCCCGGGAAGACCAGCTTCGCGAACTTGGCGTTCTCGATCTTGCAAATGCGGTAGAGGTGGTTCTGTTGATGGGAAATGACCGTTTCAGCCGATTGCAGGAGCATGATTCCCGGCAATACGGGGAACTCGTCGAAATGACCGTTGAATCCGGAGAAATCCGGCCGGTAACACAGCCTGGCGCGGATATGATCATTTTCGTTCGTGATCGACACGACGCTCGCAAGTATCTCGTGCTCGATCGGTGCCAGATCATGCAACAGGGGATCGACACCCGCGACGTCAACGTCCCGGGGGGCGATTTGCGGTTCTGTTAATTGTGGTGATTCTTCCCAGGTTTTCAAGAGTCCACCTGCGAACTGAGCCTGATTCGAAAACATGGATACCCGGCTCAGGCTGAATGGTCCGATTGCGCTCTCCTGATGCAGCTCGACGGATATCTCCTCTTCCACCGGCGGCAGCTCTTCGATGACAATATCCTGCAAGCCGACCAACAGCCCCGTTACGGGTTCCTGATTGTCCTCCAGAATCGAGATATAGCCGGCAAAGCATGCGGTCGCCTGCGCGGCAAGTTCCACCAGCGCCGCAGGAAGGATGCGACCCGACGGCGTAATGAACATCGTCTTGCCGGACATGTCCGCGCTGGCGCAGGCCTCGTCTTCCGAGACCCGTAAAAGACGGTCAATCAGCTTCATCTTTCCGCGCTGCGGTATCAATTGAAGCGCATCGACGGGAAATTCGACCGGATTCATGATCATTCCTTTTCGTTCAGGATTTTACTCAGATCGATTTGGGTGAAGATCGTGTGCTTGAAGTTCGAAAGATCATTGTGGAAAATGCGTGTGTTGTCATAGACTTCGAAATGCTGCTGAAGCATTCCGTATATCTTCGCGGTTTTGTCGCCCAACCTGTCGGCATTGCGGAACGAAAGCGCCTGCATATCCGCCAGCGTTTCCATAGTCAGGACGTAGGTGGCGTTTTGCAGCATGCGGTAGGTCCTTCTCGCGGAGACGGTTCCCATGCTGACAACGTCCTGGTTGGAGGCGTTGCAGGAGATGGTGTTGGTGCTCATCGGCGCCGCCATCTGGCGGTTTTCCGCAGTGGTCGAAGTGGAGAGGTATTGCGCGCCCATGAAGCCCATGGTCAGTCCTACCGTGCCCGGGATGAGGTGCTCGGGCAGTCCTTCGTTGAGGTTGCGGTCGAGCAGCTTGTTGAGTCTTCGCTCGGAGAGGTTGCACATCGTCGAAACCGCGATGGCGAGCATGTCCATGGCGAAGCTGATGCTCTGCCCGTGGAAGTTCCCGCCGTGGATGATCTTGCGCTTCTCGGGGATGATGATGGGGTTGTCGTTGGACGAATTCGCCTCGCGCATCACGGTGGCGGACGCGAACTCGATCGCCTCCTGCACCGGCGCTAGAATCTGCGGCGTGCAGCGGATGGAATAGACGTCCTGCACGTTGATGTCGGTCTCGAAGACCTGCTCGTCGCCCTTCTGCTTGCTGCGGATGATCTCGTGCATGTTCTCGCGCAGGGTGATGTTGCCGGAACCGCTGTAAAGGCTGCGAATCCGGTCTGCGACCCAGACCTGCCCCGGATGCGGTTTGACCGCGTGCAGATGCCGGTCGAAGGCGTCGTCGATACCGCCGAATATCTCGATGGCGAACGCCGCGTTCAAGCAGGCGATGTCGAGCGACTTCACGGAATCGTGAATGGCGAAAGCGGCGATGGCGGTCATGGCGGCGGTACCGTTGATCAGCGCCAGACCTTCCTTGTAGCTGAGCTTCAGGGATTGAAGTTCGCATTTTTGCAGCGCTTGCTCCGCGGGAACGACTTCTCCCTCGAACCATACGTTGCCCTCGCCGATGATGGCGAGCGCCATGTGTGCGAGGTGCACCAGGTCGCCCGAAGCGCCGACGCTGCCGCACTCCGGAATCCAGGGCGCGATGCCGCTGTTGATCATGTCCTTGAGTAGTTCGAGCAGCTCGATGCGGACACCGGCATAGCCCTTGACCAGCGTGTTGAGCCGAACCGCGAACACTGCGCGCGCGATCTCCGGCTTCAGGGGTTCGCCCAGTCCGGCGGCGTGGCTGCGGATGAGGTTGGTTTGCAGCGTTTCGATGTGGTTGTGGTCGATGATCTTGTTGCACATCGGACCGAAGCTCGTGTTCACGCCGTAGATGACGCGCTGCTTGGAAATCTCTTCTTCGAGGAATGTTCTCGACGCCTCGCAACGTTTCAGCGCACGTGTTTCCATCTCGACTTTCTTCTCGCCGCGTCCGATCGCGACGATCTGTTCTATGCTTAAATCGTAGCCAGTTAATACGATCGTATCACTCATTGTCTCTCCTGTAATCGTGAAATATAGCCCGTTTTCGTTTGCCGGGCAGATAGATTTTCTCCAAAACCGCTTCCTCGTCCATCAGCTCGATTTGCGGTACGACACGGATCTTCGCCTGGAGTCGCTGCCGCATGGATTCAATTGAAAGCCGTGAGCAATCAATCGCTGCGCAGAGCGTCACCAGATCGTTGCCGTGCGAGTCGCTCTTCGCTGTAACGTATCCGCCAAGGAAGCCGTTCAGACTCTCCACCGCAGATATGACCGCGTTCGGGAACATCAGCGTGCCCTTGTACTTCAGCATCTGGTTCTTCCTGCCCAGCACGGGCGAGATGCGGCGCGAAGTTCTTCCGCACGCGCAAGGCTTGTCGATGATATAGGCGATATCGCCGGTGCGGAATCGAAGCAGCGGCATGCCCTTCACGCCCAGCGGCGTCACTGTCACCTCGCCGGTTTCTCCGGGTGGGACGGGATTGCCGTCGTCGTCGAGAATCTCCACATACGCCAGTTCGGGACGCAGATGCCCGCCGTGTCGAGCGTCGCATTCATTGAACGAAGTCGCCATCTCGGTGGAGGCGTAGGTCGAGAAGAGCGGCGCTTTCCACGTCTCTTCGAGCAGCTTTCCGAGCGGCAGCAGTTCGAGTCCGGCGTCGCGGGTCGGTTCGCCGATGGCGAGCAATCTTTTCACGCTGCCCGAAGCCGGATTTTCGCCATGTTCCTGTGCGTACTGGGCGATCTTCAGCATCAGCGACGGGACGCCCACGATGGCGGTCGCGCCAGTTGTTCTGATCAGCTCCCAGTGCTGCGCCGCGCTTCCGGCTCCGATGCGGACGGCTGTCGCGCCCAATCGCTGCGCGCCGAGGAAGTAGGCCAGTCCCGCCATGAAGCAGCGATCGATCGCCGCGCCGATGGCGAGGATGTCCTGTTCGTTCAGTCCCGAGATGCCGAATGCGATCTCCTCGTTGTGGGCCAGACGCGCAAGGTCCGAGGCGGTTTGCAGGATCATGGTCGGTTGTGATCCGACAGTGGCAGAGGTCATGCAGACATCGGTCACCTCACCGCGCGGAACAGCCAGGAAATCCATATTCCGCTCGGTGAGATGATGCTTCTGCGTGGTGGGAATTGCTTGAAACGATTCGAAATCGCGGATATTGCCGGGTTCGATATCGTATTGCCGATAAAACGGGCTGTTCTTCAGCGTATATGCGACATGCTCTTGCAGCAGCTTCAGCGTGATCGCGTCCTGCTCGTCGCGACTCAGATACTGGACGTTGCCGTAGCGGCTTGCGGAAAAGTCCTCGATCAGGCTCATCGCGCTTCTCCGAGGTGTTCGCGGTAGATATTCTCGACGTACTTGCGCATGACCAGCCAGCGCTGACCGTCCGGGAAATCCTGCGGATAAACCGGATCGAGCATCTCGATGGTGACGTTGGCGGGTCGCACGAAGGGGAACTTGGTGCTGAAAAACTTCTCGACGCCGGTCATGACAACCGGGACGATCGGGATGCCCGTGTGGATCGAGAGATAGAACGCGCCGGAGTAGAAACGCAGCAGCTTGCCGTCCCGCGAACGATGCCCTTCGGGGAACATCACGAAGGAGACGTTTCGCTCGACCAGCGCGCTGCCGAGTCGCACCAGATCGTCGTGGGAAGTCGTTTCGCTGTTGATGTAGTTCGCCAGCCTCATCGACCAGGCGAAGAGCTTCAGCCGGAAGGGCCAGGAGCGCACGAAGACCATCAGATTACTGCGTGGAACCGTCGCCGCGAAAAATATATCTACGTTGGTGCGGTGGTTATAGACGAAAATGCAGGAACCGTCCTTCGGCACCCGATGCATTCCCTTCATTTCCATCTGGAGGATCGGCCAGCTTGCGCGGATGCAGAATTTGCCGTAGATCGCGTTTTTCATGCGATAGACATCATCGCGTCGGTAACCCTTGAAGATCATCATAAATGGCATCGACAGATGATAGACCGTCTCGAACGCGATGGACACGATCGAGATCATGACAAGATAGTAGAGATTCAAGAGAAGAAGCATGTTCCGCTCGGGAATCGCAAATCAGGCAGCTTTTTGTTTGATGAAATCGACGATGTGCTGAACGACCCTCATCCCGCGAATTGTGCCTTCATCCTGTTTCCGGTCAACTTTAAAGCCGAATTCGTTTTCCAGCATGACGATCAGATCGACACCGTCGAGACTGTCCAGCCCCAGTTCGTCGTAGAGCGTGGCTTCAGGATTGATTTTGTCTTCTTCGATTTCAAATTCTTCGATCAGGATTCTGGAAATCCCCTTCATGATCATTTCATCGCTCATGGTCTATAGCTCCTTATTAATAATGCTGTGTTGATCCCCCCAAAGGCAAAGCTGTTCTTCATAATAATATTCAGATCCGCTTTCTCGATCTCCGTGACATGCCGCAGCGACTTCGCCGCGTCGTCCGGATTCTCCAGATTCCGGGTGGGCAGTATGATGCCGTTACACATCATGAATACCGACGCGATCAGCTCCAGCGCGCCGCTGGCACCCAGTGTGTGCCCCATATAGCCTTTCAGGCTGCTGACCGGTACGCCGTGATCGGCGAAGATCTCGGTGATCGCCTGCGCCTCGTGGACATCGCCCAGTTCGGTCGCGGTGGCGTGCGCGTTGATGTAATCGACGTCGGACGGCTTGATTCCTGCGCTTTCGAGCGTCCTCTTCATACAGACAACGATCGATCCCGCGTCCGAATGCGACATCTCTTCACCGCTGGCAGAAGTATTGAACCCGATAATTTCGGCAAGGATTTTCGCGCCTCGCCTTCTCGCCGATTCTTCACTCTCGATGACCAGGCATCCTGCGCCTTCGCCGCAAACGGTTCCGTCGCGGTCTCTGTCGAACGGACGCGGCGTTTTCGACGGACTGTCGTTGTAGTGGGTGGAGGTTCCCTGCACGATGTCGAACGTCGTGCTGGTGAAGGCGTGAAGCTCCTCGACACCGCCGCAGAGCATCATGTCCTGATATCCGTTTCGCACCTGTTCGAAAGCGATGCCGATCGATTGCAGGGACGACGCGCATGCGGCGTTGGTCGCCAGAACCCGTCCCGTGACGCCCAGGATGTGTGCGATATTCGCCGCCGCCGTGTGACTCATCACCTGGAAGAATATCCCGGATTGTAGCTGGTGGCTCTCACCGGTATTGATTATCTCCTTGAAGAAGCTCTGCATGCTGTCGATGCTTCCCAGCGACGATCCGAAACAGATACCAACTTTGCCCGAAGGGAACATCTCTTCGGGAACCTGCGCCTGCGCGATCGCTTCCTGCGCCGCGAGTACGGACAGAATCGCCGTTCTGCCCATCAGCTTACGATATCGACGCGGTATCTTCTTCTCGTCGATCTTCTCCGCGACCGGTGCGCCAACCCAGCAGAGCAGATCGGTTACAAACTCCTGCCACTCGGGCTTCATGTCCCGAACGCCGCTTTCGCCGGCACGAATCCGATCGTACATCTTCTCCGCGCCGAGTCCGAAAGGCGATACAGCGCCCATGCCGGTAATGAATACGCGATTTATCTGCATTTCCTCAGTTCCTTCCAAATTTGCTCCGGATCGATGATCGATCCCGCGGCCATGAAGCTGGTCACCATCGAGCCGAGAATGCCCGGGTTCAGGCTTTGACCCGCCAGATACAGACCCTGGATAGGCGTACGTGTCGCAAGGGTTAAGCTCTGGTTCGATTGCTTCAAGCCATACGCTGTTCCACGCGGTGTTCCGGTGTATCGTTCGTAGGTGGCCGGCGTCGCGATATCCAGAATTTCGGCATGTCCGCGTAATTCAGGATACCGGGAAAGAAGCGCTCTGTCAGCGCGCTTTGCGATTTCCTGCTTCATGGATTGATATTTTACAGGATCGGTATTTCTGTCAATATTGAATAGCGCATCCAGTTCGCTTTGATCGATGGGAAAAATAACAGTGAGAGCATGTTTCTGGTCCGGTACTGTTCTCATGATGGCGAAGATTCCTTCCGATCCGGGATAATAAGTGTATTCGTTTACGCGATCGATCGGGGAGGGCACGAAGTCAACTCCGTAGAAAACCGTCGCGAACGAAACGGTGTTCTCCATCGAGCGTATCCGCTTCTTGAAAGCGGGTTTCACGCCGCTTCCGGAAAGCAGATCAATCAGTAGCTGCGGATGCAGGCTGGCGATGCAGTTCGATGTCTCGAGCATGGTTTCTCTGTCGATCTCGACTCCATTTACACGACGGTGCGAATCGACGTTGACGCTTGTAACCGAAGAATTCAGCAGAACATCCACGCCGACTTCTTCCAATCGTTTTGCAAAGGCATCTGCCAGCGCACCTCCACCACCCTCGAGGAAACCGGTTCCGTTGTAGAACGACCACATGATATAGGCATTGGTGTAGGTCGGAATCACCATCAAATCAGCGCCGTAGATGATCATGCCGTGAATGCCCAGAAGCTGGATCAGTTTCTTCTCGGCACCCAGATCGCGCATGTAGTGATAGAGGCTGCGCGTATCGATGAGTTTTTCCGGGTAGGTGCCGTATGGAAGGTCATAGTTGGTAAAGGCGGTGCGGCTATTCAGCTCCTGGATATAATCGAGATATCGATCGACTGCTTCGCTTGACTTCGGGAATTCGCCTTTCAGGTAATCACGAATTCGGTCCATGCCCCACGGGATTCGATATTCATGATCTTTGACCCGGATAACGTCAAAGCACTCCTGATCCATCATGACGGGCTTGATCATGTTGTCGATACCCAGATAGCGCATGAAAACCGACATCTTTCCTTCTTCGTGCAAACCGCCGGTGTAATGGAATCCCGGTTCGCACCAGAATCCCTTGCGCTTGAAACTTTTGAGTAGTGGCATCAGGGTGCGGTTCGATTCGACAAGCGCGACCTTCTGTCCATTCATTGCGAGAAGCAACGCCGTGGTACAACCGCTGATCCCCGCACCGATTACAATACAGTCGTACTTTTTCATATGCTCTCGATGATTAAACAGGAATTGGTTCCCCCGAACCCTGCTGAATTGAGCAGCGCTCGCTTCGGTTTTTGTGCGATCGTCTCCGTTGCGATTCGGAGTTTGGGCATCTCCGGATCGGGAGTCTGATAGTTCAGGTTTGGCGCGATGAACGATCCTTGCGCCATAAGAAGTGTATAAACGACCTGTGCCGCGCCCGACATCCACATTTCGTGTCCCGTCATCGACTTGGTGGAAGAAACCCACGGATTGCATCCCGCGAAAATTTCCCCGATTGCACGGGCTTCCATGGCGTCACCAACAGGGGTCGAAGTTGCGTGTGCGTTGATATAATCGATCTGATCGGGATTGAGTTTCGCGCTTTCAAGGCAGAGCTTGATGCAGTCGCGAAGACCGTCGCCGGATGGAACGGAGAGATTCTGTCCGTCGGAGGAGAAACCGTATCCGCGGACCCAGCCGAGGATGTTCGCGCCGCGTTTGCGAGCGATATCGCCGCGTTCGAGTGCCACCACAGCCGCGCCGCCGCTCGGAACAAGCCCGTCGCGGTCTCTGTCGAAGGGACGGCAGGCTCGAGAGGGATCGTCCATGCGGATCGAGAAGGCGTTGGTCGCGTCGAAACTGCACACCGATTGCCAGCTTATCTCCTGAACGCCACCGCAGATCATGCGATCCTGTCTGCCCAGGGCGATGAGGTCGGCTGCCTGTCCTACCGCGTGACCGCCACTGGCACAGGCACCGGAGATCGTCCAGGACGCGCCGCGGTTTCCGAAAAGGGTGTTGAGGTTCATCGTCACGGTGGAGGTAAGCGCTTGAAAGATAACCGTCGCGCCGATAGGGAAAGTCGATTTCTCCCGCATGACGACCTCGTAAGGCTCGATGTTCGCGATGGATGAAGAGTCGTTTCCGATGATCAGCCCCGTTCTGATGGTCTGAATGTCTTCCTGACTCCATCCCGCCATTCCACTGGCTTCCAGCGCTGCGGCATAGCACTGCAATCCGAAGTCGCTGAGCGTCTTGCGCTGTTTGCGGGGCATTTTCGGCGGTTCGAAATCGCCGATGATTCCGGTCAGCGCGCTGCGAAAACCCAGTTCCCTGCGTTGCGGATCGATTCCGATCCCCGATTTTCCTTCACGAAGCGATTCTTGTACTCTATCGATACCCGTTCCCAGGGTAGAGACAATTCCAATTCCGGTTATTGCCACATCGTGCATAACTAACCCTCTTGTTATGTATGGATTCCGCCGTTGACGGAGATGGTTTCGCCTACAATATAGGATGCCGCGTCCGAGCACAGGAAACTGACCACGGAGGCGACCTCTTCTACCGTTCCGAATCGTCCGGCGGGGATGGTTTTCTTGATTTCTTCCACCGGCAGTTCCTTCGTCATATCGGTCTCGACGAATCCCGGCGCTACGCAGTTGACGCGCACCTTGCGCTTGATCACCTCTTTGGCGAGTGACTTGGTGGCGCCGATGAGTCCCGCTTTCGCGGCGGAGTAGTTCGCCTGGCCGGCGAGTCCGCTCTGGCCCGCGGTCGAGGCGACGTTGACGATCGCGCCTTTACGCTTTTTCATCATGCCCAACAGCACCAGCTTGGTCACCAGAAAGAATCCGCGGAGCGTCACGTCGGTGACCGCCTGCCAATCTTCGGACGACATCCAGACCATCAGGCTGTCGCGACTGAATCCGGCGTTGTTGACCAGAACGTCCGGCGTCGCATCTTCGAGCATCGGCGCGAGGACACTGTTGACCTGATCCTCGTCGGCGACGTCGAACGGCAGCAGAACGCATTCGCCACCCTGTTCTTCGATCTCGCGCTTCAATTGGCTGGCCGCTTCGTGGTTGCTACGGTAGTTTGCCCAGATCGTGTAACCGTCTGCGCTCAAATGCTTTGCGATTGCCGCTCCGATGCCGCGAGCTGCGCCCGTGACCAGAGCAATTCGTTGTTGGTTATCCATTTTTACCCCAGCTTCAAAAGTCCCTTTATCTCGTTGTCTTCATGTGCAATAATGAACAAAACATTAAGCTCGTTAGCGATTTTTCTGTCAATGTGTTTTTAACATGCGGGAAATGTTCGACATAACGGCTATTGCTGCGCGTCCAGCGTTACGGATTGATTCAAATATTTTTCCAATTTGAGACAAGCTCGATATACAGGCTATGGATGCGATTTTCCGGATCGACCAGTGATTTCCGAACATTCTCCGGTGCTTTCTGCCTCATAAGGTTGTATTGCGGTTTATCTTCCAGAAGCTGGATCACCGCATCCTGTAGCGCTTTTGCGTCTGCCGGCGGCACCAGGATTCCGCCCTCCGAGATGCCCAGAATACAGGATGGTCCAGCAGTTTGGGTTCCCACAGCCGGTATCCCGCATGCCTGCGCTTCAGCGAGCGCCAGTCCGAAGGTTTCGTTCAGCGATGGCTGGAGGTAGAGATCGGCTGCACGGTACCATTTTGCCAGTTTGTCGTGTCGGACGGGTGGGTGCAGCAGGATGTTATTGCTCATTCCCAAGCTGTCGATGAGGGTTCGATAGCGTTCTTCGAGGTTGCCGCTTCCGATCAGATAGAGCCGGATATTCCCGAACCGCTCAACCAGCTTCGGCATTGCCTCGATCAGGTATTCGAATCCCTTGGTTCGGACGTAGTTCCCCACGCTGAGCAGGATGGTCTCGTCCAGCGGAAGGGAGAGGGCCCGACGCGATTCGTCGCGGTCACCCGGGAAGAACGTGTCGTGGTCGTAGCCGTTTGGAATCACCTCCATCTTCGTCTCGGGAACGAATTCGAGGATATCGTCCGCGTATCCCTGCGAAACCGCGATAACGCGATCGGCACGACGTAAAACCTTCTCGACGATGCCGATGGTTTTCGGGTCGTATATCCTGTCGTCACGAATACGGGAGTGCTCGGGGTGCGTGCGGTAAAAATCGGCGCCGTGCGTGGTGACCACGAAGGGGATGTTCCAAGCTTCAGCGAGTTGCATGGCGGCAGCGCCGGCGGGGTATAGCGTATGGGCGTGGATAAGATCGAAATCGCCTTTGCGATAGCGCCTTCGAAGCAGCGAGGCGATCCATCCCGCATTGCGATGAAGCAGCCAGTCGCGCGGGAGATTGGGGAAGAAGAGCAGGTGAGAAATCTCGTCCGGCACGCGCACCTTGAGTCGCTCCGGATGGAAGCTGCGACGGTATTTCCGGCTTCTTGTCCAGGCGTACAGGCGTACGATGAATTCGACGCTGCCGGAGATGTCTTCCATCTTCAGAAGCGCTGCCACCTGAGAGTGGACGAATGTCGAGTAGTAAGGCGAGATGAACAGAATCCTCATCCGATATCTTCCTGCCGCATCGTTTTCGGACATGCTCGCGGCGTTACCGTCCTGCGTCAAGAAGATTCCGACTCCCGAATCTCATCAGCGGTATTGGAATCAAACATTCGGAAGCACTTCCTTCGTCATACCTTCAGAAGTTTGATTCCATCTTTAATTGACACTTTTATCCGGTCGGAGATTTTGGCAAAAACTACGTAATAGGCGGTATAATCATGATCTACATAGATGGACGATCACTGAAACTGGATGAAATTCGGCGTGTGGCAAGGGAGCGGGAAGAGATCGTGCTGACAGACGAGACGAAACAGCGCGTGCTCCACTGTCGCGAAGAGGTCGATCGCATCATCCGCGACAAGAAGATCGTTTACGGCATCAACACCGGATTCGGCGCACTCAAGGACAAGCGAATCCCGGCAGACAAGCTCAAGCAATTGCAGCGAAACCTGATCATCAGCCATTCCACGGGCGTGGGCAAATACCTCCAGGTGGATGTGGTGCGCGCCATGATGTTACTCAGAATAAACTCTTTGGCGAGTGGTTTCTCGGGCATCCGGCTGAACACACTGCAAACTCTGATCGACATGCTCAACAAGGGCGTCCATCCCGCGGTCCCGGAACAGGGATCGGTTGGAGCCAGCGGCGATCTTGCGCCGCTTTCGCATATCGCGCTGGTGCTGTCCCGCGATGAGGATGGCGATTGCGACGATTGCAGCGGTCGGGTAATCGTCGAGGAAAACCTGCATCGCGACGACTACCGCATCCGAACAATCTCCGGCAGCGAAGCCATGAAGAACGCTGGCATCGAGCGCGTCGTGCTGGACGCGAAGGAAGGTCTGGCGCTCAACAACGGCACCAACATGATGACCGCGGTCGCCGTGCTGGCTGTCTGCGACGCAAAGACGCTACTCAACAACGCGGTGAAGGTGTTCACGGCGTCGCTCGAAGCGCTTCGTGGCGTCTCCGACGCGTTTCATCCGCGCATCCACGAATTGAGACGACAGAAGGGTCAGCAGCTCATCGCACAGCAGGTACGGGAATATTTCAAGGGCAGCAAGCTGATCGATTCGCGTCCGGGCGAGGTGCAGGACAGCTATTCGCTGCGTTGCTTCCCGCAGGTGGTCGGTCCCATCAAAGCGACCATCGAACTGGCAGCGCCCATCATCGAGCGCGAAGCCAACGCGGTGACAGACAACCCGCTCATCATACCGGACGCCGAAGACGGCAAGACGTTCCTCTCCGGCGGTAACTTCCACGGCGAACCGATTGCCCTCGCCAGCGACTATATGAAGATCGCCATGGCGGAACTGGGCAACATTTCCGAGCGACGCATCTTCAAGCTCACCTCCCAATATATCAGTCACGGGCTGCCCAGCATGCTGACCAGCGATCCCGGACTCCAGAGCGGCGTGATGATCCTCCAATACACCGCGGCGGCGCTTGCCTCGGAAAACAAGGTTCTCGCACACCCCGCCTGCGTCGATTCGATCCCCACCAGCGAGGACATGGAAGACCACGTCTCGATGGGGCCGATCTCGGCGCGGCAGTTCCGGGAAATCCTGGAGAACGTGAAGCGGATCATCGCCATCGAGTACATCACCGCCTGCCAGGCGCTGGATATGCGCCTGCGCATCGACAAGGAATTCCAAGATATGTCGGCGGAAGAGCTTTTCGGTAACGAGACCTTGCGGGTTTACAAGAAGCTGCGCGAGAAAGGCGTGGAGTTCTGGGAGACGGACAAGGTGGCGTACATCGACATCGAGAAAGCGCTCGAGCTGCTGAAAGAGGAACTGTAGCGAATGTACCACTATCAGCAGTTTCACACGTGGTTCGGACAGGTGGCGGGAGGAATGGAACATCTCGCTGTCCGAGAACTCGAAGAACTGGGCGCGAAGGATATCCGGCAGCAGCAGCGAGGCGTGCTTTTCGGCGCGAACATCGCTACGATGTACCGAATCGTTTATCGCACCCGGCTGATGACACGCATACTGGGAACCATCACCACCTTCAGTTGCCACGATACCGACTACCTCTACAAGAAAGCCATCACGATCGACTGGCCTGATTTCATCCGCGAGGGACAGACCTTCATGATCCTCCATCACGCCGCCAACAGCAAAATCCAGCACTCGCAATTCGCCGCGCTGCGACTCAAGGATGCCATCGTCGATCAACTGCGCGAACGTTATCCCGAGCGACCTTCCATCAACCGCGACAATCCCGATGTCACGCTGCATCTTGCCATCCACAACAACCGCGCCACGATCTCGATCGACTGCGCCGGATTCTCGCTGAACAAGCGCGGATACAGATCTCGAAGCGTGGAAGCTCCCATGCAGGAAACCCTCGCGGCGGCGCTGGTTCGTCTGTCGGGATGGGAGGGAGACAATCTGTTTTACGATCCCTTCTGCGGCAGCGGAACCATCCTCGCCGAAGCATTGATGCACTATTGCAGGATTCCGGGTTCATATCTGCACGAGAGCTTCGGATTCATGCAACTGCCGGATTACGATCCCGCGCTGTGGGAAAAGGTGAAGGCCGATGTGCGGATCCGCGAACTGCCTGAGGGATTGATCGCCGGCAGCGATATCGATCACAAATCAATCCTTGCCTGCCGGGATAACCTCTCGCGACTGCCGTTCGGCGATCGGATCATGGTCAAACAGAGCGATTTCCGCAATCTTCCGTCCATGCCGGGCGTGACGATGGTCACCAATCCACCCTACGGCGTACGGCTCCGCGACAAGGGCATCGAACAACTGTACAAGGATTTCGGAGAACATGTCCGCGAGAATTGCCCGGATGGCAGCATTCACGCCTTCAGCTCGGAGGAGGAACTGCTCAAATCCATGAACCTGCGTCCACGCTGGAGGAAGAAGCTCAACAATGGCGGTCTGGACGGATGGTTCTACAGAATGCTGGTATTCGACAGGACGAAGGTATCTCAAAGTAGATAGAAACTGTCCGCCTGCGAACCTGATCCAATCCGAAACGTACACTTCTTTAAAGCTCTGTTGCAAACCGAGTGTGTAGTCGTTCACATTAATCAATGACCATGGTAAGATCCATTCTTGTTGTAAGGGACAGGTCTCTCAGCCTGTGTGAAATGTTATGAACCAGCTCTTTGAATCGATATCGAGTTTACTGTTACCAAGGAAAACACCCCCTGTACATCCGGGACGTTGGTAACAGATTAGCCCGGGGACATAGGTTACACTTTAATGGTTTCCTGTCCAGTATTCTCCCTCATCCCGGCATGCCGGGATGAGGGAGAATTTCGCGCCTCGCCGAGGCTTGTTTTAATCGGGATCAATTTCATCGTTCTGATATCCAGATCCGTAATCGGCGTCTGGTAGTAATAAATGCGCCAGATACCATCACGATCCTCCAGCTCTTCCAAGGCAACATATTCACCTGCGAGAAGCTCACTTACAAACACTCTCTTTCCATGTAATTTCACCTCACCGGTATCCTTGATTTTACGCTTTTCAAAGTCTTCAGGATACTCCGGACCGAATATCTTAAGCGGATATTTGCGCAAGCTCGGTTGATATACCGACGCCGGTGGGTGTCCTCCCAAAGCCTCATGAGGACGAATCGTATTGTACTCTTCTATAAAAGCGTTAAACGCTTCCTGCTGGGATAACATATCGCGCGCTGGGGGCTTGCAGGTTTCATGCTTCAGTGTACGATGCATCCGCTCATGACGACCATTCTGCTGGGGTTTACCCTTCTCGATTCGCTCAAGCGTTATGCCGAGACGAATCAGATGAAGCCAGAATCGACTCAAGCCCGTTTTACTCGCAATGCAAAACGGAACTCCGTTATCAGAACGGATACTGTCCGGCAAACCATACTGCTGAAAAGTCCAGTCAAGCCAATGCTCGCAATCCTTGTGGTTCGTGCTCGGAAGCGCATGACAACACAAAAAGAAACGACTGAAATTGTCGGTGATCGTCAGCGGATAGCAATACTCGCCATTCAAAAGCCGAAATTGACCCTTATAGTCAATACTCCAGATGGCATTACTGCAGTTGCATTCACCGAAGGGCTGGCTGTATGGCGGTACATGACTACGTACCAAACGATGTTTCACTAGACCGTGACGTTTCAACCATTCGCCTGCTGTACTCGCTGCTGGCCAGTCGATGGTTGAATCCTGGTTCTGTAACGCGTGTATTATCTTGCGCGGACCCCAACTCAAATGTGCAAGCTTCATGTTGATAATCATTTCAAGGATCTCGGGCGGAGTCTGATTCGGGTGGCTGTGCGGAGCACTGCTGCGAGCCAAAGCCCAGTTCGCTGGATCTTCCTTATAACGATTGATCCATTTGTAGATCGTTTTACAGGATACTCCATATATCCGATGTAAATCTACTACCGTATATTGATCGCTAAGATAATCTCCTATCAACTTATGGAGTTGATCATACTTCGTTGTTCTCTGAAAGGGCATAGGCTCTCCTCAATGCTTTTTGAGTATTACCTATCTTCCCGGTCTATTTTGTCACCTATCTTCCCGGTTTGTACCCCCCCTTAATCCCCCCTTATCAGGGGGGTGAATTGGCGGCTGTGTTTGAATCCTGATCACTTTCTCACCCCCCCTGATAAGGGGGGACAAGGGGGGGTTATTCCTGGCAAATGGCACGCGAAATGCACTTATGTAAGTGAATTGTATTGTGGATATACAGGGAGTGCTATATGCTGCTCAACTACATCAAGATCGCCATCAGAAATCTGATGCGCCAGAAAATGTTCTCCTTTATCAACATTACCGGGCTCGCCTGTGGGCTAGCCATTTGCATCCTGATCCTCCTCTGGATCCAGGACGAATACAATTACGACCGGTTCAACGAGAATGCCGAACGCATCTATCGCGTTGATTTCACCTATCTCTACAACGGCACAGAAAAACAGCACTGGCGAACGCCGACCCCCATGGCATCGGCAATAAAAGAGAAATACCCGGAGATCGAAAACGCCGTCTGCTTCCACAACGAAGGTCTGGTGCTGGTCGCCGCCAACGACAAGGCGATCAAGTTCCAGCCGGGCTACTCAACGCAGGAGATGTTCGAAATCTTCACGTTCGATTTCCTGTACGGCGATGAGTCCAGCGCTCTCACCAAGCCCGACGCGATCGTGCTTTCACGTGAAACGTCGGAGACATTGTTCGGAGAGATCAATCCGGTTGGGCAGGTGATCGACGTGAATCGCCAGTTCGACATGACCGTGACCGGCGTGATCGACGACCTGCCCGCGAACAGCCATCTACAGTTCGATTTCCTGGTTCCCATGTCAATCATGAGCGATATCACCGGCTATCCGGCGGACGACTGGGGCGATTTCGGCTACAACACCTTCGTTCTGCTGAAAGATGGCGCTGAAATCGCACAGGTTGAAAAAGACATCAACGCGTTCATGGACGAACTCATTTACGAATTGGGCAGGAAATTTTACCTTCAGCCGCTGGTCGATATCCACCTCTATCAGCTCGACGGCACCCTCGGCGCGATGCTGTATGTGTATGTGTTCTCATCGATCGCACTCTTTATCCTTCTGATGGCGTGTATCAACTTCATGAATCTCTCCACCGTGCGATCTGTGAAACGGGCGCGTGAAATCGGCGTCCGCAAGCTCGCCGGCGCCAGACGCAATCAGCTTCGAGCGCAATTCATCGGCGAATCGCTTCTCATGTCGTTTCTGTCGCTCTTGTTCGCCATTGGAATCGCCGAATTGCTAACGCCGTTCTTCAACGACATCACCGGTAAAGAACTCGGACTTTCCTCGCTATCCGGTTCGCTAGTATTGCTGATCGTCGGAATCACGGCGTTCACCGGTCTGGTGGCGGGAATCTACCCCGCGTTCCTGCTGTCGTCGTTCGATCCGCTGGAGACACTGAAAGGCAACGGCAGAAAGAGCATGACCACCTTCCGCAAAGCGCTGGTGATCTTCCAGTTTGCGCTGGCGACGGCTCTCATCTTCTGCACGACCGTCATCGTTCGGCAGCTTCGCTACGCGCAGAACTACGATCTCGGATTCAGCAAGGAAAACGTCCTCTATCTGCCGCTGAACATCAGCTATGTCGAGAAGCTCGAATCTCTGAAAGAGGAACTCCTGCATATCCCGGAAGTGTCCAGCGTCACAACCACCTCCAGCAAGCTCGGACTCGGTCCGAAGTGGTCGATTGGCGTGCGGGGCTGGGAAGGCAATGAAGAGGGTGAGATGTCGCTGCCCATCATCACCGGAGACAAGGACTTTCTGCAGACCTTCGGTTTGCAGGTGGTTCAGGGCGATTTCCATCGCAAGAGCGCGTACGAGGAGGACGAACCCTTCGGCTACGTACTCAACGAATCGGCTTTGCGGTTGACGGGACTCGAAGATCCCATCGGCAAGAAATACGCCGACGGCGTCATTGTCGGGGTGGTCAGGGACTTCAACTACTGGTCCATCCACAATCCGCTGCAACCGCTGGGGATCCTCGCGATTCCGGAATGGGACAACTACATCGCGATGAAGTTCAACACCGCGGATCTCGACGGCTTCATCTCCAAGGTCGAGGTGGTCAGCCAGAAATTCGCGCCGGACTTCCCCTTCGAGTACAGCTTCCTGGATGCCGACTACGAGATGTCGTACCATCGGGAGTCGCAGTTGAGCAAGCTGCTCTACGGGTTCTCAGCGCTGGCGATTCTCATCTCCTGCCTCGGGCTGTTTGGCATGGCGTCGTTCATGACCCAGCAACGAACCAAGGAGATCGGCATTCGCAAGGTACTCGGCGCGACGGTTGGCGGCATCACGCTGCTATTGACGAAGACGTTCAGCAAATGGGTGGTGATATCGATCGTGCTTGCCCTGCCGGCGGCGTGGCTCCTGATGCAGAAATGGCTCGAGAACTTCGCCTACAAGACGCCGGTCGGCATCGGTACCTTCCTCCTGTCCGGCTTCCTGTCGCTGTTCATCGCGGTCGCAACGGTCAGCTTCCACTCTGTGACGACGGCGATGTCCAGTCCGATCAAGGCGCTGAAATACGAATAGAAAAGGGCAGGAGCATAGTCCTGCCCGAATATAGAAAATATATACGCTATTCCAGTAGCAGCATTTTCTTCGTGATGGTCTGTCGTTCGGTCTTCAGCCGGTAGAGATAGATCCCGCTGGAGACGTTCTTGCCCGATTCGTCTGTTCCGTTCCAGACAACGCTGTTGATGCCCGTTTTACCCATGTCGTGCATCAGAGTACGAACCTTCTGTCCCTTGATGTTGAACACATCGATCTCCACCATACCTTTCTCCGTCAAGCTGTACGAAATCGTTGTTTCGGGATTGAACGGATTGGGGAAGTTGGAAAGTCCCAGCAATATTGGCTCAACAGTTTTTTCCGGTGTGGACTGCAATGCGAAATCGATATCCAGCGCCATGTAGCGCAGATATCCCTGCATCGGATTCATGGTCGCGTTGAATTCGGAATCGTCGTAGTACCCGATGTGAAGCTTTCCATGATTGTTTCCCATGTCCTCGATTTTATCGCCGACATACAGGTAGCGCGGTATCTGTTCTTCGAGCTGCGGGGTGTAATTGCCATCGGGATCGTACGAATTGGCGTTCATTACGATGGGATCGGTCCAGGTGTTGCCGTTGTCGCCGGTTACGGCGATCATGACCTCGGGAATTTCGGCCCAATCTATATAATCCTCATCGCCCTCGTACAGAAACCGGTAGGCTTTCAGTTCATCCGTCCAGACGCATGCGATCCAGCCCTGTTCCGGCTCGGATGTCATCTGAATCAAGTTGTAGTGAGCGCCATACACATAATTGAAACAACATTGCGGCATCGATTCCTGCATGACGATCTGAAAATTACTGGTGTATTCGAGTTCGCCGTCTTCATCCGGATCCCAGGGTAGAAACGGCTCGCCGTCGTCCGGTGTCGCGCTTTTCGGATAGAGATCACTATGCTGGAAGGTGTCGGTATCGGGATCGAACACCACGTCCCGGAGCTGCGTCAGCTTGGGCCAGATCATTTCATTTCCGGCGTATGTGGCTTTCAGGATGTAGGGAAGCACGACATGCAGCCTGCCGGCTCCGTCCCATGCGGCGGTGATGTAATTGGTGTTGGCGATGCCGAAATGGAGGTCTTCACATTCTGGATGCCACATCGTTCCATCCTCGTACATCGGATGATCCACCTCCATTTCTGTATTGATCGCGTGATATTCCCACTCGCCTTCGCAGTATGTGTCGTTGATGAAAACGAACACTTCCGGTTCATCGTACTCGATATTTCCGATTCGGTAGCCGATGATCGCGAACGTTCCATTCTCCGTGAAGGCTGTGGCGTAATATGGCGCTGTCCATACGGGATTCGCGTTCCACTCGTCCATAATCGGCAGGGTGAGATAGTGCCAGTCAAGGTTGCTCAGGTAATCACTCTCGATGGTGTATGTATCGAAATCCGCGTATGCGATCATCGCATTTTCGCATGGATATCCATCGTCGGAATGTCCGGTCTGATTTCGGGCAAGAACGTAGATTCTTCGTTTGCCGTCCTCGTCGTACGTAGGCGCTTTGCCGATATGCACGTCCGGGTGAATGAACATGTCGTCCTCGAAGGGCGGATCGATGGGCATGTTATCCCAGTTGGTGTTCTCGAACAGAGTATAGGGTGTTGAAATCAATCCCGGGAAATTGAGCAGGTGCCACGTATCGAAACTGAGCACCGTATCGTAGATATCCTCACCCGAATCCTTTTTATTATAGGCGAAAAACGGATCTTGCGTGTCAATATCGATATCAATGCCGCCATATCCTTCCTGGATGATACTATGACCGACGTAGAAGTGCGTGGCGACAGTTCCGTCAGACTCTATATAGCTCAGGATAACTCTACTTGTTCCGGAGGTGGCTTCTCTTCGATGCGAAATCCAGTAAATGCAGCCATTATCCAGTATCTGTAGCGGCGAACCGTTTCGAGTACATGGGATATAGTCGTAGTATGTTTCGATTACTTCGGTTGGTTCGACCATGAATCCCCATTCGGGTGGATCCGCCATCAGAATGGTTCCGATGATTGCCAACGTAATAATGCTGAATATCGCTTTACACATATTCCCCTCCTATTCGAGTAAAAGCATCTTCTTCGTGGCCGTCTGACGATCGGTCTTCAGCCGGTAGAGATAGATTCCGCTTGAAATGTTTTTACCCGAATCGTCTGTTCCATTCCAGACAACGCTATTCGTGCCCGGTATCCCCATGTCGTTCATCAGCGTTTTCACCTTCTGGCCAAGGATGTTGAACACCTCGATCGTGACAGGCGATTCCTGCGCCAGATTGAAGCTGATGGTCGTCGATGGATTGAACGGGTTGGGGTGATTCCCGATTTCCCGGATCGGGGTCAGGTCGTTCTTGACGGAGCATGTGCAAGGCAATGAAAAACTTGCTTCAAGCTCCATGTATTGTAACGCACCACCCCAATCACCGGAGGGCCCGTGCTCGTATTCATCCAGATAGAAGATGCCGAATTTGCCGTATCCATCACCGAGGTTTTCAATCCGATTTCCCAGGATTGGAACACTCGGAATCTGTCCTTCAAGCTGCTCGACATAGTTACCATCCGAATTGTCTGGATCGGGACTCAGAACAATAGGATCGTACCACCAGTGACCGCTCCAATCCGAACAACCGATCATCATTTCCGGCGGAGCATACTCACCTTCCTGTTGCGCCAGCAAGGATTTAACACCATCCATCCAGACGCATGCCATCCAACCCTCGTCATCATTGTGGGCGTTTTTCATGCTGTTCCGATGCTGCGCATAACGAATATCCGGATACTGCCACGGAAATGCACAGATCGGAATCACGTGCCCCGTCTCCGGATCGTAATGATCGACATCGCCATCCTTGTCTTCATCCCAGGGCAGGAACGGCTCGTTAACGGCAAAGACATCGCTGCGCGGGTATATTTCGCTACTTGTAAATTCATGTGACCATCCATCGTAAAGCACATTGCGAACCTGCGAGAGCAGCGGCCAAACCGTAGGTTCACCGAGTTGTAATCCACGGAGCGTGAACGGCATCTGGACATGCAGATAACCCCAATCGTCCAGTATCGCGTTGAAATTCCCGGCATACACCGGCGAAAAATGAAGCTGTTCGGTAAATTGCAGCCACGGCACCCCGGACTCGTTTAGCGGACTCTCGACGTACATTTCCAGATTCGTTTCGTGGTATTCCCATTCGCCTTCACCGTAGTTGTCGTTGTAGAGGACGAAGAACTCGCCTTGTTCCGGCGGAAGATCCTCCCACGATCCCTCTTTCCATCCGACGATGCCGATGGTGCCCTCTTCGTTGCAGGCGGCGGCGAAATGGGTCTTGACGTTCGGCTGATTACCATAGTTCTCGATCGGGAAATCCGTGATGTAGTTCCAGTCGAGTTCGTCGATGGTACCGGATTCGATATTGCTCGAGGCGAAATCACAGTACGCGATGGCGACCGGCGAGATGTTGTCGGAATGCGGCTGATACGCGATGACGTAGAGTCTGCGCTTTCCGTCGTCCCAGTAGGACGGCGCATGAGTGATCATGATGTCGGGATTGCGGTAGAAATGCTTCTCGGACGCCACGAATTCCGGGAACTCGTCCGGATCGTGCTGGTCGAAGACCGTGAACGGCGTCGAGATCAGCCCGGGAGACTGTAGAAGATGCCACACGTCCATTCCCAGCATGATATCGGGATAGGGATTGTCGTCGGTGTAGGATTCCCAGACATAGAATGCATCCTGCGTATCCGGATCGAGCGCCATTCCTCCGGGTCCTTCCGGGACATAATCCTGCGATACGTAGTTTATACTGTTCAAGCTGCAATCGTAATTGATATACGCCAGATACTCGCGTGTGACGGTTTCTTGAACCTCTTCGGCGTGAAACAGGAAGAATAGCCCACCATTATCCTGTACGTGCGCAGGCGTGCCGTTCGGATGGGAGAATGTCTCGCAGCATGTGTCGAATATATCGATGGGATCGTGATGGAAATACCACTCGGGTGGATAACGATGTGCGGTTTGCCTTGATATCTTGTGATCGGTGTTGATTCTATTGCCCAATTCGTCGATTTGCGTAGCGAACAATACGGATGCTGAAATCAGAATGACAATGAATAATGCGTGAAACCCTCTCATGATGCCTCCCCTACTGCCGGAAATGTCATACCAGAGCCACAAAGATAAAATACATACTCGATTGTAGTCTTGTCAAGATATACTCAACCATCCACACCACATTCACATTTTATCCACCATCCGGAGCACCTCAAATTTCCGTTGATAATCGGTATTCAACGTCTTTATCCACATATCCACAGCCCCTATTATTATTACTATCTCTAATAATCTTAATGGTAATAGTAATAGTCAGTGGAATTCGATCCGATATCAGGTTTACACATCTCACAATGTGTCAACATTTCGAAATGAGCGAGGTACAGCATGAATTTAGTTCAACCACTACGTGAACGCCGTCAGATCGATCTTGTAAAAACCTATCTTCGGAACCACCCAACCAATTCGAAATCAGCCCATCCACTTCGCTATTACATGATGTTCCTTTTCGGTATTCATACCGGCTTGAGAATATCCGATATCCTTCCGCTTCGAGTCTGTGACGTGATGTACCGTACTCACGTTTCAATCCACGAGAAGAAGACCGGTAAGACCAGGCTATTTCGGATATCGAGCTCCCTGCAACTCGAACTTGAAGATTACGTCCGGGACATGAATCCCGATGACTATCTATTCGGTAATTCCCAAAGTGGATATCTATCCAGGCAAATCGCCTGGCAACATCTTCACAAAGCTTGCCGTGCTGTTGGCATCACGGATGCAGTCGGCACGCATACCCTTCGCAAGACCTTCGGCTATCACCTGTACCAGAAGACGAAAGACGTCGCTCTGCTGCAGATGATCTTGAACCATTCTCACCCATCAGTAACGCTTAGGTACATCGGAATCCAACAGGATCGCATCGATGCCGCAATCATGGAGCTTGCACTATGAAAAACAATACTGCTCAAGCCTTTATCAATCCTATCCCAACTTGTGAAACCTGCCTTAGATATACTCCTGTCAACGGCTTCTCTGGCACATGTAGCCGTTATCCGTCAACAAAGCGAGATCACATCTGCGTCCTGAACTACTGTGAGCATTGGATCGACCGCAAATCCGGTCTCGATCGATACGGGATGAAGAAATGAATTGCCGCACCTGCGCTTATTGGGCCCTTCAAATGGCTACGGATAATCGCTACTGGTGCAGTGTCCAGAAGGCACTTACCTACGGCGATTCGTATTGCCCTTCCTGGAAAAAACGACAATCACCCGGATTCGATCCGATATGCGGATTCTGCGAACACTGGGACAGATCGAGCTCACAGGTGAACAGGATTTGCAATCATCACGATGATTACACCAATGTCGGCGATACCTGCCCATCCTGGATGCTTGTCTCTACGCTCAAACAACCGGAGGAAATTCAATGAATTTGGAATGTATCGACTGCATCTTTTACCGTTATCGAAATTTCGGTCATTGGTGCGACTACATGAATATCTGGTTGCCTGATACTACGCCTTGTGACTTTTACCGCGAAAATGAGGTGGATGAATGATCATCAAAATCTGGCATACTGATAAAAATCGTAATCCGTTCGCTGTGAATTATCCGGACTACGAAGGTTTCGTCGAGCTCGAGGATTCTAAAATCCGTGTCGTCGGCTGGATTCGCGACGGAAAAACCGGTCAACACATTCACTTGGAAGATAAGTCCGGTAATTGACTTCGAAATATCGCCTGTGACGCATGATCTCTTTCGATCAGTGATATCATGCTACCGCGTGCGTGATGATGTAAAGGATTCCCTGAAATCTATCATCTCGCACGCTTTTCTTTCTATTCACTCCGCAGTTCGTTACTCGTTCGATCTTTCTGTCTGGACGGTGCCCACCTCGCCCGCCCGTTTGAAAATGGATGAATCGAACGATTCTTGGATGATCTGGGGATTAACCGGCATTCGCTCATGGACCAGAAAAAAAGGGTAGGCACAGGATCACCCCAGAATACATAAAAGACGCTTTTCCCCTGAAACCCCTTACTGCCGATAAACATGCTTTATATTCTACGATTTCAATCCGATGGTATCGTGTACCCCATGCGCTTCAGGGTGTTCCGCTCCCTTCGGTCGCTCTTGGTCGCTTCGCTCCTCCCTTCCGCGCGATGCGGTAGGGCGTTGTTGCGCCCGGCATCGGGCGGCGCCGTCCTTGCCCTCTGCTCGGGCGCGCATTGAAAAGGACAAATGAGCAGGGGAACGCTTATGGCGGCATCGTTTCGCTTCGTCTCTTCGTTCCTCGCTCTCCGGCCGCACTCTGGGGTTACACTCGTGCGCCTTTCGCCGGCGCACTGCCTGTGCCTACCCTTTTTTTCTGGTCCGTCGCTCATGCCGTGCGCTTGCCGTCCATGTCTGCGCGCAGAGAGAGAGACGCGCGGCGGGTATCGCCGCGCGGGGAATCCGCCGACCCTCCGGGCGGCGGAGAGATCGCGACTCGAGTTGTTCGATCATTTCTGTCCGGCGGGTCCGATTTGCCCGGGCGCGTGACCGTGCTTTCCGCCGGCCAGTCCTGCCGGCGGCGCTTGCTGTCGCTACGCGCCGGCGGCAGGTTGACCTATCTCTTGAAGGATGTCGCGCCTTCTATCGACGCGCGAATTGACACTTTCGTCTTTGTAAGTTATTGTATTGCAATAGGAGGGTTTATCTATGTCAAATCTAAATCTACGTCCGATGCGTAAGCTCGACCGACGACGTCGAACCTTGCCGCCGAAGGGTCGCTTACGCCGATGGCGTAAGCTTTTACCTCGTGAATGGAATGATGCCTACAGAGATGAGACGATTCAGCGAATGCACTTGTCCGGGCACGATCACGCTCATATCTGTTGGGTATTGAATCACGGATGTATCGTTACATCTACAGGTCTGAAATTCACTCCTAATCGGCTCAAGTACTACATTCGATTACTCAGATAGTCATATATTTACGCTTTAAGCGTAGAATAAAATTGACAAACTGAATGACTGAATCGATACTGTCCTGCAGGAGGTGACCGAGATGAACCATGATCCGAATAGACCCACCGTGAATGTCGAACTACGCGATGGACGTTACATTTTCACTATACACGGGCGGAAGGTGTCAACGCAGAAGGGTATTCAAGCGCTCTTGAGCTACATTCCGAAAGGTGAAGTCAGTCAGTTGACCACGATTAGCCCGAGGACGATTGAAGGTTGGGTGATCGGCAGGAATATAAGCCAGATGGCTATGAGACTTCTTGACATCGCACTCAAGGTCTGGATCAATCGATCTCGGAGGTGAACAACATGCCTGAAACATCATCAATCCCGAACGTCTCTCATCCTATCGCCGAGATCATCGACCGCATCGACCAGGTCAGTCTTTCCGTCCGCGAATATGGAGTCTTGATTGCTGATCGCGATTTCTTCAGTTCGTGCGGCTCGATCCCGGACCAGCTGAGCGATGCTCTCGACCGAATCTCTTCAGACCTGTCGGCCGTGGACTTATCCACATCGACAAACAACGTCGTAGAAAGCTGTTGAGGTGTAAAATGCTCCGGATGTGGATAACTGCTGTGGATTGTGTGTGGATGACTGTTTATAAATGCTTACAAAATTATAGATTTGTCAATAATTTTAATCTACGCTATTTGGAATACCCCCATTTTATCGGAAGAGCTTGGTTCGATATCCACTTGACGACGTTATCAACCGTGTCCTTCGACTCCGTATTCGGTTTCTTGCAGGCTCGAAATGGATGACACGGCTGATAACTATCTATCTGGCAACATGTTGCAAAATGATCGTATCATCCTGAGCGGAGTCGAAGGACACACGATTATTTTTTCACAACACGATCCACACAAGGCTTGACAAGATAAATCCCGATTCATGAATGGCGACATCGCCGAGCATGACATACCTAAACGGAAAAAGCCGCATGGGGTTATGCCGATAGGGTGACTCGGGAAACCGGTTCGCCTCCCGTTTGGAAAGGCGAGAGTTAACCTCTTGCTCCAAAGAACAATATTTTTTGGAGGAACTATGAATAATTCCAATTTTCATCTGGAAATGCCCCAGAACGAACCCATTTTATCCTACGCGCCCGGCACGAAGGAGCGCGAACTCCTGAAACAGGAGCTGGATCGTCAGGCTTCCACGCAGATCGAGATTCCGCTTATCATCGGTGGCAAGGAAGTCCGAACCGGCGACACGGCGAATGTCGTGATGCCACACGATCATCAACATGTGCTGGCGACCTACCACAAGGCGGGTGAAGCCGAGGTCAGGTTCGCGATCGAAACCGCGCTGAAGGCACAAAAAGACTGGATGGATCTTCCCTGGGTCGAACGCGCAGCCATCCAGCTTCGTGTCGCGAATCTGCTCTCCACCAGGTATCGCTGGCTGCTCAACGCCGCCACCATGCTCGGACAAAGCAAGAGCGCGTTTCAGGCGGAGATCGATTCCGCGTGCGAGACCATCGATTTCCTGCGCTTCAATGCCTACTTCGCGTCGAAGATTTATCAAGATCAGCCCAATTCGGGATTCGATCAGCTCAACCGCATGGAGTACCGGCCGCTCGAAGGATTCGTCCTGACCGTTACCCCCTTCAATTTCACAGCCATCGCGTCCAACCTGAACATGTCCGCCGCGCTGATGGGCAATGTGACCGTCTGGAAACCCGCGACCACGTCCCTTCTCTCCAACTACTACCTGATGAAGGTTTTCAAGGAAGCCGGAATGCCGGACGGCGTGATCAACTTCCTGCCCGGAAGCGGCTCCATGATCGGACGTGTCGCTCTGGCGCACACCGAACTCGCAGGCGTCCACTTCACCGGCTCCAACAGCACCTTCAACCACATCTGGAGAACCGTGTCGCACAACCTCGGACCGCTGCGATCCTATCCGCGACTGGTCGGGGAGACCGGCGGCAAGGACTTCATCTTTGTCCATGAGTCGGCAAACCCCCGGCAGGTCGCTACTGCCATCGTTCGAGGTGCGTTCGAGTATCAGGGACAAAAGTGCTCGGCGGCGTCACGCTGCTATGTCCCGAAGTCGTTGTGGAAACAAGTCCGCGAATTGCTCGAAACCATGACCAGCGAGATTAAAATGGGCGATCCGCGCGACTTCAGCAACTTCGTAAACGCCGTGATCGACGAAAAATCCTTCGACAGCATCATGGGTTACATCGAGAAGACGATAACCTCCAGCGACGCGGAAGTGATTATCGGCGGAAACGGCGACAAGTCCAAAGGCTACTTCATCGAACCGACCGTGATACTGGCTTCCGATCCGAAGTATGTCACCATGGAAGAAGAGCTCTTCGGGCCGGTCATCACCATCTACGTGTATGAGGACGCGAAGTACGAGCAAACGCTCGATCTCTGCGACCAGACCTCGCCTTACGCCCTTACCGGTGCTATTTTCTCCAACGATCGCTACGCCACCATGAAGTCGCTCGAAAAGCTCCGCTTCGCGCGGGTAACTTCTACATCAACGACAAACCCACCGGCGCCGTTGTCGGTATGCAGCCCTTCGGCGGCTCGCGAGCATCCGGCACCAATGACAAGGCCGGTGGCCCCCTCAACCTCATGCGCTGGGTCAGCACCCGCACCATCAAAGAGACGTATAATCCGCCGATGGATTACAAATATCCGTTCCTGGGATAACTCCCCCTAACCCCCTCTTTGCAATAAAGAGGGGGAACAGAAAGATCTGTGGCCGTCCCTAAAGCCCCTCTCTTGATTCCAAGAGAGGGGTTTGGGGTGAGTTTTACATAAATCCCATCACTACGGCTAACTTCTGTAGCACAGAATCAATATCCATCCGAATGTCTTCATTCCTGAATCGCAGTACGTTGATATCCAGACTGTTGATCATCTCCGTTCGAATATCGTCATACGTTTTTCCTTCAACCGGCTCGTGATGCTTACCGTCGATTTCGATCACCAGCTTGTGACTTGGAGCGTAGAAATCCGCAATATAGAATCCGATGCTGAATTGCCGATAGAATTTGACTCCGAAGAACTGGTGATTCCGCAACACTTGCCACAGACGATCCTCTTCTGATGTCTGGTTGCGGCGCAGTATTCTGCGTCGTTCTTTCATGTCGGTACGGTTGTAGATGCGGATAACTCCCCCTAACCCCCTCTTTGCAATAAAGAGGGGGAACAGAAAGGTCTGTGGCCGTGCGAAGTTGATCTCCAATACCCCTCTATTCAGATGAAGAGAGGGGTATTGGGAGAGTTTGAAATCCCATAATCTCATCAACTTCGCGCTCGTCCATTCCACGACGCAGCAACGAGACATTTTGCGATCTATCCAGTATTACAACAGACTCTACGCGATAAAACATCGTGCATTCCGCCAGCCCTACATTGGCGTGGAGGTACTCTGTATCCGTTGTCAAACCATGGAAATAGTATTCTCCATCCACATTGTCCGAGCCGTTATAATACACGAAATAGTAGTCCGGAGTGATCGGATTACCATAAATGTTCTCCGTCACCGCATCCCATTCGATATGCGCATCATTCCCCACCATAACGATTTCGACATTCTCTGGCGGTTTGGGCGGAACATAGGTAACTGTGATATAATCGACCTTCACCAAAGAATCCACCATCGTTTTCGACGAAACTTTCAGCTTCACACTGTATGTCCCGGGCTGTGTATATGTGTAGCTCGGATTCTGCTCGAACGAATCATAAATACCGTCATTCTGGAAGTCCCATTGCCACTCAGAAAATACTGGTGTCGATTGATCCTCGAACTGAACCGGTTGGTTGATGAAGGTCTCGGTGGGGATGGCGAGGAAGTCGAGGGAAACATCAGCAGCAAGCTTAATCAGCTTTACACCAGATGATGATGCCCCTGTTGTAATATAGCTACCATCCGGATTCTGAATGATAGAATACGCAGGATAGAAGCCAAAAACTGTTTTGCTCCACAGTTCATACCCTGAGTTATTTGTTCTCAGGATATAGCTTTCATTTCCGTTATGATATCCACAAGCGATAAAACCACCGTCAAACGTTTGAATTACAGAATTACCATTATCAAATTGTGCTCCTCCAAAATTTCTTGACCAAATCATTTCGCCATTCGATGAGATTAGTGTTAACAATAAATCGTTTCCACCATTCGAAGGATATTCGGTTCGCCCAGTGACAATGTAATCACCATTATACGTAACGGATAACGAATTACCTTCTTGTGAACCAATATCACCTATCAATCGAGTCCAAAGTGTATCTCCATCGATCTCATGTTTGATAAGTGCCATATCATAATCATCACCATTGGAAGCAATACCAGTGGAGACAATAATTCCATCAGATGTTTGGCTTAATCCAACGCCACAACTATAGTTATATACGCTGTTGTCAGAAATCAAATCACCTGAACTACTAATATGCAGTATTTTTGTCTCAGAAGGACTAGGTCGTGTTCCGGATGTTATAAATGTTCCATCTTCGAGTTGGCATATTGAGTGGTCAACACCCTGATAATAACTTTCAGACCATTCAATACTTCCCAATGAATCTGTCTTCACTAAAATGTCATAATTATCTACCCTTCCAACAATTGCAACCCCCCCATCACTGGTATTGATAAGGCTGTGTCCTGCTTCGTTGTTTCCAAGATTATATTCGTGACTCCAAGTTTCATGACCATCTAAATCCGTTTTCAGTAAAAGTATCTTCTGTTCATTGTTATTCATTGTGAAACCAGTTATTGCATACCCTCCATCGCAATTAACTGTACAGAATCCAGTTGAAGAGCCTAATGAGTACGTTCGATTCCAGATGACTTCAGGCTCCGTCTGCCCTATCAGCACAGAAATGGCAAGCATTAATATAACAATCGATATAGTCTTTATCATACGATCCTCCAGATTTACAACAGGGAATGATTGAAGATGTTCACGATATAAGTAGATATTCAATGTTGAGCTAATGATGTCAAGAGAAACTCCCCCCAGCCCCCTCTTTGATCAAAGAGGGGGAACAGGGAGGATGTAAGCTCAAGACTGACGGAATCTTAAGCCCCTCTCTTGAATCCAAGAGAGGGGTTTGGGGTGAGTTTCTCTACTTCTCTTTCCCGATTATACGATACAGGAAACCTCCCAGCGCTCCGCCAACGATGGGGAACAGCCAGAAGAACCACAGTTGCTGGATCGCCCAGCCGCCGGCGTAGATGGCCACGCCCATGCTGCGCGCGGGATTGACGGATGTGTTGGTCACGGGGATGCTGATCAGATGGATGAGGGTGAGCCCGAGACCGATCGCGATTGGAGCGAAACCTGCCGGAGCGCGTTTGTCCGTGGCGCCCATGATAATCAGCAGGAACATCATGGTCATCACCACTTCGCAGACGAGGCCAGAAAACATCGAATATCCGCCCGGAGAATGTTCGCCGAAGCCGTTCGAGGCAAATCCGCCGTCCAGACTGAAGCCGGCAGTTCCCGAGGCGATCAGATAGAGAATACCGCCGCCGATTGCGCCGCCGATTACCTGCGCGATGATGTAAGGAAGAACCTCTTTGCCCGGAAATCGTCCACCCGCCCACAGACCGATGGATACTGCCGGGTTGAGATGGCAACCGGAAATATGCCCGATGGCGAACGCCATGGTCAACACCGTGAGACCGAACGCGAGCGAGACGCCCAGAAGCCCGATCCCGACATTGGGGAATGCCGCCGCAAGCACCGCGCTGCCGCAGCCACCGAGTACGAGCCAGAAAGTTCCGAACAATTCCGCACTGAGACGCTTGGATAATGGCATAAATATACCTCCTTCGACGTGATTTGCTTAAGAATGACACCGTTATTACAATGGTCAAGATAATTCGTATTGGGAAACTCCCCCAGCCCCCTCTTTGGATAAAGAGGGGGAGTAGGGAGTTCGTAAACTCAAGGCGGGTTGTCTCTTAAGCCCTTCTCTTTGGCAAAGAGAGGGGTTTGGGGGTTTCTCTATATAGTTTGGGGTGAGTTCTACAACAATCCCATCACACCAGCAATCTTCTGCAACACATGATCAATATCCAGCCGGATTTCTTCATTGCTGAACCTCAGTACTTTGATATTCAGGCTGTTGATCATCTCCGTGCGGACTTCGTCATACGTTTTTCCCTCAATGGTCTCGTGATGCTTACCGTCGATTTCAATCACCAGCTTGTGGCTTGGTGCATAGAAGTCGGCAATATAGAAACCGATGCTGAATTGTCTGTAGAATTTAACATCGAAGAACCGATGGTTTCTCAGTATCTGCCATAACCGATCTTCTTCCGGTGTCTGATTTTTGCGTAATCGACGTCGTCGTTCTTTGATGTCGGTGCGGTTGTAGATACGCAGAACTCCCCCTAGCCCCCTCTTTGCAGTAAAGAGGGGGAACAGAAAGGTCGGTGATCGCGCGTGGCTGATCCCTGAAGCCCCTCTCTTGATTCCAAGAGAGGGGTTTGGGGTGAGTTTCCTAACTCCTTATCCAGTTCACGAGACCTTTCATATTGATGATGGACATCAGTTTGTCGGGCAACGGCGCGAAGTTGAACTCCTTGTCCGCGATGGTGATGACGCCCTTTTCGAAGTCGATATCGACCTTGTCGGAGGGTTTGTAGGCTTCCACGGCTTCCGGCACAACGATGATGGGAAGACCCTGGTTGATGGCCGAGCGGAAAAAGATGCGCGCCACCGACTTGACGATGACCGCTTTCACACCCGCGTAGGCGAGTCCGACAGACGGATGTTCGCGCGATGAGCCGCAGCCGAAGTTCTCACCCGCGAGGATGATGTCGCCCTGCTGCACGCGTTCGGCGAAATTGTCGTCGAAGCCCTTGAACAGGTGCTGCGCGACCTTGTCCGGTTCGGAGCTGTTGATGTTGTAGGTGAGGTTTCCGGCGAACATCTGGTCGGTGTTGAGGTTATCGACATCTGTGTAGTTCCAGGCGCCATCGATGCGGCGATTGTCGTCGTCGGATACCACGGTCGTGGCGCTCTGTTGCTGCTTGTAGGCGTACTTCTCGGTTCCGGCGACGGTGCGCGGATCGGTGATCTTGCCGTTCAGCGCGGAGACAGCCACGGTCACGGGCGAGCCGAGGTAGATGCTGGCTTCCTTGTTGCCCATGCGACCGAGGAAATTGCGGTTGGCGGTGGAAATCACGTTGATGCCGTCGGCGGGAATGCCCTGTCCGGTACCCAGGCAGGGACCGCACGAGGGCGAGAGAATGTTGGCGCCGGCGTTGATGAACGTCTCGATGGTGCCGTCCTTCATGGCTGCCAGGTAGATCGCTTTGGATGCCGGGATGACCAGCAGTTGGACGGTATCGGGTATCTTCTTGCCCTTCAGTACCGCTGCGGCAGCCTGCAGGTCGTCCAGACGACCGTTGGTGCAGGTTCCGACCAGCGCTTGCTGGATGGGTGTTCCAGCCACTTCCGCGATGCCTTTCACGTTATCCACGTGGTGCGGACACGCCAGAACGGGAAACACCTTCGCCAGATCGATCTCGACCTCGCGGAAATAGTCGGCGTCCTTGTCCGCCCAGACGCCCTCGACCTTCTTACCGAGGAATTTCTCGAGCACTTCGTCAGCCGGGAATACGGCGTTCTTGGCGCCCATCTCGGAGGCGAGGTTGGAGAGGGTCATGCGTTCGCTAATAGAGAGGGTTTTTACGCCCTCGCCGTGGTATTCGATGGACATGTAGTCGGCGCCGCTGGAGCCGTACATGCCGATGATCCACAGTGCCAGGTCCTTGGCGGTGACGTTCTCGGGAAGCTGATTGTGCAGGGTGATCTTGATCGATTCGGGCACGCGGAACCAGGTCTCGCCCTGTTTCCAGATGCCGGCGGTTTCGGTGCGGTCGATACCGGCTGCGAGCGCGTTGAATGCACCGGCGGTCGATGTGTGGCTGTCGCTGCCTACGACGATGTTGCCCGGCCCCGCGTAGTAGCTCATGATCTGGTGGCAGATGCCGTCGCCGACGTCGTGGAAGCGCTTCACGCCTTCTTCCTTGCAGAATTCGCGGATGCGCTGGTAGTCGTTGGCGAGCTTGCTGTTGGTGGGCGGCGCGTTGTGGTCGAGCACGATCAGCAATTGATCGGGATCCGCGACATGGGTTCCGCCCATCTTACGAAAGGTCTTTTCGATGCTGGCCGTGTTATCGTGGGAAAGCACGATATCCGGTTTCTTGAAGACGATTGCGCCTTTCTTCGCGCCAAGTATTTTCTCGATGAATGTTGCCATAATGACTCCTTGTGTTTGTAACCCTCATCCTCCGCCTTCTCCCGCAAGCGGGAGAAGGAACTATAAGGATGCTCGCCTTTGAAGATTCGAATTTGCAAGCAAATTCACAGAGGTCGAGCGCTACATTTTCTGATACCTCCCTCGCCCATTTATGGGAGAGGGCCGGGGTGAGGGCTACAGCAGCCCACCGCGCTGATAGATTTCCATCTGAACGTCGTAGAACGGCGTGATCCGGATCGATTTGCCGTTTTCGATATTGGTCAACATGCCGGTCTCGAAATCGACCTTGATCCTGTCGCGGTCCTTGAGTCCGAGCGCTTCGATCGAATCGAAGGTCAGCACCGGGAACGCGGCGTTGATGGCGTTGCGCTCGTAGATCGCGCCGAACGAATTCGCCAGCACAGCCTGCACACCCAGCGACTTGAAGCAATCCACCGCCTGCTGACGGGAGCTTCCGGCGCCGAAGTTTTTCGCGGTGATCACGATGTCGCCCGATTCGGCTCTCTTCGCGAAATCTTCCCAGCCTTCGAGGTTGTCGAAGGTGTACTGTCCCATTTGCGCGATGTCGGTGATTGTCAGGTAGCGGTTGTGGTAGATCATGTCGGTGTCGATGTTGTCCTTCATGATCAGCCAGACTTTCCCCTCGATCACGGACGGCTTCGCTTCGGACGCTGTCTTCTCGACTGCTGCAATTTCCGCTTTCTCACGAGCCGTGAACTCGGCGGGTTTGTCCGGGATCGCGTCCGGTGTGGTGATGTAACCGGCGACGGCTGACGCGGCTACCACGGCGGGTGACGCCAGATAGACCTTGCCCTTGCCCTGCTTGCCTGCGAAATTGCGGTTTCCGGTGCTAATGGTTACTTCGCCCGGTCCGTTTTGACCGATCTGACCTGCCGCACAACCCGCGCAACCTGCGTTGCCGACCAGCGCACCCGCGTCCTTGAATATCTTCAGGATGCCTTCTTCCATACACTGGTTCCAGACGTCGTTGGTGGCGGGAACGATCTTGAGGACGACGCCCGGCGCGACCTTCCTGCCCTTGAGGATGTCGGCCGCGATGCGCATGTCTTCCATACGTCCGTTGGTGCAGCTTCCGATGAAGGCGGAGTCGATCTTCTCGTTGTTCGTCAGCGAGATTTTCACAGCGTCTTCGGGGTGGCCCGGACGGGATGTCATGGGCACGAAGGTTGAGATATCGAGCGAAAGTTCGTTATCGTATTTCGCGTCCTTGTCTGCATAGACAGGCTCGAACGGCTTGTCCGTGCGCTCTTCGAAGTATTCGAGAATCTCTCTGTTCGGCGGGAAGAGCACGATAATCGCGCCCATCTCGGTTGCCATGGAGCTGATGGTGATGCGTTCGTCGAGAGTCATCTCATCGACCGCGTCGCCGTACATCTCGACCGCGTAGCCCAGCAGCGTGTTGGCTCCGAAATGCGCCAGCAGGTTGAGCACAATGTCCTTGGCGTCGATATTGTCGGGTCTCCTACCCGTAAAATTCAGCTTGACCGATGCGGGGACTTTGAACCACACCTTGCCGTATGCCCAGGCAGCCGCGATGTCGCGGTCGCCCATGCCCTGACCGAACGCGCCCACCGCGCCGAGGATGTTGGCGTGGGAGTCGGTGGAAACGACGGTCGAACCCGGGTAGGCGAGTCCCTTTTCGATGACGAGGTGGGTTCCGATACCGGCGTCGATGTCATAGACCTTGATGCCGTTGTCGCGTGCATAGAGTCGGCAATACTGCTGGTTGGCAGCGTATTTCTGATCGGAGCCGGTCGGATTGCAGTCGAATGTGAAGAAGGTCTTTTCAGGGTCATCGACGGTCAGACCTGCGTTTTCGAGGTTTTTCACCACGTTGGCGCCGCCGAAGTCCCGCGCGGCACGTACGTCGATCACGATATCGACGATGTCGTCCGGCTTGATCGCGCTCTTACCCGCGTGGTTCGCGAGTATCTTTTCAATTATTGTCATGGTTTCTCCTTGTTTTCACCCCATGGTTACGCCGCCCGGAGGTCGGCGCCTACATCTTGCGTGTCATCCTGAGCGTAGTCGAAGGATATCGCAAGTTCGTTCATCCAGCGCGCCCTTCGACTCCGCTCAGGGTGACACGCTGGATTTGGTCGTGGTTATTCCCCGATCAACAGTCCTTTGGTCATCATGACCATCGGATCGAAGGTCGCGAAATCGGCTTGATGGATCAGGACGGTTTCGATGCGCTGCGGACGCCCGTCCCCTTCCTTGGCGTGGTTGGCGACGATGTTGACGATCTCCTGCGGAAGACCGACGCGGTCCGCGAGGATCGCACCCGAAATCGGATGACGGGTGCATTTGCCGTTATAGCTCTTGCGATAGACGCCGTCGGCGAATTCGATTTCCTTGAGCTTGCCCACATCGTGCAGCAGTCCGCCTGCCAGCAGGAAGTCCATGTTGAGTGTATAAGGCATCTTGCGGTAGTTTGCCTTGATAGCCTCTGCCAGTCCCACAGCGCCTTCGGTCACGGCCATGGTATGTTCGATGAAGTTGATGCCTTTCGTCTCTGTCAGCAGAGTGAACGGAATCTTCTCGATGTCTTCCGGTTTCTCCCAGCCGCCTTCTTTCGCCGCGATTACGAAGCACGCTACGGTCTTCTCGCGGATATCGTCGCTTTCAATTTTCGACAACACTCTGTCGAATACTCTTCTGAAATATTTTTCCATTGTATGCTCCTTGAAGCTCGCCCGGAGGTCGAGCGTTATGAGAGAAATCAACTTCCGAATGTCCGACTGAAAGGAGGTCTTCTGAATGTTGATTTCTCGAACCTTACATTGCCTGGACGACCAAAACATTCAGAAGAGTCGCTCCGCGCCACATTCAGAAGTTTTGGTCTCCATATACACAGAGGGACTCTTTCGAGCCCCCCATGAAATGCTGTTGTCAAAGAACTATTTGAGTTTCGCGATGATGGCGTCGGTGACCTGCATGGTCGATGCGGCGCCGTGCTCGACGACGTCGGGCGAGCCCTTCATCTTGAGCATGTCGTACGTGCGAACCTTGCCCTCTTCCACGACGTCCGCGATCGCCTTGCGGATGCGGGTCGCTTTCTCTGTCTCGCCGATGTGGTCGAGCATCATGCAGGCGGAGAGGATCATCGCCATCGGGTTGACGATCGGGGTCTTGTATTCGGCGTACTTCGGCGCGGAACCGTGTGTCGGCTCGAACACCGCCACTTCCTGGCCGATGTTGGCGCTGCATGCGAAGCCGAGACCGCCGACCAGCCCTGCGAAGCCGTCGGAGACGATGTCGCCGAACATGTTTCCGGCAACGATCACGCCGTAGTCTTCCGGGTTCTTGGTCAGCCACATCATCTGCGCGTCGATGTTGGTGTTCCAGAGCGCGATATGCGGATATTCCTTCTGGATGCTCTTCGCAAGCGCGAGCATCATGCCGGATGTTTCACGTATTACATTCGGTTTCTCGCATAGCGTGACCGACTTGTAACCGAACTTGTCGGCATGCTCGAACGCCCGGCGGATAATCCTTTCGGAATATTTCTTTGTGAAGATACGTGTGGAGACAGCCAGTTCCTCACGAGGGCACCAACCGAAGTTCTTGCTGAATTTCGGGTGTGTCATCAGCGCGTCATAGACCTGATCCGATGGATTGGTCCATTCCACGCCGCCGTAGAGGCCTTCGGTGTTCTGGCGGAAGATCGCCACATCGACTTCCGGCTCCTCGATGGTGTCGTTCGCACCCTTGCGGATGAAGTTGAGCGGATTGCCTGTAAAAGTCTTGCACGGACGCAGACAGATGTCCAGGTCGAAGTGCTGGCGCAGTCCCACGATGGGGCTGTAATAGACGTAACCTTTGTCCTGAAGCTCGGGGGCGAGCTCTTTTGCCGCATCCGATTTCGGTTTTGACGTGATCGCGCCGAAGAGGCTGATTTTGTGCTCCTTAAGCAGATCGATGGTGCGTTGCGGAAGCGGATTGCCTTCCTTGCACCAGAATTCCCAGCCGATGTCGGCGTGGACGTACGACGCGCGGAAATCCGCCGCTTCAAGTACGCGGATCGCTTCCGGCAGTACGGTTTTGCCGATGCCGTCGCCAGGCATCAGAACGATTGTCATGTTCGCCATAGTTTCCTCCGTTTTCTTCTTCATTATTCTAACTTCTATCTTCTAACTTCTATCTTCTTGATTCTAAAGCACTTCTCTGACCACGTCGATCACGGTTCCGTCAACCCACTTGATCGCCGCGACAACCTTCTGCCCAAGCGTCGGTTTTTCCGGCACACCGCAGATCGCTTCCGCCTCTTCCTTCAATTCCTCGATAGTCTTGATGGGAAGTCCGGAGTCCTTCGTCGCTTCGATGAGGTCGGTGCGTCTTGGGTTGATTGCGATTCCGCGTTCGGTGACGATGATGTCGATCAATTCGCCAGGTCCGCAGATGGTGGTCACCTCGTCGCGAATGACGGGGATTCGATCGCGGAACAGCGGGATGGGCAGGATCACGTTCTTGCTGAAAAGGCAGTTCTGCCAGCCGCCGATGCCGTGCAGCAGGTAGCCGTCGGAGTGGGTGACCACGTTGGCGTTGAAGTTCACATCGACTTCGGTAGCGCCCAGGATCACGATATCCACCATACTGGCGAAGTTGCCCTTGCCGTGGTAGTTGTAGCTGGTGAAAGGACTCGTCCAGACGTGCGTCGGATTCTCGCGCATGGAGCGGACGCCTTCGAGGTCGAAGGTCTGACCGTCCAGAATGTGCGTGATGAGCCCTTCTTCGAGCATGTTGACCAGATACTTGTTGCTGCCGCCGCGTGCGAATCCGCCCTTCATCCCTTTCCTCTTGAGGATTTCGGAGAAGAAGATGCCGATCGAGAGCGCGGTTCCGCCTGCTCCCGCCTGGAAGCTGAAGCCGTCCTTGATCAGGCCTGCCGCTTCGCAGAATTTCGCGGTCATTTCGGCGATGTAGAGTCTGTCCGGGCTGCGGGTGATCTGGGTTGTGCCGGAGACGATCTTCTCCGGGATGCCGACCTTGTCCATCTCGACCACGAAATCGACGTAGTTGCCCTGAATCTGCCACGGTGTGCAGGGGAAGGGAACGAGATTGTCGGTCACCACGACCACGCGATCCGCATACTGCGAATCCGCCAGCGCGAATCCGAGCAGACCGCATGCCGAATCACCGGTCACAGCGTTCGCGTTACCGAAGGCGTCTGCCGTCGGCGCTGCGATAACGGCGATGTCGATATGGACTTCGCCGTCCTGCACCGCCTGATAGCGTCCGCCGTGCGAACGGAGAACACCCGCGCCGCGCATCTTGCCCTGGGAGGTGAATTTGCCCAATGGGCCGTTCATGCTGCCTTCAATGTGGTGGATCGTTCCGTCTTCCAGATAGGGAAGCAGCTCGCTGTGGCAGGGGAACGAGGCGGACGGGAACCATACGAGGTCTTTCATACCCAGCGCGTGCGCCGCGTGGAACACCAGGTTGGCCACCAGGTCGCCGTTGCGGAAATGGTGGTGCGTCGAGATGGTCATGCCGTCCTTGATGCCCGACTTGACCAGCGCTTCCTTGATGTCCTTGACGCGCTTGTCGCCGTCTGCGGGGTAATCGATGCAGGTGGCGATGGGTGGTGCGGCCTTGCGTCCGGTGGGGCGATACTTGCCTACGCCCATGAACGGGATCACCGGCTTGCCGTTTATCTCCTGCGGAATCATTCTTCCGACTGCGTTTTTCACTTCATTACTCATGCTCCCTCCAGTCCTCGGCGAGGATGCCCGATTTGATCGCCAGCGTGATCGTCTTCTGCGCGCGCTTGACCACCGGCGGATCGATCATCTTGGAACCCAGCGCGACAACGCCGAGTCCCTTCTCTTCCGCTTCGTGGAACGCTTTCACGATCCGCTTCGCCTTGTCGATCTCCTTCTGCTCCGGCGCGTACGCCGCGTTGATCACCATGATCTGACGCGGGTGGATGCAGCCCATGCCCTCGAAGCCGAGGAACTTTCCGAAGGTCGCGAACGCGGTCAGCCCGTCCATGTTGTCGATGTCGGAATAGACCGAGTCGATCGCCTGGATACCGGCTGCGCGCGCGGCGTTGACTAGCATGCACCGTGCGAAGTAGGTTTCTTTGCCCTCTTCGGTACGCTGTGTGCCGAGGTCGGCGGTGTAGTCTTCGAGGCCGATCGCCATCGCCACCACCTGCGGTGACGCGGACGCGATCTGATACGCGTTAATTACGCCTTTCGCCGATTCGATGATAGGCATGATCCAGATGCTGGACGCCTTCTCTTCATCCTTCTCGATGGCGTGGATTTTCGCCACCACCTCTTGAATCTGAGCGGCTTCCTCGCACTTGGGAAGCAGGATCAGGTTCACGCCGTGCGGTACGACGAATTCGAGGTCTTCCAGTCCCATGGGAAGCTGGTTGATGCGCACCATGCGCTCCGCGCCATAGAAATCGACGTTACGCAGCGAATTGCGCACCACGAAACGGGCTTCGTATTTCTTGGGTGGCGCGACGGAGTCTTCGAGGTCGAGGATAATGCCGTCGGGCTGATGGATTCCGGCGTTGATCGCCAGCTTGGGCGTGTTGCCGGGAAGATAGAGCCGGGCGCGGCGGAATTGATCGCGACGGGTTTTATTCGTGTTTTGCGGAAGCGCGTCGAGCAGGTATTCGTCCCTGGTGTCTATGCACTTCTTAATCGCGGCTTCGATTCGGGCGGCGATCACGTAATCGAGTGCACCGGCGTCTTCGATTTTAAGATAGGCGTTCTCGATCTTGTAGAAGTCCAGGACATCTTCCGCAAGCTTGTGAATCGACTTGCCGAAGAGCGCTTTGACCTTGCTTTGGATGACGATTTCTCTACCACCGCTCTCTCTTATCTCCAGCGTGACGCGGCAATCGGAACGGACATCGTCACCGAAATTTCCGATAGTGCATTCTTTCTGCATGCGGAACTCCTTATTTCAGGAACTCGCCGATGTATTCGTATTCGGGTTCCAGTTTACCTTGATGGATGATGATCGACTTCTTGATCGGGTAAGGCAGGTTCGACTGCTCGATGGGCTTACTCCAGTCGTTGTCCAGCATCGCCTTCATGAAAGGAATCAGCGCTCGCGTGAAACCGTCGGATGCCTCCATCGAGAATTCACACGGAAGGTTGTCAACCGCGCAGAT
This sequence comes from Cloacimonadales bacterium (SeqCode), assembly GCA_963666875.2. Taxonomy (GTDB): domain Bacteria; phylum Cloacimonadota; class Cloacimonadia; order Cloacimonadales; family JAIOQZ01. The sequence continues at coordinate 299,805 of CAXXPU010000006.1, forward strand.
GGTCACGCCGTCGCCCATGTATCCGTCTTCGAACTTGTCTTCGACAGCGTTGTAGGTATATACTGGGTTGTCCGGGTAGGTGGCTTTCACGGTGGCTTCGATGGAGCCCTCGATGTCGCAGGTGATGTCGCCGATGGCAATCATCCTGCCGCCGTCTTTCTGGATCTCGGCGATGTCGGACTTGGTGAGGAATACCGGATAGCCCGGCGCCCAGTAGATGGCGTTCATATAGACCGAGCAGTAGGGCAGATACGGTTTCATCTTCGATTTGTATTCGGGACCGTGCTTGAAGTAGTCCAGCAGATCGAAGGAGCCGTCGTCTTTGCGCTGCACCAGATGTTTTTCCTTGAACACCGCGAGGTAGATGCGGTCGTTCTTGTATTCGGTATCGAGCTTGCCGAGGTCGTCCGGATCGATCTCTTCGATGGGCATCTTCGAGATGATCTCGCGGCAGCCGGATGCGACGTGACCGTAACCGAGCTGGAAGATCACGAAAGGACCGAGCTCTTCGGGCAGACCGTTGCGCTGAATCTCTTCGCCCAGCACACGGAGGTGTTCGACCGCGTCGCCGACACGCTCGTATTCGAACGCGCGTTTGACTTCCGAGAGCGGTGTCTTGAATCCGTAGTGCTCTTCGAGGCGTCTTCCGATTGCCCACAGCGTATCGACCATGCCCGCGTTTCCGGCGTACGTTCCGAAGAATACCAGTCGGCGATTCTGCTCATCGACGACGCGCTCGTAGTCCAGGATGGAGCACTTCGCGTCCATGAATTCGCGCAGCATGGGCATGTTATAGGGCTGACCCTTGATGGTGTGGGAAAAGAACATGTGTGGCTTTCCGGGAACCATGTCCGGAATCTTGATCTCTTTCACGCCGATGATGAGGTCACAATCGGAGAGGTTGTCCGAGATGGTCGCGCCAACGGCTTGGTATTGATTGTTTTTATAGATGCGTAGTTCGGAGGGTTGCACGACAACGCCGTATCCCTGGTCGATCAATTCTCTGACCGCATCCGGATTCAGCGGCACACGCGCTTCCCACTGGTTTTTCGTCTCTCTGAGTATTCCAAGTTTTTTCATGCACTGACTCCACTATGTTACGAATTTTCACCCCATGGACAATGTGCATCGCATGGCGGAAACCACGCGATGCACGATGTTTAGAAATTATTGGAGGCGATGCGATCAATCATAAAATCGTTCGATCACCTTGATATCGAGATTACCGAGTTCTTCGAGGACCGGCAGATAGACTTCCGGCATCACGGGCATGTGGACGCCCGGTACGAAGAATTTTCCCTCGAGGATGTAGCGCACGGCGATGGCGGCCGGAAGCGAGACGGTGCGAGACATGGAAGAATCGCCATTCTCGATGCCGGTATCGATCATCGTCGAGGTGATGCGTTGTTCCTTCTCGCCATACGCCGCCACGAATTCGTGGTGCAGCACCAGCAGGTCGCGCTCGCCCTTGCCGTAGGACATCTTGTCCAGCATCAGTGCTGTCAGGACATCGACCGCCGAGCCTTCTTCGATCGGCATCGGTGTATCGCCGATGATACCCAGCCATTCGAATTTCTTGAGGATAACACTGTGCTCCGGAATGCCGTAGCGTTTCACCAGTTCCGCTCTGAGGCAGCCGTCTTTCGCTGCGCCGAGGACTTTCTCCATGACGAATTGCTGAACGGTTCCGCCCAGGTTCTTGTAGTAATCGTCGTCGTTGAAGAATCCCATCTGCGAGAGGATGTACCATGTGTCGCAGTGGCTGACGTTACGCAGGGTACCACGGTACATGGTGCGGACGTCCTTGAGGTTGTAGAGGTCGATGTAAGGCAGGGAATCGCGGTTGACATACGCTTCGAACGTTCCGGCTCCCTCGACATCGAGGAACCAGTAGTGGCTGAAGAGGTTCTTGCCCGGTACTTCAACGACCTTGCCGTCTTTCATGTAGCGCGCGTTGTTACCCGCAGCCTTCAGAACGCCTTTGGGCGCCCAGCTAAACTTGTATCCCCAGGGATTGGTGTTGGCTTCGTGTGCTGGAAGCCCACCGCAGTAGGACATGAAGGATACGATCTTGCCGCCCTTGTCTTCCACTTCGTGGAATATCTTCATCGCGGACATGTGATCGATTCCGGGATCGACGCCTATCTCGTTCAGAATCATGATTCCCGCGTCTTTTGCCGCCTGATCGAGCGCTCGCATCTGAGGGCTGATGTACGACGTCGTTACCATGTTGGTCTTCAGTTCGATACACATTTTCGCAACTTCCACGTGCAGGGTCGCAGGCAGAAGACTAACCACCAGATCACTTTCCTTTACCAGTTCAGCCATCTTGTCCATGTCGTTCGCAACGAATTGGATCGCAGTTGCCTTCGCGTGAGGTGCTGCCAGTTTTTCCGCCTTGGCAAGGGTTCTGCTGGCGATTACGATCTCAAATCCGTGCTTCGCAAGGTAATCCACCATCGGCTTGACGACCAGTCCCGCGCCAAAAATGGTTACTTTCTTTGCCATTTATATCCTCCATTCCGGGTAAATTTAGTTGCACAGTTTGTCGTCCGCTTTTTACGTGTCAACCATAATCGCGAAAAAAGCGGATTTTATCGATTGTAAAAGACCGATTTCTTATATGTTATGTTTGGAATGGGCAAGATTCGGAGGGGAAATCCTTCAATTTTTCCTGGGTGTCTTCAGTCCTGTCTCAAGCTTGTTGCGTACCTCGCGTTTGACTCTCGCTGCCAGTATGTCGTCGTGCTCTTTGAGAAATCTCTCCACTTCCGCGCGGTCGTATTTGATCATCTTTCTGAGAACCCACGACAGCGCTTTTACGATCATATCCTCGTGGTCACCCACCATCATTTTACTGAAGCGAAGCATCCGCTTCACGTCGCCTTTCAGATAGATTGTGGCGACCAGCGCCGTGCGACGCAGCCAGACGTCATCCGACTTCGCCCAGTTCAGCAGCATCGAATCGGGAATGCGCCTATTCTTCCAGGCGGGGCCGACAATGTATTGCGCGAAGGTGTCGGTATCGGCCCAACTGCTCATCCCCTTTCCCAGCCGTTCCACCTGTCCCGGCTCGATAGCCTTCATCGCTTCCTTGTGATGGTGGACCAGCTCGTAGGAGAAGATTCTCAGATCGTATTCGAACAGCAGGATCGCGCCCAGGCTCAGCATCTTTTCCGCAGGGGCGTTCTTCCATATCTTCGTGTAATATTTACGGATTTCGCGGATGCTCTTTGTATAACCGTCGCTGAGTAGCTCCAGATGGCGGGCGATCGTCCTGGCTTGTACTTTGGGTTCGAATACCGGTTCCATCTGTTTCAATCCAAAGCTTTCTCGAGCTTCATAGGTGTCGTAATGCAGATGCCAGTTCTTGATTTGATTGTCAACGACCTCCGAGTACCAGAGCAGCGTATCTCTGTATTCTCGCGATACCGGTATTTCCACGTGCGATCCACATGTTCTACCGATGACAATCACTTTGTTTTCATGCTGATACAATTCGGATACGCAGATCCTGTATTCGGGCCAGTGAGAGAAATAGAACTGCCACCAGCGCACAAGTGTCTTATGGTCGTAGATTTCTTCTTTGTCGAGATCGATGAAAAGATGGTCTTCCGTCATTATACCGGTGACTTTGTCGAGGTCGTTCCGGTTGATGGCATCAATAAAATCAAGCGTGATCTGAACCGGTTTTGTCAATATCATCACATATCCTCACGGTTGTTTGGTGATGAGCGTCGATAATTATTTCCATTATCGGGATTTGTGAAGAAATCGTCAAGGGAAAGATTGTTATATGCGTTTCACCGGTCACAATTAATTCCTTGCCAACATTGCGCATGCCTGCCAAATTTGCTTGGGGAATATCGCTCCGAACGATAAATATTTACGGAACATGGAGGTAGCGGATGCTGCGAAAACTGCTTTCCCTGCTACTGGTGATCATTTTCACCGCTGTTTTATATGCCCGTCCTGCGTACGATATGGATCAGTATCGTCACGTCCTGGATGATATACATTCCCGTGCCGATTCGGCGCACGGATTCGATGTCCTTTCCTACGATATCACCATCGACATCGACCAGCAGGAAGAGTACATCGAGGGGATCGTGATCGCGACCATCGACGCGGAGGAGAATCTCGACCAGATCACGTTCGAGCTGGAAGAGCTGACCGTCGATGAAATCCTGGTCAACGGCGAGAGTACGACATTTACCCACGAAGACGGCGAAATCGAGATTGCGCTGAGCGATATCGAGTCCGGCGACGAATTCGTCGTGCAGATCAGCTATTATGGCTATCCGCAGTTGAGTAACGATGTCTATCACATCGGGATGATCTTCAGCAACGCCTACGTATTCACCCTGTCCGATCCCAGCGGTGTTCGCTGGTGGATGCCTGCCTACGACCATCCGTGGGAAAAGGCGGAATACGATTTCCACATCACCATCCGCGACGACTGGACCGTTGCCTGCAACGGGCTGCGCACCGGCATCGACGACAACGGAAATGGAACCAGAACCCACCACTGGGACGGCTCATCTCCCATGGCGGGACACCTCGCCTGCATCACCGCGGCGAACTTCCTCGAACTCGAGGACAACTACGACGATCTGCCCATCCTCAACTTCGCGACCTCGTCCTACTACGACGAAGCGCAGGAAGATTTCTCGAACCTGCCCTACATGATCGAGGTCTATGAAGATGTCTATGGCGAATACCCTTTCGAGAAATACGGCAACACAATCGTCCCCATGCAGACCTTCGGCGCCATGGAACACCAGACCATGACTACCATGGGCAGCAGCTATATCGACGGCAACCATGGCGGCGAGATCACCATCGCGCACGAGCTTTCCCACCAGTGGTTCGGCAACTGCGTTACGCCGCTGACTTTCGATCACGTCTGGCTGTCCGAAGGATTCGCCGTTCTATCGGAAGCGATCTACATGGAGCACTGGCAGGGATTCGACGCCATGGTCAATTACGTCGATACCGCGATCCACGCGTATTACATCAACTGGGCGAATTCCAACGGTACGCGCACAATCTACGCACCGCCCTACAACGAGACATTCTCGCCACCCGTCTATGAAAAAGCCGCTTCCGTACTGCACATGCTGCGATTGATCCTGGGCGACGAAGACTTCTTCAACGCGGTGCAGACCTATTTCCAGACCTACCATGACGGCTGGGCGGTCACCGATGAACTCCGTGCCATCATGGAGAACGTATCCGGGCTCGACCTCGAACAATTTTTCGAACAGTGGATCTATTCTCCCGGACTGCCAACGACCGAATACGCGCTCTTCTTCGCCGGGATCGGTTCGTACAGCCCGCAGATGCTCTCGATGGTGAAGACAAACTCGAACACCGACACCGATTTCTATATCCAGATCCCGATCCACGTCCAATGGGAAGAGCATTACGACTCGCTGCTCGTCGCCGGCAATCCCGATTCGCCAGCGGAACAGATCAGCGATCTGACCGGCATCGGCGATTTCGAAGCACAGATCGACCCGCATCACTGGGTGATCTCGCGCGGTAACGTCGAGCACACGATGACTCTGATCGACGCCTGCGCCACCGACGGCGAGGTGATCGTTTATTGGCAGCCATTCTGGGAAGAAGCAGAAGTCGAAGGATACAACATCTACCGCTCCGATTTACCCGATCAGGATTTCGAACAGATCAACGATGAGTTAGTCACAGGTGTGACCTTCGGCGATGAAGATGTCGTCAACGGGCAGACCTACTACTACTACGTCACCGCCGTGAAGAACGGCTTCGAATCGCTTCCCTCCGAATCGATGGAAGCCACGCCGATCGACTTCCCCATGGATCAGGGCGTGCTGGTGGTCGATGAAACGCGCAACGGCGCCGGAACACCCGGCAACCCGGACGACTATCAGGTCGATAGCTTCTACAGCGCGGTGATAAACAACGTCTTCGCAACCCACGACCTCGACTCCGACGGCGATCTTCAGATTGTCGAAATGCGAAACTACTCGACCATTATCTGGCACGACGATGACGCTACCCAGCAAAATATCGGCGACTACGAAGGCGTCCTGATCAGCTACCTGCTCGCAGGCGGAAATCTGGTCGTCAGCGGCTATAAAACCGCGACCGAACTCTCCGAATCGTTCCGCACCAACTTCCTCAACTCGGAGGAAATCATCTATTCATCGACCGCCGAGTTCTCACGGGCAGCCTCCGACAGCTACCCTTCGCTGGATGTCGATCCGGACAAGGTGTTGCCGGTCTGGAACGGTATGCTGCCTTACGTGGTGACCTTCGATAACCAGGACGAGGCAATCTACAGCTTCCACAGCAATATCGCGAGCGATCTGGAAGGATTGCCCTGCGCGCTTCGTACCCAACCGGACGGAATCCTCTATTTCCTCGGATTCCCGCTCTACTGCATGCAGGAAGAACAGGCAGAGCAGCTCTTCGACCAGATCCTGACCGATCTCGGCGAAACGGTGAGTATCGATCAGGATCTGGAGCAAGAAAAGCCATCAATACAGCTATCGGTGTTTCCCAATCCGGCCCAGGCGACCGATGGGCTCTCCATCAGCTTCTCGCTGCCCAACCAGGAGAATATCGAAGCCTCCATCTACAATATCCGCGGACAATTGGTTGCCAAGATATCGCAAGGTGTGTTCGATCAGGGCATCCACAATCTGTTCTGGGACGGCATGGACGATCAGGGCCGGCTGGTGTCGAGCGGCGTGTATTTCCTGCGACTCGAGACGCCCAGTCAGCGCATGACTCGTAAGGTGCTGATCCTCCGCTAAAATGCGCCCAGCCATCGTCTTGACTCTGCTGTCGATCGTGCTGTCGATAACAGGAATGGAGCTGGTGGGAGAAGAGATGCTCGATCTGGAACGGCAGGGATTGAAGGAGTATTATCCGGTATCGTCCCGTGATTCGATCGAGGTCTTGTATCGAACGTCCGTTGAACAACTCAGCAAGCTGTACCGTGGGTCGCTACCCGATTTCTTTCGTGATTTCTGCGATGTGCTGGGTCCTCGATACGCCACGAAGCGACGCGCCGATCTCCTCTCTCGCGATCTGGTCGAAAGCCGGTACGATTGCAGCACGCTATCCACGATGCTTCTCGACGCCTATTTCATGGCATCCGGGAAGTTGCTGGACTTCGCGGTGACCGAGCATCATGTGTTCCTCACCGACGGCGATTTCGACTACGATCCCATGCGGAAAGAGATTCGACCGGTTTCCGGGCGTGACGAAACCGTTCAGGTGGGGGTCGATCCGTCGAGCCTGACCTGCCGCACCATCGGCCTCGTCTATCGTGCAATGGCGAACGATACCGACGATCCGCAACTGCGGGATGAATTCCTGACCGCGGCGCAAAGCTGGTTCGAGGCGGGATTGAACTATGACGTACCCGATTTCATGATTCAAGCCGAACAGGCAAGGGAGTGAACATGCGTAAGTTATTCACAGGTTTCCTGATTTTCGCGATTCCGTTTCTGCTGACGTGCCAGACGTTCAAGCTGGGCACCGGAAGCGAGACCGGCGTCTATTACCAGGTCGGAAAGGGATTGTCGTCTTCGGTTGTCGAGCCGGTCGTCAGCGAAGGTTCGGTGGAGAACATCAACAAGACCTTACAGGGTGAATTCGGCTTCGGGATCGCTCAGTCGGACAGGCAGTATCAGGCATTCTTCGGACTCGAGGACTGGCAGGACGCCGGCTGTCAGCCGAAACTCCGTTCGATTTGCTCGCTCTATCCGGAGACTATCACGCTGATGGCGTCGGAAAACAGCGGTATCACGTCTGTCTATGACCTGAAAAACAAGCGGATCAATCTCGGCGAGAAGGGATCCGGGCAGCACCAGAACGCGCGCGATGTCTTGACTATCGTCGGGTGCGAACTAACCGATATCCAGCCGTATTACCTCAGTCCGCAATCGGCAGCCAAAGCGCTTCAAGATGGTGAGATCGACGCTTTCTTCTACACCATCGGTCATCCCAACCAACTGGTGAAACAGCTATGCGAAAATGGCGCTAAGATTCGCTTTATTCCCATCGTGGGCTACGATGCCGAAAAGCTGCTGATGGACTATCCCTACTACTCGAATGCAAGCATCCCGAAAGAACTCTATCCCGAGTCGCTGAATGAAGGGGACGTCGAGAGTATCGGTGTTCGTGCGACGATTGTCACGTCCGTGGATACGCCGAATGACGCCGTCAGGAAATTCACGGCGGATATCTTTGAAAACTTCGAGAAATTCAGTTCTATCCATCCTGTGCTGAAGAACTTGAAGAAAACGGATATGTTTCAGTCTCTGTCCGCCCCGATCCATCCGGGCGCGATCGAGTATTATCGCAAATGCGGTTTGATCGATTCGATTTCGGTTCATTTGATACAATAAAAGATAACCCCCTTTATTTCCCCTACTAAGGTGGTGAGAAAGCGGACAAGCTATGAATCCGATCATTTCCTCACCCCCTGAGAAGGGGAGAAAAAGGGGGGGTATTCTATACGTTACTCTTTTCTATTCAACAACTTCTCAGCCCGATTACGATCCGTCCTCGTCACTTCCACGCGCGTTGCTTCGACCGCGGTAACCTTGTAGAAGATTTTTCCTACGGTCTGCATTACGTTCAGATGCGTAAAGGAGTTATCGGTCACGGTGGTGATCAGGGTGCCGTCGTTTGCCGGGAAATCCGCGGCGACAGCGGCGTAGATGTTGTAGGAGCCGATGGTTACCGGATCTCCGTTGGTGTTTTGCGTAACCGCGTCCCATGTAAGGATGACATCGTTTCCGACCTGCTCGATCGCGATATTCTGCGGAGCGAGCGGCGGGAAAGCGCTGTCGGTGTTACCGCTGACCTCGATGGAGAGACCGCAGGCATTGCCGGCTTCATCCACGGCACGCACCCGGAAGTAGTAGGTCTGTCCAGGCACGAGTTCCCGCACGATAGAGGATGTGAATCCCATACCGGGATTCGCCATGTTCGAGTCGTCGGTCCAGTCCCACACGTTATCCTCGATGGTCACATTCGGCTCGGTATCGTAATAGACCTCGTAGCCGAGGAAGAAGTCGTCCGAGCTGACCAGCCACAAGACTTCGATGCTCTCGCTGGAGGCGGCGCCGGTAGCAGCCGCGCCGATCGCGCCGGGAGGTGTGGTGTCGATTTTCACCGACCAGTCGTCCTCGATGCCTTCCGCGGATGACGAACCGCTGTATGTCGGTCCGTAGCCGTCGATATCCCAGCAGCGAATCTCGTAGCGCAAGTCGTCGCCCTGCGCGCTGAAGGTTGCGTCGATGCGTGTGTGCAGCGTATCGGGCGTCGAGCGTCCCGCCGATTGGAAACCAGACGTCAATCCGGCGTTCTGCCAGATTTCTTCTGTATCGTAAACGCCGTTTCCGTTGCTGTCGATGCGATACTCGACACTGGTGGGATCGATCCCGAAGTAGTCGGTGAAATCGCAGCCGATGGTGACGGTAGCGGAGGTGGACCACGGAATCGGATCCTGCGCGGGAAACGGATTCCGGCAGATCGGAACCAGCGAGCGCGGGATGGAAACCACCTCGTTGGAAAGCTCCGCGTGGTTGTCGAACGTGTCGATCGCCTGGATGCGGAACCGGTAGTACATGCCCTGCTGGAGTCCGGTGACAGTCGTTGCAGAAGTTGATATCTCCGAAAGCAGTGCATCGTCCGCGACGGACCACTGCATATCGGCTTCGCCGATGCCGTCGTGCGATCCGTAATAGACCACGTAGCGATCGAAATGGACCTCGGTGACCGGCGTCCAGCTCAGGCTGACCGTCGTTGCCGTCGAATCGGTGACCGCGAGGTCGGTGACGGTCGTCGGAAGCGTGGCATCGATGCGCAGGACGTAGTCGTCGCTGTAGGTCACGCCGCTCTGCATGGTGTCCTGTCCGCGGAAGCCGAACTTGAGCGAATCGCCGTCCACCTGATAGAGTGCATTGACGCGTACCAGGATGCTGTCCGAATCGGTGTGCCCGATGATGGACTGCCACAATTCTTCCGCGTCCCAGACATTGTTGCCGTTGGCGTCGTAGCGGTATTCGAGCGAGGACGCATCCACCTCGTAATCGTCAAGGAAGGTCGCGCCGATGGTGACGTTGCGCTGCGTGAAGTACGGCAGGTTGTCTTGATCCGGATAGGGATCGACGATCTCCGGCGGCGTTGCCATCAGGCAGCTAACCGTATTGGAAAGCTCGCCCGTGTTTCCGCTGGTATCCACGCCGCGAATCGCGAACCAGTACCAGGCGTTGTAGGGCATTCCGGCGACAATCGTCGAATCGGTATCGATCGAGCTGAGGAAGACATCGTCGGTGTTGTCCCACAGCGGGTCGTCGGTCGTTACTTCGCTGTCGGTGGACCAATACACCTCGTAGTGAGAGAAATAGAGGTCCTCGCACGGTGTCCAGCGCAGCTTGACCGTTTCGCCGATGATCTCATCGACGGCAAGATCGGTGATCTGCGTCGGATCGGTGCTATCATCGACGATGCCGGTGATGTAGAGGTCATCAATGTTCCAGTAGGCCGCGTAATAGCTCGTGGAGACGAACAGCCACCGGAATTGAACATACGATTGATGATTCGCCTGTGTGCCGGGCGAGAACTGCACGACGCCGCTGTTCGCAGTCGTCCAGGACGCCAGCGAAGTCCAGGTGAGACCATTGCTGGATACCTGGAAATAGGCGGTGCAGGCGGTGTTGGGCGAGAAGTCGTGCTGGAAGCTGACCTGTACGTCGGTGAAGATGGAGAGGTCATAGACCGGCGAAACCAGCCTCTCGCTGGAGCTGGCCAGCACGGTGTTCTCCACGCGCATGCTGTAGTCGTCACCGCTGTCGTTCACGGGTTGCCACTGGAACGTGGTCGTGCCCGAATGCGCTCTTGTCCAGCCATCCGGAAGGGCACCCGCGTGATCGAAGTCCTCGGTGATATCCAGCGCGCCGATCACCTTGATGGAGATCGGATCGATGGCGGTCAGGTTCGATTCGTCCTCCGCGACGATGTAGAGTGTTTCCAGACCGTACCAGTCCGCTTCGGGCGTGAAGGTGACGGTCGTGTCGGCGTTGATGATGTAACCGATGTGGTCGTCGCCGGTAACGCTGAAATCGAGCGGGTAGGAATCGAGGTCGTCGAACACCTCGTTCAGGTTCACGGTGGTGTAGTCGCCGTTCATCGGGATTTCCACCAGACCGATCGGATCGACCACCATTGGCGATTGATGAACGTTGAGGATTTCGATATCGACGGGTAGAACCTTCTCGATATCGTCCTCGTTCTTCGCCGTGACGATAACCTGATAGGTACCGGCGGATGTATGGTCGGTCTGCCAGGTGAAGGTCGCGGTCCAATCGCCGTTGTCGGTGAAGTCGCTTCCTTCGGGCAGTCCGGTCGCTTCGTAATAGATCATCTGGTAGAGCGGCTCGGTGGCGGTCACGGTGAATTCCACCAGATCGCCTTCGTACGCCGTGATGGGATCGACGGGATCGACGTGCGGTCCGATCTCGCCCACGTAGAGGTTGCCGTTGTGCAGAACCGCCTCGGGATTGCCTTCGTTGAACATCAGGCTGACGAAATCGAGCGTGGTACGGTCTTCGAGCTGACCGGTCGCCTCGAATTCAATGTAGAGGAACGGCTCGGAGCCCTCGATGGGCGTGGTTCCGTAGTGCGAGACCAGGATGTCGCCGCCGGGAAGTACGCGCCAGGTCGGTTCGCCCCAGCTCTCGGTCGAGGATCCCACCGCCGTCGCGCCCACTGCTTGTACGATGGACAGATCGGAGTGGATTCGGGTATAGACCGAGTAGATTTCGAGGTCGGTCGCCTGATTGGCATAGATGCCCACCGGCTGTGTGTCGCCGGGCATGATCGCCCAGTCGTCCAGCCATACGTCGAGCGTCTCAACCACCTGGATGTTCACCCACATCGTGTCCGCGTAGCTGCCGTTGTCCGCCACGAAGCCGACGGTGTAATCGCCGCTCTGAAGCAGGTCGGGCTGCCACGAGAAGTCCGCGTCGCCACCGCCGTTGTCGGCGAAATCGGCGCCATCCGGAAGATCGATGGTGGTTATCTGAAGCGGTTCGGATTGCGGATCGTGCGCCGTGATATCGAGCTCGAGCAGATTCTCTTCCGCGATGACCTGATCCGCGATCGGATCGAGCCAGGGGACACGATTGGTGATCGTCAGACTGCCGTCCGTGACGCCCAGATCGTATCCGCCTTCGTTAAACATGATCTGCTCGAAGGTAAGTGCCGTGGTTGCGTCGTCGCCGGCAGGAACCCAGAATTCGAGCGTCAGCAGGGTTCCGGAACCGGAGAGCGCTTGCGTGCCGAATGCGGAGATTATTACCTCTCCGGCATCGGCCTGATGCCAGGTCGGATCACCCCAGGAGTCGGTCAGGGAGCCGTCGGAGTTGACATCGGTAAGCGACACCAGCGTCGAATCGAACGTGATTCGGGTATAAATCGAATAGACGTCCCATCCGGATGTATCGCTCACATAGACGGGTATCTCTACCGCTTCGCGCCGGTTTGCGTCGGCATCCGGCAGCCAGACATCCATGTCCGTGGCGAAAAGCCCGCCGAATGTCAGCAGCAGCAACACCCAAATCCAGCGAGGTGGTCCGCTATTTGATACTTGTCTTCGCATAATTATTCCTTTTCTGCGTTTGCGTCGTTCATATCCGTTCAGCATCGAATCGATGCCACGGTAATTACTTGATCAGTATCATTTTGCGGATGCTGCTGAAGTCACCTGCCTTGATCCGGTAGAAATAGACGCCGCTGGCATTGTTTTCCGCGTTCCAGACAGCCTTGTAGCTGCCGGCGTCGCGTTTGTCGTTAACCAGGGTCGTAACTTTCTGACCCTTGACGTTATAGACCTCTATACTCACGTGACACGGGGTCGCGATGTCGTAGGCGATCGTGGTAATGGGATTGAACGGATTCGGATAGTTCTGCGAGACTCCGAACTTCGCCGGTGCGACGTCCTCGCCTTCGGCATCGAGAATCTCAATATAACCCGCAAAGGCTTCGTCGAACATGCAGTACGTCACGTCGATGTTCTCGGCGCCAGGCTGCGCGTCGAACAGGAACGAAACCACCGGCTGTCCGGTGACCATCTCTTCGGTGCCGAATCCGGCGACGCGGATCGAGCCGTTCTGGTCGTTGGCAGTCACCTGGATGTCGTTCAAATCACCCGCGACTTCGTAACCGACGTAGGTGAACTGATCCGAATTGTAGTCGATGCGGCTGACGAACGAATAGAATTCCTCGTCGAAGCGGACGTTCACACGGATGCGACCGTTCTCGTCACGAGCCAGCGTTCCCAGATCCCACAGATCGGGGATGACGCGTTCGGTTGAGCCGGGGTAGTTGCCCGAAGGATCGCCGATCACGATACCGGTGAAGTTGCGTGTGACACTGGCTGTTTCAAGCGTGATTGCGTAGGAGGAGGGATTGAACGCCCATATCCCGGCGGCGAATTCGTCGATGATGCCGACCGAATATTGCGCCATGAGTGCTGCGTCATAGACGGTGGGGTAGTAGTCGCCATTCACGTCCGCGGCGGTTTCCTGATCCGCGTCGAACAGGATCAGACCCAGCGCGTAACGTGCGGTAAGCGATGCATCGTACGGGGTGATGGTCAATTCGGGAATCGGATCGGTGGAGGATACATTCAGCGAGTATTCACCCGCGTGATGGGACGGGAATGTATAGCTGCCCGTTTCGTCGGTGTAGAGCGAATCGCTTTCGTAACCGGTGAGGACGAGTTTGGCGTTCTCGACAACGGTTCTTGTCGGGCTGAAGTACTCGATCGCACCGCTGATCGTGTAGGCGTTGCGAACGGTGAAGGTACCGTCGTTTTCGGTCACGGTCAGGGTGCCGTCATTGACTTCGGTGTCGGTGAAATTGAGCTGACAGGTCTCGAAGTCGAGTGCGTCACCCGCGATGTCGAACACGATATTGACCAGCGTGCCGTCGGTGGGCAGGTGGTTTGTCGAGTAACCGCTGACGGTGACCTGTCCCTGTGTGGCGTCGTTGTAGTTGAGCGCCCATCCGTCGGTGAGGGTGCCGGTATTATCGACATCGTTCACGGTCAGAAGCGTATAGTCGAACGCGAGCGTAAACTGGAACGAGATGATGCCGAACGGATCGATCGAGTTGATGATCTCGACCGGCAATGTGAGCTGGGTTCCGGCTTCGCCGGTAAGCTCGGTGGATGCGTTGATGCTCAGCGGTCCTACCATCACCTGACCGGGCGCGTAGGAAACGACCGGGGGATTCACGCCGTCGTCGATCACGCCGTAGATGTAGTAGAGCGAATGCGGCGTGTCGGCGAAGTACCATGTATAGCTGTCGGTAGAACTGTCTTCGTGGATGTTGTCGGTAATCAGGGTACCGGTGGCATCCTGGCCGTCGTCGTAGTAGAGGCTGATAAGGGCGTCGTCTTCGATATCGACGTCGTACCACTGGATGCTGAGGCTCGAGGGATTGAGCAACAGCGTGTCGGGAGTCACAACGGTAAAGACCGGCTCGAAGTTGCTGAGGGTCGTACCGGCGGTCGGTACTTCAGCCACTTGCCAGCCTTCGTAGTTCACGGTGGAGGCGAGGTTCTGGAAAACAAGATCGTCCACGCCATTGACCTGACCCCACCAGTTGTAACGTGCATCGACGGAGTTGGTGACAGTATTGATTGCTGCAAGTTGGGATGACAGACAATCACTGTCGTATTTGATCTGCGTTACCCTGCCGACAGGGCTCGAAACAGAGTAGGTGTAAAGGTACACACGCCAGTCGTTGCTTGTGGAACTGCTGTTGACATTGGCCCATGTGCTGAAATTCGTGCTTGTATAGCCATAATTGGAATACTGATAAACCGAGTTTCCGCCACCGTAAACTGTGAATTCGTAATCGTCAGAACTACCGTTGTGTGAGCCGGAGCCTGAGACATAAATCTGATCGACCAGATTGATCGGGAACTTGGAATAGTAGTATCCGCTATATCCGGAAGTAATATACAACTGGTTCGAAGGGATAACTTCGATTGTATCGGGCGAATATCCATTGCCATAGATGTTGCAGTAGTTGATGACAGGAGTGGAATTTTCCATGATGAGAATTCCGCTTTGCGTATTGCCTGTTATCTCGGAATAGACGATCGAGCCGTCGCAACCATCCTCGAAATTCACGCCGAAGCCGTCGTTGTTCTTTATCTCGCAGTATTGAAGCTGCGGATTCGAAGAAGCGCCAATTACCATCAAGCCGTTATTGTCGTTGTTCGATATATCTGTGTTGCTGATTTCAGGAACGGCGTTATTGCAGTAGATGCCGTATTTCGTGTTGCTACTCGCGCGGCTGTTGGCGATAATGGTGTTGATCGTACCGGAGATGTACATACCGTAGCCATCGTTGGACGAAGAGATAAGACCGTCCGCGTTTACAATAGCGCCAGAATTGGCCATGAAACCGTAGCCGGTACCGCTTAGCGGCGCTACGTTCTCGAAGATGATCAGGTCGTTGAGGCTGGTCAGTCCGCTGTGCGAATTCTCGACCTGCATACCGTAGCCTTTACAGTATGCGATCATGCCGTCGTTAAATGTTACGTATTTATCGGAGATATAGACGCCAGTGACGGCGTAGTATATCTCGGTATGATTTAGTATGGAATAGACGCTGGTCTGGTTCAGGAAATCGATACCGGCCCAGTCGCCCGGCGCAGGAGAATCTTCGTTTGATGTGAAGATAACAGGATTATTGACAGTTCCATTGGTCAGAAGTCTTCCGTTGACGATGAAATCGGTATCGCCCAGACCGTCGCTGTTGGCGTCGGTCTTGGTGAAGCTGACCGTTACGCCGGCGTCGATCGTCAGAACGACACCTGCGTTGATCGTGACATCACCGGTGATGATGATATCGTCCGACCATTGCGTGTTTTCGGAGATGGTTCCGCTGAAGGCGTACATCATGCCGAAAAGGAAGATACAAATGCTCGTTAAGTACACTCGCTTTTTCATGGGTTTCTCCTTTTGGTATTTATTCGATCCAAGTTCTTTTCGATTTTCAAATATTCGGAATGCGGGTGTTTGCTGTCAAATATTTCTTCGATAAAAGATTAGGTGTTGCGATCGAGTCAGATTCATGTCGTGATGTAATGGCTCACTTCGATGGCCTTTATTGGGTTTGGAGTGTGTTATAAAGGATCTGGAATCTGATGCCGGATCTGCATAAGAATCGAGCATATTCCGTTAGAAGCACGAGAATCGGATAGCCGGCATTACACGGAAGCGAATGGGGCATCGGCAAATAATCGGCTTTTAGTAATCAATGACCCAAACGGAATTGACCGTTTTTTCCTTGACAAACAGGATCGCGGATCAAAATGCGTGTATATTCTTAACAAAGGAGTTATACCATGGCAGTGAAAGTTGACCTTGGAAAGTGCATTGGTTGCGGCGCATGTATCGATACCTGCCCCGTAAGCGCACTTGAGATGGATGGCGATAAAGTTAAAGTCGATGCCGATACCTGCGTTGATTGCGGCGCATGTGTTGACGGATGTCCTGTTGAAGCTCTTTCAATGTAAATCGATAACAGAAGCTTTTTATGGCGGGATGACTGTCCCGCCTTTTTTTATTTCATTAACTTACTTTCCAGATTCCGGACCGCCAATTCTCTCGCTTTTACGCCCGCATCCGCTTCAGACACCGTCGAAAACGCCTCGATCTCACCGGTCTTCCACTCCCGAAGAACCTTCCCGCTCTTTTCCTTCAACGTCAGCGTACCCTTGATCACCGCGACAAATCCGGCAAATCGACCCGGCTTCTCCTGTTTCACCCGGATAATGTCCAGTGTCACGATATGCGTCGCAAGCTCATCCGAATCGGTCGATTCTATCCCCATTGTCCGGAAGAACGATCGTATAGAAGCGGGAAACTCGCCAGCGGTTTGATACAATGCCCGTGCGGCAAGCAGGCGATGGATTTCGATCTCGCCGGATGAACCATCGATCAGGCGACTGTATTTTTCATCAAGGTCGATCCGGTAGCGGATATTTGACGAATTCCGATTATCCTGATCGGATAACCGCACATACCCATCTCGATCGGAACCGACACGACGGTCATTCACGATGAAAGCGATTCCCGGCATCGGTTGAATGCCACGGTAATATATACGTAACTTCGCGTCGAACGGCTCTCCTTCCGGTAAGATGATCGACTGCGGCCTGGTGACGATGATTCCCTTGAAGAAATCTTCAGCCGAATCAGTCAGTTTCGTCAGGTATCCGGAAAGAGTATCTGATGGAACGACAGGTATTCTCCGTGAGATATCCAGCGCCTGGATGTACGATTTCAGCGCTCCGGATGGGTGTTTCAAAGCTGCTTCTATTTGTTCGAAATGCGATTTCGATTCGTTCATCATCGATAGCGCTTTCTGCAATAGTATCCTCTCCACCTCTGCGCGGTTGACCGAAAGAATCGTTTCATCAGGCTGAATTCCTTTCTTGATATCCAAAGTAATTTTGCGCAATATCGATGCTTCGATATCGGGATCGTTTGGAAGATCGAGCTTTATAAAATATCGTGCTGCATTTTTCTGGCAGGATTGTTTCAGATGGTGACGTAATGCGGATCGGGCTTTTTCCACACCGATATTCGGATTTCGCTCCGAAACAACGATGCGGATGGAATCGGCGGTCGATAGATCGATGTAATTTTGAGAATAGACCGTGGAGGCTATCAGCAGGAGAAGGATCGCAGTCAACGGTTTCATGAGAGGTTAAGCGAGAAGCGCTCCGAAAGCACGTCCGAGACGTATTCGACCGGCTTTTCGACGATACCTTCCTGGTGGTCGCTGTAGTAGAACCCGCCGTCTTCGAACTTGATGAGGATCACGTCGTTCAGGCTGCGATACGTGTCGTCGAGATTGCCGGAGATCTTGTGAACGGAAATCGTGTCGCCATCCGCCAGTCGCACGAACTCGGTATTCATCAGCGACTGAACGTACTCGCGGTTGTCCGGGGCGTCCATCAACCCTGGATCGAGCACCTTCTGCGGCCGGAAGATATGGCTGTTGCCGCTTTTCCTCAGCGTAATTAGCAATTCGCCGCCGATATCGAAGTAATCGATATCATCCAGTCCCACGGACGTGATCCGGCTTTTCTCACCGTTGACGAATGTGCCGTTCGTGCTGTTCAGATCACGCATCGAGTTGTGCGCGAAATTGATTTCCAGATGATTTCCGGAGATCCATTCGCTGCGAATGATGATGTCGTTGTTTTCGTTTCTGCCGATTCGGATCGTGTCCTGCGTGAAGATGACGTAGTTGCGCATGCTGAATTTATCCAGAATCACCATTCGGAGGGGCTGTTCCGACTGCTGCGCGATATTGCGTTTGAGGCGGTTGGCGGTACGGCGGAATTCCTCCAGCTCGGGCGTACGAAAACCGGATTCGTTGTTGACGGCGCTTTCGTACTGCTGCACGAGCCGCTCGAAATCGCTGTGCTTCTCCTGGCCCTTTTCGAGCTGATCCAGCCGTTCTTGCAGCTTGCGGAGTTCGCGCAGCCTTTCGATCAGTGCCTTTTTCTTTTTCTGGAGCTCCTCGATCCGTTCGATATCGCCGATCTTCATCATGAAATCGAGCACCTCGTCGAACGCCTCGATGACCTGCTTGTCGGTGTGGGCGGTTTCCAGCCTCTCCTGCAGACGTTTCTCGAAATATCGGTCGAGGTCTTCCCGAATCTGCGAGCGCATTTCGGAGAGCTTGTCCTTCAGGTAACCGGAGAAAGAATCGTCGTCCAGTTTATCGCTCAAATGCTGGTGGAAGCGGATCATCTCGAGGGTCTTTTCGTCCCCGTCGTCGGCGTTGATCATGCGATTGAACACCTGATAATACTCCATCAAATCACGCCGATAGACGTTTGCAAGCACCTTCTCGAAACGCTTCGAGATGGTGTTCAGGGTCGGATTGAGGCTCTTGATCTCGATGTAGTCGTTCTCGACCAGATTGTGGAAGCTTCGTATCCTGTGGTAGAGTGTAATCAGCTTCTTCGTATCCTTGATCTCTCTCGGCAGCGAGAGGTACTTGTACATCTGGACCAGTTCAGGGTAGTCTTCGTCGATGAACTTCGTGAAGGCGTCGTAGCCCTCCTTGCGGGTGATGAAATCGCGATAACGCTGCGCATAAACATGCTGCCGAAGCGGCTGGTAGATGGTTTCGAACTCGCCGATGATGGCGATCAGCTTCCGCAGGGAGGCTTGCGGCTTCGATTCTTCTTCCTCGTAGCGCTTTCGGATGAGGAGGAACACCTCCTCGATCTTCCCGCGCAGAAAGCCGACAAGATGCTGCATCAGCTTCGGGTTCTTGCGCAGCGAACTCTCGTGCAGTTGGAAGATGCCCTTGAGCCGGATCGCTACGGTGGGCGTGATGTCCTCCACGGGCGTGTCCAGCATCCGTTCGATGATGTCCTTCACCTCTTCCTGCTGCATGAACTGTCCCAGCATGTTGTGGTAGCCGGAGGCAAGCTTGCGATTCACTTCCGACAGCGCCGCGATCGCCTGCTGGATATCCGTTAGATGATTCGTCCTGTTCGGCTCGTCGTGGATGTTCTCCTCCAGGAAGTCCAGCAGTGAATTGACGTACGAGGTCTCGATCTTCTCCTGCAGCGAGAAGACGTTCTCGTCTCGAAATCTGCCGATTTCCATACGGTACTCGCAACGATAGATGTTGAATAGCGCCGAGACCAGGTAGTTCAGCCGATCAAGACCCTGACTGGAGGTTGCCGTGTTGTAGTGACGTTGGGCTGTTTCCATCCAGTCGCGGTTGGTCGCGGCGGTACCGATCAGGGAGTTCAGGACGCGCTTGGTGCTGTCCCAGCGATCGATATGCGCTGTCACGTCGTGTTTCGCTTTTTTTCTCAGTTCCGAAATTCGATAGATCTGATTTCGCATCGGCTATCTCCGTATGTGAATGGCAATTACAGGACGAATTGCCAGATGATGAAAACTGTATTTTCCAGCAGGAAGCCCAGCGCGAGCCATCCCGCGTAATATCCCTTCGTTGCGCGGTTCGCGAAGATCAATGCGAGCAGCGTGAGACCAAGGTTGACCATGAAGAGCCAGACCGGCGGCTGCTCCTTGCGGAATATGCTGAACCGGGAATGGAGAAGAACTTCGCCCGTTTCGATCCGGTCGATGGTCACGTCGATTCCGGCCTGCCAGAATTTCTTCAACCTCCGGTTTCGCGACGACACATCGATCGTTCCCAGGATCAACCACTTCGCCGGTGTGAATACACCGAGTTGCGGTGCGTTCTCGTTATCGAACACCCGATCCTGCTGGGTAAGATTCTCCTCGAACAATTTCGCGAGGTTCTCCCGATCGATCAGCCGATAGACGCCGTCCGATGTGATCTTCTCCGCCAGAAGCCGGTTGAATCGCACGTGAATGTTACCTTCCGGCTTCGCAAGCGAGACCGCGTCGCCCTCCGGTATCTTCTCGCGCATATCGCTGTAAACCTTTTCCGCAGCGCTTTGCAGGATTGTCTGCTCGATATCTTCCGCACAGACAAACCCAACCGCAAACACCATCGAAAGGATGAGGCAAACTTTCGTCAGATTCATACTATATCCCAATAAAATGATGCGTCGTTCAACGGTCGATGTCAAATCATTTATTGTCTAACCATGCATACCACCCTTTAAAAATACCCTGGCGCTATATCCATTTGTTACGTTATCCACCATGATCCTTCGATACACCGCTTCGCGGCACTCAGGATGACACGGTGGATAACTCGCAGTGTAATATTAGTTTGTCATCCTGAGTGCCGCGAAGCGGTGTATCGAAGGGCAAACTATTATTACACACAAATCAAAGCCATCGTGAATCAGTGATCTAAAACGACCATTCATTCAGTGTGCCACTAACTCATTATACTGCCGTCTATTAGTGCGTTATCACATGGAAATTCTATGGTTATTATTCACACCGTCCTGAGCTTTGAGCCGTCGTGACGATCCAGCGGCAGCTTGACGACCGTAATCTCGCAATTGGAAAGCACATCGCTCAGAATATCCAGCGCGGGATACTCGGTATAAAAATGCCCGGCGTCGATGATTGGAATCCTCGAATCCAGGAACGTGTGGTAGGTGAAATCGCCCGACACGAACACATCCGCCCTGCCGATCACTCTCGATAACAGCGACGATCCCGATCCACCGCACAGCGCGACCTTCTTCACCACGGCATCGCTTGTCTTTTCCGCCTGCCACAGCCTGACGAACGGTGCCTCGAGCCGATCCTTCACATACTCCGTGAACTCGCTCAGTGACATGGGATCATCGATCTCGCCGATCAGCCCCAGACCGTAATTCGGACTCTGCCGGTTTTGCGGATAGACGGCATACACCGGCTCTTCGTAGGGATGGGCTTTTCGCATGGACTGGATGACGGCGTTCAGGTTGGTGCTATCCGCGAAGAACTCGAATTTTATCTCCTCCACGGTTTCCACTCTGCCGATCTTTCCGATTGCAGGCTTCGCACCTTGAGTTGGCTCGAACCGTCCCTGCACCTGATATTCGTTCCCGCAGCCACGGTAGTTGCCAATACGTCCTGCGCCTACGCTGAATATCGCATCCGCGACAATCTCCACATAATCCAGCGGCACATACACCGCGACGTGGAACAGGCTCGCGCCGGTATCGGTAGAAATGTAGTCGATATTCTTCACGCCGAGGCGATCCGCCAGCTTGTGATTCACGCCGTCGTTAGTGACATCGAGATTGGTGTGCGCGCTGAGTACGGCGATCTTGTTCCGTATCAGCTCCAGCAGAAAGGGATCTGTGACGTTCTTCAGCTTGCGGAAGATCAGCGGATGATGCGACACGATCATGTCGGCGCCGATTTCCAGCGCGTAATCGAGCGTTGCACGCGTAACGTCCAGTGCGATGAGCACCCTGTTCACCGGCTGGTTGTAGTCGCCCACTTGCAGGCCGGGATTGTCCCATTCGTATGCAAGCGCGGTCGGGGCGAAGGCATGTATCTTCTTTGCGATATCGGCTACGGTCATCATGATTTCTCCTGGTTGTTTTTCGCGATGACGGCGATGAACCGTGGTTTATCGGTAAGATAGTTCGCCAGTCTGTCGAGAAGAAACCAGCACATGAACGGTCGCGTCTTAAGCAGGGTGTTGATGCGGAAATGCGAAAGATACTGGTTGAAGAAGGTGACCATGCAGCCGCGCCGGAATCCCGCTTCGACGAATGCCTTCTTCAATCCCTGCTTTGTCCAGCTATGCAGGTGCGCGTGGATGGGCGTCTTCTGGTTGCAGTGGATGCAAAGCGTGTATTGAATCTTCTCGCGGTAGGGTGTGGTGATAAGGATGCGTCCGCTCGGCGTCAGAAAGCGCTTCCATTCTGCGAGCGCTTTCGCGGGGTGCTCCAGGTGTTCCAGCACCTCATTGCATACGATCCAGTCGAACCGCTCCGCTTCGAACGGCAGCTTGTATGCGTCGCCGACCGCCGTCTTTACGCCCGGCTCGGTCTCCGCGATGCGTTCGAGGTTCTTCTCGGATAGATCGACGGCAGTGGTGTCGAATCCGCGGCGCGCCATCTCGATCGAGAACCAGCCGCTTCCCGAGCCGATCTCAAGCACCTTCTCACCCAGCCCGATCCGGCACAGATGAAAGGTAGTCTCTCTTCGTCGCTTTTCGTCCGGCGACACGAATTCCACGTCGAAATAATCGAATAACTCGGCATCGATCTTGTAATGCTCGATATGATCCATGAATGCTCCTTAGCCAAACTTCTGAAAGTGTTACGCAGTAACTCTTCCGAATGTTTGGTTTTCCCATTTGATCAGAAACGCAAATCCTTGACAAGAAGAAATCGGTTGAAAATGTAATCACATCGTTATCATAAGGAGTTCACTATGAGATACATCGTCAGTCTGTTTATGCTTTTCACCGCATCGCTGCTGCTCGCGCAAGGGGTCATCTGCGTCGAGGTTCCGCAGATGGATCCCGTCGAAATGACCGCCACCGCCACCTTCCAGCACAAGGAAATCGACGAATCGAGCGCCATCGTGATGAGCCGCCAGTACGAAGGAGTCTTCTGGACCCTCAACGACAGCGGTGACAAAGCGCGCATCTTTCCTTTCAAGCTCGATGGCAACTGCACCGTCCCCGAATGGTATCCCGACTACCACGGCATCGAAATCTCCGACGCGGTCAACATCGACTGGGAGGACATCGCTACCGACGACCAGGGCAACCTCATCATCGGCGCCTGCGGCAACAACGGCAACGCGCGCAAAGACCTCGCGCTCTACATCGTTAAAGAACCCGTGCCAGACGGCGCGATCGCCACACGCTACCTGAAGAAAATTCCTTTCCGCTATCCCGATCAGGATAAATTTCCGCCTAAAATGCGCAACTTCGACTGCGAGGCCGTCTTCTACGCGGACGGTCACATCTACCTACTGACCAAGCACCGCTCCGACAGCAACACCTCGCTCTATCGCCTCGATACCGAAAACCAGCTCGAGACCAACGTCCTGACCAAGCTCGCCACCTTCGACGTCAAGGTCGGGAACGTCACTGCCGCCGACTGCACGCCTGACGGCAGGAAGCTCGCCGTACTTACCTACGAGAATCTTTGGATATTCACATCCGATACGCCGGGTGAATGGTTCAACGGCTCTATCCAGTACATGCCCGTCAGCGCGAAACAGTGCGAAGCGATCTGCTGGAACGGCGATCAACTGGTTATGACCAACGAGCAAAAGGATATCATGCTGGTGCCGATGGAGAAGTTTGTAGAGGTGAGATAGCGTCGTAGAGTTCCGCAGGAACGACAGATTTTGCCCATGGCGTAAGCCGTGGGCTTTCGTGCACCACCGCGAACCCTCCGCCCGGCAGATTTGTTCAATCTCTCACCTATTGGCGTGTTTATTCACGACGAAGGCGTGGTGTTACACGTCAATAGGTGAGGGATCGGGCAAAGATGCGGGTGGATGACATCTATTCACATCTCGCCACAACCCGATAAAACCGCGCCCGATCGATCGCAGCAAACTGAATCTGCGTCTGCGTCGTCACGATCAGATCCGTCCAAAACACCTCGTCGTTACTCTGCTGCACAAGGTACGATGTCGCGCCCGGAACCGCTTGCCACTCGATATGCACCGAATCGGCAACCACCTCGATGGATGGTTCGCGCGGCGTTTGCAGAGAAAGCAGCGTCGTCTGATAGCAGAACGGATCGTCTCGACCGGCCATCGGAAGAGTTCGCCGTTTTCCGGCTTCATCGACTGCGTAGATGTAGTATTCGACGGTGGTTTCGGTTCCGGCGGAAGGAATCGAGGCGTGATAGAGATCCAAAGAATCGTGTTCAAACATCGCAGAAGAATAATCGCCGTCGTCGTAGCAATAAAAGACCAACAGGGAATCCGCGATCAGGTTTGCGCCACTGTACGGATGAATTGTCGCCTCGATCTCTACTGCCTCGTACATGTCCTGCTGTGCATCGACCGGAATATGCCGGACATAAAGCATGTTTTTATCCGGGATCTCGTGAACGCGGCAATGCAGCGCGTCGGTGTTGTACCAGCTCGAATAGAGCACGCCGATAATCTCGTATCCGGGCATGGCGTCTTCGTATGTTGAGATAGCCTCATTGTCCCAGGAATTGCCGGTTAACGGGACGAACACCTTCTTGTTGAGGATCAGCGAATTGGTATAGGGCGTGTAGGGTGGCGATGTTGCGGGTGTATGGATTCGAAAGACCTGATAAGGTGTGCCGTTAGAAGATGTCTGCTGCGAGAAATACTGCGCGGTATCCTCGAAATCCTGATAACGCGGATCGGATGGCGCCACTTGACCGATCAGCACCTTATCGACATCCAGAAATTTTCCCCAGCAATCCACGTGCTTGATGTATTCGCCCAGCGGGTCTTCCACGATGTGGTAGGTCTCGATACCGAGATACTCTTCATGTAATTCCTCGATCTCGGATTGCGTGAGATCGTTTTCTTCCATCACCAGGTCGGTCGATACGGCGATACCCATCCCGTCGCATATGTAGTTTCCGCCCGTCTGCTCCACGTCCATGCCAAACAGACCAAGCGTATCGAATGCGGCATACGCGATAGGGATGTCGTCGTCATTGGGTCGTGGGCGGTTGTACTGAAAATTGACCACCCGCATGGAGTCGCTTTGATCAAAGATGAAGAACGGACCGTAATCGCGTGTCCAGAAAGATTCGGTAGGTGCGATCAGAAACCGGCAGTTGTCCAAATTCACACCGTGATTGGTATAGTTGGTGATCGCCTGCTGCCTGTAAGCCTCGCTTGCGACGATGGATACCAGAATATCGTCTTCCGCTAGTTCCGCGACAAGTGTGTAGGGAATTCCGAGCGGATAGCGGATCAGCGCGCCGTACATTGGTTCGAATTCCGCAATCTGGCGAATCGGTGGATCGGGCGGATCGGTGGGGTAGAAACTCCGGTCGGGCGCAAGCTCTTCGACTTTCGTCTTGGCGTGCGGAAGCGAATGTGGATATTGCTGCTGCCAGTCGGACGTCGCGAACGCGGTCGAAATAATGAAAATCAACCCCGCCAGCAACGCATGTTTCATGACTGCCTTCCGTTAATCGAATACCGCCGTGATGTAGTAGAATCTCCGTTCATACTGGCTCGAATCGGTCCACTCGGGTTGACTGACCGTCCCACGAAGCGAGGAAAACCCATTAAGACGGCTCAGGGAATAGATTTTGTAGGAACTGGCGCCCGGAACTGCGTCCCAGTTCAGGTGAACAGCTCCGTCCGAGATTGCGATGGTGAGTCCGGTCACCGGTGGAATATCGCCAACCTGAATCACCGCCTGATAGGCTATGCGGTCCGGCGCGGTGACGGTCAGAAGCAAATCTGCCGGTTGATTATACGGGTCGAAGCTCAATGTCGCGTCGCCATTGGCATCCGTCTCGGTGACGGCGATGATCGTGCTGCCATCCGTCAGGCAACATACGGCGCCCTCAGTGTCGGTGTCGATGGTCATCGATCCGCTTCCGACGGGCAACATCGTCTCGTGGACGACGTTCATCGCGATCGGGGTCTGCGTCCTGACCTGCATCGAGGGATCGCCGAAGATATGCCAGGTGTTGTACATGCGCGGTCCCCAGTAAGAGTATTCGTCGATCATCAGGCAGGAGCCGTTGTAGCACAATCCACCGAACGTATATTTGTCTTCTCTCACCAGCAGGTCGGCGATCTCGTCTTGCGCCGCCATGGGAGGCGCCCATTCCTGATTGATGGAGGATGCGTAGATGCCGATCGCGCCGGTAGGTTGACCGTTGTGGGTGGCTCGCATCCAGTATTCGGCGAAGCAGGTATAGCTGACGAAGTTGCCGTTCTTGCAGGCGACCGAGACGATGAACGGAAGCATGTTGTCGTTGGTCAGATTATTGATGTCGGCATAGTTAAAGCCGGTTGTACCCCAACTGGTCGTGGAGCCGTGCCCGCAATAATTAACGACCCCGCGTCCCTCGTTCAGTGCATTGGAAACCATGGTGTCCGTCGCGCCGGTGGTCGCGTAGATCTGATCCACTTGCGTGTAATTGAAACCGAGAAAATCGTCGCGGATGAGGTCCATGTGAACCCAGTCGGATTCGCCGTCGTCGCCGATGCCGTTGCCCAACTCAGATGCGATGCCGACGCCTTTCGCCATCCAGTCTCCCGATGTGATGTCGCGTTCGTATCCGATCAATCGTTCGATCTGGGTGTCAACTTGCCCCTCGGTCTGCGCGGACAGCCTTCCGATGAAGATATCGGGATAGCTGTCGTTGCCATCGACGAGTGCATACATCGGATCGGCGCCGCCACCGGAATAGCTGGGCGTATCGACCTGCAAGGCGTCTCCGACAAGCAATACCCATGTAAGTCCGTCATCCATATCGTATTGATCCTGGATGAAATCGCCGATCGCGGTGTCGGTGTTTCCAATCGTATCGACGCTATAGAGATCGGTTTGGATTCCCTTTTCGATCTTCCACTGCACGAGCGGCGCCACCTCATCCATGAAATCGTCGTACGATATCACGATCATCCTTCCCTCTTCAAGAACGGAATCGTAGCGCGTGTTCGGCTGGTTGAGGAAGTGGTTGCGGTAGATTTCCTCGAAGGCGCGACTCGACTTGTTATTCACGCGTGCCATGGGATTGATCTGCGCCGGTTGATCGAAATGGAGCTCGACCTCGATGGATGTCGTGATGGTCAGAGTTCCTTCCGCGGGATTGTAGAAGAAGGGCTTGAACTGCACCGCCACGCCGCGATAATCGCGCAGGATGTACGGATCGGAGAGCGTTACGACCGGCTGGTCCGCGATGTCGGGGCTGCGATAGAATTCGCCGAATTCGTAGGGAACGGTGTCCGGATCGATCTCGCGCGAAAAATGCCCTTTGGACGGTGCGACTCGTAGTTTGACAGTGGTCGATTGCCAATCGGTGATGATGAGGTCTGGCTTGCGGTCTCCCGGGATGATTACGCTGCGCACGATCTGAGGAAGCTGCGGCATACCTTTTTCCATGATCAGGCTCTCGCCGCCAAGATAGGGAAGCGCCCATGTCTCACCGTCGATTTCGACTTCATTATACGTAAACGATCCGAATGTCATCCGAATCGAGAGCGGCTCGTCTCGTAAAACCTGCACAGACAATGGATTGTCGTTGAGATGGATCTCGATTGCCCCGAGTCCGAAACTGAATATCAAAAGGAATATCGTAAACCTTGTGTACATATCCCGGCTCCTTCTTCTGTTTTTCCGCATATATCATGCAAGCCGTAAACCAAATTTACAATTTATATAGATTTTTCTAATATTCCCGCTGAAATCAACTTCTGAATGTGTCGCTTGCGACTCTTCTGAATGTTGATTGTATTGCAATCTGTACTGGTTGAAACTCAAAAATCCAAACATTCGGAAGAGCCTCCGGCACATTCGGAAGTTTGGATTATTTCCCCACACAGAAATCATCGAAAATCCTGTTCAGCAGATCGTCCGATGTTATCCTGCCGACGATCTCCTCCAACGCCATGCTCGCTTCTTTCATGTCGAACGCGACAAACTCAGCGCCCACGCTATCATCGATCGACGCAAGCGCTCTGGCAAGAGATTTTTCCGCGCGACTCGCGGCGGCAATCTGCCGGGCGTTGGTCAGGATACCGCTGTGCAGTTCGGTCGGAGAGATACGGATATCCTTCAACAGTCGATCCTTCAATTCGCGAAGACCATCCTTCCGTAACGCGCTGCAAGGGATAAAGCCACGACTGCGAAAATCCGCGATCGCATGATTGGTCAGCAGATCGGATTTATTAATCACCCGGATTAAATTTCGTGCGCCAATCAGTTCATCCAGTCGCTTCGAGTCATCGTCGATTGTCTCCGAATCGGTGATGAACAGCACACGATCCGACTGCCGGATCATCATCTCGGAGCGGTCGATGCCGATCTTTTCGATCTCGTCGGGCGTCTCCCGAATTCCGGCGGTGTCGTAAAGCCTGAGCAAATACCCTTCGACGGCGACGGCCTCTTCCAGATAGTCGCGCGTGGTGCCCGGGTGTGGCGTGACGATCGCGCGCTCCGTTTCGAGAAACGCATTGAAAATGCTCGATTTACCAACGTTCGGAGGCCCTACCAGCGCGATCTTGAATCCCTCGCGCAGGATCAATCCTTCCCGACCGGTTCGTACCAGTTCGTTCAGCTCCTCCACCAGCAAAGCACACTCGGATCGGATCGCGTTCCAATCGGTATCCGCCAGATCCTGATCGCTCAGGTCGATCTCGATTTCCATCTGCATCCTGATCTTGGTGATGCGCTGCAAGAGCGCTTCGATTCGGTGATGCAGGCTGCCTTCGAGTTGTTCGAGCGCAACCGCCTGCGCCTGTCTTGTCTGAGCGTGAATGAGGTCGTTGACCGCCTCGGCGCCGGTGAGGTCGATTCGGTCATTGAGAAATGCGCGTTGCGTGAATTCGCCCGGATCAGCCTGGCGTGCGTCGCGCAGGATGAGCGAGAGGATTTGCGATACGATGAAGGGATTTCCGTGGCAGGATATCTCCACGACGTCTTCGCCGGTGTAACTGTTCGGCGCGCGGAAGACGCTGACCAATACCTGGTCGATCTGCCGACCGCCATCATGAACATGACCGAAATGTACCGTATGCGATGGACTGTCCTGCAATGGATTACGTGCTCTGACAATCTTCGAGGCGATATCGATCGCGCCCTGTCCGCTGATACGAAGAACGGAGATCCCGCCGTGGCCCCTCGGGGTCGCTTCGGCGGCAATCGTGTCGTGGAGACCGCTCATGGTATGTTACAAAATGTCTTTCAGTTTTTGGTGAATCTGCTGCGGTGTGATACCCAGCATCTCTTTCAGTTGATCGACTCTGCCGTGCGTGACAAACCGATCCGGGATTCCGAAAGTGTGTACCATGACGCCGCTGCCGTTGAAATACGCCTGCACCGCCTGCCCGAATCCGCCCTCGAGCGATCCGTCTTCGATGGTGACGATATAATCGACTTTCTTCTTCAATTCGTCCAGCAGTGCGGTATCCATCGGCTTGACGAAGCGCGCGTTGATCAGCCAGGGCTTGATAGCGTCTCCGAATAGCTCCGCAACTTCGACTGCGTCGATCATGCCCTTTCCGGTGCCGATGAACGCCACCTTTTCGCCTTCCCGCACGATCTCCCATTTACCCGATTCGATGATGGGATGCTCCATCTCGCAGAGCCGGGCGTTGCCGCGCGGATAGCGTATCGCGATGGGACCGTCGTCGTAATGCATGGCGTAGTCCATCATCGATTCCAATTCCTCGGCGCAGCATGGCGAGAGAATTTGCAGATTTGGGATCAGGCGCAGATACGATAGGTCGAAAACCCCGTGATGGGTAGCGCCGTCGTCACCGACCAGTCCGGCGCGATCGAGGCAGAACACCACCGGCAGCTTCTGCAGCGCGATATCGTGGATGATCTGATCCAGCGCTCGTTGCAGGAAGGTCGAGTAGATCGCCACGAACGGCTTGACGCCGCGCACCGCCAGTCCGCCGGCGAAGGTAACCGCGTGCTGCTCGGCAATGCCGACGTCGAAGAATCGATCCGGGTATTTCCGTGCGAACTCGGTCAGTCCGGTGCCGTCGGTCATGGCGGCGGTGATGGCTGCCACGTTCTTGTGTTCGGCCGCCAGTTCGCAGAGCTTGTCGCCGAAAACGCCCGAGTAGGATTGACCCTTTTTCGACAGGCTTGCGCCGGTCTTTTCCTCGTATGGACCGACGCCGTGGAAGACGCGCGCGTTGTTCTCGGCGAAATCGCAGCCCTTGCCTTTCTGAGTCACCACGTGGATCAAGACCGGTCCGACGATGTTATGCCGTGCTTTGTTGAAGATATGTGCGAGCCTCGGCAGATCGTGCCCGTCGATGGGACCGACGTACTTGAAGCCGAGATCCTCGAAGATGATGTTTGGAACAAGGATATTGATGAGGCTCTCTTCCAGCTTCTGTGCGCCGGTGATGAACCTCCTGCGGATATTGGTCGGAAGCGTGTGCGAGAGATCCCAGACCCGTTCTTTGAGCGTGTTGTAGGTCTTACTGACCAGGATGTTCGCCATGTAGCTCTGTAATGCGCCGACGTTCTTGGATATCGACATCGCGTTGTCGTTCAGGATCACGATCAGGTTCTTCTGCAGGTGACCGCAGTGGTTGATCGCCTCGAACGACATTCCGCCTGTCAGCGCGCCGTCTCCGATCACCGCGATTGTGCGGCCCTTTCTGCCCATCATCTCGTCGGCGACATTGATGCCCAGCGCAGCCGAGATCGACGTGCTCGAGTGACCCACGCCGAATGCGTCGTACTCGCTCTCGAAGATGTTGTTGAAGCCGCTGATTCCGCCGAACTGCCGCAGCGTGTCAAAGCGGTCGTTGCGCCCGGTGAGAATCTTCCATGCATACGATTGATGGCCCACGTCCCACACCACGCGGTCGCGACGCGGATTGAACACCCTCAGCAGCGCCACTGCGATTTCGACAGCGCCCAGACTCGGCGCCAGATGACCGCCGTTCTTCGCCGTCACCTCCAGGATGCGTTCCCGCACGTCCTGAGCCAGCATCTTCAATTCCGCAAGCGACAGCCTGCGAACATCTTCCGGTCCTTTTATCTTTTCGAGCATATCCCGATCCTTATTCATAATTTTCCAAAAAAAAGGATATTTACCCCATTGTATATGTCAACATGTTTGTGAAGGAAACGTTACGCGGAGGGAATTGTAACCGGTGGAACATACTCTGAGAAAGAGAATATCTGGGAGCACCACAGCAGAACCAGGTGTATCCGTGTAGTCGCCTCTCCCCGAATCCCTCTTCCCGATACGAAGAGGGACCGGGGTGGGGCTATTTATCGAAGCACTGTTATTTCATCATCAACGCTTTGCGCACAACGGTCTTGTCATCGGTCTGCAAACGGATAAAATAGACGCCACTGGAGCTCGCAGTGCCCGTTTCTGTTGTTCCATCCCAGACGACATCGTATGCACCGGCTGTCTGTATGCCATCAACCAGCGTCCGGACGCGCTGTCCACGCACATTGTAAACTTCGACCTTCACATCGCCGGCGGATGGCAATGCGTAATGCACGGTTGTCGATGGATTGAAAGGATTGGGGAAGTTCGACACCGAGACCGCCGCAGATGCCACTGGAGATGTCAGATCTTTGCTGTCGGTGAATAGGTAATATTCCTGATCGCGATGAATCTCGAACGACGCCGGAGTACTGGTGCCCGACTTGTGATCGTACACGTATCCCTTCCGAAGGCTTCGTTCCGGTGCTCTGCCTTCGTAGCTGAAACGAAGTTCGATCTTCTCGCCCTCATCCTCATCGGCTATATAGGCGCAAACCTGTGCCTGACCGTTCTCGAAAACCGCAGCGCCTTTGCACACGCCATCGATGAATACGCCAACTTCTCTCAACCCTTCTTCGTTCTCTACCGAGACGAAGATCGGAACGTAATCGGCTTCTTCTTCCCAGGTGAAATCACTTGCCTGCTCTCTGTGGCGCAATTCCGCCTCATTTTGACCCCAAACGAAATCCCATACTGTATGGTAGCATTTCACGACGACCATATCACCTTTGTTCAGAGTCCCATCACCCATTTGAAGCCAGGTGTGTTCATTTATGCGAACCATGCACCAGGTCTGCGCCTGAATCGAATAAAGGTTTTCCCAGACGCTCGCAAAGGCGTCCTCCGGTTCCTGCGAAAATGGCAAGAAGTAACCGAGCCAGTTCTCTTCTCCTTCGCCTATCAGAGACATCTCCGCATCATCTGGAATACGAAATCCGGACACTCCTACTGAGTATCCTCCATTTCTTGCCAGATTTTTATATCCCTGCGTCTGCTTCACGAGATGATCGCCATTGACCCAACCAATCAAGCCCTGATATAACCGATCGCCGAGTGAATCGGACCATTTGATGTAATTCAGCAGAGGAGGATTTCCCGAAATGGCGTTAGCAAGTACATGATCGATCCGATTTTGATTTTGAAGAACATTGTCGATTACCGGGAAACACAGCCATGTCCATCCATTATTCGTCGTGAGTCCATTAAAACTGTACTTGCAAACGTAATGGTCGATCGCCGGTTCATATCCCATGTCCGCCCGTGTGCCGTCCGGATCCAGCATTGTCGGAGCAGAGTCGCCGGTATCGATGCAGGGAGATTTCTCGCTATAATTCCAGGCAAGTGTGAAATCGTCGTTCAAGGGATCGTTGAAACAGGGATCGATATTGATATTGCCAGTTCCTGTCCATCCCCCCTGGATGTCGGAATACCTCGCTGTGACCGAGCCGACCTCACAACTTCCCAGTGTATTGCCCCACACGATCGACGAGTTCAGTGTGTGAGGCCAGTTTCCTCCGGTTCCTGTTAGTCCATAACCACCGTTATTGACTATCGTACACTTTTTAAACGTCGTCGGTGAATAATCGAGTGCGATTGCATGAGATCCGTTCCCGTAAATCAGTGTGTTTTCCACGATATATTCGTAGCGAACAACAGCACCATCCCAGGAACCTGTTATTCCGTACCAGGTGTTATCATGAATCTTACAATAATAGACATAGAAACTGGCAAAATTTCGTGTACAGATACCGGAATATCCACCTGAGATGTCACATCGCTCAACCGTTGCGATACCGGCATCGTTGATGTAAACACAGTTTCCGTTTCCTGCATGCTGTATTGTCAACCCATGCAGCGTCATGTGTGTATTGGGAACGTTTGCAGCATAGAAAGTGGCAAATTGATTAGCCGGTGCAATGACAACCGTATTTTCAATATCGTCGGGATTCATCGTGTTCAGATATCGGCTTCGTATCATCACGCTGATCCCCGATACGGTTACCGATTCGTTATATGTGCCGGGAAGGATAAGCACTTCATCTCCATCGAGACTTGCAGCGACGGCACTTTGAATTGTCGCATATTGTGTCGGAACGATTCGCGTTGTCGCAAAACAGAGAACAACGAATAGCATCATGGCGAGTGATAACATCATACTTTTTTTTCATGGATCCTCCAAGGCAGTGGTTGGTTGGATTTATGGGTTGTTTTAGCATTGGTCGATCGACCCGAGGCACTAGTCTCATCCGGCGATGAGTGACATTAGTAGAAGTATGTACATCTTGCTTTTGAAGACTAACCGACAAACTGCTCTTGCTTCGAATTTTAGGATTACTTGCCCTTGGAACAGCCTTTTTTTACTTAATGCCCCATTGGTTGTCAAGCAGTATTTTAAAATAATTTTATATTTGAAATATTAATGTGCTTTAGCCAAGTTCGTTGCTTTCTGCCAACTTCTCTTTCTCCCGCTTCAACTTCTGCATCCTCCGCAGCAGCATCAACGCGCCGATACCGGCGAGCGTGAAGACGCCCACGCACCAGTAAGTCTGGATCGTACCCCAGTTGTCCAGGCTGACACCGACGATCGGCGATATGATCGCGAAGCTAAGGCTTCCGGCGAGGCTGACCAGCGAGATCACCGTCGCGCGGTACTGGTCTTTGATCTGGTGGTTGATGTAGAACCGAAGTGTCGGCTGGTACAGACCCCTGACGATCTGCTGTGATGCCAGCGCGATCAGTGCGAACGGCGTGATGAAAATCGCCGGCAGGATGAACGACACGCCGAGAAGCAGACCCAGGCTTATCAGAACCTTGCGCGGTCGAGTGTTGTAATACTTCTTGACCAGCACCTTCGATGTGAACGCCGCCACGATGTTGAAGAAGAAGAAGATCACCCCGAACCACATCACGTCGATCTCAACCCGCTTGAAATACGGTTGGTAGAGCCAGAACGAGACGCGGTAGGAAAAGCCCATCAGCGCGGCGAAGAGCACCGTCCAAAGGATGCGCGGCGTCTTGATAGTGATACCGATACTCTTCAATACGTGGACAATGTAGTTGTGCTCGCTCTTTTCTCTTGTGGTCTCTTTGAATCCCAGCGCTGAGAGACCCGAAATACCGATGAACCCTATGCTGAGCCAGAAAGGCATGAACTGGTTGAACTTGTAGAGGAATCCGCTGGCGATCGATCCGATACCCTGCCCCGCGAAGATCATGAACTGCGCATGCCCCTCGTGGTGCTGGTATTCCTTCTTGCGGTCGAGACGGATCAGGCTCTCGTAGAGAAGCGCCGAATCGGCTCCACTGCTGAAGGTCATGCCCATGCCGAAAAGAATTTCCGCCACGGCAAATACCCAGAAGGAAGAAAAAAGGATGTAGAGTAGTAGCCCAAACGCACACAGCACACTACTGATTACCAGGGAAAATTTCCGCGAAATTTTGTCCGCGATGGAGCCCGTGGGAACCTCGAAGACGAACACGGACACAGCCGAGATCGATTGCAGTAGCATGATCTCCGAATAGCTGAGTCCCTTGAAGATCATGAACGGCACCAGGATTGGACCGATGATCATCAGGTTGGAAAATAGCCGGAACCATGGATAGAGCCTGATATTTCGGGTCAGATCGTCGTGACGCATGACTACTTCCCTCCGTCGATCCGCTCGACGTGCAGCACCTTCGGCAGCCGCCGGAGCGTGCTGAATACCCGGTCGAGTTCATTGCGATGCTGGATGCGAAACGAAAACCATCCGCGCGCGCCCTCGACATCGTGATCCATGCGCGCTTCCGTCAGTTCGATGTGCATGCGGGAGAATGCGTTGACGATCTCCTTCAGCATGTTGCGGCGGTTCTTCGAGAGTACCATGACCTGAACCGTGAAGCCTGTTTTACCATTCGTCGAAGGTCGATCCCACTGTAACGGCACGATTGCGATCCTTCTCCTCGGCGAGTAGCTTGCGGAATCCCTTGTTCGGGCAATCCTCACGATGCACGGTAATTCCTCTACCGCGGGTGGTATAGCCGACGATTTTATCGCCCGGTACCGGATTGCAGCACTTGGCGTAGTGTATCAGCAGGTTGTCGATCTGACCGATCCGAACGCCCTTGAAACGCTGGCGTATCTTTCGGCCCGATTTCCAGCTCGATCTCACAAGGAGCTTCATCCTCACGCAAGGCGCACACTGCATCCAGAATATCCGTGAACAGAAGCGATCCCTTGCCGAGCCTTGCATAGAGCTGATTGTCGTCCGTGATCTTCATCTGTCGGAGCACTGCGCTGAATTCTTCATTATTTTCAAACTTCAGGTGCGCTTTCCGACTCCGCTTCTCGAAGATCTCTTTGCCGAGTCTGATGGCGTCTTCCAGCTCTCTACGTCGAAGCCAGGTGCGAACCTTCTGGCGCGCCTTGGACGACTTCATGAAATCCAGCCAGTCCTTGCCCGGATTCGGCGTCGAGCCGGTGATGATCTCCACCGTATCGCCCGTATTCAGTTCGGTGCGGAGCGGTGCGAACCTGCCGTTCACCCTCGCGCCGATGGTTCTGAATCCCAGTCCGCTATGTACCGCGAAGGCAAAATCGACGGGCGTGGAACCCTTCGGCAATTTGATGTAATCGCCCTCCGGCGTGATGGCGATGATGATCTCGGGATAAAGGTTCATCTTGAAATATTCGAGGAATTCACCGGCAGAGGACGTCGCTTCCTGACTGAGCAGGTTGCGGATCCAGCCGATCTGTTCGTCGAAGTGGTTGTTCGTCTGGACTCCCGACTGGAATTCCTTGTATTTCCAGTGGGCAGCAACGCCTTCTTCGGCGATGGCGTGCATCTCACGGGTTCGAATCTGCACCTCGACCACGCGCCCCTGCGGACCGATCAGACCGGTGTGCAACGATTGGTAGCGATTTACCTTTGGCCGGGCGATGTAGTCGCGGAAGCGATGCTCCAGCGGCTCGAAATTGCGATGCAGAATCCCCAGTACTTCGTAGCACTGCGCGATTGTTTTCACGATAATCCGGATCGCCGCCAGATCGAAGATATCCTCGAAGGGGATGTTGCGGTTGACCGACTTGCGATAGATGCTGTAGAGGTGTTTGCTTCTGCCGGTAAATCTCTGGCTCGATCCCCGCATCCCGAAGCAGCTTTCCGACCGGCTCCAGGACCATCCGGATATATGCTTCGCGAGCGTCTTTCTTCTCGTTGACAAGCGTGGCGATCTGCTTGTAAACATCCGGCATCAGGTTCTTGAAGGCGAGATCCTCCATCTCCCATCGCATCTTTGCCAGTCCAAACCGATTTGCCAGTGGGGCGTAGATATCCATCGTCTCCCGCGCGATGCGAACTTTGCGCTCCGGCGTCAGATAGCCCAGCGTACGCATATTGTGCAGCCTGTCCGCCATCTTCACGATCAACACGCGGATATCGTCAACCACCGAGAGCAGGAATTTACGGAAATTCTCCGACTGCCGTGTCATGCGGGATCGGGGTGCTGAATAGGTGTAGTGTTGAAGGTTTGTCACGCCCTTCACGAGGATGGCGATGTTTTCGCCGAACGTCCGCCGGATGTCGTCCCCCGACCGCTTTGTGTCCTCGAGGACGTCGTGCAATAGCCCCGCCGCGACGGTCTCCATGTCGGAGTCCATATCGAGAAGAAGCCACGCCACGTTGACCGGATGGATGATATAGGGATCTCCTGAATCGCGCAGTTGCCCGCGATGAGCCGTCTCTGCGAAGTCGAACGCCTTTCGCAGAAGATCATGATCCGGCTGTGGCAGCTTCTGGATACGATTCAGAAACTTCTCAATGCTGACATCCTGGCTTTTCATGGTCGGAGAAATCCTTTCATAGTATGTGAAAACAGAACGAGTTCAACGGAATGATTGTCAACCAATTCCTGAGAGATAATCCTGAATTCCGCAATATACAAGCATTTGTATGGTCAATACAGCTAATGGGAATACTATTTGCATTATCATATACGACAGTGATGATTTAAAGCACTGAAATGTCTTGTACATGGAACCGGATATGCCACGAATGTCATGAAGGAACGGAATGCGAAAGCAGTCCCTTCGAAAAAAACATTGACAAGAAACTCTTCCTTCGCAATCAATATTGCAAACTGGAAATTCATAGGGTTTTGATATACCTTAATGAAAAACAAGGAGGAAATCTATGTCCAAGAAATTGTTATTCGTGGCAATGCTGGCACTGATCGCTGTCGTGGCGTTTGCACAGCCGTGGCCACCTATGAACTTGGAAGCGAACGTCATGAACCAGACGAACGTGCAACTTAACTGGGGCGCACCTCAGAATCCAGATTCTGAGGAACTTCGCTGGGACGACGGCGTTAACGATGATGGTATCGGAACCAACGCTGCTGCCGACTTTGATGTCGCGGCTCGCTTCGATACTTCCGATCTTTCCGAATATGACGGAATGAGCCTTACTCAGGTTGGCTTCTTCCCTCGTTATCAGAGCTGCGAATACTCCATTCGCGTCTGGACCGGCGGTAGCCTCAACGGCACCACCCTCAACCCGGGCGACATGATCATTGATCAGGCAGTTACCAACTTCACGATCAATGAGTGGAACTATGTGACTCTCAGCACCCCCGTTACCATCGACGCTGAGGCTGAACTCTGGTTTGGCTATCGCGCCAACACGACCGGAGACCATCCGGCGGGTTGCGATGCGGGTCCTCAAGTAGCCTACAAAGGCAACCTGATTTATTATCAGAACGCATGGGCTCAGCTTACAGACCTCAACGACGCACTTACCTACAACTGGAACATCGTCGGCATGGCTGTCGATGGACGTATCGGTGGCGAGCTGGTTCCGCTGGCTTCCACGCCGCGTGCGTACAACAACTCCGAAGCTACCTTCGAACAAGCATTCGAGCAGGTCGCTTCTCCGAGAGACCGCGACCTGACCGGTTACAAGATCTATCGTGACGACTCCGAGCTCGCAACTGTCGATGCCGAGACTCTTACCTATATGGACGAAGATCTTGCCGACGGCACATACGAATATTATGTGACCGCCATTTGGGACGAAGGTGAATCCGATCCTTCCAATACCGTCGAAGTTACCATCCAGGATATGGGTTATGCGTTGTTCGAAGATTTCGAAAACGGCGCAATGCCTGCTGGCTGGTCACAAGAACACGTTGTGGGTACCGTTGACTGGACATTCCAGGCTGGCGGTAACTCCGGACATCCCGCAGGTGCATACTCCGGAAGCTACAACGCTTATATCTATGCCGGAAACTATGATGGAAACACAACTCAACTGATCACCCCGGCATTGAACCTTACAGGTCAACCTGTCCTTACATTCTACCACACTCAAGCTGTATGGTCTGGCGACCAGGATTCCTTGACACTGTATTATCGCGTTTCTGACACCGACGATTGGGTAGAACTCGAAACCTGGACTAGTGATATCTCCGCATGGACCATGGAACAAATTACCCTTCCGAATCCGAGCGCGACCTACCAGCTCTGCTTCGAAGCTCTACTCGACTACGGCTATGGCGTCTGTATCGACGACGTTGCCGTAACAGGTGGCGAACCTGGCGAAACCGGAACCATCGATGGTACGGTAACCGACGCCGAGACAAACAGCCCGATCCAGGGCGCTGTCGTCGTTTGCGGTACCGCTTCCGGTACTACGAACGCCAGCGGCGAATATTCCTTCGAAGTGAATGTCGGAACCTACGACGTAACCTGCTCAGCAACCGGATACTCCACAGCTACTGAAGAAGATGTGGTTATCAGTGTCGATCAGGCTACCACGGTCGATTTCGCACTCAACGCGATCAGCGACTACCCGGCTCCGGGCAACTTCGAAGCCGAAGTCCAGAACGACGTGAACGTTCACCTGACCTGGACTTCTCCTTATACCGAGCTTCGCTGGGACGACGGTGTCAATGTTGACGGTATCGGTACCAATGCTGCAGCCGACTTTGTCGTCGCACATCGTTTCGATACAAGCGATCTCGCCGCTTACGACGGCATGACTCTCAGCCAGATTGGATTCTTCCCGCGTTACGCCGACTGTGTTTACGCTATCCGTGTATGGACCGGCGGAAGCTACAACGGCTCTACCTTCACCGAAGGCGACATGGTCGTGGACCAGACGGTGCAGGTTACACCCAACGAATGGAACTACTTCGCACTCGATACGCCTGTGGCAATCGACGAAAGTGAAGAACTCTGGTTCGGCTACCGCGCCAACACACAGGGCGACCATCCTTGCGGAGTTGACGCTGGACCACAAGTTTCCGCCAAGGGTAACCTGGTTAAATACGGTGGCTCATGGTCGGAACTCGTTGACCTCAACGACGCACTTACCAACAACTGGAACATCGTGGGTTACGCATCCGGTGGACGCGCAGGCGAAGAACTCCTTCCGCTTTCAGTCAAACCGCTTCGCGTCAGCGCTCCGATGGCGTTCGAAAGAGATTACAGCGATGTCGTTACACCGGAACCAATCAACCGCAATCGCGATCTGGACGGATACAAAATCTATCGTGACGGCAACCTTGTCGGCACCGTGAATGATCCGTTCACTCTCGAATACACTGAAGAAGGACTGGAACCGGGTACTTATACCTACTACGCAACAGCCATTTACAATGGTGGAAACAACGAGTCCAATCCTTCGAACTCAGACGAAGTCACCATTATTGAACTCACCTACGATGAACCCGAAAACCTTCATGCTACCGTTAATGGTAACAACGTCCTGCTTCAATGGGATGCTCCTGGAACCAACCAGCCGCCCGTTGAAAACATCGATGAAGGCTTCGAATCCGGTGAAATCTCCGATGACTGGCAAAACGTCGATGTCGATGGAGACGGATACTACTGGGAAATCGCCGATGAAGAATATGGTACACATACAGGCGATTATTGTGTTGCCTCAGCTTCTTACATCAATGAAGTGGGCGCACTGAATCCGGATAACTGGCTGATCACGCCTCCGATCGCAATTCAGAATGGCTTTGAAATCAGTCTCTGGATGTGTGCACAGGATCCAGAATGGCCTGCAGAACACTTCGAAGTGCTTCTTTCGACCGGCGGTATGAACCCGAACGATTTCACAGAAACACTCATCCAAGAAACTCTCACCGATGGCGATTGGCACGAATTCACAGCCGACCTTAGTAGCTGGGCTGACCAGAACTGCCGCCTTGCATTCGTTCACTGCGATGTGTCCGATATGTACTGGATCAAGATGGACGACGTCTATGTCAACAACGCTCGTGGCGAAGTTGTCTATGACCTTGTTTCCGATTCGAAGAAACTCGGAACCCTGAAGGATGACGGAAATATCTATATCGTTCCTTCGATAGACCGTGATCGTCCGACGCTTGATTCCTACAACATCTATCGCGATGGCGCATATCTGGCAACTCAGAACAACGTCAACATCACCGTTTACAACGACGTAAACGTTCCTGACGGAACCTACGAATACTACGTTACCGCCGTTTATACCGACGGCAACGAATCAGGTCCGTCCAACACCATCCAGATCATTGATAACAACAATAACACCGAACTCCCCGCATTCACCGAGCTGAACGGCAACTACCCGAACCCGTTCAACCCGGTTACCAACATCTTCTTCTCGCTCAGCGATAAGTCCGAAGTGACCATCGAGGTGTACAACCTCAAGGGTCAGCTGGTTCGCACACTCGTAAACGAGACGATGAATGCTGGCGACCATAAGATTCAGTGGACCGGTGACGACAACCACGGAAAAGACGTCGGTAGTGGCGTTTACTTCTACAAGATGAGAGCCGGACGCTACACAGCTACCAAGAAGATGATTCTTCTGAAATAGTCTGTTGCTCTGATATAATCCAAACCCGGGCCTTCGCGGTCCGGGTTTTTTATTGGCGCTGCTCCATATTGAGCAGGTACATACATTAGGCTCTGTTGCATATTATGTGGGTGGATATCGCAGTAATGATTTCTGAGTCATGGAAGGACGAGAGATGGTAAGTAGAATCATTTATCTGTCGTACCTACGGCACTCTTTCATCGTATCGGCAAAGTAGCTGGGGCTTACGCCCCAGCCTAAAATCTATCATCCCAACGGGACTACAAACGATGAACCTATTCTACCCACCAAGTTTGCAACAAAGCCATACATTGTTGGTTCTGAGTCCTGAAAGGACGATAGAATTTAGCCCAGTGCGTGAGCACTGGGTACAAGATTATGGAGAGGAGTGAAGTCCCGTAGGGACGACAGGAAGATCATTCTATTACCCGTCCGTTATCCCCACGGGACTTTAATCTATCCTATAAATGAAACCCGGCACATACGTACCGGGCTATACTCGATCGTCCTTTCAGGACAAACTATGCCTATGAAAAAGGGCAGGCGCTGGAGTCCTGCCCTTATATATGAAGTGGCTTATTGCATCAGAACCATTTTGCGGATACTGGTCTGGTTTGAGGTGGTCAGACGGCAGTAGTAGATACCGCTGGATACATTCTTACCGGATTCGTCGGTGCCATTCCACACAACATTGTTTTCGCCCTGCTCCGCATTGCCGTGGAAGAGAGTCTTGACCTTCTGCCCGCGGATGTTGAAGACTACCAGTTCGGCGTTGGTTTGCTGCGGTACGGTGAAGCAGACGGTGGTCTCAGGGTTGAAGGGATTAGGATAGTTGTTCAGCGTGACGGCTTCGATTTCCGGAACGGTGTTTGGGTTGTTCGCCACGACCTCGTTTTCAGCTCCGGGCGTGCAGGCAAGATCGTATCCCACGCCGTAGAAAATCCAGTTGTCGGTGCCGTCGGGTGAGCGACCGATGGAGACGTCATCGACGTCGAGACCGGTATCGGCATCGTATTCATACACGAAGCTGTCGATGACCTCGTTCTCCGCGCTGATCAGATAGACCGCGTCTGCGTCGCCGCCAAGCTTTGTGTTGACATGGAAGATGCCATCGTCGATGTCTTCGTCGAACCAGAACAGCATGTATCCGCCGGGTTCGAGCGTAGTCTCGTCCGGATGTTCATCGGAGATCATGTAGGCATCGTCGAGTGAGCCTTCATAGTGATCGTCGGCAAGATACATTCCGCCCAGATCGATTTCAATATTTCCGGCATTGTGGATTTCCACCCAGTCGCAGTAGTCGCCTTCCGGGTCGGTGATGGTCGAACCGTTTTTCGACTGGACCTCGTTGATGCAAAGACCCTGTGCAAACAGTCCGCACAGAGCGGTAAGAAGTAAAGCGCTGATCAATATCTTTTTCATTGTAACCTCCTGGTTTTTCATTTTATACATCGATTTTATTAATTCAGGATATAGACGTCCAGTCGATTTTCACTATCATCGACGATGTACACTTTGTTTCCAACGACAGCGACCCCTTCAGGATCCTGCGATCGCAACTCCCATTGATGTTCGATCACGGGGGGTAATCCAGAACGCCATTTATAGAGACAGCAGGTTTCATCGCTGACGATATACAGGGTGAAGCTTCTATCGGGAGGGTAATCCAAGCCGGATGGCTTGAAGTCAAGCGGGTAACATGCCCCACCTCCCATATCCGCCTCGCAGGCGAGGATGGCATTGGGGATCGCGGCACAGAAGCTATCGTCGGAATAGCATAAACCTTCGGGATAGGTGTTTGTATGTGTGAAGCTTGGATTGATCGTGTCGAGAACCGTGCCTTCCGTATCAAGGACATAGATCCTCGAAACGTATTCGTCAACGACCCATAGCAGGCTATCGTCGCTATTCCAAGCAATTCCTTCGAGGTCTTCGAACTCGGTGTCGATCGAATCCAGGATCGTTCCTTCGAAATCGATCTTGTAGATCAAGCCATCTTCGTCACTGACGGTCCAGAGATTGGTACCGTCGTACGTAAGGCCGGACGGTTCGACGATATGCAGAGGATAACTTGCGACAAATTCGAGCTTCGTTTCTTCCGAATCGTCATCTTCACATCCCGACACGAAGACCGCAAGTGTGATTGTCGATAACACGATCAGGAATAAACTCACGAGCACGTTTCTCATCGATCTATTCACCATTCGATTCTCCCGGTGTCGGATTCTGGGTGATGATCCACGCGCCGCCGTCAGGTATACGCGCGAAGGATTCGCTGTCAGCCAGTGCAGGGAAATTGATACTGTCGATAAGCTCTTCGAGATCGTTCTCGAAAAAGAGACCTTCGCCACCACTGGAGAGCTTGAAGCTGGTCTGTTCGTCGTCGCAATCCCAGGTAAGGAATCCGTTCGCCGGAACGACGGTGCCTTCCGGGAAGGTGCTCTTGTCCTCCGAAGAGCTGTCGTCGTAGATAAAGTAGCCGCTGATATCGATATCGGACGATGTGGAATTGTACAGCTCGATCCAGTCCGGGTCGCCGTTGGAGAATATTTCGTTCAGACAGAGGTCCGGTGTTCCGCCGTTCGACATACCGGGTGTGGGTGTATTCACAATAGTCCAGTTTGCACTTCCGTCCGGAACCCGTGCATAGGATTCTCCGTCACCAAGTGCAGGGAAAAGAGCATTGTCTATGATAATGCCACCGGTGTCCGCCAAATAGACGCTTTCACCACCACTCGAGAGGCCGAACGACGCATTGTAAAGTTCTCCATTTGCGTTGAAATGCAAAACCAGATACCCCAATGCAGGTATCTGTGCGTTCGGGAAAATGTATGGATCGGAGGCATGGCCGCC
The DNA here is from genome assembly GCA_963666875.2 of Cloacimonadales bacterium (SeqCode). Classification (GTDB taxonomy): domain Bacteria; phylum Cloacimonadota; class Cloacimonadia; order Cloacimonadales; family JAIOQZ01. The sequence continues at coordinate 343,965 of CAXXPU010000006.1, forward strand.
ATCATACACCAGAAATCCGGTGATATCGATGGTTACCGACTGCGGATTGTAGATTTCGATCCAGTCCTCGCCGCTGGCGGAGACCTCGTTGATCCACAGATTGATGTCGGATGAGTCTTCTTCAAGGCTGCATGCGAAGAGGAACAGCAGGGGTATCATCAGCATGATCACGTGATGCGGTCTGATCAGCCGTTCGGAAAGCGGCTTGTTTCCGCGATTCGAAGGTCGATTCCCGGGGGATTTTCGGATCATCTTACGCATCCATTCGGTAAAGCTTGTCTTGTTTTTCATTCCGTGCCTCCCCTTAGAAATTCACCAGAACACGTGCGGTAACGAAGGAGAACTCGTCCTCTCCCTTCCAGTTACCGTCGCCGTCGGCAAACTCGGAATTCATCACGTAGATGTAGTTGAGCATTAGCCTGACATTGTTGTTAGGATACCAGTTGAGCGCGACGCCATAGTTGTTGGCCATGCCGCCGTAGATCAGGGCGTCTTCGTCGGTAAGGTCGAGGTGACTGTAGCGCAACGCGATTTCCAGCGCGCCGAGATCGCTATCCGGAACTGGCTTGCCGAATTCTGCTTCCTCGATATCGTAGGGCTTCGATTCGCCGGTGACGAACCACCCCACCATCGCGTAACCGCCGCAGAATTCCGCGTCTTCCTTATCTGCTTTACGCATCACGGTGGTCAGCATGTATTCCGCTTCGGCATAGAACGGGCCGAATTTCCCGGCAAGTTCGCCGCCGATGGTGCTGTAGCCCTTCACGTCGGTGATATCGCTTGTATCCAGAAATTTTGTGCGCGAGACGGATGTTTCCGGCCTTTCATCGAATGCGATTAGCTTCTCCTGTCCGTCCTCTGCGGCATCCGGCGTCACCCACTGGAAGGCTCCACCCAGGTGCAGGAGTTGTTCATCGTTGTTCAGGGGTGCCGCAACCAGACGACACGCGAAGGCATTTCCTTCGTCGCCCGATTTCTGATCGAGATTCTCCGCCGATTCGCCGAACAACCCGGCAGACGCGTGCATCCAGTTCTTCCAGTAGGTCACGCCGAAGCCAATCCGGCGCCCGGTGGTGAAGACATTGGGATAGGCACGTTCGAGAAACACGGTTTTGGATGAACTGGTCAGCTCTTCCATACTGAAAGGCGGCTTGAAGTGACCGACCTTGATCATCGCGTTTTCCCGCAGCATGTAGGCGAGCCACATGTCCTTGACCTCGGGTCCCTTGTTCTTCTTGTCGCTTTCCTTCTGGTAGGTGGCGAAATCCATATCCCATTCCGCCAGCCACTTCTCCCAGAGCTTGACTTTCATGGCGAACCGCACCCGACGCAGGTCGGTGCCGTCGCTCATGGATTCCTCGTTCTCATTCTCGAAATAGATCGCGCCATCCAGATACATCCGGACATCGAAGCGGGTCTTGAACATCCCGTCGGAGGATGAGAATTGCAGGATGCCGTCTTTCCATTCCGGGTTTGCGCCGGTTCTGTCAGCATACAGCATCCCGAAACAGAGCAGCAGCAGAATCGGTATGATCCCGAATTTCAAACTGATTCGATTCATGTGAACCCCCAATTCATTGTTTATTTTATTCGAAAATGATTCATGATATAATTCAGGTGCTCGCGTGTCTCATTGTCTTTCCGATCGTTGCCGGTATCGATTTTCCATGCGTCCGATCCATCGGTCAAGGCCTGCTCGAACTGCCAGCGATGCTTGTATGTGGTGCCATCCAGTTGTTCGATGGCGGCAAGCTGGCTTTTACTGAGGTAGTCCTTCTGGATTAAATGGATCCTGTGGGATGTGATCTCGATAGGATCAACCGCCCCATACGCTAGGATGAGTCCCTTTTCTTCCATGGAGTATTCGTTGACACTGGTCAGATAGGAATTCAGCGCACGGGCGTTCTTGAAACTGGTGCCCTTGAGCGGCTCGATCTTGTCGAAATCGATATCGCGTTCGCTCAGTGCGGTGATGACATTGCGATCGAAATCGTAGCTCGCTTCGTTGTGGACCTTCTGATCGAAGACGTTCTGCACGAAGAAGAGCAGTACAAACGAAATCGCGCACGCGATCAGTGGCGTGGTAATCCAGCCCATCGATATCCTGCCTAAAACGCGGAACTGGATGTTGCGTCCGCCTTTTGCGATTGCGATGCCGATCACGCCGCCCACGACTGCCTGCGAGCTGGAAACGGGAACCAGCGGAAACGCCGGAAGGTGATGCGCCAGCATCCAGTCGTGCAGCGATTGAGAACCGAAAATAAATAAGACCAACGCTTCAGCCATGATTACGATGAGACCACCGACAGACGACAGCCGGAACAATTCGTTTCCCACGGTACGTATTACGTTGTGGGAATAGGTAAAAACTCCCACGCCGATCGCGATACTGCCGATAAGGAACAACACTTGTGTACCGGAGAGGCTGAATCCGCTCATAATACTTATGTCGTGAAACGGCGATGCCGGCACGAATACCCCCATCGCGTTGGCGATGTTGTTCGCGCCGAGGCTATAAGCACAAAACGCGGTCACGATTAGATAGAACATTCTTGTGAAAGCGTCCAATCTCAATAGGTGGATTTTGGTTCGTGCAATGAAATAGAGATAGAACTTGTAAAAAATGTATGAGAAGATTGCCGCCAGTACAGGGCACATAATCCATGTACCGAAAATCTTCGTAAATGCCGAGTAATCGGTAAGCGATCCGCTGAAATAGTTCCAGCCGATAATGCCGCCCACGATCGCTTGAGATGTGGATACGGGAAGCCCCATTTTCGTCATGCCTGTCACTGTAATCGCGGCAGCCAGAGCCACAGTGAACGCGCCGCCCAGCGCGTTGACCGAACCGAGCTTGCCGAGGGTCTGGGAAGCGCCGGCGCCCTCATACACAGCGCCGAGGATAACGAATACGGAGGTCACAATCGCAGCAGTGCGGAATTTGACCATCTTGGTCGATACAGCCGGGCCAAAGACATTCGCCGCGTGGTTTGCGCCAAGTGACCAGGCGAGGAAGAGACCGCTGGAGAGATAAATGAGCAGGATCACGGCTTACACCTGTCTTTTAATGGTATAGATTGAAAGTCGGTCCGCCATCGTCTCGGCGTAATCGGACACATGCTCGACGTGCAGCGCGAAATAGCGCAGGTGATTTTTCCAGGCGAGTTCGATTTCCGATTTGAAAATGGCTCGCTTCAGTCTTTCGGCGATTTTATCGGCTTCCTTCTCATGCAGATAGACCTTGTGGAGATGATCTTGAACCGTCTTGACATCACGGAAGAAGCATCGAACACCGGAAATCAGCGCATCGACGCTATCCTCGCTCGCGATGGCGAGTTCGACGTACTGGTTGGCGAATTCCCTCGGGATCTTCGGGCATTCCACAGAGAATTGAAGCAGGGTTTCTTTGATGTTGTCGATGATATCGTCCGTGTTTTCCAGAATGGCGAGGACGTCCCCGCGGGATTCAGGGATCAATGTATGGGCGTACAGCTCCATTTCGATATCCCGACGCAGCTTGTCCGCAGTGCTCTCCAGCTCCGAGACTTTCAATCTGCGTGCTTCGAATTCATCGGTATTGCCTTCCACATAGAATCGGATTGCCTTGCTGAAGAGAATGGCGCCCTGGCTGATGACATCCAGGAATTCGTCGATCATTCTCTCGATGCGCTTGGTTCTTCGTAATAACATAATGCTTACCTCGTATCAACTTTCACGGACGACCTGCCTTGAATCATGCCCCGAACGATGGGGAAGATCACGGAGATCACCGCAACACTCAATATTGTCAAACTGATTGGTCTTGTAAAGAAGATTTCGTATCCACCCATTTTCACGGCGTTACGGAAGTTCTCCTCGGCGATGCGTCCCAGCACGATTCCGAGCACCACAGGCGCGACCGGGTAGCCGTAACGCCGCATCAGCCAGCCCAGGACTCCGAAGCCGACGCACGTCGCGACATCGAACATGGAGTTGTTCACCGCGAACGCGCCGATGATCGAGACCGCGAAGATGAGCGGGAAAAGCACCTCCCGCGGAACCTGCGTCACCTTGATCCACAGCTTGCTGCCCAGCAATCCCAGCGCCAGCAGGACGAAATTGGCGATCAACAGACTCGCAAAGAGACCATAGACGACCTCGGGCGCAGTTTCGAAGAGGCGTGGACCGGGATCGAGATCGTGGATCATCAGGGCGCCGATGAGGACAGCCGTCGAAGCGCTTCCGGGAATTCCGAGCGTCAGGAGCGGAACCAGCGCGCCGCCCACGGAGCTGCTGTTGGAAGCCTCTGCCGCCGCGACGCCTTCCGGACTGCCGTTGCCGTATTCGTCCGGATTTTTGCTCATTCGCTTCGAGACATCGTAGGAGATGAACGACGCGATGGTTGCTCCCGCACCGGGAAAGATGCCGATGATGGTTCCGATGAGGGAGGAGCGCAGGATGGTCCATTTCAGGCGCCAGTATTCCGGGATGGAAGGCCAGGGGGATTTACCGCCCTCGAATTTCTGTACCTCGAATTCATGCGCCTCGAATTGCCGGAACACCTCGCTGAGCGCGAAGAGCCCGATAAGAATAGGGATGAGGTTGAAGCCGTCGAAGAGTTCCGTGACGCCGAAGGAGAAGCGGTTGACGCCGGTCTGTTCCATGCCGATGGTGCGAAGCAGCAATCCGAGAAAGACTGCGGTGAAAGCCTTCAGCCAGTTTTTCCCACCCAGCGAGGCGACAGTGGTCAGGCCGAAGAACGCCAGCGCGAAGTATTCCGCCGGGTGAAATTTCAGTGTGACCTTTGCCAGCGGTATAGAAAAGAAGATCAGGATCAGTGTTCCGACGATGCCGCCCACGGTAGAGGATATGAGCGAGATACCCAGTCCGACGCCGGGCTTCCCCTTCTTCGTCAGAGGATAGCCGTCGAAGGCGGTGACGACCGCGGAGGCAGTACCGGGCGCGTTGATAGTGACCGCGGTGATGGATCCGCCGTAATTCGCCGCGATGTAGATGGATATTAAAAGGATCAATGCCAGCGACGGATCGAGCGCATAGGTGAACGGCACCAGCAGCGCGACGCCCATCGAGGGTGACAGCCCCGGCATGGCGCCTGCGAGGATGCCGAAGATCACACCGGTGACGATCGCGATCATCGGGGCCCAACCGCCGATATAGCCGAAGCCTTCCAAAAGATGTGTCAGGATTTCCATGTGCCTATCCCATCGCCCTCAGCAGGATGCCGGTTGGCAGCGCGACGTGTAATAGCTGGAAGAAGAGCGCCCAGGAGAGGATCGTCCAGACGATCGTGATCAGGATAATGGCGATTTTCCGGCGATACCCGAGCAACCACATAGCGACGGGCAGAAAGATGATCGTCGAGATGAAATAGCCGATGTAATTGATGCCGGGTAGATAAAGCATCAACAGGACGATGAACTGGATGACCGTGTCCAGCCTGCCGGGCTTGGGATCCCTGTCTTCCTTACCCATTATTACCTTGACGTAGAGTATGAAGCTGAAGAGGGTCAGGAAGATCGACCACAGCCTCGGCACGATCGCCGGCCCGTAACTCTCGCCGCTACGGAAGCGGGTGGAGAGCATCCAGAAGAACAGCGACAGGCTGATGAAGAAGATGGGGAAGAGGATTCTGCCGGTGTATTGGAAAAGCTTCGATTTGAGGCGGATTCCCGCGATGGCGAACAGAAGGATCTGCACCATGAGAATACCGAGCGTCAGAAGTTCCATATTCAATTGATTCGGTCTGGGTTCCGACCCATCCATCGGGTGTATTTCCGGTTCGATCAGGCCGAGGCTGGCAAGGTAGTGATGAAATTCCATGCGGTCGCGCTCGACGATGCGATTGAATTCCTCCGGCCCGTAGTGGACCACTTCGATACCGCCCTTTTCCCAGAATGCGCGCCAGTCGGGATCCTGCGTGACTTTGTCGATCAGATCGGAGAACCATGCCAGCGCCTTTTTCGGCGTGCCTTTTTTCACCGCAAAGCCACGCCACATGATTTCGTGCTCCAGTCTCGGCAGGCCGAGTTCGGTGAAGGTCGGCGTGTCCGGGAACTGCGGCAGGCGCTTTTCCGCGGAGACGGCTGCGACTTTGAGATCGGGATTACCGCCGATGTCGCGTGGATTTCCGACGTAGCAGACACCCTGCCCGCCCAACAGCGCGGTCTTGGCAGCGCCGCCGCTCTTGAACGGTATCCATTTGCACGCGATGCCGCTCCGTTCCCATAGCTTCATAGCCATGATGTGGTCGAGCCCTCCGGTATCGGGTCCCAACCATATCTGTTCGCCGGGTCTTTCCTTCGCGTCCTCCACGATCTCTTCCCATGTGTCGATCTCGGCTTTGACGTTGGTGATCACGCATTCGGGGTCGGCCATGAGCATGGCGAACCAGTTGAGGTCGTGCGGATCGACCGCCGCGTCAGCGCCCACCAGAAACGAGATGTTCGACTTGGTACCCGCGAAGATCGTATAGCCGTCGGCAGGCGCTTGCAGGACGCTCTGAATGCCCACTGCGCCGCCTGCTCCGGGACGGTTTTCAACCACGAAGGTGGCGTCGGTGTATTTTGTAGCGACGTCGGTGAATTTCCGGGCCGTGATGTCGATCAATCCGCCCGGCGCCGTATAGACCACGATCTTGACGGGACGATTTGGGAAGGCGTTGTTTGCCGATCTGGCGCAGGAAAAGAGAATTGCAACGAGAATGAAGAGGCTGAAAATTCTGATCGATCGCTTCATGACAGGGTGTTACCTCCCAAGCTTTTCGTAGGTCAGTCCGTGTCGAAGCCCGCGATCGCTGACGACCAGTCTATCGACCGCGAACCGCTTCATGATCGCCTCGAGGATCAGTGCTCCGGCGAGAATGACATCTGCGCGTTTGGGTTGCAGCCCGGTAACGGTTTTGCGTTGGGCGATTGTCTTCGAGGCGTAATCTTTGATCTGACGCTGAACTTCCTCGAGACTGATGACGCTCCCCTGCACGATGTCGGGATTGAATTTCTCCATCTTGTGCATCACTGCACAGAGGCTGGTTACCGTGCCGCCAATGCCCACCAGACGCTTGATGTCGCCTTTGACTTCGTGCTTGTCGAAGAAGCTTTCGATATAGCTCCGTGCACGGATCATCTCGTCGTTGCCGACGGGATCCGAGATCAGGATGTTCTCCGTGATCAGCACCGCGCCGATGTCCAGACTGAAGCGTCGCTTGATATCGTCGCCGTGGCCGAAGATGAATTCAGTGCTTCCGCCGCCGGTATCGATGATCAGCACGTTCTCGTTTCCGACTCCGACGCCCGAAACTACCGCCAGATAGGACAGTCTCGCCTCTTCTTCGCCCGGAAGGACGTTGATGATCAACCCGAGTTCTTTCCGAGCCCGGTCGATGAACTCTTTCGCGTTCTTCGCGCTCCGGAGGCACATGGTTCCCACGGCGGTGAACGTGTCGATTCCGTATTGATCTATCGCCATCCGCATGAATTCGCCGAGTGCCCGGATGTTGCGTTCCATGGCCTCTTCGGACAGCATTCCGGTGCGGGTCAGTCCGTCGCCCAGACGTGCGATGTTATTCGTATCATAGAGTATTTTTACGCCCTCTTCCGTCTTTTCGGCTATGTGAAATTTGATTGAATTGGTGCCGATGTCCAGCACGGCGATTCGCTTCATAATCCCCCCTCCGATCTGCTCAGATCAGTCCTGCCGATTTCTTCATGGCGCGGATGTAGTTGATGTTCGGTGTGTTCTCTTCGACGAAACGTTTGGCGAGCTTCCGAACAAGATCGATATCCTCGTGCTCGAATGCGATCGTCTGAATGGGCTTCTCGTTAAACGTGACTTCCGCGAATTCGCAGATGCCGCCTTCGATATTGAATATGTGGCGCGTTTTCGTCACTTCCACCATTACCAGATCCGGCAGGTTCGCGACGATACCGTTCATGAATTCGTCGTACTCGTATTCGTCTTTGTCCAGCCAGGGGAGTGCGATTCCGAACGCCTTGAAGATTAATGCCAACTGATTGATATCCACCGGAAATCCGTTCTTGCCCAGTACGGTCCATTGCTCGATACCGTCAGGGCTGCGTCGTAGAAGGGTCTTGATATCGACCATCTCAAAGCGGATCTTGATATTGTCGTCACTGCGACGTGAGAGGATATAGGTCTCCTCGCTCTCTTTCACGCCGATTTTCTCGAATGGCTCGAATTTCTGCATGTAGCCTCGCAGATTGTTACCGAAAGTTCTCCATTCCCAACGTGGTACGATCTTCATCTTTATCCTCCATTACTTGTCAGTTTTTTCCATTTCCATCCAGTAAAATGATCTACCAAATAGCCTGCAAACAGCACAAAACGTCAAACTATTTCTGGATATTAAAGCAGCCGATTTTCTTCGCTTGTCTGATGTTGGTGAGTGAAACATATTATAAATGGACAAATATGCCGTCAGATATTTGATGGTGTCAAACAACAGATAAGGAGAAAATATGGATACCAGAAAGCTGGGCTTCAATTCCAGGCAAATCCATGCGGGGCATTTCCCCGATCAATATCACAGTGTTTCAGTACCGATCTACCAGACATCGACCTTTTCATTCACGAGCGCGGATCATGGCGCCGCCTGCTTCGCGGGTGAGGATGATGGCTACATCTACACACGACTGGGTAACCCGACCACAAGAGCGCTCGAAGACGCTGTAGCGCAGCTCGAAGGCGGATTCGGCGGTATCGCGACGGCATCCGGGATGGGTGCCGTCACCACCGTGTATATGCACTACCTCTCGCAGGGAGCGCACATCGTTTGCTCCGAGGCGGTTTATGGACCCTCACGCGGCGTTCTGCAGAAATACTTCAGCCGATTCGGTGTGGAAGCGGACTTCGTCGATACCTCCGACATCGAAGCGATCAGAAAGGCGATCAAACCCAATACGAAGCTGCTCTACATCGAGACACCCGCCAACCCTACCATTGTCATCAGCGATATCCGGGCCTGCGCAGACCTCGCGCACGAAAACGGCTTCCCTCTGGTTGTCGATAACACTTTCTGCAGTCCGTACCTTCAGCGTCCGTTCGAACTCGGCGCCGATGTCGTGCTGCACTCCATGACCAAATTCATCAACGGTCATGCCGACATCGTGGGTGGTATCATCATCGCGAAGACGGAAGAGGATTATCGCGCCATCTATTCCACCATGGCGACCATGGGGCCGAACATCGATCCGCACCAGGCATACCTCGCCTATCGCGGTCTCAAGACCCTCTCCATCCGCGTCGAGCGTGCACAGGAAAACGCCATGAAGGTCGCGAAACACCTCGAAGAGCATCCGAACGTCGCGTGGATCCGCTACCCGGGACTCGTCTCCCACCCGCAACACGATCTGGCGAAGAAGCAGATGATGGGCTTCGGCGCGATGATCTCGTTCGGACTCAAGGGCGGCCTCGAAGCGGGTAAGATCCTCATGGACAACGTCCGTCTCGCGTCACTCGCGGTGTCACTCGGGGGCGTCGAGACGCTCATCCAGCATCCGGCCTCCATGACCCACTCGCACGTGCCCAAGGAAGGACGGCTCAAGGCCGGTATCACCGACGAACTGGTGCGGCTCTCCGTCGGGATCGAGGATGTCGAGGACATACTCGCGGATCTAGACCAGGCGCTGGCGAAGATCGGTTGATCGCTCAACTTCATATCTTCTAAGGACAGGTATTCGCGCCTGTCCTTTTTTTAGTGTGATGCCCTCAATTTACTCATTGAATTTCATGCATTATCTATTGGATGGTTTTCCCTAATGCGAGCAAACCAGAAGACAAAGCCTTGTAATTCCATCTGTTTGCATGCTTGAATAATGGATGATTTGGTTATATTTGATGAATATTGATCTATGTTATCAATGAAGGCGGTACCCAAAGTGATCTTGCATTTGTTAGAAAGGAAAAAATCGCCATCAAATTCTGCATGGAGAAGAGGAGTATGTGAATGTATCGAATATATCAGGGATGATGAGCTCAAGAAATCAATTGGATAATGATAAAATGGAAATACCCTCTAATCGGGCGACTAGAGGGTATTCGCTAGGAGGGCATTTTATGTAGGGTGTGAGAACTCTAAATTTTACCGCTCATAACATCATTTTCGTTGCACTTGCACATCTTGATGAATTCGTACCGCGGTTGCCAGCTTTCGCCTTTGGATTTTCTTGCCCGAATGAGCTTTACTTGCTTCACTTCCGTGTTGCAAACCGGACAAATCACCTTACCTTCGGTTGAAATCTCATGTGCCAATTTCGCTGAGAAAGATCTACCTTTAGCCATTGTTCCTCCGCATCCACATAGATAATGTGGTCTATGTAGATCAGGTTGTCAAGTATTTTTTTTCTTTTTCCTTAAACACGTTCCAGATAGTCCCCGGAACGGGTATCGATCTTCACTTTATCGCCAACTTCGATGAAAAACGGAACCTGGATTTTGAGTCCCGTCGTTGTCGTGGCGCCCTTTCCGCCGCCAGAGGCGGTATTACCTTTTACATTAGGCTCACAGTCGGCAATCTCTTGCTCGACAGTGATGGGAAGCTCGATGCCGATGATCTTTCCTGTCGGGTCAACTCGCATCCAGACCTCGATATTCTCTGTCATGAACAGAGCGAGATCGCCAATGACCTCTTCCGGCACCGACATCTGCTCGAAGGTGTCGTTGTCCATGAACACGTAGAAGCTGCCGTCGAAGTAGAGGTACTGCTTCCGCTGCTTTTCGATACGAATCTCGTCAAACTTGTCGCTGGAACGGAAGGTGTTCTCGATAACCTGTCCAGTCATGACATCTTTCAGTTTCGAGCGCACGAACGCGGCGCCTTTACCCGGTTTCACGTGGAGAAATTCCGTGACTTCCCAGAGTTTGTCGCGCCAGTTAATCACCATTCCGTTACGGAGATCATTCATTCCAGCCATTTACAGCTCCTTGATTTTCATCGTGAAAGTCAAAATTACGATGTAGTATTTTCTGGCAAGGAAAAAATGCTTGGCAGATAATATCATGCGGTCGCAAATTGCGACATCAAGATGGAAAGCTGTTACGAGGTATATATGCGTATCGATCAATTGCTTAACACACTGTGTCTGATGAAGACGCGCAGCATGGCGAAGAACGCCTGCGACAAGGGGCTTGTTAAAATCAACGGAAAGATCGCCAAGGCAAGTTCGACGGTCAGCGACGGCGACGAGATAGAATATTCGGTGTTCGGCTGGCATTCGAAACTGACCATTGACAAGATACCGGTGGGAAATGTGTCGAAGAAGACCGCGCCGGAATTCTATACCATGGTCGAGCGGTTCAAAGAGGGCGAATAATCGAATTCATCGCTTGCGATAGTTGCATGGTCTGCATCTGCGCCGAAAGGCTGGATGTGTCGGACGAATTGCGTATGGGGTTTCTGTTCTGCCACGCGCGATACAGTCGTCGGATTTCTCGCTTGAACGACTCCACATCAGCGTAATCGATCATTTTACCCGCGCCGTGGTCGCGTAGAACCGCCGCCGCCTCACCCATCGTGTCGCCAAGTGAGACAACAGGCGTACCGGATCCGATGTATTCGAAAAGCTTGGTGGTCAGCATGCCCTTGCTGCCCGGATACTGGTTGATCAGGAGCAGCAGCGCGTCCGCATCGACGATCTGCTCAATGGCAAGGTCGTGTGTCATCTGCGGTAGATTTTTGACGAAATCCTGCTTGAACGGCTCCTCGCCCCTGCCCCATGTGCCTACGAAGATCATCTCCAGCCTGTCCAGTCCTTCATTCCGCAATTCTTCCAGCGTCTTCACCGCGACGGATACGTCCTGCCCCTGCGTCACCTTGCCGATGTACTTGATTCTGAATGTGTCCTGCATCCTGTACGACGCATTCCCGAAATCCTCCCGGTCGTAGCCGTTGTAGAGAACTTGCTTATTCCCAGCGGGAAGCTCATCGGCGATGAATTTCGTGATGACCAGATTCAGGTCGGCGGATGCCAGAACCTTCCTCTCCATCGATCGGTTGATGCACCGGATAACAGGATTCTGCTTTTGCTGCTGGAGGTAAAAGACTTTCGTCCAGGGATCGCGAAAGTCCGCCAGCCACGGGATATCGAACCGCTTTTTCAGCTTCATGCCCACCAGGTGGGTCGAGTAGGGCGGTGCGCTGGTGACGATGCAGTCGTAGCGTCTGGCGCGAAGTTCCCGCAACGCGGCGCGGTAGAGGTGCGGATTCCACATGATGCGCATGTCGGGCGCGATGAGGTTCAACCGAATCCAATACGCGAGCTTCTTCAGCGGCGAATCACCCTTGCCCGTACTGAAATCGCCGTATGGGATGGACGCTTTCTTGCCCGCGAACGCCTGGAATAGCTTCTTGTAGGACGGCGTGTGGGTGCGAATGATCTCGATCTCGGGCGGGATGGTTTTCAGCAGGCTTTCGTCGATCACGGGGTAGTCGCCGTTATCTGTGGTGATGACCGTCGGGAGCCAGCCGTTTTTCGGCAGGTAGCGCAGGAACCGTACCCATCGCTGCACTCCTGCGCCGCCGCAAGGCGGGAAGTAGTAGGTTAGAAGCAGGCAACGTTTCACAGCAACTTCTCCATCTCATCGACGAACGGCTGCCAGTCGTATTTCTCCTTCTCGTTTCGGATGGCTTCGGAGAAAGCTTCCGCGTCGCGATTGTCGAAGAATCTTCTCACCGCCTGCGCAATCGCCGATGCATTATCCGGCGTCACCAGATAGCCGTTCACACCGTCGTGGATTACTTCGGAGAGTCCGCCCACGTCGGTGGCGATAACCGGTTTGTCGAAGGTGAAGGCGAGCTGTGTGATACCGCTCTGGGTGGCGCTGCGATAGGGGAGGACCACCACGTCCGAGGCATTGAAGAAAAGCGGTACTTCCTCGTTGCGGATGAAGCGGTTATGGAACTGAACCCGATCGCCGAGTCCGGCAATCTTTTCTTCGTAGATTGACACATCGCCATAGACTTCGCCTGCGATGAGAAGCCGACAATCCGGGATCGTCCGCATGGCGTCGAGCAGAATATCCAATCCCTTGTATTGTTTGATATAGCCGAAGAAAAGGATGACGTTTCCCTCGCCCAGTCCGAAGTGTTCACGGGCGTCTTTCTGCGGGATGTTCTCGGCGTAGAAATCGTAGTTGGGATGGAAGAGCGGGATCACGTGGTTGGCAGGGTATTTCGGCAGCACTTTCGCGACCGATTTCTGAACCGCGTCCGACATGGTGATCAGGTAGTCGGCTTTGCCCAGTGCCAGTCTTGTCAACAGGTTACCGGCGATCCACTTCTCGTGGAAATCGATGTTGTCGATGATGAAAATGATCTTCGTGCGCTTCATCCTGCGCGTCAGCCAGGCATAGAAAGGCGCGAAGAAGGGTATCCAGTATTTCATGATCAGCACGTCGGGCTGCCAGCGCTTGATCTTACGAACCGCGCCGCACCATGTCAACGGATTGTAGGGCGTCACGACCGTCTCGATGTCGAGCTCAATCCGTTTCTCGCTATGATCGAGTTGCTCCTTGCCCGGGAAAAGCAGCTTCGGGTATTGCCGCTTAAAAGAGAAGATTTTTATACTGTGACCACGCTTCTGCAACCGTTCCGCCAGGATGGCGATGAATTGAGCGATTCCACCCCGAATCGGGTGGGCGGGTCCTACGAAGCCGATGCGCATGGGTGATTAGAAGTTAGAAGATAGAAGTTAGAAGTTAGAATGGAGAAACCATCACCCCCTCTGGTTGTTGTCTTCGACAAAACCAACGCATCTCCCACAAGTGGGCGAGGGAGCACCTCACTCACCCCCCTGACAAGGGTGGGGTTATTCCTCTGTCTTCTCATAAACCGCGGGAGAGACCAGAACCTTGTCGAGAAAGTCGTCCAACTCGATGTCGGATCGTTTTCTCAGAATCCCGTTCAGGATGTCCAGAATCTTCGGGAAGCCGGTGGTGAACACGAACATGGCGTCCTTGCCATCCTTTTCGTAGGTCAGCCTGATGAGTCGTTGCCTGGAGGTCACGAACTCCATCTTCTTCATCGAATTCCACGGAATGACCACCTTCGAACGACCGATGAAACCGAACCGGATATCGTCGTCCGTGAATCGCACGGTGTTGATGCTGAAGATGTTCTTGATGATGGTATTGATCGCCAGAAAGATGATCGCGAAGGGGACGATCTTGAAGAACAGCCCGGTTTCGGCGTTGATCTTGTTGATGGCGACCCATATCGCGTATCCCATTGCGGCGACGGCGAAGAACAGCACCAGCCAACGCACGAACTGATTGAAACGATAGACCTTGCGCTCGGGCATCAGTTAACTCCTTTGACTTTCTTCATTTCCGTTACGCAGGAGAGCGGGACGGAAAAATCCATGATGATCTTGTAGTCGTCCTTGAAGCCGTGGAAGTCGCTTCCTCCGGTGCTCAGGAGCTTGTGTTTCTGGACGATGCTTTTGTATTCGGTGCAGCCTTCCTGACCGGGGTAGTGGATCTCGACGCCCTGGATTCCGGCTTCGATCATGGCGTAAATGTTCTCTACGCCGCCGGAGTAGATCGGGTGCGCCATGACGGCGATCCCATCCGCGCGCTTGATGATCGCGATCGCCTCGTCCGGTGTGACGCTCTGCTTGGGCAGGTTCGCCGGGCAAGCGTCGCCGATAAACCTGTCGAACGCTTCCTGCTGCGTCTTGCAGTAGCCTTTCTCGAGAATCGCCCTGGCAATGTGCGGTCTGCCGATGACGTCCTTCGTGCCGCTGATCTCGAAGAGCCGCTCCATCTCGAGTTCGATGTCGAAGTGCTCCTTGAGCAGCTTCAGCATCTTTTCCGCCCGATAGACCCGTTCGTTGCGGATGAAGTCCAGCAGGTCGAGAAGTTCCTTGTTCTGCTCCACGTAGTAGCCCAGAATGTGCAGATCGCGCTCCTTGAAGAGGGTGCTGATCTCCACGCCGGGAATCAATTCGATGCCGTACTGTTTCGCGGCTTTCGTCGCCGGCTTGAACGAATCGATGTTATCGTGGTCGGTGATGGCAATGATTTCGAATCCGTTTTCTGCGTAGAGTTGGATAAGCTCTTCCGGGTGCAGCTTGCCATCCGAATACGTCGTGTGTGTATGTAGATCGATCTTCATATATTCCGCCTGATTTTAATGCGAAAAAGAATTACGCAATCCTCGATTCGGGTCAAGGTAAATATGTTTGATAAGCTTATCGGCGGAATGATCATGATGGTATTGTTAGAGAAACTCTCCCTAAATCCCTCTCTTTGCCAAAGAGAGGGACTTAATAACGTCCGCATCGATATTTCAGTTCTCCCTCTTTGCCGAAGAGAGGGACTTAACGTCGCCGCGCCAACCTCTCTGTTCCCCCTCTTTGCTCAAAGAGGGGGCTGGGGGGAGTTTGGATAATGCACCTTCACCAGATACAAGCCCTGCGGCGGCGCGGTGGGAGTGAGTAATTGATGGGATGTGCCGGATTCGAGCAGGTCGCGGATGATGGTAGGCGGAAGGCCCTTGTGTGTGATGGTGATGATGCAGCCCACGATGCGGCGCACCATGTTGTGCAGGAAGCGATCCGCGGATAGCGAGAACACCCAGCCGCCGTCTTCTTCGTCGAAATCGAGTCGCTTCATCTCGCAGACGGTGTTCGGGATGTCCGGATTGGGTTTGCAGAAGGCCTTGAAATCGTGCGTGCCGAGTAAGTGGGGCAGGCATTCGGCGATCCGGTCGGGAAGGATTTTCTTGCGCGCGAAGGTGGAGCGATAGAGCCGGTTGAAGGGCGTTCGCTGCTGCGCGATGTGGTATTGATAGTCGCGCTGACAGGCCTGATACCTGGCGTGGAAATCGTCGGTGACCGTAACGACATCGATAATGCCGATATCGAACGGCAGGAACGTCCGCAGCGCGAGCATTATCTGCTGCGGTGTCATGTCCAGATCCAGATCGAAGTGCGCCACCTGCCCGAGCGCGTGTACGCCGGAATCGGTTCTGCCGGAGCCCATGACCGTGATCGGCTTCTTCGCCATTTTCGAAAGCGCTGTCTCGAGGACGCCCTGCACGGTGCGGGAATCGACCTGCACCTGCCAGCCTGTAAAGTCGGTGCCGTCGTAGGAAAGTTTGATCGCGTAACGCGGCATATCAGATTGTCTCGAGGATTTTCTTGCGGTAAGAACGCGCGCGGTCGAGCAACTCCGTCTCGTCCAGCGTGGTCAGTTTTCGACCGAGCATGACAGGTTTTCCGCTAACAAATACGTCGCTGATGTTGCCGCTGTTCATGTTGTAGCAGAGGTGCGAATAGACGCTGTAGATGGGCTCGGTCTCGACGGTTCCGCTGTGCAGCACGATGAAGTCGGCGGCTTTACCGACCTCGAGCGAGCCGGTACGGTCGGCCATTCCGAGGATTTTCGCGGCTTCGATAGTCGCCATGCGTAGCGCGGTTTCTGCGGGCAGGAAGGTTGGGTCGTTGTTCACGGCTTTGTGGAGCTTGGCGGTGGTTCCCATCTCCTCGACGATGCTGAGGTTGTTGTTGCTGGCGACGCCGTCGGTGCCGAAGCAGAGCCGGACGTTGTTTGCCTGATAGCCCTTGATGGGCGCGATTCCGGAGGCGAGTTTCAAATTGCTTTCGGTGCAGATCACGACACCGGTTCCCCGTTCGGCGAGGATTCGTTGCTCCTCTTCATCGACCCACACGCCGTGCGCACAGATGAGGTTGTCGCCCAGAAATCCGATCTCGTCCAGGTAGCGGACGGGCGATTTGCCGTATTGTCCGATTGCGTCGTCGCGCTCCTTTGAGGTCTCGGCGAGATGGATGAGAAGGTGCATATCGTTATCGCGCGCGACTTTGGCGGCCATGATCAGGTGTTCCCTGTTGCAGGCGTAGATGGAGTGCGGCGCGGGCATGAACCGGATCAGGTCGTTGTCCTTGAAGGCGTGATGCTGCTCGACGGCGTAATCGATCATCTGTTCGGCTTTGGTGTAGTTCACCACCGGGAATTCGACGACGCCCTCGCCCAGCACGCCGCGGATACCGGCTTCGATGCAGGCTTTCGTGGTGGCGGCTTCCATGAAGTACATGTCGCAGAACGTCGTGACGCCGTTACGGATCATCTCGGCGACGCCGTGCAGCGAGGCGTGGTAGATAAACTCCTCGCAGAGGAATTTGCCCTCGAGCGGCCAGATGAAGTTTTGCAGCCAGTTTTGCAGCGCCATGTCGTCCGCGACGCCCTTGAAATAGCTCATGGCGATATGCGTGTGCGCGTTGATCAGCCCGGGCAGGATGATCCCGCCTCTTGCGTCGTGGGTGCTGTCGGCGGTGTATTGGTTGGTTAGCGTTTTTTCGTCGTCGATTGCGAGGATGTTGCCTTTATGGATGGCGATGGCGCCGTTTTCGACGATTTGCATCCGGTCGTTCATCGTGACGACGGTGCCGTTTTTCACGAGTAGATCGATTTTCTGCATAGTACCTCCGAATCGCGTCAAAGTTGGGTGGATTGATCAGAATGGCAATGTTTTTCCGCTACTTGCCGGATTCCTTGCGCTGTCTTTTGGTGAGCAGGATGGTCGAGCGCAGGTCTTCGGCGTCACGGGCGTCCATCCACTGATCCATGAAGGTTTTCCCCTGCAACATCTGGGCGATGGCCATGAGGGCGCGCAGGTGCAGGTCGCGCTGATCCATCGTTCCGAGAAGTACGAACACGGCGTGAACCGGCTCGGAATCGTCGTTCCACCGGATACCGTGCCTGTTGCGCACCAGCACCACGTCGAACCGGTCGGAGCCTTCGAGGATGATGTGTGGAACCGCCACGCCCGGGATGATGTTGGTGTTGGACATCACCTCGCGGTCGCAGAACATGCTGAATATCTGCTCCTGCGTAAGGTTAAGCCGCGGCGTGAGATCTTCGGCGATCTGATGGAAAAATCTCTCGCGGTCGATCGCCTCCGGTTGATCCATGATGTGTGCGTTCTGGATGAGCCGGTCGAATTCGTCTTCCTCGATGTTCTCGCGCTCCTTGAGGATACCCAGCAGCTCGTTTTCCAGCTTTTCGAAGTTGGTCTCGCTGATGATGATGCGGTTGAGGATGTTCATCGCCAGTCGGATCAGCGCGGAGTGGCGTTTCTCGAGTCCGGTGAAGAACACGCGGTACCAGATGTAGGCGAACACGATGAAGCCGACGGTGATCAGGAGCGGTATCTTGCCCATTTGCGCGATGAGGATCGAGTAGGCGATGATGGCGAAAATCTGCATCCACGGGAAGAGCGGTGATTTGAAGGTGGGCCGGTAGTTACGGATGCCGGCATAGCGTACCACGATCAACGAGAAATTCACCATGATGAAGAGCAGGATCATGAAAGTGGAAGCCACCTTGGCGAGCATCTCGACTTCCAGAAACACGACTACGAATATCATGAAAGAAGAAGTGACAAGGATAGAGAACCACGGTGTCCCGAAACGTTTGCTGACATGCCCGAAGATTTTCGGCAGCAGGTAGTCACGACTCATTGCCATCGGCACGCGGGAGGCCGCAAGAATTCCGGCGTTCGCAGTCGTGATAAACGCCGCCATGGCCGCGACCGCCATCACGATCATACCCGGCGTTCCGGCAAATACTTTCGCGGCAGCGGATATCGGCGTGAGGGTTCCAGTCAGCTCTTTGTGGGGCAGAACGCCGATCGTTACGGCGACGACCAGTACGTACAGGATTGAAACAATCGTATAGGCCCATAGCATCGCTTTCGGTATCAAGCGTCCGGCTTCTTTGCTTTCTTCCGCCACGCTGTCGATCTTGGTCAAACCCGCGTAGGAGATAAAGACCAACCCGGTTGCTTCCAGGATCGGAACGTATTTCTTCACGTTGAATGGACGGAAAAACTCCGGTTTTGCACTTGGATAGCCGAGAATGATATAGGCTGCCAGCGCGCTGAGAAGGAAAATCACGAAGATTACCTGAAATTTTCCGGAGGTCTTTACACTTACAAGATTCAGCAGTGCGAAGAAGACGCAGAACCCAACCGCGACAAGTTTGATGTTCGTGAAATCTGGAAAAACAAGGATGGCAAAGGCTCCTATACCGATCAGAGCGAAAGAACTCTTCAATGCGATGGAAAACCAGTTGGCAAAACCGGCAATGACTCCGGCGGGTGTCCCCAGAATTCGATCGACATAAAAATAATCACCGCCACTGCGGGTCATGGCGGTCGCCAGTTCCGCCTTGGAAAGCACACTGGGAAGCATCAGGATCGCCGCCAGGATATAGGACAGAATGCTTGGCGGACCCGCTTCACGATACGCGATCGACGGCAGTACGAACAGCCCGGACGAGATCATTGCGCCAGCCGCGAGACTGAACAGAGCGAAAAATCCGAGATTTTTCGTCAGTTTCATCACTCAATCCTTTTTTATCTGGTTAACTCTTTCCATCACCCCATGTTTCAATCTGACCGGAAACCAACTTCCGAATGTCCGAGCGAAGCCGAAGTATTTGCTTGCAAATACCAGGTTAGCGAAGCGAGGTCTTCCGAATGTTGGTTTCACAATCTTCACACGCAATCCAACATTCAGAAGAGTCTCATTTCATTCGACACATTCGGAAGTTGGATTGGTTCAGGCGTACGTCTCGGAATAGGCTTCCGATACGTATTTGAATAATTCTTTCGCGAAGTCGGAGACCACCGTGATCTTGTCGAGTCCGATCGTCGCCATGTTCATGTACTGGAGCCTCAGTACGTCACACTCGAACAGCTCCGGAATGACACCCGCGAAGAAGAATCCCAGCATCTCCAGCGAGGCGCAGAATTTCGCGGCGGCGGGGTGGTTCAGCGGAATGTCGATATAGATAGCTTCCATCCGCTGTTGCGACATCTCGTGCAGGTGGTGCCGGACAGCCGGGATCAGATCGTCGCCGTATTTCTCGACGCTGATGTAGCCGGTGGCGGCTTCGTGCATCATCTTCGTGGTCAGGGCGGAATACTCCGATAGTTCGAACGGCGTCGTTCCCGGATCGACCAGTTCGCGGTCGAGCTCATTGTGGTCATAGATTCTGCGGATGATTCCGCGATGGTGCAGGGGCGGGTAGATCGTCTGCTTGGGGCTCTGGTGCAGCTTGAGATAGAACAGAACCGCCGATTGGCGCTCCTTCGCCTCCTCGGCTTGAATCTTACGAAAGTGCATGGACGGCGGCATCAGTCCGAGGATGATACCCGTCTCCTTAGCGCCGAGAGTGAGGTTACCCTTCTGCGTGAAGGGATGCACCGCGACCGCTTCGCTATAGATGCCGTACATGCCGGTCTCACGGGCGTGTTCGATCAGGGAATTCTTCATGTGCTTGAAGAGTCCTCTCCCACGATAGCGTGGATCGACCACCGCCATGCCCGATTCTCCCACCTTCGCGTTCGCTTTGGGCAGGTTCAGCCCGAGATGCCCTACCAGTTCGTCGTTCTTGCCGATCACCACCACCGAGCGCAATAAACCCTGCTTCAGAAGGTCCTGGGTCTTTTCCGGGTAATAGACGAATCCCATGGCGTACGAATAGCCGTAGGAGCGGTAGATGCACCGCGCGAGCGCTTCGGAGTCCTGCGGCTGGATCAGGCGGATCACGGTCGTCGTTTCAGGTGGAACCATCGGTAGATCGGCGAGCTCCTTGTCGAGGTAGTCCTCCGCCGTGGTGTGCGGAAGCTGTTTCACGAATTCGACACGCTTTCCGTCGATTCCGAGGCTCAGGAACCGCACTTCATCGACCAGCCCCTTCATCAATTTAACGCCCAGGCCGCTCTCTTCGCGGTCGAGCCGGTTGAAGTCATAGGGCAGACCCCTGTCGGAGACGGCAACCTGGATTGCGCCGGGTTTCCGCTCGATGATTACGTCGAAGAAGCCCTCTTCGTCCGGATCGAAGGCATGCTCGATCACGTTGACAAGCGCTTCTTCGACCGCGATCTCCATCCGGGTTGCGTCCTTATCTTCCAGTCCATGTCGCACGACGGTGCTGTGGATGAAAGACAGGGTGTCACGGATGCAGTCGAGCTGCGCCCGGCTCCTGATGCTGGCGATAAAATCATGTGTCATCAATCGCTATCCTTATTATGCTACTCTGGTGTCGTTTCCAATGTATTCCGAGCTGTCGAATGCCAGGATCGGGATGAAAATAAAACTAAGGAAGATGATTCCCAACGCCCATATTCCCGGCTTCCCGTAAGCCTTCACGAGATCGATCGTGATAATAACAGAAAAGACGATATTCGCAATGGGGATCAGGAGTAGAAAGAACCACCACAATGGTCTTCCGGCAATCTGAATCATGACGATCGTGTTGTAAATCGGGATCAGTGCCGCCCAGCCGGGTCGACCGGCCTTGGCGAAAATCTTCCAGGTGCAAATGAGATAGAAAAGCACCACCGCGAGATCGATAATCAGCAATAAAATCATTGCTGTCGAATCAAAAGAATCCATGAATCCAACGCTTTGTGACACGGGACCTCCAATCAGTTAATTTATTCTATGACGGATGGCGTCGTTGACGTTGATTGCTATTCGATTACGCCTTCTCTGTAATGATATGGACGTCGCGCTGCGGGAACGGGATGCCGATGCCATTTGCGTCGAACGCCTTCTTCACCTTCTCTTGCGTTTCGAAGAGGACATCCCAGTAATCGGCGCCCTCGACATGCGGACGAATGGCGAGGTTCACCGAGCTTTCGGCGAGTTCCGCCACCACGACGGTGTAGGCAGGGTCTTTCAATACGCGCGGATCGTTGTCCAGAATCTCTTTCACGATGCTCTTCGCCTTGTCGATGTCCGCGTTGTAGGCGATGCCGACGACCATATCGACGCGCCTGACGGGCGACGTGCTGAAATTGGTGATTGTGTCGCTGGTGATCTTCGAATTTGGGATGATGATGGTCTTCTTGTCCGGCGTCGATAGGGTGGTGACAAAAATCTGTATCTCTTCGACCATACCCGTGACGCCGCCAATCTGTACCACGTCTCCCACCTCGAACGGACGGAACAGCACCAGCATCACGCCGGATGCGAAATTCGACAGCGATCCCTGCAATGCCAAGCCGATCGCCAGACCGGCCGCACCGAGGATCGCCACGAACGAGGTGGTCTGAATCTCGAGCTTGTTGATCGCGGCGACGATGGCGAACACCATGATTCCGATGAAGGTAAGGTTGCCGGCAAAGGCTGCCAGCGTCTTGCCGCCCTTGGATCTGGAGACGACTTTCTTCACGCTCCAGGTGATGATCCCCGCCAGGATTCTACCGGCAATCAGGATAATGAGGGCAGCCAGAACCTTCCAGCCATACTTCTCCACAAGACTGAAAAAAGTGGTTTGAATGCTTTGAATATCCATGCGTGTCTCCTTTTTCTGAAACTATGAACACGGGGATTTGTTCGTCAATGAAAAAAGAATATCGACCGGTGTCTTTCAACGCAAACGAATTTTCAGATTAATTATCGGCCCGATTACGACAGAATCAGATTCACGATCCTCTCGATGATCTCATCATCAAGATCCGCGTAGAGCGGAAGGCACAGGACTTGTTTCGCCAGCATGGAAGCGATCATGAGATTTTTGGGTGAAGCGGATGGGATCTTGCGATAGAACGCGAAATCCGAGATCAGCGGGTAGAAATATCGTCTCGGATGGATGTTGTTCTGTTTCAATATGTTGTAGATATCCTCCCTGCTTTTGCCGAAGCGGGAAGAGTCGATGAAGATCGGGAAATAAGTATAATTGTAACGAATGTTGTCGAAAATCGGGATCATCCGTATCCCATCAACGTTTTCGAGCAGCTTCTGATAGTGCTCGAACTTCTTTTTCCGCTTCTCGATCTCTGCATCGATGGTTTCGAGTTGAAGCAGACCGTACGATGCTTGCAATTCATTCATCTTGGCGTTGATTCCAGGCGCGATTACGGTCAGCTCATCCTGGAATCCGAAATTCCGCAGGTAGTCGATTCGCTGCTTCAGCTCCGGATCGCGCGTCACGATCGCGCCGCCCTCGACGGTGTTGAATGTTTTGGTGGCGTGGAAGCTGAGAACGGAAAGATCGCCGCGGTCGAGGATGCTTTTCCCGTCGATCTGAACGGCGAAGGCATGCGCGGCATCGTATATGACTTTTAGTCCGTAAACACCGGCGATTCGCTCGATCTCGTCCATGTCGCAGGGTTGTCCGTACACATGCACGGGCATGATGGCGGTGGTGGAGGGGGAAATCAGCGATTCGATGCAGGCGGGATCCATATTACCGGTCTTCGGATCGATATCGCAAAAGACCGGTTCGATCCCGTTCCAGCGCAGGGCGTGCGTGGTCGCGACGAAGCTGAAGGGTGTGGTGATCACCTCTCCGGTGATGCGCAGCGCTTGAAGCGCGATAATCAATCCCAGCGTACCGTTTGTCATCAGACTGCAATACGGGACGTCCAGATAGCGCGTGAGTTCCTGCTCGAATTGCTGGTGGAACGGCGCGTTGTTGGTCAGAAAACGTGAATCCCAAATCTGGCGCAGCAATCCGGTATAGCGTCCGAAATCCGGAAGGCTGGGTTGGGTAACGAAGATCGGTTTGTCGTTATTCATTGGCGAGGAATCCCGAGATCATTTCTTTGTAGTTGATACGGACTTTATGTCGCTTTAGTTGCAGGTGACTGGCCCGCATTCCCATGCGGATCACATCGTCCATATTGACGTAGGCGAATAATCCCTGTCTGCCCAGGGTCACGAAGTTCTCCAGGCTGGCAAGATAATCCAGAATCGTATCGAGCTGTTCTCTGTAACCCTTTGTGAATCTAGGATAGGCGTGGGATATCTTCTCGGTAAAGTATCCGTCGATCTGGCTACGATGCAAGAGGTTGTGCTTTTCCAGATAATTCATGGTCTGGCTGAATGTTTCTTCTGCCGAGGCATTCCATTGGCTATCGCCGACATTGCAGGTGTATTCCACGCAAAGACCGGTTTTTCGATCGGGAAGGCAGTCCGGGCTGTATGAGCGCACATCGTAGATTCGATTGAACGGAATGTCCGGGCTGGAAAAGTATGTAAGATAGGAATCGAACACCTTCGGACGATCGATCTTGAGGAAAAGCAGGTACTCGCCGCAATAGCTTAGATGTTCAGCGGCCTCCAGCACATCCTTCGGTGGCGGAGGATTCAGTAGGTTAAGCATATCGGGCAGCGGGATCGTGTTGTAGAGGAAATCGACATCGAGCTTCCCGGGTACGTTGTTTTGCGTGTAATCGACGGATGTGATTCGGCTTCCCTCTCGATTGATACGCTCGATCCGCACATCGTTATGGATATGATCGTGGTTACTGGTCAGTCCGCTCGAGAAGTTGTCGATCAGCATCTGGGGACCGTATTTGGGATAGTAGCTCTCGATGATATGCGGATCTTCTTTGTGATGCTGAAGATGTCGCTTGAAGAGCGTTCGGCTAATATAGTCGGTTATAGAGAGAATCGGAACTCTCTTCTCTGCAATATACGACGATAGGTCGAAGGGATCGTGCTTCCAGGTTTTACTGGCGTAGGGACCGAAATAGACATTGTAGAGGGTTCTGCCGAAGCGGTTGATGATCCAGTCGGCAAAGGAATCGTCTTTCTCGGGATCCCGTAGGAACATTTTAATTCTCGCCAGCAGGAAATCGTTTACGGCGGGAATGCGTTTCATTGCCGAGAGTGTCGTTACTGCTTTGATGCCTTTGATAGGATATGACGTGAATCGGTTCCGGATGTACAGGCTGACAGTCGGGTGGACCCTTCGCAAGTCATTCTGAATGCTTCCTTTCAAAAAGTCGAGTACATCCTGATATTCGGTGTGGATATTGTGAGGACCGTAGTCGAAGCGGTAACCGTCCGATTGAATGGTGCGCGATAATCCACCGACAGCGCTCTCGCGCTCCAGCAGATGAACCGATGAACCGGGAAAACCGCCCTCTTCACGATCGGTAACGATGTTCCATCCAAGCGAAAGACCGGTCAGACCGGCTCCGAGAATTACGATGCTTCGATTCATGCTGGCTATCTGATTCCGGCGCCGTCAATTTCCCAGTACGAGGTAGGCTCGCAGGTTATATCCCAGTTCAGACTTGTGTGATCAGCTACATCGATAATTGAACCTTCTACGTCGCTCGTCTCGAAGTAGTTATTGGGGCAATTGAAGTCATGTAGGATTCCTTCGCCCGCAAGCCCCCACGCATCAGGAACTTGATTGCGTCCCAATCCACTGATGGCTATATTGTTCTCGCTAAAGAAATTATTGTATTCGATCAATGGGCGGCAATAATTGTAACTTTGCTGAACATAGTAGCGATTCAACTCGATATTCATCTCGTCTTCATAGAAATTGTTGTAACGCACCGTGTCGTCCGCAGCGCTGAACGATATACCGTGGTTATTCAAATTAAAGCAGTTGTGATGGACAAGATGAGTACTCTCAACGCCCCTGAACCCCATGTAGTTCTTGAGGAAGTAATTGTCCGAGACATCTCCGTACGTGAATTGCAGCCGGGTACATTCCTGATTGTTGAAGAACACACACTTCGATATCCCGATCCTGGTATCGATATTCGTATCGGAGTTTACGCGTATTCCCTGACCAATATTATGCTCTTCTATTTCCGACCACATGGTGCAGTTCATGATGATGCAATTGGTAAACTGGATATCTGATGCAGAGCTCGTCTCCAGCACAAATCCGCGTAAACATCTATCAAACAGGAAGTTCGCGGTCTCAAGCGTGTAATACTGGCAGTAAAGTCCGTCGGTTGCAAGAGTAACTCGTCCACCCTCGAGTGGCAGAGTCAGTACATTGTTACCGTAGATGCCGACATGATTGAAGAAATCTGGATCATTGATGCCATCTCCATCGAATGAGTCACACATATCGTTGGTCGTGAACCAATATGGGTTGTTCGTGTTGACGGTGTTCACTGTCATGCCGTATATTTCGAGGTTGAAACCCGGTAAGATCCGGATTACGGCGCCAGGCTCGAAGGTACCCAGCGAAAGACTGACATCGTTTCCTTCCGATCCGTCTTCGTTCAGACCAATCACGTAATGATGTCCGGTTTCAAAGGTTGTCGAAGCAACGACACCGCTCAGGCGTGTTACAGGATAAAGCTGGATCGGATCACCGATGGAGTTGCCTTGATCCGAATTGACAACGACGTTGTAACGGTACGCAAAACCGTATCTCGGATGCAGCGCTACAACAATATACGTGCCGTTTGCGACGCCGCTGACCACGAAATTACCGTTCTGGTCTGTTTCTGTACTTTTCAGGCAGATATGTAAACGGTGATCGAATGTATTCTGCAGTGTCAGAGGAAATCCGATCTGCGGGTATTCCTCGAGCACGGACAGCAGGTCTGAGTCGATCGAGGGCGTATCGAATATCCCGATCTGAAATCCGGATAACGTATCTGCTTCGACAGATATCGAGCCGGATATCGAGCCTTTGGGTCCGGATTTCTCGCTCTCTTCTTCACATCCGGACAGGACGAAAAGAAGAACCGATAACAATGTAATGAGGATGCTTAAATTCCTTGTATTCATAGTATTACCTGCCTTCTTCAGTTCTCATTATAGCATGTCGTTTCATACAGGACTGTCAACACTTTTCTTGTCTTGTTTTTACAGTGGAGGTCTCTCAATGCTTGAAATTGTCTCGCCAATGCCTTGTTTTATGGTTTAAATTTCATTGACAGCGAAGCACGATCGATAAAGAGTCAGAATATAGCTCCCGGATATCACGGAGGAATCGATGGCAGACAAGGATCCGTTTTTGTTGCAGTGGATTGCGAAACTCGAGAGAGCGCTGTTTATTCATTTCGATCGGAAGCAGATCGAGCAACTCGTTCGACATGAAGACAACCGAGTATGGGAGGTTGTCGGGAAGATCGAAGAACTCCTGGATGCCGAAGAGACACAACAGGTTATGCTGAAATGCGCCTGCCGTTACCCCGTGGAGAACCTCCAGCCCATGCGCGGGGCATACGAAGAATCGGGCGATGTCCGCGTTCCGCACCGGATGCTTCAGGAGAACTTCATCGCCATGCTTCGCGATCACCTGAAGCTCGAGCAGGATATGATCGACGAAATCGTAGGCTGGGGTTGGGGTGCTGCCGGCGTGCTGGATGGATACCGTGTTATCGCCACCAAGATTCCCAAGAGCGGTTTTCTGCTCGAATACATGAATGAAAACGATCCCGACCGAAAGAGAAAGCTCTATTGTCATTGCCCGTTGATACGGGATGGAATAAAGATCGACGTCGATATTCCACATGATTACTGCTATTGCGGCGCGGGATTCTATCGCGGTATCTGGCAGGAGATATTGCAGCGACCGGTGAGGATTCGGGTTTTGAAATCGATCGTGAAAGGCGATAATGTGTGCAGTTTCGAGCTCGATCTGTCCCCGGAAGGAAATGAAGAATGAATCGCTATGTGCCGCCGTTTATAATCAGTCAATACGAGCGCGGAGAATACCGGGGTCGCTTCTCCGGATTCGCGCTGTTTCTGGATATTGTCGATTTTACATCGGTGGCGAATATATTTCGCGGTTACGGAAAAAAGGGTGCGGAAGAGCTGAGTCGCCTACTGGAACGCTCGATGACGTATCCGATCGAGGTGATCGAGGGGAGCGGCGGCTTTATCGGCGAATTTGCCGGCGACGCCTTTCTGGCGTTCTTTCCCGAGAAGGACGACATTCTGCCCGTTGTACGGAATATCGAATCATGGTTCAATGATAATGGTAAGCTGTTGACCGAGTTCGGCGAATTCCGGATTCGTGTGCGGTTGACGGTCAATCACGGCGACATCCACTGGCGGATATTCCGTAATCCCTGGCAGTACGAATATGTGTTTCAGGGCGATGTCATCAGGGAACTCGCCCGGCTGGCGTCCTTCAAGAAGGATCTGATTATCAGCAAATCGGCCACGGCGTATATCGGCGTGGATCGATTCGAGCCGACCGATGTGGGGTATGTCCCGATTGGCAGGGTTGAGAGTGAAACGGCAATTCATTATTCGAAAGGACCGGTAACGCAAACACCGGACGTGTTCATCCACGAACGCTACCGGAAAGACAATCCGGGCAACGAGATACGGGATGCTGCGTTCTGCTTCGCGGATCTCACCGCCGTCGAATCGACCAGGCAGGAAGAGACGATCGGGATACTCCACGAGATGGCGGACCGCTACGGCGGATTCATCAACAAGCTGGACGCGACGGACAAGGGTTTGATCGTGCTTATCCTCTTCGGGATGCCGCGCACCGAGGGCAACACCCTCGAGCGCATCTGCGAGTTTTCTCTCGAGACTATGAACAGCATCCGCGGTATCTCGCTAAGCATCAGTTGCGGAAGCGTATTCGCGGGGTATGTCGGGATCGAAAGCTCGCGCGAATACACAGCGCTGGGATATGCGGTGAATCTTGCGGCGCGTCTGATCGGCCGCGCGAGACTGGAAGAGACGCTGTGCGACACGTACGTGTGGCAGGAGATGCACGTTCAGTACGATTTCGATTACATGGGATCGCTCAGCCTGAAGGGCTTTTCGACTCCTATCAAATACTATAAGCTGAATCGCCAGACGAAGAAAACGGGCTGGCGCTTCAAGAGTCGCTTCGTCGGCCGCAGGGACGAGCTCCGCACGATCGTCGATCTCATGGAAGATTGCTGCCGGACGGGAAAGATCGGCCTGCTCAACCTCGTGGGCGAGGCCGGTATCGGCAAATCGAGATTGCTTGAGGAGGCGTTCAAGGATTTTTCTCCGGATCAATACCACAAGTTCGTGATCCACTGCGATTCGCTGATCCAGAAACCGCTGGAGCCGCTTCGCAAACTCCTGCGAAGCTATTTCTACTTCAATCCCGATATGCCGATGGAGATGAGCCGGGCACTGTTTTCGAGCTTGTGGAATGCGCTGCCGTCTGACATGGAGGAGAAGAAGCGCAACGAGTCGATCATCGGATCGCTTCTGGGCTTCGAGTGGGGAAACTCCATCTGGGAGCATATTCCGCCCGGCGAGCGCAACCGGGAACTTCGAGAGGCTTTCGCATGGTTTATCGCGACGATCGCCCGTCACAAGCCGGTGATCTTCGATATCGACGACGCCCAGTGGATCGACGAACGCACGATCGATTATTTACAATATCTGAGTGCCAATATTGAAGCACCGATTTATCTGGTGTTGTCCAGTCGCTACCTGACCATGACGGGTCCCATCGAGCTCGGATTGCCGGAGCAGAGAACCGTCTCGATCGAACTGGGCCAGATGCCGGACGAGGGCTGTACCGAGCTTATCCGCTCCGTGCTGCGTATTCAGGATGTTCCCCGTGAAACAATTCGCCTGATCCGTGACCACTCCATGGGCAATCCGCTTTTCACCGAGCAGCTCGCCGCATTCCTGCAGGAAAACGGCAATCTGGATTATCAGGGGAACCTGAAGGGAACCGTCGAATACATCAGCACGTTCGGGATCAGCGACATCATCGGTAGCCGTATCGATCGCATGGACGACTCGGTGCGCGAGTGTATCTTCAGCGCGAGCGTGCTGGGCATGGAGTTCAGTACGGACATTCTCCGGCACATGTCCGGCTTCGATATCGACGAGAAGCTCCGAACCGGAAAAACCAACCGCATCTGGCTGGAAGTAACCCGATCGACCTACGAATTCAGTCATATCCTCATTCGGGAGACCGTCTATCAGCGAATGATGAGCGATCAGCAGAAGAAACTGCACCTTGCGGCCGCCCGTGCGATGGAGAAAGTCTATGGGAATTCGTACATCGAAAAGGCGGAGGAGACGGGGTTGCACTTCGAATACGGCGCGGATACACCAAATGCGATCCGGTACTACACACTTGCGGCGAAGAATTCCAAAGCAAAGTACGAGCTGGAGGACGCCGCCAAGATTCTTCTGCGGATTATTTCGCTGATGCAGACCGGCAAAGATGCCGATCGAGCCGCGCTTGCACAGACGCACGACGAACTCGCATCGGTCTGTTATCTGAAAGGGGATTACGATCACGCCCTGGAAGAGCTGGAGACCGCGCTCGAACTTTGCGAGACCGACACCCGCGAAGCGGCGATCATTCTCGACAACACGGGATCGGTGTTCCTGCGCAAAGGAGACCACGATCGCGCGCTCGAATGTTTCCGGCGATCGCAGAACATTCACGCCAGGGTCAGCGGAACCGATTCGCCGGACGCGGCGGCGCCCTACATCAACATCGCCAAGGTTCTCAAGGCGAAGGGCGAGAGCGAAAAGGCGCTGGAAATATACTTCCGCGCGCTGGATATCTTCGAGAAGCAGTCCGGCGAAACGCGGATTCCGATCGACATCATCTATCAGAATATCGGCCAGGTCTATTACGACCGCGCAGAGTACGATCAGGCGCTGCGCTATTTCAGAATGACGCTGGATCAGCGGGAGAAACGCTATGACCGCGACCACCCGCTGCTCGCGGATGTCTATCACAATCTGGCGTCCGTACACAAGAATCTCGGAGACTACGATCGGTCGCTGGAATACTATTTCTCTGCGCTGAGAATCTGCGAGAAACGCCTGGGGCCGGAACACCCGCAAACCGGCAGCAACTACAACAACATCGCCTGGTTCTTCAAATTCCGCGGCGATTTCGAGCAGGCGCTCGAATATTACAACCGCGCGCTGGAAATCAACCTCAAGAAGCGCGGTCCCGAGCACCCCTTCACCGCCATCAGCTATGGCAATATCGGCTCGGTCTATATGAATATGGGTCGATACGAGGAGGCGCTCGAATCGCTGCATCGCGGACTGTCCATCCAGGAAAAGAAGCTGGGCGCGGATCATCCTGATACCGCGGGAAGCTACTACAGCATCGGGTCGGTGTATCGCAATATGGGTGAACCGGAAAAAGCGCTCGAACATTACGAGATGTCGCTGCGTATCCGGGAGGGAAGGCTGGGCGCCGATCATCCCCTGACAGCCGCAACCTGCCACATGATCGGCTTCACCCACATGGAATCGGGCGCGTTCGAGAAAGCGCTCGAATATTACGATCGGGCTTTAAAGATCCAGATCGCGCGCTTTGGAGAGGATCATCCTCAGGTGGCAGTTACCAATCACAACATCGGAAGCGCATATCTGAAGTCGAGCCGGTACGGTGAAGCGCTCGAGCACTATCTGAAGGCCCTGAATGTGAACGAGAAGAAGCTCGATCCCATGAATCACCGGATCGGCATCGTGCATTTCAACATCGGTAAAACGTTGATCGGACTGGACAGACCGGAAGAAGCGAAAGCGCACTTCCAGAAAGCGTTGCCGATTCTCGAAAATGTCTCAGACGAAAAGCTGGGCGAGTGCCGGGAGTTATTGTCAAAATTGCAGTAAATCGAACGGAAGTTGAGTATGAGCTGGATATTCGGAATCTACAGCAGGAATGAAATCGGACAGGACGAACGAAAGTTGCTCTGTGGCGACTGTGAAGAGAGGATCGTCGGCAGGATCGAGCACAGGAATTTCTTCGCCGCAATGGGCGGAATTCCAGAACTCTGTCATTCTACAAACGAAATCCTGATCAGCGGCATCGCATTAAACGACTATCTGCCCGTTACTATTGACGACTGGCGACAGCGACTCGCACACTCGAACGGGCATCCCGATTTCGACGGCCAGTACTGCGGACTGCGCTACTCGAACGGCAACCTGACGCTCTTCAGCGATCATTTCAACAACCGGCCGTTTTTCCTCTACCCGATGAAAGACGCCGTCGTTTTCTCCACCGACTGGACCCGACTCAAGCCCTTCATCGAGGATCCCCGGCTGGACATGGACGCCATCGCCTGTTACTGGACCATGAACGGGCAGTATCACTATCGCTGCTTCATCAAAGACGTGATCCGATCCCATCCGGCATCCGTTTTCACCATCACGCCCGATCTGCGCATCGAGCACGAAGCGAAACAGTGGATCGGCATCGACCAGCCATCCCGGAATATCGATCACAAAGCGGCGCTGGACACGACCATCCGCTGGTTTCTGGAGCATCGCAACGTCTCGCTCGGAATGAGCGGCGGCACCGATTCGCGGCTGATGCTCGCTTTCCTCATGCGACACCGTGAATTTCCATGGCGGATGCACACCTTCGGCGAACGGGACAACCCGGAAGTCCTGGTGGCGGAGCGGATCGCTCGGGAATTCAAGATCGAGCACATCGTCGTCGAGCCTCAAAATCACGATCCCGAAACTATCCTCGAACGCTCGAAGTCGATCGCTGCCCGTACCGAGATGACCTATTCCATCCGCGCCTATCGCATGATCGACAACCTGAAGGCAGCCACCGACGGCGGTCGCGTCATCCTCGACGGCGACTACGGCTGCTTCATCCGCGACTACTTCCTCAACGGTATCCGACTCCGATTGAAGTGGACAGCGCCCGGTCAACGATTTGACAAGCTCTTTGAAATGTTGCAGATGCGGCGAGTGGATTTCTTCTCCGAACCGGTCGATCGCAGAATGAAAACAATCGCCCGTGAAGACTTCTATCAACTGCCTGAAGTGCTGAAAGAGTGGGACGGGTCCGATTACACGGATCTGATCGCGCTGCTGCATACCTATTACCGTTATCCGAATCTGGTGCGCAACTGGAATATCAACCTCGACCACGCTGTAGTGATCAGTCCCATGGGACAGGCGTCCATGATCCGTGACCTTCTCCGCATGCCTGCGTCAAGGCGCGCCCACTGCCGCATCAGCTATCCCATCCTGAAGGATCTCGAGCCGCGTCTGATGCGCTATCCGCTGGTGCGGTACGGTACCACCGTTCCGTTCGCGGTCTATCGCAATTATCTCGCTTCTGGTCTCATCGCACGGTACAAAGATACCTATCGCTCAGACCGCACCGCGGTGCAGCTCAAGACGATGAAAGAGATCGTGCTGGATATCGCGTCATCGAATGTTGTAAAAACATGTGAATATTACGATTACGAGAAGGTTCGGTCCATCGTTGACAGTTACTACCGGTCGCCGACCGAATCGAGCGGTAACAATCTCATGCAGTGGCTGGGATTCGAGCTGTTTCGGCAGTCGGTGGAAGATTAACCAAGCTCGAAGCTGGTCACTCCGAAGATACGATTCAGCGGCAGATCCGGAGCCCTTCCCGTGTACATCCGCGCCGTCTCGAATACCTTTTGCATCGCGTGATCCCGAACGAGTTGCTGCGCCTTGCGATTCGGCTCCGGGATGTCCAGATAGAAGGTTTCACCCACTTCGATCGCACCGATCAAAGCATGGAAGATTTCGCGCGCGATCACATCGTTCTCGGCGAATAGCGGACCGATCTTGTAGCCGGTGCGACACGGTCTGATTACGCCGTATCCTTCCGGGATGCCATTCGTCATGTATCCGAGCGCCATAGTGCCGGGCTGCACGATCCACGCTCGAAGAAAGGTCTCTCGTCGTTCGAAGAAGAAGCGGTGGTCGAAGTCGCACAGTTGATCGAAGGGGAGGGTGTTCAGCGGTACGACAGCAGGATTTTGCGGATAGCTCTCTGCGGTTCGCTTGCCCTCGAAACGGATGTTGTTGTATGCCATGCGAAAGCCCAACCGGATATAGTTTCGCTGCTGTTCGACCACGCCGTCCAGTCCGATATTCCTGCCCGACATCCGATCCAGTGCAGCCTTCAGGATGGGAAAGCCGAATCCTCTTGCGCGGTACTCCGGCTTTACGATGTAGAATCCCAGAAAGCCGAATCCATCGCCATACATCACCGCGGAGACGGTCGCGATAGCTTGTCCATCCAGTTCCGCAAGAAGAAATCCGCCCTCGTCCGCAGCGTGAAAGCACGTCGCGTCGTGAATCCCCGGATTCCAGCCTTCATTTGCCGCCCAGTCGATCGCCAGATCGACCTCACCGCGTGTCATGGTTCTGATCGTGTATCGCATGAAAGCACTCCCTGTCACAAATTTATCTTCATGGCATTCTTTCGGACCGCCAAGCTCCAGCTTGGTATAGAATGCCATGAATTGACAAGAAATTATTCGTCCATTCATCCGGTACCGTCCCAAGTAGTGTGTCTGATTGACAAAAAAGAGCAAGAACCTCCAAGGTTAAATTGGCAAACAAAACCAAGGAGGTTCTCATGAACTTTTCGCTCCCACAAATAGAGCAAATCGTCGACACAGCTCTCAACAAGCATGGTCTTAACCAAGTCTATCAAACGTTTTGCAATTGTCTAATGAAATTGGAGAGAAACGAGTTTTTACGCCTTGCGTCCGATATGAATAACAAAGGAAATGGTTACCGAGCAGGCTCTGCGAGCGGAGTTTGGGGTTCCTTGTCGCTACGGATTCCACGTGATCGTCTTGGGCATTTTTACCCGGTAATCCTGAGCGTATTGCGCAATCAGGAGAATGAGCTCCACGAGCTTGCTTTCAACCTTTACAGCAAGGGTTTATCGACACGAGATGTAAGTGACGTTTTCGAAAGTATTTACGGTAAGAACTACAGCAAATCCAGTATCAGTCGAATCACGCAGTCCTTCTCAGAAGAGCTTCAGCAGTGGCGTGACCGTCTTCTGCAAAGGCGATATCCTGTTTTAATCGTGGATGCTCTGTTTACCCATATCAGAAGGGCAGGAAAGGTCGAGAGTGAAGCAATCTATACCGTGATCGGTCTGCAGGAAGATATGAGTCGAGATATCCTTGCAATCGAGAATATCCCCCAGGAATCCGCTTCGGGGTGGGCGTCTCTGCTGCAAAACCTTAAGGCAAGAGGTTTGGAGACAACAGACCTCATCATCGCTGATGGTATCAATGGTCTTGAGAACAGCATTGCTCGTGTCTATCCTGAAGCTGATTTGCAGAAGTGTGTCGTCCACCTGAAACGAAATATTCTCAACCATGTTCGTCATGACCATAAGGAGGAAGTTGCGGCAGATTTACGTGAGGTGTTCAACATATCGGATCCCACCTTTTCCCGGGAGGAAGCGAGTGACAGATTCGAAACTTTCTGTGTCAAATGGGGATCGAAATACCCATATATCAAAAGGCTGAAGAATCGACACGAGATGACGTATTACTTCACCTATCTACAATATGATTACCGTATCAGAGGAATGATCTATACGACGAACTGGGTGGAACGTTTGCACAAAAGCTTCCGACGGGTATTGAAGATCAGAAACTCAATGCCGACGGAGGAGTCGGCATTGCTGCTGCTTTCGAAAGTTGCTATGGATAAGTCTGATCGATACCGAAAGTATCCGATCTATAATTTCAAGTTTGACACGAAACTCTTTCCAAATAAATACTGAATGAGATTGTATACCTTGAAGGTTCAAGACACACTTAAAGGGACAGTACCATTCATCCCTATGACAAGGGGGGATTAAGGGGGGCTACTTAATCAAAAGCATCCGCCTCGTGACGACATGGTCGCCAGATTCCAGCCGATACAGATAGACGCCGCTGGAGACCGGTTTGTCGAGGTTGTCGGTTCCGTTCCAGACAGCGTTGTGTTCACCCGCGTCCATCGGCTGCTCGAGGAGCGTCCTGACCAACTGACCCTTGATATTGTAGATCGAGAGGGTGGTCTGGGCGTGGCTCGGGATGTCGAACCGGATGGTCGTCTCCGGGTTGAACGGATTGGGGTAGTTGGAGAGGCTCAGTGCGGTGGCATGCGGCATGTCGTCTTCGATCCCGACGTGGCTGTACTCTATATATTCTACGCCCGTGCGGTTGACGCACACCATCTTGTTGTCCCCCAGGGGATAGAATCCGGTGAATGTATCCGATGTGGTAAAGCTTGTGGTGGAGTCCGGTTCGTTGCCGCTTTCCAGGAGTGGTGAGAGGTCATAAACGCAGCATTCGTAATAGCCAATGAAGAGCAGCTCGTTCTCTTCGTCGATGCCCATGGGACCGAATGTATTGAGTCCGTACAGGTAGACGGGATCGGCGGGATCGGAGATATCGAATATCGAGGACTGCTCGCCATAGAAGATACCGCCGACGATCATGAAATTATCGATGAATTCGAAGCAGGGCAGGGCAGCTTCCGCGGTGCTCAATGTGTTCACGAGTTCCATATTTCCTTCTTCCGGTGCGTACACGACAAAGATATTGAAGTCGTCCGAAATGTACAGGTAGTCGCCATAATCCCCGATCGAATAGATATAGCACTCGGGGATTTCGATGCTTTCGACCAGCTCGATACCGTCATCCGAAACGGTGTAGCGATACAAATGCCCATCCTGACCATAGAATAGCTCACTGTCATTCCTCAGGTGCGGTAAGCTTTGAGATTGGTCACCCAGGAATGCAATTTCGCTTAATTCACCATCAGCGTCCTCTCTATAAATATACCCGTACCGTCCCACAGGGTCTTGGATATAGTATTTAAGAGCTATTGTGCGATCTGTACAAGAAATCCAGCATACGGAATAGCCGTCCGGATCCGGTATGATGCGCTGGAACGGGATGGGCGGCACGGGATTCCGGATATCGAGCTGCACCAGCGATTGATAATATGTGCCGAGATACAGGAAATCGCCGTTACAGCCGGTATAATCCAATGTGCCGTCGAGCGGCGCCTGGGCGACCTCGACAAGATTTCCGCCGATCAGTTCATGCACGGTCAGGAATCTGCCGGCGGTGATGATGGAACCTTCCGCGCATTCGATATCCCAAACCTTGCTCAGTTCTGTCTGGTATATAACCTCCGGTTGCGATGGATCGTTGATATCGAGTCCAAGCATTTCATAACTACACAAGATATGCGCGATGTCGTTATCATCGATCTCGGCGCTCAGGGATTCTCCGTTATATCTCCAAACTTCCACTGGCTCATCATGATCGGTTATATTGTATAGAGCAACATATTCATGATAAGCGCTGAACAGCAGATATTCATCCACTCCTTCATTGAAGAAAGCATATTGCCTGCCTACATACAGGCTGCCGATAGGCAGAGAAAACGCTTCGTGGATGTTCAATGGATCGGAAATATCGAATACGTGAGAAATGTATTCGTTTCCGTCAATTTCCATCACGACGCATTTGCTGTCGCCGGCATAGACCAGGCTGCTGAATTCGTATGGAATGGTATAGCAGGTGAGTTCATCCGTAAAGTCGAGCGGATTCAAAACGTGGCAGAGAAGGAATTCGCTATTCACCATTTCATGCACATAAAACAAGCCACTATCGAAAAAGCAAACAAAGCAACCAATCCACGAAAGAGATTCCTCGAAATCGGGATATTCTGGATTTGCTAAGGCATACCTCGATACACGGCTGTTTGATTCGTTCATATGCATATAAACGATGTACAATTTGTCATCCATAATCAATAATGATGATTGCGTCGGAACATCTTCCCTTTCCATGCTTCGCGAAAAAGCTAAGCTGTCTCCCATTATTTGGTAGATGTTAACGCCGCCCGCGCCTGCAATATAGATATACTCTTGATATCGAACTATTCCAGGATTGCCTTCTTGAATCATTTGATCGGAATAATAAAGCTCGATAGAAGAATCTATTAAGAAAGCGGAAAGCACAATTGGAAGGGTGATAAGTATGGAAATCGATACTAATTTCATCGCTATGCCTTTTTATTGTAAGGGAAGGTTGGGCCTTCCCTTACAATATTGTTAGTTAAGGGTTCTGGGGATCGCCACCGGTCCAAGGCTCACCCGGTTGAGAACAGTAAACGTGGACCCACGTACAATTGTTGTCATATGGCGCTGAAGCACTCCATGAATAATTGCCAATCACTACTGTTGCATACACGCGTGGATCGTCTCCATATTCATGAATTGTCGAACAAGTCAGCGAGTGATTACCTTCCACCCAGGTATCGTGTTTACTTGCTGTGGCATTATTAGTGACATAAGAATGCACGTCGCATTCGCTTGGCCCAAAGCCTAGCGAATAATGGACAACTACACAAACGGAATGATTAGCGAACAGCGGCATCAAACCGAGTAACAAGATTGCGAGGATTATGAGAGTCTTCTTACGATTCATAGAGCCTCCTTTGTTAAGTTGGCTCAATTAAGGATCGAACAGGGGGGGGGCTTGTCAAGTTTAATATTTAAATCGCGCAAATATTAAAATGCGAGCCCTACAATTCTTCATTCTTTTTGGCGTTCTGCTATCATTCTGTAGGGGCAACCCCCTGTGGTTGCCCATCCCTGGTCAAGGGCAACCACAGAGGATTGCCCCTACAGAATTTCTCAACTTTATAAAACAGTACCGGTTACTTCATTAACAGCATCCGCTTGGTAACGACATGATCACCGCTTTGCAGCCTGTACAGATACACGCCGCTGGAGACCGGTTTGTCGAGGTTGTCCGTGCCGTTCCAGACAGCGTGGTGCTCACCCGTGTCCATCGGTTGATCGAGGAGCGTCTTGACCCGCTGCCCCTTGATATTGTAGATCGAGAGAGTGGTCTGCGCGTGATCGGGGATGTCGAACCGGATGGTGGTCTCCGGGTTGAACGGATTGGGGTAGTTGGAGAGGCTCAGTGCGGTGGCATGCGGCATGTCGTCGGAATCGAGCGTAAACGCGATGTCGATCGCCATATACTTCAGCATACCGCCGTCATTGCTTCCCTGACCCTGTATGAAGCTTCCGAAGCTGTTGTCGTCCAGGAAGAAGAGGTGGATGCGCCCGATACCGTCTCCGATGTATTCGATGTGGTCTGCCGGATAAACGTAGCATGGCATCATGCCTTCGAGCTCGGGCGTTTCGTTTGCGTTGAGCTGGATCGGTTCCGACCATGATTCACCGTCAGTGCTAATTGCAATCATGATTTCGGGAACCGTCGCCCAGTTGACGTAATCCTCGTCACCGCCGTCGTTGTAGAGGCGGGATTTCAAGCCGTCCTGCCACACGGCGGCGTAGTAATTGTAATCGAGGTTGACGCTGTATTTGTATGAATTTTCGTGGAAGGCCTCGTCCCAGCCGTACCACCATATCGGCCAGCCAAGAACCGACATCACGTTTCCTTCATCGGAGTACTCGTCGATTTCGCCATCCTGGTCTTCATCCCAGGGCAGATAGGGATAGGTTGCGCTCGCGGAAGTGCTCTGCGGATAGAGGTCCTTGAAGTCCCACGTTTCGTTGGCTGGGTCGAATACGATCTCTTTCACGAAGCTGTAATAGGCGAAGAGGTAGTGTTCATCATCATCGTTCTGGTATCCGAGGACCATATTGCCGATGAAGTGCAATTTGCCGTTTGCATCGAAGCACGCCTGCGGGTGGCTGCTGTTGGTCAGATCGAAGTAGAGATCTGCGTCGCCCACATCGAAGTAGTCCGATCCGTCCTGATTCTCAGGGTTATCGACGTAATAGGCGAGTTCGTGTTCGAAGATCTGCCATTCGCCTTCGCCGAAGTTATCGTTGTAGAAGACGAGAATTTCGGAACCTGCTTCCTCGATATCGTTGGCATTGAGGTAGCCGATCATACCGATCTGACCGTCTTCGGTAACAGCGATACCTTTCTGATAGCGTCCCCAGGTTGGTCCGGCGTTGTACTGATCGAGCAGCGGCAGGGTCTGGTAGTTCCATTCCAGTGAGCTTATGTTGCCGGTCTCGATGTCGGTCGTGGTGTAGTCTGTCCAGGCGATCAGGACATTCTCGGACGGATCCGTACTGTGGGTCGTGTTGTTTGACGAGAAGACAAAGAGGCGTCGGCTTCCGTCGTCGTCGTAAGTCGGTGATTTCGTGACGAAAACGTATGGCCAGCCGAAGAGGTCGTCCGAGAACGGGGTTTCGACTCCGGCGATTTCGGCGTTATCGACGATGAGATAGGGTGTGGAGATCAGCCCTGGCGACTGGAGCATGTGCCAGATGTCGTATCCGCCGTTCACGGTCATTTCGGGTTGTCCGAAACTGACGTGGTATGCGTACAACGGGTCGCTGGTCTCGAAGTCCAGATCGAGCGCGCCGTATCCCTCCGACAGGTTTGACGTGGAGAGGTAATTCACGCTGTTCAGCGAGCCGTCGGAATTGATATAGGCAATGTATTGCCTTCTGGTGGCGCTGGCTGTTTCGCGACTGTGGAAGATTACGTACAATCCGCCGTTCACCGCGTCCTTCTGGAAGTGGATGGGATTGGCGATGTAGCTTCCCGGCATGTAATCGTAGTAGGTGGTCTGGATATCGATCGGGTCGCTCGGGATTTCGTATGTGGGGACATTGCGATGGATTTCATGCATCTTCGCGTGGATCGGCTGATCCGCTTCGAACACGCGGTCGTTAGTCATCTCGCCGGCAAATGCGAGTGTGAAGCCGATAAGAATAAGAACGATGATTTGTAGTTTCATAGTCTCCTCCATGGTATATATTCAATTTATTAATTGATCGCGGAATCTGGAAATCAACATTTAAAAGAGATACTCCGCATCACATTCGGAAGTTGATTGATCATTTCGGCAGTATCTTGATCGGTGTCGTCTCGGGCGGCACAACAGTCGATTCGTTGCCGTCGCGGTTGGCGCGATAGTGTGGCGACATGATCTCGACATCGGCAGCGTTGAAGCTGTCCTGAATGTTTTGATGAAGATTCGAGTATGTCACCGCCATTTTGTCCGGCGTTGTGACATACACATTGAGTTCGTAGCTGATATAAAAGTCGTCGAGGCTCGTCTGTAAAACGAATGGTTTCTTCTTGTTTGATAGACCTTCCGTCTTCTGGGCAGCTTCGATCAGGAGTTCGTGCACCTTCCGCCACGGGACGTCGTAGCCGATGGTGACGGTGGTGTAGAGGATAAGCCCGAGTTCACCGTTCAGGGACGAGTAGTTCTGCACCTGGTTTGTGAGGATGGTAGAATTCGGGATGGATATCTCTTCGTTCTTCGGTGTGCGAAGCCGCGTTGTCAGGAGATTCTTCTCGGTAACCACGCCCATCGTATTGGCGATCTTGACCCAGTCGCCCACCACGAAAGGACGCATGTAGGTAATGACCAGTCCTGCTACCATGTTGGTGATCGCAGTGGATGATCCCAGCGAGAAGAGGATACCGAGAAAGAGAGAAACGCCTTTGAACGCGGGAGAGCTGGATCCGGGAAGATAAGGGAATATTACCACGATAACGAATGCCAGACCCAGGAATCGGATGATGAGATAGGTTTGCTTCGACCAGTCTGGATAGAATCCCGGGATCTTGAGATTGCCGGTCTCGATCTCCTTGGAAAGGAATTTCAGTAGCCGCATCAGATAGTGGAACACTCCGAGAATAACCAGGATGAAGAAGAGGTTCGGAATGAAGTGTATGAAGGATGACCATATCATCTTGAGCGGCGTCAGGATAAAGGAATAGAGCTTGTCCGTGATTGGCTTGGTGCCGGGAATAGTGGCGATGAGCGTTGTCAGGAATGTGTAGGTGACGACGAAATAGACGACGATACTGATCAGCTTCACGGTATAGATAAGCAGCATGCGCATCCGCTCCGCAGAGAGGATTTCGATGTTCTTCAGCCGGATGCTGCGGATCAGGCGATTTGAATCGCGGTTCAACCATCGCCGCACCTTCTTGAAGAAGAAGCGAAGGAACTTGATGATCCACCAGTAGGCTCCGACCAGCAGGATCGAGAGTCCCAGGATGATTGCGATATCTTTCACAAGCATGTATATGCGGGAATGCCCAAGGTATTCCTGATTCTGCCGTGAGAGGATGGAAATAAGCGTGTCGGCGAGGGTATTGCGGTCGAGTCCGCTATACTCCGCGTCGATATTCGTGATCGAAAGCAGCAATCGTGTACTGTCGGCAATGTAGAATTTTCCACCCTTTTCGATT
This sequence comes from Cloacimonadales bacterium (SeqCode), assembly GCA_963666875.2. GTDB lineage: Bacteria > Cloacimonadota > Cloacimonadia > Cloacimonadales > JAIOQZ01. The sequence goes on from CAXXPU010000006.1 coordinate 385,732, forward strand.
GTGTGGAGGTTAACGAACGGTTTCTTCTTCCAGCGAATATCTTTCTTCAGTTTCTTCTCAAGCTGCTCGATACGATCTTGAACCGGAAAGGATCCCTCGGAACCGTAGAGCCAGAACAGGGTGTCGCGACCGGCGACAAAAGCGCTGCTGTCGGGAAGAATCTTCTGGATCGATTCGATGGGGATTTTTATGGAATCTGCCGGCTGCGTCCCATATATAGCCGACAAAGTTATCAAGATCAAGAGCAAAACGAATCTGATTTTCATCGCTTCGTACCTCCACACCAGAAGCTAATCGATGTCTCGAAATCGTAAAGAAAATTCTTGTAAACGCCGTTTTGCGGGGTCGATAGGGTGGTAAATGGTGATCGCTACAGAATGAAAGAACCCCGCGAAGATTCTCCGCGGGGTCATAGATTGCTGAAATTCGTTTATTTACCATGGTGCCAAATGTCCCCATAGTTTTTTGGTATACATTCCCGAAAGAAGGGAAAGCAATCAATAATGAAAGCAGCCCCTTCCCTCGGTTTCTTTGTGTGAGTTTTTTCTCTCATCTAACCACCTCACTGTCAACGATTTTCTGATACGTCGTTAAATTCGTTATAGATTGCGATGTATTCTTTTACCACTTTCATGCTTCGCCGAACGATATCCTTGATCTCTGTGGCGGACATCCCTTTCCGGATCAACAGTTTGATCTGGTCGTACTGCTTGATGTAACGATCCACGGCATCCTGACTGTGGGAGGTTTTCAGCACAATATCGGCTGGCGACATCCCCTGTTCGTAGTACGATATGATGATCGACTTGTGGGTCGGCAGACTGCCCATGTCCATCACGTAGCCCTTCAATGGCGGGATTTTTCCCGTCTCCTTTACGTATGCCTTGAGATATTTTTGTATTGTGTTCAAACTGCGATTCAGCAAGACACTAACCTCGGCTCCGCTAAGAAGACCGCCCTGGGACTTTGCCGACTCGAGCAAGCGGATCATCGTCCTGATCTCACGTCGGTCGCAGTGCTCGTAATTCGTGTTTTTATTTCCGTTTCGGGTATAGACGCGGTTCTCGATATCCTCCTCGGTCACCAGTGGCAGGACAACCGTTGTCGAGCTGTAATCCTCGGTTTTCTTACCGTAATTCGGGCGTTGTCCGTCGTCCGCGGTGGTGCGAAACACGATCTCACCGATACCCACTGTCGAGGTCGATACAAAATACTCCGAATGAAGTTGCTCGATATCATCTGCCAGAAGCGAAAGGATTTTCCGCGAACCGATGATCTTGTATTCCGTTTCCAGCAAATGAATTAGAGCATTGCGAAAATTGCGCTTGTTGATCGATTCATAGCGATCTCGCTGGTTCCGATTCATTGTTCCTCCGTAACTGCCGCTTTCAGCCCATCGTTTTTTAGCGTTTTTTTTACTCCGTCCATATACTGGTTCTGCTCGATCATGATCGAAAGGGTATCCTGCATGATGGGGGATTGCTTCGCTTCCGATATCAGCGCCCGATACTGCTTGACCAGATAGACCGATAATCCGGTTACCTGCGCGATATTTCGGGAGTCCGTAACACCATGGTGGAGGCTCATCAGCACCTTCTTGAAATCTTCCAGGTAACGCTTGATGGATGAGGTCGTGTGGTAACATTTGCGGTGAATCTCGCTGTAGGTAAAGCCTTCCAGATACAGGCGGATGATCTGGCTTTTGTGAGTCTGGCAGCGTCCGACGTTGTGAAAAACACCACGCGTTACGACATGAACACCGCGATCCTGAATTGCACGAATATCGCGCCTGATTGTCCGCTTACTGCAACGAAGCAATCGGCTCAGGTCTTCCTGGGTAAGGAGCCCGTCCTGCTCGATCGCTTCCTCGGTGATCCGCTGGATGGTCACCTGGCGAAGATATGTCCGCCCGTATTGGTGAAGGATCGAAAGGTCATCCCGCTCATCATCGAGCGTCACGTAAATGGTGCGTTTGCGGATGTTCTCCATGCTTTTACCGCTCTTCTCTTCGATATCGGCTACCACGACAGGAACGACACCGGGATAGACGGTACTGGATCGATAAAGAATGGACTTGGCTGTCTGAAGGATTTGTTCGCTTAATCGAGGGGAGAGTTCGTATGAATTCTGCAACTCATACAAGAACTCTCCCTCATAACTCTTTAACTCATCGCGCCTTAGCGCATTGTCTCGCTGATGCATCGGGTCCCCCTTATTCAGACGCTGCTAAACCAACGTAGCAACTGGAGGACATTTGTCACTATTTAAGCAGAACCATCTTGCGGACGATTCTTTCGTTTCCGGTGTTCATCACCGCGAAATAGACGCCGCCGGCGACATTCGCATCCCATGTCAATGTATGGGGTCCAGCGTTCTTGTAACCGTTGTAAAGGGTTTCCACTTTCTGTCCGCGCACGTTGTAGATGTCGAGGGTTACATGCCCTTCCGAAGCCATGGTGAAGCTGATGTTGGTGGTAGGATTGAACGGGTTCGGGTAGTTGTTCAAGTCCGTGGAAATCTGCGGAATGTTTTCATCGTCGTTTGCTACGCCGTAGCTATAAACGTATTTACCGCTGTTGACCCATACTTCATTTTCCCACACCTCGGATGTCACGTATCCCAAGGCTCCATCAACCATATAATATGTCGCTCTGTGATCGTTAACCCACTGGCTACCATCCCAATCCATGTCGAGTGTGTTTTCGATATTGTTTCCGTTCCATTCGAAGGTGCCCATATAATCGTTGATCCAGTCCACTCCATCCCAGCTTTTCCCAAGCTCTTCCGTAAGCAGTTCTCCGGAGAATGTGAAAGTTTGCTGCTCCTCGTTCACATACTGGTCTCCGTCCCAGTATCTGTAGGTGTAAAGGCTCGGGGTGGAGCCGTTGTACTCCCAGGTTTCCCATCCCTCGTTTTCCCATTCACTGCCATTCCAGCTTGTTTCCATCATTGAGGTAATGTTTTCCCCAGTCCAGGTGAATTCCATCTGGTAATCGTTCTGCCAGTTTGTGATCAAGTTGATTTCAGCCAGAACATAAATAAGATACTCCACGTCATAGGTGTAAGTCTCGCGTGTCGTTTCCATCAACTGACCGGTTAGATTCGAGCTGACGACAAGCTGGGTGGGAAGTCCATTGTTATGTGTGAATGTGTAGATCATCGTGTACTCATAATCTTGATAATTAATGGTTTGTGTGAAAACGATGGGATATCCATCCGTGTAATCGATGGTCAGTTGGCTGAAAGAGACCCAGTCATTCAAATCCGAATCCCAGATAAACTGCTCCATTCCCGTGTACCGCAATTCATTAGCTTGATGGAACATCATCAACGTATACGGATACGGAGTAATGAACATGTGTGAGTAATCAACGCGTTCTGCTAAGGTTGAGACCATTGCTCTGGCTGATTGCTCAAATTGTACAGTTACGTCCTGGGCTGTGGTCGCTGTCAGGTGAAATGCGCAAACGATACAAAGAAATAATAAGGCTCTTTTCATGATTCGCTCCTCTCAAAGAAATTATCCGACAAGATATCTTAAAGGTGAAGCGAGCCAAGTAAAATGTATCGAGTGCGCATTGTTTTTGGATTCTATATCACTATTTGAGCAGAACCATCTTGTGGACGATTCTTTCGTTTCCTGTATTCATCACCGCGAAATAGATGCCGCCGGCGACATTCGCATCCCATGTCAATGTATGGGGTCCGGCGTTTTTGTAACCGTTGTATAGGGTTTCGACCTTCTGTCCGCGAACGTTGTAGATATCGAGGGTTACATGCCCTTCCGAAGCCATGGTGAAGCTGATGTTGGTGGTAGGATTAAACGGGTTCGGGTAGTTGTTCAAGTCCGTGGAAATCTGAGGAATGCTTTCATCGTCGTTTGCTACGCCGAAGAAGTATTCGTATTTACCGGCGTTGACCCAATCGCCATCTTGCCAATCCTCAGAGATGACATAGCCGATATTGCCTTCCACTTCGTAATAGGTCACGTACTGGTCGTTGATCCATTGAGTGCCGTCCCATTCGTATTTCATATTTGTCGAAGGTATCTCGCCGTTCCAATTGTAGGTGGTCTTGTAGTCGTTCACCCATGCGGAGTTGTCCCAGATCTGTCCGAGTTCTTCAACCAGTATGTCTCCGGCGAAGGTAAAGTCGTCTTGCTCGTCGTTTTCCCAGGAAAGACCGTCCCAATATTGAGATAAATAATGGGTTGGAATTGAGCCATTGTATTCCCAAGTCTCGACAGCCGAGTTCTCCCAGTAACGATCATCATCATACCAGTCCTGTTCCAGCACCTCGGTAATGTTGTCGCCGGACCAGGTGGCGGTTATCTGGTATTCGTCCACCCACTGGACAACGTGGTTCGATTCAGCCGCCAGATGCACCCAATGATCCCCGTCGAAGGTGTATGTCTCGCGGGTTGTTTCCATCATTTGTCCCATGTAGTCAGCGCTGACAAGCAGATTTGTAACGACGCCGCCTGTGGTCGTGAATTCGTAGATCATCGTAAATTCCTGCTCATTGACAGTAATATTCTGTGTAAATGTGGTAGGATAGATTCCGTCGTACTCCACGATCATGTCGCTGATCATTGTCCAATCCTCGTCAACCGGGTTCCAGACATACTGGTTCATCTGGGTATATTGCATCTCGATTGCCTGATAGTACATAAGCAATGTGTACGGATACGGGTTGACGAACAGTTGCGTCAGGTCGTTGCGCTGGCCGCCGAGCATGCTCGTGATGAGGTTTTCGGAATGAGACATGGCTTCCTGATATGTCAATGCATTCAGGCTGAGTATGCAGATTAGAAATACAAAAATCGTAAGCTTTTTCATAGTACTCTCCTTGCATCGGTTATGATCAAATTAATAATACATCGGAGATTGAAATCAGTCAAGATAAATGTATCTGATTCAGATTTCATGGGCTGTAATATTGACTTACCTTGCTTGCCCGACCGTCTATTTGAGAAGAAGCATCTTTCGCGAAAGAGTCTTGTCCTGCGTAACGAGCCGATACATGTAAACGCCACTGGAGACGTGCTTTCCGCTCTGGTCGAGTCCTTGCCATGTCGCTGAATGATAGCCTGCTCGAAGGTTCCGATCGACAAGCGTTACTACCTTCTGTCCCCGGACATTGAATATTTCCAGCTTCACGTGGTCGGAATGCGGGATGGCATAGCGGATCGTCGTACTCGGATTGAACGGATTCGGAGCGTTGCCGACCAGCATCACAACTTCAGGAACATCCATCTCGTTCACGTTGACAACGTCCAGCACAAAAGGTTCGGTTAGCGGTGATTCCACTCCTCCATATAGAGCGGAAAGCTGATAGGAGTGAATACCGGGCATAGGCTCGATGTCCAGCCACTCGCGTATCGTAGAATCGTCGATCGATACAGCAAGCACGGAATCCCGATAGACGTTGAAGCCGGTGAGGTCGCGGTTTTCGGGCATCTGCCACGTGACAACCACGTCCAGACCTTCCTGCTGTGCGAAGAGGTTTACCGGCGCAGTGTAATACTGCGAATCGACATATACGCTTACCGATTCCGTCGGATCCGAATCGAGCACACCGTAGGTCGCCGTCACCCAATAGACGTGGTTTCCCGGCGGTACATTGACATCCAGGTATTCAGGGAAATCCGGGTCAGATATTTCCGCGAATAAAAGGCTATCTCGCCAAATCTTATAACCAACAAGACTGCGATTGTACGACACCTGTTCCCAGGAAAGGCGTACATTAGTCTGGTATAGCTCTGCATGAAACGCAACTGGCGCTAAAATCGGTTGATACTCGTAACACCCCATGTCGATGCGCGCAATATCGTCGCCATCACCATCCCAAACACGCTCGTTGCCGCCCAGATCGTACTGGGGGGGATTCGTCATTTTAACAGTCGATATTCCGGCATCGATACAGGGCGAGGAATCGGAAAGCGTATATTCGAGGTCGGTGATACAGCAGAGGGCGGGATCGCCGGTGATGTTGCTATCCTGCCAGAGAATCGTGCAAGGGTTTTCAAAGTCCTGGATATTCGACAAACCACCGCGGATGCAGTTGTTTTGAAGCATAATGCTCGAATTAACATCGTCATTACCCCATACTTCAATTTCCCATAACTGGTCGGGATTCCATAATATGTTGTTCTGGAGCGTCACTTTCCCTTCGCATTTCAGAATTGTACGTCCGGTATTGTTTGAAAAAGTGCTGTTTGTGATATTGACGAAACCCGCGGACCCATCGACATATCCTGAGGCGGCTCCCGCGTGGCGTTGATCGTTATCGCAGAAGAGGCAGTTATCGATCGAAATGTTCAATGTATCGTTTTCTGCAAGGTAAATCCGTTCAATACTGAAAGTGTCCATCCCGAGTTCGGAATTTCCGATGTTGTTACGAACAATGCAGTGCTGCATGGTGAATTCGCCCTTACCTTCAACGCAAAGGGTATTGTTATACGTGGATGTATTGGGCGGCAGATTCAGCATTTCGTTGTTTTCGATGACAACATATTCGAGGGAAACGTCTTCCACGCGGGTCAGGCGGGGACCGACAGGGCCTTCCTCTGACGTATTATTGCGAATGAATACTTTGTTTAATCGAAGGTCTGCACACTCATAAGCGCTGATCGTAGATACTGTTGTGTTGTGGCAATTCTCGATCGCAATATTCTTGAGTGATATACCTGAAGAATGACTGGCTGCATATCCGATTGAGCCTTCGGAAAGCGTCATGTCGGCTATGTGAAAACCATGGTTGTAATAACCGTTACGGACGATGGTGTTGGCAAGCGTATCTCGAATGACCGTGTTACCGATTCCATCGCCGATCAATCTCGTATGTGTCTTCCCCGGGATGGGTAGAATCTGGTCATTCAGAGCCGTGGAATATTCACCCGCGGCGACGTGAACTGTCTTTGGGTTCAGGCTGTCGGAGGCGATCTTGTGCATAGCCCAGGAAATGGTCTTGAGCGGTTCGGCTTCGCTCTGTCCACTGTTCCGGTCGTCTCCGTCCGTCGAGACGTACAGGTCGTGGTTCACCTCCTCCATCCAGGCATGCTGGATATCGAAAGTGAAGGGATTCAGTATCGAGCTGTGTCCTGATGATCCGGAAGCGAAAAAGGGGTATGGATCGAGTACGGTACATGTGTCCAAGACAACATGGAGTTCCATCTGGTAATTCACACATATATCCGATCCATTGCCTGCGTAATTGTTGTAGATCGAGCAGCGGTTCTCTGAATCAAATGTTACGCTATCAATTTGCCCTGCCCAAATTCCACCGCCTGATCCAGATGAATTTTCACGTATCGAGCATCCAGAGAGAAAAGCGGTTCCTGGACCGCCAAACATTAATCCTCCAGCGCTAGACGTAACAGAATTACGATATATGCTGCAATTAATAACACTTGCGTTTTCACAATAATAGCTGATCAGAATACCTCCGCCATACGTACCTCCGGAGCCTTCATGCCCTGATCCGTTGGTGATGCTTAAGCCTCGCAGGGTTACATTTTCAGCGTGATCGAAGACATAGATACAGCTTCCGGACTGGTTTCCGTCGATGATGGTCGATGCGATGTAGCTCTCGTCGCCGGTTGTCATCTCGAGGCTGGCGAGCGTTACCTGCCGCTCGATGATCTCCACATTCTCGTAGTAGCGTCCGGGATGAACCAGCACCGTGTCGCCGTCCGCCGAAGCGTCGATGGCAGGTTGTATAGCTGTAAAATCTCCGGAGCCATCCTGTCTTACGTTCCAGGTGACAGCAGAGAGTGATGTCACTATTATCAGAAAAATCAGAAGCAGACTTGATTTTGTGCGGATGCAGAGCGCGTCTTGCAAATTGAGGATAGCAGGGATGCTTGAAGAATGTGTCGTGTTCGTTTCCATGTGTCGCTCCTTCTGTTCACTTCTGTCAATACTCAAGTATTTAAATAAATGGCTGTCAAGATAAATGTGATATCATAGGAAGCCATTCATGGCGGCTTGGAAAAAAACTGTTTTTCCGTTACACAGGGAGTTCCTTCGTTACCTTCTCGGAAACTGGAAACTCAACCGGTTCCTCAAGTTTCCGTTTTACTGTCTATGAGACGACCGATTTGCGAAAAATAATACGTAGAAGCTAATAGACTGTTATAGAATATAGTTAGCAGTGATGATCAATCCTCATATTTCCCCTCTGAAAAATAAAAAACTTGCCAAAGGAAACTTTCAACACCAATATAGTTTCCGTATTCTCGATAACGTGAAACGAACAACGAAGAACGGAATGAAAAAATGGTACGAGACAGAATTATCCAGAAAGCCAAAGAGCTTTTTCTCAAATTCAATTACTCGCGGGTGACCGTGGATGAGATATCCAACGACCTGGGTATCAGTAAGAAGACGCTGTATAAATATTTCCCGAGCAAGGAGAAGCTGCTGTTTCAGGTGCTGAACCTTATGTTCAAGTCGATCGAGGAAGAGATTCTGGAGATCGTGGAGAACAAGGACAAGGACTACGTGGAGCGGCTTATCGACATCATGGCGTTCATGGGAGAGAAGACGTCGCTCTTCCAATCGCCCCTTGTAAAGGAAATCCAGCGGCGTTTTCCGGACTTGTGGTATGAGATCAACCGCTTTCGAAAAGACAAGATACGTATCTATATGGGCAAGATTCTCCAGGAAGGTATATGGAAGGGCGTATTTCGTGAAGACACGAATATCGACCTGCTGATCCATATCTACTACAATCTGGCTCTAACGTCGATCAATCCTGAATTCCTGGCGGAACATGCCGTAACAGCAATCCAGGTGTTTGAAGAAATTATATCGATCCTGTTCGAGGGTGTGCTTACGAACGAGGGAAGGGTTCATGTACAGCATATTCGGACAGGTATCCGCAAAAAATACAATACTCAGAAGGAGATTTGACATGAGAGTCAGCACGTACATTATTCTGCTTATCGCGGCGTTCCTGACAATATTCGGCTGCAGTGACAGCAGCAGCGGCAACGATAGTGGATCCAATGGAGATACCACCCTGATCGGATTATGGAATATCACATCTTACTCGGACGAAGACGGCTCCAGCGAATATACCGGATGGCTTGAATACGAAGACGACGGCACGTTCGATTCCGAGCTCAAAGATGAAGATTATCCCTATGCGTTCGTCGTGAGTGGGACCTGGAGTGCCTCGCGCGGTTCGCTTACGCTGGTCGTTCAAGAGAGCAACGATCCCTGGATGCCGGCGGATACCTATGTTTGGAACTACTCCATCAGCGGAAACACCCTTACGATGAGCATCAGCCTGGATGGCGACAATATCCAGATGACCTTCGATAAGGATACCACCTCCGAGACCGGGACTGTTTCCGGAACCGTCACCGAAGCAGATCGCGGCGCACTCGCAGGCGTGCTGGTGAGTGTTCTCACGTCCGGCAAGACCGCGACAACCGGCACCGACGGTACCTACACGATCACGGGCATCCCGATCGGAGCCTACGATGTCCAATTCACCAAGAGCGGTTATATGAGCCACACGGAATCCGGCGTTCAGGTCGTCCAGAACCAGACTGCCACGGTCAATGTTCAGATGGAAATAGGCGAAGACGAAACGGGGACGATCGAAGGCACCGTTGTCAATAGCAGCAATGATGAACCGATCGAAAACGCTACCGTGGTCATAGACGGAACTTCGTTCGAGACCACGACCAGCGCGGACGGCTACTATATCTTCGCCGGCGTACCGGAAGGAACCTACGACATGGTCGCCTCCAGAACCGGCTTCAGTCCCGATACACAAGAAGCGACAGTCACCGGCGGCCTCACGATCGAAGTGGATTTCGAACTCACTCCCACAGGCGGAGACGGCACCGGCAGCATGGAAGGTTTTGTGGCCGATGTCAGCAACCAGACCGTCCTTTCCGGCGCTACGATCACGATCGAAGGAACTTCGTTCTCGGCTACCTCCGATGCACTGGGTTACTACTTCATCGACAATATCCCGGCCGGCGATTACACCGCGGTGTGTTCCAAGACCGGCTACGTTACGGATGACGCGTATGTGACGATCATTGAAAACGATGTTACCGAGATCGATTTCGTCATGATCGAAGAGGGCAACGAACCCTATGCGACGCTTGCGGGAACCATCACCGCTTCAGGATACGGAACACCCATTGACAACGTGATCGTGACAGTCGGTGAGGCCGGCGCCGGCGCTTCGGACGAAACCGGAGCCTACGAAGCGATCGTGCTCACTGCCGGTACATACGACGTGACATACTACAAGCTTGGTTTTGAGCCATACACGGCTTCCGGTGTCACATTCACCATCGGAGAAACGGTCGATCTGGACGTCGAACTGACCATGTACGAGGAGGAGGCGACCAATACGCTCCAGGTATATGTCTCGAAGGAAGACCTCACCCCGATCCAGGGTGCAACAGTCACGCTTCAGGGAACAACCTACACCGGCACGACGAATCTTCTCGGCCTCTGCACCTTCAACGACGTACCGGTTGGCGTCTATCAGATGGATGTCAGCAGGACCGGTTATCAATCCGTAAATGGTCGCTATACGTACGTATATTCCTACCAGGGATCACCCGCTGCTGTCAGCGTGATCATGGTATCGGGACGGTAAAATTATAATACGGACCGGCAGGATGGGATTCCGGCCGGTCCGATAACCGAACACGGGAGAATAATCATGAGAACGATCAGGCGTATTGCGATCCTCTTAAGCCTCACGCTGGCGCTCGTAGCGCTTCAGGCGGCGGAGATCGGCGGCAGTCTCAAAATCGAAATCCAAGCCAAGCAGCAGTTGCGATCGGGTCAAATCGAAACGCTGCCGGCAGGAATGAGCACGACACGCGATGCCGAATCGCAAATAATCTATCTGCATTTCACGAAGAAGCCCGAATCCGAGCTTCGCGACAGAATCGCCCAAACCGGCGTGGAAATCCTTCCGCATCCCTGGATTCCACCGACCGTGAACCATCCCACCGGATTTCTCACCGCCAGAATGCCGGCACGCATGGAAGTACTCGATCGACTGGCGGAAATTCCGCAGATCCTGCGCATCAATTCCGCGGAAAGGGTCTACAAATACCATAACGATCGCGCCGCTGTCCATACCGGTTCCGCGGCTGCCTGGGAAGCGCCCTGGAACACGACCGGCGAAGGCGTGCGGATCGCGATCATCGATTCCGGCTTCCAGCTCGACAACGCCGACTTCAACGCACCGGTGGTCGCCATCGATTACAGCGCGTATCCGGACACCAATTTCACCGTCGATAACAGCACCACCGGAACCGGTCACGGAACGCACGTCGCCGGTATCATTGTCGGTCAGGGAACCAACAGCGAGGGCGTGTGGAAAGGCATGGCGCCCGACGCAGACTGGATCGCGCTCAAGATCGGATGCGAAAACACGGGATCTATAAACGAAGAAGCGCTCATCCACGCTATCTATGCAGCCGGATTTTACCACGACGCGGATTTCCTCAACATGAGTCTCGGTGGATGGGGCGAGTATCACGACGGCAGTCACGAGATCGATCAGGTCGTCGATCTGATCTGGGAGGAGACCGGATGTCTGTCAACATGCTCCACCGGAAACGAAGGCTATGATGGCTATCATTATTCCGGTTATCTGGCGGCAGGTCTGGAGTCCGATTATATCGCCGTCGATTTCGCGGACACGACCGACACGAGAGATATAATTTACTATTACAATCTCGTGTGGTACGACGGAGAAGATACCGAAGTCCAGAAAGAGATGACCTGCGAGTTTTTCAACCACAACTACAATCCGCTGACTTTCCAGCAGATTTACGATATGACGCAGTCTCCACGCGGAACCCAGTCGCGATACGCCATTGCAACCGTACTGACCAACAACGAGTTCTATATCAAGGTGCACAACAACTCCGACGTCCCCTTGCAATATCACCTCTATTGTCTTTCTGAAAACGGCGAGTTTGCCGACGACGATCCGTTCTACACGGTCTCCACTCCGGCTGCTGCAGATCATGCCGTCGCCGTCGGTTCATGGGTTACGCGTCAGGAATTCCTCAATTGGGAGGGAATCATTGTGGGCAGTGCGATTGACGTGGAGAACGAGCTCGCGCCCTATTCCAATCGCGGTCCGCGCGTCGATGGCGAATTCAAGCCCGATTTCTGCGCTCCCGGAAGCATGTTGATCTCCGTTCGCGACGACGACGCTTGGGACGGTCCTCCGTATGGTATCTACACCCTTTTCGTGGTCAGTAATTCCTACGCGACGAATCCAAACGGATACGGGCAGCCGTGCGATTACATGGCGCTGGAAGGGACATCGATGTCGTCTCCTGCGGCTTGCGGAGCTATGGCGCTGCTAAAATCCTATGCGCCGGATCTCACGAAAGAAGAACTGCTCAACATCCTGCACGATACGGCGCGGGAAGACCAATACACCGGTGCGGTGCCAAATGAAACCTGGGGATACGGCAAAATCGATGTCGAAGCCGCGATTGAATCGATCCTGTCGGAAGAGAACGAAACTGTGGAAGCATTGTCTGCATGCCTGTATCCAAATTATCCGAATCCCTTCAACCCCACGACGACCTTGAGATTCAGCCTCCCGCAGGATGTATAATCAGCGAAAATTTCTTGGAATTTATGCAAGAATATCATAGAAAATTCCAATATATTCTTGCACTAACTCAGTCCGGCCGTCTCAGCCCATCGAAAACGAGCCGCTTTAATCATGTAAGTACTTGATAATTGGCTGGTTAATGCTGTGTTGCAAGTGGTTTTCCAAATTCATCGGATTTCACTCAACTTCGAGAACATGATATCAGCCATCTGCAGGTAAGCTGCAGTGTTTGGATGGATGTCTCTGCTTGGCACCGCGATAGTGATCGAGCTTCTCGGATTGACCGTGTCGGTCGCCGGGGTATCGGCGAAAAAGGCGTAATCGGCATCCATCGTTTGAGCAACAGGAACGACGCTAACATCGCTGTCGTAGTCCTCGAACTGAGCCATAAGTGCAAGCACTATATTGGCGATTCGCTTGTGCTGCAGGTGGGATACGTAGCCATCAGCGCCGTAATAGCGCCCCAAGGCTTCCTGATCACCCCAGAAGTTGGGTAGCACTATCATGACCGATGCGCTCGCCCAATCCGCCAGAATCGCGTCCACAAGCGTTTTGAGATTGGCCGCCGTATATGCCGCCGCTTCTGCTACCGTGTCAGCGTACGACGTGTCATTGGCGCCGAGATAGATCTGCACGATGTCCGGGGCGTCACCAAGCAGGTTCTGCGTTCTGTAGTATTCGAAATCAATCTCTTCGGTGGTCGGATTCCAGAATGGGCTTCCAGATCCCACGAACTGACCCGAACTCCATCCTGAACGGCCCTCGTGCAAGGTCGGGCTGGTTCCCTGAGTCCCGATGAACGTTATTGCGTCGCTTGCCAGCGAATCCAACTCTGCCAGCCATGGTTTCGAGTTCGTCAGGCTGTCTCCGATACAAAGCATCCGGGTAGCTGTCGAAGTGGCTGCTACGACCCGGATCGTCGTCGTTGCATCCATCAAGGCGTGTCCCTGGCGGTTACACAGAATGAACGTCAGCGCATGGTCGCCGATATCGCCAGTTACGCCCGTATATCGGTATTTACGACCCAGGGCATCCCCGATGTTGCAGTACACCTGGACGTGGTAGTTTTCAAGGTTCGCACCCCGTATTACCTGTTTGTGGTAAAGTTCGATCGTGCGACCGACCGCGACCGGCACCACTTGCGGCAGGACAAATTCCGGATTATCGCCAGGTGTGGGCAGATATTCGACTGGAACCCCAAGGCGATACGCTTCATATTCCGTCGAATAATTGCCGGTTTCGATCTGGAATCCCGCCTTATACGAGCTGTCGAACGAGAACCGAACATACGCCCCACCGGTTACGCCCGTGAATTGCGACACGTTTTCGCCGCCCGAGACAAAAACTTTATCGGCGTCGTAGAACGCCATGAATCGAATCTGCATCGACGGCGTATATGTCTGGTCAGGGATAACCGGGATGTAGTCCGATGTACAGTAATTGCTGGTACCGCCGCCGCCCAGGTTTCCGCTGGTCTTGACGACATAATATCCGTCAATTGCCGCTGTCTGGTCAAACAGGTTCTTCATCGTTGCCAGCAGGCTGAGTTCATCATTCTGGATAGGGATCATGTCGGCTCTGGCTGCGAGGACGGCCTTCTCGATGAGTGATGTTTCCTTTTCAGAAGACAACTTATAGCTCAGCACCAGCTCGAAGGCCTCGTAATCCGTCGAAGTGGTTCCGGCTTCGAGTTGGAAGGACGCCTTGACGCTCAAAAGGATTGAAAGCCGGATGTATGCAGCCCCCGTCGGCGCGGTTGTCTGCGTGACATTCTCGTTTGTATAGCCTCCATCGATAAACACCTTGTCGGCATCGAAATAGCACAGGAACCGCAAATTGTGTGTTGCCGTGTAAGTCTGGCCAGCGGTCACCTTTATATAATCCGACACCGTATAGCTTGCCGATTCATGCAGCACGTTGCCTCCGGAGAGGTAATAGCCATCCGTTGCCGTGTCCTTGTTGAACTTGTTCTTTCCAGCCTCGATGAATGCCACCGATACCTTGCCACTTGATACGTCGAGCGAGTCGTCGAAGATATCCGTATCGATGCCATCGAGCCTTGCGGGCCCTACCTGGCGATGTTCGGCTGTCTCGATCAGGCTTCCCGTACGATTGTCCCATAGCGTATAATAGCCGCCGGTCAGAGCTGCTGTCATATATAACCCGCCTCCCACATCGGTCAGCGTGACGGTTTCGCTTGCGCTCCTGAGTTGAACGGTCAGCCCGGTAATCCCAGCGCCTGCGCTGTTACTGATTTTAACGACTTCAGTGTATGGCATTTCTTACTCTCCTATTGTTTCATAAGTTATGGAATAGCCTGTCAAATCTATCTCGGAGTACGTGTCGTCGTAGATCGAGGTGAACGTGTACTTGAACTCTGACCGAAATTCCCTGGCGTCGTCATCGATTTTAGGCAACTTGTCAACCGCTGAAATCGCCAGTTGCTTCACCTCGCTTCCCCAATCGAATTCAACACTGAGACTGTCCGTCGTATCGACAAACGCCATCAACTCTTTCGCGTCGTCCGGATAGGCTACTGCGATGCACACGATCTGATCTTCGTAGTATTTTCCCCTTCGAATGATGATCGTAGGATTGAACACAGCCAGCTTCTCGAATCGCCAGCGAATTGCAGGCTCATACTCGACGCGACCGAACGACACGGTCAGTATTTCGACATCGGTGTCGGATATCCTGATCAGGCGAAAACCGTCGATATTCAGCATTATAGTTCCCATCCCACGACATTTATCTCATCATTCACACGATCCGGCTGAACCTCGACCATCCCATAGGTCGCCCCGCTGAAGGATATCTTTGTGAACAGATCGATCGAGCCGTATTTCGACAGATCGTCGATCGTGATCGAGTATTCCCATTTGTTCGAGAGTAGATCGTTGTAATATTGCTGCAATATCTCGCCCAGCACTGTCGTATCGCCTTGTAGCACCTTGAGAAGAGAGAAGTCGATCGTGTCGGCTGCTACACGCTTCTTTGTCATTTTCGTGATATCCGTCGGATCGATCGCAAGGGGCTCTCCGGTAAACGATCCCTTGTTCGCCAGCGATATCGTCCCCAGGTTGTCTAAAAGCGTCGCGTTGTAGAGCAGCAACATCGCTTTCAGCAGGCTCATGAGCGAGACCTCCATAACCTCTGTGTCGCCACTCTTGAGCTTCATTTGAGTCGGAAGCACGTTGCCTGTAAAAACGACATCATCCGACCCCGATGTGTGCGCCGTTGTAAACGTGTCGCTGCCGCTTGTATGGCCTGCGTTCAGGTTGAATAGCGCAACTTCATTGATACCGTGTTCGGCGAAAAAGGCATAAAATTCGGAAAGGGGATCTCCCAACTCGTCGATAGATTCGACCCAGTCGGTTTCTTCGTCGTACTCGTAAATCAGCGGGCAGATTTTATTGAAATAGATGTACACCCGGCCCTTGTATCGGCCCATGTAGGTCAACGTGCTGTCGCTGATCTTCTCACGTTCGATCACCCTCATGTACGCGAATGCAAACGACGGGCTCGTACCATTGAAACCTATCTGTGCAGCCGTCCAGCGTGAATGAAGATGCAGGCTGAATGCGGTCTTGTCGGTCTGTAAGATCGATACTCGCGCGTATGCCGACCCACTCGGCGCCGTGAAAACGTTGGTATTTTCATCCGGAAATGTTGCAGCAGGCGGCATGACATTATAGCTGCTGTCGAAGATAGCCACAAAACGCATGTTGTCTGAACTATGATAAACATTCCCAGCCACGATCGGGATGAAGTGGGACGCGCAATAATCGGTATTGCTGACGAGAGCGCCTGTCGATGGCGACACATAATGTCCATCCGTTGCGAGCGAGGCTGAATAATGATTTTTGTAATACCATTCATAATCGTAATATGCTGTGTCATCCGGTAGTGATTCGAAATCGGAATATTCGATCGTCGCGAGCGATTGCCCGGTTACGTTCAAACTCGGGATCGTCAGATCGTTGCTGGTTGGAAGATCGACATCGATCTGACCCTCAATTCTACCGCTGAATTGCTGCATGACATTGTATGGTGTAAGAGGTGTACCCCAGTAATATCTATGCACCAGGTCTTCGAACAGCTTGAGCAGTCGCAGCCGGTCGTAGAGTGTAATCTCGAACACATCATCGCTGTAGTCGTAGCTGATCACCGAGGTGTCGATAATTCCCCAGTAGATCAGTGTAGTATCGTCATAAACCTTGGCTTCGTACCAGCTGATACTGCGAGCGTGCTCGTACGAATCGGACAAGAGGTGGTCGGATATCCATGTGTCGAGCAGCACTTGAAATTTAACCCTGACTGGCTCATGGGCGAAATAGCCGGATCCGGCGATCTTCTTCGCCGAACCCTGGTATTTGATAAATGACTGTTGATAAAGCTGATGAACCACGTCGCCGTAAGTCGCAGAGGTTGTTTTGCCGTCTATGAAGTCAATGCGAATGCTCATATCCGGCTCCTCTGACGATCGCCCTCTTCAGCTTTCTCGCTGATCTTCACGGCATCAGCCAGCGCCGAATCTACCGCTACGTATGTCACCGAGCGGGACTTCTGAACGGAGTCATTCAGAACCACCATATCAGCCCGTAAACCGCGTATCTCATCCACCAGGCTATTGAGCGCCAAGCCGCTGGAAACGACGCCACCGTCGGCATATCTGCCGCCCACGGTGGCAGGCACTGGAATCGAGGGGAACATCATGTTGCCGATGGCGGCTTGCACCTGCGCCAGTGGTGCGTTGTTGAGGAAATCGAAAATTCTGCGGCCAAGAGCAGCCACTCGGCTCTTTCGCGTCACATGCTCGCCACCTTCAACCTCGATCAACTCGCCGCCCTGAGCGTGTGACTTGCCTTTCACAAAGCCGCCTGTGGCAAACTTCTGCTTGTTGATTTCGGCAACGTTCGCAAGTCCGGCCGCGATTGCTGCAGCAGCGGCAATAGCACCTAATACCGGTCCAACGTATGGGATGCCGGCCATCGATTTGTAAGCTGCTGTCGCACCCGAATAGGTGTCCACAATCGCCTGAATCTGTGCCAGGCGTTTCCAAACCGCGAACCCCTTTTTACCGAAAGCCTTGGCTGCCTTGGCGAGATCACCCAACGTTTTCGACGCGCCCTGCACGGCGCGCTGATTGTAGGTATCGCGTATGCGCTGTTTTGCGGCTTCTTTCTGCTCTTCGATCTGCTGTTCGGACAACCCTGCCGCCATGAGCTTGGCCTTACGCTGTTCGTAGAAGCGTTCGATTGAGTCCATCTGAGCGTCGTAGGTGTTGCCCGCGAGTTCCAGGCTTCGAATCTCGAAATCTTGCCGCGTGTCCTCAAGCTCTTGCTGGTTGCCCTCCTCGACGGCCCTGGCTTGTGCATCATAGTTGTCTTTGATCAGCCTGAGCGTTTCCTGGCTGGCACCGAGTAGCTGGGCTTTCTTGAGCTCCGCATCGCGGGTCGCTTCGATCTCGGCAATCTGGCGCTGAACTTCGTCGTCGATTGATTCGCGTCGGTACTTGGCCTCCAGTTCTGCGAGTTCTTCCTGAATCCGTGCTTTTTCCTCGTTCAGCTCGTGCTGAATCTCGGCGATTTCTTCAGCTGCTTTCCGGTGTTCCTCGACATTCTTTGCCGTGACGGGCCCGAGTGACTCCTGATAAGCGATCGCGTCGGCAAGTTCGGCTTTCATGCGTTCCTCGTTGTTCAGCTGCAGGCGAAGAGAAACTTGCAACTGATAGTCTTCAACCTCACCAGTAAGGCGTTTCGTCTCCTCGGCCAAGCGCTTTCGTTCTTCGATCTCGCGCTTCTTTGCGTCAATGATCGCCTGGATGCGCATAATCTCTACACGTGCAGCCTCATTGAGAGATGACGCCCTCCCTGCAAGAATGCTTTCATCGATTCCGACACTATTCAGTAAATCGATTGTCTTCTGCAACTGCTCAATCGTCTGATCGTTATTATCTTTGCTACTCTGACTTTTCAGTTTATTTGTTTGTTCCAGAGCGTCATTGTAATCGTCCTGACTTCGTGAGAGCAGCTTCGTCTGGAATGCTGCCGCACCGACACCAGCAGCAACAGCCGCCGCGATCGCGATCCAGTTGCCGGATAGTGCAGCGCTGATCGACATGGCGGTGTTGAGCATGGCTTGCCTGATTGCCATAGCTTTAACAGCAATTCCGAGTGTGGTGAATGCGGTTACCACTCCAGTTATGATGGCGGGGTGATTCGAGAGAACATTGAAAAGGCCGGTAACCACCGATATCAGTTTGCCGAGTGCAGGCGCAAAATCTTCGGTGATCTTAACCATCAGCGCATTGAACGACGCGATAAGCTTGTCGAGCTGGAAGCGTAGGTTCTCGATGCCTGTCTGCTTCTTGAATGCTTCATCGGCGGTACCGGTTGCAGAGCTGATCTCTTTCAAGTCCTTCGCCGCTTCAGCTGCTTTATCGCCTGTCAGAGCTACGGCGAACGCATACGCCTCTTGACTGCCCAATAATTCCTGAAGCTTTGTCGCAGAGCCGTCAGCCATTTCAACAACCTGGTTCAGCCCCTCCTGGAAGGTCATAGTTTCAGACCAACCATCTCCGAGAGCCTTGTTTAACGCAAGGATCGTCCCCCGCATGTACGTCATGCTCTTGCCGGTATCGTTGCCGGCCTTCGTGAAGGTCGCATTGGCCGCGATAACTTCTTCGAGTGATATCCCTGCGGCCGCCGCTGTGGATGCTACCTGACCAATATTGTTTGCCAGAAGACCGAAGGTCGTCTTGCCTCGTTCGACGCCCTTGAAAGCCACATCGAACACCCGTCCTGCCTTTGATGATGCGAGGCTCCAGGCGTTCAAGACGTTCGTGCTGAAATCGATTGATTCCGACAGTGAAGCGCTTCCACCACGAGCCGCACGAGCCGATTGATTGAACAGCTCCAGCTCCGGACGTCCAGCGGACACGGCATCGTAATAGGCTTTCGTGAGGTCGGTGAGGTCTGCGATCCCGTTTTCTTTCGCAATTCCGAGCAGCTGGTCGGACAGACCACCGAGTTCGGCGTTCGAAAGTCTGAGCATGGTGTTCGTGTTCGCCATGCCGCTCTGTAGTTCCATGAACCTGCCGATCGGAGTTGACAGCGCCTGATATTCATCCATGACCGCCTGGCGGATACCGCGATATGCGTTGCCAAGATCGGACAGAACGCCAAGCAGGTCTTGCCCGGATTTCTTTCCTTTCTTTCCGGTCTTCTCAGTCTCATCTCCAAGCTCTTTGACTTCCTTCTCGGCATTGTCGGCTTCATCAGCGACATCACCGAGTTCTTCAGCTATCTCATCGAATACACTTTCGAGGGACGAGAAGTCAACTTCTACTTGCAAGCCCGACGCAAGGGCCTGCCACTGGCGCGAGAACTCCCGACCAAGCTGTAGAGCGCCCCGCAGCCCGTCTTTGAACGGCTTCAGGTCGAGATTGAGAGACATGGTCAGTTTATTATCTGACATCCTTGGCGTCCTTCATTGACTGGTATTCAATGCAGTAGCGTAGATATAGGTCTGGGAGCGTCATGCTGTCGAAGTCCATCGCGTTGAGCCCGGCTGAGCGGAGGGTCATTTCGAGCCGTTCGAGCCCGTAGCTTCGGCGACCTTTCCCGCGGATTCCGAACCGGGCAGCAGTCCCTTCAACTTCTCCAAGCTGCCGCTCATGCTCGTAAAAAAATCGCGGAAGGCCTCGAACGCTGCATCCGCACAGAGGTTTTCAGCTTCTACGTCAGTGAGGATGTTGAGGATTTCCATGTCTGCGTTGGAGTCATAGACCAGCTCAAGCATGTCTCCGAAGGACAACTCGGTCATTTTGCCGTTGAGCTTTGAGACAGCCGCTTTCAGCTTCGGGTTCTTGACGATCACGCCAATCACCTTGCGCAGCTTTGTGTAGGTAAGATTCATATCGCCTCCGTTATAGAGAATTACTTTCAAGCAGGGTATAGGTGAAGTGATCACCCTTTTTACTCACTTCTTGCTTTTGCGCGAGCCATAGAATGAAGTTCATGTCGCACTTCCGTTTTGTAACCTGACAGCCAGCACTCCATTTCCCGACAGTGATCGCATCGTTTCCAGCATCGTGCATATCGATACCAAACAGCCCTGTATCTTCAATGGTACCAGTGCCAGCACCATCGATCACGTTATCACGATTGGCATCTCGATAAACCGTACATGGATTTACCTGTATCAGTGCTTCACGTCCATGATGAAGTCCCATCTTCCACATGCCCTTGTATTGGCCGGGCTTCAGGACTGCACATCCCTTTGAATTCATGGGATTTTTCAACCACGGCAATCCGGGATCAGTCGTCGCAGAAAACACATGCAAGAGTCTTCTCAAGCCTCCGTTCTCTGGGGCATCATAGAATACACAGATGTAGTCATCGAAATGGTCTGGAGCATTCCATTCAGATCGAATTCCGACAATATTCAGGTTGTACAGCCCGTTGAATACACAATAACCCCTGTGAATCATGGCTCGTTCAATGCTTGCTATCGTAAGTTCTTTCATCTTATACCTCAAAGCGGTCGCCTGGTTTCCCAGGCGACCTATCGTTATTCGTTATTATGCGAGACCTTCACGCGGCTTGCCGGGGACGCCATCAGCGCCGGGAATACCAGAGATCTCGGAGAGTTCTTCCTGCGTCAGCCAGCCGAGCTGAACGAAGATGAACCCAAGGATATTCCAGCCGTAGTCGTCCCACTTCGTTTTTGTGTCGTTGACCTTGTCCCATAGAAAGGCCATGATTGCGATGAGAACCGTCTTGAGAGGTAGAATCCGCATCGTGAAGGCGAGAATCTTGTTCCAGTTCATAGTGGTGCTCCTTGGTTATAAATGCTTGATTGTCAGTTCTTATACGTTCGGTGAGAATCATGAGAAATGTCGCCAGCACAAGGCTCGTAAGGATAAATAGTATCCCCTCCACCCTTGCCAGGCGCGACGTGATCGACTTTCCGTTGCCGAATATAGCGTCATGCACTTTCGATAGTTTGTTCATCATCTCTTTGTGCTCTTTGCAGGACATCATTCCTCGATGTTTACGTGTTACGATGTTGGGATTAGGGCTCGGGTGCGAAGCGCAGAAGCGGAAGAGCCGCTCTTCTCGATCGATACGGGAACGATGCTCTCATTGCCGCTGGTGGTGCTCTCCTCGTAATCGAACATGACTGCGGGGATCAGAATGTAATATCCGTCTTCCGCGTTATGCAGGAGAACGTCCACGGATGTGCCGTCTGCGGACTCCAGGGCGGTGATGTTAGCAGGGGTCACATTCAAGATGTTGCAGGCGAAAGTAAGTATCTTGCGCAGATACTTTGTACCGCGCTTGTTACCCTTGATCGCCTTATCCTTCTTGATCTCGATCTTGATGTCTTCGCCCTTGCATTCGCCGATTTCCTTATAGGTTCCTTTCTCGGTGTTATAAGCTTCGAGAGTATCCATAGCGCCGACAGTGGTGGCGGCTCGCATGTAAACGAGGAATTCCCCCGCAAACGCGCCAGCACCCTCTGCGAAATCGGAAAGTGGCATATAGCCTCCTATGCTTTGATTTTCATCTTGATTGCGGTGATCTTATTACCACCGGCTACGGTTTCGAACATTACAGGACCTTCGATAAGCGTGCAACGCATGCCCTCGATGATAGTCCGGTATTTCTTTTCAATGCTGTCGCGAGCGTGCGTCAGCGAGGCGTGACCATCGACGCGTTCGAGCAAGTAGAAAGTGAAGATATAACGATTTGTGAGCGTGACACCGCGATTGCCGGGCTTGGCTTCGAGCTGCTCCGGATCAATGATCACGCAGGGGAATTGATTCACATTCTCAAGCATGCTGTGATACTTGGTCAAGCCCGCCACCGTGATCGAATCCAGCAGTTCCTGCTGTACCTGCGTCATGGTCTTGCTCATATTGCGTAAAACCTCACCTTGGCATTTCCCGATTCCAGTGCCCGGTAGCTCGCGATGAGCTTGAGGGCTTCGGATTCGTACTTCGACCTGAGCCGCTGAAGTTCATCGACGTAGGTCGGTTGGATCTGACCTTCGCCCCACCCGACCTGATTCGCGGTAACGACGTCCTGCTGAAGCTTCTTGAGCGCCAGAGCGAAGTGATACAGCGCGAAATAGGCTTCGGCATACTCCAGCTTCTCCTTGATGGGATCACCATCTTCAAGCGCTCGATAGGCATCATATTCGGCATCGCCAAGCTGATCGCGCATGGAGAGTTCGGCGAGCGGAAGCACGCCGGTAAGACGTGCGTCCGCTGCCGCATCTACAGTGGCGATCTGTTTGGCTTTATCGAATACGCTCATTTTACGACCTTGAGTTTCCTCATCCGAGCTGCGCGATCAGGCGTCACGGCGTGCTGGCTTCCCTCTTCGTACAGCTTGTCATCCCACCAGTTACACGACATGGTGACGGTTACCAAGGCGGGTGGGTCTTCCTTCTGGGCCTCAGGCTTCGGAGACTTGTCTTCCGGGGTCACATCTGGTTCCGTGGCGGTTACTTCGTCAGGCTGCTCGTTCTTCTTGCTCATGGTTTACGCTCCCTGATCCCATGCGATGGTGATTGCTCGATCGCGGGCCAGTTCGAAGTCGGCGGAGATATCGTAGGTATATTCAATACAGCGCTTGCGCGTATTGACATTTCGGTACTTCTTGATGCCGAGGTTCAGTCCCATCACCAGGTCTTTCGGATTGCCGTACAGATACGTACCCGCAGTAAGGAACGGATTTACGGATATCTTCTTCCCCAGATAGGTATCGACAGCACCCGATATCAGGTACTGCACTCCTCCGGTTTTGGCGCCGATCAGATGCAGGTATGTCTCCACGTCTGCGGGACTGAGTATCACTTCTGCCTGAGGTCCCTTGAACTTGTTGGGCATTGCCGCGACGAGCTTCTTGAGTGACACAAGCAGATCGGTGTCGCCGTTGGTGTTGACCTTCGCGGAATTGCTGGCATTCTTGGCAAGATGTACCCATCCTTTGTTCAGCTCGACCCACGCGGAATCGGTGTAGTCGTCGTCGGTACCATTCGTACCGAGATCGAGCAGCTCGTTTCCGAACAGGATCGCGAGTTCATTGGCGATTTTGGACTCGAACTGCGGATCGTCCATGTTGTCCTCGATCGCCTGGAATGGCAGATCGTAGAAAATCTGCATGGGCAGAAGCAGCATGTTCTTGCCTTCCTGGCTGGACTGCGCCTTTTGCCCGGAAGTCGGCTCAGAACCTTCGGCCACACGCACCATTACACGCGAACCGAGAGACGTTACCTTGATGGGGATGGTGAGCTTCTTCCCGTAAAGTGTTGATATCTTCTTGAGAAACTCGCTCTGATCGATCACCAGGCTGTAGAATGCTCTTGCTTCATCAGGCGCGAGAGTCCCGCCGATCGCGAAATCGGTGGGGATGTTGCCGGACTTGACGACTTCGATGAGTTGGGCCGCACTTTTACTCAGTTGTACCTTCATGTCAGCCCCCTACAGAATATTGTAGCTCTTGGCTACAGGCTGTGAA
Source organism: Cloacimonadales bacterium (SeqCode) (assembly GCA_963666875.2). Lineage (GTDB taxonomy): Bacteria > Cloacimonadota > Cloacimonadia > Cloacimonadales > JAIOQZ01. The sequence goes on from CAXXPU010000006.1 coordinate 409,890, forward strand.
CCGTCCGGAGGATTGCTCTGGGTATCGGTCAGTTGTTTTTCAAGCTGCGCGATCTTGTCGCTCAGCTTCTTGATGGTTGGTTCGGGATTTTCGGGCGGCGGATCACCTTCGGGCTTTGTTTCGAGCGCCTTCTTGACGCCCTGCTCGATCCCGTCGGCGACTGCCTGCTTGATCTGGTCGAGGTCTTCTGCTTTCACCTCAGCCTCCTTGTTGTTTTTGTTTGCTGTTTCGAGTACGCTCATAATCTTCTGAAGCGCGTCGTTGAGCGCTTTCAGATTGCTCGCAGACAGAACCGCCCCTGCTTTGGATATACTCAGACCGTTGATCGCGGCCTTGAAATCTTCGATTGCCTGATTGATTTCGGCTTGCTTGTCGCCTGTTTCGGATTCGATAATCTCGCGGAGGGTCTTTTCGAGCGCCCAGCTCATTCGATAGACGGCTTGCATCAGGTCGTCTTGCTGAAGGTTGTCGGAAAAGGTCTTGCCAACCCACTCGCTGAATTGCTTCCACAGGCTTTTCTTTTCCGGCTCAACATCTTCCTCGACGTGCGATTTGCCGTAGAGACTGATTCCGGTGATTTCGCCGGACTTCACAGCCTGCCAGAGGTCTGCATCTTCTACCTTGATCGCTACAGCCCAGGCACCGACGTCGCCAGGTTCCGGGAATCGTGGATCGCCCTTTTCGACAATCCAGCTCTCAGCGATGTAGGCATCTTGCTTTTCGAGGTTATGCTGCTTATCGACATTGGCGGTGTTGCGGGCTTTCATGAAGTTGTAAGCGGCTTGCTTGATGGTCTCGGCGTCAGCGAAATCGCCGTGGGCATCCACTTGATTCGGCGCGTAAACGATGCCAAGCACGATCTGCTGTTCATCGTTTACCTTAGCAATGTCTATGGTTTTGAGATGCTGGTCTGATTCGGAGCCCTTCCAGAGGATGGTCTTGTTGTTGGCACCCTTGTCAACCAGACTAACCCAGCTGACTTCCAGACCTGTTAGCTTTCTCTGTTTTCGCAGCATATTAATAACCTCCGCCGCATTTCTACAGCAGAGGTTATTATAGCTTTATCTCGGGGTCAAACACCACAGTCCACTGTGGTCACTGTTTTTACTCCGTAAATTTCTGAAGCCTCTCGATGATCCCCTGAAGGATCATGCCGGAGAAGAGCGGCACGTTCTCCTGCGAGGACACCAGGTAGGCATACTCTTCGAGTTCGGCGGTTGCCCTGCCGATCTCGTCCTTCTCCTTCGTGTCCATGTCACACCTCATCCACATCGGACGGTAGCTCGGAAAGCAATCTCCTGCGAATAGCGACATCGAGGTCTTTCACGCTGGGGACAGTCATTCCCGCATCCCGCAGACGCTTCTCCATCTCCTGGATCATAGAGATGTTGACGCCCATGATGCGAGCCGCTTCCTTCTGGGTGAGCTGCCGGTGAACCCGGTAATACCACAGCGCACGATAGGGTCTTTGCAGGAGCGGCGCCATGGCGGTCAGCCTGGCATCAACCACCATTTTACCGGCATCGGCAATATGGTTGTCCTGCCTGACGATCGCCCGGCTCGTTGAGGCGAAGTACCGGTTCACCAACTCGCGCTGAACCTGCCAAGCCACATCGCCCGTGAGCGACTTGACCAACATGAGGTAGCCCGTTTCAGTGAAGAAGTATGACTGACGGGACAGTTTCGACTGTCCTAAAATTTGGGACTGTGAGCTATCGAGGAAAAAGTAATCCTCGTTCTCAATGAAATACTTTCGGTTGTTGTAAAAGTTGTTGCGAATTGCTTTAACGATTAATCCATGCACCTGTGCCACATCTTTCATTGTGACAACTCTCTTACCCTGGTACTCTCTGACGGGGAGCGCCTTGCCGTTGATAGCGATGGACTTTTCCATCATTCCTCCTTGTGATTTTTGACAAAAACACGGGCCGAGACCTGTCACGTATCACAAGGATCACGCCCCGAACCTCACGGTCTCGGGAGTCTCGGCCCATAAAAAAAGCCCGAATAGGTTCGGGGTATTACCCCTCGTGATTTCGACGAATCAATCAAAGGGTAATCCACGGACATCTGTCAAGTTATTTCATCCCGGCAGCGGAGCAATAAAGACAGAACAGCTCGGTCTTTCGCAGTTTTTACATGGTAAAATCTTCTCGATATCGGCAATACTCACAATCTTGCCATCCATATTGTGGCAGTTCGGGCAAAATTTTCTCTCATCATCATGAAGGGGCGGAGTCACAATTTCCGCTTTCTTTGAGGTCGTTTTTCTCAATTGACCTATTGATCTTTTCAGACGGTGTTTGAAGCAAGCTTTTATCAGATGCGTAATGACTTCTTCAGCCATTTCCTTGTCTACCGTAACCCTATTCGCAATGGTTCCAAGTTTTGATTCTTCCGTATCGTTTATAAGAACGGTGATCCCATCATTGTAGAGCTTGTTGATCTTGCTTTTACAATCTGGACATTTCCGTTTCCTTCCTGTTCCATCAGAGAAGTGATGACCGCATACCGGGCATCTATCTGTCTCCCTGCGTGAGAAGATTATATCCTTGAGTGAATCATAGTCCTTTCTTGCATCGATTATGCGTTCACATATCCTACGAATGAAGTTGTAATGACTTCCCGATAGGGTATCGGCAGGGCATATCTGGTCGATGAGTACCAACACGTTTTTACACTCATCAGAATAGTAAGTACTCCCTGAGTGAAAAATGTCCCTGAGCTTCATGTTAATATCGACAATCACTTGCTCGCAACGAGGATATTTCATTGATTCAAGCTCTACCTTGATTTCCATTATCGCCTCCATAGATTGGTTACAGTTTATCGATCCACCACCACCATTTGGTCTTGGGCGGTTTTTCGGTGGATCGGGTTGCCTTTATAATGTCGTATGTATCTTCAGGATTCGCCAGTTCGAGCTGAGCCAGCACATCCTTCAGCTCTTCATCCCCTTCGAGTTCCGGCATTTCGTCCATCACATAGCAGTAATGTTCGTAGTTGCAGGACGTCATGGGACGCTCTCTGTCTTTCAATTCCTTTATCAGGCTGTCTCTTGTTCTCATTGTTTCTCCATTGTCAGGATCACATGATAGCGACTCTGTCCGTTGAACGCCTTCAGAATAGCGTCCTTTGATTTCAGATGCCCGTAGCACCCCTTTATCATGGCGTTGCTGTCGATCACGACATATGCCCGATCCTCGGTAGAATACAGGCTAAACTGAAGTGAATCCGGATCGCCCTTGTAAACCCTTGCCTGGATCAGATCGGCGTTCGTCCTCACCTTGTTCGCAAAGGCTGAATACTCGCGCTTCGTCGTGAAGCCGAACTCAGCTTTGCCATGTTTCTCGAAATCATCCTGAAGATCAATAGCGTCGTAACGAATATCCTTTCCGTCAATTATTGGCTGCAACTTGTTATGCAACTCAGCATTCGTCAAGTTCTTCAGATAATTCTTTGTCTTGCTGGATGCCTTCTTCCCCTGATCCATCGCTATTGTGGGTATCTCGTCCAGCGATTCCTGCATGACGGGGAAGATGCGCGTGCGGCAGCGCCAGTGATACGGCGGCAGAGCAAGCCCTGGATTCTTGCCGACAATCTTGCCGGTCGATTGGCCCATGATCTTCGCCGTGTTCTTGTCGCTCCAGAATGGCGCGATCTTCTTCAGGTCATCACGCACCTGGTCGGGTGTCCGCCCTTCCGTCTTGATGTCCAGGATGGACTGATATGTCTCGACAAGCGTACCGACAGGCACCAGTCGTCCGTTCATCTCACGGCAGATGTCCGTCGTGCGATCGTCCAGGATCGCGACAACCTCGGCATACTCGGCAGTCGATTTCCGCATCGCGGACACCGCGCCCATGTTGCGCAGGCGCCCGGCAACGTGATTCGTGAAGTCGTAGAAGTACTGAGAGCCTTTCATGCCGCGCTCGTTGAATACTTCCCTCAGCTCTTTCGCTATCGTATCCCTGGAAGCTCCATCTGCCAGCAGCTTGTTCATCGCGTTCTTGACTTCGCTCTTGCTGTTCTCGTCGTAGTATTCGCCGACCCAGAAGATGTTCTGCTCGTTGAGAACGTTGATTGCCTTGCGGTCTGCCAGGTTGAGTGATATCTCGGTCTTGAGCCTTGCGGCGACTTCGTCGCTTCCGAGCTTGTAGGTCTGCGATGTCCATTCTTGCAGCGGCTTGTCAACCTTCAGCGCGAAGCCCTCGCCGAGCCGTTCGGAAACCATCTTCTCAGCCTGCTCACCGGTGGTTATATCTGCATTGTAAAGCTGTTCGAGCAGATCGCGGTATGTAGCGAGGATTTCCTCATCCCAGGTGTTTGCCATCACTTCGTGTAGATCGTCCAACAGAAGCTCGAAATGGGCGTCACGATCGGGAGCTTTCGTAATCAGCTCGATACAGGCATTCGTCTCCAGGACGATCTTACGGGTCAGGTTGTCAGCCATTGGATTCCAGCCTCTTCTTCAGCCGCTCTAATCGTTTTTTGATCAGCGGAATGTTCTGCTGGACTGCCAGGCGTAGGAACGGGAAAGGCTCGGTTCCCTTCTCTTTTAGCTTGCGAGCGACAAGAAAGGCTGCCGACTTGATCGGCATCTCTGTCATAATTCGTTTCGTTTCGATCCAACTCTCAATCTCAGGAAAGGACTTCGTTGTCGGATTGTACGGCGGGAACTTGCCAGGCACGCGACCTTCATGGACGTACTTCAGATATTCTACGTTGCCCCCGAACCTGAGCGCGAACGTTGTCTCATTCTCCATGATTATGTCATAAACAATCGAGTTCATCAAGTCCATCGTAGCGTACTTCTTCTCATCCCGAAGCAGCTTGTAAATCTTCCGTACAAGGTCGCCGCCGATGTCGTTTAACGCCAGCTCCACCTCGTGAAGCAGAGTGTTATAGATGGCTTCAAACGTTGCTTTCATAATGCTTTCGAATCGTCTCCAGGCTTGTCAGCAGCCCCTTTTTGGTATCCTGCTGGTCAGCTTGCTGGTCGAGGGGTTGCAACCCGAGCTCATCGCGCACCTCATCCACCGTCATGATACCGTTTTGCGTGTAAATCTGATGCCGTTCGGCGTCTTGTTTCGCGGTTGTGATGTCGAACTCTTTGAGCTTTATGCCAGGATCGGCACCGAATTCCTTGAGGAAGAAGCGGTTCAGGAATGTCTCCAGCTTCTTCTGTTTCGGAGTCACCTCGGTGTCCTTGAATATCTTCATCTGCGATTCGCCCTCGCCGGATCCACCGAGAGAGCCGGACGCCACAACACCGAGAAGCCTGGGCGGAACACCATGGGCGCTGATGATCTCATCGCGGTTGTCCTGGCGAAGGAACCTGAACTGACCATCCTTCACGTCATTGAGCTTCTCGATCCTGACCTTTACGTTCGGATCGGATACGGGAATATATACTGTTTTATGGCTGTTCAGAACGCCTTTAATGTTGTCAGTGAGAAACGTTCTGATCTCCCCCTCAGCCTTCTCGTCCAGCTCGCCGCCTTCGATAATGATCGCCAGATCGGGCATCGCATTGTTCGAAAAGAACGTAAGGTTGAATGTAGAGATCAATGTGTTGATTGTCATGGCCGGGAGCGCTCCGAGGTATTTCGGCAGCCCATAGTAACCGCTTTCCGGCGTGTATTCAATTAGCTCTATTATCTCGTGCAGGTTCCCGCGATCCTTGGCTTTCAGCGCCGCAAACTCCTGTTTCTCCAAGCTCGGGAGCATTTGCCAATACCGCTGACGATCCTTGCGGATATAGATATCCCTGGCAGGCATGTGATGTATTGCGCGAATATCTGTACCAATCCTCGATATCTCCAGGTACGCACGTCCAAACAGTTCGTAGTCGTACCAGAAACGTGTCAGAATCTCGTTGAACGTAAGCGTTTGATTGTCGAGAAGCGTCACGATTCTTTTGGCGGCGTCAACATTCATGAAGCTATATCCGAGACCGGCAACACAATTCGCCTTCACGGTCAGGCATCGTTGGTGGTAGCTGTTCTGGTTGGCAAAGGCAGAAAGTGCTGCGCCAATTTCAGGCGGTTGTACGCAGTTGTTTTCCTTGACTGCGTTTAGTATATCTGGTGGAAGCGCTACACTTTCAACCTTCTCTTGCTTCACCATGAAAACTTTAATTTCTGCCATTACGTTCTCCAACATTTCGGTTTGATTTTTATCGGACCTTTCTCAAGTATTTCCAGCCCGGCAGCATAGGCGTCCGCCGGGTCATCGAATTCGACATCGGGGTACATACAGAGGTTGTCGATGATGTCCTGAACATCGGCATTTCCTTCGACAAACCAGAGCAGACCATTCTCGGCGAACGGATTACCCTTCTCGATGCGATCCGCTTTCGGTGCAAAATTAAAATAAGGCTTCTTCGGAAGCGTGACACCTTCCTTCTCGGCCGCTTCGTTGAGGAACTTGCCGACCAAGTCTGCTTGCGCGAAGTTGCCTTCATACCAGATCACAGGTGGATTCCACGCCTTGTATAACTGACAGACGGCTCGCCCGAACTTCTCCAGGCTGGTCTGTCTGCTGATCGCGTCGAAGATGTAGTAGCCTGCGCGATTCTTTCCCATGACGACGGCGACCTTCTTGTCGCTGCCACGGCTCCGGGAGGTCTTCTTCTTCTTGCCATACGATGGATCGATGTAGATGATCCTCCGTTGCATTGTATTCCAGAGACTGGAAGCGTCTTCCTGGGAGAAGCGATTGAACATGTCCTCAGCGAAGAATATTCCTTCCTCGACCGGGTTCTGCATCCATTCGCGTTCGAAGACCTTGGAGCCGACTTTCCGTTTCTTCTTTACGAAAAAATCCATGCTGTAACGCTGTGGCCACAGAATGGTTTTCCCCGGCATGATGCACGGAAGGCGTTTGTGGATCAAGTCTCGCTCTGGCTTCCGGGCTTCTTGTTCAAACAGGTAAATCGCCGAGGATTTCCTCAGTACATTGCCTGTCCAAAACAAGGTTCCCTTCTCTCCCATGCCTCCGTATAGCTCGCCCAACACCCACTCCATTTTCTGCTTCTCCAGGTAGCCATTCCTCGATGAGGCCATTGAGCTGATGTCATCGATGCGGATGAAGTCCGGACGATGAGGGCCGAAGAGCGAACTCCGGACAGGTTGCTTGTAACCACGAGCCCACACACGCACGCTGTTCTTCGTAACAAAGTCGTTCTCTGCCCAGCTAGCGATAGAACGCAGATTGCCGAAGTCCTGCAATAATCTTGTATTGCTTTCAAGGTGTGTCCGAACCTCAACATTCATGAGGATTGCCATGTCTTCCGTTTCTGAGATGTTCATAATAAAACGACGCTTTCGATACACGATCTCGTGCAGCTCGTATGCGACGAGCCAGCGAGCCGTCTTTCCGTGCTCACGAGGACCGCAAAGCCCGATGATCTCGCCACCTCGAAGCTCAAGAAGCTTGTCGAATTCTAAATGATAATCTGCGGGTGGAAACGTGGAATAGTTAGGCATGTAGGTCTGAAAGAAGAAATCGAAATCATCCTTTGCGCGCAGCTTACGCTTAGATTGAGCAGCGCCGTCTCCCTCGTAGAAGGGCGTGATCTCCGCATTGATCAGCGCTCGAATTTCTTCAATCTTCTGTTCAATGGCTTTCTTCGACAGCATCAGGCGTTATCCTTGCGAAGCTCCGCGATAAAACCCTCGATATGGTCGTTAATTATCTCGGTCGCCTTGGGATCAACCTTGCGCAGATAGAGGGTTAGCTTTTTCATTACGATGAGAGCAAAGCCAACAATATCCGCCTCCTTCTCAATCGCTTTCAGGGAACTGATAACCTTTTTAGCGGCATCGGCATTGCCCGGAGATGGGTCTTGCTTCAACCTCTTTATCACCTCCGGGAGGACCGATCTGATCTCCTGGGCTACCTGCCAGGCGGTGTTTGCGATTTCTTCCCGCTTGGCGACAGCTTCATTATCCTTTATCCATTTGTACACTGTGGACTTCGGAATTCTCAGGATTGCGGCGATCTCGCGACCGGTCTTGTTCTGATGCAAAAACAACTCCATCACGCGAGGAAGATTCTCCGCCTTCGTGTTACGCCCCTTTTTCTCGTCCATCGTTACTCCCATTCGGGCCTGACTTCATGGTCTTCCAGGTACTGATTAATCACAGGCCCCGGAATCCGTATTGACGACTTGATCTTGTGTGATCGCAGTCGCTCTTTCTCATCGATCTCGTTGACCAGGCGCCTGATCGTTCGCTCGTGTACTCGAAGAATTTCCGCTACCTCATCAATCCGGTATGCCCGATCGTTGCTGAACAGAATAGATTCTGGCATTACTTCACCTCGTTGCAAATATTGTGGTCTATTGTGGTCACTTTTTTTCGTTCAACGCGATACATATCTTCCAGCTCTTCCTGCTCGTTCGGGCGGCTGTAGTACAACTTCTGGATACGGCGAACCTCCCGCGGCATCTCATACTGCTGATAGACCGCCGGCGCCATGTTGCGGCAGTACGCGCAGAGTTCCCGGAGTGTCTCGAATTCGTGCCACGGTGTGAGCGACATTGTCATCGTCTGGTGCTTCTGCTCCACAGCGCGCCGTTTAGCCTGCTCAACGGTCGATCTCGCGTAATACTCCTGTAGATACCCCTCAAATTTTTTCGGCTGGTACAGCGTCGCTGGGCGTAGGTATCGCGCGAACGAGTCGCCCAGCCAGTCATGACATTTGATATCATGAACGCGCTGGAAGTCATCGATCGTCGTACCCGGCAGCGCGTTCAGCAGTTTACGGATCAGCGCGCGCGTCTCTTTGCTCGATGCCCGGTATTGCAATCCAGACCGCTCGTTCAGGTCGTTCACCACCTGTTCGACGAACTGGTCGAACTGCTGCCGCCCATCCTGCTGCGGACTTCCGTTCCTGCGAGCCTTCGCTATCTGACGTTGAAGCCACTTCTTCAGTTCGATGTCGGCAAGCTCCTTTCCGATCAGCTCGATAAGCGTGCTGTAAAGCTCTTTAATCGTCTTTGCCATTACCTTTGCCTGCGTCTCTTTTATCTGTAACTTCAGTCCATATAGTCTTTGATCCATCAATAATAGCCAACTTAAAAGCCGGGTATATCGATGCGGGAACAGGTGGTTGTAAAATTGACACTTATACCTCCCTTTCCTTCGGCTCTTGCCAGCGCAAGTACAGCGCCCTGAACACGTCGAGCTCATCAGGTGTGTTGATCGGGCGGCCATCCGACCGATACAACCATCCTCCACGACTGACTGGCGCACCAGGCAGCAGGTGCCCGAACACATTCTTGACATACTCCGCGCTGCCTGTACGAATGAACTTGATCAGCCCATAATTTCCAACATCCGCGCAGAAAAGGTCTATGCAGATGACGCCTCGATCGACCTTGATATATTTGCCGGTATTGGGCTTCCCTGCTTTCACCATGCCAAGCGACCGCACGGCGTCCGCGAAGTCATCGCAGTGTACCTGCATCTTCATCAGCGATAACAGACACGATTCTTCAAATAGCTCCATCTGCAAGGGCTTTCCGGAGCGTGGCGAACACACGATCTCGATGTCATGCACGTCTGGCTTCTCCCGCCGGATTGAGCCGGCTATCTCGCATCTGTAGCAATGCGGAGCGAGCTTTCGAACGATCTCCTCAGCGATAGCACGGGCTTCAGCGAGTATCATGAGTCCCTCCCGAGATGCACCACCTCAAGCCCCGGAATCAGCTCCTGCAGGCGTTTCGCCAACACTGAGCGGTGGCAGGTCTCCGGATCGGCTTCGAAGCACAGCAAGGAAATGTTGTTATGACAGGATTCTTCTTTATCTTCCTGCGAATTGATTATGCCAACCAATGAGCGCATCTCCAGCTCCTTGATGCTAAGACACGACTCATACCATTCGAGAAGTTTATCTCCGAACTTTTTTCGCGCGAAATTAGGAATACCAAGCCCCTGCATCTGGATGTACTCGATCCATTCGTTGTAGAGTTCTTCGAAAAGAGACTGCGCCCCAAATCCCTTCTTCCTCGACTGAGGTCTGAAGCGAACATCTACGACCGTAACGATCCCGTTCCCCTTCAGCACTTCGATGAACTCCTCGATCGTGTATCCCTGGTATCCTATTGTGCATAGCGTCATATTACCTCCATTCCTTTCACTTCATTCCATTCCGCCCAGTCGCCTGGGCGGTCAGGGATGAGGTGGTCATTCAGGCAGGTCGGACAAGTCGATTACGATGCCTCGGCAGTACAGCTCTCCATCCTCCATGATATCGAACGGCGCGTGCGGAATATCGGTAACGATATCCCAAGATGCATCAATGTCGTCCGGGCACCACACCGCCTTTATTTCGACAGCGCCTTCAATCGACCTCTGATAGAGCTTGCACTCTTCGCCGTCTTCCGGGTAGTTAACGTGGTCTGGAACAGAGACCAGTCCACTTCTCCGAAGCTTTGCCGTTTTCCCATTCCATGCGCCGACCTCGTCGTCGATCGCGCCGCGAAACTCCATCAAATCGTCCGATGCCCCGAAAATAACGACGAGTCCAGACGCTTTCGCCTCGCGACATTCCTCTCTGGTGATCTCCTCGAGATACTCTCTGCCGTTAAGTTTTTGGGCTAATTCCAATGCTGTCATTGTTCACTCCTTTACGCTCTGCTAAAGCTCAGATTAATCCCCTCCAGGTCGCCCTTGTCGTTGCGAACGGAGAAGGTGTAGTAGGTCTTTGTTCCCGCGATCTTGATCGAGTCGTCGATGATCTCGATTGCCTCGAGCCACAATGGATCGTCGATCTTCAGGCTCTTCAGCGACAGGATCGATTTCACGTCCAGACCGCCTTTCTTGTCTGTCTTGAATGCCTTTTCCACCAGCGCCTGCAAGTTCTGGCTCGCGCCCTTCGACCAGTTCTTGACGCACTGGTTGATTTTGGTTCGAGCCACCTGTAGTCGCTCGTCGAATTCGAGATTTTTCTTGATCCGACGCTCGATCCGCGCAGTACCGCTGAAGTCATCCAGCGTGGCGTTACCCTGCCATTCCTCGCCATACTGCTCTGCGACCTCGCTCAGATAGTCGTCGAGACGCTCATCCACTTCGTCATGCAGCTTGGACAGAAGAGACTCCATCATCTGCGCCTTCTCGATAAGTTCCGTGATAAGCTTGTCGCGCTTCTTTTCATGTTCATGGACTCTCTTCTCCGGAACCATATCGTCAGAAGAGTCAATCCAGTACGTTGTTGATCCGATTTTCTTGATCTTTGCCATCTCATTCACTCCTTGTATGGTTAGTTTACGTTTGGATTCGCCGTGCTTTTCAATAACGCCATGATACTGATAACGCACGTTCGCTTCATTTCGATGATGTCCGTAAGGTGCTGGCGCGTAGTCGCGTTATCAGTCGCGTCGCGCAGCCGCTTCAGATCGTCGATATAATTCTCATCCGAGTACTGCATCAGGCTCAGCATCACGATGTCCTTTTCTTTCATCTCACTCCTCCATATTTTTTGTACTTCTCACCCCGATCTTGCCAGTGCTTGTCCGTCACTTGGGCAAACACCTCGTTACCGAATGTGGTGATAATCTCGCGCTCAAGCGCCGAGATAATCTTAGTGGCTTTGGTCTGGTTACACCATCCGATGAACTGCGTGTTCCAGTATTTCAGGAGCCACGCGCTGAACGTTTTATCCCACATCTCGAACGGTATCTTCCGAAAGTGACAGTACGCGCCGTACAGCACGCATGAGTAGCGTATCTGCTCTTCGGTCGCCATTCCGTTCATTGTGCCGTTTGCGCAAAACTCGAACGCCTTCTGCATCATCTCGGTGTAACGCGGCTTGTAGCTGTGATTTTCAGGCGCAGGTTTGTCCATCTCCACCAGCATCAGCATACCCTTGAGTTGGTCGATCGTCAGCTCGCCGATGCTGTCGCCATAGCCCCATTCATGCGCGTAGGCTTTCAGCTCGTCGTGACTCCAGCCATGCAGGTTCTTCGCCGTCACATGCAGCTTGCGCATCAGCGTTGTACGCAGTTGTTTGGCGGTCATTGATCCTCCTCATCTTCATCTTCGCGATAGAATGAGCACGCATCTGTTTCGGGCTCGACATATCGATTGAAGTAATCGCACCAATATCCTTTGTAGCGCTCAATGCAGTATATGCAGTCGATACAATTCATCTCGCCTCCCCTAAAATTTCGTCCAGCACAGGGTACGATCCCAGCACGTCCAGGCTGGGCGGATTCTGCGCGCCGATCTCGTAGTAGGTCTCGCCCGTGATATGTCCGAGCGCCAGAAACGCCCGCAGGTATTTCGACACCGTCTGTCGGGACAGCCCGGTTGATTTCGATATCTGCCCGGATGTCCTGTCGCCGGCCTTGAGCGCGTGCCACACCCTTAGGCAGTTCTCGTTTCGCACCCTGTTCTCGCCCGTCGCCTCCCGCGATCGCGAGACCACCTCGGGTCTAGTTGCGATGTACGACGCTGTGCGTCCGCCGTTAACCCGCCTGATCGTTCCTGCGTTCATCATCTCGCTCAGCCTGGCGCGCACGGTACGGATGTTCACGCCTGTCTCGTCCGCACACTGCTGCGCCGTAAACGGTCGCTTCTGCATCGCCGCGAATTTACGAACCATCGCCGCGTAGGATGTTGAATTCAGGTTCATGCGATCCTCCCGGTACGCCGCATTTCGTAGGTCACCCTCTTAACGCCTTTTGCTTCCGCCACGGCTTCGATCGAAGCCAGCTCCTTCACCACCCGGCGCAGGGTACCCGATCCGGTCTTGTGCAGCCAGTTCGCCAGCGGCTCGTCGATCTCGATGTCGGACACATGTTTCACCACCAACGCCACGTCAGCCTGCGTCAGCGGCGTGAATTCCACGTCGCACGAGCAGCGGTCGAAATAATGCGCGTCCAGCTTCAGAAGCTTCTGCTGGGCGTGCTGCATACCGATCATAATAACCTCGGCGTAGGTCTCATCCACGATGTCGCGAATGCAGCGCAGGATCCTGCGGTTGCCGAAAGCGTAGTCGATCTCATCAACCAGGATCGTCAGCGGGTGATCCTGCAGGAGCCTTACCAGTTCGCTGAATATCTTGTTCGTCGAGCCGCTCACATACTCGTTATTGCCGCTGATCTCTGTCATGCAGGCAGCATAAAGCCGCTGCAAAAACGACTTCGCGGTGTCCGATCCCTCAAGTCGTTCGTACACCCAATCCTCATGTGTCAGCGCCATCGCTTTCGCGTATCTGGTTTTACCCAGTCCGGGCGGTCCGAAGATCAGCCCCAGCCCGACCATCTCCTCTTTCGGTCGATTCGCCAGCACCTGGATAGCCTTGTTCGCCCGTTTGACATTCTCAGTTTGAGCCAATAGTCCACACTTCATCCTATTCTCCTCCGATTCCCGTTCATGATTTTAGACATCTCCTCGAATGGATTATCTTCACCTTCTTCGTTAATCTTTTCTGTATCTTCTTGTTTAACAATCGCTTGGTACACAGATTCCATGTCGAACCGCATTTGCTTCTCGTCTTCCTGACTTTCACTCTGGTCGCCGAGAAGGACACTTATCCGCTGCTCAAGATTGAACTGACTGAACTGTTCCAATTTCTCGATATCTTCGAATAACTCCTCGTGATGCTCAACATACCGAATCTTCTGCTCGCGAACTGCTCGATGACACTGTTTAGCCGCGGCTATAAACTTTTCCTTATCAGTCCATGAAGAGGCAAGAACCCGCTCAGCAGGCTCATCAAAAAGCTGTCCCTCGATCGATCCAATCCTGATATGATGGATGTGCCGCTCATCGTAGTAAGCATAAACCGTCTGACCGTCCAGGTACCCGAATTCCGGGTGCCGATAAAACATGTTGTGAACCTTGATTGCCCCCATACGTACGGTGCATTTAACCGGAAAACGCAAAACGAGTCGCGTATCAACCTCCGCGATATCTGCTCTTCTGTGATCGAATTGATTCCAGTAGTCCAACGGCGAGATAGTATCTCCACTCATATTTTTGAGCACCTCGCGGGGCGTGCGGTTGTACTGTTCGATAAACGCCGCTAACTCACGCTGATAGTCGTCCCATAACATTAATTGATCTTTATACTTTTTAAGGACAGCCATGTTCGTCATGGTTCCAAAGATCTCGTCTCGCTCGTCCTTATTGCGGCCAGTCCATATTGAATGGGTCTGTTCGAAAGCATCGAACAGCGCGTTCGCTGGCTCGATGTTTTTGGACTGTGGGTTCCCCGGAATTGAAAAATGAGGAGCAGCGCCAAACATATCGTAAATGCCGGTAAAGCCTTGCGCCAGCAGCAGACGAGCCTCTTGCGTTGCTTTCGTATTTTTCTTTCGATTAGCCCAATCGTAGGTGTTCGTGTGCTTGTTGTTCAGCGATCCGGCGTTATCCGAGATTACCCGCTCAGGTATCCCGAATCTCGAGATCGCGATTCGCCAGGCGGTTAGGCAGGCGTGGAAGTTTTCGCTGGCGTCCAGTATGCACGCCACAATCATGCCGGTCGCCACGTCGCGTACAACGATCGCCACAGGTCTCAAGATATACCGATACGCCGCATTATCGTGCGCGTAGAATGGCGAGATGACCAGGTTGTTCATCGCCTTGCCGTCCACCTCGTAAATCTGCCCAGGATAGGTGTCGTTCAGCCGGATGATGCGAGCGCGCGTGTTCCTCATCGTCTTCGAGTTGTTGCCGCGCACGAAGCCGTAGCCGTAGTTGTCCTTCTTTGCCCGGCGCACCAGGTCGAAAACCGTGCGGCGTGAATAGCTCATCACCGGATGATTCGCGCACAGCTCGTTGTAGATGTCGGTCGCCTTCGAGTATTTACGCTCGAGAATGATCTTTTGAACCTCGCGCTTGAGAATCTCCTTGCCCTCGCCGGCTGGTCGCCCGGAGTTCTGCCTGCGGCTGTCCGCCAGGCATACCGGGTAAACCGTGTCTTGCGAGTCGCGCAACTTCTTGTCCCAATTTCGGATCGACTGGATGCTGATCCGATCCACGCCCAGGGTGGCGTAAAGCTGATGATGCTCGACCGGCGCTTCTTTCACAAACTTCTTGTCGATCTGCTTGACCTTGAACTTCTTCGACTTACCCCACTGCACAGCCTCGCGGTAGGCGAGCACAAGCTTCTGACGCACGATAGCCTTCTCTCGCTGATCCTGCGTCAGAGCCTGGAATTGTTTCTGTTCTTCCACTACCACTGCCGGCAGACCCGCGCAGGACCTTTCCATCTGCATCCGCCTCCACTCGGCTTGCACCGCAGGCGAGAAATAGCGGATCGGGATGTACAGCTTCCGGCTCCCGGACGAGCTTAACTTTTCAACCGTTTCCCAGTTGTTCCGTTGTATCCGGTTGACGATCGCGGTTCGTCCGACACCCTCTAATGTGACAGCGCTTTCGATATCTATAAATTCCGGCGAATCGTCTAAACCCGCGATATCAAAGGCTTTATCGTTGGTTCCTTTGTTCCTTTGATTTGTGACACCATTTGTGACAGTGGGGTGACACATTTCTGTATCTGTATTATTTCCAGCGTGTTGACTGCTATTTGAAAATGTGACACCGTCGGTTCCTTTGGTTCCTTTGGTTGGTTTATCTGATTGATTTATCAGCTTGTTAGCTTCAGGTTCCTTTGTTCCTTTGGTAGGTTCCTTTGAAATCTCGCCTAAAAGTTCCTTTGTTCCTTTGGTGTTTTCCAATATATTACTGCATTTTTCATCAATCCAGAAGTAAAGAGTCTTGCCGCCACGACCCTTGCCGGTATGTACCTCTTTCGTTTTATAGAGGTGCTGCTTGTTTCGCATTGCCCTGGTCGAAATACCAAGCGCGTCCGCCGCCTGTTTCGTCGTCATCCACATGAGAATACCCCCGCAGAGAGATCGACTGCCCAGCGGCTTGTATCGCGCGCACCGACCATATTGCTGACGTCAGCAATATGGTCGCCATGGCAGCGCCTGCCGCATCCAGGGACTTCACCAACCAGGTGACCAATCTGGATTATCGACAGGCGCGCTATGGCTCTTTGGAGGACCGGGCGCGTGGCCAACACCCGTACGTTGCCTTGACTCTTCCTGGCTTGTATCGTCGTAAAGCGTTTCATAGCTAACTCCTGAATAGTGCGCCGCAAGTGCCACCTCGCGGCGCATTGGTTCAGGAGTTTCTATGCAGATTCGTCAACGGGCGTCTCTTCGGGTACGTCCGCCGGTTGCCGATCGTCATCATCGTGCATTGCCAGGGGTGATGGTTCCTCAGGCTGACTGGGAGTTGCGGGGGTATAGGTAAACTCGACCAACTCACCGTTATGAAATCCCATGCTGTCATCCGCAACCTGCCGATCGCTTGGGATGTGCAACACGATTCCTGCTGGTGTGATATCAGCGATATTTAGAAGCCGGAAGATGTCAGTCTTCAGGTCGTCTTCATATAGAGCCCACAAGCCGGCCATGTGCTCAAGCGCAGTGGCGTTCGACTCGGACATCTGCGCCTTCAGCATCTGGATATGTGTCTCGTTTTCCGCTTCCAACTTCTCATTTTTCTCGTTCGCTTGGCGCAGTTTACTCTGTATCTTCGTTGTCTCAACAACGTAATCGTCGATCATTTTATTGTGCATGACCGCCAGGTTGTTCCATGAGCTCATGGCAGCATCCCGCTTATCGGTCATATCCGTCAGTTCTGCGCGGGTCTTCGTAAGCTCTTTGTCCTTCTTGAGGTATTCGCTGGAGAATATGTCGTGCTGTTCACGCCAGAAATCCGTTGTACGCCGGTCGGCCTTCTTCGAATGAGCCAGCAGCCGATTCCACAGTAGCACCGCCACGAACAGCGCCCAGGGTAAAATTTTGATCGCCATAATACACCATGCAGGTATTTGCATTGTCATCGTATCCTCCTAAATGGTTGGTTGTATTGGTTTGTATTTGAATGGTTTCCCGTCGATAGTGATGGTTTTCGCAAGTCGCAACATCTCCTCAGCCAGGTATTTCGATATGCGCCGGACGGTTATCTCGCCGTTGTCGGTGTATTTGCGATGATAGTTGACGACGCCGTAGCTGGTGTTTGCCACGATCACAACGGTCTCCTCGCGATCTGCGATGGTGCCATTAACGTACACCACGCACACAGCCTCGCGGATATCGTTCGGCGGCATCTCGCCGATCAGTGTCTTAACCATGGTGCGCTCCTCTGACCTCATGAACAGGTATTGCGTACCGACTTCCGTAGTACGTGCGCTCGCGGTATGCATACATAGAGCCGCTTCGGATGCGCTTCTTGATGCCGGTCTCGGTTATGCCGAGCTCTTTTGCCGCTTGCTGCACAGTCATGGTTATGACACCTTCTGGAGCCGGTGGAACCGAATCGATATGACGCTCGTACCGCATGGCAGTGCGCTTCTGGTTGTTCATCTTGAGTTGCTCGCCCAGCACCCGCATCGCCCAGCGTTGGAACCGCAGCACCAGCGCTTTCTTGCGCGCGTCCTTAATGCGGTTGTAATCCAGCTTCATCAATAAGCCCACCACGCCATAAGCGTTCAAGGCGCGGACTTCCTGGTCTGATTCCCGTGTAAATTCTTTGCCTTTTGAAGATGTCTGCGAAAAAACACTCGTAACCGTTACGGGTACGACTGTTCCTTCAAATTGCTCTGGATATCGATCAAGGATTTCGTGAAGCTTACCTCGCTCATATCCGATTGCTTTTGCGATATCCACGACCGGGGCCACCGGTCCGATCTGGCTATTCACAACGCGCACATCGACCGTCTGCGTAGCGAATGGCATGATTTGCAGTTCATTCATTGATCGCCTCTCTCGTTATTCGCCCACAACCCGCAGTTCGAGATCGGGATTGTAGGCGTGTTGAATTGGGTAATTGTAGTCGCTCATCGCCTGTTCGACCTTCTCGGTGATCTTAGGCATTGTTTCAACGCCCATCATCCAGACGCGAAATGAGCCGACATTGATATTATATTCCTTGCAGAATTCGATCTGATTTTTCCAATGCAATCCCATAAACGACCGCACGACGTTACGATCCAGCACGTTAGGCTCGTTTTTTTGCCTTGACATATTCACCTCGCTTTACATATTCAATTCGAATACATTGACAAGCTACTCGAATTGAGTATTATTGTCAATATAAAAATACTCATTTTGTGTACATGGTGGTGAAATGGTTGATCGGGGAATATGCGTACGTTTCGCTAATGTTCGGGAAGCTATAGGGTTATCCCAACAGGAGCTGTCTAAAAAAATTCGCATTCCTATCGGCAATATAAATGATATCGAACGATTTAGACGAGAGCCATCAAAAGCAGTAATAGCCGCCTTAAGCTTGGAGCTTCAAGTAAATGCAAATTGGCTCCTAACCGGTATTGGCGAAATGTTTATACTCAAAATGAGTAGCGAGCAAAAGCGCACCTCAAAGGAAGCCGTCTTCGACCCCAATACGGGAAAGGTCTCTACATTATACAATAGAATACTGACCAGCCAGATTGCACTTATCCCCCTGGGGGGAGAGATCGCCGCCGGAGAGCCAGCCGAGTGCTATCCAGATCCGGACGCCGAACCGCTATCAATCCCCAACATCCTATTAAAGGATAGCCCTGCAATGTACTGCATCCTGCGTGTAAGCGGTAACAGCATGGAGCCGGTGGTGCTGAGCAATGACTTGGTGCTAATACACTATTGCCGGGAATGGTCTTACGCCGAAGGGAAGATATCGGCCATACGCATCGACGGCGAAATCACGCTCAAAGAGGTCCAACTCGACCCCGTCCACAAGCTCATCTACCTCCATCCCTACAACCACTCGCACAAGATGATCGTCGTCAACCCCGAAGATCACCAAGACGTATTTCTGATCGGCGTCATGGAGATGCTTATTCGTTCGATTGAACAGTAGCACCTATACATTATATACGCGCCCCGAAATTCTAACACATTCTTAGGATTGTCCACACACACCGAAATGCGAACGAATATCCGTATCAACCTCTTTTTCCAATATATTATTGCACAAATCGCGCAGGTTACACTTGTGTAGAATTCTAATATATTTCTGCAATAATACCCATTTCGCCCAATAATTCTAACATTCTATTTTGGGGTTGCTTTGTACTCAAAACCGCACCACAAGCACAAAGGCGCGTTTTTACGTTTTTCCAATCTATTATTGCCCCCTATAGGATGGAACCGCGGAGCTGAAAATATACAACGTGCGCGGACAGCTCGTGAAAACCCTTTACAGCGGACCGCTTCCCGCAGGCGAACACAAGCTCGTTTGGGACGGTATGAATGAAAAGGACGTGCCGGTCTCGAGCGGGATTTACTATAGCCGGCTGGTTTTCGACGAATATACGAGCGTACAAAAAATGCTACTTTTGAAGTAGTGGAGGATACAATGAAACAAATGCTAAGAACGATATCACTGTGTCTGCTGTTCGTGCTGGGCTCGATTTCCCTTCACGCACAGACCAATTATCTCATCGACAATACTGGCGCTGGAGACTTTCTCTCCTTCACCGAAGCCATCAACTACCTAAACGGACTCGGTACGATCCCCGTCGGCGGAATTCGCTTCCGCGTGACATCCGGTCAGGATTTTTATGAGAATCCACCGACAATATTTGATGTTGCAGGATCGAGTGACAGACCCGTGATCTTCTCTGCAACGTCTATCGGTGGAGATAATTATCCGACAATCTATCTCAACGAAGACAACGGACGAGTTCTGCATATCGCCAACAGCAGCTATATCGAGATCAACGGAATCCGAATCGCCGATCCGTTGCCGTCCGACGAAACGAATTACATGATTGGTATCTACATACGGGATGATTCGGGCGAAGTTACTACAAGCAATATCACGATCAGGAACTGCCATATAATCAACGCCGCCTTTGGAGGTATTTACAGTTATGTCCGTATGCAGGGGCTCCTGATTCAGGATAACGTTGTCGAACTGACGACCAACTGGAATCCCGTGAACTACGGGATGTCGGTTATGGGAATCACGCAGTTGGCGTCGGCGACGAATACGGCTGTTATCGAAAGAAATCATGTTATCATGCCCATGCCCGAGTCGTATTTCAATTCTCCTACAGGTATCTACCTCGGAAGTGGATCGGCATCGAACAACATGGTTTACATCTGGAACGAAAACGATAACAAACGCGGTATCGACTGTTCGACCAACAACGCTTCCTCTCAGGTGTATGTTTACCATAACACGGTTGTACTCTCCGGAGGAAACACGACAGCCGGAAGCTATTGTCTGTACAGCTACCAGACATCGAACCCGGCTGCGTTCGCTGTCCGAAACAACATCTTCATCAACGACTGCATCGATATGCCGGGCGCATACAACCAGGCTATCACGCTTCAAAATCCGGAAGCGACATACGACATCGACGAGAACATCTACTACTGTCGTAACGCTGCAAGTGGATTTTACGGACGTTTCGGGCCCAGCGAATACGACGACAAGATATACAACTTCGCGAGCTGGCAAGCCACAACGGGATTCGACGCCAACTCCTATTGCCTGGATATTCCACTGGTCGATGAATCGACCGGCGACCTGCACCTGACGCACACCGCCGCCTTGATGGACGAACTGCACAGCAATTACTACAACTGCACGGGAGACATCGACATCAACATCCGGTTCGTCTATTACAAGGGCTGCGACGAATACTACAACATCCCCTATGAGGGTGATCTGTACATCACGGAAGTCGCCGACAATCGCAGTGGAGCAAACGAGGGATCGGCATATCTGGAGTTGGCGAATGTTCGTCCGTTCTCGCTCGATATGGGCAGTTTGCAAGTCCTCAGGGGCACCGATAACGGCGGCACATTCGAATACGATGGCTACACGTTCACGCTCCCGGAATTCTACTCCATTCCGCCGAACAGTTTCTGTGTGGTTTCGAACGGTTCCGATCAGGCGACATTCGAGAGCGACTGGGGTGTGGAGGTTGAGTGGTTCGTTCAGGGCAGCTCCGATCTGCAACTGACCACTGGAAAGAGGTATCAGGTGCAAACCGCCGCCAGCAGAGCGATACTGGACACGGCACCGATCGTTAATGAAGGAAATCGCATCGTCCAGGCCGATCAGGGAGACTGGCTGCCGCAGGAATCTGCCGAGAATGCGACGCCCGGTCAGATAGATGACGGGCAGACTCTCCCCGTCACATTGTCTTCCTTCACCGCCGGAGTCCTTTCCGAAGGCGCAGTTTCCCTTGCCTGGACCGCCGAATCGGAGACCGACCACCTGGGTTACAATCTGTATCGCTGCTCCGACAATATTTTCGAAGAAGCCTGGCGCTTGAATGCCGAGATCATTACGCAGGGAGAGCAGGACGGAAGCGCTGTGAACTACACCTTCGTCGATGACGACATGGATGGCGAAACCGAATGCTGGTACTGGCTGGAGAGCGTTGCGCTGGACGGCAGGTCCGATGTGTTCGGTCCGATCTTCCTGCAACTGATCGAGCCGGGAGAAGAAGAGGAAGAAGATGTCAATCAGACTGTCACGGGTATCGTGGTAATCTATCCCAATCCGTTCAATCCCTCGACAACGGTAGGATACTACCTGCAAGAGGAATCGACCGTCGAATTTTCGATCTACAATGTGTTGGGACAGCGCATCTTCAAGGTGGATCAGGGAGTCCAGAGCGAAGGGCTTCACCGCGTAACATGGGATGGCGTCGATGCTTCCGGCAAAGCGGTCGCCAGCGGAACGTACTTTGTGCGGATCAAAACGAACGATTCCATCGAGATCCGCAAATGTCTCTTAATCAAGTAAGGCAGGTGAAGCATGATATGGAACACAAGAAACTTCATTATAGGTCTGATGATGATCCTCGCGGTATCGGCTATCTTCGCTCGAAACTACACCGGGCAGCTCTACTTCGAGGTCAAGGCGAAAGAGATGTATCGGAGCGGCGAGTTGCTCAAGAAGAGCGACATGAACCGAAACGCGCCCTCCATGGAAACACAACTTGTATTCCTCTATTTCGAGGAAAAACCGAATAACGCGATTCTCGGCGAATTGCGCGATCAGAAAGTGGAAATCTTCGAGAACTCGTGGAGACCACCGAATTCACGGCACCCGTGGGGATTCTTCACCGGTAGAATTCCCGCCACGATGGATATGCTTAATAAGCTCGAGGCCAATCCCCTGATTGTGCAGATCCGCACAGCCGAAGGGCAGCGTCAGCTCTACAACGATCTCGCGCGGCAGGGAACCGGCGTCGATGTCCTTCAAGCGCCGCCGTACGATCTCGATGGATCGAATGTACGAATCGGAATTATCGATTCGGGATTCGAGATTGCAAGTCTTGATCTGGACATGCCGGAACACGCGATCGATTACAGTGCGTATCCCGACAGCGATTACACCGTATCCAACGCCAATACCGGCACCGGACACGGAACCCATGTCGCCGGTTCGATCGTCGGATTGGGAACGAATTCCGGGGGCGTGTGGCGTGGAATGGCGCCCGGCGCGCAGTGGTACGGTTTCAAGGTTATAACCGACTATACGCATATCATCTCCGATGCGGCGTTGAGCCAGTCGTACTGGTCGGCTTGCTATCAGCATAATTGCGATATGGTGAATGTGAGTATCGGCGGATGGGACGACTATCTCGACGGTTCCGGCGCGCTCGAACAGGTGATCGACCAGGTTTCCGAAGACGGTATGCTGGTGTTTCAGTCTGCCGGAAACGAAGCGGACGACGATCGTCATGCCTCCGGTACCCTGGACGGCGGCGAATCCGATTATGTGCCGGTGAACGTTCCCGAATCTTCCACGCGCGATACATATATCTTCAACCTGGTATGGTACGATAGTCCCGATACGACGATCCAGCGCCCCATGACGCTTTACTTCCATGATGAAAACCTGGATCCCATCAATCCGATATGGCAGGATATCGACGATATGACACAATCTCCGAGAGGAACCCAGTCTCGTTGGGGAATGTTGACCCGACCCGGTGACGATCCGTTCTATGTTCGGGTTCTCAATCAAACGGGACATACGATGGATTACCATCTCTACAGCATGAGCACTGGAGGGCAATTCTCGAATCCGGATTCGATGTACACCATATCCTCTCCAGCCGTATCGGATATGGTAATATCAATTGGATCCTGGACGACCCGTGCGCGATGGCACAGCTGGAACCACTTCCTTGTATGGGTGGAAGAGACAGTGGGCGAGTACTCGCCGTTTTCCGCCCGGGGACCGCGTATCGACGGAGTGCAGAAACCGGAGCTTAGCGCGCCGGGAAGCTTTATTGCTTCCATCCGGGACGACGATGCCATGAGTTGGCCCTTCGGAACTGGGACAACCTCGGTATTGAGCAACAGCTATGCGCAGGGGGATTCCACGACCGGAGGACTTCCGGCGGATTATTTCGTCGCGCACGGTACATCCATGTCGTCACCGATCGCGTGTGGCGCGGCGGCGCTCATTAAGCAGTTCGACCTGAGCCTGACGCGCGACGAGATCGTCGATCTCCTTCTGAACAACACACGAAACGATGGATACACCGGCGATCTGCCCAACGCGAAATTCGGCTACGGGAAGATCGACGTTGAAGCGGCGATACTCGCGCTGATCGGTGACCAGGCACCTGCGCAGGTTCGGAATGTCGAGGTTGGTGTCGTGGGTGAAGTCGTCTTTTTAACATGGGATCCGGTAACCGAGACGGTTGACGGTTACCCGATCAGTCCAGATTACTACCGTGTTTACGGCGCCACAGAGCCACATACGGAGGAGTGGGTCGAACTCACGACCACCACCCAGACCACGTCGGCTTTTTCGGCAGGCTCAGGATACAGATTTTTCTATGTCACTTGTATTGATAACCCATAAAGCCATGCAACCATTACTCATGGTTCAACCTCAGAGGGCTGCGGACCTTGGTTCGCAGCCTTTTTTACGGTCGATTATTTCCTGAAATCAATCGGTGATTGCGGTAACCTTGTAGAAGCTGCGATCGACAGTGTGTGCGCCAACATGAGTGAACTGGTTGATCGCACTCTGACCGAGATAGACGAATTCTCCATCGGGTCGATCATGATAATAGATTTGATATCCGGTGGGAGTGATCGGATTATCGTCTGTGTCGGCGATCACGGGATCCCATGTAAGCAGAACGTCGTTACCTAGTTGTTCGATGTTCAGATTCTCCGGCGCTTTGGCGGCTGCTGGCTCTCCATAGCTATATTTTGCGATGAATATATCGGCATCACCGCTTGATTCGACGATGAAATCACCGAAATATCCCGTAGCTCGATAAAATCCGCAATGATACACTTCATCAACTGCTGCTGCCGCGACACCATATCCAATATCGGATCCGAATCCACCCCCATTTACCGCCCATCGCCAGTTACCGCTGCTGTCGAGACTTGCGAGAAATATGTCACCCGCTCCCAAAGTGGGTATCTGCGCTTCACCGAAGGTCGCCGTGTAATCGAATATGCCCGTCATATATACGTTGCCTTCGGAGTCCGTATCCAGACCAAAACCTTTGTTGTCTTGAGAATATTCACCAGCTCCACCCGCGCTTCGAACCCAAGACCATCCGCCGCCTGAAAGCTTGGCGAGGAAAATGGTCTGAACGCCATACACGCTCGGCGAGTGTGTTCCGAAGACGGACGAACCTATCTGTGTATAGAAATACCCGCTGACGTAAATGCTACCGTCGTCGGCGATGGTCAGTGCTTCGGCATATTCTGGCGCTGCGCCGGATGATCTGGCGATCGATATCCATTCACCTGCTGGATTAAGCTTACCCACGAATACGTCGAAGTGATTCGCAGTGAAAGTGAAAGTTCCCGCAGTAACCGTTTGGAAGCCACTCCCGGCCACATAGATATCGCCATTGGAATCAACCGCGATATCTCGCCCATAATCCCAGGAGCTTCCACCGGCATTCGAAACCCAAAGCCATTCCCCGCCGCTGCTGATCTTGGCCACATAGATATCGTAGTAACCGTTCGAGGTCATCGTCAAGCTTCCGAACGCGGAGTTCGGACCGGCTTCGCCAACGACGTATGCATTACCGGATGAATCCACGTCGATCGTCGCGGCGGTGTCCCAGTAATTTGATCCGGCGCCGATAGCCCACAGCCATTCGCCATCACTGTTCAGCTTTGCAGCGAATATATCGGTTCCGCCGTAGCCGCTTAAAGAAGTGGAGCCGATTATCGTCGAATTTCTGTACGTCCCCTGAATGAAAACGTTACCATTGCTATCGACAGCGATACCGGTACCGCTATCGTCGCTCGAATCGCCACCCCTGACAGCCCACAACAGATTACCTGAAGAATCGTGTTTCGTAACGAAAATATCCGATCCGCCTGCTGAAGGTAATTCGGTCGATCCGAATTGGACTGTTGCTTTGAATGATCCGGTTGCATAGATATTGCCCAGATGATCGACAGCAACATCATTGGCTACGTCGTAATCCCAGTTACCATGCGAAGAAACCCACTGCCAATCCATGCTCTGAGCGGCAGAACTCAATACAATTAGCATCAACCCGAGTAGCATTCCGTACTTCTTCATAACATTTACCTTTCCTTTTCAGATTTCTCATTCAAAAACACACATAGATTCTTGTGTCCGCATCCAAACCCTAATCATCACATCCACAAACAAACACGCAAAACCAGTTTTCGGCTATGTGGTTGTCAAGAACTATATCCTCTTTATTTCTTAATAATTACGCTCTTTTCGATGAATCACACTTCCCGGATTGAAAATGTAGTGGATCTTGTGTATTTGACCAATATCAATTATCGGGAAAGCTCTATGATATCATATAAAATTCTTCGCTTCTTGTGATTCTTCAGAATGGCAAACGCTTTCCTTGAAGTCTTTTTTCTTGACGATAAGTGGTTGTCTTGAACATGGCTTGTTTGGTCGTCAAGATGGCAGGGACATCCTGTACGCATTTTATGGAACGAGCGCGTGACCTCCGGGGACGCTAAATATCAATAAGCCAAAGGACATCGAATGATCGAAAAGCTTCATTACGGAACCATGAAACAACCGCTCATCGAATTTATCCGCAGCATCCGTCTCGTACAGGACGAAGCGCTGATTCTCGACCAGACCCTACTTCCGATGGAAGAGGAAACGCTGGTGATCCGCGACTACCGTCAGTGCATCGAGGCCATCAAGATGCTCCGAATCCGTGGCGCACCCGCGATCGGAATCGCCGCCGGAGCCGCCGCATGGCTTGCGGCGATGGAATACTGCGGGCGAGAGGATTACCTCGATCTCATGAATCGGGCGCTGGACGAAATAGAAGCCAGCAGACCGACCGCAGTCAACCTCTTCAAGGCTACGACCGCGATCCGGCGATTGATTACTGCGGGTAACGGCAACAGTATCCTCGAATACACGAACAGGCTGATCGAATACGAGACGGACGCCTGCTTTAAAATGGGCGTAAATGGCGCGAAAGAAATCAAGGGCGAACCGCTGGGCATCCTGACCCACTGCAATACCGGCTCGCTGGCGACGGTGGGCATCGGAACGGCGCTGGGCGTGATCCGAACCATCGCGCGGGAGCGAAGAGTACACGTCTTCGTCGATGAGACAAGACCGCTTCTGCAAGGCGCACGTCTGACTACCTGGGAGCTGATGCAATCAGGCATTCCCTGTACGTTGGTCACCGACAGCATGGCTGCATCTGTGATGCGCTCGGGCGTCGTCGATTGCGTCATCACCGGCGCGGACAGGATCGCAGCCAACGGCGATTCGGCGAATAAAATCGGCACCTGCGGGCTTTCGATTCTGGCTAAGCATTTCGATATTCCCTTCTATATTGTAGCGCCGGAATCGACCATCGACCGCGAAACGGAGACCGGAGAAGATATCCGCATCGAACAGCGGGACGCGAACGAAGTGGCGGGATTCCGTGATGTGCGCACAGCGCCGGCCGGATGCGGAGTCTATAATCCGGCGTTCGACGTCACGCCGTCAGAAAACATCACTGCCATCATCACAGAAACGGAAGTCTGGCATCCGGGGAGTTGATCGTTGCGAATCGGTCTGATCGGTCTCGGACTTATCTGCACAATTCAGTTATTGCCATGCATAGAAGGCGTGGAAGCGCCATATCATTACGATGAATTAGTCGGAAATCGGTTCAGTGTACTGGATATCTTTCAGCCGGAAGATATCGACCGTCAGAGACCGATGATCGTCGAACTCGCCAGCTCGTATCAGGAAGCGTGGTGGACGACTACAGTCGGTTTCAGTGACTCGACCGTTTCCGTCACTTCCACCGAACGCTACCGCGAGAAACTCAACTCGATCGACAGCCGTATCGGATTTCAACAGAACGAAATCGCATATCTACAGGAGAGATGGGACCACAAGCCGGAATGGAATGAGGTGAATGCTCATCTCGCGTTCGACTGGCCTGCCGGATCGACAGCGATCGACGCCGGCTACACCGGTGCCGACGAGCGATTCTTCCGGGGACAATTCGATCATCTTGTGCCGATCGGAAGGTATGCCGTCCGAACATACTTCGAGGGCATGAACACCGACGACCATCCCGCGATCGGCGGATTGGCGCTGGTTTACAGCAATGACGCGCTACGTTTTACTGGTGGCACGCGATACGACTCGGATGAAGAGTTCTCGCCCTGGCTCGGTTTTTTGTGGCATTTCGGAAATCGCTTCCTGATTTCGGGTGGATATATGAAAACGCTGCAAGCCTATCCCTATCGCAAATTGTTCGAAGCGCTACCGTTGCAGTGGAGAACAAACGAGATGCCGGATGATACCGCGCAAGCGATTATGTTCGAGCGTGTTGAACTGAATCTTGAATACCGCCTCGGCAGGACGCGGCACCGGCTGAAATGGCAGTTCGATCACGCCGAATCCCAATACGGGGTTGACTGGCAGAGCGATGCTTTTACCATTGTCCTCGCGGAACGTTCACTCGATCATCATCGGATCGAATACTCGTTCGGCTGGTCGCAGCTTGACATGATGTATCGGTGGATGGACGAAGAGCGATTCGAATTCGAACCGGCGCATTCATTGCGATCCTCATGGGATCAGCTCGTCGTGCCGTTCGTTCACCTGGGCGTTTTTGCAGGGTGGCAGAACGATATCGTGGTTCAGGAAGAGTCGTTCGATCGGTGGGAATATGGTGCTTCCGTATCTTATCTGGGTGTGCGGGACTGGATTTTCTCCATCGAGGGTGTCCTGCACAGCGACGATCTTCCGGATAGAGAATTCGAGGATCCATACCGGATATCCGTCAATATAGCCTACAGGCAGGGAGAATATGAACGTTTATATCGAGCGGATTGAACAATATGATGCAGATCGTATTTACGATTTCGTGAAACGAACCCTCGAACCGGTTCTGGACGCGAACCCCGACAAACAGACCATCTTACTCAAGCCCAATCTTCTGGGTAGATTTCCGCCGGAACGTGCCGTGACCACGCATCCACTCGTGATGGACGCAGTCGCGCGGTTGCTGCACGAAAAGGGGAAGACCATCTGGATCGGCGATTCGTCGGGCGGTACGGTCAGCAGCGAATATGTCTATGCGGGCACGGGCGTGAAGGACGTCGCGGAGAAGTACGGCGCGAAGGCGATCAGCTTCGAAAAGAGCGGCGCCGTGAAGAAGAAAGTGACCTTTCCGGACGGGGCGAGTCATGAGCTGATCTTCTCGAAGGCGTGGTTCGACGCGGACGGCGTGATCAACCTCAGCAAGCTCAAGACCCATAGCCTGATGCGATACACCGGCGCAGTCAAGAACCTCTACGGTGTGATCCCGGGGCTGAAGAAGGTCGATTTCCACCGCGAGTTCCCAAAACCGCCGCAATTCGGGAGCCTCCTTACCGAGATCTACGGCGCACTGCGAGAGAAGATCCTTTTCAACGTAATGGACGGCATTCTGGGCATGGAGGGAACGGGTCCGTCATCCGGCAAGCCGCGACATTTCAACGCCATGCTGGCATCCGAAAACGCGCCATCGCTTGACAAGGTCGCGCTGGAAGCGATGGGTTTCAAGCTGTCGCAGATCGGATATGTGAACAATGCACTGAAACGCGACGGAATCGATCCCGCTTCGATCCGGGTTTTTCCGGAAGGAGCGAGACTTGATTTTGGAAAAGTGGAAATCCTTCCGGTGCTCTGGAGAAGTATGTTTCTGGGTTCTTTGCCTGGTGACGTTCGCAAGATACTGCGAAAAATCATTGACTACTATCCCGCATATAAGTCAAACTGTAAACTGTGTAGAATCTGTATTGATAGCTGTCCCGTCAAAGCCATAACATTGCCCGAGGGGGCCAGTGTACCTGTAATCGATCGCAGTAAATGTATCAAGTGCCTTTGCTGCCATGAGTTTTGTCCTCACGACGCCATGGAAATCAAGGGCACATTCATCGCGAACCTGATCTTACGAAGAGAGAAATGAAAATGGCGCGCTACCGGATTCAATGGTTCGGACACAGTATGTGGAAGGTTGCTACGGAATCAATATCGGTCATTACCGATCCGTTTTCGGATATCGGGTATCCGATGCCCGAAAACGAATCCGCGGATTATGTCCTATCCAGTCACAGCCATTACGACCACAACAATTTCAACCTGATTAGAGGGGAATTCAGGAGAATCGACAGCGAAGGTACGTTCGACGGCAAGGAAATTGACATCGAGATGATTCCCGTCTGGCACGATACAGAACATGGCCGGCAGCGGGGAAAGAACCTGCTGATGAAATTCGAGATCGAAGGCAGGACATTCTTGCACTGTGGCGATTTGGGGCATGCACTCGATCGGGATACGCTGGAAAGACTGGGCACAATCGACGTGATGTTCGTCCCGGTGGGCGGCACATATACGCTCGACGCCCGGGATGCGTTGAAGACTGTCGAATCGGTCAACCCGAAGATCGTGTTTCCGATGCACTACAAGACGCCGCACGTTCGAATCGATATCGAAAGCGTCGAACCGTATCTGAAGATGACAAACGGATTTCGCAAGGTGGATTCCAATGTGGTGATCCTCGACGACGGGGATTTCTCGAAGAAACAAACGATCATCCTGAACTACATGGACTGATGACATGGTAAAAAAGAAGAAAGGCGGATTGATCTTACGAATCGTCATACTGGCGGGGCTGGTCTATATCTTTTTCCTGGATGGTTCCAGTGTGTATCGGATGATCCGCTCCAGGATGGAAGTACGAAAAGTTCGCAAGCAAATCGAGCAATATCGGGCAGAACGAGATTCACTTGAGTTATTGAACCAGGAACTCGAGAATGACCCGAAGGCGATCGAGAAAATCGCCCGGGAAAAGCTGGGCATGCAAAAAGAGGGTGAAGAAGTATATCGATTCTTCCTTGAAGAGGAGGAAGAAACTGACTGAAAAAGATGAAGTTCTCGCGCGATCGGGAGCGTTGATTTCGCAAATGAAGAAATGTGAAACAAAAAAAACGAAAAAAAAATTGACAGTGCACTCGTGCATCCGCTCAATTTACTAAATATTGACTTTCAATAGGAAGTAAAATGATCACACATATTTCTACTACACTGAGGAGGAAGTTATGAAGCAAAGTTCTCGTGCATGGATTCTGCTGATTCTTGGAATCTTTCTATGTGCTTCCCTGCTTGTCGCAAAGACCCCTGAGGTCCAGTACAGCGATCCTGCAGGATTAGCCCCAAGATCACTCACTACCAGCACATCAACCCACCAACCAACACAACCCCAAACGTTCAGAACGGACGTGGCGTATGGCTATAACGCCTACGATCCGTCCGGCGCCCTTTCCGATGGTCCCGTGACCTTCGAACTGGACTCGCCTGACGCCATCACCCTGATCCAGGATCAGAGTGCGTACAACTTCATCGCCGGTTCCAGTACCGATTACGACGGAAACTGGTGGGGACTCGTGTACAGCACTAACGAACTGGTAACGATCGATCCTGAAACAGGTGACCGTACCGTTATTGCGACAGCCACAGCCCCCGGAGGTCGTTCCTGGACCGGTATGGCATACGACTTCACAACCATGACGATGTATGCTATCTGCTTCAGCAGTGGCGTTGACGCAGCGCTTTGTACGATCGACCTCGATACGTACGAGGTTACCCTGGTCGGTGCAACCACCGATATCACAACCCCGATCGCGCTCGCTTGCAGCAACGAAGGTGACGTGTACACGGTTGACATCGCCGACGACAATCTGAAGCTTGTTGATAAGACTGATGGTTCCGCTGAAATCGTCGGATACGTCGGATTCGACTGTATCTACGCTCAGGACATGGAATTCGATCATGAAGACAACACCCTTTGGTGGGCTTCGTACTCAACCCAGGGCGAGCTTCGCACCATCAACATCGAAACCGGTCAATCCACCCTCATTGGCATGTTCCAGGGTGGCGCTGAAATTACCGGCTTTGCCATCTTCAGCATTCCAGCAGACCCGGGTGCTCCTGCAGCTCCGTCAAATCTGGTTATCACACCGAATGCCGGTGGTGCACTTTCCTGCGCACTTTCCTGGACGAACCCTTCGACTGACTTCGAAGGCAATACCCTGACGGAACTGACCGGCATCAATATCTACAGAAACGATATGCTGGTCCATACCGTCAACAATCCGACCATCGGCGCAAACGCGTCTTGGACAGACAATACCATGGCTGCTCCGTTGATGGCCTATTATCGTATTCTCGGTGTCAACTCCTTCGGCGAAGGTGTTCCGGTTACCGGTAACGCATGGGTGGGCGAAGACGTTCCCGCCGCTGTCACCGATCTGACACTTGTTGAAAACAACTACAACGGACGCCTGACCTGGGTTAATCCCACCACAGGAATGCACGGCGGACCTTATAACAACCCGATTACGGGCTATCACCTTGTCCGTAGCGATGGCGAAGTAATCGATATCACCGGCATAATGACCATGTACGACGATACGACCATCGAATTCGGCGGTACGTACTCCTACGAAGTATCCCCGGTGAATGCAAGCGGTATCGGCGCTCCCGCCGTATCGAACTCCTGCATGATCCTTACACCCGGCACGATGGTTTACGCCGATTTCGAAGGCGGAGTCATACCGGAAGGCTGGACACAGGAAAATATCGTGAATGACCTGGATTGGGTCGTTCAGACAGGTGGATATTCTGGTAATCCTGAGTTTGCCAACAATGGTGAATACAATGCCTGTTTATACGAAAGCGGTTCCAATGGAACGACAACCCGCCTGATCTCACCGGTATTCAACATCACACAAGGAGCTGTGCTTACATTTGCACATACCCAGGCTGTTTGGGCCGGTGATCAGGACAACCTGACACTCCTGTATCGCAATACACCGGGTGGTACCTGGACACAAATCCAGACCTGGACAGAAGATATATCTGCCTGGCAGTCTGAAAACTTCGTGCTTCCGAATGCAAGCACAACCTATCAGCTTGCATTCGAAGGATTGGTAGCTTACGGTTATGGCGTCTGCCTTGACGACATTATCGTTTCTGGCGAAGCCGGCGATGTAGGTACGATCGAAGGTACCGTGACACTCGACGGCGGCTCCGGTGTCATCACTGAAGTTGAAGTGGAAGCTGGTGGCGTAATGGTTCATCCTAACCAGAGCGGTGACTATGCAATCACACTTGCTGTCGGAACTTACGATGTCACAGCGTCACTGTTTGGCTACAGCGATGTCGTGGTTGAAGGCGTCGATGTTGTTGCCGATCAGGTAACCGACGGCGTTGACATCACGCTCGTACCGAACCCCAACGTGACCGTGACCGGCCGTTGCGTCGGTAGCGATTATCCGGATGTTGGTCTGGCGAACGTTCAGATCGATATTACCGGATACGATACATATCAGGCATTCACCAACGCCGATGGTTACTTCACCATAGAAGGCGTATGGGCGAACCATACCTATCAGCTTACTGCGATGGTTACGGGTTACGATGTCTATATCGGTGAAGCGATTGTCGGCGACAATGATGTCGATCTTGGCGATATCATTCTTCCGGAAATTGCAAGCCCACCCTATAACCTGATCGCGACACAAAACGATGAAGGCACGATCGCGAACCTGATCTGGCGCACCCCGACCGGCTCGCTCGAGACTGTATTCAATTTCGACAATGACGATTGCGATTTCGTTAGCAATTCTACTACCGGTTGGCAATGGGGCGAAGACACAGGATTCGGATACAACTCCGAACCGAACGTCTGGGCGACTGTCCTTAACGGTAATTATGTCGATAACGCCGACTGGACGCTCGACTCTCCCGAAGTCATGATCGCTACTGATGACTACCAGTTGACTTTCTGGCACAATGTCGATACTGAGAACTCTTGGGATGGCGGCAATGTCAGCATTTCAATCGACGGTGGAAATTCATGGACAGTGATCACGCCGATTGGTGGTTATCCTGACGACGAAATCGTTGGTCTCGATAACGAACCTGGTTTCACCGACGGTCCTACCGGCTGGCAAATGGTAACATTCGAGCTTGAAGGTTATGAAGGCGAAGATGCGATGTTCCGCTGGCATTTCGGAACCGATGGCTCTGTCAATACATATCCAGGCTGGGCAATCGACGACGTTCGCATCGGTATGCCGGAAGAACGTCTTGCACTTCAGCAGGACAATGACCACCTTCGCTGGGTCAGCAATATGCCGAATAGAGACCAGCGTATCATCGAAGGTTACTCGGTCTATCGTCTCCTTCTCGGCGACGAAGACAACGAAGTGAACTGGGATCTGGTCAACGGCGCCGTTTCGGATACAACCTATGCGGACGCTACCTGGGAATATGCCACAACCAACATCTACAAATATGCCGTTAAGGCTAACTACACCAACGGTATCTATTCCGATGCCGCCGTCTCCGACTGGCTGGCGAAGAATTATTACACGACCTGCTTGGTGAACGTCAACTCTGCTACGGGTGATCCGCTTGAAGGTACTCTTGTCAGACTTAGCTGCCAGGAAACCGATCCCGACGGCGAATATCCCGAGTACGAATATGAATTTGACGCAGACGATACCAGCGCATACTTCCCGATGGTATGGCTTGGTACCTATGAAGTGTCTGTAATGCTCGAAGGCGCGGAACCGGTTGTGGAGATACACAACATCACCACTCCGACCGAAATCACGATCACGCTTACAGAGCTTACACCTCCGGTCAACGGACTGGAGGCTACCGTCACCGGAAACGACGTTACTCTTATGTGGCGTACTCCGTCTAATTCGACCGAATACAATTTCGACGATGACGATGGCGAATTCATCAGCAATAACGCTGCCGGCTGGCAGTGGGGTGAAGATGCCAACATGGGCTCTCATTCTGAGCCGAATGTCTGGGGTACCGTACTCAATGGTAACTACGAGAACAGCTGTAACTACATTCTGGATTCTCCGGAAATCACCGTTGGCGGTAACAATTACCTGACCTTCTGGCATTACTACAATACAGAAGGTTCTGTAACCTACACCTACGATGCCGGTAACGTGAAAATCTCCGTCGATGGCGGTGACACATGGACCGTTATCGAGCCGGATGAAGGTTATCCGTCGCCTGCCGCCTATACCGGAAATGGTGCGATTCCTGGCGAGCCCTGCTACTTCGGCGACTCCGGTGGCTGGGTTCAGGCTAACTTCAATCTCGAAGAATACGCTGGCTCTTCGGCTATGTTCCGTTGGTCGTATGGTTCTGACAGCTCTGTGAACAGCTACTACGGCTGGTATATCGACGACGTCTATGTTGGCGTTCCTCAGGATGATCGCGCAACCGACAACAACGTGACACGTCGGGAAGCACGCCGCACCGACCGCTCTCTCGAAGGATACACCCTCTATCGCAACGGCTCCCTGCTCGATGACACACTCACCCCGCAGGATACCGTATATGTCGATATGGACCTTGTTGACGGCGTCTATACCTATGACGTCATCGCAAACTACACGACCGGCGACTCCCAAGCCGAAACCATCACGGTTCAGGTTTATCCCGTTACCATCACAGGTTACGTGAATACTACCGACCACCCGGATGACGGACTCACCGGAGCATTGGTCATTCTCCAGAACGACCTCTACTACTTCGAAGTCTATACTGTTGACGGTAATTTCAGCTTCGTCGATGTAAACGGTATGCAGACCTACACTCTTACCATTACCTATGATGGTGGAGACTCATTCTACGATATGTATGAGACGGAACTCACCGTGGCCGATCTGGATATCAATCTCGGAACCATCACACTCATCGAGCAGACGCCTGCTCCTGGTAGTGTGATCGCTACCGAAAGCACCGATCATACTCAAGTCGATCTGATCTGGGGAACCCCTGGTTCCGCCACACCGACCGAATTCCGTTACGATGACGGTACGATCACGGGTCAGCTTGGATACGGCTCCGGTGGTACGGACGTACGCCTTGGCGCTGCGCATTATCACGATGCTCGTATCGAAGAAATTACCTGGATGTTAACCGACGAAGGCGGACCTCACGCGGCCGTCGATCTCTACATCTATGGTCTGGACGGATCCGGTATGCCGGATGGATTGGACGAACTGTTCTCGATTACAGGTGTAGCCAACACCGACGCACAATGGAACACGCTTGTTCTCGATACGCCGGTTGATGCACCGAACGGATTCTTCCTTTGTGCGAACTATCCTTCCGGATTCATCGGACTTGGAACCGACGATGGCGTGGGTGATCCCTACCCATACATCGCAGGTACCCAGTTGGTTACGAACGCTGTCACAACCAATGACTGGCACGATCCGAACGAGTACGGCTACCCGTACAACTTCGCGATCCGCGCGATCGGCCTCGACTACGGTGAGATCGAATACCGCTCGGAATATGTATCGAACCGTCCCGACTCCAGAATCGAAGCCGGCGAATCTCCGATCTATGTCAGTGGAACCAATATCAACTTAACCCGCAACAAAGTCGCAGCTCGGAAGGATGTCCTCAACTACACCCTGCCGAACAACACCCGTTCACTCGAAGGATATCAGGTATATCGTCTTCTCGAAGAAGATATCAATAGTCCTGAGAACTGGGATCACCTGACCGAGGGTGGACTTGTAACCGACACCACATACGTCGATGACGGCTGGGCTGCACTCGAGTCCGGAACATACATGTGGGGCGTCAGAGCTGCATACACGAACTCTAACTACTCAGAGTTCTCGTTCTCGAATGCGCTTCCTCATAACATGACGGCACCTGTGACCGTCAATGTGACCGCTAACACCGAAGAATCGCCGCAAGGAGCAATCCTTACCATGGCGAATATCGACGGTGATGAAGAACACGTCTATGAAGCTGTGGTTCCTGCAGGCGGATCGGTTTACTTCCCGTCCGTATGGCTGGGACTCTACACCATGACTTGCGAACTGGACGGCTACGATGAATACGTTGAAAACAACGTGGTTGTCGAAGATCTCACCGGTGAAGAATTCGATATCGAATTGACAGAAGCCCTGATTGCGGTTGTCGCAGGTTCAGGTGTT
Organism: Cloacimonadales bacterium (SeqCode); assembly: GCA_963666875.2. Lineage (GTDB taxonomy): Bacteria > Cloacimonadota > Cloacimonadia > Cloacimonadales > JAIOQZ01. Next base: position 446,443 of record CAXXPU010000006.1, read on the forward strand.
GTCGATGGAAACGATATCCTTCTTACCTGGTTCGCTCCTGGTGAAGGTGATGCCGACGAATTCAGCGAAGACTTCGAATCCGGCGCACTTGGTGCAGGCTGGGAAATCACGGGCGAATCTACAGACGAAAGCGCTTCGATCCCAGGATACTTCACCGTTACCGATTACAGCGGTACTGACTACGCTCCGTTCGGAACCTATCATACCGGTCTGTGGTGGTCTTACGATCATCAGGACGAATGGCTGATTACTCCGGAATTCAATTGTGGTTCGACTTCCAGCATTAACTGGTGGAGCGTCTGCTACGAAGGTTCTGTTAACGAAGACCACTACTATCTCAAGGCTTCTACCGACGGCGGATCCACCTGGGATATCCTGTGGGATGCATCAGCACTGACCGGTAATGCCTGGAACTACTACGACTATGCGTATGATGTCGATCTGAGCGATTATGCCGGTCAAAGCATCAAGCTCGCATGGAACTGCGTTGACGGTAGCGGCAACGACGGTCTCTGGTATGTATTCTTCGTCGATAATATCACCATCGCATCCGATGAAGATGTTATCACATTCGACGGTGCGGACCTGACGCACGAAACCCGTAACAACAAGGGCAAGAAAGAGATCGCCCGTACGGACGACCGCTCACTGCTCGGTTATAAGATCGTACGTAACGGAACGGTTATCGTACAGCTTCAGACCGACACCGAATACATCGATGTCAACCTGCAGAGCGGTACCTGGACCTACTTGATCTATGCCGTATATACGACAGGTGATGCCGATCCGTTCCCGCTGGGACCATTCATTGGAACCAATGGCGGAAACGCTCCTACATACGTGACAGGCCTGAACGGCAACCATCCGAACCCGTTCAACCCGGAAACCGAGATCAACTTCTCGCTTTCCAGCCCGGACAAAGTGACCATCGACATCTACAACATCAGAGGCCAGAAGGTTAAATCCCTGGTCAACGACAAGTACGATGCCGGCGACCACAAGGCTGTCTGGAACGGTACGGACGATGCCAACCACAAGGTCGGTAGTGGTGTTTACTTCTACAAGATGAAGAGTGGACGCTACACCGCAACCAAGAAGATGATCCTGCTGAAATAATCAGGTCATACAATAACCATAAGACCCCGAGGCGACTCGGGGTCTTTTTCTTTCTTGTTGGGCAGGTCCCTGTGCCTGCCCTCTCTCTTCCCTCGTCTCCTTCGTAGCGCTCGACCTCCGGGCGAGCTTCTTCAGAAGAGATACAGACGTGGACGTCTGTGTACCCAGGGGCGCTCGACCTCCGGGCGAGCCTCTCTCTATGTAGCGCTCGACCTCCGGGCGAGCCTGACCCGTGTCTATTATGTCAAACCACCCGAAATCAACATTCCGAAGACCTCACTTCGCTGATCTGGCATTTGCAAGTAAATGCTACGCACAAGCTCGGACATTCGGAAGTTGATTTCACTGGAACGTGTATAGGGATTCGATTAAACAAAAAAAATCACAGAACATCGGCTACTACATTCTCCATGGAGCGCAGGCACCCTTGCCTGCTCCCTAAAATTCACTCCTAACGAACCCAAAACCTACAATATTAACGATATTGGATTGGCACAAACGCCCCCGTCTCATGAATGAAAACGTGACATCTGCGCAAATTAACCAACCGGTTAAAAAAGCCTTGAAAAAAGTCGGATTTAGATTGCGCCGGAAACCGCTCCAGAAGCGCATTTCGGCGGTGTTACAAATTTGAAAAATAAAAACCATTTTTACAGAAAAAAAAGATTGACACCGCAGCCGGAAAGCGAGAAATTAGACTGTTCGTAAATAACTGATATTTATAACGTTAAAACAACGAGGCGAAAATGGAAAATTTGGAGTACAATGCAAGTAACATTAAAGTGCTAAAAGGGTTAGAGGCAGTTCGAAAAAGACCCGCCATGTACATCGGCGGAACAAGCGAACGCGGACTGCATCATCTGGTCTATGAAGTCGTCGATAACAGTATCGATGAGGCCCTTGCCGGCATTTGTGACCGAATCGAGGTCGTGATCCATGAGGACGGCAGCGTGACCATTGACGACAATGGGCGCGGCATCCCGGTGGAAATTCATAAAACGGAGAAAGTACCTGCGGTGCAAGTGGTTATGACCATGCTTCACGCGGGTGGTAAATTCGACAACAAGACCTACAAGGTCTCCGGCGGTCTGCATGGTGTGGGCGTCTCGGTCGTGAATGCGCTGTCGGAATGGCTGCGAGTCGATATCCACAAGGATGGAAAGGTCTATCAGCAGGATTACTCCAGAGGTCTTCCCACAAAGGAACTCGAGGTGGTCGGCGATTCCGACCGCAGAGGCACCATCGTCACCTTCAAGCCGGACGGGACGATCTTCGAGACCACCGAGTTCAGCTTCGATTATCTCTCCGTACGGCTTCGTGAACTCGCGTTCCTGAACAAAGGTATCACGATCATCCTCAAGTCGGAGATCAGCGATAAACAGCACGAATTTCGCTACGACGGCGGGATTATCTCCTTCGTGCGCTACCTCAACGAGAACAAAAAGGTGATGTTCCCCGAGCCGGTCTTTATCTCCGGCAACCGCGACGAATGCGAATTCGAGATCGCGATCCAATACAACGAGGGTTTCCAGGAAGTAATCCTGAGCTTCGCCAACAACATCAACACCATCGAGGGCGGTACGCATCTGAGCGGCTTCAAATCAGCGCTCACGCGTGCTGTCAACGCCTATATTAAGAACGAGAACCTGCTGAAAAACGAGAAGGTCTCGCCGCAGGGAAGCGATATCCGCGAAGGTATCTGCTCGGTTGTCAGCGTGAAGCTTCCCGATCCGCAATTCGAAGGGCAGACTAAGACCAAGCTCCAGAACTCGGATATCGAGGGTATTGTCAATTCGGTCGTCTATGAGAAGCTGATGGAGTACTTCGAGGAACATCCCGCCGAAGCGAAGCACATCGCGATGAAGGCGATCCTCGGCGCACGTTCGCGGGAGGCGGCCCGCAAGGCACGCGAACTGACCCGGCGTAAATCGGTGCTGGAAAGCGGCAGCCTTCCGGGCAAGCTCGCCGACTGCTCGATTCAGGATCCCACCCAGACGGAAATCTTTCTGGTCGAGGGTGACTCGGCGGGTGGCTCCGCCAAAATGGGTCGCGACCGCTCGTTCCAGGCGATTCTTGCGCTGTGGGGCAAGATGCTGAACACCGAGAAAGCGCGCATCGACAAAGTGCTGAACAACGAAAAAATTCAGCCCATCATCCTTGCGCTGGGCGCCGGTATCGGCGATGAATTCGATGTCACCAAGCTGCGCTATAACAAGATCATCATCCTCGCGGACGCGGACGTTGACGGTCAGCACATCGCGACGCTGCTGCTGACGTTCTTCTTCCGCTACATGCGCCCACTGGTAGAATGCGGACACGTCTATATCGCCAAGCCGCCACTATTCCTGGTTCAGCGCGGCAAGACCAAGCGTTATGTCCATTCGATCGCGGAACGAGATAAGATGATCGAAGAGATGAGCGGCACAGGACTTCACGTCCAGCGCTATAAGGGTCTTGGTGAAATGAACCCGGACCAGCTCTGGGAAACCACCATGGATCCCGAGAAACGAATCCTTACATCCGTGAAAATAGAAGACGCGATCGAGGCTGATCGGATGTTCACCCTACTGATGAGCGAAGATGTCGAACCGCGCCGTGAATTTATCGAAGCGAACGCAAGATACACGCAAGTCGATGTTTAGGCGATGATTTTGGAGGCACAATGATACATGACAGATCAAGAATAGAACATATTGAAATCGAGGATGTTCTGAAAAAAGCGTACATGGAATATTCCATGAGCGTGATTGTTTCCAGAGCGTTGCCGGATTCGCGCGATGGCTTGAAGCCTTCGCAGCGCCGCATCCTCTTTGCGATGAACGAACTCAATCTCGCGCCCGGAAGAGGTTTCCGTAAGTGCGCGAAGATCGCCGGCGATACTTCGGGTAACTACCACCCGCACGGCGAGCAGGTTGTCTATCCGACGCTCGTCCGTATGGCACAGCCCTGGAGCCTGCGTTACCTCCTGATCGACGGTCAGGGTAACTTTGGTTCTCAGGACGGCGATCCACCCGCCGCGATGCGTTATACGGAGGCGAGACTGCACAAGGCAGCCGTCGATCTGATGTCCGATCTGGACAAAGACACCGTCGATTACCAGGGGAACTACGACGACACCCGAAAAGAGCCAAAAGTCTTTCCGTCGAAATTCCCGAATCTCATCTGCAACGGCTCGTCGGGTATCGCGGTCGGTATGGCGACCAACATGGCGCCGCACAACATCAACGAAGTCTGTGACGGTATCGTGGCGCAGATCGACAATCCCGACATCGAGCCGCTCGAACTGCTGAAGTACATCAAGGGACCCGACTTTCCGACCGGCGGTTTCGTCATCGGAAGACAGGGAATCAAGGAATATTTCACGACCGGGCACGGCAAGATTACCCTGCGCGGTAAGGCTGCCATCGAGACCAAGAACAACAACTCCGAGCAGATCGTCATCACCGAGATCCCCTACCAGCTCAACAAAACGCTCCTCATCGAGCGTATCGTGAAGCTGGTCAAGGACAAGAGGATCGACGGCATCTCCGATATCCGCGACGAATCCGGACGCCAGGGGATGCGCCTGGTGATCGCCATCAAGCGCGGCTACGAAGGCAACAGCGTACTCAACAAGCTCTATAAATATTCCCAGCTTCAGGGCACCTTCAGCGTCATGAATCGCGCACTGGTGGGCGGCGAGCCGAAAGTGCTCAGCATGAAGCAGATGATCCAGAGCTACATCGATTTCCGCCATGATGTGGTGGTGCGACGAACGCAGTTCGAACTGGACAAAGCCGAAAAACGCCTCCACATCCTCGAAGGTTACCGCATCGCGCTGGATAACATCGACGAAGTGATCAAGACCATCCGCGAATCGAATACGGTTCAGGACGCCAGCGACAACCTGCAGGCACGGTTCGGACTCTCAGAAATTCAGGCCAAGGCGATCCTGGACATGCGGCTGCAAAAGCTGACCGGACTCGAACGCGACAAGATCGAGGAAGAGTACCAGAGCCTTGTCCTGACGATCAAAGAACTGAAGGACATCCTCGCGATTCGCGAACTCAGAATGAATATCATCAAGGAAGAGGTGGCAGAGATGCGCGATAAGTACGGCGACGCCCGTCGTACCGTGATTCTCGACGGTTCCGGCGATATCGAGACCGAAGACATGATCGCCGACGAGGAGATGGTCATCACCATCTCGCACGATGGCTACATCAAGCGTCTTCCCATCGACACCTATCGCAAGCAGGGACGCGGCGGCAAGGGACTCTCGGGATCCAACCTGAAGGATGAGGACTTCATCGAGACCATCTTCGTCGCTTCCACCCATTCCTATATCCTGTTCTTCACCGATCAGGGCATGTGCTACTGGCTCAAGGTGCACAGAATCCCGCGTATGGGACGTCTGGCACGCGGCAAGGCGATCGTCAATTTACTCCAGTTGAAGGATGAGAAGGTCAAGGCCTTCGTGACGGTCCGCGACTTCAACAACCCGCACTTCATCACCATGGTGACCCGCAACGGCATCATCAAGAAGACGGCGCTGGAAGCCTATTCCAGACCGCGCGTAAACGGAATCATCGCCATCAAGCTTATCGAAGGCGACGAACTGATCGACGCCCAAATCACCGAAGGAACCAACGACATCATTCTGGCGACCTGGAACGGATTCGCCAACCGCTTTAACGAACAGGACGCGCGTGCGCTGGGACGTAATTCGCAGGGCGTTCGCGGCATCAGCCTTAGGCCGGACGACCGGGTTGTGGCGATGGTGGTCGTAAAGCGCGAAGGGACGCTGCTCTCCATCAGCGAGAACGGCTTCGGCAAGCGCACCGAGATCAGCAGCTACTCGGTGACCAAGCGCGGCTCGAAGGGCGTGATCACCCTGAAGACGACCGAGCGTAACGGACACCTTGTATCGCTCCTCGAGGTGGTCGATAACGACGACCTGATCATCATCACCAAAAACGGCATGATCATCCGGCAGGCAGTCGCCAATATCAGCGTGATCGGGCGCAACACGCAAGGCGTGAAGCTGATCGGACTGAACGAACACGACAAGGTGATCGACGTCTCACGCATCCAGGCGGAAGAAGAATACGACGAGGAAGACGACGAGAACGCCGAACCGGTCCCCGAAGAAGAACTCTACGCCGAATACGAAGATGAAGTCGTGGAAGTTGACGACGGAGAAGACGAGGAGATCTCGGAGCTCAAAGATCCGGACGATGAAGACGAAGAGATAACTTCGAACGACGAAGAAATCGAAGACGAATAATCAACACACAACGAATAATAGATCGAACCCCAATGCGGCTCGCCGCATCGGGGTTTGTCTTTTTCAGATTCCAACTTCTGAATGTGTCGCTTACGACTCTTCCGAATGTCTGAATGTCGTATTGCTTCAGGATCGGCGTTAAATACCAATCCATATAGTATCAATAACCATATCACAAACGGAAAAAAACCATAACGGGGAAAATCAACATTCAGAAGAGATGCTGCGCATCACATTCGGAAGTTGATTTTCCTGTTGACGTGATGACGCGGCTTCGAATATGGTTCTTAGTGGTGGATAATATGAAAGTAATACGGTTATTCCTGAGCCTTCTGGTAATTGTTGTTGCGGCATGTACGCCCGGCTATCTGCCGGTTCGGGACGAAAATGTGCATGTGCGGAACGATATCGGCTATATCGAGATGCCGGAATATTCGCTTGCCGTGCAGCCATCCTACTGGTCGCACAAGCCGGACAACGTCTCCGATTACTACACAACGTTCGAGATTCAGGTCGTGAACAAGACGAATCGCAACATCAGCGTTTCGCCTGGCGATATCGTACTTCTCGATGAGAATCGCAGGCAATACGACCCTGTTTCCACCGACGAGATCATCCATCTGCTGGTCGATGAATCGCCCTCGCTTCGGCATTTCTCCGATACGCCGGTGAGCCTACGGGACGAACAGGAGTGGTACACGGATCAATTGGAAGCCCGTCAGAAGCTGATGTCGCAATCGTTTCACTTTGGCGAGATCAGCCCCCGGGCGTCAAAATCCGGCTTTGTCTTTTTCCAGAAGGTTCCGACGCGAAACCGTTTTCTGACTGTCCTTTTCAAGGATCAGACGATCCGATTTTCCCGTGATCAAAAAACAGATAAATAATCTGGAGATACAATGAAGCATGAACTTGCATTGATCCTCGATTTCGGTTCACAATACACGCAGTTGATCGCCAAAACGATCCGGCGCATGAACATCTACTCCGAAATCGTACCCTTCAATACGCCCTACGATGAAATCGTTAGAAAATCGCCGAGAGCCCTGATCCTATCCGGAAGCCCATCCAGCGTCAACGCGCCGGATGCGCCGATTCCGGACGAACGAATCTTCGACCTGCACATGCCGATCCTGGGTGTCTGCTATGGTATGCAGCTCATGACCCACACGCTGGGCGGAACCGTAATCCGCTCCGATAAAAAGGAATACGGCTATGCGCGGATTCATGTCGAAAATCACGAATCGCTCTTCAGAGGGTTGTCGCAATTCGAGGATGTGTGGATGAGTCACGGCGACGCGGTGAAGGAGCTACCCTGGGGATTCCATCGCATCGCGTGGAGCGAGAACTCGCCCTACGCCGCCATCGCGCACGACGAAAAGCCGATGTACGCATTGCAGTTCCATCCCGAGGTGACCAACACCACCCACGGCTATGAAATGCTGGAGAACTTCTGCGACATCGCCGGATTCTCCCGCGACTGGACGCCCGAATCGTTCATCGACGCGACCATCGGAGCAATCCGCAGGCAGGTGGGCTACGACAAGGTGATCCTCGGTCTGAGCGGTGGAGTCGACTCCTCCGTGGTCGGCGCGCTGCTGCACAAGGCGATCGGTGAAAACCTGATCCCGATCCTGGTCGATACGGGACTCCTGCGCATGAACGAGGCGAATGAGGTCAGAGAGGCGTTTCAGGATGCGTTCGGCATGGAGTTGATTGTCATTGATGCGGGGGAGGAGTTCCTCCGCCGTTTGGAGGGTGTCTCGGATCCAGAAAACAAGCGCAAGATCATCGGCAACACGTTCATCGAGATCTTCGAGCGAGAGGCCGCGAAGCATCCGGATGCGCATTTTCTGGCGCAGGGAACGCTTTATCCCGACCTGATCGAGAGCGTATCGTTCAAGGGACCGTCCGCGACGATCAAGTCGCACCATAACGTGGGTGGACTGCCGGAGAAGATGAATCTGAAGCTGGTCGAGCCGCTTCGGGAGCTCTTCAAGGACGAGGTGCGTGAGGTGGGCAGGGAGCTCGGACTACCGGCAAAACTGGTCGAGCGGCATCCGTTCCCGGGTCCCGGACTGGCGATTCGCATCATCGGCGATATCACGCCGGAGAAGGTCGATGTCTTGCAGAAGATCGACGCGATCTTCATCGGCGAGCTTTGGGAACAGGATTTATATCATACGACGTGGCAGGCGTTTGCGGTTCTATTACCGGTGCAGTCTGTCGGCGTGATGGGAGACGAACGCACATACGAAAACGTCTGCGCCCTGCGCGCCGTGGGTAGCTCGGACGGCATGACCGCCGACTGGACGGAATTGCCCTACGGTTTCCTCAAGCGCGTATCCAACCGTATTATCAACGAAGTTCAGGGAGTCAATCGGGTGGTTTACGATATCAGTTCCAAGCCGCCTGCAACCATCGAGTGGGAATAGTATGCGAAAGATTTTCGTCGCTTTGATTCTTCTTGGAACGCTGTGCCTGAATGCGCAGGTCGTCGCCCGAGTAGGGAAACAGTACATCACCGAAACCCGCCTGGAAGAGGAGATCGACTACCTCTTCGATCAGCAGCAAACCCCGAGTACGTACTACGCATTGCGTCGTCAGGCATTGGACAACCTGATCGAGGAAGCCCTGCTGGTCAATTTCGCCGACGAGTATGGCATCATCGTCGATAGCAGCGAGGTGGAGGCGTATTTCATCAACGAGTACGGCGATCACCCGCAGTTTCAGGAGAACGGCGCGTTCAGTTATCTCAAGTTCAAGCGGCTGCTGAAGCGTCCGCGCGTGAAAAAGGTATGGCAGGACCTGTATATGGATCTGCTGCTGAGCAAGACGCGCTCGATCGTCGAGGAGGGTTTCGAGCTGACGGACGCGATGATCCGCGACCAGTTCGTGACCAGCAATTTCCAGTTCGACATCGGCTTTATTACCATCGACGGCGAACTGCTGGACGTCCCGCAAAGCTGTACGCTGGAAGGCGCCATGGAGTTCTATCGGAAGCATTTCCAGCGATACCGGTCGCCGAGACGTGTGCGCCTGGAGCTGTACGTCTTGCAGGATAAAGAGATCGAACTGCCGTCGGAGGTCTCGGAAGAGGATCTGATGCGATTCTATCTTCCTCTGGCTTCCGAGCGACCCTTCGACGAAGTGCGCGATAGCCTGGCAACCGTTCTCACTTATCAATTACGTCATCGTATAACGCGCGATTCGCTGGAGATCATCCGACAAATGGTGGATGACAACAACCCCGTTCCCATCTCGCCCGTGCTGACCGATTACCTCGAATACTCGAGCACGATCGGCGACTTCGAACAGGCGGAGCGAATCCTGGCAAGGGCTTTCGAACTGAAGAAGGGAAGCATTTCGGAGCTGTTCGACATCGGCTTCGGTCACCTGTTCTTTCGCATTCTGGATATGGAAGAGCCGCACAGCGAACTGACCCCGGAAGTGGGCAAACGGGTGTGGATGGACTATATCGAAGACGCTCGCACGATGCAATACTCGGGCGATTTTCGCGATTATTACTATCAGAACATCGATCGCTTCATCGTGCCGGCGGCGTACGTGACCCGCATCGTAGTCGATCCCGAGCGATACCGCAGCAGGATCGACATCCCGGAAGCGGCTGTACGACAATACTATCGGTCGAACAGGCAGCAATTTAACCGCAGCGGCAGGATCATGTCCTTCGAAGACACTCGCGAGACGATTCTGGCCGGTTTGCAGGATCAGGCGATTCAGGAACGGTTGGAGCAAATCCGCGGCAACGTGCTGCCCTCCCTTTACGACGATCGCACGTTGAATGCATTGCAAGCCGAATACCGATACGATATGGATCGAACGATCATTTTCCTCGATCGACTGGAGAACCTGGAACCGGTCGATAACTACATCGCCTACGCCATGCGCCGCAACGAAAACGCTTCTTCCGGCGTGTTGACATACCGCGATCGTCTTGTGATCTACCGTGTCGATTCGGTCTATCCCGAATACATTCCATCTTACGAACAGGTGCAGAATCAACTGCCGACGATGAGCGAAGAGCTTGTACCTGCGGATACCACCGCCTACCGTCTGTTCTACGACCGCAACCAGAGCTATTTCACCACACCGGACAGTCTCAGCATCGGCGGCGTGTTCTATCCGATCGAGACCGATTCCGTACATGTTTCCATGAACGAGGTTCGAGCCTATTTTCAGAAGCACAAGAAGGAATTCTACATGTCGCCTAAGGTGACGTACGAGGCGTTTTTCCTGTATGACCCGGACGGAAAGCGGCAGGAATACGCCGACTATCTTTATCACTATGCCAGCAGGAAGAAAAACCTTTCGCTCCTGCAGAAATTACTCGGCTCCGAATACAAAGTCCCGATGACCGGCGCAGCCTATCTGGACGAGCTTCCGATCGAGATGCGCAACGCGCTGGAAGATATCTATCGCGATGAGGTGTCTGATCCGGTGTTTGTCGAGAATGGCTGGCTGATGGTGATGAAGACCGGCCAAAAAGCCGCCGGAGCCGCGACGCTCAATGAAGTAGCCGACGAAATCCGCCACAAACTGGAGATCCGTAAAGCGGACAGCCTCGCCTACGCCAGAGCGCGGTTCGTCTTCGACAACGCCAACTACTTCTCCGACGTCTTCACTCTTGCGGACAGCTCTTATATCCACGAGACGGTATTGCAGGCGATCGACGACGATTTCGAGCCGTTCGGCAGCATTTACGAATTCCGTCAGCGTTTCATGCAGCTCTATAAGAACGAGAAATACACCAGCATCGTCAAGAGTCGCGATGGTTATTCCGTACTCTTCATGCGCAGGAAGCTGCCCGGCAAGCAGATATCCTACGAGGAATCGCTGCCGCAGATTCGCGGTATGTATGAGGACGAGACACGCAGAAAAGACCGCAAGGAATTCCTCAACCGGCTGATCCAGCGGCTTCGAGAAGGCGAGAATAGCGAATCGCAGCTTGTATTCCTGGGTGAATGGAAGCTGGCGTACGACCTGACCGTCGATGGTGAGATCCCCGGCATTCAGTACAGCGAATACATCCTCGCGGACGCGGTGAAGAAGGCGAAGGGCGAGTATGGCTATCCCATTCGGCTGGAGGACGATAGCTACCTGATCTATCGTGTGGAAAATTCCCATCAGGCCAACAGGGACAGCATCGAACGAGACCTGAAGAGCTTCAGGGAGAATCTTCTGCGCAAAAAATTCGACGACTGGATGCACGAGTATCGTGCGACGGTGGGTGTCGAAGTCTATTAGCTCATTATGAATCCCTGGAACGTCGAGATTCAGTACCTCACGGGCGTTGGCGAACATCGCGCCAGATTGCTCGCCAAGCTGAACATCCAATCGGTGGGCGATCTTCTCGAGTCCTTTCCACGTTCCTACATCAATCGCAAGACCATGCTGCGGATCGGAGACCTCGAGATCGATCAGCAGAGCGCGATTATCGGCAAGGTTCAGGCGATCGACGAGCATCGCACATCGCGCGGCAAACGGCAGCTCAACGTCTCGGTCACCGATGGCGAAGCGGTCTTGATGTGTACGTGGTTTCGCTACGGCAAGTGGTTGACGGAGCAGCTCGAAGAGGGCGCATCCATCTGGGTATCGGGAATGGTGAGCGGCTATCACGGCATGCCGCAGATCATCCATCCCGAGTTCGAAATTCTCGACGCGGAGGAAGCACCCGACGATTTCTGGAAAAACCGGATCATCCTTCCCATCTACCAACTGACCGACAAGCTCACTGTCACCATCATGCGCAAACTGGTGGTCGCCGCCTTCAGCAAATATCACGCCTTCATCCCGGAGACTTTACCGGATAATATATTGCAGCACTATGACTTTCCGCAGCGAAAAGCCGCGCTCGAGAAGATGCACTTTCCCGTACCGGAGACCGACGTCGAGAAGGTCAGGCAGCGGTTTATCTACGAGGAATTCTTCTATCATCAACTGCTTCTGGCGCGTGTCTATAGCGAGCGGAAGAAAAACCCTATCGGCGTCTCGCTGCCCGTGCAGAAGACCTTCACCACGCGGCTGAAGAACAGCCTTCCGTTCCGGCTCACCAAGGCGCAGCAACGGGTGATCCGCGAGATCGTCGGAGACATGGAATCGACCAGCCAGATGAACCGGCTCCTGCAAGGCGATGTCGGATCGGGAAAGACCATCGTGACCCTTTTCGCTATGCTGCTGGCGGTCGAGAACGGCTATCAGGCAGTGCTCATGGCGCCTACCGAAATCCTCGCCGAACAGCACTACCACAGCGCGACGAAGCTGCTCGAAAACCAGCCGGAATTACGCATCGCTCTGCTCAAGGGCGGGAATTACAAGGGCAAGAAGGCGATACTCGAGAAAATCGCAGCCGGCGAGATCGACCTCGTCTTCGGCACCCACGCGCTGATCCAGAAGAATGTGCGATTTCACAACATCGGGTTCATTTGCATCGACGAGCAGCACCGTTTCGGCGTCCGGCAGCGCGCGCTGCTCAGCGAGAAGGGCGAGAAACCGAATCTCCTGCACATGTCCGCCACGCCCATCCCGCGCTCGCTGGCCATGACCGCGTTCGGCGACCTCGATGTCAGCGTGATCGACGAGATGCCGCCCGGACGCAAACCGATCCAGACCGTGCACAAGAACCAGGAGCACAAGTTTCAGATTTACAACGAGATGCGCAAGGAGCTTCGCAGGGGGCGTCAGGCGTATCTGGTTTGCCCGTTGGTTGAGGAGTCGGAGAAGAGCTACCTGCTCGATTCGGAGACGCTCTTCAAAGATGTCTCGGAGAACATTTTTCCGGAGTATGCGTCGGCGCTCTTGCACGGCAGGATGAAGTCGCAGGAGAAGGACGAGATCATGCACGCGTTCAAGCGGAAGGAGTTTTCGATCCTGGTAGCGACGACCGTGATCGAGGTGGGTATCGACGTCCCCAACGCGACCATGATGGTGATCGAGCACGCCGAGCGATTCGGGCTGAGCCAGTTGCATCAGCTACGCGGCAGAGTCGGGCGCGGCGCGGAGCAGTCGTATTGTTATCTGATCTACTACCCGCCGATATCGCAAAACGGCTGGGAGCGCATCTCCACCATGTCCAGGACCAACGACGGCTTCGATATCGCCGAGAAGGATCTCGACCTGCGCGGTCCGGGCGACTTCTTTGGCACGCGGCAGTCCGGGATGCCCGATTTCCGCCACGCGAATCTCTTACGCCATCAGGAGTGGCTCAAGCTGGCTCGCAAGGACGCCTTCGATCTGATAAGCGATGATCCGAAGCTCGAGAAACCTCAGAATCAGACGGTGAGAGAGCAGTACGATGCGTTCTATCTGGAGCGGGAAGAGTTGATAAAGTATTGAATCGTTATATATCAGACAGAGAAACCCCGGTTTCCCGGGGCTAATGACAAATGTCATCCACCTCCACATCAGTGGATTGACAATAAATTATTCTCTCATGATATCTTGTCTATTGAAAACAGACAGCTATTGGAATACCCCCATTTTTCTGTGGAATCTTGGTTCGATGAATATTGATCGATGTTATCCACAGTGTCCTTCGACTCCGCTCAGGATGACACACTGTGGATAACTGCATCCATTTCAGACGGTTGCATAATAATTGTGTCATCCTGAGCGGAGTCGAAGGACAACAATTATTTTGCATACTCATGTCAGATTTTTCTACGTACTTTTTTTTAAACGGTAAGCATAGGTATGTCGTTGCAAAGCAGAACCATAGGCTTTCATGGCATGATAATTATGGGGGTATTCCTGAAAACAGACAGCTACAAGTCAAGTGTGCGGATATGGCTTTTCCAGTCCTGGAAGGACGAAAGATTTCAACCCGCATGAGGATTCGATTTTGCAAGCAAAATCACAGGCGTAAGCCTCGGGTACAGGATTCGGAAGAGGAGCAAAGTCCCGTAGGGACGTCAGAAGTATGCAGAATGATCGGTCTGTCGCACCTACGGCGCTCTTTCCTCGTATCGGCAAATATACCCGAGGCTTACGCCACGGGCTGAAATCTGTCATCCCTACGGGATTTCTAAGAATGAAACAGGGTTTGATCAATGAGGTGAGGGATTTGTCTGTCACTAAGTGCCGAAAGTCCCATTCCCCATCCGATAACCGTGTCTGGTTCAATGGTTTCTACCCTCTTCACGAAAAAAAACTTGCCCTTATGAACGCAAAATACTTTTTTCTATCGGATAGAAAACAATAACGACGGCTCGCCGTGTGCGGGTTATGACAAGAGGTTTGAATGAGTACGGTAAAAGAGAAAATCGAACTGCTGGAAAAACGAATCGGCAAGACGAAAGAGATGGGCGGAGCAGCGCGCATCGAAAAACAACATCAGGCGGGAAAATTATCCGCTCGTGAGCGCATCGACATGTTCTTCGATCCGGGCACCTTCCGCGAGATCGACATGTTCGTCCACCATCGCTCCACCAATTTTGACATGCCCAAGCACGATATCCCCTCCGATGGCGTGGTCACTGGTCACGGACTGGTCAACGGCCGCCCGGTGTTCGCCTATTCGCAGGACTTCACCTCGCGCGGCGGATCGCTGGGCGAGAAGCACGCTGCCAAGATCAGCAAGATTCAGGACCTGGCGCTGAAATCCGGCGTTCCGATCGTCGGCTTCAACGATTCCGGCGGCGCACGCGTCGAGGAAGGTATCGACTCGCTCAAGGGCTACGGCGACATCTTCTTCCGCAACGCGCGTTCCTCCGGCGTGATCCCGCAGATCACCGCCATCATGGGACCCTGCGCGGGTGGCGCGGTCTATTCACCCGCCATGACCGACTTCGTCTTCATGGTCAAGAACACCAGCTACATGTTCATCACCGGCCCGAGCGTGATTAAGACGGTCACCGGCGAAGACACCACCTTCGAAGACCTCGGCGGCGCAATGGCGCACAACACCAAGAGTGGCAACGCGCACTTCGCCTGCGAGAGCGACGAGGATGCCATCGAGCAGGTCAAGGCGCTGCTGAGCTACCTGCCCAACAATAATATGGAAGACGCGCCGCGCTACCAGCCGACCGACGATCCCGGACGCCTCTGCCCGGAGCTCGACACGATGGTACCCGACAGCGCGCGTCAACCCTACGACATGAAGGACGTCGTGCGGTCGATCGTCGATAACGGCGAATTCTTCGAGCCGCACCAGTTCTACGCGCAGAACGCCATCATCGGTTTCGCACGCATGAACGGTCGCGCGGTGGGCATCATCGGTAATCAACCGCTCTTCCTCGCCGGTTGCCTCGACATCGACGCCTCCGACAAGATTTCCCGCTTCATCCGGTTCTGCGACGCCTTCAACCTGCCCATCATCACCTTCGTGGATGTCCCCGGCTACCTTCCGGGCTGCGAGCAGGAATGGAACGGCATCATCCGTCACGGCGCCAAGCTCCTTTGGAGCTACTCGGAAGCGACGGTTCCCAAGCTTACCGTGGTCACCCGAAAGGACTATGGCGGCGCTTACATCGCGATGAGTTCGCAGCACCTGGGCGGCGACATGATCTTCGCGTGGCCCTCCGCCGAAATCGCGGTGATGGGCGCGCAGGGGGCGGTCAATATCGTGTCCGGCTACCGGGCGCGGATGAAGAATGCGGAGAATCCCGCGGAGCTACGCCAGGAGCTGATCGCCGAATACGAAGAGGCGTTCAACAATCCGTACAACGCGGCCGAGCGCGGTTATATCGACGCGGTGATCCGTCCGTCGGAAACGCGCGTCCGCCTGATCGACGCCCTGGAAGTCCTTACTACCAAGAGCGAATCGTTGCCGCCCAAGAAGCACGGCAACATCCCGGTGTAAGGAGGGATCCATGCAGCGAGAGAAGAAGATACGCGCGGCGATCGCCGGCGTGATGATGCTGATGGAAGAGGAGCATTCGATGCGCAGTCGCGTCGAGCCGGTTCCGGTGAACGTGCCGACTCCATGGGCACAGCATGGCAGGCGCAACATTATGCAAAATAGAGAATTACTGCAACGAAGAGTTATCAAGAGATAGAATATACGGAGGATATAAGGAATGAAATACGACAAGCACGGAGCGCTCGAACTGACCGACATGAAGTACGGCCAGGATCGCCCGAAAGCAGCCAATCCTGTCAAGGTGCAGGACTTGACCTTCCGCGACGGACATCAATCCATCTTCGCCACACGTGGCAGAACCGAGGATATGCTGGAAGTCGCCGAGCAGATCGATCAGGTCGGCTTCTATTCGACCGAAGTATGGGGCGGTGCGACCTTCGACACCATGCACCGCTACCTCAACGAGGATCCGTGGCAGAGGATTCGCACCCTCAAGAAGTACATGAAGAAGACCCCGTTCTCGATGCTGCTTCGCGGCCAGAATCTTGTGGGATACCGCAACTACGCTGACGACGTGGTCGAGGCGTTCGTGCAACGTGCCGCCGACAACGGCATCGACATTTTCCGTGTATTCGACGCACTTAACGATTTCCGCAATTTCGAAACCGCGGTGAAGATCATCCAGAAGAACGAGAAGCACTTCCAGGGATCGATATGCTATTCGCTCACCGAGCAGCGCATGGGTGGCGACGTCTATAATCTCGCGTACTACCTCGACAAGGCGAAAGAGCTCGAGGCGATGGGCGCGGACTCGATCTGCATCAAGGACATGGCGGGCCTGATCGCGCCATACGACGCCTACAATCTGATCAAGGCGCTCAAAGAAACCGTCAAGTGTCCGATCCATCTGCACACGCACTTCACATCCGGGATGGGCGACCTCTCGATCTTCAAGGCGATCGAGGCCGGGGTCGATATCGTCGATACCTGCCTGGCGCCGTTTGCCTACCGCACCTCGCACGCAGCCGTCGAGCCGCTGGTGGTCAGCCTCCTCGGCACCAACCGCGACACCGGATTCGACATCAACCTGCTCAGCGAGATCGACAAGAAACTCGAAAAGATCGCGCCGAAATACATGCACTTCCTGGACAACACCAAGCTGTCCGTCATCGATATCAACGTGATCCTGCACCAGACGCCGGGCGGAATGCTCTCGAATCTGGTCAACCAGCTTCGCCAGATGGAGCAGCTCGACAGACTCGAAGACGTCTTTGAAACGCTCCCGGCGGTGCGCAAGGACCTCGGTCAGGTGCCGCTCGTGACGCCGACCAGTCAGATCGTGGGCATCCAGACGGTGAACAACGTCCTCTTCGACAAGAAAGAAGGCGAGTACAGCCGCATCACCGAGCAGGTCAAAGACCTCTGCTTCGGTCTCTACGGAAGGACGCCGCGCCCGATCGACAAGGATGTCCAGGCGAAGGCGCTGAAGGATTACCCGCGCGGCGAGGTACCGACCGACGTGCGCCCGGGCGATGTCCTCGAACCGGAATTGCCCAAGGTGAAGGAAGAGTGCAAGGGTCTGGCCAAAGACCTCGACGACGAACTGATCGTAGCGCTCTATCCGGTTACCGGCAAGCGCTTCCTGAAGTGGAAATACGGTAAGGAAGAGCCGCCGAAAGACGTATTGCCCAAGACCATCGAGGAGTGTGAAGCGGAGCAGAAACTCGTTCAGAAAGCACTGTGCGGCGAACTGGTCGAGAAGCCGCCGAAAGCTGCTCCTCCCAAACCGGAGAACGTGCGCAGCTTCGACGTCTATGTGGATGACGAGTACTTCAAGGTCGAGATCGGATCGGACGGAATGCCGGCTGTCGCGCCCAGTGTGAAACCGGTCGCGCGTCCGGCAGCCTCGGCGCCAGCTCCGAAGCCTGCTCCGAAGAAAGAAGCGCCCAAGCCGCAGGTTGCCGTGGTGGAAGGACAAAGCGTCATCACAGCGCCCATGCCGGGCATGGTGATCGAGTACAAGAAGCAGGTGGGCGACAAGGTCGCGGTCGGCGAGACCGTCCTGATTCTGGAAGCGATGAAGATGTACAACAACATCGAAGCGACCGTCGATGGAACCATCAAGAAGATTCCTTTCGGCGCCGGCGACAACGTTTCCAAGGACGCGATCCTCTGTGTGATCGAATAACGATACTGAAAATGAGGGAGGTTCGAGAGAGCCTCCTTTTTTTATTGCCTGTGGGTGTCAAGCAGGAATGGGAGAAGCATTTCGAAATTTTGTTAATTACGATTCAGCATTCTCGAATGATGGATTTCGATGAAATTATGAAAACAATGGCAATGAATAGACTTGACACACGGGGATTTCTCGCTAAAATATCAATAGGATAAGTTGGGCAATCTAAGCTCTCTCTCGAAAGAACGCGGACTGTTTGGAGTCGTAGATATTTATGAGAAAGCGAATTGCATAATTTCGTAAAGGTTGCGATTACACCGATCGGAAGGATGAGATCAGTGAAAAATCGTGTCAATGGGTGAAATTGGCCTGTCATGTTTGGTCGAAATGAGTGTGGAATGACATACACGGCATTCACATTTTTATGTAGCAAAAACGTGCGCCGGAGCGTTCGATGATATCTTCCAAGATACTGCTCGAACCGGGTGATTTCATCTTGCTTCGGGAGTACATACAAAAAGAATACGGCATCGTGATCGGCGACGAAAAGGCGTCCGTCATCGAAGGCTACCTGTCTAATCTGGTTCTCGAAAGCAGTTGCAAGAATTTTCGCGAATTCTATCACAAGGCGAAAATGGATACGACGGGGAATCTTCGTAACAAGATCATCGATGCAATCACAATATTCGAAACTGCCTGGTTCCGTGACAACAAGCCCTGGGGGATTGTTGACGAGCTGATCGTTCCGCGATTCATCTCGGATATCCGGTCCGGCAGAAAGGCGCAGATTCAGGTGTGGTCTGCCGGGGTATCGACAGGTGAAGAAATCTATTCGTTTGCCATGATTTTGGCCGAAGCGCTGACACGATTTCCGATGATCAAGCCTTCCGCATTCAGCATTCTGGCGACGGACATATCTCCGAGCGCGCTGTATCGTGCGATATCGGGCCGCTACAATGTCGAATCGATGCGAAAGGGAATGATCCCGCACTTCCGCGATCGGTATTTCACCGAGGATAACGGCATCAGCGAGATATCGAAAGATATCCGGGAGATGGTAACGTTCAGCCCGTTCAACCTGCAACTCGATTTCGTCAACATCCCATCCTGCGATCTGATATTTCTACGGAATGTCGCAGTCTATTTCCCGTTTGAATCGAAGAAGAAGCTTTTTGACAAGATATTTCATAAGTTAAACGACGATGGATACCTTTTGATCGGTGAATCGGAATCGCTGGATGGTATCTCCACGAAATTCCGGAAGCATGAATACAAGAAAAGCGCGTATTATCTTGCGAAACGTTAATGTATGAGGTAGGAATGAAGATTTTGACCATTGATGACTCTCGATTGATGCGAGCAATGATTCGCTGCACGATCGAAGCACTTGGTTTTGAGGCATTGGAAGCATCGAACGGATATCAGGCGCTCAAGATTTTAAAGAATCATTACGACGATATCAGCCTGATTCTGCTCGACTGGAATATGCCTGGTATCAGTGGTTATGACCTGTTACTGAAACTGAAAGCCAACAAGCTATATCATTCCATTCCCGTAATGATGGTTACGACGGAGAGCGAGTGTAAACATGTGATAGACGCGATCCAGCACGGCGCTCAAAATTATCTGAAGAAACCCTTTACACCGGAGAGTCT
The DNA here is from genome assembly GCA_963666875.2 of Cloacimonadales bacterium (SeqCode). GTDB lineage: Bacteria > Cloacimonadota > Cloacimonadia > Cloacimonadales > JAIOQZ01. Next base: position 466,473 of record CAXXPU010000006.1, read on the forward strand.
GGTGGATAAAATTGGAGAAGTCCTGGGCGAACTGCCGCAAGAGTTTTCTGACACGGACGAAGTACACCTATAGAGGTTTGAATGTATCGGAATACGATCCTGGAACGTCTTTCACGAATCGAAGAAGCGCCAACCATGTTGACCATCGCTCTGGAGATCGACCGCTTATCGAGAAATCCCGATACGTCCGCTAATCAGATTAGCAGCATTATCCGGCTCGACCCTGCTCTGACCGGTAAGGTGCTGAAGATCGCCAATTCCGCCGTCTATGCATCGCGTCAGCGGATCGTCAGTCTCCAGCAGGCGATCGCCAGGCTCGGTTTCTCCGAAATTCGTCGCATCACGATATCCATCGCGGTGATCAACAGCTTCAAGAATTTCTTCGTTGATTACGAGAAGTTCTGGATACACTCGATCTCGACGGCATATCTGGGCGTCGCACTGCACAAAAAGGCCGTACAGCAGACACAGGAAGACGAGGTCTATATCTGCGGAATTCTGCACGATATCGGCGTTCTGATCATGGATCAATATTTTACCACGATATACAAGAAAGTATTCGAAATCGCCGAACGCAGGCGATTCGATCTTCCCATTGTCGAAGAGAAACTACTTGGAATCTCTCATGCCGAGGTTGGCGCGTTTCTGCTGCGCAAGTGGAAGCTCCCCGACACGATCACCGATGTCGTGTTGAACCACCACATGCCGCAGAGAGCAAAGATCAACGCCATCGCGACGCGGCTGATCTACCTCGCCAACTTCATCTGTAACAACCGTGGCATCGATAATGGTTGCGGATTCTTCCCGGAAGGATTTTACGACGATATCTGGGATGAACTGGGGCTGCGAGTGGATGAAATTCCGTCAATAATCGATGTCGTCATGAAGGAAACCCAGAAAGCGAAGGAAATTCTGCGACTGGGCGGTCGATAATGAATAGAGCCGTGTTTCTCGGAATGGACAGCTATCTTGAATGGAAGAAGAATCTGGAAACCGAGGATTTGGCGATCGACTTCCGGAAGTGGGACGATCTCAGCGACGACGCAATTATCGAGTACGACCTGATTGTAATTCACCTGACACCCGCGCAAATTGATCTCGTTCATTTCATCAAGCAGAAATTCGAATATCAGCCGGTGGTGATCGTCGTGTTCCTTGCCGAGGAGGAAATCGACGTTGCCCCGAGCTTCCTCGACGCCGGCGCCGATATTGCGGAGATACTTCCGTCAAACCATGAACACCTGCTCTCGATCGTCGAATATGGACTGGATATGCTCGAATTCACGGGCGTCAAACGGGACTCGATGAGTAACGCGCTTATCGAAACTGTTGAAGAAGTGTTCATGACCATGCTCCAAATGCCGGTCAACCTCCTTGAAATCCGCAACGAGGAACTCAAGATGCCCGAGCGCGATCTCGCAGTCATGATGCATGTCAAAGGTAAAATGGACGGATTCATCATGCTGCTTCTATCTTACGACTTCGGCGCTAAGATCATTTCTAAAATTCTCTCTGTCGAACCCGAACTGCTCGAAAAAGCCGATATCAAAGAAGGTATTTTCGAGATCATCAACATGATTGCCGGCGGTACGAAATCCCGAATCAACGACTTCGACCAGACATACACACTAACACCACCCAAAGCACTTGAAGAACATAATAAAAATGAATATATCGACAAAAACGGTACCGTTCTATCATTCGAAAGCGACTCTCAAGACACCTTCTCCGTATTCTACTATTTCGAGTAGCCTGCTGGTTATTCTTTTTATTGCATTCGGAAGCCTTTTATACGGTGAAGACTACAGCGCTCAGATCGACTCGCTCAGGCAGGAAATCGTGGGGCGAGGCGTTCCCGCAACGTGGTTCGACGACCTTGTGACCCACGAGAATTTCAAGATCTATCCCTCTATGAACGACTACTTCGATCGCATGGCGGAGCACCGCGTCGATCACAAGCAGGAGAAGGACTTCGACTGGTATCTGAACTTCTTCGGCGTGCCGAGAAAGATCGAATTGGGCAGAGCGTTCATCGAGGAAAATCGCGAAATCCTCGAAAAAGTCGAAGCGCGCAACGGCGTCCACTACGAGATCGTCGTGGCGATTATCGGCATGGAGACCAACTTCGCTCAGAAGCGCCACCGCGGAAGCTTTCACACCTTCAACACGCTTGTCTCACAGTATGTTCTGATGCCGAGGCGACGCAAGTTCGCGCTACGCGAGATCGAATCGCTCTATCAATTCTCCGAGCGTACCGAACGTGACGTGTGGGAGTTCATCGGATCGTTCGCAGGCGCTGCCGGATGGGGGCAGTTCATCCCGTCGTCTATGCAGAACTTCTTCATTGACGCCAACGAAGACGAGAAGGACATCGATATCTTCTCCGTTGACGACAACCTCTTCAGTATCGAAAACTATCTCAACAAACACGGACTGAAGAGCGAAAACATGGGCAAACGTCAGGCACGCTACGATGCGGTTTACGCCTACAACCACAGCGAGGCGTACGTCCGCGCCGTCCTCTACATCTACGAACACCTGCACGCTGATCGACAATAGAATCCAACTTCCGAATGTCCCGGAACGCCGCTCGGAGATCGGCATATTCTCTCTTCCCTCGTAGCGCTCGACCTCTGTGAATTTGCTTGCAAATTCGAATCCCCATGGGGCGAGCCTCTCTATCTCCATCCTGTCAATCGTGTTCATCCTGAAAATCCTTGTTCAAACAGAAGAGGAGAGATTCAGACGGTTTGGAGGATTCAGGTTTTTCGTTCCTCAAAACCTACAGACGTCTGCGTACCCAGGGGTCTCCACGGTATTCATTGACAAAAGCGGCTGAAAAAAATGTTTTGGAGTGACTACGAAACACGAGGTTTACGATGAACATAAAGAAACAGATCGAGATCATCAGGAACGGAGCGGAGGAGATCGTTCCGGAACACGAGCTGAAGCAGAAGCTTCTGCTGGCGGAGAAGGAGAATCGCCCGCTCAGGGTGAAGATGGGGATCGACCCGACCGGAACGGACGTGCATATCGGTCACATGGTTCCGATCCGCAAGATGCGGGACTTCCAGGACCTGGGCCACACCGGCGTGATCATCATCGGCGATTTCACCGCGCGCATCGGCGATCCGACCGGGCGCGACGAATCGAGACCGCCGCTCACCGCCGAGCAGACCAGGGAAAACGCCGCGACATACATGGAACAGCTCTACACCGTGCTGGACCGGGACAAGACCGAAATCCGCTGGCAGTCGGAGTGGTTCGACGGACTGAATTTGTCGGATGTGATCAACCTGCTTGGTAAATTCACACTGGCGCAATTCCTTGCGCACGACACCTTCCGCAAGCGCTACGAGAACGGACTCCCGCTTGCGATGCACGAGCTGATGTACCCTGTGCTTCAGGCATACGACTCGGTTGCCATCGACGCCGACATCGAGCTTGGCGCCACCGAGCAGAAGTTCAACCTGCTGTGCGGTCGCGACATGCTGCGCTACTTCGGCAAGCCGGAGCAGGTGGCCATCATGTTCCCGATCCTGCTGGGCACCGACGGCGTGAACAAGATGAGCAAGAGCATGGGCAACTACATCGCCGTGTTCGATAAGCCGTCCGACAAGTACGGCAAGGTGATGTCCATCCCGGACGAGATCATTCTGAATTACTATAAATACGCCACGCGCATGTCGCCGGAAGAGATCGCGGAGATCGACCGGCAACTGAAATCGGGCGAGAATCCGAAATTCATCAAGCAACGTCTGGCGCGTGAAATTGTTACTCTGTATGACGGAGAACCGGCGGCGAGAGAGGCGGAAGAAGAATTCAATCGCGTGTTCAGCCAGCGCAACATCCCGACCGACATCGAGGAGCTTGTGGTGGATGGGTCTATCTGGATCGTCAAGCTGCTGACCGACAGCGGATTATGCCAGTCAAGCGGTGAAGCTCGCCGTATGCTGAAGCAGGGCGCGGTAAAGCTGGACGACGAGAAAATCGACGACATGGATCTGAATCTCGAGATCGATAAAGAGCGGATTCTGAAGGTGGGCAAGCGTCGCTTCCTGAAGCTGGTTCCGAAGGAGTAGCGATGAACATTTCCGAAATTCTGGTGTTGGCGCCGATCCTCATTATCAGCCTCAGCGTCCACGAATTCAGCCACGGACTGGTGGCGTACTGGTTGGGCGACGACACCGCCAAGCGTGCAGGAAGGCTGACCCTGAACCCGCTTTCGCACCTGGATATCTTCGGTCTGATCGCGTTGTTTGTCATCAAGATCGGCTGGGCGAAACCGGTGCCGATCAATCCGTACAACTTCCAGAACTTCAAGCGCGACACGGCGCTGACCGCGGCCGCAGGTCCGGCGTCGAACTTCATCATGGCGATCCTCTTCTCGATCGTCTTCAACGGCTACATGAAGATGTTCAACGACTCGATGATCATGGGCAACACGATTACCCTCTTCATCGGACGAATTCTGTTCCTGACCATCTTTTTCAATCTGGCGCTGGGCTTGTTCAACCTTATCCCGTTTCCTCCGCTGGACGGCTCCAAAATCCTCGGAGGATTCCTGTCCGATCGAGTCTATTTCAAATACACTGCTCAGGAACGAAAGGGTATGATCGCATTCATGGCGATCATGCTGCTGTCGTACGTACTCAGGATTCCGATTGTCAGCTACATCATCATGCCGCCGCTGAATTTCCTCATGAAACTGCTGACCGGATTGACACTGTGAAAGTCAGAAAACCGGTAAATACATTGACAAAAACAAAATGGTTCGTATGAAGGAAGTTCGCGAATTGTGTCGTGACAGAATAATCGAGGTTTGTAACTGTAAAGCATGAAAGATATTTATCATTACGCGAGCGCTCTGACGCTGCCGTTTCTTTTTGTTTACGCGCTGACGCCGTTCATTATTCGGCTGGCGGTGGCGACGAATTTCATGGATAACCCCGAAGCCCGGAAAGTCCACAAAAAGGCGACGCCGCTGATGGGTGGCGTTGCAGTATTCACCGGCTTCATTATCTTCGCGGTCTATCACATCGCACTCTGTTCGGAACGGGCGTTCAATCTGCCTGTCCTTGGTTATCTCGGCGGCGCGCTGATCATCATGGTTGTGGGATTGATCGACGACCGGTACGCCATGTCGCCCAAGGTCAAGATGCTGGGGCAACTCGCTGCCTGCGTCGTTTTCATCCTCTCACAACAGCTCTATTACGGCGATTTCCTGAATCTGTTCGTCTCGCCCTGGCTCAGCGTTCCCATCATGATCTTCTGGATGATCGGGCTGATGAACGCGCTGAACTTCCTGGACAACATGGACGGCATCATTTCGGGAATGTCGGGCATCCTCGCGATCGGATTCTACGCGCTCAGCGTCTCGATCAAGACGAGCTCGCTCGCGCCGCAGACCAACTTCATCGGACTCATGTCGCTGACCTTCGCGGGTGCTATCTTCGGATTCCTACCGCACAACTTCCGACCTGCCAAGATCTTTCTCGGCGACGCCGGCAGCATGTTCATCGGCTATTTTCTCTCGACGATGGGCATCCTGAGCGGACGACTGGCGGTCATCCACCGCAGCAGCGAGATCTATTACCTCCTGCCCGTGCTGATGCTCAGTTACGCCATCTTCGACATCTCGCTGGTGAGCATTACCCGTAAACGCGACGGCAGACGCATTACCCAGGGCGGAAAGGATCACTCGACCCACCGCATTGACAACGCCATGGGGTCCGCGCGCGTCACTGCGCTGATCATCTACCTGATCAACGCCATCATCGTCATCTGCTCCATCCTGGTCTATCGCATGAATTCCAGGATTTTCCTGATCACCGCCACGGTTCTATTCGCCGTTTTCTTCCTCTTCTTCGGAAGGAAACTGGATCAAATACCAGTTAAAATTCCTGCAAACCAGCTCAAACACAAAGAGGTGAAAGCATGAAAATCAGAATACTCGGTTCCGCTCCGGGCATCCCGGTTCAAGGCAAGAACCATTCGGCGCTCTGGTTTTACACGCATGGGAAGAACATCCTGATCGACTGCGGTGAGGGCGTCTCCCAGCAACTGATGAAGTACGAACTCGACGGAGACGTGATCGACTACGTGATCATTTCGCACTACCATCCGGATCATGTCAGCGGCTTCTTCATGCTGATCCAGATGATGTACCTTCAGCAGCGGGTCAAAAACCTGACTGTGTTCCTGCCGGAACGGGTGAAGGAATTCATCGACACCATGCACATGTTCTACACCATCCCGGAAAAATTCCACTTCAGCATCTTCTTCAAGCCGATGGAAGAACTGAGCGAAGTGCTGCCCTACATCACCCCGCTGGAGTCCGATCACCTGCATAGCTACGCCTCCGTTATCCGAGACAATCACCTCGCCAACGAGATGAAGAGCTATTCGTTCGTGGTCGAGGAAGAGGAGATCGAGTATGACAGGAAGGTGATCTATACCTCGGACATCCTGAAGCTGGCGTCGCTGGGACATCATGTTGTACGAACCGATATCCTGATCGTGGACGGCCTTCATCCCAGGGCGGAAGACATCTATTCTCTCCGCGAAGACGAAATCGGACGAATCATTTTAACACACGGAATCTCGCGAGACTTGCAGAAAATGCTGAAATCGCGGGAGGACGACATATTTGAGATAGCTGATGAAGAGAAGGAAATCATTTTATAAACTGATATTCGCAACCATCGTCGTTGGGCTGGTCGTTACCGGCTGCTCATCGAACTACTCCATTGCGCAGAGTCTTCAAGCGCGGAGCAAATACGCCGCGGCGATCGAACGCTACGACGACTATATCGCCGTCGCGAAAAACGGCGCGAAATCGACCGAGGCGGAATTGGCGCGCTCCGAATGCTATTACCAGCTTGGTATGAAATCCTACAATACCGACAAATGGAAGCTGGCGATCCGCTTCTTTTTCCTGGCGAATTCCGACAAGGCCGACGAGGTGATGGACAACTGCTACTTCAACCTCGCGCAGGCAGCTTACGACCGCAAGGAATTCGATATCACGCTCGCGTATTATTCAATGATCGTGGATAACCTGCCCAATTCGGAATTAATCCCCGAAATCCTTTACAATCGCATCCAGATTTTTATGGATCTGCGGAACGACGACGTTTCCGCCTGGCAAAACTATGAGACCCTGAACCAGCGTTTCCCGGACAGCGATTTCATCGCTACCGCGCAGCCCTTCATCGATCGATTCATGGATCGATACATCGACCAGGCAGTGGAACTTCAGTATTCAGAGGGCTACAGGAGCGCGCTGGAAAGGCTCTTCTATCTCGAACGATATCCATCTTCATTCAAGGATCGTATTTACCTCGAGCTGAGCGGTCTCTACTGGAAATTGGCGGAAAAGCTGGTCGAGGAAGGCGAGTTTGTGCAAGCAGAGGAAACCTACCACTTCGTGGTCGAATTCGATCCCACCAAGAAGGAGATGGTCGATACCCGGCTGAAGGAAGTCTGCTCCAATTTCGTGGTGCAGGGCGATCAACTGCTCGCGGAACGCCGTATCGACGAGGCGATTGTGATCTACGGTCGCTGCTTCAACATCATTCGTGATTACGAGCCGGCAGCGATCGCGATTTCGGAAGCGAACATCCTGAAACAGAATATCATGGAGGCGAACAGACGGAGCCTCGAAGCGCAGGACGCCGAGAAGAAGGAAGAGTGGGCGACCGCGTTGCAGCTCTACCGGCAGGCGTATAAACTGGACGCTCTGGAAGCGTACAAGGACAAGGTCTTCCTGATGTCGAACATGATCGAGATCGAGAAGGATCCGGTCGGGTTTGCTCGGAGCATCATCAATAACTATCGCAACGGTCGCATCATCCGCGCCGTCAGTCAACTGGAGCAGGAACTGATCATGCAGTACGATGATCTGGTGAGCTCCACCGGATGGCGCTATATGATGTCGGTCGGCGAAGCGAAATACGAAGTGTTGTACGATATCACCACGCCGGACAAGAGCTATTTCCTGGCATGGCTGGTCAATCTCAAGGACCGTAGCGTATCACCTTTGAATAAAGCAAGCGAAGAACTGTTGGATTAATGGAAAGAATCATGAAGCGTATCATTTTTTTCGTGGCGTGCCTGTTTTCGATCCTGCTCGCGCAGGATTTCGATCTGGAGAAGTTCTCCGATCCGCAGAAGTACGGTTGGAAGGATTTTGAGGAACGGAACCTGGCGAAAATGGATATTCAGGAGAGACAGCGCCTTCTGCAAATCTATCGTATGAACCGACTGACCTCCGCCGGCAGTCTGGCAAAATCCGCGCTTATTCCCGGCTGGGGACACTTCTCCGCCAAGAGCTACACAAAAGGGCAGATTCTGCTCGGAATGGAGGTCGTGCTGCTGGGCAGTTCGCTCTATTTCTACGACCAGGCGATGGACAGCTACGACAAGTATAAAAAGGCCGACCAGATTGACGACATGAACCAGCATTACAACGACGCGCTGGAGCCTTATCGCTATTCGCAGGCGTTTCTCGGTCTGGCGGTTTTGGTCTGGATCTATACGCTCTACGACACGGTCAACGTTACCGAAGACTACAACAGCAACCTGTGGAACGATATTATCCGCGAATATAACAAACAGAATATCATCATCACGCCCACAGGCATATCCGTGAGGTTCTGATCATGAAGAAGATATGGTTATTCCTGGCTGTCGTCGCAATCGTCATTCTTTCATGCGATCTGGAGCGGAGTAATCCGCTCGATCCGGATAACAATGGCAACATCGACGTTCCCAGCGAGATCAAGATCGAAAATATCACCGCTTCCGGCTCGGGCTCTGCCTCCAAGTGGGTCGAGATCGAGTGGAATAAATCGGAGGACGCGGCTTATTACAAGGTTTACCGGGCGCTCGACTATAACGGCACCTACTCGGATCTATATCCTGACGGAATCCCCAATACATCCGATTCGACCAGCTATACTTATCGCGACAACAATGTCTATTCCGGTAACTACTACTGGTACCGGCTGGCGGGAAGGAGCGCGGAAGGTCTGATCGGACCGCTTTCGGCACCAAGTGGAATCGGCGTACAATAATACGCTGCTGCGCGATTTGAACCCGCGCCAGCAGGAAGTCGTGCAGGCAGTTGACGGACCGGTACTGGTCCTCGCCGGCGCAGGAAGCGGAAAGACCCGGTCGGTAATCTACCGGACCGCCTGGCTGATCCGCGAACGGCACGTTTATCCCAATCACATCCTGATCGTCACCTTCACCAACAAGGCCGCGCGCGAACTGCGTGATCGCCTCGAATCGACCTTTCAGCTTCAGACGCGTAACCTCTGGGTGGGGACATTTCACAGTATATGCAGCCGCATTCTGCGCTACGAGAGCGATCGGCTGCCCTTCAAATCGAATTTCGTAATCTACGACGCAGACGATCAGAAGACGCTCGTCAAGCGCATCATGAAGCGGCTGGATATCGACACCAAAGCATTTCCGCCCGGAAAGGTGCACAGCCTGATCAGCCGAAACAAGAACAACCTGATCCGGCCCGAGGATTTCTTCGAGTTTCAGGAAGAGAACCAGTGGACGATCACCTTCCACAAGATATACCAGGCATACGCGAAAGACCTGCTGAACAACAACGCGCTCGATTTCGACGATCTGCTGCTTGAGACCGCCTTTTTATTCGATCGGGACGAGGAAGTCCGTCGTAAGTACGCCGGGCAGTTTCGCTACATCCTGATCGACGAATATCAGGATACCAACTACGCGCAGTTCAAGATCATCAACCTGCTTGCGAAGGATCACCAGAACCTCTGTGTGGTAGGTGACGACGACCAGGCCATCTACGGCTGGCGCGGCGCCGACGTGGAGAACATCCTGCGCTTCGAGAAGGATTACGGCAGCGTAAAGACCATCCGGCTGGAACAGAATTACCGCTCTACGCAGACAATCCTCGATCTCGCCAACAGCCTTATCAAGAATAACCGCGGAAGGCATGCCAAGGATCTTTGGAGCGATCACGGGAAGGGCGAGATGCCCGAACTCTCCATCTTCGAAGATGAGCGCCTGGAGGCAAAAGCGATCGCGGACCGGATCGAGGCGCTACGGGGCAAAGAAGCGCTCTCCGATATCGCTGTGCTGTTCCGCACCAATGCGCAATCGCGGGTGTTGGAGCAGGAGTTCGCGAAACGGCAGATACCATACACGGTGGTGGGCGGCGTCAATTTCTTCCAGCGCAAGGAGATCAAGGACATCTTGAGCTACCTGCGCGTGCTGGTCAATCCGGACGATGGCGAGAGCCTGGTGCGGATCGTCAATTACCCCGCGCGCAAGATCGGCAACACGACCGTCGGCAGGCTGCTCGATTACGCCATCAAGCACGGAATGACGCTCTACCGTGCTGTGCAGGAGGTGGAGAAGAATCCGCTCCTGAGCGCATCCGCCATCAAAAGCGTAAAGGAGTTCGCCAGAATGATCGAAAGTTGGCGTGTCCTGGCTGAAACAGAGCCGGTAGCGAATGTGATCGAACGGGTAATCACCGAACTGGGGCTGATCCAGCTCTACGAATCGACAGGCGATATCCAGGACGCGACCAGAGCCGACAACCTCAAGGAACTCATGGCGGCATCGCGCGACTACACCGAGGAGTATTCCGTCGAGAACGAGAATCCGCCACTGCTCGGCGACTACCTGCAAAACGTCACGCTTCAGACCGATCTGGATACAGCGTCCGACGAACAGGGCGTCGTTCAACTGATGACGATGCACAACGCCAAGGGACTGGAATTCGATCACGTGCTGATCTGCGGCATCTGCGATGGATTGATTCCGCACCGGCTTAACCTCGACGATGAAAAAATGCTTGAAGAGGAACGCAGGTTGCTCTATGTTGCCATCACCCGTGCGAAACGCTCGCTGTGGCTTAGCTACAGTCGCTGGCGCAGGGAGTTCAACACCATCGAACCGATGATGCCGAGCAGGTTTCTGAAGGAGATGGACGACGATTGCCTGCACCTCGCCGGATCGGATTTCTACGAGGTGAAGAGCAGCCCGATTCCGGCGACGGCACGTAAAGTGGACGTGATCCTCGAATCGCAGAAGTTTTACAAGATCGGGCAACGGGTTTTCCATAAGAATTTCGGCAGGGGAACGATCCTCAGCGTGGATGGCTCGGGCGAAAATGCCAAGCTGACCATCTCGTTCGATAACGGCGCGCTGAAGAGGATTCTGGGGAGTTTCGTGCAAACGGCTCCAGCGGAAATGAAACGATGACATCGTGAAAACGTTGTACTGATAAACAAATAGAATGAGGTATAGGATGAACGGGGCTCTCAAATGGATGTTGATACTGGTGGTGATGAGTGTGGTCGCGCTTCACGCTGAGAAGTATGCCGGTGAAATCTTTCGCATGGGCGCCGGCGTGCGCAACTACGCTATGGGCGGAACCGGATTGACGGACAGCGACTCACCCGCGCTGGCCTACTGGAATGCGTCGCTGCTCACGAAGAAACAGAATACCCGCGTCGAACTGATGCACGCCGAAGAACTCGGTCTGTTCCAGTACGACACCGTTTCGGGCGTGGTCGGATCGGAACATCCTTTCGCGATCGTGATTTCGCGTATCGGCATCGACGATATCCCGCTGACCAGAAAAGAGAATCCCGACGACTCCCTTTCGGTGAACAACCCGCCTTACGAATACGACAGCGTGAACAACGCCGACTACATCCTGTACGCCGGTTTCGCGACTCAAGTCGGCAAGATACCGGTCGGAATCACTCCGAAATTCGCCTACCGCATCATGGCGGACGAAGGCGGATACGGATTCGGCGCAGACCTATCCACCTGGTTCGAACCCACCGGATACCTGACTGTCGCCGCGAAGCTGCGCGACTTCTTCAGCACACAAATCTTCTGGCAGAACGGCACCCATGAAACTGTCAATCCGGGGCTGGATATCGAGACGAACCTTCACTTCAATTTTCCGTGGATCGAGTGCCCGGTCAGCTTGATCGGCGGCATCGAATCCTATTTCGAGGATCGCGACGAGAGCGCCACGACATCCTTCGGATTCATGAGTCTGGATTACCACGCCGGACTCGCCGTACAGGCGCACGAGTTGCTGACCCTCTTCCTCGGATACGATGTGGAGAACGTCACCGCCGGCGTGACCCTAAGTCTGCTGCCGCTCGAACTGCACTACGCCTTCGAGCAGAACACCGAGCTGGACGATTCGCATCGCGTCTCGCTGGGTCTCCAATTCTGACGGTGAACCATGAAGAAGAAAATCGCTATCCTGGGCGTCTCCGGCTCTATTGGAACTTCCGCGATCGAAGTGATCCGGCATCATTGCGACCATTTCGATATTGTAATCGCATCGACCCATCACAATCTCGATAACCTGATCAACCTGTCCCTCGAATTCGATATCTTGCATCCGGTAATAACCGACAGCACCATCTCCGGTATTCCGGACCAAATGGCTGCCGGAAGCGAAGCGTTACTCGATCTTCTGCGCCATGCCGATTACGATATCGTGCTGAACGCCGTATCCGGTTCGGCGGGACTGATCTACACCGTCGAGGCGATAAAGCGCGGGAAGGACGTCGCGCTGGCGAACAAGGAATCGTTGGTGATGGCGGGACATCTGGTAACCGAAATCTGCCGCGAGACCGGCGCACGATTGATCCCGGTCGATAGCGAGCACAGTGCGCTGTTTCAGGTCATCGGCGAAAGTCCCAGGCGCGAGATCGATCGATTGATCCTCACCGCGTCGGGCGGACCGTTCCGAACCCTGCCACTGGATCGATTCGACACCATCACGCCACAGGACGCGCTCAATCATCCCACCTGGGATATGGGCGCCAAAGTAACCATCGATTCAGCAACCATGATGAATAAAGCGCTCGAGGTGATGGAGGCCCACTGGCTTTTCGGCATTCCTTACGACCGCATCGAAGCCATCATCCACCCGCAATCGATCGTCCATTCGATGGTCAAGTTCATCGACGGCTCTATCCTTTCCCAGATGAGTACGCCGTCCATGAAGCTGCCCATCCTCTATGCGCTTGGCTATCCGGAGAGAATCCAGTCCGATCTGGTGCGGACAACAGCCGCCGATCTGATCGAATTGACATTCGAGGGAATTGAAAAGGATCGTTATCCGCTGTTCTTCCTCGCGCTGGAAGTCGCAAAGAAAGGCGGTCTGCTGCCGACGATCCTCAACGCCGCCAACGAAGCCGCGATCGAGCTCTTCCTGAAGCATAAGATTTCGTTCCGTCAAATCGAGACCATCCTTCGGAGCTATCTGGAACAATGCGACAATGTGTCGAATCCCGATATCGAGACGATACTCGATGCGAATCGTAACGTATATCGCGAGGTGACAAAGAATTACATGTCCTGGCTATAAATCCTGCGTAACCACGGAGTAATTCTTCTTTTCTTGACAGATTCAAAGGCGCATGGAAGCTGACCAATCATGAAAGAGGTTAATGCATGAACGTCAAACAACTTGATCTGCTCGATATCCTGGAGATTCTTGCCAGGCATAAGAAGTTTATCTCGATCTTTGTCTTGATCGCCAGTATCGCGGTGGTCATCTATGTGCTGGTGGTTCCGAAATACTGGAAATCCACCGCTGTGATCTACCCACTGGAGTCAACGGACACCAGTATGCTCACATCGCTATTGGGCGGCTATTCGTCGCTTCTCGGCGGCACGTCGCTGGAGCAGGAAGAGCTGGTGGCGATCATGACATCGCGAACGTTCGGCTATAAGATCATCGAAGAATTCGATGTGATCAACATGCTGGAAATCGAAGAGCCGGACTCGCTGAAAGCGCTGGATATGGCGTATATGATCCTGTATGAAAAGGTCATTGATGTCTATTACGATATCGACACTGGATTCATTTATATCAGCGCCGAGACGGAGAATAACCGTCTTTCCGCGGATATGGCGAATTATGCGGTAGAGCAACTCGACTTGTACAATCGATTCGATCGCCGTTCGCGAGGCAGGGATAAAAGGATCTTCATCGAATCCAGGCTGAAGGATATCGAGGCAGAGATGGATTCTATCGCTACGTTGATGCAGGATTTCCAGGAAAAGAACAAGATATTCGACACGACGGATCAGATCGCGGGAATTCTCGATGTTTATACGGAACTGGCTTCGAAGCTGTTCGAGATCGAGCTCGAACTCGACTTCATGCACGAATACGACCGACAGAACGATCCCGCCGCAGAATCGCTCAAGGAACAGAAAAACGTCCTGATGCGCAAGCTCCACGAAATGGAAACCGGCTCCGGCGAGGGGGATGGCAGCTCCTATCTGGTAGCGCTGAATTCGCTTCCCCAGAAGATGCGAAAATACACAGAGCTTCAGTTGCGGTTGACCCTGCTGGAGACTACCTATAAATACCTTCTGCCTGAGTATGAGAGTTCGAAGATTGAAGAAATCCGCGACCTTCCCACTATTCAGATCATCGACAAAGCGCACGTTACAGGGCTTCGAACCAAGCCGAGACGCGGATTGACCTGTATTGCCGTCTTTATTGCAGCGTTGCTGTTTGCCTGTACGCTCTCCGTGCTGCACGGTTTGATCGACGAGGATATCCGTAAACGGCTGAAAAAGATTTTCAGGATTCTCCTGCATGGTGATCGAGCAAAGGAATAAGCCGGATATTCTTGTCCGGTTCTTGCTGCTTGTTTCCTTCTCATACCTGTTCTACAGCTTCTTCCAGTCGTTCTTTCATTACAGCGTCCTGATCCGGTTCAATCTCCTTGCGGGATTTCTGATACTCATGACATACATGGTCGTATCACTCGGAAAGCATGAGAAGTACAACCTGTCTCTATCGAGCGTCGTGATTGTCGGATTGCTCATGATCTGGACGTCCTACGCGCTGACAAGCATGCTTTGGGCAAGCGAAATCAAGCAAGCGCTTTTAAACGCGTTCTACAATTTTGGCTATTTCACATTCGTATGCTTGATGCTTTTCATGATCGATCGGATGGATCGCGCCTGGTTTCTCCTCTATTTCTTCAACTTCATCCTGCTGGTTTTCATCGGAATTTCCTGTTGGGAGATGATCACGTTCAATCACTTTCCCACCTCGAGTGTGGTGAAACTCGACACGTTCCCGTTCGTACCCAACGGACCCTTCTATAACGTGAATGATTTCGCGTCGGCACTTCTCATCCTGTCGCCGTTCATGTTTGCACTGGTGAAAGCGCTAAAGAACCGCTGGATCAATATCCTGGCATTTCTCGTGACCATCCTGATCTTCATCACCATGCTGCTCGAAGGTTCCAGACTGAGTCTTCTCGTCTTCGTGGCGGAAGCGATCGTGTTCTTCATCTTCTTCGTCAACTGGAGATCGAAGATCGTGATCTCCGCAGTGATTGCGCTGCTGTTCACGACATTTGTAATCAAGTTCCCCGATGTGTACCAGGTCGTCACAGGATTTATCGATCGCGAGCTGTTGTCGATCCAGCATGAAAACGAGAGTTACGCGCTGGAATCGATCGAAGCCCGGGTCAACCTGCTGAAGCACTCCCTCGAGATCACGGAAGAATCCGATTATGTCGGTGTCGGTGCGGGTAATTTCTCGCGGTATATGCGAACGCCCCGCATCAAGGATACCATGCAGGTTACCATCACGCACAACTTCTTCATGGAGAAGCTTGCCACGGACGGTCTCCCGGTATTCCTGTTTCTGGTCGTGCTGATCGGATATCTTATCATCGGCAATCTGCTGAACGCCATTATGAGCAAGGGTCGTCTTCGCTGGCTGTATGGAGGATTCTCGGCTGCCTCAGCGTTGTTTATCGTAGCGGCCTCGATCCCCAGCTCCATCAGCAGCAATATCTTCTATTGGGTCATTCTCGGCGGCGCGCTGGCGCTTATCAATATCACACAGGTGCGACAGACCGATCAATTGTAATCGCATCTCGTTAATCTGTACCTACTCAGTTTGAGATTGAACTTTTTATCTACAATGATCTAATTTTTATTTGCCAGATTTGATCGAATATGATAGAGGGGCGATATGGTGGAAATCCAGATCACAGGAGGAATATGTGAATTTTGCAGCAATCGCAATTGAGAAAGCGAAATCACTCGGCGCTACGTACGCCGATATTCGTATCCAGAACACGAAGACCGAGGTCATATACCTGCGCAACCTGAGCCTGAAGAACACGATGAACTCGGTCAGCCACGGGTACGGGATTCGCGTACTGAAGAACGGAGCCTGGGGTTTCGCACACAACAACATCTTCACGGCGGATGCCGTGGCTGAAACGGCGAAGAAGGCGGTCGAGATCGCGGAGGCTTCCGCTCGCGTGAAAGTGGAGCAGGGAATCGAACTGGCATACGAACGAGGATATATCGACAAGTTCAAGACTGCTGTGGCGAAGGATCCCTTCCTGGTATCGCTCAAGGAGAAGGTCGATATGATGCTGGAGGTCAACCGGATCATCATGAATTACGAGCCGATCCGTCAGGCGATGTTCGTCCTTCGTGCGGAAAACACCCACAAGCAGATTGTCTCCACGCTGGGCACCGATCTGGAACTCGAGACGACCTGGGTAGCGCCGATGTTGGTCGCAACGGCAGTCGCGAACAACGACAGCCAGTCGAGGATGTACCACGTCGGTGGACGCAATATGGGCTGGGAATTGATCGATCAGATGGATTTCCCCGGTAACGCGCCGCGCGTCGCCGAACAGGCGATTCAGAAGTGCTATGCCGGTACGCTGGGAGAAGAAAAGCGCCGCGACCTGCTGCTGGATCCCATGCATCTGTCTCTGACCATGCACGAATCGGTGGGTCACCCGACCGAGCTCGATCGCGTACTCGGATGGGAAGCCGATTTCGCCGGGATCTCGTTCGCGACACCCGAGAAACTCAAGAACTACCGATATGGCTCCGAGATCGTCAATTTCTTCGGCGACAACACGCTCGAGGGCGGCCTCGCCACCGCGGGTTACGATGACGACGGCGTTCCCGGGCAGAAGTGGCACATCATCAAGGACGGCATCCTGAACGAATACGGAACCACCCGCGATACCGCAATGCGCATCGGCGAGAAAATGAGCCGCGGATGCTGCCGCGCAACGAACTACTATGATTTTCCCATCAACCGGATTCCGAACCTCTATCTCGCGCCCGGTAAGAAGGAACTCACGCCGCAGCAACTGATCTCCGACACCGAGGACGGCGTCTATATCGAAGATCAGGGATCGTTCTCCATCGACCAGCATCGCGTCAACTTCCAGTTCGGCGGCAACATGTTCTGGGAGATCAAGAACGGCAAGAAGCACAGGATGCTGAAGAAGGTGATCTACCGGTCGAACAATCCCGAGTTCTGGAACAGTTGCGACGCGATCTGCGACGAGCGATTCTTCCAGACGTTCGGCGTGATCAACTGCGGCAAGGGACAACCCAGCCAGTCCGCAAGAA
Organism: Cloacimonadales bacterium (SeqCode); assembly: GCA_963666875.2. Classification (GTDB taxonomy): domain Bacteria; phylum Cloacimonadota; class Cloacimonadia; order Cloacimonadales; family JAIOQZ01. The sequence goes on from CAXXPU010000006.1 coordinate 483,930, forward strand.
TGACCCACGGAGCCTCGCTGACGCGGTTCCGGAATATTCGCGTAGGAGGTTCCCAATGAACAAGGAAAAAGCCATAGAATACATCCGTAAACATTGCCACGCCGATGACTTCACCTTCATGTTCAATCGCTACGAGGCGCACGAGACACGCTTTGCGCAGAACATGATCACACAACACAAGGACGGAGCCAACTACATGCTGTCGCTGGACGTGGCTTTCGGAAACAAGACCGGCACCGCGGTCGTCAATCAACCGGACGAGATTTTTCTGAAATACCTCATCGACACTGCCACGCAGATGGCGAAACTCAACCAGCCCGATCCGGAATACATACCCAGCATGGAGCGTAAAGAACTGCCCCAGATCGACAACTACGCCGCATCGACCGCCGGTCTCAACACCGACGACATGGTCTCTGTGGTGCAGAAATGCGTCGCCAACGCCAACAAGATCGATGCGAAGATCTCCGGCATGACATCTCGCTATCTGCGCGAGACATCCATGATCACGAAAAACGGATTCGAAGGCGACGACAACGCCTCGACCTTCGAGCACTCGATGACCATGAAACGCGACGACGTGGAAACAAAAGTCTCGCGTGGCGTGAAGGACTTCGACAGCTTCGACATCGCCGACGAGATCGCGCGACTGAACGAGCAGTTCTCGTCTCTGTCCAAGCCGCAGCCTATCGAACCGGGCAAGTATCCGGTCATCCTGCGCTCGCAAGCAGTAGGTAACTTCTTCCAGTTCCTGAGCTACATGATGGACTTGCGCACCGCGGACGAAGGCACATCACCTTTCTCCGGTCAACTCGGCCAGCCCTTTTTCGGAAAGGACTTCAATCTGCGCTCGACGCTTTGCGATCCGGAGCTGATTGGCATGCGTTACAACTACGAAGGTATTGTGTCGAAGGAAATCGACTGGGTACGAAACGGCGTTCTGGAAAGCATGCCCGTATCGCGCTACTATGCCGGTGTGAAAGGCATCGAACCATGCCAGGCGTACAACACGTTAATCGATGGCGGCGACGCTTCCGAAGAGGAGATGATGCGGATCGCTGGAAGAGGGATCATCGTCAACCACCTGTGGTACATCCGTTTCGTTGATCAGAAGCGTGGCGAACTTACCGGCATGACCCGCGATGGCGTGCTGTGGTTCGAGGACGGGAAGATCAAACATCCGATCGTCAACCTTCGCTTCAACGAGGTGATCAACGAATCGACCCGCCGAATCATGGCACTGGGCAGACCCGAAGTGCAGTCCGGCTATATGAAGGTGCCCACCATGCTGATCGACGACTTCAACTTCGTCGATACGACGTCGTTCTAACGTCTTTATTGGAGCGCAGGCATCCTTGCCTGCTTCTCGGGAGAAAATAGGGAGCAGGCAAGGGTGCCTGCGTTCCGGGGAATAATCACGGAGTAAATATGCTACCAGACGAACAGCTTATCGAACAGGCGAAGGAAGCCTCGCAGAACGCATACGCGCCGTATTCTGGCTTTAAGATCGGCGCTGCGCTGCTGTCGAAGAACGGCAACGTCTATATCGGTTGCAACGTGGAAAACGCCTCCTACTCGCTTACCATCTGCGCAGAGCGGAACGCCGTCTTCAAGGCGGTGGCGTGGGGAGAACGGGAGTTTACCGCGATTGCCATCTACGCCGATTCGGATGAATTCTTCCCGCCCTGTGGTGCGTGTCGGCAGGTGCTGTCGGAGTTCTCCACGGATATGCGTATCATCATGGCAAACCATGCTCGCGTAGAGGTTTCCACGCTTGATCAACTATTGCCGATGCGCTTCAGCCTCGATGATGAATCCGAAACATCGTAAAATATTTGACAGTGTAAAATATTGCAGTATTTTGTCTCCAGAATGGATAATGAACTGATTTGGAGGAACCATGAATTTCGATTTTCAGAAGATCGACACCGGTGAAGCGGAAGTGGATACCAAGAAGACCGGTGAGTGCATGAAATACGATGTGGCGATCATCGGTGGCGGCCCTGCGGGGCTGGGCGCTGCGATCTATGCGGCACGCGGCGGCCTGCGAACCGTTGTGTTCGAGCACGGCCTCTTCGGCGGACAGATCGTGCTGACCACCGATGTCGAGAATTACCCCGGCTTCGTTGAATCGATGACCGGATTCGACCTGATCGACAGGATGAAAGGGCAGGCAGAGAAATTCAAGACCGATTTCCGCGAAGAATCGGTGATTGCGGTCGGGCTGGAAGGAATCTGTAAGATCATCGAAACCGAAAACGGTTTCTATCGCGCCAAGACGATTATCATCGCGACCGGCGCTTCACCGCGCAAGCTCGCCGTGCCGGGCGAAGAACGTTTGACCGGACGCGGCGTATCCTATTGCGCCACGTGCGACGGCGCGCTCTATCGCGACAAGGTGGTGGCGGTGATCGGCGGTGGTGATTCGGCTGTCGAAGAAGGGCTATTCCTGACCCGGTTCGCGAAGAAGGTCTATCTGATCCACCGGCGCGACAAGCTTCGGGCTGTCTATACCATCCAGCAGCGCGCCTTCAAGAATCCGAAGATGGAGATTATCTGGGACACGGTGGTTCAGGGTGTCGAGGGCGAGAACAAGGTAGAAAACCTTGTACTGTTCAACCGCAAGACGGAAAAGGTGAGCAACCTGAAGGTTGACGGCGTGTTTGTCTATGTGGGCATCATCCCGAACAACAAGCTCTTCGAATCGCGCGTCGAACTGGACGAGCAGGGATTCATCCTCACCGACGAGAGCCAGCACACCAATATACCGGGTATCTACGCCGCCGGCGATATCTGCCACAAGGTTCTTCGTCAGGTGGTTACCGCTGTCTCGGACGGCGCGACCGCTGCATTCTCCGCGGAAAAATGGATTCAGGAACATCTGGAAGAGTTTTAGACATCAATCTTGCACGATGAACCGGCGGTCGATCACGGCTGCCGGTTTCTCTCTATTGGTCCGCCGAGCTCCAGCTCGGCATCCCCTTCCCTACCTCACCAACAGCAGCTTCCTGACCGCCAGCGAGCGACCATCCTGTTTCAATCGATAGAAATACACGCCCGACGACACCAATCGCTCGCTCACGTCCTTCGCGTCCCACGTAACGGCGCTATTCCGATCGACCGGCAGCGAACGCACCTTCTGTCCCCGGACGTTGAATATCTCGATTGTCGCGTCGCGGAGCTGGTCGGAGGGCATGTCCAGATGGATGGTGGTGGATGTTCGGAACGGGTTGGGAGAATTCGACAGGCAGATGGTTTCTGGCTTCTCGATTACCTCGTCGTCGATTGAGACGGGATCGAGGGAGTAGATGATCGCACGGGAGTAGTCTTCATCGGGAACCACGTAAACGTCGTTGTGCCCATCGCCGTTGATGTCGCCCAGGTTACGCCCGGCGGAATAGGCGCTGCTCGTTCCATCGACCGGGATGGCATAGCTTGGTTCTTCTGGAATGCTCTCTCCGCCGAGGTAGAAGTAAACGCAATCGCCGGTTCGGATTCTCGTCGCGATATCGTCATACTGGTCGTTGTTGATGTTGCAGTAGTAGCAGGATGAAGCATTATTGGGGTTTGCACCATTGGCGATATTGAAGCTCGACATGGGGAACGACAGATCCTCCGATCCCCACAGAACATGCACCGAGTCGCTGTCTATCCAGATCGTGTCGTCGCATCCGTCGCCGTTGAAGTCGCCATTGGATATCAATCCGCCCAGGTTATTCATGGCATAGAAATTATCCGGCATCTGGAAGGTCGTTTCGGGCGTCGTATCGAAATCTTCGCCGCCGCAATAGACATTCATGAAAACCGGACCATAGATTTCGTCGAAATAATTGTTCGTCAGCAGTAGGTCCGGACTGCCGTCTCCATTCACATCGCCGACGGATGCCACATCGCCAAGCATGTAGAAATCGCTGTTGTTCCCCTCGATGTGGAAATCGGTAATCGTGTCCATGGGGTTTGCGCCAAAGAGAATATCCACGTTTCCGTTCCAGAATTCGGATGTTTTATCGAGGCACAGGATATCGTCGTAGCCGTCCGCGTTGAAGTCGAAGCCTCCGTTCCACGCCTCGAATCCGCCCCAGTACCAGTAGGAGAAAGTCGAATCGGTATCCGCGGTGAACTCTCCGCCGCCCTTGATGATGCCGGCATAGCAGCAATCGGTAGGATCCATGTACGTGATCACCATGTCGTTTCTGCCGTCGCCGGTCAGATCGCCGTGCCAGCTCGGCCACATGGTCGTATAGTACCAATTGGGGTTGGGGGTGATTTCGTCCGGATAGAGCCAGGGCGTCGTTCCGCCCCAGAAGACCCCAAGGCAGGAATTCTCGAGATCGCTGTTGTAGAACGAGAAGATGAAGTCGTCATAGCCATCGTGATTGAAATCGCCACCCGGCTTGTAGTTGAGGAAGTCGCTCGGGAATCCTATCGCATTACCATACGCGGGGGGCAATACGATCTCGCCGATAACCGTGAGCGAGTCTTGTGCGGACAGCGTTACGCATAGAAGCGCCAGAATGATGAGTATGTATCGCATAGACACTCTCCATAACGGTGATAATATATTGCTATTTGTTGGCATTAGGTCGAAGTCGGTCAAGAAATTTGTGGTGCGATAGTCAAAGAAAAGGGCAACCTCGGACAGACTGTGTGGAAATGGTAGATGGATTCTGTTGTCGCTGTTTGTATTTTGAGAGACAACCCCCCTTTGTCCCCCCTTGTCAGGGGGGTGAGAAAGTGGGTACAAACCGGGAAGATAGGTGACAAAATAGACCGGGAAGATAGGTAATACTCAAAAAGCATTGAGGAGAGCCTATGCCCTTTCAGAGAACAACGAAGTATGATCAACTCCATAAGTTGATAGGAGATTATCTTAGCGATCAATATACGGTAGTAGATTTACATCGGATATATGGAGTATCCTGTAAAACGATCTACAAATGGATCAATCGTTATAAGGAAGATCCAGCGAACTGGGCTTTGGCTCGCAGCAGTGCTCCGCACAGCCACCCGAATCAGACTCCGCCCGAGATCCTTGAAATGATTATCAACATGAAGCTTGCACATTTGAGTTGGGGTCCGCGCAAGATAATACACGCGTTACAGAACCAGGATTCAACCATCGACTGGCCAGCAGCGAGTACAGCAGGCGAATGGTTGAAACGTCACGGTCTAGTGAAACATCGTTTGGTACGTAGTCATGTACCGCCATACAGCCAGCCCTTCGGTGAATGCAACTGCAGTAATGCCATCTGGAGTATTGACTATAAGGGTCAATTTCGGCTTTTGAATGGCGAGTATTGCTATCCGCTGACGATCACCGACAATTTCAGTCGTTTCCTTTTGTGTTGTCATGCGCTTCCGAGCACGAACCACAAGGATTGCGAGCATTGGCTTGACTGGACTTTTCAGCAGTATGGTTTGCCGGACAGTATCCGTTCTGATAACGGAGTTCCGTTTTGCATTGCGAGTAAAACGGGCTTGAGTCGATTCTGGCTTCATCTGATTCGTCTCGGCATAACGCTTGAGCGAATCGAGAAGGGTAAACCCCAGCAGAATGGTCGTCATGAGCGGATGCATCGTACACTGAAGCATGAAACCTGCAAGCCCCCAGCGCGCGATATGTTATCCCAGCAGGAAGCGTTTAACGCTTTTATAGAAGAGTACAATACGATTCGTCCTCATGAGGCTTTGGGAGGACACCCACCGGCGTCGGTATATCAACCGAGCTTGCGCAAATATCCGCTTAAGATATTCGGTCCGGAGTATCCTGAAGACTTTGAAAAGCGTAAAATCAAGGATACCGGTGAGGTGAAATTACATGGAAAGAGAGTGTTTGTAAGTGAGCTTCTCGCAGGTGAATATGTTGCCTTGGAAGAGCTGGAGGATCGTGATGGTATCTGGCGCATTTATTACTACCAGACGCCGATTACGGATCTGGATATCAGAACGATGAAATTGATCCCGATTAAGACAAGCCTCGGCGAGGCGCGAAATTCTCCCTCATCCCGGCATGCCGGGATGAGGGAGAATACTGGACAGGAAACCATTAAAGTGTAACCTATGTCCCCGGGCTAATCTGTTACCAACGTCCCGGATGTACAGTGATCAGGATCCAAGCGTGTCCGCCAATTCACCCCCCTGACAAGGGGGGACAAAGGGGGGTTGCTTTCCCTGGCAATGGTAACCCGATATCAATTCAAGAGCAGGTTCATAACATTTTCACACAGTCTGGGGTCCTACGTGATCACTTCACACCGAAATGGAATATGGTCGTGGCGGGAGCGAAGCCGGAATCCTGCAAGCGTGACTTCAGTTCTTCGCCCTCCTCTTTGAGTATGGCGTAATCGGGGTGTTCCTGGATGCGATCGATATAGGGATCGATCATCTTCGTCATCCTTTCGACGATTTCGGCTTGTTGTTGCTCATCCACCGGCAGGTTAAACTCGAACTTCTCGATCTTTTCGAGCGGCAGTCCGCGCATGATCGCCTCGAGCTGTTTCGCCGTGTAGGTAGGTTGATGGCTGATGCCCAGGATCGTGTCGATCTTCGCCCACCAATGGTGCAGATCGACGTGATTCATCTGGGCCGGTGATTGCTCGCCGTCGCGGATCATCTCGCGCACGATGAAATTTCCACCCGGACGGAGAACCCGAAGCATCTCGCCAAGCACGTCGTCCCGATCGGAAAGGTGGTGCAGGGAATTCGAGATCGCGACCGTGTCGAAAGAATTGTCTTCAAAGTCCATCTTCGATGCGTCCATCGCCTCGAACGTCACCGGTTCATCGGTATATGCCTTTCTTGCTGATTCCAGCGCTCTGTCCGAGGAATCAATCCCGACAAACCGGTTATAATCCTTGAACAATCGCATCATGACACGGATAAATTCTCCCGCGCCGGTTGCCACGTCGAGTACCAAGCCGCCAGACAGGCTTCTCATCTTCGAATTTGCACATGTTGCGTTCATTAAATCCTCCGTGAATAATTGTGTACGGTTATTTTTGATATGTGAGAAAGAATAGGGAAGGGCAGGCACAGGGACCTGCCCTTTATAATCGATATTCCACTCTCGCTATTTCACTTCGCGAAAGCCGAACATCCACTAACATAATCCCGATAGATCGGGATTACAACGTTCATGGGTATCGTTTTCGCTGCGCGAAAGCCGAACCTATTGAATCATCAACATCTTGCGTGTCGAGATGTAGTTGTCCGTCTTCATGCGGTACAGGTAGATACCGCTGCCGACCGGCTTGCCGGACTGATCTTCGCCCAGCCACTCGACCTTGTGCGTTCCCTCGGTCATCGGTTGATCGACAAGCGTCCGGATTAACTGCCCCTTGAGGTTGAACACCTCGATGGTGACGTGCCCGGCTTCCACGAGCGAGTAGTCGATCTCGGTGGATGGGTTGAACGGATTCGGGTAGTTGGAGAGAAGTTGCGTAACCGATTGCGGATCGGGCGCCTGACCGGGATCGTCTTCCGTAACGGTAACCTCTCGAGGTCCGAAGAAGTCGCTATGACCATTGGCAGATATCGATTCCAGCCAGTAGAAGTAGGTGGTTTCCGACTGGATATCCGGATCGCCGTATTCATAAACGGTTTCGCAGGACTGATTTTCCGCCGGGATAATATCCATATTGATCCGGATGGCGTTATCGGACAGAGCGACCTCGGAGCGCAGCAGGTTGTAGCCCAACATATCGGACTCGGATTGGGTGATCCACTGAATAAGCACTTCGTCGCTTTCGGAGATTGTCGCAGTGAAGGATGAGAGCTGCACCGGCAGCGTTTCTTCGAGCCATTCCGAATTACTTCCGCCGTTGCCGGTAGCGGGTGTCACGTCGGGGCTTGTCGCGGCCGCTGAGGTCCAGTTGGCAGCCGTCGAGACACCTTCGTCGGTTCCTGCGGTGTAGTATATCGCGGTGGATCCGGCTGGTCTGATCGATGTGAAAGCGCTGTTGTTGCCCTGATCCCAGTCGTGTATGATCGCGCGCGTTGCGCCGTCGGTGAGCTTCGGATTGTCGGTTGACGTGTTATTGGAGAACCCGCTCCACGTGTTATTGATGAACAGGCTGGCCTGATTGTGCGCACTGACAACTTGCTTGTTGCCTGCCTCGACAACGACCAGATCGTCAACCGGCAGGTTTGTATCACGGTCACCACCGTTGTAGATCACGATCACGGTTCCTTCGGGAACGGATGCCCAGGGGGATCCCGCGCCGTCGAGGAAGGTGCAGTAGGGATCGCTTTCGTCCGAGAGCACCCAGCCGCGCATATCGAGGTTGTCCTGCACCACGACGATCTCGACCCATTCCTTCGAGCCGCCGTCACCCTGCGACCACTCGTTGATGATCGCCGGCGTACCGGAGCTTCCGTTATCGATGCCACTGCCGATCACGGAAATCGTTTCGTTTTCCGATTGTGTCGAGCTGCATGTGATCGTTGCGTTGTATCCCTGCACTGAGGTCGGAACAAACCGAACGTAAATGCGGCGAAAGAGGTCTCGCCCGGTTGGTGAAAGGACAAGCTGTCCGGTGAAGCCGGATCCGCTGGTGGTGGAAATCTCGAAATCGTCCGGCGCGGTGACGGTCACATTGTCGACGAGGTATTCGCCGGTCAGATCGAAATAGGTCTCGTCCGATGCCTGCCCTGTACTCACGCTTCCGAAGTCGAGTGTCGTAGGGTTGGCGGAAAGGGTTGGGGTTCCCCATATCTCCCATACATATTCGGGGTGATCGATGAAGGGATTGCGGTTGTGCTGCCAGTTGTCGTAGATCGCCTGATTGCGGACTTCCTCCGCTTCCGAAACGGGATCTTCGGCATGCCATTTCAGCAGGGTGGTCAGCTTGCCGTGCTCTCCCAAGAGGTCGCCGGTGTCGGGATTGTCTGTATCGACCGCATCCACAAGTTCGAGATCAACCTCGCCGTTGTCGCCTTCGTAGCGCACATCCATGTAGAACATCATACGCGCCACATCGCCCTTGACATCGTCCGGCGGTTCCCAGGTATCTGTGGTCCAGTAGCATCCGGTGGCGCCGTCGCCGTCGATGTACTCGCTACCGCCCTCTGCGAAGTCGCGGTTGAGCTTCATGGTGTTGACGGTGGAGTCTTCCGGGCGCAGGTGGTGCAGGTCGGTTCCGGGAGATTCGTCGATGTCGAAGTTGCCGTGGGATTTCGCCCAGACGTGCTCGCGGTTCCAGCCGTTGCTGGTGTTGAAATTGGTTTTATCGATCGACCACCCGGTGTAGATGCCGATCACGTTGGACGAGTTGTCCGGGTCTTCGTCGAGTACCTGAAGCGCGGTTTTCACGCCGTCGTAGTCGTAGAAGGTATGCCCATCGATGATGCTGTGCAGTTCGTCCTTCAGCGCGGAACCGGTGAGTCCGGCGGCAGTTTCGTAGTATTCGCCGAAATCGGTCATCAGGATATCGTCGATGTTACCGCGTTTATCGGTGGTTCCGGAGATAGCGGTGATCCGCACGCGGACATCGCCGGTAACATTGATGTCGCCGCTCCAGTAGGTCAGATCGCTTTGCAGGTTGGAGTTGAAGTCGGTTCCGACCTGGGTCCAGTCTGCGCCGGCATTGGTGCTGTACTCGACGCGGAAGGTGGGCGCGGTCGAATCGGTACCGTATTTGGCGTAGTAGAGCGAGATGGTGCCGATGCCGCCTGACTTATCTGTCAGCATGGTCATGGAACCGTCGGTTTTGATACGCGCGGACTTCGTGCCGTTCTTTTTATCGTTGGCGAGATTGCCGATCAGGGCGTTGCTCATGTTCCAGGTGATGCCGCTCAGCGCGACGTCACCGCTATCGTAAGAAGCTTTTGACTCCGATTCGAAATCGATCGTATAGTCGGCGCTGAGGGCGCAGAATAATAGCAGTAATCCAAGAATGATTATAACATGTTTTTTCATCGCTTGCTCCACAGGTTTTCATTGTTCGACAAAAATGATTGGTAAATGACATCTGTCCAGAACTTTCGACAGGCTAACCCGTTCTTCTCATGAATCTCATACGGGGGCAATTTCGATACGCAGTTCGGACAGCTCGTTTCGAAGGTAGCTTCTCGTGAGATTGGCCACCCTCTCCGGAGCGATCGAATCCATGCATGTGTGACTTTCGCAGACATCGTGCGTACCTTTCGAGATGAAGCAGGGCGAACAGTCCGGTGAGCAGGAGATGGTCAGTTGGTCGGGATATGCGGAGACGGCAGGTCGGATCAAGCCGCCATAGATGATGACAGCGCGGGTGTCGGTGCTTCTCGCGAGATGCATCAACCCTCCCTCCAGACCGATAAAACACGTGCTTCGCTTCATGATCGCGGCGGATGTCCGCAGTGGTGTACCTCTTCTGTCGATGACATCAGGGAGCAGTGGCGTCTGAGCGTCGCCGATCTGCACGAAGCGATATTCCGGAAGCAGACCGCGAAGTTTGGCGAAGTTCTCGAAGCCCCACTCCTTGCGATTCCGCGTGAATCCCATCTTGCCTTCCGGGCAGATTGTGAGAAAGACATCCGGGAGTCCTTCGCCGGATTTTTCGATCTCGGCGGCAGTCAGATAGATGCGCGGACTCGGCTCCACAGGGTCGATGCCGATTCGTTGTGCCATCTGGTCGATCAGCGTTTCATCGGTATCGGGTGTGACGTGGTAGCCGGTCTTGAAGTGTCTGGAAGTCGTGCCGAGGTGCTTTCTCGCCACGTAGGCCACGTCGGGATTGTGGCGGAAGAGGTTCTTGTGCGGCGTCTGGACTACGATCTTTCTGCCCGGGTACTTCTTTTTCAGCCCAGGTATGAGCGCGGATAGCATCAGGCTGTCCCCGATACCCTTCGAAAACGAGTTCAGGAACAGGTAGTTGCGGTTCATATAACAGTAGAGCAGTCCCGGCAGCTCTACGATTCTCTCGATCGTTTCTTTCCACTTGCTCATCAATTCATCCTTTCAAGTAAGCTGGATATGCGGATCGAACCTGTCCAGCATTTTCGTTGCAAAAAGAAACGGGAGAACCTCGATTGAAGTTCTCCCGTAAATTGATCCACTACCATGATTCCGATAAATCGGAATCCGAAGTTATTTTATCATCATCATTTTTTTCGTGATGGTCTTGCTTCCGGTTTCGAGTTTGTAGAAGTAAACGCCGCTTCCACAGCTCTCGTTGCTGTTGTCGGTTCCGTCCCATACAACCGGAGCCTGCTCACCGGCGGTTCTCTCTTCGTTGATCAGGGTTTTCACGAGCTGACCGCGAGCGTTGTAGATCTTCAGGGATACATGCGCGTCATCCTGAAGCGAGAACATGATGGTGGTTGTCGGGTTGAACGGGTTCGGCAGGTTCTGAGTCATCGCTGTCACGTATTCGACATCGGGTGTCTCTTCTTCGCCGTCTTCGATCGTAATCGAGGTGGGACCGTACAGGGTCGTGGCGCCGTCGAGTTCGACCGCATTGAGCCAGTAGTAGTAGGTGTTATTGACTTCAACGTCCGTATCTTCGTATTCGTAGGTGGTCTCGTTGGAGTTGTTGTGCGCCTGCACGAGATTCGTGGTGATCATCATGGCGTCGCTTGCGTCTTCCGTCTCACTGCGGAGTACGTGATAACCGAGCATGTCGCTTTCGGATTGGGTCATCCACTGAAGAGACACATAACCTTCGCTTGCGTAGGTCGCGTGGAAGCCGGAGAGTTCGACCGGCAGGGTCTCATCGTCGCTGCCGAACACGAATTCGCTGAAGCTTGTAACGAGCACGCGGATGGCATTCGAACCAACGTCGTATGAGACATACAGCCCATCGATCAATGTGAAGTCTTCGAGCTCGCTGCTGCGATGCCATACGTTCACGTTTGCCGGATCGACGATACCATGACCCGGAATATTGTCGAGGTAGAAATAGATTTCGGCCATGCCGCCACCGAAATCGAAGTCACTGTCCGGAATCACGTACCAGCGGTAGTCAGCGATATTAATGTTGGTGATGCCGTTGGTGTTGATCGGTCCTTCGTTGAAATACATGACCGTTATGTTTCCGCCTACAGAGACGCTAACGAAATCGATACCGACGCCTGTGTTCGGAGAGTCGAAATCGATCATCGAGTCGCCAGACGTGACAGCTTCAGTATCCTGATTTTCTGCGGAATCTTTCACGATCAGTTCGTCGATGTTCCAGAAAGAGAGACGGTTAAGATCCTGAGAAACAAACTCGAACTTCAGGAAAAGAGTCGAGCTGCCGACACCGTCGGTGGTATAGATAGTGACACCCTGATTCTCGGTATCATTCGCACCGGTGTAGGTGTATGTCCAGACAGCGGATCCCCAAGTCGCTCCGTCGGTAGATGTGAACAGACCGAGTTCGAAGCTGCCCGTGCCCCCAGCGTAGGTGGAGATGCTCTGACACCAGCTGACATCGAGTGAGGAGTATCCGGTCGTATTGATCGGGCAGGATACGAGGTTGTCGCCAACCGCATACGAGTTGTATCCGATGGTCGCTTCAGGTGCGACGCCACCGGCATAGCTGCTGTTGCTCGAATACCAGTTGCTGTTGTTCTGCCATCCTGCGGGCAGGAATGTCGAGAAGTCTTCATGATACGGTATTGTCGGAGCATCCGCAACGTCGATCATGATTTCATTGCTGTAGATGGTGCCTTCTGCGAACATTGCGGCAAATACAAGGTACGCTGTTCCGGTAGTATTTGGAGTGAAGTCCAAAGGATTGTCCGTCATTCCAGTTGGCATATAGGGCCCGCCACTGGTTGCCGAAAGCGCCCATTCAGTTATTATTGTGCTTCCCGCGATATTGGCGGTAAGGGTATTAATCGGTTGATTGACGATGAGGTATTGATCGTCGGCAGGTGTGACCGACACACCATTGACTGTGAAGTTTGCGCTTTCATCACCGAGAACTGCCGGGTCATCGGACTCTACGCGGATTGCGTAATCTGTTCCGCCCTCGCATGGAATCGGGATGGTGAAATTGATCGATCCGGAAGGATCTGTAGTCTCTGCTGCAAGCGTATAGGTTCCGATTTCTGTTGCGCTTGCGAAAGAGCCGTTAACATCTGAAAGCATTGCGGAGAAAACACAGCCGGCGGCGAAGGTGCCGCTCGATGTGAAGGCAACGGAACCTGTTCCGCCGGGATTGAACGGGGCGGTCGAGATCGCGCCGGTAACGATGGATTCGGTAGAAGACGAGTAGTCTGTTAGAACGATATCGTCGATATTAGCACGTTTGCCGACGGATCCTGAAATCGAGGAGATACGGATACGAACGTTTCCTGCAACGTTGACTTCTTCGCTCCACTCGGTAAGAGCAGCCTGCGTGTTTGAATCGAAATCCGATCCTACCTGTGTCCAGATGTTACCACCATCGGTACTGTATTCAACTCGAAGCGTCGGGGCAGTCGAGTCGGTGCCATACTTTGCGTATTGAAGTGTTATGGTTCCAAGTCCACCAGACTTGTCTTCAAGCATGGTCATGTCGCCGATGTGTCTGAGACGCGCAGATTTGGTTCCGTTTTTCTTGTCGTTATCAAGATTACCAATCAAAGTGTTGTTAAGGTTCCAGTTAATGCCGTTGAGAGAAACGTCTCCAGCGGTGTAGGAACCCTTGCTTTCAGCTTCGAAATCCACTGTGTAGTCAGCGAACATACTCACGATGCTGCAAAGCAGGATGAATACGAGAATAAATCCTTTTTGCTTCATTTCGTTCTCCTTGCTGTTTTGATTTTCTGTTTTTATATTTCGACAATAATTCCACGATTTCCGGCAAGCAAATCGCAATCCGCTGGCAGGAAAAGAGTTATGATTTCACTCAATTTCACGCTCCGATATTTTAAAATCCGACCTTCATCTGTCAATTCATTTTTTCGACATTCGTGAACTATAATATGCTGCTAACGAATTACTTACAAATCGATGTTGCGAGTGTTTCTTTAAACGAAACGGTTTCTTGTATTTGCGGATACTGGAGGCTTGGATTCGTGGTTCAAATATATCGGAAATTTAAATTTAGATGCGTTACTCTTTTTTCTCGTCGAAAACGACCATCTCGATCTCGTCGGCGTAGGCTTGCATTTTATAATCCTGCTGTTCCTTGTATCGTGAAAGGATGCGATCGATGCGGCATGTGGCTTCATCGATTCGGCTGATATAGGGATTAATATCGGGATTGCCGTATTTCATGTCGAGCATCTCGACGTTGCCCTTAATGATCATCAGCGGTTGATTGATTTCGTGATTGGCGGTCACCGCCATGGCGAAGATCGAGTTTTTCCGTTCGAGCTTGAGGATCTCCATGTGTGCGTTGGTCAGTTTATTGTACATCTGCGTCAGTTCGTCGTTCATCCTTTTCAGTTCCTGATTCTTCTTGCGCAGCAGCTCGGATTCCCGTTCTTTCCGTTCGGTTTCCCAACGCACTTTGAGGTTGGCGATGCGGTTGTTCAGATCCTCTGGAAAGCCATCCTGCATGAAAAATATCTGCTTCTGCAAGTATTCGGCTTTCTTCTTGTATTTACGCAGGTGGCTGTAAACATGGGCAAGCTGTTCGAACACCAGGGAGCGATTCTTGTTCAGATTTTTCTCCTCCATGAGTTCTTCCGCTTGATGCAGGTATTCCAGCGCTTTTTCGTAATTATTCCGTTTGATATGCAGTTTTCCGAGAAGAGCCAGTACAGTAGCCTGCTGGTTTCGGTCGAAGGATTTCTCCGATGGTGGCAGAGCTTTCTGTAACCAGGTGTTGGCTTCGTCATACATTTCTTTCACGATATACATATTCGCGAGATTGACATACCCGTTCAGCAGCCACTGTGGCATCAGGCAGCTTTCTTCAAGAAGCTCGATCCCTTTGATGAAATCGTCGATAGCGTCATCGAACCTGTGCATATTTGAATAGGTCGTTCCACGATTGATATAAGCGCCGGCCAAGTCTCCGATGCTATTTCTTGTCTTGCTTAGCTCGATCGCTTTCCCGGCATACATCAATGCGTCGTCGTATATGGCGAGATTGTTGTTGACATTGAGTAAATTCAGATAGGCAGATATCAAGAGCCTTTTATCGGGTCCAGACTCAATCACATCCACGGCCTGCTGAAAGAAATCCAGGGCGCGATCGTAGGCGTTGATAGCAACATTGACCAACCCGAGATTCAGAAGTAACGCTCCCTTCGCTTTCATATTGCCAGAATCCTCGGCATACTGCAATCCCTGCAGGATAATTTCCATTGATTTCTGAGCATCTCTTGCGTAGAAGTAATGTTTGGAGAGGTCGATGATCCACATGGCAGCAGTCGAATAATCCTCGTCGCCGAGACTCGATGCAATCTCCTTCTCGAGAATCTCGATATTCAGTTCGATCCGATTGACCCGCTCATTGGCAAAGATGTATTCCCGGATCGCCAGGATTCGTTCATCTTTGGGAATCGTTGTTTCCTCGATCAGGTGAAGCGCTTCCTCCAGAAGCTCGATTTTCTTATGCGAGTCTTTCGTTTTACTGGCTTCATCGCGAAGCTGTTTGATCCGTTTAACGGCCTCGTTCATCACTTCATTTTTCAACGACTTGGTCATTCTCTATTTCCCCCATGGTGGATGTCGAATTATTAATATAGTATCCGGTTCAAACATGTCAATAACAATTGTTGCACTCGCAGGTCTTTCGTTTGCCCAGACGATTTGCTCACGGTCCCAATCCAGTTGCGTTGTTCATTCTCCATGCTTCTCGCTCGAATGATCGATGAGTTACAGTTCGGGAACACTCGTTTGCGATTTTCTCCAACTTTTATTTTGACAAATATTTCGGTAGTGTCATAATTTTTACAAATTAACAACCACGTCTTTATGACAGGGAGGCAGACATGAAGAAGCTGATGTTTCTATTCACATTTCTCCTGTTCGGACTACTATTTGCCGAATGGACAATCGTCGCAACCTATCCGATTACGGAAAACGCATCCGGCCTCGCCTGGGACGGAGAATATCTATATTGCGGAATGTACGGAGCGAACGGGGACGAGGTCTATCGAATCGATCCCTCCAATGGCTCGAGCGAACTGCTCTTCACAGGAACCATGGACGACACATACGGTATGACCTGGGACGGCGAACACCTCTGGATCACCGATCACCCCGGTAGCTCGTCCAACCCCGCCATCGCTTATCAGCTCGATATGAGCGGAAATATCCTGCAACAGGTCAATCTGCCCGATCACTATATGTCGGGAATCGCCTACGACGACGGTAATTTCTGGGTCTCGACGTATTACGACCCGGACGGATACATCTACAAAATCGACAGCCAGGGCAATATTCTCGACGAATTCGCAGCGCCCGACAACCAGCCGTGGGACCTGTGCATGGAAAACGGATTCCTCTGGATGGCAGATTACTGGGGCGATGCGCTCTACAAGATCGATCCCAGCGACGGCAGCCTGATCGAGAGTCACGCATCCGAGGGAGTCGATCCTGCCGGCATCGTCTTCGACGGAAACTACATCTGGTACTGCGACAACGGTCAGGGAGGTAACGACTACCTCTACAAGGTTGATCTCGGCGGTGCGGGAACCCCCGCGATCGAACTCGGTTGGGACGAATACGATTTCGGCAATGTGGTCATCGACGAGGCTGTGAACATCTCGTTGCCCATCACCAACAATGGAACCGCCGATCTGATTATCTCTGATTTCAACTCCGACCAGGCGTCGTTCGATCTGACCGAAAATCTGCCGGTTACCGTCACGCCTGGCTCGACATACAACTTCGGAATCGTCTGCTACCCGCAGTCCTGGGGGCAGATCGACGGCACGGGAGAGGTCGTTTCCAACGATCCGGTCAATCCGTCCGTGACAGTCTCGCTCAGCGTCTATGGCATCTTCGCAGAACAGGAGATCGAATACGAACCGGTCGCACTCGATTACGGCACCGTGCGACTGAATGCCCTGACCGGGAGAAGTATCGAGTTATCCAACCAGGGCGCCGGCGATCTTTCCATCACCGGTATCACGATCGACAACGATTTATTCCACGTCGAAGAACTCGATCTACCCATCACCATCCCTACACGCGATTCAGTAGCAATCCGCATCTGGCTCGACGCGAACCAGACCGGCGATTTCACTGCCGATCTCACTATCGCGAATAACGATGCCGACGAAGGAACCCTGGTCATCTCCGTCGATGCGACCATCTCGCAGGAATCACAGGATATCGGCACCGAATACTGGCATTTCCAGACCAACGTACAGGGCGAGAAAGTGACCGCCATGCGGAAATTCACCGATATCAACAGCGACGGATATGCCGAGGTGATCGTCTGCGACAACCGCTACCATGTTTATTGCCTCAACGGCGCCAGCAGCGGAGAAGCGGACGTGCTGTGGCGATTCGATACGAACATCGACGAGATCGGGTACGGCTCGATCTACGACGACCGCGGACTGGGCATAACCGACGATCTCAACGAGGACGGCGTTCTCGACGTGGTCATCGGAACCGCGTGGGGGAGTCGCTGCGTCTTCGCCCTCGACGGAACCTGCGGCGAGATTATCTGGTACTACGACACGCATCTGATCGGCGATGGCGGCTGGGTTTATCAGGTGGATGGCAGGCGCGATTTCACCGGAGACGGCGTCAGCGATATCCTTGCCTCTGCCGGAGACGACGGCGGCGGAACGGGTCCTCGGGCGATCTTCCTCTTCAACGGAACCGACGGCAGCGTCGAATGGATGCAGCAGTTCGATACCGCAAGGGCCTCTGTCAGCTCCATCGACGACCAGAACGACGACAACATACCGGACGTGATCTGCGGCGGTTCGTCGGATGGCACCGATGCAGATTTCTCGCTTTTATCAGGAGCGAACGGATCCGTGATTTTCACGCATGATGCAGGCACGACAGCCTGCTGGGCCGTTCTGGATATCAACGACGTCACGGGCGACGGCATTCAGGACATGGTCTTCGGTAGTTTCGGCGGTCAGCTTGTCTGTCTGGATCGTGACGACACCGTTCATTGGATACATCTCGCGAACGGCACCATCACCAAGCTCGAGCGCGCGTATCATGGCAGTACCGAGTACGTCATACCCACCATGATCGGCGGGAACGTCTGCATCGCTGTCAACACCGATACCGGCTCCGCCACAACCTGGTATTCGAGCAACGGAAATTACCTCGATTGCTCGCCCATCGGTGATATCGACGGCGACATGCAGTTCGATATTCTTGCCGGTAAACTAACCAACGAAGCGCTGGCTGTCTCCAGCGAGAGTTCGTCGTTGATCTGGAACACCTTCATGAACCAGCCGGTGGATCGAACCCGCGCGGTTGCCGATCTGGACGCCAACGACAGCCCGGAGATGATGTTCGGACTGCGTAATGGTTACGTCGTGTGCCTCTCGGGTGGCACAAGCGCCGGCGAACCCTTCGCGACCGTCACCATCAACGTTTCGACCAACTCGGGTTTCGGCACCAGTATGGCGAATTACGAGTTCGCAGGACCGGAGACCTACGCCGGGGATGTGCCGCAGGATGGCGTCGTGGTGCTGGAGGACGTACCCTTCGGTATCTACGATCTGACGGTTACCCTGATTGTGCACGACGACTGGATCGTGGAGAATTTCGAGGTTACCTCCGATCTCGAGATCGACGTCCTGCTGCACGAGACGCTGTTTCCCATTGAGGACTTCCGGTCGGAAGTGGATGGAAACACCGTGACACTCGAATGGGGACCGATCCCGACCCGAAACCTGAAGGACAGAAAAGAGCAGCAAGCCGATCGTTTCCTCGAAGGCGTACGTCTGTACTGGGAAGAGGCGATCATCGCGGAGCTGGTCGAGGAGGAGAGCTACTACATCGTGGAAGACGTACCCGGGGGAACGCACCATTTCTCGGCGGAGAACATCTATACCTCGGGCGTGTCCGAGCCTGTCACCATCGAGGTGACCGTCCTCGGCACCGACGATCCCGGCATCGAGCCATACGAGACAGTGCTTCTCGGCAACACGCCCAATCCGTTTAATCCATCGACCACGATCCGCTTCTCGATCAAGGAAGATACGCCGGTGACGTTGAATATCTACAACCTCAAGGGTCAGAAGGTGCGGACACTCATCGACGAACGGATGGAGAAGGGTGAGCACGCGGTGACATGGCATGGCGACGACGATCAGGGAAAACCATGCTCCAGCGGTGTCTATCTGTACCGGATGCAGGCGGCAGATAATATCGAAACGAAGAAGATGATCATGATGAAATAATTTCGGCTTCCGATTTATCGGAAACGAAATGATCGAACGAAAGCCTTTCGCGAAGCGAAATAGCGAAAGTGGATTGTCGGCTTGTCTATTGTCAGAAGGGCAGGGAAAGTGTTATTGATGATGACATGAAATTCTTGTCCGGTTGTATGAAAAAAACTTGACGATTGTTTTCGTAATGTTACTGTTCCGGCAATTCAAGGGAGGAAGCATGAAAAGGGTGATTTATGCGATTATTGCCATGCTGATGGCAACGAATCTTATGGCGGTTTACTACCAGTACGACCTTCAAGAGACAAATCTGGACGAAATCGTGCTCGCGAGCGACGATTTCTTCATAGCGTATGACCGAACGGATTGGATAGCCCGTATTTACGATTGCTCCGATCCGCAGAACATCCATGAAGCATCGACACTGCCGATATCTGTGTCAGGTATGGATTCGTTTCATGGATGGATCACGGGCGATACGTTGATCGTGTCCAATACATTGATGTATTACGTCATTGATATTGGTGATCTGTCCAATCCGGAACTTTTGCTTTCGTCCGAGATCGGCTGCTATGGAAGCGAGCGTTCGGTGATGTCGGAAGACTTCGCCATCTTCTATACGGTTCTGTACAACTCTCCGGGAGATATTGAATACAGGCTGGAAATATGGGATGTTTCGGACATCATGAATCCGCAGTTCATGGGTTATCGATATACGAATGAAAGTGGCGGCATGGCACTTGATGGCGAAATTCTCTATCGGTCATACGACGATACGATTTATGCATACCGAGTCATCGACCCGGATCATTTGGAGCAGGTTTCTCACATTGACGCAAGCGGAGATCTTACAATTCGTGACGGAGTGCTATACGTTTTGAATCGACTGAGTTATATACTGTCTTCGTTCAATGTTTCCGATCCCCTTAACCCGCAATATCTGGATGAAGTACAGACGCAAGGATACAATCTCCACCTTATGGGCGATACCGCAATCTGTCATTACAGTGGTTATAACGATTTCATCGATATCTCCGATCCCGGGAACCTCGAACGAATCGGGTTTTTCAATGCCACAATGGACGGAATCGTGAATCTCGGCGATCATCGCCTCATGATGTTGAGCGACGGTTTCTGGAGATACATCGATATATCGGAACCTGAGAACAATCTTCTGTCGGGATCGTACAGGGGACACAATCTTGGCAGTTCGTCGATTGAAAGTACAAGATTTACCGTACACGAGAACGCGATGGTCCTGGCCCAGTACGCTGTACCAACGCAACTTGTGGATATCTCGAACGTTACCAGTCCGACCCTCATGTCGCAGATACCATACACGGGTCAACGCGATGCCGAGATCGTGGATCATGTCCTCTTCATGCCGTACTACAGCTTAGGTATGAATTACTTCGACATCAGCGACTTGTCGTATCCTGCCTACTACGGTATGGTCGAGCACGATTGGGAATGGTATCCCAGGGATATGGCAATGATCGGCGATTATCTGTATGTATTGGTGGATCAGGGTATCGACTGGCTCAACGTCACCGAGCCGGAGTCGCCATTATATGGAAACCATATCGAGCTGAACTACGGCTTCAATAGCATGGAAACAACCGAAGAAAACATCTATGCCTGGAACGGAGAGAATCCGCTGTATGTCTTCCGGATCGGGTCGTTCGGAATTCCCGATCATATTTCCACCCTGAATCCGGGCGAGGTAATCGATGTCGTACCCTATCTCGATTACATCTATGTTCTGACCCCATCGTCGATTATGACCTACGATGTCCTCGATCCCGCATCGCCGGTTCTGCTGAATACGTTGGAGCCGGACGGGTATCACGATTTCGAGACGGGCGAAATCCTTGGCAATCGGCTCATCGTTGCCGATAACCAGTGGAACAGCCTGCGCAGCTACTCGCTATCCAGTCCCGAAGCGCCGCAGTTGCTCGACGCGTACTACTGGAATCAACAAACGAGCCAGATCTACACGAAAGGCGATTTCCTCTGCCTGAACAACCAGCGCGGTGGAATCAGTTTCTTGCGGAGCGAAGCTGTCGATGTCGAGCGAGAAGACATTCCCCAGGTCGAACAATCCCTCTCCAACCACCCCAACCCGTTCAATCCGACCACGACGATTACTTTCTCCATCCCGACCGATGGCAATGTCACGCTGGAGGTGTTTAACATCCGTGGTCAGAAGGTGCGGACACTCATCGACGAACGGATGGAGAAGGGTGAGCATGCCGTTACTTGGCATGGCGACGACGACTATGGGAAACCATGCTCCAGCGGTGTGTATCTGTACCGGATGACGACTGATAATAATACTGAAACGAAGAAGATGCTCATGATGAAATAGCGATAACAGGAAATTTTTCAGAGCTGTTGTTGTAATTATCTTGACCGAAAATTCTGGATGATCCAGATATTATTGTCTGGAGGAACGGCATGAAGAAACCCGTATTGTTATTCATGATATCGATGTTAATTCTTTCGCTTTGGTCGCGTTGTTATAAGGTCGGCGAGTACACAGAAGCAGGAAATATCGTTTCTATCGCAGTCGAGGGAAATCGCGTATTTGCAATCACTTCCGACGACAGTGTGATTATTTTTGACCTGACGGATCCGACCACGCCTCAACTATTGAGTCAAATCGAAATCGAAAGTGAGATCAACGCCATCGAAGTCGAAGGCAACTACATCTATCTTGCCGGTTATAATCCGGAGCTGATTATCGTTGATGCAACCGACCCGGGAAATCCTTTCATTGTCAGCGAATACGACACGGAAGGCGCCGCTTATGATGTCGATGTCTCGGACGGGATACTCTGCCTGCCTTTATGGCAGTATGGTCTGGAAATCATCGACGTCTCAAACCCGGAAGAGCCGGTATTGCAATCGATATACAGTTGCGATGAAGAATACCCGTCTGCATACACCGTAACTATGCACGAGCATTGCGCTTATGTCGGTAATTTCACGTATTCTCTGGATATCGTCGATATATCCGTCCCGCAGGAACCCCAGAAGGTAGGCACGATGCTTGCCGTTCCGGATATCCTTACCGAAGTCGTGATATCCGGTGACCTTGCTTATGTCAGAGACGAATATGGGAGTTTCAGAGTCTTCGATGTGTCCAACATTCAAAATCCTGGATTGGTGGGATCGGTAAATCTGCATTCAGGATGTGGTCCGATATGCGCGAAGGACGAAGAAGTGTTCCTCGTTGATTATGCAAGAGGTCTGACCGTCATAGATACATCGGATCCAGCGTCACCCAGGAAGGTCAACTGGTTTGATGTCCATGGACAGACGACGGATATTGACCTTGTGGGCAATACGCTGATTATGGCAGGCTCGGATTACGGATTGTGCATGGTCGATGTAACACGCCCATTGAATGATGAGGTTATTTATACCATACGGATCGAAGATATGTGTTACGATGTATTTGTGGATAATGGCAAAGCATATTTATCTCACGAAGGCAGAGCTTTTTATATATACGATATCACCAATCCGTACTTCCCCGAGTACCTTTTCAGGTTTTTTTACGGATCGTCTCGCAGCAGCCGGATACAGGGGAACATTCTGTATGTGGCATTGGATATCGGCGAGCTGTTCATCTTCGATGTTGCCGATTCCGATAATCCTGACCTACTCGGCATTTGTGAGACATACGGACATGCATACGATTTGGCTGTGCAGGGACAGTATGCTTACATAGCAGACTATAATTGCGGATTGCAGATCATCGACGTTTCGGATAGCGATAATCCGCAAATCGCCGGTTCATACGAGACACCGGGAGTAGAACGATATGTGAGTATCGAGCTTATCGATAATATTGCGTATATCGCCGATTTGGATAATGGACTTCAGATCATCGATATCTCCGATCCCGAGAATCCCGGACTGCTTGGTTCAATCGATACACCCGGACAAGCGGTCTCTGTAGCGATCGAACAGAACATCGCCTATGTAGCCGATACCTATGGCGGTTTGCGGATCATCGATGTATCCGATCCAGCATCGCCTGAGTCCGTCGGGTTCATCTCCATGTATGAGACATCGGATATCCATGTCTGCTATGTTAACGACGATATGTTGTTTGTGTCCGATATCAACTGGAATGAAATCAGGATCTACGATCTCGGTAATCCTTCGCAACCGCAATTGATACGCTGTTACCCATGGGAGTTCGCTACATACGGCATGTGTGTGGATAACGACCTGCTATACACCGCAAACGGCGATTACCACGCGATGACGATTCTTGATTTGCAAGGCGTCTCGACGGACGATCCGCATATCGCCCCGCAACGCGCCTCCGTACTCTCCAACTACCCCAACCCGTTCAACCCGACCACCACGATATCCTTCTCGATCCCGAGTGATGGAAACGTAACCGTCGAGGTGTTCAACATCAAGGGTCAGAGGGTGCGGACGCTACTCGACCAGTGGATGGAAAGGGGCGAGCATACGGCGCAGTGGCTCGGCGAGGACGACAGCGGCAAATCCTGCTCCAGCGGCGTCTATCTGTACCGGATGCAGGCAGGAGATACTATCGAAACGAAGAAGATGATCATGATGAAATAATGCAATTGAAACCTAAGAAAACGAACCCAGATTGGAGGTATCCATGAAGATTCTGATTATGATGTTGATCCTGATTTTCGCTGTTGTGCCGGGTTGGGCATATCGCATGCTCGATATCTACGAATTTGATGGCTCGATATACTCGCTTTACAATTGCATTATCGACGATATCGCTTATATCGCGGCAAGCGAAGCCGGCTTTTTCATCTTCGATGTCTCCAATCCCGAAGAGATTCTTCTACTCAGCTCTTATACCGTCGATGGGTATGTCAATTCGATTGCCGTGCAGGATGATATAGCCTATCTGACAACCGGAGATTCGGGCTTGCATATCCTCGATGTATCCGACCCGTCGGATCCGCAATTGATCAACATTATTGAAGTTGAGACTAATGCTTACAGGGTGTCATTATCGGACAATTTCGTCGCAATCGCTGAGCATGAATACGGGCTGCGATTGTACGATGTTACAGATCCGCTTAATCCCCAGGAATTGGGATGCTGCCCGATACCCGAATACATTCGTTCGATCGTCGAGCAGGATGGATTGTTATATCTGGGCGTTGACGTTTCCGGTATGGTGATTGTCGATATCACGGAGCCAGCCAATCCGGTACTGGTCTGCGAGTGGGGTTCCGGCGGCCATCGCGTTGAAGTCGATGTTCAAGACGATATTGCCTATATCGCGGACATCGATAACGGGCTGCTGATCGTCGATATCTCGGACCCGGTCTCGCCGCAACTTCTCTCCACCTATTCCGACACATTCGAACCGTTGAGCGTGACCGTGAAGGCAAATACCGCCTACCTTTCCGACGGTTCGATGAAGGTCATCGATGTAAGCGATCCGACCAGTCCCGAGCTAATCGAATCCTATAACAATTATGGATTTTCTCATTACATATCCATCTCGGGGAAAAAGGCTTATCTTTCGGGAACACTATCGGAATTCGCGATTCTCGATATCTCGGATCCGACCGTCCCGAATTGTATCGGCCAATACGATGCGCAAGATTATATCGATGCGGTATCCGTTGCCGGCAACATCGCCTGCCTGGCGGACGGAGACGCCGGGTTGCAGATCGTAGATATCAGCGTCCCCGAGAGCCCCGTTTTCCTGAGCAACGTCGCAACATCAGGGTTAGCGATTGACGTCTGTATAAGCGGAGATCTCGCCCTTTTCGCGGATGGATATCACGGCACGACGCTGGTCGATATCTCGAATCCATCGGAACCGCAGGTGCTCTCGGTCTGTCCTACAACCAATTATGCGGATAATGTGGTCGTCGCCGATTCGATCGCCTATGTTTGTATCGGTTCTCGTGTTCAAGTGATCGATATCTCCGATCCCACGAACCCACAGACGATTGATCATATCGACCCCCTAGGCTCTGCCAATGCCGTTGCCGTCTCGGGAACAAACGTCTATGTGGCCTCTACTTCGGGCATGTTTGTTTATGACGTTTCCAGTATCGAAAACATCACGCAACTCTCCGAATTACGTCCTGGCGGTTACCGCGATATCTCGATTGCGGGTGATACGGCCTATCTCGTGGGCTCAAGTTCAGGGCTTCATGTAATCGACATCGCCGATCCATCCAATCCGGTTCTTCTCCAGACGATTCAGGCTCACGATGTTCAATACAACTATTCCGTGTCCGTTTTCGGCGATATTCTGATGGTCTCCGATATCCATTGGAACGAGATCGCATTCTACGATATCGATAATCCGCAACAACCGGTGCTTTTCAACCAATTTCGGTCCAATTTCATGCCCAGAAGATTCGAAATGGACGATTCGGGACTGTACGTGGCCGGTGGAGAGATTCTATACATTCTGGACCGCAACGCATTGCCCGGAAGTCAGGATCTAATCCCGCCGGTGATCGCGACAACCCTCTCCAACTACCCCAATCCGTTCAACCCGACCACCACGATCGCTTTCTCCATCCCGACCGATGGCAATGTCACGCTGGAGGTGTTCAACATCAAGGGTCAGAGGGTGCGGACGCTGCTCGACCAGTTGATGGAAAGGGGCGAGCATACGGCGCAGTGGCTTGGCGAGGACGACAGCGGCAAATCCTGCTCCAGCGGCGTTTATCTGTACCGGATGAAGGCTGGAGACAAAATCGAAACGAAGAAGATGCTCATGATGAAATAATTTCGGCTTCCGATTTATCGGAAACGAAATGGTCGAACGTTGTAATTCCGATTTATCGGAATTATGTTAGTGGATCAAAAAGGATATTTTGACATGAAAAAGAGGATTCTGGCGCTGTGTTTGTTGTCATTGAGTTTGTCGATCTTTTGTGTATATCACAAGATCGGAGAGTATCAGACGGAAGAGTGGACGTACAAGCTCGTGATTGTCGATGATATCGGGTACGTAGCGGGTGGGGGAGTATTTTTCACGCTGGATGTATCGGATCCGGAGAATCCGCAGGTTTTGGGCGAGTATTCAGAGGTATCCCATTGTCGCGATGTGAGCATCCAGGGCCACTATGCCTTTCTGCCTAATGTCTACAGGCTGGTTGTGGTCGATATCGAAGATCCTTGCAATATCGAGTACGTCGGCGAGTATGAAGCTATGTACACCGTCGATGAAGTAGAAGTGGCGGGTGATTTCGCGTATATCCTGACGACCGGAGGTATCTCGATTCTCGATATCTCGGATGTCGGGAATATCCAGCTACGCGGAAGCTGCGATTTCTTCGGCGTTCGGTCCTCTTACACGCTTGATGGCGATTTGATCTTTGTGACCATGTGGTCTGATGAAGTGTATGTGTACGATGTCTCCGATCCCGACGATCCGTATCGGGTGCGGACGCTCTACTCGCCGGGCACTGCGCTTTACGCGGTGTGCGAGGATTCCGTCGTCTATATCGGGGCAGAGGATTTCGGTGTGCGCATGGTCGATATCTCCGACCTGCTGAATCCGCACGAGGTCGGAACGATTTACAGGCTCGAGTACCCTCGATGCATAGAAGTAGCGGACGATGTCGTATATGTGGGCGACCAATACACGGGACTCTATGCGTACGACGTTTCCGATCCTCAAGATCCGCAGGAGATTGACCGGTATCTCGGAAGAAATTACATCACTTCGATCGTCGCGCAACAGGATGTCGTTTTCACCGACGCGACGTATTTCGGTCTCGATGTGATCGATGTGTCGGAGCCCGGAAATCCATATTTAGTGGGGCATTACGAATCGGATATTGGTTGTTGGAATTTCGATATCGTCAACGACTGGGCATATATCGCCCGTGGTATCTATGGCTTTGAGATCGTGGATATCTCGAATCCGATGTCTCCACAGCAGATGTTTACTGACGACGATGACCTGCACAGTGCGAACGCTATTTCTATATCGGATAACCTCATGTACATCCTCAATCCGTACCAGGGTTTCAAGATATACGATATCTCCGATCTTGATCACATTGTGCACCTCTCGACGATCATTCGCGAATCGACGACGGACATGATCATCCGGGATACCCTCGCCTATGTGTCCTCATACGACACGGGAGTCGATGTCATCGATATGTCCGATCCCGACAACGCCAGAGTACTCGACACCTACTTTGCACCAAGGACTCCCCATAAGCTGGCGTTGTCAGATGACGTATTGCTGATTGCCGACGGTATTTTCGGACTGAAGATCGTTAGCGTCGAGGAGCCTGAAAATATGTTGCCCCTGTGCTCATTCACTGCAATAGGATCCTTCAACAGTGTCGAAGTCAATGGCGATGTCGCGTATGTGGCTGTCGGCGATAGCCTGCTGATCCTGGATATCTCGATCCCCGAGATGCCGATTGTGGTGTCGTACATCAAACCGCACGAAGGCTGCCAGATCGATTACTGCGTGATTCAGGACGGCCTGCTGTTCGTGAACGATTCGAACTGGAACGAGTTGTTCATCTACGACATCGAGAATCCTTATCAACCGGCGCTGCTGCTGGATTTCCCATGGGGTTACAATACCAAGCACATCCAAGTTGTGGGCGATATACTCTACACAGCCAACGAACACGGCGGAATCAACATGCTCGATCTGCAATTGATGGGCGTCGAAACGGACCAGCTTGATGTGTCGCCGGAGTATAACACGGTGCTATCTAACTATCCCAACCCCTTCAACCCATCCACCACGATCGCCTTCACGATCCCGACCGACGGCTGCGTCACGCTCGAGGTTTTCAATATCAAGGGACAGAAGGTCAAGTCACTTCTCGACAGACGGATGGAAAAGGGAGAGCATGCGATCACGTGGCATGGCGACGACGACAGCGGCAAATCCTGCTCCAGCGGCGTATATCTGTACCGGATGAAGGCGGGAGATGCGACGAAGACGAGTAGGATGCTGTTAATGAAATAAGTGTGCCCCGTAATCTTAGAGAAGGAGAAAACATGCGCACAATTTTAATCATTTTTTTTCTGACAGGCCTGACATGGCTTTTCTCACAGGGGGTTCAGCCCGATGGTTCCGGTACGGAGGATGATCCTTATCGGATCGAGAACCTTGATCATCTGAGATGGACAAGTGAAAATGAAAGCTCTTGGGAATGCCACTTCATCCAGACTGAGGATATCCTCGCCGGGGAAACGATGAACTGGAACGGTGGGGAGGGATTCTCGCCCATCGGGAGTCTTGATAGTCCATTTTTCGGCACCTATGACGGACAAAACAATGTGATCTATTCACTCTATTTCAATAGGACGGGTAATGAATTTTCACAAGGCATGTTCGGCTTCATCGATGGATCATTGATTCAACGGGTGCATCTGATAGAGGTCGATTTCACTGCCGGAAACATGGTCGGGGGCATCGCAGGCTTCAGCACGCACGGCAGTGTCATTCGAGAATGCAGCGTGAAGGGAAGCGTATTTACCAACGGCGGTGAAGTCGGGGGCATCGTAGGTTGGAACTACACGAATTCGTCCATCATTGATTGCTACTGCTTCGCGGATGTAGGTGGGTATAATTTCGTTGGAGGTTTGGTGGGAGATTTGTGGCTTTCAACCGTAAGCAGGTGCTATTGTTGTTGCAATGTTATGGGAATTCAGAATGTCGGCGGTTTAACCGGCTTCATCCAGCAATCCTGCATCAACGACTGTTACAGCATGGGAGATGTAACTGGAGGTATAAACATTGGCGGATTGACAGGGAAAATTTACCGTGGCGGCTATATTACCGACTGCTACAGTACATGCAGGGTGGAAGGCGATAGTTACTTCGGCGGATTGTTGGGGAAAATCGAGGATTTCGGGACGGTTACCGCCTCCTTCTGGGATATCGGCACTTCCGGTCAATCGACGAGCGCTGGCGGAACAGGCCTTTATACAAGCGCGATGAGGGATTATTTCACCTATTTCGATGCCGGCTGGGACTTCATGGGTGAACAGGAGAATGGCTCGGAGGATATCTGGGGGATCAATCCGCATGAAAATGATGGATATCCGTTTCTCGAATGGCAGGGCTATGTTCACAATCCATCCAGTGTTGTCACCGATGATTCCCCTTCGGCCACCCTGACCAGCCTCTCCAACTACCCCAACCCCTTCAACCCGACTACCACGATCGCTTTTTCGGTCCCGACCGCCGGCAACATCACGGTCGAGGTGTTCAATATCAAGGGTCAGAAGGTCAAGTCGCTACTCGACGAGCGGATGGAGAAGGGTGAGTATACCGTTACTTGGCACGGCGACGACGAAAAGGGAAAACCCTGCTCCAGCGGCGTCTATCTTTACAAGATGAAAACAGGGGATCATTGCGAGACGAAGAAGATGATCATGATGAAATGATCAGATCGGCAACTGACTTTTATTCAACGGAAGAGTAACTGGAGGTAATCCAGCATCTGAAACAAGTTGCTGGATTATCCTTCGTAAATATGACCAGACCAATAAATCCTGCTGCCTTCCCATAAAGGTTTCTTTGATACGTTCATCTTCCAGGAGTGCATAGACATTTGCATCGGTTTTTTTCATGTAAATCACTTGAAAATGGATATGTCCAATAAATACCTGTGTATCTTCATGTTCGCCGGCAAACTCGAAACCGAATACAACGCTGAATTGATCATCTCCCTTTTCAATCTTCGAATCGGAACGCCCAAGACTCAATTTATAATGATCCGGGAATTTGATTTCGGGCATGATCTTGAAATCCATACGATTCAGCAAGATGCGCTTGATCTCGATATTTTCAATCAGATTCTGGTATTCACTATCGGATAAGGTCTCTTTTCTATCTTCCATCGCGATCTCCTATGCCGGCAACTGAATCTTGCGAAAATCTTCAGTAAGGTCGGAAATTCTGGGACTGTATATCTGTTGCCCGGATGTTTTATTCGTTACTTCTTTAATCCGGTCTTCTGATGAAATATCGATTACATTCCTCGATTCGAATTCCGAAGTCATTTTCTCCGATTCCACTTTCATGTCTTTGATGTCGATCTTCATTCCCAATGCATCGGTATATCGAAGCAAAAAATTCAAGGATGGTGTACAATTTCCATTCTCGAATCTGGAGATAGCCGTTTGCTTCGTTCCCATCTTTTCCGCAATTTCCTGTTGAGTCATTCCTTGAACTTTACGTGCCTTCCAACAGTCAGCGATCAGATCGGTTACCATGTGAGCATACTTTACATCAGGTTCGAGTTCATGGTTTCTATAGTAGCTTCCGAATTCATCGAAGACAGTTCCTGCATGATGGAGTCGCTCCATCTTCTTGCTTCTTTCAATTAACTCTTTTTTCTTCATGGGATCCATCTGCTCTTTCAAAATATGCTCCTTATTCATGATGTCTTCTTTCTTCTTTTCCGGGCACGATTGATTTTGGTTTTTCCACCAGTCTTACTTTCTGCATCCAGAATACTTACGATATCGCCACATACACTGAAGTAGATTCTAATCGTGCATTCGCGATTATGTTTCCCCCGATATTCGTACATTCCGTTTCCCAAGGATTCAATTTGTCTATTTTCATGCCTTTTCCTTTGCTCAACCAAGAGCAGATCATACCATTCATTCTCGCTCATTTGCTCCAGCTTCTTAAGAAATATTATCATCGGATACCACTGCTTGGGACATTGTTTATGCAAGTCGTTTTCAATCATCTTGTTTAAATGATTGTCCCTGTGGCCGATGATAAAATCCGGATAATAAGCGATTCTCAAAATCAATCCTTCACAAACACAATATAACATATACGTTATATTTGTCGAGTATTTTCTATATCTCCGCCGGCAGTTTCCCGCCGGCGGTATTTGTATATCGTAGAATCGTCGTTGTTTAGAGGTAGGGGATATGTCCTTTGCCGACGCCCTTGACCTTGCAGCCGAGTTTCTTGTAGGCTTTGATTTTCTCGTCGGCGAGGAAGTTCGAGCAGTCGATGACAAGCGGCTTGGTTCCGCAGAGTTCGACCATCTGCTCGGGGGTGAGATTCTTGTACGCGGAATGACCGACGGCCAGCACGACAACGTCCGCCCCCGCGAGGGTCTTCTTCATATCCTTTTCGATATATTCCATTTCCATCTCAGGCCAGGTCTCGACATAGACGTCGTGGACATTGACGATCGCCCACTCGCCCTTGAGCTCGCGAACCAGCGTCTCGGACGGTGAATGACGCGTGTCGCCAACCTCTTCGAGATAGGATACGCCCAGTACCGCGATTTTCACGTCTTTCAGTTCGGGATAATCTTCTTTGATGATCGCGATGGTGTGTCGCGGCATGGTGTCGTTGATATTGACCGCGTTGATGGCGACGGCGAGCATGTCGTCGATTTCAAAGACATCCCGCATCGCCCAGTTGGCGAGAACCGGGTCCTTGGTCAGGCAGTATCCGCCCACGCCGAGGCTTGGACGCAGCAGGTTGTTGTGGGTTTCGCGTTTGCGGATAGCATCGCGAACCTTGAATATATCGACGCCGATCTTCTCCGCGAACCGTGCCCATTCGAGCGTCAGCGCGATGTTGGCGGCGCGATAGGAGTTTTCCATCACCTTCGCCATTTCGGATGCGTTGGTGTTGTCGAGCTCGGTGAGCGGGAATTCTTCGGTGTTGAGTACGTCGGTGAGGAATGCGCGCGCGAGGTCTTTGCTCTGCTGGTTCACGCCGGAGAAGACGCGCCAGTAGTCGCGGATCGATTCCACGTAGCGAGCGCCGGGCATAACGCGTTCGTAGGAGTGTGCCACCAGCGGCGGGAACTTATCTGTGTCGATGCCGCGTTTCTTGAATTCCTCTTCAAGAATGGGCTTGACGATCCGTTCGGAGGTTCCGGGCGGAACCGTGGTTTCGACCAGTACGAGGCAATCCGGCTTGATGTGCTGACCCAGCGTGCGCATGCCGTCGCGGAAATGCGAGACATCGCAGTAACCCTTCTCGGCTTCGCCGAAAGCGGGTTTGGTCGCGTCGAGCTGGATATCGACGACGACGACGTCGGCCACTTCGTAGGCTGTGTTTTCCCACGTAGCGCGAAGGCTGTCTTTCTCTTTCACGCAGCGCTTGAAGATCTCGGGCACTTCCGGGTCGGAAGAGCTGACGGGCGGGATACCGGTATTGATCACCGGCGTCTTCCAGAACGACCGGCGCGAAGGGCGCTGATGACCGTGCACGAAATAGATGGTATCGCCATTCTTGTCGGTGGCGTCCGCAATGACGCTCGCCATCACACAGCCGACGAATCCCATGCCTTGCACGGTGACGATCTTTCTTCCTCTTTTACGTTGTTCTTCAGTGATGCGCAGGATTTCCTGGCGCTCCTTCTGGTTTGCTTCCTCGTTCGGAAGTTGATATTTCGTTCCATCGGGTGCGATTGAGACATTCATCATAACTGTTTCCTTCCATGTGTATTTTGATAGGAATTACATCAGTTCATCAACCGCGTACTGAAGCGCCTTGTCAAGTAATTCTTGCGGCGCTTTTCCGATAAATCCATTCTTTATAAGGTTATCCGTCAGCTCCCGTGAATACCGGATGTCCTTCTCGGCTCTCGCAAAGGCTTCCTCTCTGGTCATGGTAATACGCGCCACGCCGTCCTCGATCGCCTGCATGGCAACGTCCGCCGCCTCGTGCGGGAAGACGTCCGCCTCGTCCATGGTCGGGATGATGTAATCGGGATGGATGCCGTTCTTCTCCGCGTAGTTCGCCAGCGAGTGCGCGGCCGCGATCGCCATGTTGTCGGTCACCTTGCGGCTTCTGACCATGAGCGCGCCCTTGAGGATGCCCGGGAATCCGAGCGAGTTGTTGACCTGGTTGGCGAAGTCGCCGCGACCGGTCGCCACGATGAACGCGCCGGCTTCTTTCGCCGCGTAGGGGTAGATTTCCGGCACCGGATTGGCGCAGGCGAAGATGATCGATTTCGGTGCCATGGACTGGATCCACTCCTTCTTGATGCGGTCGGGTCCGGGCTTGGAGAGCGTGATCAGGACGTCTGCGCCCTTCATCGCCTCGGTGAAATCGTCTATCTTCTTCGGATTTGTTGTCTGGCAGAGTTCCCATTTGCGGTAGAAGCGCGGGTCGGCTTCGATGTCGCCGCGATCTTTATGCAGCGAACCTTTCGAATCGAACATGATCATGTTCCCGGGATTGCCACCCGCCGCGATGATGATGCGCGCGATGGTGGTGTTGGAGGCTCCGGCACCCATATAGACGATCTTCACGTCTCCGATCTTCTTGTTCGCGAGCTTGATGGCGTTGATGAGTCCGGCGAGGGTCACGCAGGCAGTTCCCTGCGCGTCGTCGTGCCATACGGGGATATCGCATTCCTCGCGCAGGACGTCGAGCACCTTGTAGCAGTTGGGCTGCGAGATGTCCTCGAGGTTGATCGCTCCGAAGCTGTGCTGACAACGTTTGACGAAATCGATGATGGTCTCGGGGACCTTCACGCCCTCGTCGTTGCGACTGTCGATGCAGAGCGCGGTCGCATCCACGCCGCCGAGGTATTTCATCAGAAACGCCTTGCCTTCCATCACGCCGAGGCCGCCCGGAGGGGTGCAGTCGCCGTCGCCGAGTACGCGAGTCGAGTCGCTCACGACCGCCACGAGGTTGCCGCGG
The DNA here is from genome assembly GCA_963666875.2 of Cloacimonadales bacterium (SeqCode). GTDB lineage: Bacteria > Cloacimonadota > Cloacimonadia > Cloacimonadales > JAIOQZ01. The sequence goes on from CAXXPU010000006.1 coordinate 517,816, forward strand.
TTGGAGAGCTCGAAGGAGGTCTCGTTATCGTCGCGGATGGTGGTGGAAACCTTGGACACGCCCGGTGTGTACCATACGTTGAACCAGTTGAAACCGAATACGCCGGCTTTCGGCACGGTCTGCATCTTGCCTCCGTAGTGACGGTGCATGAGTTCGGCGAGCTTTTTCAGAAGCAGGGTCTTGCCCTTGGCAATCTGTTCCTGAGTAAAGTTTTCGGGAAATACCTCGTTGAGGTTATCGAGACTGATATTCAATTTCTTCATCGATAGCTCCTTTGTTTAGAGTATGGTTCCCTCGTAGTGCGCGGTCAGTTGCTTTGCCTTCACATGATCGGGAATGTAGTCGGGCAGCACCATGGGTGATACGGTTTTTCTGTCAATGCCCAATTCCTCGGCTTCCTTGTTGTACTTATGAACGTGATCCAGCGTCAGCGCGCCATGTGCAACGCCTTCAGCAGCACGCATGGCAGCGTTTGTTCCGGCGCGACGTCCGAACACGATGATGTCGAGCTGCGAATTGCCCATCAGCCTGTTGCGACCATGCACGCCGCCACTGGCTTCTCCCGCGACGTACAGACCGGGGATGGTGGTCTCCGATTTCTCGTTGATCTCCAGACCGCCGTTCTGGTAGTGCAGGGTGGGATAGACCAGCATGGGGTATTTGGTGATGTCGATGTCGAAACGCTTGTACTGCCGCAGCATGGCGGGAAGGTTGCGCTCGATGGTGCCCGGTCCGCTGAGCTCCTCGATCAGGGGCGAATCGAGCCAGATGCCATAGAGTCCGGCGGGAGTCTTGACGCCGAGGTTACGTTCGAGGCATTCGCGGATGAAGGCGGACGCTTCGATGTCGCGCGGCTCGAGCGGATAGACGAATAACTCACCCTGGTTATTGACCGGCTGTGCTCCCAGCGCGCGAATCTTCTCGGTGCAGAGGAATCCGACGATCTGCTCCGGATAGACGGCCCCCGTGGGGTGGTATTGCACGGAATCCATGAAGAGCAGCTTCGCGCCGGCACGGTAGCCGAGGACCAAGCCGTCCGCGGTGGCGCCGTAGTGGTTGGTGGTCTCGAACCCGCGGATGTGCAGGCGCCCGAATCCACCCGTGGCGATGATGATCGACTTGGCACGGATGGTGGAGAACTGCTTGTTCTCGAGGTGGAACATCACCGCGCCGGCTGCCTGACCCTTGTCGTCCATGATCAGCTCGATCACGGCGGTGTATTCGATATATCTTATCGTTTCGGGGTGGTTATAAACTTCGTCGCGCAGCACCTTGCAGATGGCGGCGCCAGTGTAGTCGCGCGCGGAGTGCATGCGACTGCGGCAGGTTCCGCCGCCGGGCTTGACCATCATGGTGCCGTCCTCGTTCTTGTCGAACATCACGCCGAGTTCTTCCAGCCACTTGATCGACTGGGGGGCGTCCCTGACCAGCGCTTCGACCAGCTCGGGTTTGTTGTCGAAGTGCCCGCCGCCGATCACGTCGAGGTAGTGTAGCGTGGGCGTGTCGTCGGTCTGGTCGGCAGCCTGGATACCGCCCTGCGCCATCATGGAGTTTGAGTCGCCCAGACGCAGCTTTGTGACGAGGGTGACGTTCGCGCCGCCGGCTTCGGCTTCGAGCGCCGCGGCGAGTCCGGCGGAACCGGCGCCGATGACCAGCACGTCCGTCTCTTCGGTGATATTCTCGAGGTCAATAATATCGGGGTCGATGCGCGCGTAGGACTCGAGCAGATCGGCGATCTCTGTGGTGATCTTCTCGCCCTTGTTCGGCCCCATGCGAACCACGCGTCTCGATTCTTCCTTGTAATCGGGGTGGAACTTGCCGAGAATCTCTTCCCGTTCCGATTCGCTCATGCCCGGATAGACCTGCTTTCCGTATTTCTTGGCCAGTTCGAGCCGCTTCGGGCGGGTCATTTCCACCATTTTAATCGATTCCATCATATATTCCGGATACATAGTTACTCCTGCTTCATCGTAGATTGGTTAGCGCTAACCGAGCTTGATCTCGCGGCTGTAATACTTCTTCGCCAGATCTTCGCGCGAGGATGACATCATTTCTTTGAACTCGGGATCGTACTTGCCGTCGGCGACTTCCCGAATCCGGATTTCCAGTTGCGGATGCTTCGGGGACAGGTAGCGCGCGTAGAGTCGCTGCGCCAGGATCGCCGCGTTGTACTGCACGATCTCGGCGGGGCAACGAAGCGCGCAGAGACCGCACCGGATACAGTCGAACGAGAGGTCGGCAGCACGGGCGATATCTCCGCGGATGAGCGCCTGGATGTAGTCCATCACCTGAATTTCCTGCGGACATGCCTTGGTGCAGGTGTTGCAGGCGACGCAACGGAACACGGTGGGGAATAACCTCTGGAACGTGTCCTCATCCGGCGTCAGTTCCGCGATGTCGTAGATCGGCTTCTCGGCGGGTACGAACGGTATCTGCGCGATCGCCATCCCCTCGGTCACCACCGTCTGGCACGCCAGACCGCCCTTCAGTTTGTAGTCTCCGGCCTCGCGGTAGATCGTACCGCAAGCCCCGCAATAGCCTTCGCGGCATCCGACGCCACGTTTCAGTTGGAATCCCGCGTATTCGATCGCCGTCAGGATCGTCGATCCTTCCGGAACCATGTAGGATTCGCCCATGATATAGACCTTAACCATCTTGCGCTGGTTCTGCATAGAGCCTCCAGGATTGTATTGTAGTATTCTTTGGTTGCTGAATTGTCGGTTCGATTCGTGCTTTCGAGATGATAGATTTTCAAGCTATACCCCATAAGTCGTGGATGAACGCCCTGCTCCACGGCGCACTTCGGCGCTTGTGGACCAGCATGATATCTTCGAATCTTCTTGCCACTCGGCTTTGCAGCCGTCGATTGATCACTTGAATACGGAATCAGCTTCATTTTTCGATTCCTGTCAATTTTTTTCTGATAAAATTACCATAAACTCTTTTCTGCACGCCGGAATGCACAATCAACGTGAATGATCTTCAGCGACTCGTGTGCGGAAAATTCGCGGTATGAACAAGGTTCATAAATCGCGTGGCTATATTGGATTGACAAATTTTCATGCGTTATCCAGTTTTGAATTATCGTTAACGAGTATGCTTTCAGGAGGATCTCATGTTCCGGATTTTCAATACTGAGAAATGTAGCTTCATAATCGTATTTTATATCGTAACCTCGTCGATATTCTGCATCGGTGATCTCGATTATCACCACATGCCCGTCTCATCTACACAGATTGCGATGGGCTATCGAAACGCCATGGGTTCGTACATCTGGAGCAACAACCCGCTGAACGTATGGCAAAACCCGGCGATCCTGGGATATCAGGACGGTCTGTCGATCGGCTATTACAAAAATTACTACGACAAATACTTCAAAGAGAGCGCTTCGATGGTCAGCCTCGGCTGGAGAGGTATCGGGATTCTTCTACCGTCGTACAATGAAGCGGAGAAATTCGGTCACACATTGGACTGGGGTGAGTATAGAATGACGAATGAGGATGGAAGTCTCAAAGGGACTGGTCATTCCTACACGACAACAAGTCAGTATGCGCTGGGTGTGAATTTGATGAAGATGATCAACTGGCGCAGCCAGAAGGAAGAAATATTCGATCTGTCCCTGGGTTTATCTCTGATGTATTACCGCTTTCTCAACGAACGGGAATATGTCGATAGCAGCGTGGAACACGAAAACCGCGCTCCCAGCGAAAGCAAGTACATGCTCAACATGGGCGTTCTCGGCAGGATTTCTCCGTTGCAGAATATTGATACCCCCTTCGGCCTCGATATAACCGTCGGATATACAGACGAAAATATGAATGCCGAAGACGAGTTCGTCTATCGCACGACTTATTCCGGCGCCGTTCGAGGATCGCTGAAGAGCTCGGTTCTGCGTGTACCCGTGCTGAACGATTTCGTGGATGATCTTGTCAGCGTGACCCTGACTGAAGACTACAGCGATATGGAAGACTCCTATATCACGAACACATACTCGCAGGGCCTTGAACTCGGCGTGTTCAGTACCTTCTATCTGCGTTTCGGTCACTATTTCGAGAACAATAACGACAAAGAAGAGAACTACGACATGATTGGCTACGGTCTGAAATTCCACTATAAAGACTGGGCCGGCTTCGAGTGGAACTACTCCGAGAGCGAAGAGGATGCGATCTTCGCGTTCAACGATACCTGGGACATGATGCTGAACGTCAACCTGTGGAAGATCATCGATGCGATGTAGTTAATCTGATAAGAGGAGAACAGACGATGCTGAAGACCCTCATCCTCGAACCGATGCCAGAGCGCTTCCACTACGAAATCGAAGCGCGCGGCTGGCAGCAGTGGTTTCACCGGATCGAAGACGTGACATTGTCGGAGGAATCGAATTCCGGCTGGCAGGCGATCGTCATCCGCACGAAGACGCGGTTCGACCGGAGCATGTTCCGGCTGTTTCCCGACCTGAAGCTGCTGATCCGCGCCGGAACCGGATTCGACAACATCGAGCTGGACGCCACGGGTGACGTCGTCGTATGCAATACACCCGACGCCAATGCCATCGCAGCAGCCGAACACACGCTGTCGTTTATCCTCGCGCTGATCAAGCATCTGAACCTCGCCGGGCGGAACGTGCTGTCGGAGAGATGGCGCGATGGAATGCCGTACAACCCCGAGATATCGGAGCTTCGCGTGCTGCTCGTGGGCGTGGGACGTGTCGGCGGCAGGGTCGCGAGATGCCTGCGCATGCTGGGTGCTAAAGTGAAGGGTGTCGATCCGTATCTGACGGCAAAGGAGCGGATTGAGCGTGGCATCGAGTTTGTTGGGTACGAGGATGGCTTGAAGTGGTGCAACATGTTGAGCTTTCACTGCCCCCTCACCGACGAGACCCGTAACTACTTCGTCGAAAAGCATCTGGATATCACAGAGGAATCGATCTGGCTGGTCAATACCGCACGTGGACCGATCGTCTCGTGGAAGGCGGTCGAGAAGGGCGTTAAATCGGGAAAGATTCTCGGCGCAGCGCTGGATGTGTTCGATCCCGAGCCCTGGATTCCTCCAGCTATCGCCAATGATCCTCGTATCATGCTCTCTCCGCACACCGGAGCGCGTACTGGTGCAGCACAGGAGCGACTCGCGCTCGAAACGATCCATGTGTGGCAGGAGTTCGCGTTTCACGGAAGGGTAATCAATAAAGTATAAGAGACCCTCACCCAGTCCCTCTCCCACTTCGTGGATAGGGCTTCAGATGGTAAAGAAGTGGTCACGGAAATTAAGACTTGCATATAAGCGGAAATCCTGCTCCAATGCATAAGAGAAAAGAGAGAGTATTTAAAGAGTAAGAGAATGAGAAGACCACGATGAAATCACTCACATCTTCTTGAACGGTATAAATATCGATACGCTCAGCCATTTATTGTTGATTCCTTAATTATCTGGAATCGTAGATTACATCGAGAAGCCATGCCGGTTGATCCTTTAATATTTCATTGTAGTAAGAATATTGTGCAATAAGAAATTGACCCTTTCAAGCTATTCAGCAATCGACCTGCTCCCTAAAAACTGGACAAGTTATAATGCGAGTCTCCGAATAAGAAATGGAGGCGAGAATGAAGCGAAGTCGATTTAGTGAAGCCCAGATTATTGGGATTTTACAGGAAGCGGAAAACGGCGCATTGGTCAAAGATTTGATCCGCAAACACGGTATATGCGAAGGGACGTATTACCGCTGGAAGAGCAAGTACGGCGGGATGAGCGTCAGTGAAGCGCACCGTTTACGCCAACTGGAAGACGAGAACCGCAAGCTCAAGCATATCGTGGCGGATTTGACGCTCGAAAACAAGGTTCTGAAGGACGTTAACTCAAAAAAAGGTAACATTTCATGTTACGGAGATATTGGTGATGCCTGCGTCGCGTCGGCAGGCAGTGACCTACGCTAAACAGGAACACGATCTGCCCGTATCGCAGGCATGCAGACTCTTCAAAATTGCTCGCAGCAGCTACCTTTACGAGCCGGTTATGCCGGATGATGCAGCGCTTCGTAAGGCGATTCGGAAGCTGTCGCAAGAGCGTCGGCGGTGGGGCTATCGTCGTCTGATGATTCTTCTGCGTCGGATGGGATTCACGGACAACCATAAGCGGATCGAGCGTGTTTATCGCGAGGAAGGGCTTCAGATCAGAAAGCGAACCAAGCGGCGCGGGAAACGGGTTCGCGGGGAAATGGCGTATCCTCCACAGCGCCCTATCGAGCGATTCTCAATGGATTTCATGCACGATAGTACGTTGAATTCGAAGAAGTTACGAATTCTGAACATCGTGGACGATTTCACGCGGGAGTGCGTGGCCTGCGAAGTAGCGACTTCGATCAGCGGTCAGTACGTCACCCGGGTGCTGGACAGAGCCATCGAATTGCACGGGAAGCCCACACGGTTACTATCGGATAACGGTCCGGAGTTTATCAGTCACGCCCTGGAAGAATGGGCTTTTCAGAAGGGTATCGTGCTTGATCGCATCGAGCTTGGCAAGCCGAACCAGAATGCTTTTGTGGAAAGCTTCAACGGTCGGATGCGGGATGAATGTCTGAATGAAAATGTGTTCATGGATGTCCGGGAAGCGAAGTCTATCATCGAAGAATGGCGAAATGATTATAACCTGAATCGTCCGCACAGCTCACTGAACTACTTGACACCGGAAGAATTCAGGAGAGATTGGGAGTACCAACAAGAAAAAATCCAAAGGGAAAAGGGGCTTTTTGTCTCTTTTCCTTTGGATCAGTTATGTACTGACGGAAGACTCGCATAATACGCTGTACAGAAAATGGGGGCACGTCGGCGGGGCTTCATTAAACAGCCCCTGGTCGGCTTCGATCATTTCGTCAGTTAAGATCGATTTCCCTTCCAGAAGAACTCCTTCGATCATAGATTTATATTGTTCAAAAATGTCCTCGGTGGTCATCTCATTGCTCATATTTCCTCCAATACCGGCAGCTTATCGACCGCCTGTTCCAGTTTTTATCGACCGACTTGGCGTAAACCATCGTGGCGCGAATGTCTTTGTGGGCTAATAGCTTGCGGACTTCATTCACATCCAGTCCGTGGGGCAGGCATCTCGTGGCGAATGTGTGCCTGGCGCAATGAAAAGAGATATGCTTATCGATTCCCGCGGCCGTGACCCAGAGTCTAAGTTGCCGATTGACGTTCTGGTCTGTTGTCAGGCGGAAGGCGAGATCGTCTTTCGGTCTTTGATCTCTCACCTTCTCCAGGATCGTCAGTGCGCTTTGGCTCAAGGGTATCCTTACGTTTTCTTTCGTTTTGGTGATGTGCACCTTCAGGTATCGTCCTTCCAGATTGCTATGCCGAACTTTTTTTATATCTGAGAGCCTCAAGCCCGTCATACATGAAAACAAGAATGCACTTCGCATCTCAATATATGGGGTTTGGCAAGCAACCAGCGTGTTCAGTTCTTCGTCCGTGAGAAATTCTCGATGGGTATCTTCCGACTTGATCGACACGAACTGTGCAGGATTCCGAGGGATCCGCTTTTCCTTTACGAGTCGGTTGAGCGCCGTCTTGATCTTGGACAAGTACATGCCAGCTGTATTGATGGCGATGTTTTTCAGGAGGTAATCGTAAAAGCCCTGGCAGAAGCTATCATTAACGGAAGCGAGTTTCAGTTCGTCCTTCGAGAACTTCCTTAAATGATTGAGCGTATTTTGCCAGCAACGGTGATCGTCTGGATGTTGCCGCACGATCTCTTCAAAATAGGCGATGAAATCCATGTCGTCAATCAAGAGGTTCAGATCCAGATCGTACTTGTTCTCGATGATCTCCTGTTCTCGCTTGTCGCGGATGCTTCTCGCGATCTCCAACGTCGAACGGTCTTCTTGGAGTTTTGTGGAGGTGCCATATACCTTAAGATCGAGGTTTTCTTTACGGCGCTTGTATCCTTTTACAGTTATATCCAGAAAGAGGGTATAGTATCCATCACGTGTGTAATATCTGACCTTGACGTTTCTTTTGTTATTGATCTTCTGGAGGTCCCGTAATATTTTCGGGACTGTCTTCTTTTGCTCATTGACGCTCCATTGTGTGACGATATCCACCAATACAGAACAAGACAAAATGAGCAAAAACTGCTTGGAAAATGGTTAATATCGGTTATCATCGCTTATGATTCAGAGGTATGAAATGGAAAAGAGAATCTTGCTGCATGCCTGTTGTGGCCCGTGCTTTGTGGCTCCCTACAGGGCACTGTCGAGTGAGCCGGAAGTTAAGGTTCATGCGTTCTGGTTCAATCCGAATATATAAATGATATATGCAATAAATTCAAGTAATTACGAATTATTGAGATCTGGAATGAGACAGAAATGAGACAAAATGTGATGAAAACCGAGGAATATGCATGATATCACCATGTTGAGATCAATGATGAAGGTGTTGTTCAAGCCAGCGTTTTAATCCATCCCAATCCAGCATTTTCCTCTCATAATCCATGACCGCCAGTTGGTCGGATAAAAACTCATCATGTTTCTCGAAACGAAGATTCTGCACATTCTCGACCAATCGCTCAACGCTGATAGCCTTCTTCTCTGCAAGGATTTCCAAGTATGAAACAATCTTCTCTTCATTGGTTTCATCAACGGTAACGACACCGTTTCTTACGTAATTATCCAATCCATCAAACTTCATCTGGAGTGAAAGCGTATTACAGACTCGATCACCGTCCCATAGGAATATGAGCAATTTCCCTTCATCGGGCACCAGATAACGCTGATTTAATCCGGCTTTGCGATAGTTTCTTCGAGCTTCTGCCAAAATCTCCTGTGCCGTGTGATTCAGGAAATTCGGGACAGAATCATCACGAAAAATTCGATCACACTCCTTGCGAATCTCTGGATGCACGATTCCGCCGCTTCCCCCGAACCAGGGCAAACGCCCTCCCGCGCTGGGTATTAGAAATACCTCGTGCCGCTTTTCATCTACCGATTCGATTCTCCAGTACCGGCCGGCAAAAACAATCAGTGTGTCGGGGACAAGCGGAAAGAGGATTGGGAGCTTACCGAGTGTTTTTCCGTTTGAGATCAGGCGATACTCTTCCGTCTCCTGAAACGCTGCAAAGAATCGGTAATTGGACGTAAGTCTTTCGCCGGTTTCGCCAAGCAATAATTCTCCGGTTGGAGCCTGCTCGATCAGTTTCGATGCTGCCAGGGATCGCAGAAATTGTGCATACAGATCGCGATCCACTTGTGAGAAAGCGCTACGATTGCATAGAACATCCCATAGTGTGACGGCTTTGACACCGCCTTTCTCGCAGATCATGGAAAGCGTCTGTTGAACGAGAGTCGAGAAATCGAATATGCCTGAAAGTGGCGGTTCGAACCATCCTTTGAGCATCAGATTGGTCGTTGCCACAACGCGAATTAGGGGCAGATGTAAGCCCGTTATAATGCTCCCCTTGTCTGAATTTTGAGGTTCCCGGCAGTAAATACGCATCTTGGAAACGCCATCCCGACGTCCCGAACGTCCGATTCGTTGTTTCATCGAGGCGACCGATGGAGGGGCTCCGAATTGAGCGATACTATTTACGCTTCCGATGTCGATTCCCAGTTCGAGTGTGTTGGTGGCGATAACCGTTGTCGGGACACCGTCTTTCTTCAATCGATTTTCTGCCTCGATACGACGATCAGTGGATAAGCTGCCGTGATGGGGGAAGAATTCTACGGGAACACGTCGCTTCTCGCAAAGATCGATCAATCTGCTCGATACAAGCTCGACTTCCCTGCGACTATTGGCGAATACAAGATTGGTCGCGCCTCTGAGGGTCTTGTAGATGTCGTTGCAGATCGCCCGATACGAATTGTCAATGTCCTCATCTCGATGATTCAGTTCGCAATCGATCCAGAAACCTTTCACGAGAAGGCGCAGTTCTCCACCATCACCCTTGGACGCGATTGCCGTGACTTTCTCCGGTGCCTCGGGGCGCAGGAAGCTTCGCGCGAGATCGACATCGGCTATCGTTGCACTCAATGCGATTCGGGGAATGGGCCTGCCGATTATGCTCTCGAGTCGGCAAAGCTGCGACTGCAGTTGTCTGCCTCTCACGTTTCCCATAAACGCATGCAGTTCGTCGATCACGATATGCTGGAGCGCACCGAAGAGATGCCGCATCTTCATCCCGTGGTGCATGAAGAGTGCTTCAAGGGACTCCGGCGTGATAAGGAGCACGCCGGACGGTTTCTTGAGAAGATTCTTTTTGGCAGCTTGGGAGGCATCGCCATGCCAGCGTGTAAGGGTGATATCGACCGGTTCGCACAACGTGTGCAGCCGTTTGTACTGGTCGTTGATCAGGGCTTTCAATGGGCTGATATTCAATACCGATATGCCCAGTACCCGATCATTATCGAGCAGTTTCGATAGGATGGGCAGGTAAGCCGCTTCTGTTTTTCCGCCGGCTGTTGGAGCCATAATCAAGACGTCGTTACCTGTATCGATTATTGCCGGGATGGCTTGCTCTTGAATCGCGTGCAGTTTCTTCCAGCCCTGCTTGTGGATCCAGCGACGCATCTCGTGATGCAGGATATGATATGCAGCAGAATCAGATTTTGAAGGTGACAAGCGAATCCTCTTCATCAACGCTATCGTCGATTTCGGCTAATTCTGGAGACTGATCTTCCTCGATTCTGCAACTGCCGAGGTGAACATTCCATGGAATGTCCGGGTGTTGCTCCAGCATGGCAAGGAGGTCGAGAAAGGGCCTGATCGTGCTGCGTGGTGTACGGAAATAGCTTTCGCCGATCTTGCCGAAGCAGTGCTGAAGAAAGGAGTGAATCGCTTGCTCCGGGAAATCGAGTGCGATTTTAGGATCGGAGCGATAAACCGTTAGAAGTTTGCTCAATAAAACGTACATATCTTCAGGTGACAGGCTGGACAGACGAATGACGGGACCGGACATATCTTCCAGCCCATCTGTGGCAAACGTATTTTCTCTCAGACGCGATTCAAGCGCTTCATAGCTGTACAATCCTCTTCTGTGATCTGTTACGAACTGCGGTGTGCCGCCAAACAGGAATCCGAGTCCTTCTGCCGTCCCTTGAAGGCAATCGTTGAGGATTCGCAGTACTTGTTCGTAATTTGCATTTCGGGATCGCGAGTTGTTGATTTTATAAAGGTTCACCATTTCATCGAGATTGACCAGAAGTCCGCTATATCCGGCCAAGCGAACGAACCTCGCCATCAGCTTCAATTGATCGTAGAACTGAGCGTCGTCGATGATCGAGCGCACTCCAAGCGCTATTCTCGCATCGGTTCGTGTCGGGAATTCTCCACGGAACCATCGGATTGCATCGCCTATGAGTCGCTCGTTTCCGCTATCATATCCTTTCCAGTATTGGACCAGAACCTCTGCAAAGTCGTATCCGCCAACCATCTCTTTCAAGCTTTGCATCTTCTCGTGAATGATCGAGCCGACATCGTTTCCTGTTGTCCTCGCTTCATTCATTGCGCTGGAAATGAACCGTTCAACCACGGAATGAAGTGCGTTGCCATCCGGTTTCGACCGGGTGGCCATGTTCTTGATCAGCTCCGAATACAGATTCCGTGCCTGGCCACCGGAGGCTTGCAGACGCCGGTCGGGTGTAAGGTCGGCATGAACCGTTACGAGCTTTTTCTGTAATGCAATCGAGCGAATCAGGAAAAGGAAGAATGTCTTCCCTGCGCCGTAATCGCCGATTATGAAGCGAAGGGAGGCTCCCCCATCGATGATTCGTTCAATATCGCGGTTGAGTGTTTCGACTTCTCGTAAACGTCCCACCTGTATATGCTGCTGTCCGATTCTCGGCACCACACCCGCGCGCAGCGCCTGGATAATCGTATCCCGTTCTTTCGTTTTAATCTTGACTGTTTTCTCCACGGATGAGCTCCTCGTATATCTCTTGATTGATGATCAAGTCCTCGTCCTCTTCCACAAGAGGCTCGTCTGTTATATCGTAAGCGAGATCGTTAATATCTTCAATCGCTCCTTCGGGCATCAAGCCGAGTCGCTGAGCGAGTTCTTCGATTTCATGGCGTGACCAGGCAGATTTTCCTCCAAGTTCCCGCAGGAAATCGGACATCTCGATGCTCAGGCCTCTGATTGAGTTGGAATCCACTCTGTCTGTGGGTATAGGTGATGGCGATTGCGGTTCGTCATCTGTGAAGATGTTTTGAAGAAGATCGGTGACAATCGCCGTTTCTTTCATTTTCCGTTGAATAGCATCGAGGTCGAGAGAAACACCACTTTCTTTCTGCGCTTCTTCAGGTACTGCATACTCTTCTTCTGGCTCGCTGGCATATTTGATCGTTACAGGTTCGGTCGGTTCGCGATACCGTGTAAAGGATTGGTGAATCGAGCTATGAAGTTCATCTTCGGAAAGCCCCATTTTGGTATAGAGCTTCGATAGAAGTTTTACCTCTTCAGGGTCGATGTTGCCATCGACACGTGCTACTTCGAGGAGAAAATCGGCGATAAGATGTTTCTGATTCTCTGGGAGCTTCTCAAGTTTTTTCAATAAACCGGTTCGGCTTGGGCATGCCTTCACAAACCAGTTAAGGTGGGCGTCCAAACGCCTTTTCTCTCCATCAGTGAGATTGTTGAAGCCGTTTATCAATTGTTGCAGATTCCTTTCTTCAGAAGCGGAAACGACCTGATCGGCTATGCATATCATGGCGCTGATTTGAAGCCGTAGTAAGGCTTCGTTGTATTCAGAATTGGGAGAACTCGGAATTCCCGCGATCCAGGGAAACACAACCATGAGATCTTCCGCTTTCATGCTTGATCCTGAGAATCTCGGATCTGGTTCCATCCCGAATCCCAGGCCTTCTAACAGAAGTGCGAGAGACGTGAGGTCTTTCTTGGCGATACGCTTTTCTGTGGGGATATCCCAAATGTTCAGGATTTCTTTCAATGCGAAGAATCCTGTTCCATCATCCGTGATGACGCTCTGCAGTAGTTCCTTCGTTGCAACAAGCCTGGAATTATCCGACAGTTCGAGTAGTGATTTGGGAAGCAACGCCGTCGCTGGAAAGCTTTCCCTATCATCCGGATGACGCCCGAGATAGCGGCTGTAAGCATCCAGTTCGTCGATGCATGAATCAACGAGAGGACGGAATTTGGTGATCGGTTGTTTGAGCTTTCCAACATCGGGGAAGTCCGTTTCGATCTTGTAGTCTCCATGCCGAAGAGCATCATTTGCCGGGTGATATTCGATCTTCAGAGTACTCTTGTTTCGTTTGACGACGAGACCTTCGCCAAATCTTTCACGATATTTCAAAGAAAACAGTGCTTTCATCTCTTCTCGGCAACGATGCGCAGGGGTACGCAGATGGCTTTCCGGATCGGCAATAACCCAGTCGAGAGCCCAATTTGAAGGTATCGGCTCTCCATTGATAAGGAATTTCGAAATGCCGATGCGGAATGCGATCGGCAGTTCCTGTTGCCCCGTTCCCCCAAATTGTTCCTGGATCGCTGCAATTTCCTGCCAGCGTTTTTCTTTTGCCAGATAGAATACAATCAGCTCGCTAGCAAATCTACGGAGAGTCCAATCATCCTGGTATATCGACAAGATATGTCTGACCTCTCTCAAAATTGCATTTCGCTCTTCATCGGTGCCATGAATATCTTGTATGCCCAGAAGTCGGCGCTCCAAACCATAGAAATAAAGGATTGGAAATCCACTCGGCGCTTTGGGATCATTCCTTCCATTTATCAGCCATTCAAGGTATCCGGCTCTCGCCTGAGGGGTGATCAATGAATAAGCATAATAGTAGTTTATCGTCGATCCATCACGATCCGGATTTTCCTCATCAATCGGTAATCTTGTGTCAATCAAGGCAGGATAAGGGCTCCAGTAAGTCGGGCGATAGGAACTACTCGGTGCTTTACCCACATAAATCATTCCACCAGGTATTGTATAGGAGCAGACCGTACATTCCTGTCCTTCGGGTATCCAGCAATCAGCAATGCGAAAAGAATTTGACTCGCATCTCAGGCGTTCCGTCCGTACATCCGGAACCGACTGAACAAGCCAGTGAGTGGGAGTTTCGTCCTGCTGTTGCTGTTGACGAATATGCTCATTATCCTTCTTGCCAACAAACGCTTTTATAATCAGGAAAATAATGGCTAAAACAAATAAACAGCCCAATGCTTCCATGTGTTATCCCCCAAAAAACAATCAGGATTCGTTAGATTCATATAGCAGAAATTATTTGTCAATCTTTTTCATGTGCTGCGCAAGAAACTATGTGATATTGAAAATGTGGTAAATAATTGACTAAGCTGTACGATTTTCTATTTACCATGGTGCCAAATGTCCCCATAGTTTTTTGGTATACATTCCCGAAAGAAGGGAAAGCAATCAATAATGAAAGCAGCCCCTTCCCTCGGTTTCTTTGTGTGAGTTTTTTCTCTCATCTAACCACCTCATTGTCAACGATTTTCCGATATATCGTGAAATTCGTTATAGATTGCGATGTATTCTTTTACCACTTTCATGCTTCGCCGAACGATATCCTTGATCTCTGTGGCGGACATCCCTTTCCGGATCAACAGTTTGATCTGGTCGTACTGCTTGATGTAACGATCCACGGCATCCTGACTGTGGGAGGTTTTCAGCACAATATCGGCTGGCGACATCCCCTGTTCGTAGTACGATATGATGATCGACTTGTGGGTCGGCAGACTGCCCATGTCCATCACGTAGCCCTTCAATGGCGGGATTTTTCCCGTCTCCTTTACGTATGCCTTGAGATATTTTTGTATTGTGTTCAAACTGCGATTCAGCAAGACACTAACCTCGGCTCCGCTAAGAAGACCGCCCTGGGACTTTGCCGACTCGAGCAAGCGGATCATCGTCCTGATCTCACGTCGGTCGCAGTGCTCGTAATTCGTGTTTTTATTTCCGTTTCGGGTATAGACGCGGTTCTCGATATCCTCCTCGGTCACCAGTGGCAGGACAACCGTTGTCGAGCTGTAATCCTCGGTTTTCTTACCGTAATTCGGGCGTTGTCCGTCGTCCGCGGTGGTGCGAAACACGATCTCACCGATACCCACTGTCGAGGTCGATACAAAATACTCCGAATGAAGTTGCTCGATATCATCTGCCAGAAGCGAAAGGATTTTCCGCGAACCGATGATCTTGTATTCCGTTTCCAGCAAATGAATTAGAGCATTGCGAAAATTGCGCTTGTTGATCGATTCATAGCGATCTCGCTGGTTCCGATTCATTGTTCCTCCGTAACTGCCGCTTTCAGCCCATCGTTTTTTAGCGTTTTTTTTACTCCGTCCATATACTGGTTCTGCTCGATCATGATCGAAAGGGTATCCTGCATGATGGGGGATTGCTTCGCTTCCGATATCAGCGCCCGATACTGCTTGACCAGATAGACCGATAATCCGGTTACCTGCGCGATATTTCGGGAGTCCGTAACACCATGGTGGAGGCTCATCAGCACCTTCTTGAAATCTTCCAGGTAACGCTTGATGGATGAGGTCGTGTGGTAACATTTGCGGTGAATCTCGCTGTAGGTAAAGCCTTCCAGATACAGGCGGATGATCTGGCTTTTGTGAGTCTGGCAGCGTCCGACGTTGTGAAAAACACCACGCGTTACGACATGAACACCGCGATCCTGAATTGCACGAATATCGCGCCTGATTGTCCGCTTACTGCAACGAAGCAATCGGCTCAGGTCTTCCTGGGTAAGGAGCCCGTCCTGCTCGATCGCTTCCTCGGTGATCCGCTGGATGGTCACCTGGCGAAGATATGTCCGCCCGTATTGGTGAAGGATCGAAAGGTCATCCCGCTCATCATCGAGCGTCACGTAAATGGTGCGTTTGCGGATGTTCTCCATGCTTTTACCGCTCTTCTCTTCGATATCGGCTACCACGACAGGAACGACACCGGGATAGACGGTACTGGATCGATAAAGAATGGACTTGGCTGTCTGAAGGATTTGTTCGCTTAATCGAGGGGAGAGTTCGTATGAATTCTGCAACTCATACAAGAACTCTCCCTCATAACTCTTTAACTCATCGCGCCTTAGCGCATTGTCTCGCTGATGCATCGGGTCCCCCTTATTCAGACGCTGCTAAACCAACGTAGCAACTGGAGGACATTTGTCACTATTTCAACAGAAGCATCTTCTGTGCCTTCGATTTCCCTCCGGATTCGAGGCGATACAGATAGATGCCAGACGATACGTTCTTGCCGTACTTATTGTCACCGTTCCAGACGGCCTTGTGCGATCCGGCTTCGAGCTGGTCGTTCACCAGCGTCTTTACGAGCTGTCCCTTGATATTGTACACCTTCAAGACGACCTTGTCGTCCTTCGGAATCGAGAACGATATCGTCGTAGTAGGATTGAACGGGTTGGGCGAGTTTTGTTCCATGGTGATGGTGTATTGCTGGATGAGGTTGTCGTAGTCATGCGCTTCGAGGCCTTGCATGGTGATGTTTTGGTAGGTTGGCGAGCCCTGTTCGACCACGATACCGCTAACCTGCTGGTCTTCGTAATAAAAGCGCTCGATGTTGAGCGTGAAGGTGCCGGGCCCAGTGAGGATGCGGAACCAGCCGGTGGAGTCGCTCCACTCGGGGAACTGCACGCCATCGACGGTGATTTTCGCGATATCGAGCGGGGTTTCGCCGTCTTCTTCGTACACGTAGCCCTCGATGCCACCCCAGAAGGGTGCACCATACTCGAAAGCTCCGATATCGATGGTGGCGGTACCGTCGCCATCACCGTCCCACACACGTACGTTGCCCAGGATATCCGTGGGCGGGTAGTCACCATCCGGCATACCGGCATCGATGCACGGACTGCCCTCAGCAAGGCTGTAGTCGCCGTTCAGCGTATCCGCAAACATGGGATCGTCACCGAAGATGTTGCCACCGCCGTCGGTTGCAAATGAGGGAAATGGATGGTTCATGAAATTGTAGCTGAGAACAGTTGCTGGTCCACCCGCCGACATGATTTCGTCTATCGCACACAGGATATTATTGTAAACGTCGAAGTCGTAATCCAAAGCTGCGAGGCAGCTATTGTTGTGCCTCGAAAGCAGTGTGTTGTTGTGCAGGATGCCTGGATTGTATGCGCGCAGTTTCGGATAACCCGTGAACAAATTATTATATACACGAAATGGGTTGTCTGGTTCATAAAAGGCCCAGTTGCTTGACATATATATCACGTTGTTGCATACGATTGTAGAGTCGGCGGAGTAATCATAGATCCTCAGGTTTCCCTCAAGCATGTTGTCGGATATAATAGCGTAGCCATGACTCTCTATGGCATGAGGGTTATCCGTTGTGTTGTCATACACATAATTCTTACGGAAATAGGCTAACGTATCGGATTCATAGCTGCTGATACCTGTCCCTCGATTCCAGTGGTTGAATACATTGCCATAACTGTCAAATATCGAGTATCTTCGTGAACGTTCCTCTTCCTCAACAATATCACGACCAATTTCAAATTCTTCGCTGCGCGTGTAATAGTTGAAAACATATGAACTGTAACTTCCTCCATTGATAATTGCCCCGCCACCGTAATCATTGAGAACATTGATGAACCGGTTCCGGGCGATGACAATCTCGGGAAACATATTGTAATCGTCATTGGCATAGCCCTGTATCGCATCGGTGTAGATATCACTTGCATATTGTCCCTGTTCCGTCAGTTCAAAGGTGTTGCCGTAGATCATGATGTCGTTGGGAAGATTGAAGTAGCTTATACCTACCCAAATATTGGTGAACGTGCAGTATTCGACAAGAAAATCGATGTTTTTGAAGCAAAGAGCCCCTATATAATTATCGAATCCCGGGTAGATATTCCTGTATGCACCTTTGAACCTGCAATACTTGAATACAGGTCTGCCGGCATTGGGTGTGAAGTGTACCCCTCCCCAGGAAAGACCCTCCAGGTCCGGATACCTCGTGAACGAAATCGGTTCTTCTTCGGTGCCGATGGCGATGATGTTGCCATCGACCTTGAACACCTTCGCGGCAGCTTCGGTATTGGTGCCCGACCAGTAGAAATTGTATGTATTGCTCGACATAACCGCTTCAATCAATATCTCGGTGCCGGGCAGGATTGTCAGTGTGGCACCTTCATGCACATACACATTCTCTCCTTCCACAATATAGGGATTATCTTCTGGACTCCATACAGTGTCGTCGTAGATGTGGAGCGCGTGCAACAGTGTGATTGAGAGTACGAGAATAAGCAGTGTTCGTTTCATTTGGGCCTCCAACTCCCCCAAACCCCCTCTTGGAATCAAGAGGGGGCTTAAGGAAGGTTTTCACGTCGTTAACAGTTTATCGTCAAACATCTTACCCTTGCCAAATCCCTCTCTTCATCCGAAGAGAGGGATTTAGGGAGAGTTATTTCAAAAGAAGCATCTTCTGTGCCTTCGATTTCCCGCAGGATTCGAGTCGGTACAGATAGATACCTGACGATACGCTCTTGCCATACTTGTTGTCACCGTCCCAGACAGCTTTATGCGTTCCGGCTTCGAGGTGGTCGTTTACCAGCGTCTTCACAAGCTGACCCTTGATGTTATACACCTTCAGTTCGACCTTGTCGTCCTTCGGGATCGAGAACGAGATCGTCGTGGTGGGATTGAAGGGGTTGGGCGTGTTCTGCTCCATGGTGATGGTATATTGCTGAATGAGGTTGTCGTAGTCGTGTGCTTCGAGGCTTTGCATGGTGATGTTGCGGTAGGTCGGCGATCCCTGCTCGACCACGATACCGGTGACCTGCTGGTCGTCGTAGTACATGCGCTCGATGTTGAGCGTGAAGGTACCGGGTCCGGTCAGGATGCGGAACCAGCCGGTCGAGTCGCTCCACTCGGGGAACTGCACGCCATCGACGGTGATCTTCGCGATATCGAGCGGGGTTTCACCATCCTCTTCGTACACGTAGCCCTCGATGCCACCCCAGAAGGGCGCGCCGTATTCGAACGCGCCGATATCGATGGTGGCTACGCCGTCGCCGTCACCGTCCCATACGCGTACGTTGCCAAGGATGTCCGTAGGTGGATAGTCCCCATCCGGCATACCGGCATCGATGCACGGGCTGCCCTCCGCCAGGCTGTAGTCGCCTACGAATGGATTCGCGAACATAGGATCTTCACCGTAGATGTTACCGCCGCCGTCGGTTGCGAATGCGGGAAATGGGTGATTCATGAAATTGTAGCTGAGAACTGTTTCCGGGCCACCCGCTCCCATAATTTCTTCTGTCGAACACAGGATATTATTGTAAACATCGAAATCGTAATGCATCGACGCGATGCAGCTATTGTTGCTCGAATGAAACGTGTTATTGTACAGGACGCCCGAGTCAGCTGCGAGCAATTCCGGATAACCGGTAAACAAATTGTTATATACACGAAAGGGGTTCTCGGATTCATAAAAGAACCAGTTGCTTGACGTGTAAACAACATTATTACACACGATCGTCGAATCGGCGGAGTAATCATAGATCATCAGATTCCCCAAAAGCATATTATCCGATATGACATTGTAGCCATAGCTTTCTATGGCATTTGGGTTATCCGTTGTGTTGTCATACACATAATTCTTACGGAAATAGGCAATCGAATCAGGTATGAGACTACCGATGGCTGTTCCTCGATTCCAGTGATTGAAAAAACAACCGTAAGTATCCCTCCTTGAGGGATTTCGTGAACGATCTCTATTGATTTCATTGTCACGGTTTCCTATCTCAAATTCTTCACTACGTGTGTAATAGTTATAAACATATTCCTTTATGCTTCCTCCGCTGTTATATGAACTACCGTAATCATGGTGGATATTGATGAACCGGTTCCGGGCGATGACAATCTGGGGATACATGTTGTAATCATCATTGGCATAACCCTGTATCGCATCGGAGTAAATATCACTTGCATATTGTCCCTGTTCCGTCAGTTCAAAGGTGTTGCCGTAGATCATGATGTCGTTGGGAAGATTGAAGTAGCTTATACCTACCCAAATATTGGTGAACGTGCAGTATTCGACAAGAAAATCGATGTTTTTGAAGCAAAGAGCCCCTATATAATTATCGAATCCCGGGTAGATATTCCTGTATGCACCTTTGAACCTGCAATACTTGAATACAGGTCTGCCGGCATTGGGTGTGAAGTGTACCCCTCCCCAGGAAAGACCCTCCAGGTCCGGATACCTCGTGAACGAAATCGGTTCTTCTTCGGTGCCGATGGCGATGATGTTGCCATCGACCTTGAACACCTTCGCGGCAGCTTCGGTATTGGTGCCCGACCAGTAGAAATTGTATGTATTGCTCGACATAACCGCTTCAATCAATATCTCGGTGCCGGGCAGGATTGTAAGCGTAGCGTCTTCATGGACATATACGTTTTCGTTTTCCACAATATAGGGATTATCTTCTGGACTCCATACAGTGTCGTCGTAGATGTGGAGCGCGTGCAACAGTGTGATTGAGAGTACGAGGATAAGCAGTGTTCGTTTCATTTGGGCCTCCAGCTCCCCCAAACCCCCTCTTGGAATCAAGAGGGGGCTTAAGGAAGGTTTTCACGTCGTTAACAGTTTATCGTCAAACATCTTACCCTTGCCAAGTCCCTCTCTTCATCCGAAGAGAGGGATTTAGGGAGAGTTATTTCAAAAGAAGCATCTTCTGTGCCTTCGATTTCCCGCAGGATTCGAGTCGGTACAGATAGATACCTGACGATACGCTCTTGCCATACTTGTTGTCACCGTCCCAGACAGCCTTATGCCTGCCGGCTTCAAGGTGGTCGTTTACCAGCGTTTTCACAAGCTGTCCCTTGATGTTATAGACCTTCAACTCGACCTTGTCGTCCTTCGGGATCGAGAACGAGATCGTCGTGGTAGGATTGAAGGGGTTGGGATAGTTCGCGTCAAGTGAAAACGTGTAGGACGGTGCTTGCGATGTCTCGACTTCTCCATTCAGTGTCATACGCAGATTGCGCATGTATTCGAGATATTCCTCGTATGTCTCTGTCCTAACCGTACATTTTTGCGGCAGAGCTCGCGTACCTTCTTCGGCGAGCTGTACGTAGCAATAACCCTGCGTTGCCAGCGCAACGACGCTGTCCATCTTCGTATCGGGTGACGCGATCGTATCCTCAAGCCGTTCGATCACATCGAGATATTTTTCTTCATAGAGATACGATTGTGTGACGACGTACTCTTTCTCTTTGTAGAGATCGGGGTAATCCTCCGAAACCAACGCATCAAGCCTCGCTCGCAGAGCCTCGTAATCCTGATCTGTCTCCGATTCGATGTAGAGAAAATAAATCAGTGCAGATACAGAATAAGACGATTCGGGATAATTCGTTACCAAATTCGAGAAGGTGAATTCTGCGCTCGTGTAACTTCCGTCCTTGTATTCGTCAACACCGAAGTAATACAGGGATTTCGGATCCGACAACAAGCCGTCTCCGAAATCGAACGAGCTTATCGAAGGATAAAACCGGGCTGGATCATTATGCGGTATCGTATTCCCCGACACATCGGCAACATCGAATACATTGTGATCCAATCGAGCTAATAAGAATCGATCCATTTGACTCGCAGACCATAGATCCGGAGGGTCCGGAATCGGGAAGAAATCATATTCGGTATCAACCAGAGTATTATTTCCTCCGGTCATACTATTGAACACATCGAGATAGCCTATAATTTCGGCACCTCCATTATTTTCGAAATAATTGTCCTTCATTTGCTGGAATTGACCCTTGTAGGACCAAATAGCATTTCGTCCATTCCTTATAAAGTCGTTGTTGTAAATCCGGACATACTGATCGAACAGATACAATGCCTCGTACTCGTTGATCTCAAACCAACAATCCATGATGACAGATTCCTGATCCACACCGTATATCGATCCCTCGATGGCAACGTCATTGCCAAAGAAGTTGCAACTTCCTTCAGAAACATAGTCTTCATATAACGAGCGGTAATATCCACCAATATTCATGAAACTATTTCTGTAGGAGATCGCCACTTCGTTATTCTCAAACCAGTAGTTGTTGATCTTCTCGGCCTCATCCGTATCCGCATCTTTGATCACAACTGCGTATTGGTTGCCGTCGAAAACTGCGTTTTCGGGGTTGCCACCATTATCTTCGACATAAATCTCAACATCGTCAACACGATTTGCGTAAACACCATACACGCAGTTTACGAACGATGAAGCATTGATCGAGAGCTTCTTGACGCCTTCTGCTCTCACACCATATGTACAGTCGTCGATATGACAATTCTGCAACTTGATCCAACACAGATCATTCTGGTTTCCGGTGAAACGCAGCATTTCGACTCCCGCTACATTCCAGTCAATCAAGAGTTTTGGGAAATGAGTGGGTGGATCGAACATGATTCCTTTCCAGCGCTCATCTGAAGAGGCAATCGTGACATTATATATATAATCCGTATGCTCACCATCAGATTTCATATCTCCGCCACCGTCAATGACGATTTGGTCGGCCGGGAGGTCGTTAACCTCGTCCTTGGCCTTGGAGCCGGTGATGGTTACGCCTTCGCAGGAAAGCAGGAGCGTGCTGTTCAAGGTCATGTGCAGGATTCCATGCGACATGAAGATATTGGAGCCTGCCCTCATCGCGATAACGCCATTCTCAACGTCAAGTTCGACGCCTTGCTCCAGGCTGAGAGTACCCGCAATATCTACGATTGTGGCCGAGTTTTCCGGTACAAGCGTTGCGCCGGTTCTGAACGTCAGCTTTCCACCGGATGCAACTTCAAGCGCGGTTCCGGTACGATTGATATCGATGTCAGCTGTGCTGGTTTGGTTTCCCTCCGTAGGACACATGATGAGGTGTCCGCCATCGGATACTCCTACATGACCATTTTCTCTTATGTCGAGTTTGCTGAGAACTCGCATCGTTCCACTGATCTGGATATCACCGCACATGTAATCAGCTTTTTTAACTCGTAAGGTTGCCTCAGTTCCATCCGCATTTTCATTCAAAGAGATATCTATTGCATCTCCCGCTCCCAAAGTAAGGTCACTAACCCTCATGTTGTTTTCGTCACCACCTTCAACACGACAATATGCAGGACACGGAAATGTATCGAGACCGAAACTCATCTCTGTAGTAATATTCAAGTGTCCGGCGAAGTAAAGATTGATCGTCGCAGGATCAGGATTTTCCGATTCACTGATGCAATTACAGGAGTATGCGTTAAGGATCGAAGTGTCGGTTATTTTGAGTTGGGATCCATCATAGAGAATCAACTCGTTCGTGAAGACTGGATGCGTTTCGATTCTCAAGATGCCGTTATTATGGATCGTAATGCTGTTGTAGCTTATGTTGGGTGTATCGATGGTAATGTCTTCATCGGATAAAACAACGAGATCCAAATCGAAAGGAATTATCAGGGGAGATTGCTCGGGAATGCTTACATGAGATATTTCTCTTACGGATCTTTGTTCTTCATCGTCGGTATATCGAAACCCAAAAGTGTAATTTGGATGAGCTTGCAGACGCTCGAACACAACCTCATAGCTCTCGTTTCTCTCTTCGGCTACTCTTCTGTATCCATTCCCGAACACTGCCTCAATGTTATAATCTCCCGGTACATCGGTAATAATTACCTGATGGTTTTCAACCCAAGGATACGAGCAGTTGTTCGTTACGTCGCGCTGGAACTTACTTTTACTGGTATTCGAGATAACCGGTTCATCAAACTCGAGTCTAAATGGGTAGTTGACTGCCTCAGACGGAAGATGCCACGTATAGGAACGTACATAGCCGCGCTCTGTTCCGTAGAGTATATTGATATGGTTCTCTATCGTTTTATAGGGAGCCAATCCACCATATGAGCTGTCTTCAATTAAATGTTCGGGATTAGTCCAAGATTGATTTACTCCATTTCCCGAGCGATCGAGATTCAACATGCCGATTCGCATACCCCAGTCGTGAAAGACATAGCCATTCTCATCATAAATCTTATGATCGTCGTAGAATAAAGGAATGCCTTCTTCTATAAAGGATACTTCATCGTGTCCTGATCGGTCTGTAGAGCATATCGATACAACAAGAGACCGTTTCTGTTCGGGATCCTCGAAGACCAATCCATGGTTATTGGCATCGAACTGAAATTGAATGCCACCAAAGTTGGCTAAATAGCCGTAATCATGGTGGCCGATCTCACTTATCGGGCTGTTATTCATGAAGGCATAGGAGCGTCCCATATCTGTGACCTGAATCCCAGACGCACCCAAAGTCTGAAAAATCAGATTGCCTGAAAAATCAGACAGGATATCTCCATACGTGATGGTTAAGCCTACCTGATTAATTTGAGAAAGGTTATGTCCTTCGTAATCGCTTTCGCGTAAATCTCTTGGCATCCTATACATTGTCGATTCGGGTACATAGGTATATCCTGAGTAATCATAGCAAAGTGGAATACCATTATGCCCAGAATTATCCTCGTTTATAGGCTGCTGAATTAAATTCCCGTTTACTATAATTGTATGGCCACCGGAGTCGTTGTGCGAACGCGTGGTTGCCGATAGAATGATTTCGCCAGCGGCATTGAAATCCCAGGTAACGGCTGAGAAAAAGTACTCAGCTTGCCACGGGTCTGAATTAGAAAGCCCTCCAATATTCTGCATGGAAACCGACGATTCAATCGCTGACGGATTGCTGATGTTAATTTTGAAAAAAGACTGCAAGCCAGCCACATATAGATAATCTCCTATTGCGACAGGGGTTGAAGCGTATTCAAGAGCGAATGAACTGCTACCTACGAAGTCTCTTTCCATGTCTCGAAGATCAATTGCGGCATATACTGCTTGTTGGAAGGATGAGCCGTAGTCTGCATCGATGATAAGCAGTAAACCGCTTTTATTTAATGCAAACAGGTAATTTACTTCATCAGAATACCTGTACAACACAGGACTAGACCAAAAACCACACCCACTGCCGTATCGTAATCCTCCAAACCATTGCTCATCTGGATACCACGATAGTAAGGAAGCCAGCTCATTTTCATCGTAGCAGATCAGGTAGTCAACAGCTGCGTTTGCTTGTATGAAGTCGTCATTCATCAATAATTGACATCCATCATAAAAATCCATTTCATATTCAGAATTGTACATTCTGAAACGATATATTTGGGGTATTATGAAAACAGGTATTTCATCGTCCTGAGAACCAACTGCCGAGATACCGAATGTGCTGACATATGCTCTTGCGGATGGTTCGGTTGCAGATTCAACAGCTATGACATTTCGAATTCGATCACGAAACTCCAAGACAACATCTGGATCAGGAACAGAACCAAAAGAAGCGTAGATAATGACTGGAAACAGCATTACAACAAGCATAGCAATGATTGTGGCGCGTTTCATACGTCCCTCCGAGTGTTTTAGTGACCAATTCCATGCTACTATATTTTAATGTGTCAAGGATTTTAATATTCTTGAAAAAATTTTTCCATTAATGCGCCCCCTTGTATGCTATACGTATTGTTTGCTTGTTTCTTAGCCCAACAACAGGAAGATTATTGGTCGTGCCAATAGCTAAAAAAGGCAGGGGTATCTCCTGCCTTTATCGTTCGCTACAACCCATATGAATAACCTCCCCAAACGGTGGCATAAATCGCTCTCTCTCCGTCACGATCCACAAAGTCGGGACATCGCATGATTCGGGGAAGGTATCGCAGTAGCCGTCGGTGAAGTAGAGGATGCAGGAGGGATTGATCTGGTTGTCTTCGAGGTGGGTGAAGCCGGGGCGGTAGTCGGTGCCGCCACCGCCTTTGGCTACGAGATGGAAATCGTGGAGGGTGAGGTCGTGGTGGTGGGCTACGTGGCTATCGACGTAGGCGACGTGGATGGTTGTGTCGGGGTAGGATGCGAGGATGGATTTGAGTTCTGAGGCAAAGAGGTCGAGTTCGTTCTGGTTGACGGAGCCGCTGGTATCGATCAGCACGGCAATGGTTCCGAGGGATGGGGCTGATAGCGTTGGCAGGTATAACCCCGCATGGAGGTATCGTGCGTTCGGAGATTTCCATTGATAGTCGTTGCGCGAATGCTGCGTGATGAAGCGGCTCAGGATTTCCAGCCAGGGCAGCTGCGGCTGAAGGATTTCGCGGATCGTGCGCTCCATGGCTTGCGGCAGTTTCCCCTGCATACGCGCGGTGGTTATAGCCTGCGAGATTTGTATCTTCGTGTTCTGCATCTGCTGTGGCATGGGCAGGTCGCCGGGCTTGGGTTTGTAGTCCCGCACCTCTCCGAAGGATGGTTTCTGGTGCCGTTTTCTCGTCTTGCTGTTCTGGAGCTTGGCATAGATCGCTTCTGCTTCCATGTTCTCGTATTGATGATGGATAAGCGCGCCATCGGGCAACAGCATCCCGGCTTTATCGATCACGGGGTTGATAGCGTAGTCACAGGCAATGTTCCAGAGTTGATGCTCGCGGTGCTTTCTTCGGAAGGCATGTAACATGGCAACGTGCATCACCTCGTGACAAATTAAAGCCTTGGTCTCCGCCAGGGTCAGTCCGTCGATGAATTCCGGATTGTATCCCAGCACGACCGAGTCGGTGTAGGCGGTCTCGCAGGTTGCGTCCTCGACGAGCTTCAGATGGAGCGCGATGCTTGCGAAAAAGGGCGAGCCCAAAACCAGACCCGCCCTCGCCTTGATCAGCTTTTCTCGTGCGTTCATGACGCCTCCCGAAGGGGCGCATAATGCCGCATCTTCTCGATGATCTGTTTCGCTGCCAATGCCGTATCGCTACGGATTTCCGGGTCGCTTCGCAAGACTTCCGGCGCATGAACGGTCAGCTTTCGTTTGATCTCGTCCACCATCGAATCGAGCAGCGGGTCTTCTGTGATATTGAGCTTCGGCATCAGACGGCAGATATCGCGGATGTTCTCGACCAGACTATTCTTGAAACGGGCATCGGCAGTTGTGAGCCGCTCTAGCATATGCCAGACCACACCATGCAACCTTTTCCACAGGTCTTGATGGGCATCGCGGAGTCCATCTTCCAATTGCTGGCGGTAGTCCTCACGGATGGTCTCGACGTCTTCATCGTTCAGCGTGACCCGAAAATCGTCCGCGTCGGCAATCGGCGCCATGCGAACGGAGAATGCGTATTTGTCTCGCAGACGATCGATGTCGGGGTAATCCTCGATGGAATACATCCCATTGAGACGACTTTTCGCTTCCTGCTGGTAATCGGGATAGCTGTCCAGGAAGGCGTTAACCTCACGCAGGAACTCGGCGCGATACTCATCCATCCGCTGGACATAGCCAAAATAGTTGGCTGTCGGTAGAAGCCTTCCCCCGTTGTCCATCCAGGGCAGGGTGTTTTCATAGTGGTAGGCTCTGACTGTGGAAGCGATCTTCTGGATTTTGCCCAGGTACTCGGTCGCGATGAGAATCTTGTTGTACCGACCGGAGTTGCTGGCGGCGTAGTTGTCTTCGATCTCGCGGGTCACACGGCGGTCGAACTTCCGGGCGGTCCATGTCGAGATATGCAGATGCGCGATCATGGCTTTGTTTTGGATAGGCATGGTGGTCTCCTTGTTGGGTTGGGGATTGTTGGGCTGCAAAATAATCGTTCTGTCCTTCGACTCTGCTCAGGATGACAAACCATTATTTTGCAGGGTATTATCTATCGTGTCATCCTGAGCGTAGTCGAAGGACAACGATAGATTATAGGTGGGAAAAGGGATGCGAAAGAAAGTTGTTTCCTCGAGATGTCAGAAAACGATATCGTGGTGGTTGATGGCCCATTGGGCGAAGGCGGGACAGGAAGAAAGCGTCGGATTTCGGCGTTGCGCATCGTTGACCAGTAGCACCTGAAACTCCGGTGGGATGCGCTCTGCATAGGTCAGGATCTGCCCGAAGTTCTTTCGGTTCGCCTGCTGTACCAACGCGCCGCAGATGGCAAACAACATTGATGGCTCTTCCGGTACGACAGCCGTCTCGGGGTTCTTGATCAGCGACGGGATATCCGGCAGGTCCCGGAAGATGTTGAGGAAGCCGATAAACTCCGCCGCAAAGCCTTCTCCAGCAGCGCCAGCGATCAGCTCGTAGGTCAGGTCTTCCGGTAAACCATTCTTCATCATCGTGCCCACATACGCGACGGTTCGAGGCGAGGGCGTGTTGACGATATCTGCGGTGGGGTTGAAGTCGTGGAGAAGGTGCGGTCGATAGCGAATGAAGGCGATCAATTCCGCCGGCATTTCCTCGCGGAACGCCCACGCGACCCAGTCATCGACATCGACCTCCAGCTCGACGATCGCGGCAAAACGGCTCTTCACAGGCTCCAGGATGCCCATCACGCCAGCCTTGTCCTCGCGACGGTTGGTTGCCGCCAGAAACACGACATGCTCCGACACCTTGTGTCCGTTGACCCGTCTCGCAAGTATCAGCTGCATGACCGCGCTCTGCACGCTTGCGGGAGCCTGTCCGAGGTCGTCGAGGAAGAACACGGTGGGCTTTTCAGCGTTGATGAGTTTCAGAAGGTCTCCGAAGGGCAGAAAGGTGGCTTCGTCCTTGTCCGCGACCGGAAAGGGCAGTCCTTTGTAGTCGGTCGGATCAGACACCACCGGATGACTGATGATGAGGTTGGCTCCGGCTTTATGGCATGCTTGCGCCACCAGATCGCTCTTGCCGGTTCCAGGCGCACCCTTGATCAGCACGGGCAGCTTGTGCCGGATGGTGCACGCCAGCGTATCTTTCAATTGGGATGCTTTCATGATTTTCTCCTTGGTTTTTTCTTGGGGTTCATGGTCTCGGCAACGCCCTGCACGATGATCTCACGCCCGAGCTCTTCCGGTAGATTTTCGATGGCAACGACGCTCCGCCAGCCGCTAAACACGACCGAATATGCGATCACGCCCTGCTTTCTGCCGAAGATGACGATGCCGTTTCCAGAATTGATTCCGTGCGCATAGACGACGGTTTCATCGCTCAGGTGATTCATGATCGCCCGAGAGCTTCCCGACTGCACGGTGTGATTGTATTTCCATACGACGTCGTAAATGCTTCCGTTACGGTCGATGCTGCGAAGGATATCGGGGATGGTGATGGTGGGATAGTTCATGGGGGTACCTCCAGTTGATGACTCTCAAGATAATCCGGAACTTGTGTCTTATAGAGAGAAATACATACGGCGAATTATGTATTTCTTGACTTGAGAAATCAATTTCGCAATATTCTGTAGTGAGGTAAACATGAAGATATGTTCGATAATCCTTATTCTCATTTTATCAGCAATGTTGTGGGGACTTCGCTATGAGAACCTTCCTCCGCGTCCTTTTCGCATTGTTCCTGCCGATATGGACAATGATGGCGATCTTGATCTGGTGATTGGACATATCTGGACACCGGATACGGAATATGGAGGAAAAATCTCCTTTTTTACAAATGACGGATACGGGCATTTTTCATTTGTTGACTCGCTGGATTTTTATTCAAGTCAGAAATATCTCGATGTTGGTTATGGATTTCCGGATGGCTTCCCGAGAATCATTACAACACTGAACGATAATGACTATGGCGATACAGGGATTGCTCTGATTTCTTACTACCCGGAAGAGATCTGGGAAATAGAGGATTTCATTGCGATCGATACGCAATACTATCTTAGAATCGATGTATGTTATGAAGAAAATGTTATTAAGGCGATTGGCTTTGCCAGCCAATCAGGGGGACACTTTGGTGTAGTACATGTTGAAAATGGTTCTTTAGCTGACCTGTATTCAGTAGATCTCGACGGTTCGCTGCAAGGTGTAGTGTGCACCGACTTGAGTGGAGACGGAGTTGATGAGTTGATAGCCCTCGGATCCCCTATTCGCATTTTCAGCCTTGCTGACCTGGAAAATCCTATCATCCTTGATACGGTACTTGGCGATCATTGCCTGGCATCCGATCTCGACGATGATGGCGATATGGATATTGTGTTATGCGCCTTGACGATTTACGGTGAAGTTACCTACTACATCGAGCAAACGGATTCGATGACATTTGAGACTGCGTATCAGGAATCTCCGGATAACGCCTTCCTCGCCGAATATATCGGAGATTTCGACCAGGACAACGAACTTGAACTTGTCGGGTATGCAAGTATCTATCAGCAGATTTCGGATTTCAACTTCGACTGGATGGATTCGTTCCTGCCACCTTCGGGCTACCATGCTAACAACTATGCAGACCTGGATGGAAACGGCTACAACGATCTGATGTTCGTAGGCATGGGTGAGGATCGCGGCTGGCTGGAAATCCTGTACGACTGGGGAGGGTTCGATTTCCGGGATGATCCCTATATTTCCAGCGTCGATGACTTTACCGATCCCGTAGAAGCAATGCCTCTGCACGTTTTTCCAAATCCGGGAATGGAAAACCTTTTAATCCGTTTCAATACTCCCGGAGAATCCGGCTATTCCGTATCGGTTTATAACATACGAGGACAACGGGTGTTGCACACCAGAGGACAATCGCAACGGGGTGAGAACACGATCCGTCTCGATCTGAAAGACCTGGCAACCGGTATATATCTCGTTGATCTGCATGCTGGAAACGCTACTACAAGAAAGAAGATTTCTATTACAAAATAATCCAAAGGAGTGTTGGCTATGAAAAAGATACTCTGCCTTGCAATTGCAATCCTTTTCACCAGTATGCTGTTTTCAGGTGTCAGTAAGGAATCTGCCGTTGATTACGTTCTGAAAACTGTGTTGTCAGATCAAACGGATCATCTTGAAGTGTATGTGTCAAAATATCTGATCGCCGATTCACTCGATATCTATGACGAGACGATTGCCATACCCTATCCAGCAAGCTGGGTATTCTTCGTGACCGATCATGGGTATGTCGATAACGGAATGAGTACCATCAGCCTTTGGGATCCTGACGAATATTCTGAAATGACTTCATTTGAGCTAGATACAATGCTGGATGCGATCAATTGCAGTCAGAAAATTATCACAATGGGACAGTGTCACAGCGGTGGATTCGTGAATGGGTTGAATAATGTCTCTGGAGACAGGATTGCAATTTACAGCGCTGTAGCGGCAGATGAAACGGCATGGCAGGAAAGAATTGTGACATGTTGTGATATGGTAACCTTCTACTTTTTCTGGATCTCGGCGATGAAGGATATGTACCCTCACATCATCAACCATGAAGGTAACAATCTTGCGCTACCTTATCTTGATGGTCACCCAACCCAGGAATTTCCATATGAAGTGTTCTACGATCCGTATGTGAGCGATCCATTACCGGAGGAGATTCCTCTCGATCTTGATAACGATAACCAGATTCAATTGGATGAGGCATTTTTATATACCAATCGCATAAATTACAGATCTCAATTAGACGACCCTCTAAATATTTACTTCACATTTGGCGATCCGCCCGATCCACCAGAAACCCCACAAGCATCGATCGATACCGGGTTCATCGAGGGCGATGGAATTCTGACTCTTGGAGGGTATTGCGGTTCAGTGGAAAACAGTCAGACCGTATCAGGTTCCTTTGTAATCGGTGGGGAGCTTGTCATCGAGTCCGGCGTGACGCTAACTCTTGAAGAAGAAGGAAAATTCATCCTGACCAACGGCGCTGGGATCGTTGTCGAGAATGGTGCAAGTCTTGTATTGCGGGAGGGAAGCCAGATTATCGGAGATGACGATGAATGCAGTATCACCGTACTCCAGGGAGGAAATATCAGTTTCAGAGCAGGAGTATCCGTTGCCTTCAATAGTGAAGAACAAGGACACATATACATTCAGAACCTGACACCTGAACTTAACTGGAGAGAATTCTCGTTGTCGAATTGCGATATCGAGATTACCGATACGGATGTATTCGTTATCAACATGCTGTCGATCGACGGTTGCTCTTTTCATATTGAGAATGGCGATGTAGAGATTCTCGAAAACTCCGATATTACCAATTCCAACTTTGAAGTGTTTTCGGATGTCTCTGGGATCGGAGCTGATTACGAATTCGTGATGGAAGGATGTACTATGCTGGATAACGAATCGAATCCTGCTGTCACGCTAACCAATTACAATACCTTTGCTTTCGTGGACAATCATATAGAAAGCCACAGTCAGGGTGGATTCTATGTCTTCGAATGCAATGAAGGTAAATTCAGAGATAACACACTGCTCAATATGGGATCGGCCGCGATCAGCCTTTATCATTCGAAAGCAACGATTACGGAAAGAAACATTGTGGATTCGGGGCAAAATGGCGTTGTTGCTTTTCGTGGATCGGGTTGGGAAATGATTGGTACAAACACCGAAGCGCCTTATCAGGCAATAACTGATTGCGAGCGTGATGCGGTTTTATTCTATTATGACAGTCAACCGACATGTTTCAGGTACAACATGGTTTACTATGGAATCAACGACAGGGCTTATCTCATGAATTGTCCAAACTTCTCCGGCTTGAACGAATACATCGATGTGAAATTGAATTACTGGGGAGATAACTTCGATCCTCAACGTAGCTACAACCCTTCTATGGTCTATCTCTATGATCCGATCTGGCCTGCACGCCCAAGTCCTGATTCCCTTGAAGTCATGTACCAACAGGCACATATTGAATGGGAAGATGGAAATTACAGTGAGGCAAAATCTATCTTCGAGGAGCTCGTCGCAAATCATGCAGATACGATATGGGGGTTTAGTTCGCTGAAGGATTTGTATTTCCTTGAAATGTGTTGTGGAACAAACCTGTCAGCATTGCAGGACTACTATATCGATCTGCAAGATATTCTTCCCGATTCGACTTACCAGAATATGTTGAGTTTTCTGTCGAATGCGTGCGATATTGGGCTGAATCAATACAAAGACGCTATCGATTGGTTGGAGACGCAGACAGAAGATCCAGCATCGGAATACGACCTGATGTGCTCGATTATCGATCTGGGCTATACATATATACTTATGGAAGACTCTGAGCGCAGTGAGTTCTGCGGGAGATATCCCGAGTATAAACCTGCGTCAAAAGAAGCATATCTCCAGGAACGTAGCAAGATGATCAATCTAATGGCTAATTCTGGAAGCGATACGAATGACGCACCAAGCTCTTCTATTATCGGCAGCAACTACCCCAATCCGTTCAATCCGACCACGACGATCTGCTTCTCTGTTCCTGAAGCAAGCAAGGTGGAAATGGATATCTACAATATCAAGGGTCAGAAGGTTAAGCGGCTGGTGAATGACGATTACCCGCGTGGTAACCACAAAGTCCAGTGGCATGGCATCAATGATACTGGCAAGCATGTATCCTCAGGCGTGTATTTCTATCGCTTGAAGGTCAACGGCAAGTCCATCGGCGTGAAGAAAATGCTCATGCTCAAGTAATAACTGTATCACAAAAGCTAACGGGAGAGCCAGCGACAGCTCTCCCGTTTCTATTTCCATGTCCGGCTACGACTTCTGTCTCGAAGTCTTCTCTTTCCTCTTGCCATTCACAGCCTCAAGGATAAGCTGTACGACCTCCAAGGTGATGATGATCACATTCTTCGGTATTTTCATGGGTGTCTCCTATGCGGTTTTGGGGATGGGTAGGGCGAGAACGTCGCGGTAATAGTGGCAGTGCTCGTTCACGGTGCAATAGCTCATACAACGCTTGGGGGTGTCCTCGCGGGTGACGATATGAAGGTTGTTGGCGTCTTTGTGGCTGTGGGCGAAATCCTCCGCTTCCTGCATGGTCGGGAATACGCGCAGGGCCCGTTTGCCACCGGTCTTATAGACGGCATATTGCGGCTCGGACTGCCAGCGTTCGGCGGCTGTGCAGGGCGGGATGAAGTCGTCCGGGAACTGCATCGCCTGCCGGATATTCTCGATGCGCGATACGATAAAGGCGCGCGTTTTCTCGTCGTCCCACAGCGGGATATCGATGGTCTCGACCTGCTCGGGATAGTCGGCATCCTTCTCGCACCGGGCACGGTTCCAGTCGCGGTAGATGGCGACCACCTGGAGCTTCTCGACCGGGAAACAGTTCTGCCGGTAAAGATAGGCGTACATGTTGAGCTGCTTCTCCCATTCGGCGATCCGCGACGCCCGACCGTGGTTCCATACGCCGGTGAACTTGAAATCCGAGATCACACCATCCTCATAGAAATCGACTCCGCCTGTGATGACTGCGCCATCGATCTCCACACGCAGTCTTTCCTCAGAGAGCGAATTGGCGTCCTCCGCAGCCTCGATCACTTTGTGCATGGCAGATCCCATCAACGACCAGATCATGTCGCTGGCGTCCTGTTTGAGGGCTTGGGCATGGCGTTTCTCCAGGATGAGTTGCTTGGTGGGCTTCAAGAGCTGGGTCACCGAGGCAAAACGCTTCTCGCCCTCGCCGGAGTACCAGTTGCTCTCGATGGCTCGCACCAGCATGTCCGGCAAGCCGTGTTGATTCGTGAGATTCATGCCGCCTCCTCTGCTCCGCTTTCATGCAGGAGCCTGCGCACCGACGACGCGTTCTTCGATGTCGCGCTGAGGGCAGCCAGATAGAGTTCGCGTTTCTGCGCTTGCGGCATGGTGGGGTGGTTGAGGACGTTTGTCTCCCACAGCTCGATCAGATCAAGCTGGGTGCGGATAAGCTTCTTTCGCGCATCCGATGTCTGCGATGAAGACAGCATCGATACGAACTGCCCATGCTTGGACTCGGTCAGCAGTTGTCGGTCGAGCATATCGTCGAGCTTCGCAAGAATATCCCGATCGACCTTATCCTCGGCATGATCCTTTTCCGGCAATGCCCAATCGGGAAGGATCGGTTCCTGCCACCAGCCGGTGACGTTGTCCGAGTTGTGGTAGTGGGCTTTGCGGTCGCTCTTGGGTGGGCGTTCGGGCAGCACATCGACCCAATATTCCGGCAGGTCGTACAGATACCGACCGATGCCGAACTTGACCCCGGCGCGTTTCAGGGAATCCGAGAACGCCCCCTTGAGCGCTTCGATCTGGGTGAACTGAGCGACGTCTTCCTTGGTGATCCACGAATCTTCCAGACGCACTGACAGCCGGCATTTGACGCCGTTGTCCAGCACCTCGTACTCGTCACGCCAACCATCGATGCCGAAGACTTCGTCCAGCCTTCGCATGATGCCCCGCGCCGTGATATACACCAGCACGTTGGTTTTCTTCGTTCGCTGCGATACGCGGCACACCCGGAACTCGATATCCTGGCTCGGGAATGGCGCACTCAGCCCCTTCTGAATCTCGATTGTACTCATGTTTCCTCCTTGGTTTGGTCATAACAAAACCCCTCACCTTTTTTCAGGTCTGCGCTCAGACCTGGAAAATGGTGAGGGGCTCTACACTATCTTATGACGCATTTTGGGAGGAAACGCACGGGAAAGAATTGTGCTAGATGTCAGGAATCCTTACAGAACCTGAGATTTTTTGCCAAGGCGCTTTACCATGCCTGTCCTTCAGATGTTGCGATAACTCTTCATCAATATACTGGATTAGATTTTTAATGAAGTTCCGATATTCCTTCACTTCTCCGATTTTAGGGTATATGGTTCTAGCTCCTTTATGTGCGATATCTCCTCTTGTCGTGATTAGACTTGATAGAAGATTATGGATATCTTGTCCTTGTATCACGTTTGCGAGATTGATTCCTAAACCGCAGAAAATATCATCAATATTGTTAAGGTTTGGAGTGTTCAACCTTTTGATTCGCGGATCAAGATAGGCATGTAAAGCATCGGACCAATTACCCTCAACAGCATCTTTTAGAATGCCTTTGTTTTTTTCTGCTTGTAGAAACTTGAGGAAATTGTCAGCATTTATCATCGGCAATGTATTTACCTTCTTCTTGGTGCAATAATACTCGATGATATTCGATGCAAGCAACTCAATATAGTATTCCCACGCAGCACAAAGCAGTACAATGGCACTTCTTGTAATATGCCCAAGTCCTTTCCTACCTGGTCCTGTACTGAGCTTTCCATGGGCATCAATTAATCCATCTACATCCTTAAGTAGATAATTCCTGAAATCATTAAATGCTTTCGATGGCATAGCACCCCCTGTATTCCAATTTTAATGCCTAACTAAATAAAGCGATTCTTCCGCCAATAGCAGGAATATCGCCAAGAAATGTTGTCGCCTTCGCATCATCGCAGCCTCCGGTGTGGGATTTGTGAGAGATTTTGCGCAAGATTGTTATGCGTGATGAAGATGTGTGAAATGATTTATTTATCGGCGGTGATTATGCCAGACAAACGAAAAGGGCACCATGGGGTACCCGGTTCGAATTTACGGATTATTCCGTAACTGTAAGCCATGCAGTGTATTGCGTGGTGAATTATCTCCGAATTATCTTCGAATTATCCTCCGTATTTACAATAGACCGTGCGTGGCTTGGAGCCTGTCGCCTGCTTTTCTGCGGCCAGCACCTCCGCCTTTACGAGTGCGTCAAGAGCGGGATTGAGCTGTGCCGCTGTTATCTTGCCTCCCAGAGCTTTATGAAGGTCGGTCTTCGATATCCCACCTGAGGGGATCAGTGATAGTATGCGCTTCTCGAACTCGGACCGCTTGGTGCTGCCTACCTTCTCGAAGAACGTGATCGCCTGTGCGGTGAAGAATGCGGTAAGATACGCCGCCCTCATGCCATCTTCGAATGATAGGGTAGCGCTGTTATTCAGAGTCGCTTCCAGGATGGCGAATTTATAGAAGTAGTCGGACTGCAAGCGACCAAGTGAGGCACAGAGCGCTGGATTCTGCCGGTTCTGCTCAATAATGGCGGACATTTGCTCATACACGGATTCTACAACCGTCTTGAAATCATTCGACGGGCAGATTGCCTCTGGCGACAATTCGTACAACTGATTGAAGCGCTGATTGATAGCACCTAGTTTCGTCGCATCCGGTGGAGGTGGGTAGGGCAGGCGTTTCCCGCTATGCAAAAGATTGCACAACAAGAACCTTGCCAGGAACCCCGACACGTAGTCCTCCTTATTCGTATGATGTACAAGCCATTCAGGTGTAGAGGCTGCCGCTATGCCGAAGATCGGTTTCGTCAGGATCAGGTCGCCCTCGGTTTTGATAAAGTTAACGCGAATCGTGCCTGGCACACCATACATCGTAGTGAACGTTGATTTCATCTGGGGCTCGTTGCGCAACTGTGTAAGTAGCGTTGCGAACTCGTCCTGAACAAGCAGCCCGTGATCGGTTTCCGTCAATGCCCTGAAGAATGCGCTCTGCGACAACACGACGGGCAGGATAGCAGTGCTTCGGAACCGTCCTCATACGAAGCAACAGGCTTGGATGCGATCTTCAACGCGGTGGATTTTCTCATCGAGGTGCTGGGTCCGATGATAGCTGACCAAATGTTCGGGTAGATGATCGAAGCACCGTGAGCCAGATGACGGTTTTTGCCGATCGCTGAGCCGATCGAGGACAGTAACGCGGTGAGGATATACTCCGGTCTGGCTTCAGTACAGGGTTCGTAGACATCAAGGTAGTTACAATAGTATTCGTTGAGACGATCCTTGTCTATGTGGAAACCATTCTGGATGAAGGTTTCGACGTCCTGCCCAATTGAGACCTCCGGCGGTTGTGGAGGTACCGAAGTCATACTTCCTCTAGAGGCATACGGCTCGTCAACTGCCGTCCCAGGATGTCCTGGAGCGGGTTCCAGGGAATCTTCTTCAATATCATCGAAAATCGTGCGCAGAGTGTTTTCATCTGGCATTTTTCATCCCCTTGAATGTTTTGTACATCGCGATCATTTCATCGATTTCCTCTTCGGTGAAAGGCAGGTTCTGCAGGATAACCGGAAGGTCGCCCATCGATGTCCGTCCTTCATTGATTTGGTGTATTCTATCGATCAGTTCTGAGGTGGAGAGGTTGCCATATTCTTTGAAGGTAGTCGTGATCTTCTCGTGTCCTATGTTTTGAGATAGCGCCTTATCATCTTTCCGGTTTCTGCTCATTCCCAAGACTTCATCCCAATATCGATGACGGAATTTATGGGGAGGGTAATACTTCACCCCGGCATCCTTGCAGCGTTCTTCGAGCATACGTCTTATCGTTCCAGTGCTTTCAATGAAGTCGTTTGACAGAGAACTTGATTTTGCGAAATATAATGCATTTGGGGCTTTGGCCCTTTGAATATTTGGAAATAGAGGATTGTTTTCTTTGTATCCGTTAGTTTTGAGCATCTTAGCGTAGTTGATGACAAACTCGTACATCTCGGAATTGATCTTAACAAGGACTGTGGGAAACGCTTTTGAGAACTTCGTTTTCACTCCCAGGCTTGGATCTTGTAGGATTACCCCATTTGTCGTATCGAAGGCGCATAGTGGCAGGCTTATCAATGCATCAACGCGGATGCCACTCAGGATTAGCATAGCAATAATTGCTTTGTCTCTAAGGCCCCTATCAGAATCATCTTCAATAGATCGGTACAACTTAATTATCGTATCCATGCTTGGAATTTCGTCTGATGTGACATGCACCCTGCAGTTCCTATCGCTGCCTTTCGGTGCAAGAAAGCCTGCAAGCTTTTTCATGTTTTTCTTCGAGCGATATCCCGGTTCATCAGCAAGGTATTCGAAGAATTTACGAAGTTCATCTTGCATCTTTACGCGAGTTGCATCAGACAAGATTGGCTCTCTCTCATGTTCAAGCCAATCCAGAAAATCGATGCATTTCTGCTCTGTCAATTTTCTGAAATCATCGGTGAAGTATTCCTGGAAAATCTTCATTGCTCTTTCGAAAACCTGGATGGACTTTTCGCTAAGTTTCTTCTTCCCATACCGCAAGTTCTCGGTATATTTTAATATCGCCTTTGCATTGGCATTTTCAGCTTTTTCCCTCTTATTCATCGGTTTCCTCCATGAAGTGTGCAAACTGCACTTTTATGATAGTGTTGGGTTGGAACAATAGTCTTTTCTTGTTCCTCTTATCGAGGATTCCAGAATTGTACCACTTGAGGATTTCGTCGGTCGAAGATCTCCTATACATTTTCGTTCCGCATTTCTCACAGTGAGCTGAGATTAGGACATGATAGACTGAAGGAGATACGAGCTTGTTTTTGACCGCAGCATCGGCAATATCATCCTTGCACCTTCTTGCTTTCTTGCATTTCATACACAGCATCTGAAAGGGCATCAAGGTAACTTTGTTTGCTCTGTGGCGTGTCCTAAGAAATTCTTTCAGGTCAGAACCAGCGATGATGTGGCTTCGTTGATAGCGTCCTCTTGTTCTCAGTCCCATCCTGGTCCACCTATTAACCGTTCGTGGCTTTACCCCTACAACACGCGCGGCATCTTTTACTGAGTACATACGGTTTTTGCGTATGCTCCTTCCCGTTATTTTCTTCTTAGTCATCACGCTCCTCCTTCTTGCTTTTTGATTTGTGATTTGTCGCTGCTTTCTCAATTTCATCACGGGACATGACGCGATTCGAATCATTTAGAATGAATGCGGTCAGGTCTTCTTTCATGAAATAGAGCTTCCGGTTATTGACCTTAAAATGTGGAATCATGCGATCGCGCACGTACTTATATAAGGTCGAAGTTGATACACCGAGAAACTCGGCTGCCTCTCGGAGCGGCAATGGGCGATCGTTAAAATCTCGTTTTTCCATACTTACTCCTTTCGATAATACATTGATAATAAAAAAACGACATAAAATGCTGTCAATAAAGAAGATAATGGCAAATTTGATTATGATCGCGATAATTTGATTAACAAATTATTAAAGCAGTATATTTGGTGTCATATAAGATAAATAGTGAAAAAGGAGATAATCTTTTTTTGTTTTAAATTTGAATTATTCTATTATGCGAACTAAAATTGGTATTGAGGGTAAAATTTGATGTCAATGATGGTTTGTGTGTGGAATTGATTGCTTAATGGGGTAATTTTTGTGAATAGATGTTGAATTTCTCTCAATTCTCTGAGCCCATGGCTTCATCGAGACGTTCGAGCTCTTTGTAGAAATGTTTTCGTGCTTCATTATGTTCGACGAGGATGCTCTGTAGGAATCCTCTTGGTGATTCAAACTGGTATTGGCCAGGAAGGAGATGCTTGTATGTGATCCACCAATGATAGAATTTGACTATTTTAGTCTCCGTAGAGGTCTGTTTGCTAATATGTTTATATTTGGTTTGCAGTATTTTGTCGATTTCCTCCACTGTTATACCGGATCGATATTTTTCATATAGCATGAGCATGTTTTTTTCAACGGCAAGCGAATCAATACGATCTTTCTCCGAATACAGGTTCTGGATAATTGTGATGGCATCCAATAGAATCAAACGTGTACGAATGCTCTTGCACTGCGGTAAGAGCCTATTCAGTTCCTTGATATACCCAAGGTTAGTATTCGATAGATTCGCAATTCGATCATTGATCATGCTTGATTTGCCTTGGCTTGGCACTATTGTTTCCCTGATATCCTTTTTGAATTCTCTAATCAGGAATACTTTGATGGCGGTTATTACTTCGTCAAAAAAAACTATAGGGTCTGTTGTTCGTTTCCTGCCGACCTTTATCTTCTCATCTACATTGAAGTTACGGACAAATCCTGAGGGTTTGGTTTTGATCTTGAGTAAAAAATCTTTCGCCTCGATTTCCCAGCTGCGCAGCAAGGAGATATATGCATCCCAGAAGAATCCATACTCATTGAAATCGAAAAAGATATTAATTTTATCCGATTGAAGCCCCTGCATACATTGAGCCAGTAGAAACGCTGAAGTATAGTGCTTATTGTGAAGCAAGGGGATGTTGATTGATTGGAGCTGTTGTAAGATGTAGGGACGATTCATGCTTAGGAGCCAGTAAAAGGCTTTACTCATTGTGCCCCTCATATCGTTTTTAGCATGGCAATATTTCACGGTTTCAACTCCATGCTTCTTTTCCCAGAACTTGGAGCTTACTAAAAGATCCCAGG
Source organism: Cloacimonadales bacterium (SeqCode) (assembly GCA_963666875.2). Lineage (GTDB taxonomy): Bacteria > Cloacimonadota > Cloacimonadia > Cloacimonadales > JAIOQZ01. The sequence continues at coordinate 558,724 of CAXXPU010000006.1, forward strand.
GAAACCCCTGGATGTCCCTTAATGTTGAAACGCCGTTTACACCGATTAAATTCAATCTCTCCAATGTTTTTGTATGCCACGGCAAGCGCTTTGTGTCGATTCTCACATTTGGAGTCAATCGGGCTATAACGGATGCGATATAGTATAGGATTTTGCTGGGCTTCATTAAACAGCCTCTGGTCAGCTTCGATCATTTCATCAGTTAGGATCGATTTCCCTTCCCGAAGAACTCCTTCGATCATAGATTTATATTGTTCAAAAATGTCCTCGGTGGTCATCTCATTGCTCATATTTCCTCCAATACCGGCAGCTTATCGACCGCCTGTTCCAGTTTTTATCGACCGACTTGGCGTAAACCATCGTGGCGCGAATGTCTTTGTGGGCTAATAGCTTGCGGACTTCATTCACATCCAGTCCGTGGGGCAGGCATCTCGTGGCGAATGTGTGCCTGGCGCAATGAAAAGAGATATGCTTATCGATTCCCGCGGCCGTGACCCAGAGTCTAAGTTGCCGATTGACGTTCTGGTCTGTTGTCAGGCGGAAGGCGAGATCGTCTTTCGGTCTTTGATCTCTCACCTTCTCCAGGATCGTCAGTGCGCTTTGGCTCAAGGGTATCCTTACGTTTTCTTTCGTTTTGGTGATGTGCACCTTCAGGTATCGTCCTTCCAGATTGCTATGCCGAACTTTTTTTATATCTGAGAGCCTCAAGCCCGTCATACATGAAAACAAGAATGCACTTCGCATCTCAATATATGGGGTTTGGCAAGCAACCAGCGTGTTCAGTTCTTCGTCCGTGAGAAATTCTCGATGGGTATCTTCCGACTTGATCGACACGAACTGTGCAGGATTCCGAGGGATCCGCTTTTCCTTTACGAGTCGGTTGAGCGCCGTCTTGATCTTGGACAAGTACATGCCAGCTGTATTGATGGCGATGTTTTTCAGGAGGTAATCGTAAAAGCCCTGGCAGAAGCTATCATTAACGGAAGCGAGTTTCAGTTCGTCCTTCGAGAACTTCCTTAAATGATTGAGCGTATTTTGCCAGCAACGGTGATCGTCTGGATGTTGCCGCACGATCTCTTCAAAATAGGCGATGAAATCCATGTCGTCAATCAAGAGGTTCAGATCCAGATCGTACTTGTTCTCGATGATCTCCTGTTCTCGCTTGTCGCGGATGCTTCTCGCGATCTCCAACGTCGAACGGTCTTCTTGGAGTTTTGTGGAGGTGCCATATACCTTAAGATCGAGGTTTTCTTTACGGCGCTTGTATCCTTTTACAGTTATATCCAGAAAGAGGGTATAGTATCCATCACGTGTGTAATATCTGACCTTGACGTTTCTTTTGTTATTGACCTTCTGGAGGTCCCGTAATATTTTCGGGACTGTCTTCTTTTGCTCATTGACGCTCCATTGTGTGACGATATCCACCAATACAGAACAAGACAAAATGAGCAAAAACTGCTTGGAAAATGGTTAATATCGGTTATCATCGCTTATGATTCAGAGGTATGAAATGGAAAAGAGAATCTTGCTGCATGCCTGTTGTGGCCCGTGCTTTGTGGCTCCCTACAGGGCACTGTCAAGTGAGCCGGAAGTTAAGGTTCACGGATTCTGGTTCAATCCGAATATCCACCCCTGGACGGAGAACCGCAGGAGGCTGGAGACGTTGCAAGCGTATACCGAAAAGGAGGGCATTCCGTTGATCGTGAAGGACGAATACCTGCTGGAGGAGTTTCTGCGGCAGAGCGCTTTCCGCGAGAAGGATCGCTGCCGGAGCTGCTACTACGATCGGCTGAAGTACGCCGCCATCATCGCGAAGAAGGGCAACTTCGACTACTTCACCACCACGCTGCTCTACAGCAAGTTCCAGAAGCACGAACAAATCCGCGAGATCGGCGAAGCGCTGGGCCGTGAGTACGGCGTCTCCTTTCTGTACCGGGATTTTCGCGAGTACTGGAAGGAAGGCATCGAGCTGTCAAAGGCGGAAGGGATGTACCGGCAGCAGTACTGCGGCTGCATTTACAGCGAGAAGGATCGCTACCTGAGAACGCAATGAAGGAAACCGAGCTCTTCGATCCGCTGAAAGGCTGGCTGGAAGCCAACGGCTACACCGTGCGCGGCGAGGTGCGCGGCTGCGATCTGGTGGCGGTGAAGGATGACGAGGTAATCGCCATCGAACTGAAGCTGCGTTTGAATCTGGAACTCGTGATCCAGGCGGCAAAGCGTCAACGGATGTCTGAGGCGGTATATGTCGCGGTACCGGCAGAGCAGCGCAAGAACCGCAATTTCCGTGGTATCCGGCACCTGCTTCGGCGGTTGGAGTTGGGTCTGATCTTCGTGCATTTCAATCTGGACGAACCGCAGGTCGAGATCGTTTTCCACCCGATAGCGTTACAGCGCAGGAAGATCAAACGCGATCGCGCGCTGGTGATACGCGAGGTGGTCGGTCGCGAGCGCAATTACAATACGGGCGGATCGGTGCGCAAGGAGATCGTCACGGCGTACCGTCAGGAGGCGATCCACATCGCGTGCTGTCTGGGAAAATTTGGCGATCTGAGCACGCGGGAACTGCGCGAGATGGGCACCGGCGATCGTACCACGGCGATTCTGAGCAGCAACTTCTACGGCTGGTTCGCTCGGGTGCGTCGCGGCGTTTATTGCTTGACGGTAAGAGGTAGAGATGACCTTGTGCGTTACGCGCATGTGGCCCGTAATTTCTACAAGACATTTGATTCAATAAATAGGGGGAAATAGGTTATGACGAGAAGAAAACAAGTCACTGTGAAAGTCTTTGTTCTCTCTGTTCTTATTATCATGTTCATCGTAACAAGGCATATACCGATATCAGGGGCGATATTGAATCAAGTCGACAAATTTGACCTACCATTTATTTTCATTCTGGTATTTTTCTGCTTTGTGCCTGATTTATTGCCGCTATTCTCCCGTGATTATATAAAGCGATTCAAGCTCGGGTACGTAGAGTTTGAGCTAACAGATAAAGCTGAAATAGCAACGCAGCAGGTTGAAAAAGCAGTTGAACATGAAATTATAGGAAGACAAACCATTTTGAGGGATCATAATGAAGACAATGACAGAATAGGTGAAATTAATGGGGTGTTTAAACAAAGCCCTATCGCTGCAGTCCAATTGATTTCTTCAGAGATTGAGCGAAATATCGGGATAATAGCAGAGAAAGAGAATGTAACGGCATATCCGCTAAGGAGTTCTGTGCGTCAACTTGTTGAGAAGAGGATTTTCCCACAGGAATTCGAAATGGCATTTAATGATTTCTATGCTGTGAGGAATCAAATAGTGCATGGCAGGTATCGCTCTAGTAACAGCAGAAGTGTGTTGAGAGCATTTGATATTGGATATAGAATATTGAAGGTCATATATGTGCTCGCTGATATGCGGCACGAGAAGAGCAATGAGAAAACTTAATCAGGCGCTCGAGATCGTACGAAGGGATCCGATCTGGAACACGAATATTCTGAATTTCATGGAGGACAACCCGGTCGGATTCGTCGATATCGAGGGAGAATCGGTGGTTGTCGTGGGCGATGATCCTCAGCCGAGGGGCTTCGTGTCGAGCAGAAACGCGGAAGAGGTGAAGAGGCTTATGGAGCGGTTTCCGAATATGGTCACGCGGTTTTCTGCGCTGGAGGAGTGGATTCTGCCGCTGGTTGCACGGGGCAGGCAGCTCCCGCACTATGTCCCAGCCGACCAGTTCATCCTGCCGGACAGCGTGCATTTCGATCCGCCAAAGGAAAACGTCGAGCCATTGATACCGCAAGATGTCGAGACGGTTATTCGACACATGACGTTCAGCGCCGATCACTTACGTGCGATCATCGAAGACCGTATCGCACACGGCGTCACGGCCGGCATTCGCAGAGGTGGAAAGCTCATCGCCTGGAGCATGACGCACAAGGACGGTGCGCTCGGTTTCCTGGGCGTCCTGCCTGATTATCGACGGCAGGGTCTGGCGCGGGAATTGTCCGTCTATCTGATCGGGAAGGTGCGCGAGATGGGTCGGATTCCCATGGTGCAGGTGCAGCCCAAAAGCGTCGAGTCGAGGGAACTCGGCAAGAAAATGGGCTTTGTCTATCAGAAGTCGCTGGTCTGGATCGATTTGAAATAACAGGAAATTACTACTCACCGCCGTAGGTTGGCATTATATTATCGTTGTCACGCGTAAACCGTTAGGGGGATTGTGTGTAATACAATTTCCGCTTTGATATAACATAAATCAGATAATCAACGGATGCGGAAATTGTTCTCAGAGAGGATTTTCCGAATGAAGTGCCAAGCGTATTTATGGCATTTCATTCGGAAAACCGTATAAAAATCGAGTGGAGGATTGTTCGTGACGCGATTCATTGTATTGTTTCTGGCTTTTCTTATCATGATCGTTCCTGTTTATTCTCAAACCCGTGCCGACAGCTTGCGCGCGCGGATGGATGAGATGGAGAAGCGTGGCGAGACGGGCCACGACTACCACACGGTGATCAACGACCTTGCGAAGGAGCTTCTCTATTCAGCGCCTGACGAGTGCATTGCGCTGGGCAAGAAGGCCCTGAAACGTTCCCGCGAACAGGGCGACCGCGAGAGTGAAGGCATGGCGCTGATGTTGATCGGCAACGCGCATGTGATGATGGGCAATTTCGAGCTCGCGCGCGATAATTATCTCCTGGAAAGTCACAAGATCGGCCTTGAGATCGGATCAAAGAAGATTCTTTCCGGTTCGCTGAATTCGCTGGCGTCGGTGGCGATGAGCATCGGCAATTATGACGAAGCGCTCGAAACCTATCTCCAGTCGATCGAGATCGTGAAAGAACAGGGTGACAGCGTACGGGTCGCCACGATCCAGTTCAATGTCGCGGGACTCCTGATGAACCGCGGACAGTACGAGACGGCGCTCGGGTATTTCCTCAATTCCATTCGCGTGTTCGAGAACACCGGTCAGACGGAGCTGGTCAAGCGCGGCATGAACAACGTCGCGGTGCTGTACCACGCCTGGGGTAATACAGACAAGGCGCTCGAATACTACGAAAAGGCGTCGGCGATGTACCGCGAGGCGGGTGATTCGCTCGGGGTGGCGATTCCGCTCAACAACATCGGCGAGATATACAAGGATCGCGGCGAGTACAGGAAAGCGATTCATTACTACGCCGAATCGCTGCGACTGGGGATCGTCGCGCAGAATCTTCAATTCATGGGTGTCGCGAACATCGGACTGGGCGAGGCCTGGCTGCGGCTGGGTGAGTATCGGAAGTCGCAGAAATATCTGGATGAGGCGCTACGCATTTTTAAACAGATAGCATTTTTGGAGGGCGAGGCTCGCGTCTATCAGTTCATGAGCGAGATTGCGCTTCATTACGGAAACCACGGCGAAGCGATCCGGTATGCGAACAAGAGCCTCGATCTGGCGAATGAAGCCGGTATCAAGGACCTCGTGGAGCTGGATTACCGTCTGCTCGCGGATATCCATGACGACAAGAAAGATTATCGAAACGCGTTGTCGTGGTTCAAGAAGGCTTCCACGCTGCGCGATTCGCTCTTCAACGAAGAGAAATCGAAGAAGATCGCCGAGATGAATGTCAAATACGAGACGGAGAAGAAGGAAAAGGAAAACCTGTTGCTTCGTAAGAATAATGAAATCAAGGAACTGGAGCTTCAGCGAAGACGCACCCAGCAGACCTATACCTATGCGATCGCGCTGCTGATCCTGATTCTGGCATTCGTTCTTTACCGCAGATATCGCGCGAAGCAGAGAATCAATGAAATGTTGCGCGAGAAGAACGAGCATATCTCGCAGCAGCGGGATCAACTATCCAAAGCACTCACCGAATTGAAGGAGACGCAGAAGCAGTTGATCGAGGCGGAGAAGATGGCATCCCTCGGAAGCCTGGTCACCGGCGTGGCGCACGAGATCAATACACCGGTCGGGATCGGGATCACCGCTGCTTCGGCGCTGAAGGACAAGACGGTGGCGCTGGCGAGGAATTATCAGGACAACACCATGAAGCGCACCGAACTCGAAGGTTATCTCAAGACGGCCTACGAGAGCATGAGCCTGATCCTGAAGAACTTGCAGCGTACCGGCGATCTGGTGCAGAGCTTCAAGCAGGTGTCCATCGATCAATCCACCGAGCAGGAACGCTCGTTCCTGTTGAAAGCCTATCTCGAGGACATCCTGTTCAGCGTGGGTCCGCGCATGAAGGAGAAGAACATCGAGGTGAAGATCGATGCGCCGGACGACCTGGAGATATGCAGTTATCCGGGCGCATTCGCCAGTATCCTCACGAACCTGCTGGTCAATTCCGCCGTCCACGGTTTCAAGGATCGTGCGAATGGGAAGATCGCTATCGAAGCGCGGCAGGATGGGAAAAAACTGAAGATCGAATACCGCGATAACGGCAACGGCATTCCGGAAGATATTCTGCCAAAAGTCTTCGATCCGTTCTTTACGACCAACAAGCAGCTCGGCTCGGGACTGGGACTGCACATCGTCTATAACCAGATCGTACAGAAGCTGCATGGCGAAATATCCTGTGAAAGCAAACCCGGAGAGGGCGTGTGCTTCACGATAACGATACCGCTCAACATGGAGATTAGCAAATGAATTTCAACGGTGATGATAGACAGGGAAAGGATGAGGCCGACCTCTTCCGATTCGATGAGTCCAAGGGTGATGCGCTGACGTTCGCGGAGGAGAAGCCGCAGGAAGAGAGCCTTTCGAGCGCCTATATCGGCAATGTGTGGAAGGTACTGGTGGTCGATGACGAAAGCGACGTCCACACCGTGACCAAGCTGGCGCTGGATGGGTTCGAGCTGCAAAAGCGCAACATCGAGTTCCTCGACGCCTATTCGGCGGAGGAAGCGAAGGTGGTCATGCGCGACCACCCCGACATCGCGATCGTGCTGCTGGACGTGGTGATGGAATCGAGTCAGGCGGGTCTGGATCTGGTGCGGTACATACGCGACGACTTGGGCAACACGTTCACCCGTATCATCCTGCGAACCGGCCAGCCCGGTGAAGCGCCGGAAAAAGACGTCGTCAAGACTTATCAGATCAACGACTACAAGACCAAGACGGAACTGACCTCCGATAAACTCTACACCGCGGTGTTGGCCAGCCTTCGCACCTACGAGGCCATGGTGACGATCTACGCCTACCGCATGAACCTCGAGCGCAAGGTGAAAGAGCGTACGATGGAGCTGGAGAAATCGCTCAAGGAGCTTCAGGACGCGCAGCACGAGATCATCGATCTGGAGCGGAAGAACACCGCGCTGGCCATGGCGGTGACCACCAGCCACGAGATCAACCAGCCCTTGATGGTGATCAAGGGATCGATGGACCTGATCAATATGTCGCCGGATATCCAGTCTTTTTCGCAGCAGCAGCGCAACCACCTCGGCAAGATTGAGGATTCGGTGACGAAGATCAGCCAGATCATGAAGAAATTCCATCAGATGGATTCGATCAAGTTCAGCGAATATACAGAAGACACGCAGATGGTGTCGTTTGACGAAAAGAATGATTAATTACCGCATCAACAGTATCTTCCGCGTATTCGATCTACCCCGATATATCGCCCTGCAGAAATATACACCGGTGGCGACGGGACGATTCTGTTTGTCCGTACCATTCCATACGACCGGCAGGTTCAAGCTGCCTGCTACATTGTCGTTGAACAGGCATTTCACTCTCTGTCCTCTAATGTTGTAGATCACCACTTCCACTTTTCCAGAATCTCCGATCGAAAGGTTGATCACTGATCCCGGTCGATAGGGATTACTCATTGTGACCACGATGCCGGGATTTCTCGGTTCGGACGGAGTCGGCTGCGTATCCGGACCCTGGAACTCGTAACATCCGATGTCGATTCTGTTGTTCACGACTCGCTCGTTTCCGGCGATATCGAAGGCTGTCAGCGGGTTAGCGCTGCTATCCGGATGTCCTTTGTCGATGGCGCAGGAACCTTCCTGAATGCTGTATGGGTGATCTCCTTCCAGGACGTACAACGGATCGCCTTCCTGCATATCGATGTAATTGAACGATCCAGGTGAGATTCCCGGGCCGCCCACTGCGTCTTCGCCACCCTCGATCAGGCTGTTATAGAAGCAGGGGGAGCCTGTCGTAAGGTGCTCGTGGTAATAGACGTACGAATCATCCGACGGATTTCCCCACATCAGGCAATTGATGAAATACGATGTAACCCGCATGGAATACAGTACGCTGCCGCTGCTTGCCTGGTTTGCCGCAAAGGTGCAATTATAAAAATACGGCTTGTTCTTCTCCTGCCCGTAGAATGCGCCGCCGTATTGAGCAGTGTTTGCCGTGAAGAGGCAGTTCACGATCGCAGGATAGATGTTCGCTTCTCTTGTGTGTAGCGCACCGCCGTAGGTGGCGGAATTCCGATCGAAGATACAGGTTTCGAAATCGTAGTAACCCATGAATATGTAGATCGCGCCACCCCGGATTCCCTGGTTGTTCCGGAAGAGGCATTGCACCGCATCGAAGTCGTTCATATCGAGGAGCATAGCCCCGCCGTAGAGTCCCGCCACGTTATCGATAAATTCGCATTCTTCAAACCGGAGCGTCGAAACGATGGCGAGTCCGCCTGCGCCGGAGCGGGACGCGATATTCGCGCGGAATATGTTGTCCTCGATGAGGATCAGATCTTCGCAGTGGTTAATCAGAAAACCGGCGCCATCCATCGCCTGATTGGCAATGAACGCACAGCCGTGAACCTGGAGTTGGGAGTTCTCGACGTATAGAGCGCCGCCATCGAGTTCGGCGATGTTGTTCGTGAATATACAGTCTATGATTTCGCATTCGCTGCGTGACAGGCTGACTCCGGCTCCGCAGGAAGCCACACAGTCTGAAATCCGGCACTGATCGAGGATCAGGTTTCCGCCATCGCGAGCCTGAATCGCACCGCCCATATAGTAGTATGCGCCATCGTAACCATCGACATCCTCGAACACGCAGTGGAGGAAATCTCCCGTCGCACCGATGAGATGGATGCCTTTCCACTGGCGGTGGATTCCGTCGGCGGAGTACGCTGTGAATCGGATGGAATCCTGTGGGCATCCGTTGGCGTCGATTACGCCTTCGGAGGTGAACGAGAAGGCGTCCATGAAAATGACCGAGGTTCCGGAATCGATGGTGAGGTTTGATTCTTGGTCGAGGTGGATGTCGCCAATCACGAAGACAGTGTCGGCATTCCAGAAGTTTGTCCCGGAGAGGTTTCCGCTGACTTCGATGCTTTCCGAATGGAGCATCGCGCAGAGAGCCGCAAGTACAAGGAAGATGATCCGTTTCATTTTACATAGACCTGTTTCGTCAGTTGCTGTCTGTTGTCGCTGTCGGTAATCCTTATCAGATAGACGCCACTCGGGAGTCTGCTCATATCGTACTTCCAGTAGTCCGTGTTCAGGTGATCCGCTTTTGCGATGCGCTGTCCGCGGATGTTGAAGACGCCTACGCTTTTCAGGCTGATATCGCGACCGACGGTCTGCACATGTAAATGCCGATCCCGAATAAAGCTGCGGATCGAATGTACCGGCGTATCGTCGGTTTCTCCATCAGCCGAGAAGTATTCGAATTCGAGTGTGAAATCGGTGTGAGGATAGAAACGGGCGATGCTCTGACAATCGTCCTGAAGCTGAACCTCGAAATCGTCGATGATAGACGAACTGCCGTTGTAGAGCGTGTAGCGAATGGACTCCCGATCTTCATAGATTTCTGTGACATAGACTGAATCGACGGCGCGCAGCCGGTCGAATAGCGGCTCGGTCGGGACGATCCAGAGCCCATGGTTCTGCTGGAAGTCGTCCAGCATCTCGAGACATCTTTCAACATCGTCCCGTACGATCCAGCGTCCATTGGCTTCGTCATGATATAGGAATCCCTGCCGGACGGAGTTGTCGGTGATGAAGAAGTGCGTGTAGGGCTGTATGATGCCGTTGGTTTCGAGCAGGTCTTGAATGTTCGAATAGGTCACGTTGTGAAAGAAACCCCACATCGGCCACATATTGTACATCCAGAATTCGCAACGCAGTCTTTCGTAGTACCATATCTCCCGATCCGGCTCGAAGGCGTACAGTCGGTGCGGCAGTTGCCGGGGATCATCGAAGCTGTTGATCGTGTGCGAGAAGTAATTGTTCCCGATCCATGCATATTCGATCCCGGCGTTTTCCAGGATATCCATCACGTAGAATTCCGATTCCGGGTTGCAGCCGTCGCGACAGATATCTTCCGGGTTGAGACCCCAGGAGTGATCGATCCACATGCGTATGTTGAAGGGCGCCATTTCGTTGTGGAGTGATTCTTCCAGCGCTTGCATGTCGTCTTCTTCGGGTTCGAAGGTATGCATTCCGATTGTGCTGCCAGCCTCCATGAGGTCCATCCAGTAGTCGCCGATCGTATCGTAATTACACGAGAAAACGGTATGGCAATGCCTGATGTTGTTCGGGATGAGTCCTCTGGTTCCGTATATATCATCGGACATGTCGGACGATCCCCAATACATCGCCCTTGCGAGTGAGCGACCCTGGCAGTCTGCGTCGTGGGTAATGGCGATGGCAGCCTTTTTCCCCGCCGGATATGGATTGATGTAGGGAAGAAGCGGCTTCGACTCGGTGATGACGAACTGGTATTCGAGCGTCTCGCCGGCTTGAATTGGACGCCAGTCAATATTGATTCCGTAGTAGGTAGTGAAATTAGCCCAGTGGTAGATGTAGTGGTAGAAGAAGAGCGTATCGTCGTAGTACATCTCGATGCCGGGCGTATCGCCGAGGTTCGAGGCTACAAATCCGAGCACGCCACCGGCGAAGTCGTATTCGATATTGCGCTGCATGAACGGATTGAGGTCGCGATTCTGCGTCGCGTCATTGTTCATGATAGCCTTTGGGGCTTTCAACGATGAATAGGCCTGGCTGAACGTGGGTTTCAGACCCAGTGTCCAGATGTTCCGGTCGTCCAATGCGGTTACGCTTACCTGAACTCTGTGCCAGTCCGGCAACAGGTCTCCGTCAAGATTCACTTCGACGGTCATTTCGAATCCATTCGAAGCATACTCCAGCAGTACGGTGTTGTCGATCATTTCGGAATGGGATAGCGCAAAGTCCTCAACTTCCGTATGGGTTGGGTCGCTACGAATCGCCAGTACAGGATTGAGATCAAAGGTGATATAAGCTGTTTGAAACGAATGATCGGCAACGTTGAATTCGAGAGCTGATAAGGATTGAAGACCAATCAGTATAAAGAATGCCCATATTAAATGTATTTTCATCACACCCGTGCCTCCTATAGTAATTACAAAGTTGTGGCAATTGTGTGTCAAGAAGAAATCTGGAATAAGTCATTGTATTACAGGAAAAATTTGACATTCGTGATGTTCGATGTGAGATTTTATTCGTGGTGTAATATTCTGATTACGGTGATTGACCCGGAAACGTCCCGCTATTATTAAAATTTCACCAATCATTTCCGTAAACAGGATCGCCAACTCCGGAGGCTCCGAATGAAACTTAGGCCCAAGCTGACCTTAACTTATATTCTGATTGTTCTTTTTTCAATATCGGTCATGGTAATTCTGGGAACTGCGATCATCGATCGGATCATGTATCAGATGATGCAGGAGACGTTGAAGTTGCGGTTGACGCAGATCATGGATCGTCTTCATGATTATCAGGATGTATTGGAAGAGACCGGTTTGAACGAGATAGCCGGTTTTCGCGAGCAAGCCGAAGCAGAGGCGATACAGGCGTTGAATAATTATCGCTTTGGTGAAACGGGGATGCTCTTCATAGTCGATATGAATATCGATGTGGTTGTTCCACTTCATTTCACAAAGGGTAGCAAATATGATCCTGATTTCTTTCGTCGGCTGATATCCGAGAAATCCGGGCTGGTCGAAAGCCATGAACATCTGGGATCGCATCGCTTCACCATGTATGATACGTTCGATCCCTGGCACTGGCTGATCATGATCTCGATTGAACGAACTGAAATGTACCAGCACAAACACATTTATCTGATCCGGGTGATCCTGATCGCTGTAATGATCCTGATAATGACCTACTTCATCGCCCGTACGCTTTCACGTAAAATAACGAGCCGTATTTATAAACTACTCGCTTCAGTCAACGAAGTTTCCAAAGGAAATCTCGACGTGGAGATCGAGACAATTCCATGCAAAGACGAGATTTGTGCACTGCAAACCGGAATCGCTCAGATGTTGGGTCAGATCACGCAAGAAACCCGCGATCGGGATAAAGCGGAAAACGCACTGAAGGAATCGGAGCGAAGACTATTCGATATTATAAATTTCCTTCCCGATCCCACATTCGTTATCGATCTGGATCATCGTGTTATCGCCTGGAACCGCGCAATGGAACGGATCACCGGAATTCCCGCCAAAGAGATTCTCGGACTTTCGAACTATGAGTACGCAGTACCTTTCTACAAAGAGAAACGCCCGATTCTGATCGATCTCGTACTGCGTCCACGCGATGAAATTCGTAAAAGCTACAACAATTCGTTTTGGCAGGACAATACACTGGTGGCGGAAACGGAAGTAGAACTGCTGAATAGCGGCAAAATATCATATATGATCGGATCGGCGTGTGCCCTCTATGATTCGGCAGGGAAATTGGTCGGCGCGATCGAATCGATCAAGGATATCACGCCTCGCAAGACGATCGAAGAAGAAAAGGAAAAGCTCTCGCTGCAGCTCCAGCGCTCGCAGAAAATGGAGGCGATCGGTACACTGGCAGGTGGACTGGCGCACGATTTCAACAATGTCCTGGGCGGCATCAAGGGTACCGTATCCCTTCTGAAATACACGATGGAGACCCATGGCAACGACAAGTCGAGATTCGAAGAACTTCTCAAGCTGATCGATCACGCATCGGATCGCGCAGTGGATATGGTCGATCAACTTCTCATGCTATCCAAGCGTCAGAAGCTTTCTCTTGAGCCTGTCGATCTGAACAAATCACTCGAGAACATCATCAAGATCTGTAATAACACATTCGATAAATCGATCGATATCAACGTGGAATATTATCCCAAACCCGCCATGACCATGGCGGATCCGACCCAGGTCGAGCAGGTCATTCTCAATCTTGCGGTCAACGCGTCTCACGCCATGACTCTGATGAGGAATAGGGAAGATCACTATGGCGGGTCGTTCTACGTTAGTATCGGCAAGCAGTATCTGGACAAGTATTTCACCTACACGCACCCGAATTGCCATGAAGGCGAGTACTGGATCATTCGTGTGAAAGACACCGGTGTCGGTATGGATGCCCATACGATGACGAAGATATTCGATCCTTTCTTCACGACAAAAGACCAGGAATTCGGTACCGGGCTTGGCATGGCGATGGTCTATAACATCATCCTGAATCATAAAGGATTTGTGGATGTATATTCCGAATTGGGACTGGGAACAACGTTCCTGATCTACCTCCCGGTGCATTCGAGTACCCCGATTCCAATCAAAATCCCGATCGATGATGCTGTGCTCAGCAGCGGGTCGGAAACCGTGCTGGTGGTCGATGACGAGGAGATCATGAGAAATATCGGCAGCAGCATGTTGCAGGAATGCGGCTACAAGGTGATTCTTGCTTCCAGCGGCATCGAAGCGCTCGAGATATATCGTGAGAGATTCAAGGAAATCGATATCGTCCTTCTCGATATGGCGATGCCCAAGATGTCGGGTAAGGAAACATACAAAGAGATGAAGAAAATCAATCCGGATATCAAGGTATTGCTTGCGTCGGGATTCCGACAGGATCAGCGTGTTGAGGAAACCATCGAGTTGGGCGCGAATGAGTTCATCCAGAAACCGTATGTGATCAGTGATCTGACCCACTATATATCGAAAATCCTGAAGAGCTGACTACCCCTTGACCTGCCTTGAGCGAATACGCTGGATCAGGATTCCGCCGATGATGAACAGCAGCCCGACAACGGTCGAGTAATGGATTTCTTCGCCAAGAACCAGATTGATTACAATCAGCGAGATGAACGGGGTGACGTAAATCAGGTTGGCGATACGCGCCGTGTGCTTTGCCAGGCTGAGCGCCTTGAGCCAGACAACGAAAGTCAATCCCATTTCGAATAGTCCGATATAAATATCGCCTGCAAGCCCTTTCCAGCAAGGAAATTCCAACGCGCCCGTAACGAGGTGATAGACCAGGATGAAGACGCTTCCGAAGAGGAAATTGAGGAACAGCTTCAGTGTCTCGTCCCGGCGGTCGCGTAGATTGAATATCCAGAACAGCGCCCAAAGCAAAGAACTCCCCACTGCGAGCGTGACGCCGGTCAGGTTGCTGAAATGCATCGCTGCCAGATTGCCTTTCACCGCGATGAACAAAACACCGAAGAAGCTCAGCACCACCCCGGCGAGATCCATTGCGGTTACCTTTTTCTTCAAGAGCGGGATGGAGAGCAGAACCATCACCACACCCCACGTGTAGTTTAAAACCTGCGCTTCCTGGGCTTGAAGAAGATTGTAGGCCTTGAAAAGCACCAGATAATAGAGGAATGGATTCAGCAGACCGAGTGTCGCGGAGCGAAGGATGTCTCTACCGGACTGTTTTCCGACCAGATGCAGCTTTTTCTGTGCAATCAGAATGATCAGCAGGAAAGCCGTCGATGCCAGCGACGAATAGAAAAGCATGACAGACGGAGTCTGGTAGTTCAGCGAGAGCTTGAACGCCGACGAGACCGTTGACCACAGCGCGATGGCGATCAGACCATAGAAGTAAGCGTTGCTGCGAAAGGATCCATTCATTCATACCTCGGATTCACGATACTGTGACTCGATTGCCCGCAGTCGTTTGAATCTGTAAAGGAAAAACAACACCCATCAATCATTCGCGATCAATGTTCTTTTTTTGCTTGACAGGTTTTCTGGGTGAAACAAAAATGATCGCTGTTCTGATAAGGAGATCTGATGCAGACACAGAAAGAGTATATCCGAAACGCGATCGTCGAGAGCGCGCGGAAGGAATTCCTGAAGAAGGGATTTCGCAAGGCGTCGATGCGCGCGATCGCATCCGGTGCAAATGTAACGCTCAGCAATATCTACAACTACTTCCCGGACAAGGACAATCTCTTTCGCGAGGTCTTTTCGGAAATCCTGGAGAACCTGCGGCTGGGCCAGCAGTACATCGAACAGTTGGAGACCCAGAAGAAGCACAACAGCATGGAGCACCACATAAACATGATGGATGTTCCGGTTCGATACGTGTACGATAATCGCGAGATGTTCGAGCTGCTCCTGTTCCGGTCGGGGAGCTCGACGCTTTCGGACCTGCCGGAGGAAGTCACAGACTGGTTTGCCCGTGTGATGCAGCTCTCGGTGGTGGGAATCTCGGAACGACACGAGGTCGAAATCGAGATGCCTTCCGAATGCCTTATGCACTACATCGGATCGATCTGGGTACATTTTATCATGGACTCGGTGCGGTATCATCACCCGTTGGAGCAGATTATCGAAAACGGAAGACAGATCATGAAATTCGTCCTGAACGGATGGTCCGGGATGTTCGGCATCGAATTCGACGAGTAATTTTTTTAAGAACAAACAAGAACGATGTTCCCTAATAAGGAGATAAAATGGAGAACACCATGACACTGAAAGACGACAAGCACCGCGTTTGTCCGGTTTGGATGGCGTACATGTTCGACAACCCGCTGCGAAAGCTCTTCCACGACCCGCGGAAGCTGTACGCCGCGTACCTGAAGGGGGGAATGAAAGCGCTCGATCTGGGCTGCGGACTGGGATTCATGAGCATCAACATGGCGGAGATGGTCGGAGACGGCGGAAAAGTCTTTTCGATCGACATGCAGCAGGGTATGTTGGACCGCATGATGAAACGCGCTCGCAAGAGAGGACTCGACAGTCGAATCACGTCGGTTTTGTGCAGTCAGCACAACATCGGAAATCCCGAAGCGGTCGATTTCGCGCTGGCTTTCTGGATGCTGCACGAGACGCCCGACTTCAGGCGTACCCTGGAGATGCTGCACGGCGCGCTGAAGCCCGGAGGACACCTGTTCATCGCCGAACCGAGGCAGCACATCGACAAGAAGGAATTCACGAATACGCTGGACGAGGCGAGGAGAACAGGCTTCGAGATTGTGGAAACACCGGACGTTAAACTGAGCTTTGCGGTGGTGCTGCGGAAGGTCATGTGACTACTTAAGGCTTGACGATCGATGCGTTGAGGATTACACTATTAACAACCAACCGTATGGAGGATTCTGTGAAATTCAGCGTATCGATCGTTCTTGCCGTTCTGCTATCGCTATTCGTCGCGGGGTGCGCATCGTCGGACGACGACGATCCGATTCCGCCCGGCGCCAATATCCCGGCTATCCTGAACGACGCCGTTTCCGACGCGCATCCGGGATTCACGCTGTACGTCGATTCGCCCGAGTATGGGCAGTGGAATTTTGCCGCCGGCAAAGCTGATCTGGAGACCGGTCTGGACATGGAGGCCGACAACCGGCTTCGCATGGGCAGCACCACCAAGACGTTCACCGCCACGCTCTGTCTGCTGCTGCACGAGGACGGACTGATCGAGTTCGACCGGACACTGAACGAATTTTTGCCAGACATCACCGTGCCGCACGACAGCCTCATCACCATCGAAAACCTGCTCAACATGACCAGCGGCATCCTCGACTACGCCAACGACGGAGATAGAATCCTCAATGAGATGCTCGAAGACCCGGAACGAATCTTCACATCCGAAGAGTTGATCGACTACGCCATCGAACTGACCAACCCCGACGAAATGGACCCCGGAATCTACTGGCATTACTCCAACACCAACTACATCCTGCTCGGTCTGATCGTGGAAGAAGTTACCGGCGAAACCTACCCGAATCTCTTGCGAACGCGCATCCTCGATCCGCTCGGGCTGACGGACATCACCATCGACGAAGAGCCGGAGCCGTTCGCTCACGGCTACCTCGACCTGGACGACGACGGCACACTCGACGACATCACGACATGGAATCCTACACCCTTCTGGAGCGCCGGATGCCTGATCGGAACCGCGAAGGACTTGGGGCGGTTCGCGCGAAAATTGTTCGACGGTCAGATACTGTCGGACGACTCCATGCAGTTGATGCAGAGCTGGGTATCGATCGGGGAGGGATATCCCTTCGCATACGGATACGGCTGCGGAAATCACACCGACATGGACCTCATCGGGCATAACGGCGGAACGCCCGGCTATGCTGCCGAGATGTGGTATCATACGCCCAGCAAGACCGTCATCACCGTCATCGCCAATTCCAACCGCACCGACTCCGACCACACCTTCAACGTTGTCTATGAGGTCGGCAAAGAGCTGAACTTCGGCGACTATCCCCGTTCCCGCTCGACGCAGGATTGGATTGTGTATTAGCCGGTACGCAGACGTCCACGTCTGCATCTCTTCTCTTGTCTTGAATCAGGATTCCCACGATTAGCAAGATTAGCATGATGGAGAGCAGCCAACTCAAAGCCGGTGCCTTTTCTCTCCAATCCTGTATATCATGTGAATCCTGTGAATCTTGATTCAGACAGAAAAGCACAATGAGCAGGATAGAGAAAACGCCGCCCGGACAGACTGTGTGATAATTGGATTTCTGGTTTGGGGCTATCTCTGAGATGGCGAATTTCTGAGAGACTTTTGCCGAGACTCTCTTTTTCTACCGCGAAAATGCCTCTGATTTGGCATATAGCGTTGCCTTCCAACAAAAATTGACCAGAAATAAGCATATAAAAGCACATATTGTTCTTACGTGCTTGAAATGGTCTCGAATGGCCGCCTTGAGCCTGTCAAAGCCAAGGACATTGAAAGCTCTCATCATATTGTACGCAAGAGCAATCAATGAAAATTCTCCATTGACCGACCTTAGCCCCCGGGTGAGGAAATCGCCTAGTCGCATATGCCGTTTAATCGTGCCAAACGGATGCTCGACAATCATTTGACGAAGCTTTAGTTTCTCTTTATTCTCTTGATTGACTGTGCGTTGACGCTGGATTGCCTTTTCAAAGGTGTTTCGGTGAATGATCTTATACTTCGATCCGGGTGGAACACATTGCGTAAAACATGGACAGTCTTTACAAATGTTGCGACTGCAATAGGTTATCTGCCTACCATCTTTCTTGAAGGATGATTTCGGTAGTTTCTTTCCTGCCGGGCAAAGATAACAATCTTCTTCCGGGATATACGTGAAGTTTGCAGGGCAAAATGGATCATCTTCTCGCGGTGGTTTTTTCCCCGGTACTGGAACATACGTATCTACATTCTTTTCGTGACACTTATCTATCTCTTCTCCAGATGAATATCCCTCGTCCGCCACCACCGAAAGTTCCGAAGGTGCATGGGTCTCGAGAACTTTCTCAACCATTCTCGACAATTGCTTTCTGTCGTTGCCATCGTTGGTCACATCACATTCGGCGATCAAACTATTTTTTGAATCCACAACGAGTTGCACATTGTAACTCATGTCGATTTTGCTTTGGGGTTTGGTCATCATTTTGCTGTCGGGATCGGTGAGAGATACTTGCGTTTCACCCGTAGCTTCCAGAACTTCCTGCATCTCTCTGTATTCCCGTTGTTTACTTCGCAAATCCGCAATCGCCTGCTGCAAATCCGATATCTTCGATAGCTCCTGTTTGTCCAATCTCGATATCTCGTCCAGATATTCATCAATCTTGCGATCAAGCTTCACCATCAGTTTTCGTAACTTGTTTCGACTGTAATTCTTACTGTTATGGTTGACCGCCGAAAAGAAACTTCCATCGATCGCGGCAAGTTTGAAATCGATAAGATCAGCTCGTCGGCATATGTAGGTGAATTCGCGGAATACATTTTTGAGATTGTCGCGATTATCTTTCCGAAAATCCGCAATGGTCTTGAAATCAGGGCTCAGATTGCCGAGTAACCAGCGAACTTCGATATTGCGTTTGCACTCTCGTTCAAGCTTTCTACTCGAATTGATCCGATTCAAATACCCATAAATGTATAGCTTCAGTAAATCGCCTGGATTGTAAGGCTTACGACCTTTATCCTTGGGCTTCGTATTCGTGAAACCATGCCTCTCAAGATCAAGCTCATCTACGAAAAGGTCGATGATTCGAACCATGTTGTCGGATTCGATCAGATCGTCGAGACAACAAAACTCCGCCGTTATCTGATAACGGTCGTCACCTGTGATGTAGCGCATTATTCCCTCACTCGGGGGCGATCTAAATCTATGCGTTTACTTAGTCAAGATCGATATGCATATTTTCACACAGTCTGGGAGGTCGGCGCCTACTGGTACGCAGCCACCCCTGGCTGCACAGCAGTTTGTCACCCTGAGTAGCGAGGAACGAGCGAATCGAAGGGTCAAACTGCTACAGGTGAATGAATTGCATTGACATCATGCTTTATGCTTATTCAGATTGGTCAAGACCTATACCATAGGAGAAAAATATGTCAACGTTTTCCGAAAGAATGGGTTATATAAAGCCACCCGAGTTTATGCAGATAGATGATATGAATCATGTTCTCAAAAATAGATTAATGAATTTTTGCGAGACATATTTATTGCAGCCATTAGAAAGGCTTGAAAGAAAGCAACTTAAAGATATCGAGAATTTACTGCTTGATAAATTGAAGAAGAACTACTCAAACGCATTATTTTTAAATGATCAAGGATATATGAGGGCTGGCATATTTAGAGATAAGTTTATGAAAATGCACTGTTATGAGCGCTACACCTTCATTGAGGAGTTAATTCAGTCATTGATTGAACATTTCTATTCTACAACATATAATCCAAGAAAATTCTTCGATGGGACCCCTAAGTCATTTGCTGATCAATACTTACTGGGGAAATTCATTAAAGATACAATTAACGAGATTCTTGAAACAGAAAACTCAGGCTACCACCTGACCGATGCACTTGAATTCATCAAAATCACATCTGAAGCAGAGCTCAAAGAAGTCGAACAAACTCAAAAATGCTCAATCGAGTCTGTTCGAGACCGTTTCAATCACGCTGTCTCTCTATTCTCTGATCGCGAAAAACCGGAATATGCCAATGCCGTAAAAGAAGCGTTATCCGCTATGGAGATATTGGCTCAGTATTACACAGGAAATCCGAAAGGAACGCTGGGTAAGCTGATAATGGATTCAAGTATTGACCTACCTCCAGCATTGAAGCAATCCATCAGCTCTTTATATGGCTATGCAAGTAACGAAGGCAATGCACGGCATGGTAATCTGGAAACTGAGCATGAAGTTACTTTCAACGAAGCCAAATTCATCATCGTCACGACATCAGCCCTGATCAACTACATCATCGCGCTGAATCCGAAGAAGAAAGAGCTCGAGAAATAGGACGGGCAGGCACAGGGACCTGCCCCTACATCAAATCGATCACTTGCACTTGCCGGGGCGAGGCAATTCATCTTCGGTCGCCTGCCTGACGCCGACCAGCACGAACTCGAACCACAGCCTGAACTTCTCGCCGTGGAATTCGGTTTCCGGTGCGTCTTTCCACTTCTCCCAGGTGACGAATCCGCCCATCTTCCAGCCCTCGGAGATGAACGTCTTGTGCAGCACCTCGCGGCCTTCGCAGTCGATGA
This sequence comes from Cloacimonadales bacterium (SeqCode), assembly GCA_963666875.2. Lineage (GTDB taxonomy): Bacteria > Cloacimonadota > Cloacimonadia > Cloacimonadales > JAIOQZ01. The sequence continues at coordinate 579,381 of CAXXPU010000006.1, forward strand.
AGCTCTCGGTGTAGTTTCTGCCGTGGTAGTCGTCCTCGCTGGTACGGACGCGGATGCAGTTCTCGTAGATCGTGTCGCCGATGGTGAGCTTGACGATATCACGCTCGACGGTCTCCTTCTCTGTGATTTCTGTCGATGGCGCGGTGATCGTAAGGTTCATCGGCCCGACCAGTTCCTTCTGCTCGATATCGATCCTGACCTTGTCCGGCTCGTTGTAGTGAAACACTCGGAACGGCATGCTGATCGTGTCGTCTTCGATGCTGTAATACAGGAATCGCTCTATCTCGCCCTCGCGGCGGTCGTATCTGTTGTGTACTTCCCACACCTGCTTTCCGAGGATTTCCGCCTGCCGCGTCACGATGCTGTTTGCCTCGAACACCAGGATGCGTCCTGGGTGCTCGTAGCCGGCGATCTTTTCGACATCGCCGACGCCCTTCCCCGGCGAACCCATGAACAGCCCGTAGCCTGAGCGCTGAACGGTGATTTTCGGGGGATTTTCAACCTTTTCGATCTTGATTTCCGGTGCGATATGCTTTTCATTCTGGGGCATGGTCATCTCCTTTTTCAATCGGTTTCGGGCATCGTGGAGCTGTCGTTTGATGGAACCTTCCGGAACCTTCAGCAGCTTGCTGATCTCCGAAACCTTCTGATGCGTAAAGTATTTCATGAAAAGAAGATATTGGTCTTTCGAAGGTAGATTGCCCATCGATTCGACCACGGCCGGGTCGTTCATCTCATCGACCGCGAAATTCCGCTCGAGGATGAACGTACTTGTATGCACCAGTCTGCCGCGTTCCTTCAGGTAATCGAAGCTCTGGTTGCGCGCGATGGTCATCAACCACGATTGCAGGTTGAACGGCTCGCTAAAATCGACCAGGTTCTGCAGCGCTTTGATCAGCGTCTGCTGCAACACCTCGTCGGTGTCCTCCTTGTTCCCGGTGTAGCGGTGGATCCAGTTCCGCAACCTCGGGATGATCTCCACGATCTCGATCTGCCATTTCTCTTCCGGTTTCATACGCATGGGTTTCTCCTTCGAATCAATATCCACCTGATAAACAGATTTCTGTCAAAATGGTTCGGAAATTTCATTAAAAAATTGACGAATCGATTTGCATGGCATCAATCAAACCCGGAAGGAGACGGAATATGGACAAGCAATTGCTAATCAACCTGCTGCCGGGATTGAGCGGTCATGTGATCCAGCGATTACACGACGAACAATTGAATAAGCTCCTGCGGCAATACAGGAAAAACCTGCCGATAAAATCCATTGTTTCTAAAAACGGTTATCTACTGATCACAGCATCTATTACAGCGCCAATCGTCGGACAGATCGAGATCAAGCCGCAGATCGCGATCGACTCGATCGACGTGTCCAGCCGCAAACTGGTAATCCGCTCAAGGATCCTGAACGTGAATACGCTGATCCAGAAAGCGCTTTCATACCTGATCGGTCATTACGGACTCGATATCCGCATGAACGACGGCATTCTGTCCATTAACCTGACGGAGCAATGGGTGCGCGCGCTATCCGATCTCACGGATGAAGCCCGAAAGAAGTTGGACAATCTGACGGTGGATGTCGAGATGAAACAGGGCGAGATGATCGTCGGGATGAAGATGGCGTGAACTGATGCTGATGGGACGACTGCGTACCAGGCAAAAGAAAAGCCGGCGGGGAGCCGGCTTATCATGTAGGATATGCATTAGGAGAGGGGAGGATTTATTGGTTCGTCACGAGACGAATATTTTTATATCTCACCTGAATCAGCGAAATCGAAGTCGAGGTCCAGATCGATGTCGATGTCTTCGAGGTCTTCAAGGTTTTCGATAAACTTCAGATTTTTCAGATTCTTCAGGTTTTCGAGATTTTTCAGGTTTTCGAGATTCTGCAGCCCCTGCATGCTTTTCAGATACGAATCATCATCCAGTTCGATCATCTCACCGTTTCTTTCGATGACCATCTCGCCATCGTCGTAGTAGATCGTGACGTCGTCGTCGTCGTAGATATCCGAGCGCTTCTTCAGTTCGGGACTGAACTTCATTTCCTTGCCGTCGCGCAGGATCTTCAGTTCGACCTTGTCGCCTTCTTTCTTGTCATCGATCACGTCGAAGATATCGTCGATTTCAGTTACTTTCTTGCCGTCGATCGTGATGATCTCGTCGTCTTCTTCCAGTCCGGCTTCTTTGGCTGGGGATTTTTTCGCGATCTTGCTGATGGTAATCTTTGTCTTGTCCGATACGTCTTTCTGTTTGTCGTAGGTCTTGTTCAAAGTAATTCCCATCGCGTTGGGGTGCTTGTCCATATCTTTGAAGATCTTGATGGACTTCGGAATATTGTTGAACCACTGATTCGTACGGCTGAATCCGAGTTCCTTTTCGCCGATGATTACGTCGAATGTCTTGCGGTCGCCGTCGCGGAAAACGGAAAACTTCGATTTCTGCCCGATCTTCATCCCATCGACGATCTTCCCGAGTTGTCCGATCGTGTAGATCTTGTCGTCGTCGATCTTGAGCAGGACGTCGCCCTTCTCGAGGCCGGCCTTATCGGCGGCGGAATCGTTAACGATGCCGGTAAGCAGGATGCCGTAGCCTTCGGTGACGCCTTTCTTCTCGAGGGTCGAGGACTTGAGATCGCTCATATTGATCCCAATGAAGGGTTTCTTGGCGGTGTAGTCGCTACGCTCGCCGATCTCGAGATTGATGGTCATCTCTTTCTTGTCGCGCATGACCTTGCACTTGACTTTCTTGCCCGGGTCCATGGTCGTGAGCATCTTGGTCAACTGATCTGTCGTGTAGATCTTGTCTCCCTCCATACTCAGCAGGACATCTCCGTCTTCAAATCCGGCCTTGTCCGCGGGTGTGTCGTCGATTACCTCATCGATACGGATACCGTAGGACCCCTTGACGCCGAGATCCTCGTATTCATCTTCATCGAGCGTGCTGGTGAAGACACCTATAAAGGACTTCGCCGAGAGCGATGCAACGCCAATTATCGCGAGAATCGCCAGTAACAGCATGAATCGTTTCATTTCTAACCTCCTGTACTATGTAAGCTTTATATACTGCCGGGAAGATTCTTCCCGACAGGTATGGATTCGACCGGATCGAATTCCGATACAATCATCAATTCGCCCTTGGCGGGAGAATTGTACTTGCGGATGACGTACGCCTTTTCCTCTTCGTACTCCTCGTCGTGGAACATCGGATAGATTTCCGGATTGTACAGCGAGGTATAATCGACATACTCTTCCTCCGCATTATCGTTAGCAGGCTCGAACCGCTCGGAAGCGTTACTCTGGAAAGCGATCTGGTTTGCCCGAATGGCAAGTTCGGGATTCCAGACGAAGACGAACAGTATAGCAAGAAGCACTGAGGCAAATCCCACCGATAGACGAAAACGATACCGGTATTTTCTCTCAACGCCAAAGTAACGCTCCCGCAGAGCAGTTCGCAATCTGGTTTCATGCCCGTCGTTTTCGGGACCGGGCAGCTGCATGTTGTCCAATTTGCTTTCAAAATCCATTCTCTAATCCCCCTCGACAATTCCCCGGAGCCTGTTCAGCGCGCGATGCAATCTGACCTTCACGGCCCCTTCGGATGTCTTGAAAACTTCCGCGATATTTTGATGTCTCATCTTGTTGAAGAACCGGAGACTCAGAAGGTTCTGATCCTTCAACGGAAGTTGCTGCATGGCTTTGCGGATCTTGCCATAATCGAAGCCGTCATCGTCCCCGGTATCCCCCACCTGGGCTTCCGACTCCCATTGCAACTTCTCCCTTATTCTGGTGTTCCGCTTCGCCTGACGATAGTAACCGTTCACCTCATTCATGGCGATTCGTATCAGCCAGGCCTGAAAAGATCCCTTACCAAACCAGCGGAACATGTTAAGCTTGTTCATTGCGGTGTAAAACACGTCCGACACGATCTCGTGCCGGGTCTGGGTATCACTCACTCTATGGAACACAAACCGGTCAATGATCGGATAATATTCGCTGTATAGTGCATCGAAGCACTTAATGTCCTTTCGGGCATCCCTGATTTTTTCTTCTTCCCGTTCCATACGCTTTCACACCATAAAATGGATTTGCCATGCCATGGTTACACAATTTGTGCCGAAAAAGTTCCGATATCTTCTAACCGACTGCAAATCACCTGATAACGCGATCCATCTCTGCTCATTCTCGGCTCTGTTTTGTCATCGATACGACTGTATGCAAGAATGATATACATCCGACCAGCCTAATATATCATTGGGATATACCAGATCGAAGCGATACGGATTTATTGGTGTAATACTTAAAATCATTTGACGTTTTTCAATACGATTCAGTAATATTACATAAAACGATGGAGCGCTCCATGAAATATGCTTTCTACCTTGTTATTGCAATTACCATTATAGCACTGTTCACGATAACAGGCTGCGAATCGAGCTCCGGTTCCGAAAGCGAGTGGGCAGCGATCGATAGCCTCGATTTCATGGTATATACCACCGACTACTTCGGTTATTGCTGTCTGGACGAGAATGGGAGCCAATACGATAACGATCCGCGGGACTGGGTCATCCACGACTATGACGATGATACATGGGAAGCCGACGAGATTGTACCCTGGTTCGATTTCAGGACCGGAGCCTACCCGAATCCAAGTAACGCATTTACCCAGATAGTTCTCGACACCCCGGAGAGCATCGACATCACCATTGTGGTTTACGACCGATCGCTCGAATTCTCCGACGTAATGTCCTACAAGGCTATCTGCTCAGGGACCCATGTCTTTCAGATCGATTTCGCATCGTACGATGTCCCGCCCGATCTCTACCGCGTCTTCGTTCACATGACCAATCCCTGGGAAGGCATCTCGAAGTGGAGCTACGGCGATATCATGTACGACCCGGATTACGAGTGGGAATAGATACAGGAGGAACCATGAAATGTAGAACAATAACGCTTCTACTCGCACTCGGCATCGCGATGACGTTGCTGATGACCGGCTGCGACTCGGATTCGAGCACGGATTCCGGGAACAACTGGGCAACAGTCGATAGTCTCGACTACCAGATCTACACCGGCGATTTCTCTGGCTATCGCTGCGTGGATCAGTTTGGTGACTATATGGATGTGGACGACGTACGGGACTGGGTTATCCACGGATACGCGACCCGGGGCGTCGATGATGACGACAATCCGGACCTCGAAATAGCTGTCGGAGCATACCCGAATCCCGGCTGGACAGTGTCCGCGCTACGCATCGAGACAAACGTGCTGCTGGACATCGAAATCGTGGTGTACAACGAGGACTTGAGTTGGGTGCATCAGTTGGATGATACCTCGATCAGCGTGGGAGAATCCACCTACCTCATCGATTTCGAAGAGTACGATATCGAGCCGGGACTGTATCGCGTATTCGTCCGCATGTTCAATACGGAAATGAATATTGCAAAATGGACATACGGCGACATCCTGTACGACCCCGATTACGAGTAGTCGCAAAAATCGCTGGACAAATAACGCTTGGACGCCGATTTTCGTGAAAAATCACTGGAGAGCGAATATGAAGCGATTTGCATTTGTAATACTGATCATCATGCTCCTTTCTACGAGTATGGTCTTTGCCGATTCATCGAAAGTAGAAGGACCGATCACCCTCGAACGCGCACAAAACGAATTAATCGTGCGTAGCGCACTGGAAGATAAACAGCTTACCGACGAAGAGATCACCGAACTGCTCGAGAGTATCGATGACGGGCAACTGAGCGCGATCGCCTCCGATCTCGGTCAGATCGACAACGCCGGAAGCCGCAGAAGCAGAAGAATGTGGACACAGGTAGCCGTCTGGACGCTGACCCTCGGCATCATCGCTTGGCTCATCGTCGATGCGAACAACTGACATGAATCGCCGCACATCCATTCTGATCTTCCTCGCGTTCCTCATGCTGATACGCGCTTCGTTGAGCGGCGTTGCGCCCGTTCAGAGCGGGAATATCGCAGCAAACGCCTGCCGCGAAGTCCTCGGTAAAGCGCTCATGGAACGGGGTCTATCGGAAGACGAGGCGAAGGAGCTGGTCGATCAACTGACGGACGACGAAGCCCTCGAACTTGCCGAAGATCAGGGTCTTATCGACGAAGCCGGCTTGCGCGGAAAATTCATCGTCACCTTCATTATTATCGGACTGATCGCCGGCGCCGTGGCGGCAACGCTGCTGCTCGCCGAAAGCACCGATACCGACAGCGACTGAGAACTATGAAACCGTTGCTGTCCATTCTGCTGACAGCATTCCTTATCGCCTGTTCGACTGCGAGATTCCAGCCCCGACAGAGCGAAACCTGCATCCCGGATATTCCCGTCTATGAGCAGACAGGTACGAATTGCGGCCCGGCGACGCTCGCTTCCATCCTGAATTTTTACGGCATACCTGCCACCCCCGACTCCGTCCAAACCACGATCCACCGCGATACCATCGAAGGCACACTCACCCTCGACATGGTCGTCTATGCGAAATCGAAGGGACTCGATGCCCGACTCTTCCGCAGCTCGAAGGATGACCTTCTTCAACACATCGATAACGGAGTCCCGCTCATTTGCATGATCGAGATCGATGACCTCAATCCGTTCGGCGGCCTGACCCGCATGATAACCAGTGAAGAGCCTTCAAAACACTACGTCCTCGTCATCGGCTACTCGACAAAGCAAAACACGATTATCGCACACACGGGCGATAAACAGCCAAAACGTATCGACATGGACGATTTCATGCAGTCGTGGCAGAAGGCGGGATTTGTGGCGATCGAGGTGATGTAATTTCGATGTGCCTCTATTGCAAACTTGGTGGGTAAAATAGATTCGTCGTTTGTAATCCCGTAGGGATGATAGATTTTAGCCTCGGGGAGATTCGTGTTTTGCACGCAAAACCTACAGGTACGTAAGTGCCAGAGTTTGATTGTGGGATTGGATACTAGTCCCGCAGGGACGACAGACAAATGATTCTGCTTATCATCAGCCATCCCCTTCGGGACTTCACTTCTTTGCCAAATCCTGTACCCGGCACTTACGTACCGGGCTAATTCTACTGTCCTTCCAGGACTCAGAAATCACTACTACGGAATCCCCGCTCAATTAATTGGCAACAGAGCCTTCGATATACCTCATTGGATCGCCAAGCTCTGGGGGACCAAAAAGAAAGGGCAGACATCTCAGCCTGCCCCAACATCGTATTTGTATCGATTATTTCTTTGCTTTACCCTGGTTCGCGACCGCCTGCTGCGCAGCCTTGATCGCTTCTGCGTCACCGAGATAGTAATGACGGATCGGCTTGAGGTCGTCGTCCAGTTCATAGACCAGCGGCACGCCGGTGGGGATGTTGAGCTTCACGATCTCGTCGTCCGGGATGTTGTCGAGGTACTTGACCAGCGCGCGCAGACTGTTACCGTGCGCGGCGACCAGCACCCGTTTTCCGTCCAGAATCGATTTCGAGATCACCTCGTGCCAGTAGGGCAGCATACGATCGACGGTGAGCTTGAGGCTCTCGGTCTTGGGCAGATCGCGGTGCGGCAGGTCGGCGTAACGTCTGTCTTTACCGGGATAGCGCGGATCGTCCGGTGTCAGTTCGGGCGGCGGGATATCGTAGCTTCGACGCCATACGAGGACCTGATCGTCTCCGACCTTCGCTGCCATCTCAGCCTTGTTGTAGCCCTGCAAGTCGCCGTAATGTCGCTCGTTGAGCCGCCAGTTGCGAACCACCGGGATCCACATTCTGTCCATCTCGTCCAGCGCGATCCACAGGGTGCGAATGGCGCGTTTGAGAACCGACGTATAGGCGATATCGAAGTCGTATCCCTCATCGCGCATGAGCTTACCCGCTTCGTGCGCTTCGCTGACGCCTTTCTCCGAGAGATCGACGTCCGTCCAGCCGGTGAAACGGTTTTCTTTGTTCCACACACTTTCGCCATGACGCAAAAGTACGAGTTTATACATTGTATTCCTCCGTGTTGTTATTTCCTTGGCGGAATCTTGGGGAGCGGAAGATGTGGACGGTCATCCAGCTTCGGGCGGAACACCGGATTCTTCTTCATCTCGTCCATCAGATGCTCGATCGCGCCATCAAGCTGCGGGTCCTTTCCTGCCACGTAATCCTGGGGCTTGATATCGATTTCGATATCGGGATCGGTACCGTAATTCTCGACGCCCCAGCCGACATCATTGAACCAGAACGAATATTCCGGCTGGGTCGTGATCGCGCCGTCCGCCAGCGAATATTGACTGTTGATGCCGACCACGCCGCCCCAGGTGCGCTTCCCGAGCAGCTTGCCGATGCCCATCATTTTAAACGAATGGCTGAAGATATCGCCGTCCGAACCGGCGTACTCGTTGGTCAACGCGCACTTCGGTCCAGCGACGGAGCTATCCGGATACGCCTCGGGATGTTTCGACCAGCGGGTGGCGACCCATGCGTTCGGCGTGCGCTTGATCTTCTCGAGAAGCAGTGGCGATACATGACCGCCGCCGTTGTAGCGCACATCGACGAGCAGCGCGTCGAAGCGGCACTCGGTCAGATACAGTCGATGGAACTCGGAGAAGCCCCTTGTTCCCATGTCGGGCACGTGTATGTAACCGACCTTACCGCCGCTCTTCTCGTGGACGTAGCGACGATTGGCTTCGACCCACGCACGATAGAACAACTGCTGCTGGAACATCAGCGCTTTGACCACCACGTCGCGCGTCTTGCGCTGCCCCGGTTTGCGAACAGTCAGGATAACCTCTTGCCCGCCAAGGTTCAGGAGGCATTCGCGCGGCGATCGGTTGCGATCGACCTTCAGACCGTTGATCGCGATGAGATGGTCGCCATCCTCGACATTCACGCCCGGACGGAGCAGCGGAGAAACCTCTTTCTCGTCGCTCGAACCGGTGCGGACAATGTTTTCGATAGTATAGAAGCGCCCGGACGGTGCGAGCTTGTAGCCACAACCGAGCTTACCGATGTAATAGCGCGGAACTTTTCGATAATCGCCGCCATATTCGTAGCAATGAGAGGTTCCAAGTTCTCCCTGCATCTCCCAGACAACATCCGAAAATTCATGGCGTGAACCGATGCGCTCCAGTAAAGGCAGATAACGCTCATATACGCGCTTCCAGTCAACGCCACTCATGTTCTCCGTCCAGAAGTGCTCACGCTGGAGCAGCCAGGCTTCGCGATACATCTGGTGCCATTCCTCGTAGGGTGATATCAGCGTACGGATGCGATTCATGTCGATCTTACCGCCTTCGGCTGAGAAGGGTTCCTTTGCTTTGGGATTGGGCTTCTCACCCGGTTTCAGCACCATCAGCTCGGAATTCGCGCGAACCGCGATACCCTTCTTGTCGATGGAAAGCGCGTAGCCGTCTATGCCGGTAATCAGCGTCTCGTCCTGCAATTTCTCCAGGTCGAATACGATCAATTTCTGACGGGACTTGTTGTTGTCGCGCCAGCTGTAGTTGCCGGGTAATCCGTCCCGTGGTTCTTCGACGTACAGCAGCTTCTTCTCGAGCACATTCAGACCCCAGTATTCGCCTGGAGCCATCGGGCAGGCGACAGCCCGTTCGAGGATGCCGTCGAAGTCGATTTCGACTACGATCTCTTCCTCTTTCCCGTTCTTGCCATTCTTGCCGTTTTTCATACTTTTCATGTCCGGTATTCCCGGTGAACGCGGCTCCGGTATAAACGGCGACGGCGTCTCTTTCAGAAGCGGTATGCAATGAATTTTCGTCGATTTCATGAAGCTAAGCTCGAACTGCACCGAATCGTAGATCGGAATAAATTCACGCTGACCGATAAAGTAGAGATACTTGCCATCCGGTGAGAATACCGGATTGTAGTCGCGTCGCAACGGATTGGTCACGTCGTGTTTCTCGCCTGTTTCTACGTTCATGATGCGGACAAGCGCGGTCTCCGCCGTGTTTGTGAACACATACGTCACCCAGCGCGCATCAGGACTCCAGCTAACCGCCATGATACGGAAGTATTCGCAGTCCTCGACCACTTTCGCGGTCACCGCCTTGAGATCAACGATAACCAGCTCGTTCCGGTGGTTGGTCACCGCGACCAGATCGCCCTTCGGCGCCGGCTTGATATCGTGAATTCTGCCGAGACTCAGCTTGTCCAGCAGGGTCTCCTTGCCCTTTGCCGTATCGACGATGAGCAGTCTGTCCTCGCCGTCCAGTTCGTCGGATACCACCGCGAAGCGCTTGCCGTCGTTCAGCCACATCGGCATACGGTAGCGCGCTTTCCAGTTCTCGCCCCAGCGACGCACCGGGCCGGTCCAGTTCGCGAAGGACTGGATCTTTCCGCGCACGGCGACCACCGTATGGGTGCCGTCCTTGCTCAGGTCGAAGCGCTGGAGATAGCGATTCGCATCGACGTACTTGCGCTGAACCTGTGTCCGGCTGCTGTGGTATTCGATTTTCACCTTTTCATCCGTATCGTTTTCGATGTTGTAAACGTACAGATCGCCACTCGCCTGATAGACGATGTTCTTGCCGTCTGTACTGGCGTTGCGGGCGAAAAACTCGTGCTGATCGGTGTGCCGTTTGATGCCGTTGCCCTTCGCATCGGACGAAAAGATATTGGAAATCCCCTCGTGGTCGGAGAGGAAATAGATGCGATCGCCGATCCACATGGGATTGGTCTTGTTGGATAGTTCCTTGAGGAACGGCTCGAACCTGCCTTTGCCGGTACGGTCGATCCAGAATTCACCCGCCGTGCCGCCTCGATAGCGTTTCCAGCGTGCGGCGTCGCGCGTGTGGCGTCCGATCAGAACGCCCTTTTCGCCACAGGTATAATCGAGCGCGTGACCGACCGGAATCCGTTCCGGCTCGCCGCCCTTGATTCCGATTTTATAGATGCTGCCGTCGTAGGGCTGGTCGAAATTACTGGTGAAGATGATTTCCTTCGAATCGGCAGTCCAGCCGAGCGGCCAGCAGTATCCGCCGAGATAGGTCAGGCGCTTTGGTTCGCTCCCTTTGGCGTCCATCAGGTAAAGCTCGGTTTGTCCTTCTTCGTATGCTGTAAAAACGATGTGCCGTCCGTTGGGCGATATCCGCGGTTTTACCACGGTGGAGAGGTTTGCGGTTAAACGTCTCGCCACTCCACCACGTAACGGTACGCGCCAGATATCGTCCTCGCTGACGAATACGATAAAGTTGTTTCTGACATCCGGATCATGATAATAGCCGTGCTGACTCATTTATTCCTCCTGATTTCATGAATTACGATTTCGGGTATGAATTTATGTAAACGCTGCATGAGTGTAAAGAAAATTCTGGTATTGGTATTCTTATTCCTCACCCGCTTACGAAGAAACTATAACCCTCAACCCCTAACCCCTTCTCCCGTCCCGTTGCATCGGGAGGCGAAGCAGCTATAAGGAAGCAACACCATCGATCAGCAGCCGTTCACTCGCCCGTTTGCGATGTCATCCTGAGCGAAGTCGAAGGAGGGACAGGGTGAGGGTCTCTACTCCCGTCTCCAATACCGGATACCGACGTAGAACGCAGCGATAACCGCAAGGCATGACGCGATCCAGATCGATGACGATCTGGGATGTGCAGCGAAGCTTGCCGTCTGGTAGAAGATCGTCGCGACGATCCACGCCAGACCGGTCAGGTAGATCACCGAGAAGATCGCCCAGCCGGCGTTTGTCTCGCGGTACGTGGCGGCGATGGCGGCGATGCAGGGCGTGTAGATCAGGATGAACAGCAGGTAGGCGATCACCGACATCGGATCGGGAAACTTCTGCTTAAACACTTCGCCCAGCGTTTCGTCCGCCTTCGATTCTCGCAATTCGCTCGAGATACCCAGCGGATCGGTGAAGGTTCGAAGTGCGTCGTAAAGGTCAATCGGTAGTTGTTGGAATGAGGTTACCACTTCACCCCAGAAATCGAACGCTTCCGATTCCTGATCGACATCGACACGCGCATAGAGCGCGTTCAACGTGCCGACCACCGCTTCTTTGGAAAAGATCCCGGTGAAGAGTCCCACCGCCGCTTCCCAGTTGTCCTTCTGCACGCCCATGGGACGAAATACCGGTGATATGAACTTACCGATGGCAGTCAGAACCGAGTCGTTTGAGAATTCACCCTTGAGCTTGCCATCCGTACCCAACGATCCGAGGATGCTCAGCAGGATAATGAAGATCATGATCAACTTGCCGGCACGGAAGATGAACGACTTGAGGCGGATCCAGGTGTGCAGCATGACGCCGTTGAAGGTGGGGATATGGTAGGGCGGCAGCTCCATCACGAAGGTTGAGGTTTCGCCGCGCAGGAGTGTGCGCTTGAAGATCAGCCCGGAGATAATCGCCAGCAGGATACCGGTCAAGTAAAGCCCGAATATGAGCGTACCCCCGCGCTGCGGGAAGAAAATGGTTGCGAACAGCACATATACAGGGATACGCGCGCCGCAGGACATCAGCGGGTTGACCAGGATGGTGAGGATGCGGTCGCGGTGGTTCTCCAGCGTGCGGGTCGCCATGATGGCGGGGACGTTGCAGCCGAAGCCGATCAGCATGGGGATGAACGCCTTGCCCGGAAGCCCGATCATCCTCATGAAACGATCCATCACGAACGCCGCGCGCGCCATGTAGCCCGAGTCCTCCAGGAACGACAGGAACAGGAAAATGAAGAAGATGGGCGGGATAAACGTCGAGACTACTCGAATGCCTTCGCCAAGCCCCTTTGCCAGGAACATCGTGAGCCAGGCGGGTGTGCCGACCGAATGGAGCAATGTACCGAAACCCTCGACGAAAATTGCGCCGAAAAGCCGGTCGAAGAAGTAGATGAACGGATTGCCCAGGTTGATGGTCAGGAAGAAGAGCAGGTACATAACCGAGAGGAAGATCGGGATGCCGAGAATGCGATTGAGGATCACGCGGTCGATGCTGTCGGAGACCGTCTTGCGGAACTCGAAGTCGCGGTGCGTGACGTCCTTGACCAGCCCATGGATGAAGCCGTAACGACCGTCCGCGATCACGATTTCGATCGAGTCACCCACGTGTTTTTCGATTTTCGCGGCGTGTTCGGCGGTTGCCTGATCGAATTTACCGCCGGTGATCTCCTTACCGATGGGATCGTTTTCCAGCAGCTTGATCGCCAGCCAGCGCGGGTTGACCTTCTGCTCCAGCGCGATGTCGCCGATCTGATTCTCAATATCCTTGAGCGCTGCCTCGACTACAGAGTCGTATGCGACGGAAGTCTTCGATATGTGATGATCCTGCGCCACCTCGAGGATTTTCTTCTTCAGATCGTCGAGACCCTCTTTGCGGCTCGCGATCATCGGCACGACAGGACATCCGAGGTGCTGCTCCAGGTGCTCGATCTCGATGCGGATCTTCTGCTTCTGCACCACGTCGAGCATGTTCAGCGCGACAACAAGCGGCGCCTTGATCTCCAAAAGCTGCGTTGTGAGGTAGAGGTTTCGCTCGAGATTGGAGGCGTCGATGATGTTTACCACCACGTCTGGCTTCTGGTAAAGAATGTATTCGCGCGAGACCTTCTCGTCCGCCGACCACGCGGAGAACGAATAAATCCCAGGAAGATCGATCACATCGACGCGCGTGCCATCATCCTGATAGGAACCTTCCTTGTGCTCGACAGTGACGCCGGGCCAGTTCCCGATGCGCTGCTTGGCGCCGGTTAACGCGTTGAAAAGCGTGGTCTTGCCAGAATTGGGGTTTCCTGCCAGCGCGACGGTTACGTGATCCATTACGACTCCTCATTTTTGAGACTGATTATCATTCTCAATATCAGCCGGTCTGTCGCATTTGTCAACTATTATTTCGCACGGGACAGAAATGCCATAATTTTTGAAAATCCTGATTCGAGGGTGATTTAGCGCTCATTATCCTTGCAGTCTCAAGACAACACGAGTGTATCGAGAGAAGGCGTGGGATGAGAGCATGAGCCATCGTCCGCTATTCTCCGGAAACGTACACTTCTAATAATTTGCAAATGGCTAATTTCTGCATATATGCGTGTATCCGGTTTGGATTACGATTTGCATGGGCGAGAGGCGGGGGTATCAATTTCAGTGCGTAATGAGGGAAAACGCGAAAATCATTTGACAAGCAAGCTGAATTGCTGAAAAAGTGAAGTCTTGATATCCTGAATAAAATAAATCAGTTAGATGGAGGTTTTTACTTGATATTTCCCGCCACCCTTAACGGAAACAATACACATAGCATAGATAACAGACAAGGAGAATGAGTGATGATTGTACGACGGTTCTTATCCGGCTTGTTTCTATCAACACTCCTGATTCTGCTCTGCGTCCCACTCGGTGCACAGGATACAATTGTAAAAAATCTTGTGGTCGAGGACGTACCCGACGACGACGGTACGGGATTGCAGATCAGTTGGGAGCCGCTTCCCAAAGAAGCGCGAATCATTGAATACAGGGTATATCGTGGTATAAGCAGCGATTCGCTGTTCTATATCGGACGTATTCCTGTGAATCCCAAGACGGGCGTAGCTTCGGATCGTATGTATTACTACGATAAAAGCTACAACTACTTCCTCGATGTCCGGGCGTCCGGTAAGCTGAAAAAAGAAAAACAGCAGCCGGAAGACAGCCCGCTCTATCAGGATCTGCCCAAGGATTTATCGATCACGGGTCCCATGCTGGAACACTACCGCATCCTGGGTGTGATTCCCAAGAAGGAATTTTATTACCACACCGCCAAAATCGAGCAGGAAGTTCCGCAGGATGAAGAAGACGAATCCGCGGACGCCGACGAAGAAGAAGGCGAGGAAGAAGACGAAGATCCCGACGTGGAGACCTACGCCGGTCTGAAGATCCGACAGCTTACGATGTACAAGAAGCTGATCCCGGATCACGAATACCACTACACGGTTCTGGCCGTGAACAAGACCGGTAAATTCTATCCTCACTGCGAACCGAAGAGCGGTGCACCGCGAAACAACGCGCCGGAAAAGACCAAGGAATTTTATTCGGTGTATGTCAGCGATATCGACAGGCTCCAGTTCGAGTGGTCGCTTCCGCTGAACAACGACGATATTCGTTCGCACAACGTATATATGATGCACAAGGACGATCTGCCGGTGTTCGAACAATATGTGAAGCAGATCAAGCAGGAAGAGCTGAACCTGCTGGCGAGCAAGATCGACACCAGCTTCGTGATTCCGCCCATCGAGAATCCGGTGGAGAATCCCGCTCAATTGATCTTCACCCGTCCGACTGCCTACCCATACACCTCCGTCAAGACATGCCCGGTCGATATCGAAACAAACGACGACGGCACCATGCGTATCTTCGATGAGGACAACCGTATCGACGTTCCGTTCGATCCCGCGATGGTCAACGACTACCTGTTCGTCTTCTCGCTTAAGGAATACCCCGACGATAACTACCCGGGCTACGAGACCTTCTCCGATCCGATCGAGACCAAGGTCATCACGGACGCTGATCTGCCCGTGCTACCCGCGATTACCGTGGAAGACAAAGAGGACGACAAGGGCGATTACAACACGATATACTGGGGACTTCCCATCGTGAATCTCACCAAGGCCGTTATCCTGAAAGAAGATCGCGAAGAGGACGAAGACGGTAACGTGATTCGTTCAAACATTCATCAATTGCTGGTCAATTACGAAATGCAGACCAACAAGCATTTCAAGATATACAACATTTACTTCGACGTTCGTGACAAGGACGGCAACCTGATCGACACGGTCAACGAGTTCTATCAGGACAACAAGTTCAAGTTCTCCACATCGAACGGCTACAACCTGAAAGACGGTGTAACCATCTCGATGCGGTTCAAGACCAATCACGACGAAGAACTTGGCGAAGATTACACACTCAGCCAGGAACTCTATTTCAACGACACGTCCCGCTCCATGGAGCCCGAGAAGCTGATGCATGGCGACGAAATCGTGGATGACTACTACTACATGATCATCAAGCAACCGGCAAATTCGGCGAACTTCCGCGAAGCCAAGAAGCTTTCCGGCTTCATGCGCCAGCTCGATGACACCGTCAACTACGAACGCAGTATCTTCAAGGGCGTGTCCAAGTACGATCTCGACAAGAACATGGTTCTGGTCAGCCCGCCGATGTCGGTTCGCTACGACTTCGAAAACGACACTTCGATCAGTATCCCGATCTACGGCTCCGTTTTCGAAGAAGAGATGGAAGACTACCAGGAAACCGTGGACGAATACACTGCAAAGCGCGATTCGGCTGCGACCGAGGAAGAGAAAGATCATTACCAGATGTACATCGATCACTACTCCGCGCAGTTAAAGAACGAAGATCTTTCCAAAGCTCGCGAATTCAAGAGCGACAAGAATCGCAACAAGTTCATCGCCGGTATCCGCGAACACGCTGCCCGTAACTTCAAGTATAAAATGATCAAATCGGATGGTCAGGCAGCTTTCAGGATGTCCGAAGTCTATCAGGATGAAAACGGAAATGAACGGTTCTTCCCGGTTTCAAACTGGTTCGACACCACCAAGTGGGCGATGCTGATCGCCTCGATCATCTTCGGCGGCATGGTGTTCTTCATGATTCGCAGAGCCCGTAAGGGGCACGACTTCTACCTGCGCCCGATCGCCGGTATCGAAGAGATCGACAACGCGATCGGACGCGCGACCGAGATGGGTCGTCCCATCCTGTTCGTGCCGAGTATGTCCGGTCTTTCGGACGTGGCGACGCTGGCAGCGCTGGCGATCCTGGGTAAGGTGGCGAAGAAAGCCGCCGAGTACGACACCCGGATAATCGTCCCCTGCCGCGACTACATCGTCATGCCGATCGCACAGGAAATCGTGAAGGAAGCGCATTTCGAGGCGGGTCGCCCCGACACCTACGATAAAGGTAGCGTGTTCTTCCTGACCACCTCGCAGTTCGCGTACGTCGCCGGTGTGAACGGTCTCATGATTCGCGAGCGGACCGCGACCAACTTCTACCTCGGTATGTTCTACGCGGAATCGCTGATCATGACCGAGACCGGAAGCACAACCGGCGCGATCCAGATCTCCGGAACGGACGCGGTTACGCAGATCCCGTTCTTCATTACCACTTGTGACTACACCCTTATCGGTGAAGAATTATACGCGGCTGCTGCGTATCTCGCACGCGAGCCCCTGATGCTGGGAACCTTGAAGGCTCAAGACTACGCCAAGTTCATCATTCTGGCGCTGGTCGTGATCGGTACGGCGCTCTCGTCGTCCCACCTGACCTTCTTCATCAGAGCGTTCCCGGAAAAATAGAGGAGGATAGATGAAACGAACCATTCCATTGTTGATCGTGATCATACTGGGTTTCACATTTGTGGCGC
The DNA here is from genome assembly GCA_963666875.2 of Cloacimonadales bacterium (SeqCode). Taxonomy (GTDB): domain Bacteria; phylum Cloacimonadota; class Cloacimonadia; order Cloacimonadales; family JAIOQZ01. The sequence goes on from CAXXPU010000006.1 coordinate 596,711, forward strand.
ATGTATTCATCCCCCACAAGATATCCCAGGATTTCTATTTCGAGTGGTACCTGGTATGGACGAAGGCGATGTCTCCGTTTGGCGTACTCCTCGGTGTGATGAGTCTCTTCATGATTCACGGAACCAAGATTCAGAGAAAAGCACATAACTGGCAATACAGCGTATTTGTGTTTGTGGGTCTTATCGGTACTGCCGCCGTCGGTTTCATTTGGGGCCGGCAGGACGGTACTCCTTACATGTGGATATTCGAGAATATCCAGATGCCGCTGGGCGCGACCATGTTCTCGCTGCTGGCGTTCTACATCGCGTCGGCTGCGTACAAGGCATTCCGCGCACGTTCAATCGAAGCGACGGTACTTCTGGTCGCCGCCATTATCGTGATGCTGGGCCGTATCCCGCTGGGTGCGGCGCTTAAAATCGGCATTCCCGAAACCACAACCTGGATTCTCAACGTTCCCAACCTTGCCGCGAAACGCGGTATCGCGCTGGGCGTGGGTCTGGGCATGGTGGCAACCTCATTGAAAATCATACTTGGAATCGAACGCACCTATCTGGGTGGCGGTGATTGATAAGGAGAGGAAGCATGAATTTCTTTGATAAACTACAACACCTCGACAGACGATATATCTATATCGTTGTCGCGCTCGCGATTATCATCCCATTCCTGATTCCCTTCAATCAACGTACATACACGACCGAGCCGGTCGAGAACATCTACCAGCTCATCGATTCGTACGCCGGTACCGTCAACGAAGAAGGCGAAAAGGAATTCCAGGAAAAGGCAATTCTCATGGTGTTCTCGCACGACGCCGGAACCATGCCCGAACTCTTCCCGATGGAAGTCTCGGTGCTGCGTCACTGCTTCCTGCGTAAAGTTCGCGTGTTCACCCTCTGCTTCACGCCGGTTGCAGCGCCCTTGATGGACTACGCGATCACCACCGTGAAAGAAGAATTCCCGAACATCAAGTCGGGTGAGGACTATATCAACTTCGGCTACAAGCCTGCCGCACTCTATATGCCCATCGTTCTGGGTATGGGCGACAACATCTCCAAGGCGATCGAGACAGACGCGGAAGGACGAAACATCGAGAACCTCGATGCGATGAAGAACATCACCAACTACAACGAGATGAACTTCATTATCGAATTCTCCGCCTCGACCGCGGGTGGTACCTGGTACACGTTCGCTCGGGCGCGCTTCGGCGCGAAAGTGGGAGCCGGTATCACCGCCGTTATGGCAGCCGATCAGTATCCCTACATCCAGACGGGTCAGCTCGTCGGTATCCTGGGCGGTCTTAAAGGCGCCGCCGAATACGAGGAACTGGTCGATATCTTCGCAAACCACAAGCTGGAAGCGAACGGCAAGAACCTGATCAAGGACTTCGACGGCAATCTGGTGAAAGTCAAGAAGGCCCAGTTCATGGGTCCTACCGACGACAAGACATTCGACGAAATCGGTATGTGCATCTATGAAAGAAAAGATGGCTTCCACATCAAGGACGAATACGGCAACCTGGTCAATGCCGAGGACGCCCGTCGCGTTCGCGACATCGGGAACAACCTGGTGAAGGTCGGCGATACCGATCTGGTCAGGAACAGCGACGGTTACTACATCACCAGTCTGATGAAAGAGAAGATGGACGCCGGCGACGAGAAGAAGATCGGTCGCTTCGATCGCTACGTACAGGTGAACGAACAGACAATCCCCGATTCGAGACGCTTCAGCAAAGAGGTCGTCAAGGATTCGAAGGAAGCGATCAACATCACAGGCGAAAGCGTTCTGTATAAATTCAAGATGGCGCGTATCGGCATGAACGCCCAGACGGTTGCCCACCTGATGATCATTCTGTTCATCGTCCTGGGTAACATCGGGTTCTTCCTGCAGAAGCGACGCGAGAAACTCGGTAAGTAGGGGAGGAAGACATGTTTGATATTGTAAGTAACACCGTAGCGGCTCTGTTGACGTTATCGATCTTCTCGTTCCTGTACAAGGACAATCCCTTCTACCGGTTCGCGGAGCATCTGTTCGTCGGTGTATCGATGGGCTACGCGATCCCGCTGGCCTACGACATGGTGTTTATCCCCTATGTCTATACGCCGATATTCCTTCAGCATAAATACATCATCCTGATTCCGACTTTTCTCGGTATCCTCTACCTGACTCGTTTCAGCAAAAACCTGAGCTGGCTTTCGCGTTATCCGATCGCCATCTTCATGTGCTCGACCGGTATGTTCGTACCGCTCTCGATGAACGCGCAGGTGCTTGTCCAGATGCGTAGCGCGATGCTCCCCATCGACAACATCAACACCGCGCTGATCTTCGTCGGAACGGTCACCATCCTGATGTACTTCTATTTCTCGAAGTCGCATCAAGGCTGGTATGGTAGGGTGTCCAAGATCGGTGTCTGGTATATGATGATCGGCTTCGGCGCTTCCTTTGGTTATACCGTGATGGCGCGTATCTCGCTCCTGATCGGTCGTATCCAGTTCCTTATGGGGGACTGGCTGGGCCTGATAAAATAGCGGCTCGAACCGCGTCAGACGCTTTTCGGAGTGTCCCGCTCAGGGACACTCCGTTATTCGTATGATAAAGGAATGACGATGTCAACGAGGTTGTGTATGAGAAGAATCTATCTGCTCCTGATTTGCCTGATTGCGATCCGGTTGTTTGCTGTCGATATTGACGAATACCAGGTTCAAAACCTGCAAATCTCGGATATACCCAATGACGACGGTTCCGGCTTGATGCTGAGCTGGAATCCTCTACCCAAAGAAAAACGAATCATCGAGTACCGCATTTACCGTGGAATATCGCCGGACAGCCTCTTTCTGCTGGGCAGCATCGAGGTCAACGCGAAGACTGGTGTCAGCGGCGACAAGATGTATTTCTACGATCGCGGTTTCCTCGATTTCGTATCCATCTATTCCCCTGCATCCATAAAGGTCGATACGCAGCTCGAGCCGCCATTCTACCGGCAGATTCCGCGCGATATCGATGTTTATGGCCCCATGCTGGAAAAGTTCTACATACTGGGCGTGATCTTCAACGAGGAATTCTATTATCGCGCGAAGAAAATCGAGACCGAAGACGGCGTCGTGGCAGGACTTGGGCTGTACCAGTTCGAGGGACTCTACGGGACGCTGCTCGCCGGCAATACCTATTATTACGCTGTGGGTGTGGTTGACAAGGCCGGACGGCACTACACGCCATGCGCCGTTCAGAGCGGCACGACCGTCGATAACTACCCGGAGAAGATTCACCGGTTCGATCCTGTTTATGTGAGCGATATCAATCGGCTGCAATTTGAATGGGATCTGCCCGTCTTCAAGGATGATATCCAGTACCACAGCATCTACATGCTCGAAGAAGGTCAATTGCCCGACTTCAAGCGCTTCGTCGCCGCGATCGGCGATACGACGCAGACTGTCGAGAACCCCGCGAGGATGATCTTCCGTCGCCAGACGGCGTTCCCGTACGACTCGATGGACATCGGTATGGTGGATATCCACGATGGTAAAATCGTGGACGAAAAACATGGTATCGACGTCGAGTTCGATCCGGAGAAATCATACCTTTTCGCGATTTCCCTGATCGACTATTACGGTCGTGAAACTTTCTCGCAGCCGCATGTCCTGGATGTCATTACAACCGGTGATCTGCCGGAACTGCCGCATTTCGAGATTCGCGATCTGCCGAACGACAAGGGCGAATACAACGAGCTTCTATTTGCGAAGCCGCTGGTCATGATCTCCGGCGCATCCTATTCCGGGGACAACGAGGTCCTTCTCAACTACGAAGTCAACCTGAACGACGACTATCGCATTCGGAATATCTATTTCGATATATATGATCAGGATGGAAAGCTTCTCGACCAGATCAACGAATATTACCAGGACAACATCGTCCAGGTCGCTGTGCCGGACCACGATACGGTCGAGCGTGGACTGGATGTCAGGATAACCCTGCGTACAGAGAAAACACCGGTGAGTGACGATTACGTTCTGAAGCAGAACGTGTTCTACAACTCCGATATAAAGGATTTCCAGGTTTCACCGCTTGCGATCGGAGACGAACTGGTTCAAAACTACCAGTACAAGCTCTACAAGCATTCGCAGTATGAAGCAGTCTTCCGCACCGCGAAGAAACTCAGTCCGTATCAACGCTACCACGACGACAACATCCCTTACGAGGACTCGATCTTCAAGCTGGTCAATCAATTCGACGCGGAGAAGGATCTGCTGCTCGTCTCGCCGAGTCTCACCGTCTATTTCGATCAGGTGAACGGCACCCCGATTGATACGAATATCTTCGGTGACGAGGTGGCGGCTTCGATCGAGGAATGGACGAAGGAAGCGGATGCGTACGCCGATTCTGTAGCGAATGCTGCAACGGATGAGGAAAAGGCGTATTACGGGGAGGCGGAGAAGTACTATCGAGGCATGATCCGCACGCAGCAGGAAGATCCGTATGTCAGCCAGGCAAACAAGATCGAAAGCAATCATGCTCGTATGAAGTATCTCACCGAAGAGCGGCACCGGATAAAACGAAGCTTCGAATACCGGTTTTGCAAGAGCGACGGAAAGGGACGCTTCACGCTATCGGACATCTACGCCCATGACGGCGAGACCTTTATGCTTCCGAGATCGGAATGGTTCGACACCACAAAGGTGCCCATGCTGATCGCGACGCTGCTGTTCGGCTTCTTCGTGTGGCTCTTCATCTGGCTGACACGCAGGGGACGCGAATTCTACATCCGTCCTATCGCCGGACTCGCCGAGATCGACAACGCGATCGGACGTGCTACCGAGATGGGAAGACCCATGCTTTTCGTGCCGGGTCTCTCCTCCATCGACGACGTGGCAACACTGGCGGGACTCGCCATTCTGGGGCATGTCGCGCGTAAATCGGCGGAATACGATAGCAGAATCCTTGTGCCTGTGTGCGACTACATCGTTCTACCGGTTGCTCAGGAGATCGTGAAGGAAGCCTACTTCGAAGCTGGACGTCCGGATGCCTACAATTCCGGCGACGTCTTCTTCGTTGCAGAAAGGCAGTTCGCATACGTTGCCGGTGTGAACGGCATCATGGTGCGCGAACGCACCGCGACTAACTTCTTCATGGGTATGTTCTACGCCGAAGCGCTGATTATGACCGAAACCGGTAACGCTGCCGGATGCGTTCAGATTGCCGGAACCGATGCAGTGACGCAGATCCCGTTCTTCATCACGACATGCGACTACACGCTGATCGGAGAGGAACTCTACGCTGCCTCCGCGTATCTGTCCAAGGAACCGCTGACCCTCGGCACGCTGAAGGCACAGGACGCCGCAAAGCTGCTGATCATCCTTTTCACGGTGGTCGGTACGGTGCTATCGTCGTTCCACCTGACGTTCCTGATCAACGCATTCCCCAATCAATAATCGAATCATTACCAGATACAGGCGCAATCGAACCGGTTGCGCCTGTTGGCTTTATATACAGAATCCGCGCTTACACTCTTATTCGTAATCACCAATCTCCCGACTTCGTTACAAGCATGACACGGTGGATTATCCCTGGCAATAATCGTTTGTCACGCTGAGTGCGACAAAGGAGCGTATCGAAGGTCAAACGATCATCGCGACACATAAAACGCATCCGGATCAATTTCACATTTCGATTGACCGAATCCGGTGGGTATGGAAATTTTACGAAAAGAAAACCGGAGCGGGTGAAGAATGTCGGAACAGCGGTCGCAATTCATTGCATATCTGGAGGATATGGACAAGTTTGATGTGGAGATGGTGTTGCCATTGTTCGACCGCTATCACGAGCTTCTGGTGGATACGAACGCGAAGATCAACCTGGTTTCACGTGCAACACCTGCCGACGAATATTGGACGAAGCACTACCTCGATTCGATCGCGCCGGCAAGGTTTTTCGATTTCGGCGGAAAGACGGTGCTGGACTTCGGCAGCGGCGGCGGTCTTCCCGGCATTCCATTAAAAATCCTGTATCCGGATTGCGAGATGTATCTGCTCGATTCGAGAGGGAAAAAGTGCGACGCGGTGGCGGAAATCGTGAAAATGCTTGACGTAAAAGGTTGTCAAACGGTTCATTCGCGATTGGAAGAGTATCTCCCGAAGATTCGATTCGACGTAATCGTGTGCCGGTCGGTGCGGATCGAGCCGAGATTTGCGTCCAGCCTGAAGAAGCTGGTCAAGTCCGGCGGATCGCTCTTCTTCTACAAGGCGAAAGAGATTGACGATCTGAAGCCTTTCATCGGAATCGAGTATCACGACGCTTCGCATCCGAGCCTCGGCGAGCGCAGGATCGCGGTCTGGAAACGAAAATAGAATAGAGAATACATGAGAAAGATCATAACCGTTGTGAATCAAAAGGGCGGCGTTGGGAAGACAACCTCGGCGGTGAACCTCTCCGCCGCGCTCGGAATTCACGAAAAGGATACCCTGCTCATCGATTTCGATCCGCAGGGAAACGCTTCCAGTGGACTGGGGATCGACACGAAAGAGCTGAAGGGTCACATCTACGACGTGCTGATCCAGAAGAAGTCGCTGAAGGACGTCATTCGCAAGACCTACATCGACAAGCTCAGCATCGCGCCGACGAACATCGACCTGGTAGGCGCCGAGATCGAGCTGGTAAAGGAATTTGCGCGCGAGCAGCGGCTGAAAAGCGCGGTGGAACCGATCCAGTGCGACTACGAGTATATCGTTATCGACTGCCCGCCGTCGCTGGGACTGCTGACGGTGAACGCACTTACTGCCTGCACGGACGTCCTGATTCCGATCCAGTGCGAATACTACGCGCTGGAGGGGGTCAGTCAACTGCTGAACACGATCCGGTTGATCCAGAAGAACCTGAACCCAGGTCTGCGCATCATGGGTGTGCTCCTGACGATGTACGACCGCAGGTTGAATCTGTCGAATCAGGTGGCGAAGGAAGTGCGGCGCTATTTCGGCGACAAGGTGTTCAAGGCGATCATCCACCGCAACGTGAAGCTGAGCGAAGCGCCCAGTTTCGGGCAATCGATTTTTCACTACGATATCAAGTGCAAGGGCGCTGGAGATTATTTCACTCTGGCTGCCGAAGTGATAGAGAGATAGTTTTTTTGTGTCATCCTGGATAGTTATTTTGTGTCATCCTGGATTGTTATTTTGTGTTATCCTGGATTGCTATTTTGTGTCATCCTGAGCGGAGTCGAAGGACGGCACAAAATACGTCAGTCAAAGCTGGCATAGTATGGAATGGATCAATCTTTTGCGTCCTTCGACTCCGCTCAGGATGACAAAAGATTGAGTGCTCAGGATGAAAAAAGATTGAGTGCTTCAGGGTTAAAAATTATTGGATGAAATTATGAGCAGACTTGGACGTGGACTCGACTCACTGATCAACGACGGTCCGGAATCGACCGATCGCAGCACCGGCATCACCACCGTGCGGGTGGAGCATATCCATCCCAACAGCTACCAGCCGCGAAAGGTCTTCGTGCGCGAGAAGCTGGAAGACCTGGCGCAATCGCTGAAGGAAAACGGCATGATCCAGCCGATCATCGTTACCAAACGCGACCAGACCCACTACGAGCTGATCGCTGGTGAGAGAAGGCTGGAGGCGTCGAAGATCGCCGGCTTCGAAGAGGTGCCGGTAATCATCCGCAGCGTGACCAAGAAGGAACAGCTCCAGTTCGCCATCATCGAGAACATCCAGCGTGAAGACCTCAACCCCATCGAGGAAGCGCAGGCCTATCATGTTCTGCATGATGAATTTGGCTTGACGCATGCGCAGATATCGGAGATTATCGGCAAGGACCGTGTGACGATCTCCAACTCGTTGCGTCTTCTGAAGTTGAATGAGGACGTGCAGCAGATGCTTTTGGCGGGTGATATCTCGGCCGGACACGCGCGAGCGGTGTTGCAGCTCGATGGCGAAAAGCAATCGGATTTTGCGAAGATCGTCGTTGCGAAAGGGTGGTCGGTCCGGCAAACGGAAAAAGAGGTGAAACGCTTTGCCGAAGAGCAGCCCGAGAAACCTGCGGAGGAGAAGAAGGGATTCTTCCCGGATCTGATCCGGCAGGTGTCGAAACAGCTTGCGGAGCGCTTCAAGGTAAAAGTCAGTATCAAAGGTAACCCGAAAAAGGGTAAGGTTGTTTTCCAATACTCCAGTGAAGAGGAGCGAATCGCGCTTCTGGAACGTCTTCGGAAGTTCCAGGACGAAAATGACGGGTGATTATGAAACGCTATCTGATCGGACTACTGGTATTTGCTATCGCGGTCATGATCTTTCTGGCATCGGAAAATGCCAGCCTGAAGAAGCGTTTGCGTAAAACAGACACCCGGATCGAGCGACTCGAACACCGGAACGATTCGCTTCAGATTCGAATGAACGAGCTGGCTCGACGACACCCCGATATGCCGGAGATTCCCCGGCAGGAGAGCCTCAACAAGCTTTTGGACGAATATTTCAAGGAGAAGGGCGATCAGTCGTCCACGCCCGAGATCACCACGCGGGAACTCCGCGACGAACTGCACACGCTCGAAATGAAACAGCGCATGATTCCCGACCTGAACCCGATACGCGGCGATCACATCATCTCACGACGCTTCAACAAAGATCACAAGGCAATCGATTTCGCGGCTGCGATCGGCACGGAAGTGGTCGCCACCGGCGCAGGCGTGATCAAATCGGTCTATGAGGACCAGTATTTCGGGAACGTGCTGATCATCGACCATCTGAACGACTATATCACCATGTATGCGCACCTGAACCGGACATTCTTCCCACCGCGGACATTCGTGGAAAAGGGCGAAACGATCGCCTACGTGGGGAACACCGGAAACAGCACCGATCCGCATCTGCATTACGAGGTGCTGTGCAAGGGCGAGAATATCGATCCAATGACCATCATCGAGAAAAAGGACTGAGCAGTATGGAAAAAAATCGTAAAATCGAACTTTCCACCATGATCGGCAAAGACAGCGTCGTCAAGGGGACACTCGTAATCAACGGCGGAATTCGCGTCGATGGCGAAGTGGAGGGATCAATCCAGGCGGACGGATTCATCCTCGTCGGGACCTCCGGGGTAGCCAGGGCAGAACTCAAAGCCAAAGAGTGCCTCGTCTCCGGCTGTGTCGAAGGCGATATCCACGTACAGGATCAACTCGAGATCGAAAAGAGCGCTCGGATCAAAGGCAACATCGTCGCCCGTACCCTACGCATCCATGCCGGCGCAGTCCTGAACGGCAACTGCTCGATGACAACCGAAAAGGAATGACGGAATGTTCCGGCAAGTCAGACAGATCAATGCGAAGAAGATGAAGATGGATAAAGCTCAAATGAATCTCTGGCCCATGATTCCGCAGCTCATCTTCACGATCTTCATCTCGATGCTGATCGGATTTCTCCTCTTTCTGCTGATAGACAGGATTTTCGACGCCAAAAACGTCGTGACCCCGTTCGGAATCCTCTTCGGATTGATCGTCGGATGGATGGCGGCGTTCAGGCAATACAAGAATGCCAATACTTCCGAGAAGCATAATCCGGAGGAAGATTTCAAACAGGATGAGTAGCGGCGAAAATTATAAAGGTTCACTTATGCTCGACAATCCCAGATTACTGGTCAAACGCGTTATCCTGATTATTTTCTTGACAGACCTGCTTGCGGCGATGACTTTATCATTGTTTTTCAAACAGGCGCTGGGGTATATCCTCGGTTCAGCTGGCAGCGTTGTCTATTTTCTGCTGCTGGCACGAGATACAAAACAGATCCTTGATACGGCTTCAGGGAAGGCGGGGGTGAAAGCCTTCAAGACCTTTTATCTGAAGTACGTTTTCCTGATACTATATTCTGTTGCGATTGTGAAATTCGTACCGCTCGATATTTTCCTCTTCGGGATCGGGTTGCTTTCGAGTCAAATCGCGATTTATGTCAGCGCCGGCTGGGAAAGCTTGAAAAACAATAAGTACTTCAGGGGATAGAATGAAGAAAGGCGGAGTACTCCGATTACTCATTATATTCGCAGTTATCGAAATCATTCTGCTTGCTCTATCGGGATTTCTCAACAAACAAATCCAGATCGGTTTCGATGACGGAAAATTCGTCTTCCGCAACACACCGCACGAGTTTATCCTTTCCGACAGGATCACCGAAGATTTCCAGCGTGATAAATTCATCGAAGAGCAAGGTGAAGAAAAGGCCATCTACGGTAGCGAAGAGCTTTACAATGCCATGACGACTATCGCCAAGGGAACGCCGGTCAGCACTTTTCAGCTTCTGCGGATGCTGCTGATCGTCGATATTGCGCTGCTCTTCTTCGCGTTTTTCACCCGCAAGAGGCTGTTCGAACGTCCCGGCAAGATGCAGGTGCTTTTCGAATCGATTTACGGGATGCTGGACGGATTCGTGGTGGAAACGCTCGGTCCCAAGCTTGCCGGTTTCACGCCCTACATCGTCACCATCTTCATTTTCCTGTGGATATGCAACGTGATTGGCATGGTCCCTATTCCCGGCTTCATGGAGCCGACCCGTACGCTGAACGTGACGATGGGTATGGGTATCATGGTTGGTGTCGTCGTGCATGCTACGGCGATCAAGCACAAGGGTGTCGGCGGATATCTGAAAGGATATCTCACGCCCATGGTGGTGCTGGACGTTATCGGCGAACTGGCGAAGGTGGTCTCGATCTCCTTCCGTCTGTTCGGTAATATTCTTGGCGGCGCCATCATCATCCTGGTGGTTTCGTCGCTGGTAAAATTCGTCGTTCTGCCCGTCGGGCTGAACCTCTTCTTTGGATTGTTCGTCGGTACGGTGCAGGCGTTCGTCTTCACCATGCTGGCGTTATCATACATCAGTGTAGCGATTTCGGAGTAACAATGGTTTTCACGAAAGAGATCGTAGAGATCGCAGCGTATCTGGGCGCTGGAATCGGCGTCGGAATTTCATCGGTAACAAGCGGTATCGGCAGCGGAACGATTGCCGATCAGGCGACTCTGGCGCTATCCAGGCAACCCAAGTCATACGACCGGCTCTTCGGCACCATGCTGATCGGCCAGGCGGCGACTCAGACCGGCGGTATCTTCGCGCTGGTTGTAGCGTTACTGCTGCTGTTCGGCGGCATCGACATCGTCGAAGGCGGATGGTATCGCTTTGCCGCGCTTCTGGCGGCAGGTATCGCGGTCGGACTTGGCGCTGTAGGTCCCGCATTCGGCGCAGGCTACGCCGGCGGCGAGGCGTGTAAATCGATCGGACGCAATCCGCGTCAGTCGAACATCCTCATGGGCAACATGCTGATCGGTCAGGCGCTCTCGCAATCGAGCTCGATCTTCGCGCTGGTGGTATCACTACTTCTGATGTTCTCCACACCCATCCAGCCGCAGGGCGCGAGCATGGCGACCATCATCATGAAGATGGCGGCGTATATCGGAGCGGGACTCTCGATCGGACTCGGTACGCTGGGCCCCGGTTCGGGTATCGGTTTCGTGGCGGGTAAGGCGAACGACTCCATCGGTCGTTTCCCGGCACAGAAGGCGTCTCTGATCCGTACCATGTTCCTTGGTGCGGCAGTTTCCGAATCAACGGCGATCTATTCACTTGTGATCGCGTTTCTTTTGATCTTTGCATTGTAAATGAATACATAAAGACTGTGGAATAAACAGGAGGAAAGAATGGAAATGACATTGGCACAAGGCATCGCAAAAGCTGCGGCGTTTCTTGGCGCAGGCATCTGCATGGGTATCGGAGCGCTCGGACCCGGCGTTGGTGAAGGTTTCGTTGCCGGCAAGGCATGTGAAGGTATCGCACGTTCACCCGAAAACCAGAACCTGCTTATGCGTACCATGCTGGTGGGTCAGGCCGTATCCGAATCGACCGGTATCTACTCTTTGGTTATCGCGCTACTGTTGATTTTCTCCACCTGATCCGGTAAGACACGAAAATTTCTCAGCGAATGGAGAAGACATGATCACAATTGATTATTCTCTCTTGATCGTTATCGCGAACTTCGTTCTGCTCCTGATCATCTTGAACAAGATACTCTACAAGCCCATGAAAAAGTGGCTTACGGAGCGGACGCAGAAGATTTCAGGCGATATCGATGATGCAGCCCGTACCCGCGAGGAAGCGGCGAAACTCCTGGATCAGCAGAAACAGGAATTGATCGAATCATCCGAAGAGATTCGCAAGATGCAGCATCGTGCCAAGCGGGAAGCGGAAGACCAGGCGAAAGATATCCTGGACAACGCGGCCAAGCAGCAGAAAGAGATCGTTCAGGACACCGAGGCGCAAATCGCGCATGTGCGCAAACAGACTATCGAAAGTCTCGAGAGCGAGATCGCCGGCATGATTGCAAACGTCTCCGCGAAAATTATCGCCGATAAAATGGATCCGCAAACGGATAAGGCGCTGATCGACAAACTTCTGCAAGACAGGTTGAGCAAGTGAAAGACTTCGAAGTATCCAAGCGATATGCCAAGGCTTTCATCGAGCTGATATCCGTAGATGAACACGCGGAACTGCTGGAAGACATCCGCGGTCTGCAGGAGATCCTGACGGAGAATCCCGAGATTATCCGTTCCGTACATCTGATGATCCTCTCACATCCACGCAAGAAGAAGCTTGTCACGGCGCTGGCGGAAAACATGAATTTCGCGGAGCGCTGGCAGTCGCTTTTCATGCTGCTGGTTCAGAAACGACGTTTCTCGTCGATCCTGACGATCCTGGAATGTATGGAAGACACGATTCTGCAGGAAAACAACCGCGTGAAGGTTACCCTTTCGGTTGCCAGAAAGCACGACGACCAGACCATGCAGAATATTACCAGGCTCCTGGAAGATATCCTGAAAAAGAAGGTCGAATTCAAGACCCGTGTCCGGCCCGAACTGATCGCCGGTTTCCACGCGGAGACGAGTTCGCTGATCATAGACGGTTCCGTAAAGAACAACCTCGAACGTTTTATAAAAGAAAAAATACCGCAGAATTGAGGGTATTATGAAAATACATCATACCGTACGATTGAGGGTACTATGAAAATACATCCCGATGAAGTCAGCTCGATCCTGAAACAGAAGATCGACAGTTTCAAATTCGATATCGACATCGCAGAGACCGGCAAGGTGGTCATGGTCGGTGACGGTATCGCGCGCGTTTTCGGCATGGAAAACGTGATGGCAGGCGAGATGGTGCTGTTCCCCAACGACATCTATGGAATGGCGCTCAACCTCGAGGAAGACAATATTGGCTGTATCGTCTTCGGCGACACACATTACATCAAGGAAGGCGATATCGTTCGCAGAACCGAGAAGATTCTTCAGGTTCCGGTGGGCGAAGCGATGCTCGGTCGCGTGGTGAACGCGCTGGGTCATCCCATCGACGGTAAGGGCGATATCAAGACGGATCACTCCTTCCCCATCGAACGCAAGGCGCTGGGCGTGATTCAGAGACAGCCGGTGAAGGAACCGCTCCAGACCGGTCTGAAGGCGATCGACTCCATGATCCCCATCGGACGCGGACAGCGGGAATTGATTATCGGCGACCGCCAGACGGGCAAGACAGCCATCGCCATCGATACCATTATCAACCAGAAAGAGACCGACATGTACTGCATCTACGTGGCGATCGGTCAGAAGAAATCCTCCGTCGCGAAGATCGTGGAAACACTCAAGGCCAACGACGCCATGGACTACACTATCGTCGTCTCCGCCTCCGCATCCGAACCCGCGGCGCTCCAATACCTCGCGCCCTACGCGGGATGCTCGATCGGCGAATTCTTCCGCGACAACGGCAAGCACGCGCTCGTGATCTACGACGACCTCTCTAAGCACGCCGTCGCGTACCGCGAGATTTCGTTGCTTCTTCGCCGTCCCCCGGGACGCGAAGCCTACCCGGGCGACGTCTTCTATTTACACTCGAGACTGCTCGAACGCGCGTCCAAGCTCAACAACGATCTGGGTGGCGGATCGCTTACCGCACTGCCCATCATCGAGACGCAGGCGGATGACGTTACCGCGTACATCCCCACCAACGTGATCTCCATCACCGACGGTCAGATATACCTCAGCAACCGCCTATTCTACTCGGGTATCCGTCCCGCTATCAATGCGGGTATCTCGGTTTCCCGTGTGGGCGGTAGCGCGCAGATCAAGATGATGAAGGCCGTGACCGGCCAGCTTCGTATGGACCTCGCGCAATACGCGGAACTGGAGGCGTTCGCCAAGTTCGGTTCCGACCTCGACAAGGTGACCCAGCATCAGCTTCGTCGCGGCGAGAGACTCCGCGAAATCCTCAAACAGCCGCAATACCAGCCGCTGAAGGTCGCCAAGCAGATTCTGATCATCTTCATGGGTAACCAGGGCTATCTGGACGAGGTGGAGATCGACAGGGTGAAGGATGTCGAGCATGAGCTCAACATGACCCTCGATTCCGAACATCAAGATCTGATGAAAGAGATCGTGGCTGCGTCCAAGCTCAGCGCAGAGCTCGAGGAAAAGATGCACGCGGTCTGTAAAAAAGTCATCGAGAAATTCAAGGTGTAACGGGAAAAATCATGGCAAACCTGCGCGATATCAAGACCCGGATCGACAGCGTCAAGAATACGCGGCAGATCACCAACGCGATGAAGATGATCTCAGCCGCCTACCTTCGTAAGGCGCAGCAGCGTATCATCGCCGCACGCCCGTACGCGAACTATATAGACACCATGCTGCGAACCCTCAAGGTCAAGAACGACCAGTCGCAACACCCGCTGCTGATCGAACCCGAAGAAGGCGGCAAGACGCTGATGGTCGTCGTCACGGCCGATCGCGGACTCTGCGGATCGTTCAACACCAGTATCATCCGGGAAGCCACCAGGCTGCTCGAAGACGGCGGGGAAGACGAGGACATCATCTGCATCGGGAAGAAGTGCTACGACCATCTGAAAAAGCGCACAGACAAGATCATCGCGCACTACACCGGGCTGTTCAACGAGATGAACTTCTCCCAGTCACGCGAGATCGCCGAACTGCTCCTCGATCTGTACCTGAACAAGGGCTACAACCGGGTTCGCGTACTCTTCAACGACTTCAAGTCAGCCATTCAGCAGAGCATCGTCTTCAAGCAGGTGCTGCCCATCATCCCGCTCGAATCGGAGATCGTGACGGGCATCGACTACCTCTACGAACCCGATGAAGATTCTATCATCACCGAGTTGGGTCGTAAATACCTGGATGTCGAAGTGTGGCGAATCCTTCTCGAATCGTCCGCAGCAGAGCAGGGCGCTCGCATGACGGCGATGGAAAACGCCACCGACAACGCCACCGAGATGATCGGTGAATTGACATTGCATTATAATCGTGCGCGTCAGGCAAGCATCACCACGGAGATTATCGAGGTTGCATCCGGCGCGGAAGCCATCAATCAATAGAAAATGAAAGAACGTATCCGATAGAGGTTAAGTATGACGGAAGGTAAGATCATTCAGATTATCGGTCCGGTTGTGGACGTCGAATTTCCGGAAGGGAAGCTTCCGGCGATCTACAACGCGCTGAAATTCAAGAGAGATAACGAAACCGATCTCATTCTCGAGGTGCAGATGCATCTGGGCGAGAACAAGGTCCGCTCCGTGGCGATGGACTCCACGGACGGGCTGGTCCGCGGTATGATGGTGCTCGATACCGGCGAAGGTATTTCCACCCCGGTGGGCGACAAGGTGCTGGGACGTATTCTCAACGTGACCGGCGAACCCATCGACAAGCAGGGCCCCGTCGATTCGAAGGTCCACTGGCCCATTCACCGCGAAGCTCCGCACTTTGAAGACCTGGAGACCAGCGAGGAAATCCTCGAAACCGGCATCAAGGTCATCGACCTGATTTGCCCCTACACCAAGGGCGGCAAGACGGGTCTGTTCGGCGGCGCCGGTCTGGGCAAGACCGTTCTGATCCAGGAGCTTATCCGCAACGTCGCGACCGAGCACGGCGGCTACTCCGTTTTCGCCGGTGTGGGTGAGCGTACCCGCGAAGGTAACGACCTCTGGCTGGAAATGAAGGAATCGGGCGTTATCGAGAACACGGCAATGGTCTTCGGTCAGATGAACGAACCGCCCGGAGCTCGTCAACGCGTGGCTCTCACCGGTCTGACCATCGCGGAATACTTCCGCGACACCATGAAGAAAGACGTGCTTCTCTTCATCGACAACATCTTCCGTTTCACACAGGCGGGTTCCGAAGTGTCGGCGCTCCTCGGACGTATGCCCTCCGCGGTGGGTTACCAGCCCACGCTGGCTACCGAGATGGGCGAACTCCAGGAACGTATCACATCCACCAGGGACGGATCGGTTACCTCCGTGCAGGCGATCTACGTGCCGGCGGACGACCTCACCGACCCCGCACCCGCAACCGCATTCTCGCATCTCGATGCGACCACCGTGCTCTCTCGTAAGATCGTGGGTCTGGGTATCTATCCCGCCGTCGATCCGCTGGACTCCACCAGCCGTATCATCGACCCGAAGGTGATCGGCGACGAGCACTATTTCGTCGCGCGTGAAACACAGCGTATCCTTCAGAAGTACAAGGAATTGCAGGACATTATCGCTATCCTCGGTATGGATGAACTGGGCGAAGAGGACAAGGTCGTGGTCAGCCGCGCCCGTCGCCTCGAACGCTTTTTCTCGCAGCCGTTCTTCGTGGCGGAGCAGTTCACCAACCTCGCCGGCCAGTACGTGCCGCTCAAGGACACCATCGAGGGATTCGGCGCCATCATCGACGGCGATTGCGACAAGTGGCCCGAACAGGCGTTCTATAACGTCGGTAACATCTCCATGGCGGAAGAAAAAGCCAACAAGCTGATGAAAGAATATGAGTAAGATTCGACTGGAAGTCATTCAACCGACCGGCAAGAAGATCGACAGCGAGTACGATCACATCGTGCTGCCGGGCGTCGATGGCGATTTCGGCATCTCGCCGGATCATACTTCGATGATCACACAGTTACGTCCAGGCGTGGTGCAGTGCTTCAATGGCAACGATCTCGCGTCTGTCTTCGCGATTCACGACGGTTTCATTACTGTAGAACAGAATCATATCATCGTGCTGTGTGAGACTATCGAGGGTAAGGAGGAGATCGACGAAGCCCGTGCCAAACAGGCTCGTGAACGTGCCGAAAAACGCCTCGAACATAAACAGGAAGGTATCGACTTCCGTCGCGCGGAATTCGCGCTTCAACGTGCCGTCGCTCGCATCCACGCCGTGGAAGGACTGTGATAGCGTTTACGCAGAATATATTCTACAAAAGCCCGGTCATTACGATCGGGTTTTTTCTTGGTGTGCCAGGCATGCATTGCATGTAGGAGGTTTAAGTCCTCTACAGGCTCAAAGTGGCGAGAACTGTTAGTCAACGGCAAAGGCGTATCCGCGAGGATGGGTCTGAAGGAAGCCTGCGACAAACTCCGGACTCGACGAACAGGAACTGGATACAAGGCCGTATCGGCAGGGGAACCGAGCCATGGATCGATAAGCCCGCAGCCACACGTAGCGCGATACGGTAAATCCAGCGAGGCCCGGACGAAGGATGCAATGCTTACCCTGGGAGGTCTCATGCTCTCCCGTCGAGGTAACGGCGGTGGTGACATCGTCGGAAGGAGCATGAGAAGTCAGCCGAGGTCATAGTAGGCGCGACGCCGAAGGACCGAACCTAACGCCCAAGGAGCAGTCATGACAAATTCGCAAGGGAAAGAGCGGCAGCAAGAGCAGTTGGAGATAGACTTATCTTCGACTGCCAGCCCCGACGCAACTGGAGAAAGCGTATCCGTATCTGGCGCGTACGAGGAGCAGCAATCCCCTTCGGCATGGGTCAAGCGACGAGCCTTGACGCAGAACTTGATGGAAAACGTGTGCGCCTTACGCAACCTTGTAAACGCATACAAGAACGTCTGTCGCAACCATGGCTCGGGCGGCGTCGATGGCATGACCGTTGGCGAACTCGAAGCATGGTTTGAGCGGAATTACAAAGAACTGACCCGTCAACTACTATCGGGCGAATACCGCCCCAACGCGGTAAAGGGTGTCGAGATACCCAAACCGGGAGGCGGTGTGCGCCTTCTTTGCATTCCAACGGTTATCGACCGTCTTGTGCAACAGGCGATATTACAGATTCTTTCCCCCATACTGGAGCCACTCTTCTCCCCGTCGAGCTACGGATTTCGTCCCGGTCTTAGTGCCCACGACGCTCTTGAAACCGCTAGCGAATACGTGTCCTCAGGATTCAATATTGTGGTCGACCTCGATCTTGAGAAATTCTTCGATCGAGTCAACCATGACATCCTGATGTCGCGCCTCGCCCGTCACATCGGTGACAAACGGCTTCTCCGCCTTGTCCGTCGTTACCTGACGGCAGGACTCACGCAGAACGGCGTGTGCGTTCCCCGTGACGAAGGTACCTCACAGGGCGGTCCACTGTCTCCGCTCCTTGCGAACCTGATGCTCGACGATCTCGACAAGGAACTGGAGAGACGAGGTCACGCCTTTTGCCGTTATGCCGACGACTGCAATATCTACGTTGCCAGTCAGAAAGCTGGTGAGCGCGTGATGGAATCGATCGTCCGGTTCATCGAGAAGAAGCTGAAACTCAAGGTGAATCGCAACAAGAGCGCCGTAGATCAGGTATCAAACCGCCAGTTTCTGGGGTACCGCATCATGCTCGACGGCAGACTCACTGTCTCGCCCAAGAGTATCGACCGGCTGAAGGGAAAGATCAAAGGACTCACGAAACGCAACCGTGGGACGATTTTCACGACGGTTGTCAAAGATGTGAACAAATATCTGGATGGCTGGTGAAATTACTACAAACTCGCCACGACGAAAAGCGTTTTCCGCAATCTCGACCAATGGATACGGAGAAAACTTCGATGCTACCGGCTCAAACAATGCAAACGAGCCATTGGTGTCGCACGGTTCCTGATCAAGTGTGGTGTCCGTGAATCGGAAAGCTGGATGCTCGCCGGTTCCGGGAAAGGCTGGTGGCGAAAGTCCTGTACAAAAGCGGTGCACAAGGGTATGTCAAACGATTGGTTCAGGTGCATCGGGCTGGTCTTTCTGCTCGACAAGTTTATGTTGTTAAACCGCGAAAGGAACCGCCGTGGTACCGAGCAGGTATGCCCGGTGGTGTGAGAGGGGGAGATCAACTCCCCCTACTCGATTGGACCGCCAAGCTCCAGCTTGGCGGTCCATTGGGTATCTATTTCGTCGAAAGCTCTGTAATAACCACCTCGGAAATCTCGCCGCGATCCATATATCGATTCACCAGTCGAAGGATTCTGCGAGGCAGGAATCTCTCACGGGTCAGTGGATCGGAGAAGTCGTCGCGTTTCATTTCGGACATGATTTCGCCGATGCCCGTGATAATCTCGTCTTTATTGGACATGATCTTGCCGAAGACCCTCTGCATCTTGCGGTGATAGCGGAATTCGAGCGAAATGGTTACCGAATGACCCGGGTCGTTGGGAAGCGCAAACTCCAGTCTGGTGAAATCCTTATGCTGGATCGTCTTGTAATCGACCTGCCATTCTTCCACTTCCTCGCCTTCTTTGTCCGTGCGATCTTGATCGTCGCCGGAGATATGTACTTGAGTAGAAGCCAGCCGGTTAGAATTTTCCAGATCCTGAATGATCTCCGTTTTAAGTTCCTCTTTCAGCTCCTGTTTGATTTCCTGTTTCAGTTTCTCCTTGTTGACGCAACCCGTCAGCAGGATCAGCGATAATATGAGTGCCAGTGTTACGTGCTTCATGATGTGTCCTTTAACCGCGCAGTAGTTTCTCGAATCGTTTGCGGTTGTAGTAGTTGTATTTCTCATGCGTTACGGTGTTTATGTAGAGGTAGGTCGATATCGCGAAAGTCGCCAGAACCAGCACGGTCTGGACGATCACTCGTGGTAATGGTGGAAGTGGTATCAGATTGCCGAGTGAGAAGAAAAAGAATATCAAGATGGCGAGATTGATGCACGCTCCAATTAAGTGTTTCTGCTTCAAATATTGCATTTTGCTTTTAATAGCTGTGATAAAATTGGGTTGTACGATCAGTTCCACGATCGTGGAATCCATGTGAGATCGTTTATTCAGATAGCGCATGAACTTGTAGAAGGTCTCATAGTCCTGCTTTTCGATGAATTCCGCTTGCAAGCTCATCCTTTTTCCGATGAAATCCATGCTGTTCCAGAGAATTCGATAGCTCCGCAGCAGACGCGATAGTTCGTTCCTCTCGGTAACGGAACTCGCTTGCTGATGGCAGTTTTTCAGCGTTTTGAGCGCTTCCGGGAAACTGTATTCGACGATTCGCATCAATTCCCTTTCGCGATACAGACACCGACGGAGAATGGTCAGGTTGCGAAAGAACGTCTGTGGCGTCGTGTTACGCTTACCCGAGCTGTAACCGTTGTGAATCCTTCCTGCACTGTGGAACAAAGCGCTTCTGATAATACTCCGCAGTCGAACCACGCGGATCAACAGTTTTCTGCACGCTAATGCATCATCCATAAACCCACCCCAAGAGAATTACTAATTGTCTTTTTCCACCAAATCCTTTGCCTTGTCAACAAGTTTATCTTTTTGCTCCTTAGCGGATTCCAGCATGTCTTTGCCGGTTTCCTGAGCGTCCTTCAACGCTTTTTCTCCTTCATCGACGATATCTTCACCCTTGTCACGTGCATCATCGACGATATCCTGTCCAACTTCTTTCGCGTCGTCGAGCAGCTTTTCGCTGTCCTTCTTCAGTTGATCGAGCTTGCTTTGGGCTTCCTTCTTCTCGCAGCCCGTCATCATGACAGCAACGACCAGCAGGACGGCGAGCAACAGCAAGATTCTTGTTTTCTTCATGGTATCCCCCGTTTATTGAGCGAGTTTTTCTTCGATTCGCTTCGCAATGCTTTGCGCATCCAGCCCCGCGTAACGGTAAACGTCGTCGGCGGAACCCGAGATGCAGTAATCCTCGACGCCGAATCGTTCGAGCTGGCAGTGCAAATTAATGTCGATTAGCTTCACTGCAACGCAAGCGCCCAGCCCGGTATGCACGTTGTGATCCTCGACGGTGAAGATGGCGCCTGTCTTCGCGGCTCGCGTCAGCGCTTCCTCGTCGAGATCGCACGGGCACGCGATATTCCAGACTTGCAGCGAGACGCCTTTATCCTTGAGAATATCGGCGGCTTCCACGGCGTTTCCGGCGAGGGTTCCCATCACCAGGATGGCTCCGTCGTTTCCGTCCCGCAGCAGATCGGCTTTGCCGTATTCAAATCGGTAGTCCGCACCGAAGACGAGTTTCCCGTCGGCATCGCGGATCGGCTCGAGTTTGCTTCTGCCCATCGGGACCAGGAAGTTGCCGTAGCGACCGGAGATATAGCGGATCGCGCGGTCGGTCTGGTTGGGATCGGCGGGAACGATCACCTTGAAGTGAAAGAGGTTGCGCATTGCGCCGAGGTAATCGATGCACTGGTGTGTCTTTCCGTCTTCGCCGACGTCCAGTCCGACGTGGGTGGTCACGAGCTTCAGGTTGGTCTCGTTGATGTCGTTGAGCCGGTGTTGATTGTAGGTCTCATCAACGCCGAATACACCGAAATCCGCGAAATACGACTGGATACCGCATTTGGAGACGGCGCCGGCGAGCGTCGCGGTGTTGTGTTCCATGATTCCGCCCTGGAAGAATCGATTCGGCGCGATCTTTTCGAAGCCGTTCGTCTTGACGCTGCCCTGGAGGTCGCAGTCGAACACCGCCATGGGCGCGTTCTCGCCGCCATTGGCTTCTGCAAGGTCAGTGAGCGCGTTACCCCATGCCGAGCGGTTGTCGGTCTTGCCTTCGTATATTCTCGGCGTGCCTGGATCGAGCTTCATGTCGGGATGCTTCGGGTGCTCGTAGCATGGATCGCATTCGCTTCGGAGCTTGCGGTAGTGTTCGAGGCGGTTCTCGATTCCCAGTTCCTTGCAGGCATCGTCGTACTGCTGATCGCTGAGGGTGGAACCGTGGTATTTCGCCTGGTTCTCCATGAAGGATACGCCTTTGCCCATCACGGTGTGTGCCATGATGGCGACGGGTTTTTCGGACTGCATGGCGTCGGTAATTGCCTGATCGATTTGTTGGAAATCGTGTCCGTCGATCTCGATGACGCTCCATCCGTCCGATTCGTACCCCGCGCGGATATTCTGCGGCATGATCTGATGGATGTCGCCGCCGATCTGGAGCTGGTTGTAGTCGATGATGGCGGTGATGTTGTTCAGTCTATATTTGATGGCGAAGCGTCGTGCCTCCGCGATCTGCCCTTTCTGTTGCTCGCCGTCGCCCATGAGGACGAAGACATGGCTGTCGAGTTTATTCAGCTTCGATGCGAGCGCGAAACCTACACCGGCAGACAGTCCCTGCCCGAGGTTGCCGGTGCCCCATTCGATTCCCGGTACGACCGGCTCGACGTGTCCCTCGAACATGCTTCCGGCGAGGCGGAACTGTGTGATGGCGTCGTCAAGGTCGATGAATCGGTTCAGTCCCAGCGTGGAATAGACCGCCGGCGAGATGTGCCCGTTACTGACAACGACGCGGTCGCGATCGCCTTTGTGCGGATTCTGTGGATCGACGTTGACGCGCCGGTAGAGCGCGAGGAGGAAGTCGATGGACGACATCGATCCGCCCGGGTGTCCGGATGCCGACAGGGTGGTCATGGTCAGGATCGCGGCGCGTGCGAGACGTGCGTCCTCGGTGAGTTTTTCAATATCTATCATGGTTTATACTCCTTGGGGTGGGTCAGTCGCCGCTGATCAGGTCGCCCAGAAGGCCGCTGATCCCTTTCTGTTCGCCCTGTCGCTTGAATCGTGCTGTCGAGATGATGCGATCCGCCAGGCGCGAGAAGGGCAGGCTTTGCAGGTAGATGGTTCCGGGGCCCTTGAGGGTTGCGAAGAAGAGACCTTCTCCGCCGAAGAGGACGTTGGTGAATCCGCCGATAAATTCGATGTCGTATTGAATGCTCGTTTCCATACCGACCAGGCAGCCGGTATCGACGCGCAGGGTTTCGCCGGGCTGTAGTTGTCGCTCGACGATGGTGCCGCCTGCGTGTATGAACGCCAGTCCGTCACCGCTGAGTCTTTGCAGGATGAATCCCTCGCCGCCGAAGAGTCCGGCGCCGAATTTCTTGGTAAATGCAATATCGATGTCGATTCCGCGTGCTGCACAGAGGAATGAATTTTTCTGGCAGATGAATGTCCTGCCGAAGCGATTCAGGTCGATGGGAATGATCTTGCCTGGGAATGGCGCTCCAAAGGCAACGTGGCGCTTGGCGCGGTCATCGTTGAGGAAGGTGGTGATAAAAAAGCTCTCGCCGGTCAGCATGCGTTTGAATCCCTTGAACAAGCCGCCGCCTGTGCCGGTATCCATCCGGATCCCTTGTTCCATGTATGTCATCGCGCCGACTTCCGCCCGTACGCCTTCGCCGGGATCGAGTTCTATTTCAACCAGTTGCATGTCATCGCCAAAGATCTTGTAATCAATGATATCCGCCATTTCTTTCCTCCATTTGATTTCATATCGTCCAATAACAGACAATTCGTTCCACATTGAGCGTCAAGCAGAAAATTCAATTCCGTTGGATCAATCCAGGTAAGAGATTGAACCATCCGGACGTCGATTTCTATGCCCGGATCGACAGGTGAAAAAACAATTATTATTTTTCTTGTCTTGCTCGAATTTCACCGTAGTATATGTGTAGAAAAAAAGGAGTATTGCCAGATGACAAAGAGAATGTGGTTGAAAATAGTTAATATAATATTGCTGGCAGCATTTCTTCTTGTGCTGATCAGTATGTCGCTCTATCGTTTTATCCCATCACCACTTCAGGGTATGGAGATATTTCTTGAAATTCACGAAATCAGCGGTCCAGCTTTCGCGTTGATCGCAATCGTTCATCTTATCCTGAATTGGGGCTGGATCAAGACTCAGTATCTCAAGAAAAAGCCAGGAGAGAAATCATGAGATATTCAAGGACAATTTTTCTCGGTGTTGCATTGCTTTTTGTGGTGTCGTTATACGCCCATCCAGCATCGGAGATTATCGTGTCGTACGATAAGGACTCGATGATTCTTGCCGTTGAATTCACACATTCGGTATCCGATCCAGCCAAACACTATATCGACAAGGTAGATGTAGTGCTGGGAAAAAAGGATCTGGTGATTCAGGAGCTGATGAGTCAGGACACGGCGGAAGGCGGCAAAGTGCTTTACAAGATCCGAGATCTTAAGCCCGGCGATACGGTCAAGGTTAAGGTCAATTGCAATAGATTCGGCGGCAAATCGACCGAATACACAATTGAATAACGACCTGTGCTGACACGCAAATTTCTTCTCTTGACTATCCCTGCGCTTCTTCTCATTGCGCTGATGGACTATCTGGTCGTTGATCATCTTGTGAAGATGAAATTCGATAGTATCGAAGAGCGAGAGGCCATTCAGAATGCGCAACGAATCAATGATGCGATCGAACGAGAGATGTATCATCTGGATTCGCAAAGCTACGATTGGTCTGCCTGGGATGATACATACGATTTCATGGCTATCCACAATCAAGCCTATGTTGATGCGAATCTCTTACAGGAAACATTCACGAATAATCGATTCAATCTGATCATGTATATCGATTCGGACGGAAAGATTGTCTGGAGACGGGTTTTCGATCTGGAAACGGAGACCGATATCTCTGTCTCGTTGTTCAATCAGTCCGTCTATCCTCCGAATCATCTACTAGTGGCACGGAACGAAGAAGATCGTTTGGCGGGGCTCGTGCATACGGAGAAGGGTCTCTATATGATTGGGAGATCCCCAATTCTGACCAGCGAGTATGAGGGACCTATGCGCGGCACATTGATTATGGGCAAGCTCTTCAACAAGGATTACCAGAGCATTCTTTGTGATCAGACGCGTATCCATTTCGATGTCAGGAAGGGTAACATGCAACAAGCTGTGGAGCGGTGCAAGTTTGTCACCTGGATTGATGGTGATTATATCATCGACAGGAGCCATAACGATACGCTCATGGTGTTGAGCCGTTTGCCCACGCTCAATGGCGTCGAATACCATATCGAATCCACGATCAATCGCGATTTCATGAAAGAGGGTAAGAGAACCGTCATCATGCTCTATATATCCCTGATGGTCGTTGGCTCGATTATTCTGCTGATCATGCTCATCGGTATACAGATCCTGGTCATTCGACCTATCAAGAAGCTGAAAGAGCATGCGCTCGAGGTAGCGCACAGGCAGATGTCCGGGAAGAAACTCTATCCACAACGAAAGGATGAGATCGGGATCCTCGCGCAAGAATTCGATCAGGTGTTCGACAACCTTCTGGAGACCCGATCCAGGCTCCTGGAGAACTCGTACAAGGCCGGGCTGGCGGAAATGGCGTCCAACTTCCTGCACAATCTTCGGAATTCGCTTACGCCACTGATGGGCGAGATTCAGGGGATTCGCTACGCGTGTCGCAACGTCGATCTCGACAAGTATTTCAAAGCCCACAAAGAATTGAATCAGGATATCGACGACCGGGAACGACAGGAAAAAATCCGCGAATATCTGCTACTGCTGGATCGACAGAATCTGGAAAACATGGAAGAAATCCACCAGGTGTTTAATACACTTGACGATTATCGTCTGAGTATCGAAAAATTGATGGATACTCAATCCAGATGGACGAGCGCCAAGCCGGTAGTCGAAACGATGAAGCTCTCCGAGATCGGGAAGGAGATACACACGTTTCTGACGCTGTCGGTAGCAAGGCGGCTGAATATCGTTATACAAATGGAAGATTCGACTGATGACGCAGTAAATACCTATCGGGTGACTTTGCTGATGATTCTCTCGCGTCTCCTGGAATTTATACTTGAGAATCAATCCGACGAGGAGATCGTGCAGGTTGTGATCCGGATAAACCAAATGGAGAATAACCTCTCGTTCCAAATTGCGATGCCACGGTCCATGAAACTTGATCATCACCTTTCAAGCGTATTTGCGATGGATGAAGCGAATGGATCGAAGCCGATTCACGGTGACTTGATCTGGTGTTCCAACACAGCCAGCGTGATCGGAGCCAGGTTGAAGGTTGTCGAATCGTATGAGGATTCGCGTTCGCATTTTCATTTGATCGTACCAATTATTGAAAAAGCAGGTAGGGAATGAGTAAGCTATTTCGCATTCTGATAGTGGACGATGAGCCGCATGTTCTGAAATCGTTCGAGAAAATCCTGAAACGGAACGGAAAACGCAACGAGAAGCACGATGCGCTTCAGGAGCTTGAGAAGGCATTATTCAATGAGCAGTCGAAATCCGAGGAGGGATTCAGCTACAGCCTGACGTTTTGCAATCAGGGTGAGCAGGCAATCATGGCGATCGAGGAATCTCTGCAAGAGGATAATCCGTTTGCAATTGCTTTCCTCGATGTCAGAATGCCGCCCGGAATCGACGGAATCGTGACCGGTGAACGAATCAGGAAGCTTGATCCGGACATCGAGATCGTCATTGTGACGGCATACTCCGATACGGATGTCGATGAGATTGCCAGACGTATCCCGCCGCTCGACAAGCTGCTGTTTATTCTCAAACCATTCCATCCGATCGAGGTGGTGCAATTTACCGCAGCGCTGGCAACGAAATGGCAGCATGGTAGATATCTCAAATCGCTGCACCAGCAGATGGAGGCGGAACTGAAGTTTCGCGAAGACAATATCATGGTTCTATACCAGCGGCTTCAGGAAGATATCCAGCAGCGTAAACGCTATGAGAAGCAGTTAAAGCGCCATGCGATCGTTTTCGAAACTATGGATGAGGCTGTATTGATCTCCGATCTGGAAGGTCGGATGCTCGATGCGAATCCTTCTTTTGAGAAGATTTATGGGTACTCCAAAGACGAAATGATGGGCAAGCGCCTCGACAAGGTTCACCCCAATGGAGAGGAAGTCGTTAACATGATCCTCCAAAGCCTGAAGACGAAGGGGTATTGGAACGGAGAGCTGCCCATCGTCAGAAAAAATGGACGCACAGGTTGGGTACGAATCAACGTAAAGGAGTATTTTGATCATGATGATCATCTGATCGGATTCATCAGCGTCAATCGGGACATCACGGAGAACAAGCGAACGTTCGATATCCTGAAGCACCAGAAGAATCTGCTTGAGGATGTATTCACGCGCATCCAGGAAGGCATCGGGATCGTGAATGAGATCGAGGAATACATCTTTGTCAATCCCTCGATCGCACGGATTTACGAGACCACCGTTGAAGAACTGCTTGGCAGAAATGTTCTGGAATTCGTTTCAGAAGAGGAAAACCGGAAGATCATGTCGCAGACTGCACAGCGGAAGAAAAATATCGTCAGTTCCTACAGTCTGGAGATTACCACGGTCAAGGGGAATCGGCGAATCATTCAGGTGAGTGCTTATCCGCGTTTCGATGAGCATGGCGATTATCAGGGCGCATTCGGTGTGATACTGGATATTACGGAGCAACAACGTTTGCGCGAGCAGTTCCTTCAGGCGCAGAAGATGGAAGCGATGGGGCGTCTTGCCGGCGGCATCGCGCACGATTTCAACAATATCCTCACGGTGATCAGCGGCAGCAGCGAACTCTTGCGTCCGAGTCTTTCAGGAGATGAAAATGAAGACTACCTGGACGAAATCAATCACGCCGCGATGCAGGCGAAGCAACTGGTCGATCAACTGCTCCTGTTCAGTCGCAAGCAGACGATGCTTCCGGAAATCGTGAATATCAACCAGATCATCGAAGATACGCAATCTTTCCTGAAACGCATCATCGGTTCGAATATTCAGATAGACAATATCCTCGAGAAAGAAATGGGGCTTGTAGAAGTCGATTCGGGGCAATTCCGTCAGATCTTGATGAATTTCGCCGTAAACTCCCGCGATGCCATGCCGGATGGAGGCACGATTACGATTCAGACGCGCAACATCACAATCGACAAGAAGATGAAGGACACGATACCCGAATCCAGGCCCGGTGATTTCGTATCCTTCTCCTTTACCGACACGGGCAAGGGAATTCCGGATGATGTTATTACCCAAATCTTCGAGCCGTTCTTCACGACCAAGGCGGAACACGGCACAGGCCTCGGACTCTCTACCGTGTTCGGTATCATCCAGAAGCATGGCGGATGGATCAATGTCGAAAGCGCGTTGAACAAAGGCACACGTTTCACCGTATATCTTCCAAGGATCGACAGTGAATTCATTCCCAACGAACAGCAGCGCCATCTGGAAAGCGAACTCAAGGGCAACGGCGAAACGATTCTGGTGGTGCAGGGCAATGAGGCGCAAAGAAATTTCACTGCACAGGCTCTGCAGGATAACGGATATATCGCATTGACGGAAAACAGCGCTGCGGAAGCGATAAAATGCTTCGGGCATCATCGCAATGAAATCAGCATGATCCTGACCGATAGCGAGCTGACTGACTCGACCGGAATTATCCTGATCGAGAGCCTGAAGCGGAAGAACCATGAACTGAAGGCCGTGATCACCTCCGAAAGCGCGGACAAGCCCAAAGAACAGGAAATTGGTAACGGATTACCGTTCCTGCAAAAACCCTACACCGAAAAAGACCTGCTTATCGTGATCAAGAAGGGGCTGTGGGCCGATGTCGATGTAAGCGATTACTGCGAACTCTACGAAATCTGTGAATTTCTCAACCAGCTACCACCGGAACAGGAATACCTCAACGAAGGCTGGAAAAGGATGTTTTGCCGCAATGTGCTGAAATCGGAACGCTGCAAACGCAAGATCCACTTCTTCGAGGAAGGAAAGCAGCCCGACCCCAGAATGACGCCGACGGGGCATATCACGGAAATGAAATAGATAACGCCGATTACTTGAGCATGATCATCTTTCGCGTGATCTGCTTGCCCTCGATTGTCATCCGGCACATATACACGCCGCTGGCGACGATGGCGCTATGCTCGTTACGCCCGTCCCACACCACTTCGTGCTCACCGGCAGACTGCCGTTCATCCACCAGCGTCCTGACAAGCTGACCTCTGACGTTGTAGATGTCGATTCGCACCGCGCAGGTTTCCGGCAGATCATAGCGGACTATCGTCCATGGATTGAACGGATTGGGGTAGTTGGCGAGCGATGCTTCGTAGGGGAGAACCTGCTCTTCCGGCTCGGTATCTTCAGAACCGTATTCGTGGCAGCCGATATCGATGCAGCCGTCCCAGACGCGGGCGCGGTCACAGAGATCGAGCGGCGGCAGTCCCAAGCCTGTTGTATCCGGCGTTCCGGCGTTGATGAGCGGGGAATCTTCCTGCGGGTAATACAGTTGTTCGGCATCGGTCAGCATCGGATCGAGATCGAGATTGCCTTCGCCCCAGATGATCTCGTCGAATGGCGAATAGATGCCGTCGATACCGTTCTTTATCAGGCTGTGATCGACCTCGATGGCGCAGCGATACAGGCTGCCGTTCATTATCTCGTACGGCGCATCGTCCCAGAACACGCAGTTGATGAGTTGCAGCGGATCGCACGGGTTGGTTTCCGTTCTTCGCTGGAAATTGATCATTCTCGCGGTGGACTGATTGCCCACGAACGTACAGTTGATAAAGTCGATACTGCCGGCGTAGTGTTTGATATAGAAGCACTCGTCGCTCAGCGAGACATTGTCGCAGAAGAGGCTGTTGGTGAACTTCAGGTCGGATCCCGGATAGCCGTTTCCGTGGATGATGTGACCGGGTTTGTGGTCTTCGAAATCGCATTCGTTGACGTTGTTCATCACGATGAGACCGTCAATCAGGCAGCTTCCTTCGATGTTCCACGAGAAGGCCGAATATGCTGAATAGATATGGTTATATTGCACCGAGCGATTGTTCCGTATCACGCAGTCGGTGATGGTGACATCTTCAGCGACCAGACTCATGCCGCAGTTCAACTCGCTCACATTGTCCTCGATGATGATGTTGTCCATCGTCAGCCGGTCGGTGTGCCATAACTGAAATGCGGGTAAACGACCCAGTACGGAATCATGCACACGAATGTCTTTCACCACGCAATCTTCTATATACACGCCCTCTATGGGGCACGGCGACCAGATGAGATTATCCTGATGGACGGGAAAATTCGATTTGAGCGACATACCCGATATCTTGATATCGTGGTTGTTGTAAATACTGATTATCTCCTTGGCGTTTGTGCACTCCAGGAACGTTTCGTCCATACCGCTGCCCACAATCGAAACGTGGTCTTTCATGCCGATCGTGAAGCGCTGCGAACCGTCCTCGTCGCTGTACAGGCCGGGCACCAGATGGATCGTCCGCGGGTTGTCGGGATTAGATCGGATCATGTAAGCGGCTTTCCAGATCGTCTGATAAGGATCGTCCTGTGACAATCCGCTGTTATCGTCGTCTCCGTCCGGCGAAACATACAGGTCGTGGTCGATGACTTCGAGGTAATCGTGCTCGTGATAGACGGTTAGTTCCGGCGTTTCGCCTCCCTGCGGCGGTGAAATTTTTATAAAGCCCTGATCGTACTCAGCACAGGTAAGCGTGTCAGCATAAATCGTAGTATTCAATGTTGCGCTGCTGATATTGATATCATGACCGGGAGCACCTTCATTCGCGTAATAGCTGCATGGGCTATCGGGATAATGGTAGAAGCCACCCTTGCTCACTGAAATTCCTCCGACTCCAGAGCGTGCGGTGTTATGGTGAACACTTACATTCTTCATGTGATAGTTACCATAATAAATAAGTTCAAGACCTGCTCCAGAATCAGCGATGTTATATTTTATCTGACAATTAGAAATATATATATCTGTCCAAATATCGGGGTCTGGACATGCAATAAATATTCCCCCTGATCCGTAGAAAGGCCAAAAAGAATTTAAGATACTGCCATTACCATGCATAACAGTGAATCCTTGAATTCTTACATCAGATGGCTGTGGAATCGTGATTAGCTCCATCCAAATCACCGTACCGCTGAAATTACCGTCCAGAATCGTATTGTGGATATATTGCTCTTCTCCTGTTGTGAGGTTCAGGCTGGCGAGCGTGATGAATTTGTCGTTGACTACAATATTCTCGTAGTAAATTCCGGGATAGACAAGCACTGTGTCGCCGTTTGCTGAGGCGTTGATTGCGGATTGGATTACAGTATAATCCTGGCTGCCGTCCAGAGAGACTGTATGGGTGATTGAAAACAAGTTTATCGTTAGCAGAAGCAGAAGCAGCGCGGTTCGTGTTCGCATGAGGTCTCCTTAACTCCCCCAAACCCCCTCTTGGAATCAAGAGGGGGTTTGGGGGAGTCCCTCTCTTCGTTTGAAGAGAGGGATTTAGGGTGAGTTTCTCTTATTTCATCATCAGCAATTTACGGTTCAGCGTTTTGTCGGTTGTCTGCATTTGACAGAAATAGATTCCCGAGCCGACTTGACGATTCATTTCGTCTTTTCCATTCCAGACGATTTCATGATCACCTGCACTCATGTTGCTGTCAAACAAAGTTTTCACCAATTGGCCACGAGCATTGTAAACTTTGATGCAAACATTTCCGTCTTGCGGCAGACTGAAAGCAATCGTTGTTTCGGGATTGAACGGGTTGGGGTAATTGGATAGCTGGACGGTTGTATAGGCCTCCACAACTTCGGAATCGTCATTTTCTACTGCGGCTTCGATGTCGAATATCATGAACGACTTCTCATCGAGTAGATATACGTAGTTCTCATAGCACTTGATATCAAGGCAAATATTCATTAGCTCATAATGACCAGATTCAAATGGATTGGCGGGATCACTTGCATTCACCACCCACAGAGTATTTCTCGCAGCACAGTAGAAATCCTCTGAAGCCGAGATCTTGCTTGCCTGGATGTCGTATGTGCTCAAATAAGCAGGATTATATGGATCGTTGACAGCGATGACATTTGTGGAATATTCCCCATTATCCCATTCATCTTCAGTGTATGTAATAGCAAACACGTGCTCGCCACTTAGTACAAGATCATAATAAGCATATTCCAAAGACGAATTGCCCAAGAACACGGGCTGGGCCGGATTGGATACATCCACGACATGGAGGCCTCCATAATAATCTGAAAAATAAGCATAATCATCAAGCACTTCGATCGATATTCCTGCTCTACCACTGGAACCAGTATATGATCCGACGAATTCAGGTGCTTCCGGATTGCTGAAATCGAAGATCGCAAAGCCTACAGCACAATCAGAATCATCGTATCCTGCAAGATATAAGTAACTACCGCAAGCATCGATATCTGTCGAATAGTCAAATGGCCCCATGCAATTCACATCTACCGGAGAAGCCGGGTTGGATAGATCGAAGGTATAGACATAATAATCCGACGGATAACATTCTGTACTGGTGACCAAATACAGGTAATTATCAGCGATTGTCATCATGATTCCCTCGGTATAGGCAGCATTGGAACTTACCAATTCGATATTATTCACATCGTTGACTCTCATGACCACCAGCCCCAGATTATCGTCAACACAATATATATAATCATCATGGGTGTCGAAACAGACCAGTTTCCCTTTCTCGTGATATCCTCCGACCCATGAAATGCTATTGCCGTTATGGAGATTGACAACCCCGAATCCAACTCCATACGATTCTACATATCCATACCCATCGAGAATAATCATTCTGTCGCAGCCGTTTTCCATCTCAAACGTTGAAATCGTTTCCGGGGTACTTGGATCAGTGATATCCATAACGGCTATTCCGTCATAACGGCAAATATATAGACGATTATCAAGAATACTGATGCTTCTGCAGTTTAATTCAATACTCCCAAGCATCTCAGGTTCATCCAGCTCGCTGATATCGATCATGTACAGGCTGTCAGGATCGACAAGGCAAACCAAATCGTCCTGAATGGCTACATCCTTTACGCTTTCATTCAGGTCGAGATTGTATATTACTTCGAGCTGTAATGGATTTCGTGCATCAATCAGGATCAGTCCGTAACTAATTTTATTAAGGAATACAATCCCATTGCTGACATCGAGTATGGTTATGTGACCATAAAGATCGATGCTACTGATTAACTCTGGCTGTAATGGATTGCTAAGGTCATACACCATAAAATCGGGATAGTAGCTTCCATTAATTGCATACAGAAGACCATCCTGTATCTTTATTGAAACTCTTTCGTATTCGAACGGAAGGCTGTTAACCACTTCAGGATTCGCCGGATCGCTTATATCGACAATGAATACAGTGTCATAGTAGTTGGATATATACAGATAGTTATCGTGAATTTCAACCTGTGATGTGTATTCCTCAAAGCCTAAGTATCCGACTTTTATCGGGTTCGATATATTACTGATATCGATGATCGACAGTCCGCAATTGTACCCCAACAGATATGCGTAGTCACCCGATATAGTGAAGTCAACGGTAGATAAAACCCAGTGAAAGGGGATTTCGTTAACCTTTTCCACATGATAGCTATCCTGTGCGATAAGGACAGCACAAAATCCAAACAGAAACATCAGCGCAATAAGTGTGAGCCTCTTCATATTACCCTCCCAAGCAATAAAATAGCTTACTTGCTTTAAAAATATACAATGATGAATATTTCCTGTCAAGAATAATTTATTCCAGATCAGTTCTGCTTCGATTGCGGTTGCCTTTGAGAAGAAGCGAATATCCGGGTTTACTGTGTCCAATAAGATGAAATCGTTATCCGGTTGAAAAACTTGTTGCCTGATTGGAACGGGTGAAAATAGTTGCTACGATGAAAAATCACGACGGATACACGATGAGATTGATGCTTGTGCTGGCGATATTCGCGCTGGGATGCGGACTTCACGCCGCGGAATTCGATCCGGGCAAGTCACCGACCCAGGCGGCGTTGATGTCGCTTTTCGTGCCCGGCGCCGGGCAGATCTACAACGAGAACTACTACAAGGCCGGCGGCGTGATCATTCTGGAGGGTGTTCTCATCGGGCTGCTGATCTACGACCACAACGAGACCGAGAAGGCGTACGACCGTGCGATGAGCTCGTACGGGGACGATTACGACTACTGGGCCGATCGCTATTACAAATACTACGACCGCAGGCAGAACGATATGTGGTGGCTGGGCACGACGATGCTGCTCTCCGCCATCGACGCATATGTGGACGCGCATTTACATAATTACGACACCCTTCGAGAGGATATCCACCTCCGGTTCGAGAAGGACAAGGTGCTGATATCCTGGGAATTTTAATAAACGACACTGGAGGAAACCATGGTGCTTAAATATGGATTGTTTATCGCTTATGGTCTCATGATCATTGTGATCGGCATTATCGGGCTTCGCAAGACCCGCAGTTTCAACGACTACTTCCTCGGCGGCGGGAAGGTCGGCGCGATCATGACTGCCTTTACCTACGGAACCGCCTACTTTTCGGCGGTTCTTTTCATCGGATTCGCGGGAAAAATCGGCTGGGGCTTCGGCTATTCGGGTCTCTGGATTGCCCTGACCAACGCGCTCATAGGCGTGGTGGGCGTCTGGTGGTTCGTTGGACCGCGGATCAAGAAGGCTTCTGCCGAGATGCATGTAAGTACGATGGCGGAGTTTCTTGAAAAACGCTACAACAGCCGCATCATCAAATTCCTGGCATCGATTTCGATCTTCATCTTCTTCGTGCCCTATTCGGCAGCGGTATTCATGGGACTTTCCTATCTGTTCGAGTCGAATTTCCATATCCAATACACTTACGCGCTCCTCATCATGGGCGGTCTTACGACTGTCTATCTTGTCCTGGGCGGCTATAAATCGATGACGATCATCGACGTAGTCTTCGGCATGATCATGACCATCGGCGTAGTGATTCTGCTCGGATTCACCATCAACAAGGGTGGCGGACTGGGCAATCTCACCCAGTCGCTTGCAGCGATCAATCCCAAGCTCGTCAAGCCGGTGGGCCCTCCCGGGATCTGGCCGCTGCTCAGTCTGGTGATGCTGACAAGCGTAGCGCCGTTCGCCATGCCGCAGTTGATCCAGAAATTCTACGCGATCAAGGACGAGAAGGCGATCAGGAAAGGTCTGCTGGCATCGACGTTGTTTGCGCTGCTGATCGGCGGTGTGGCGTATTTCACCGGTGCGACTACCCGAGTCTTCCTCAATCCAGAGGTCGCTCCCAACGCGTTCCGTGACGGCAAGCCTCTGTTCGACCGCCTGATGCCGGAACTCCTGACCAACGTCATCCCCGAATCGCTTTCGATCGTGATCCTGCTCCTGATCCTTTCGGCGTCTATGTCAACCCTGGCAGCGCTGGTGCTTATTTCCAGTTCTTCGATCGCCAAGGATATCTACGCCGGATTTATCAACCCGAATGTACGGGATCGTACACTTACTTTACTGATGCGGATAGGCAGCGCGTTTTTTGTACTGCTTTCCGTGATTCTCGCGTATTTTGAACCGGCGACGATCGTAAGCATCCTCGGAATCAGTTGGGGAGCGATCGGATCGGTGTTTCTGGGCCCCTTCCTGTGGGGTCTGTTTTCGAAAAAAGTCAACGATGTTGGTGCAATTTCCGCCTCTGTCCTCGGACTTGGCACGTGTCTTGTATTATATGTCATGATGGGCCCGTCATCATCACCTCAGGCAGGTTCGATCGGAATGATCGTTTCGGTGGTGGTTTGCCCATTGTTCAGCTTCCTGAAACCGAAGAAGTTTATCCGACCCGCCCATGAAATATGGGAGAAGCATCATCGGGATTGATCGGAGCTGAAACAAGAGAGGATTTGCATTAACCGAGGAGAGAGAGATGAACAAGATTACACTACTGATAGGGATTCTGTGCATAAGCGCACTGCTGAACGGAGCCCTCATCAGAAATCAACCCATGACCATCACCCAGCCGGACGGCGAAACGTTCGAGTGTCTGGCGAGCGGTGACGAATTTTTCAACTACCTGCATGACGAGAACAACTTCTCGATCATCCAGAGCCAGGAAGACGGCTTCTACTACTACGCAATGATGGATGACGACAAGCCGGTTCCTTCGCAATACCGTGCGAACACAGTCGATCCGGCAGCAGTCGGTCTGGCGCCCGGCGCGGTCATTTCCAAGGAAACATACATGCAGAAGCGACAGGAATTCGAAGCCACCATGCGTGATGGCAGTCGCATGAACTCGATCGGAACCGTCCAGAACCTGGTGGTCTATATCAAGTTCGCCGATCAGACCGAATTCAACGATCCGCGTACCGTTTTCGACGCCAAGTTCAACGGTGAAATGCCCTCGCTGGGCAGCTATTACGACGAGGTCTCTTACGGACAGATGGAGGTGATCAGCACTCATTATCCTGTCTGCGCCGAGACCACCAACCTTTCCTACCAGGATACGCATAACCGCTCCTATTACAGCCCGTATAACGCGGCAACCAACCCCGACGGCTATCAGAATCAGACGCAGTACGCGCAGCGCGAACACCAACTGTTGGTGAACGCCATCGAATCCATTGCCGACGAGGTTCCCGAAGATCTGGTGATCGATAATGACAACGACGGCAAGGTCGATAATGTCTGCTTCATCATCCGCGGCGGTAACGATAGCTGGGCGGATCTGCTCTGGGCGCACCGCTGGATGCTCTATACCTATACGGTCTATATCCACGGGAAACGCGTGTATGACTACACATTCCAGCCGGAAAGCCAGAACGAAGTCAGCACGCTCTGCCACGAGATGTTTCACTCTGTCGGCGCACCCGACCTCTACCACTACAACGGCGGTTCCTTCGAATCGACCGGCGTGTGGGATATCATGGACGGCGGCTCGGCGCACATGGGCGCATACATGAAGTACATGTACAGCGACTGGATCGCCAACATTCCGGAAATAAGCGACCACGGCACCTATTACCTCAATTCGCTTCTGGACGGCGTAAACAACTGCTACAAGATCCCGTCGCCCAATTGCAGCACCGAGTATTTCGTACTCGAATACCGCAGGAAAGTTCCGGGAACGTATGAGAACGTTTTGCCGGCATCGGGAATTCTTGTCTATCGCATCAATGCACTCTATCAAGGACAGGGCAACGCAAGCGGTCCTCCCGACGAGGTGTATATCTACCGTCCGGGCGGTACTACGAGCTTGAACGGCAATCTGAATATGGCGCCATTCTCGATGGAATCGGGAAGACGCACCATCAATGACGATTCAAACCCAAGCTGCTTCCTCAGCGATGGCGATCCGGGCGGACTCTACATGCATCACGCCGGCGCTTGCGAGGATCAGATTTCCTTCATTCTCTACCCCGAACTGGGATTCCTCACCGGAACGGTTACCTCTGATCAGGGAGAGCCGGATCTGACCGAAGTCGATATCGTGATCGAGGATGTCGTGTTCTCGCCGGGCGCGAATGGCTCTTTCACCGTGCCGTATTATGAAGGTACGTACGATGTGACCGCAACGCTGGACGGATATGCTCCCGCTATTGCGAATGCGGTTATCGAGCCGGGGGGATATTCCGATATCGAGCTCAATCTGGAGTACCTCACACCGCCGATCAATCTGAGTCGCACGCTGGAAGGCAATAATGTTTACATGAGCTGGGAATTCGACAACGCAGGTGACGAGGACTTTACCCACTTCGCAATCTACATCCGCGCAACCTCCGAGTCATTCTCGCAGTTTGCGACCACGACGGATAACAGTTTCGACGTGATCCTCTCGCCGGTTCTCGACTACGCCTTCCACATCAGGGCGATTTATGAGAACGGCGTCAGCGCGCCTTCCAACAACATCTATGTCAGCTATGTCGATAACGATGATCCCACCGCGCCGCCGCTCGAGACCGCGCTCGTGGGCAATCATCCCAATCCGTTCAATCCATCGACGAACGTCAGCTTCTCGCTCAATCAAAGCGCGGACGTGAACCTGTCCGTCTATAACGTAAAGGGACAATTGGTCCGGACGCTGGTTCGCGAACATATGGAAGCCGGCAATCACACCGTCGAATGGAATGGTATGGACAACCAGTCGAAGGCTGTCGGTAGCGGCGTCTATTTCCTCAAGATGAACGCCGACCGCTATGTCGCCGTGAAGAAAATGATCATGCTGAAATAGGATCGGAATAAAGAAGATAGAAGTAAGAAGATAGAATCGTTGAAAACCCGTTCCACTGTCGTGGGGCGGGTTTTTCTATTACATTCCATGCTCCGGCTTGCCTGAGTACGCAGATGTTTTCGTCTGCATCCATTATCTCTGTCCCTTGTAGCGCTCGACCTCCGGGCGAGCCTCTCTACAGGGAACCTCGCCCGGAGGTCGAGCGCTTCACGTTTGTGGAGCGGATTTTTTATTTACTTGATGTTCTCTTGATAGTCCGTGATTATAAGGGGAGAAGATAAGGTTGTATGATTCGGTGCAAAGCTTAGCCATGTATATGGGTATATTCTTGTCTCTTGATAGACCTATTAGATCATCAACGTATTGACTCTCTATATCGCAATTGCACCCTAAATATATAGCAGTAACTACTTCTTGATCATCACAATAATGTTTGATAAAAGGCTTAGGGTAATTATTCACAGCAAGAACAAGTCTATATTCATGTTCATAGCCCCAAGCCGTAGGTTTTCTAAAAAGTGTTGATAGTCCATCATCAGGATTCTTCGGTGTCAGGCCAAATTCGGGATGAAAAGCAAAATCTAAACATGGATAAGAATCATTGTACTCAACTATACCATGGGCCAAAAAACAATTTGTGTCCTTATAGAATCTTGAAATGGACCCAATCAATTTGCTAACATCAATTTCTATGCAAAAGCCCTGATGTGAATGGCTGTAATTTGACCAAAGGAGAATGCTATCATTAAGAGATGAGGCTGAAAATACTCGACATTCATTTCTTAGCAGAGTGCTGGAATTTGATGATAAATATTTGCGTATATTTGTCAGATCAACTTTCTCTTGACTGAATCTAAGCTTTACCTTCATGCTATCATTTTTTGAAATACTTGGTTCAAGCATAGAAGTCAAATTATGCCAGAACTCATTATCAATCTTGCCGATCTGACATGCGATATCAGAGTTTTTAATGATAGGTAAATACATCATCTCGAATGGATCATTTAAATCGCTTGGTCGAGCAAAGTAGAATTCATTATCTCGTAATATGTTAAACGAGTAAACATTATTGAAGCTATAGTATTTGTAAATTCTTTTCGATTTCATTCGCAATTGATGCATATCGATTTCAGTATACTTATTTTCCATGATGCAAGTATATTACAGCTCAACTTAATGGTCAAGAAATAATTTACTAACATGCATGCCCCCGTTTTTTCGTAGTACCTTGATTCAATGTCAGTTATACAACGTTATCAACCGTGTGTCCTTCGACTACGCTCAGGATGACACGGTTGATAACTGTCAATCTGGCAGCATGTTGTAAAATAATCGTGTCATCCTGAGCGTAGTCGAAGGACACACGATTATTTTACACTACACAAATCTCACAAGTTGAAAACAGATGTAATATTTCATTTGAATTGAGCATGTATTTCATTGG
Source organism: Cloacimonadales bacterium (SeqCode) (assembly GCA_963666875.2). Lineage (GTDB taxonomy): Bacteria > Cloacimonadota > Cloacimonadia > Cloacimonadales > JAIOQZ01. The sequence continues at coordinate 636,232 of CAXXPU010000006.1, forward strand.
TATACTATTCTTTATGCCGATATCGTAATAAAATTATGGGGGTATTCTGGTATAAGTATCTATACGTGTATTGGGCTATTGTGTGTAATATAAACGAGTTCTGTTTGCCAGAATCATCAGAAAAACCCCACCTCGGCGAGATGGGGCTATATTTGAAAAGGGACAATATCTTTTTAAAGATCGTCTTCGGCGTTGACCACGTTCTGTGTGAAGTGACGGTCCTTGCGGTCGAAGAAGACGACGAGGATCAATGCCAGCAGGATAACTGCCAGCGCGATGGCCGCGACGGTCACGTTACGGCGCTTCGATTCGAAGATCGAGCCGCTTCCGACCTGCGGAAGGGGTTCCGGGTCGATGGGCAGATCGTAGCGTTCGGCGAGCTTTGCAATGTCGTAGAGGTGGATGACGGGCATCGTCTCGGCAAATTGCATCATCACGCCGGGCTCTTCGAATTCGAGCTTGACCAGCGAGGGATTGACGCCGTTGCGGATGATTTTGGCGTTTTCGAGCACGCCTACGTTACCGTATCCGCCGCCGATATTGATGAACGCGACGTATTTGTCACGCGGGGGCAGGAACCTTTGATAAGCGTCCCAGCGTTTTTCGGCGACCGATTCTTCGCTTCCGCGCGGCACCCAGAGTTCGTCCGGATTGAGTCCGTTGCGTATGATCGCGTCGCGGATGACCTTGCGTCCGTGCTTTCCGACACCGCCGCCACGATCTTTATATCCGCCGAGCGAAGCCAGTCGGGAGCGGAACGTGATCATTCCCTTCCGGTAGAGAAGGTGCTCCATGTCGAGCCAGGTAAAGTCGTCGCGGTTGGCTCCGAATTCGGCGGAACCGACCGAAGTGATGATCACCGGGCGAAGCTTCATGGTTTCCATGGCAGCGTAGAGCGCCAGGTTCGCACCGGGATTTGCACCGGTCATACCCACTGCGACCATATCGAGCGAATCGACGCCTGCTTCGCGCAGGAATTCGATCATCAAGCCCGCCATGTTCGGGTTCAGCGAGGTGAGGCGCTGAGAAAGGGTTCCGTAGCTGGTCGTGATGTTAGAGCTATCGCGCATGACGCCGATCAGTCCGGTCAGGTTGGGATCGTTGTTTTCATCGATGACATATCCGCGATCCTGCGCTTCCTGCTTCAGGACGTCCATGCATTGCTGCATCTTCTGTGCTGCGGCAAGCTTGATCGGATCCTGTACGGTGGTGTAGCTGCTCTGGCTGATGAAGTAGAGCACCAGCGCCAGAGCGGCGAGTCCGATGAGCGACCATATCGAGCGAAGTGATGGACGAAACATGATTAGAACCTCCCCGGGAATATAATCAGAAGAATCAGTCGAACGATGACCGCGGCGAGGAACATACTGGAGAGTGTTCGCCAGATTCCCTGACGTTCCATCCAGTTGGCGATCAGACCGGGGATGATGTATCCGATCGAGTGAAACTTGAGGTCCATGGGCGTCAGATGGAAGACCATCGACGAGAGCCATCCGAAGATGAAGCCGATCAGGATGCTGAGAACCATGCGACGTTTTCCGTAGAGCAGTGTGAATTTCGAGATCAGTTTGATGACCAGCAGAGTCGCGAAACTAACCACCAACGTTCCGATAATAAATCCGGGCTTATCCAGGTACATGGCGATATAGCCCGGAACGACAATACCACCCGCCGAAGCGCCCAGCAATTCGCTGAACACCAGGCTGACAATGACACCTAAACCAACGGCCGCTTCAACCATTGATTCCTCCTTGAGATTTCATCTTGAAATATTTCACGATCTGAGCGCCGTACTTGATGCGCCCAGCGATGTTTCCGATTGCAAAGATGTGGCATTCCTTCTTCACGAGGGAATGGATTTTATTGTACACGATTTCGGGATCGTCTTCACCGAGTATGATCAGGTGCTTCTTGGAAATGCCCTTTTCCTTCGCGTAGGACGCGAGCTGGAAGGTGCGTTCACCGGTCAATACCAGATAATCGAATTCGAGATTTTTGCTGACATCGACAAGCTGCTTCGAACGGAAGAACCGATCGCTGCGGGTGTTGAGTATAATGACCTTCTCGACTTTGGCGAGGGGCTTGATGATCGAATTCCAGATCATGACCGTCGAGTCCGGATCGTTGGCGGCGAAGACGTTGTAGAAGAAGAGCTTCTTACCGTTGTCGTCGATGAAATAGCGTTTCAGAGCGCCCGGATCGGGTCGCGAGGTCTGCATTCCCTTCAGCGCTTTTTCGCGCGGGACACCGAGTTTTTCACACACCGCCAGCGCCAGCGTGACGTTTTCCTTGTGCTCGATGTAGTTGAAGTGCAGCATTTCCTCGTCGGTGACAAGGTTTTTCGGTACTTGAACCAATTCGGTATGGTTCTTGTGCGCGACTTTCTGCATGATCGGGAACTGATCGACTTCCGACGTATAGCAGATTCCGTGTTGCGGCAGAGAATTGCAGAGGCTTCGGGTGATGCTTTCCAGCGTACCGCCCATCAGGTCCATGTGGTCCATGCGGGAATTGGTGATCACGCCGACGGTCGATTTGACGAACATCCTCTCCGTAACCCACTGGTAGAGCGGATTGACTGCCATGCACTCGATGACGATGGCGTCGGGATTTCGCTTGGCGCTGTAACGGAAAACGTACTTCTGTTCGATGATGTTCGCGTTGGCAAGACGCTCGATGGATGCCTCGGTGCCGTCTTCGAGGATCATTCGCGGCAGGGTGCCGGTCGTTTTTGCGATAGTGTTCAGTCCACCCGCACGCAGCCCGGAAGCGATCAACCGGGTGACGCTCGATTTACCTCGCGTTCCGTTGACGTGAACGCGAATCGGTATCGCCGCGACATTCTGCCTGTGCCGGTAATACTCGAGAGCGAAGTTTGCGATCAGGATGACTGTCGCCAGAATCAATATGTACATGACTACCTCAATATTGGTATGTATCCATGCAAATACTGCAAAATGCATTCCAGTTTTCTTAGTAAGACAGGTTCGTAAACGCAGGAAATCCGTCAATGTTTAATCTTTACACCGATTTTATTTGACCGCCGGAGCGAGTTAACCGATTCTGCCGGCAAGGAGTCTGGTTCATGCGGCAGAAAGCAGTTGTTCTCACCATCGCCATCGCGATTACAGCCATATACATCGGAGCATTCACACCGGAGCGATCCCATTTCAAGTCTTCCACAATGTATTCGATCTATCAACACTGGCTCGCAAATTCAGGAATGTACAACGATTCTCCCGCCTCGCTGGACGCGGAATCGATCAAGATGACCTACTACACGAAAGACGGCAGGCCGGTTCGGGTCGGATTCCTCATCGAGCGCGGATTATTGGTCGAGTGCACCGAGATCTGGACGGAGTACGCCGAGGACCATCCCAACGATCCGGTACTGCGAACGCTGGGCGCGTTCCTGTTTCAACTCAACGCGGAAGAAGACGCGCTTTCGCACTACGATCGCGACAATCGTTTGCGGATCATGCAGCACGGTCGCGAGATCGTGGCTTCAGACCTGTACGCGCAATTGGCCGGAGAACGATTCTTCCCGGAAGCGATTACCTTCGCGCATGAGGGTAAGGAGACGGTAGTTGCGCTTGATGGCGCGGTCAGCTTTCAGTTGGTGATTCCGGGGAAGGCGAAGTGGCAGCATGAAGAAGCGACGATAGCGTCTTTGCCAGGACGGGAACCCGCTCCGGAGCCGAGACAGAAGACCGTCGTGATCAAGCCGCAACGGGTAATCGAGCCGGAGGAGTTTGAACAGGTTCAGCAGGAGCCGGTTCAGGAACCGGAGCCGGTAACGCCCGAGCCTGAAGCACCCGAACCGCAGCGGAGACCGAAGCCCTCGAAGGACATCGCCTCCATGGTGCCGGCGTCGGAGCTTCCGGACATTCGGTCCACCACGTTGCGGGATCTGCTGCAAGCGTATTCCGGGCGCGTTCTGACGCGGAAGGTCTTGCAGAACCAGGTGGAGGATCCGGTCGCATTCATCCAGCAGGGATTTCCCGATTATCAGGTCGAGATAGTCGGCAACCGCTATCGCATCCGTCGAGACAGCTACGAGGAGCAGCTCGGTTCGGAGATCGATGTCTATTCCACGCGGCTGTCGGATGGCTTGCAGATATCTTCCACAAGCGACTACCGGATCGAGGACGGATGGATCGTATTGCCGAGTGGTGAACGGGTTTCCACCGGCAATCTGACGGAAGAGGAGATCGCCGAGGTCGCGCCCAGTCTGGTGGCGCTGTGCAATCAGCACCGGTCGCTCGGGAAACCGCTGATTCACTTCCTGTTGACGCCCGACGCGGCATCGACTACGCTGGTTCTCAAGGGCGAGGAACGCGAGCTTTACGAGATGCACAGTTATCTGCAACTGCTGCTGCTCCTGAACCACTGGTGGCAGGGAAGAACCGTCTATTTCGGCATCACGGAGCTGAAAAAGGTGAACGACTATATCGAGTTCAGCGGTAACCTCGTCGCCAGGAAGAACGGCGGGAACTCCGAATTCGATTTCGCCGAGGTGCGGTTTCATCTGAATAAATATTATCGCATCGATCTGGCGATGATGTTCCTCACACCTGCTTCTTCCATGAATCGTTGAAATCATCGTTGACAGCTGGTGTATCATTTGGTAACATGATACGTGTTGGTCGTGCAGGCTGTGTGAAAATGGCGGAAGTCCTCTGTTTATTGACGAATTCAATGCTTTTTAAGGAAATAACCCCCCTTAATCCCCCCTTGTCAGGGGGGTGAGAAAGTGAGCATGTTTACCAAATTCACCCCCCTGACAAGGGGGGATTAAGGGGGGTTATCCTTCTATATAATGACCAGCACTCGGAAGTTGGTTTGAATCATCGGAGATACTATGAGAATATTCGAGACACACGCGCATCTGGATTTCGAGGACTTCGACAAGGATCGCGACCAGGTGATAAAGAAGTGCTTCGAGAGCGGCGTCGAGCGCATTATCAACATCGGAATCGACTACGAGACCTCGCTCAACAGCGTGAAGCTCGCGGCGAAATACGATAAAATATTCGCCACTGTCGGATTCCACCCGCACGACGCGAACAAATACGATGAAGCGCAGTTGAAAGACCTGATGCAGATGCCGAAGGTGGTCGGAATCGGCGAGATCGGCCTCGACTACTATCGAATGCGCAATACGAAGCAGGTGCAGAAAGATGTGTTCGAACGGCAGATTGGGATCGCCATCGATCGGAATCTGCCCATCGTGGTACACAATCGCGACGCGCACGACGACTGCCTGGATATACTCGAGAGCATGAAGCCGAAGAAGGTGGTCTTCCACTGCTTCTCGGGTGACGAGGCGGTCGCGGAACGTGTGCTGGGCAATGACTGGTTCATCTCGATCACCGGCACGGTGACCTTCAAGAACAGCCACCAGGACGGCGTTGTCCGAATGCTGCCGAAAGAAAAGTTTTTCATTGAGACGGATTGCCCGTTCCTTGCGCCGGTGCCGTTCCGCGGTAAACGCAACGCGCCATATTATCTCCGCTACGTGATCGAGAAGATCGCGGAGATCAAGCGGGTAGCGCCGAATCAGGTCGCGGAGCAGTCCTACCTGAACGCGGAGGGCTATTTCGCAGTGTAATAGAAGACGCAGGATTGCGTTACAAGAGAGCCCAACTTCTGAATGCGCTGCTTGCAGCTCTTCTGAATGTTGGGCTGGATAAAATCAACATTCGGAAGACCTCCCTTCGGTCGGACATTCGGAAGTTGATTTGACTGATTGCAGAAATCACGGAGGTAAAGGATGTTTTACGATCCTACCTTTATCCTGATCATACCGGTTCTGATCCTGGCGTTCTGGGCGCAATCCAGGGTCAAGGGAACCTATAGAAAATACTCGAAAGAGCCCAACTCGCTCAACATGACCGGCGGGCAGATCGCACGCAGAATCCTGGATCGCAACGGACTGACCGGTGTACAGGTCATGCCGATCCCGGGTGAACTGACCGATCACTACGATCCGCGCGTCAAAGAGGTGCACCTGTCCGAGCACGTATATAACGGCAGGTCGGTGTCCTCGGCGAGTATCGCGGCGCACGAGGTGGGGCATGCCTTGCAGCATGCGAACGGCTACGTTCCGTTGTCCTTGCGCGCAAGCATCCTGCCGGTGGCGAGTTTTGGCTCGACGGCGGCGTTTCCGCTGTTCCTGGCGGGACTATTCTTCCGCATTCCGGTACTGATGGATATCGGCATCATCTTTTTCGCGGCAGCGCTGCTGTTCCACATCATCACGCTGCCGGTAGAGTTCAACGCCTCGCATCGGGCGATCGTGGAGCTTGGAAACGGTCTGATCGTTCGGCAGGACGAACTGAGGGGCAACAAGAAGGTTCTGAACGCTGCGGCGCTGACCTACGTCGCCTCGACGCTCATGGCGCTGGTGCAGTTGATCCGCTTGATCCTGTTGCGCGGAAGCCGTCGATGAAGCCGAAATTCCTGCTCGAAGACCACCTCGGGAAGCTCGCAAAGTGGCTGCGATTCATGGGCTACGACGCCGCGATGTATGAAGGTGCGAGCTTCACCAACCTTGCGCGGCTGGCGGTGAAAGAACGGCGTATCCTGCTGACCCGCAGCGAGAAACACGCAACGTCCGACTGGAAGTTCGGTCGCAGGCGGATCGTGGCGGAGGAATGCGTAGAGCAGCTTCGGGAGATCAAAGACCTGATCGAACTGGACGACGAAGCCGCTGGAACGCGCTGCATGGAGTGCAACCGTCCGCTCTATCCGATCGAGAGCCGGAAAGTGCGTTCTCTGGTGCCGGAATATATATTCGAGACGCAGGATCGATTTTTGGTTTGCCGCAAGTGCGGTCGCGTGTATTGGCGCGGCACCCACTGGGAGAAGATGCTGGAGACGCTTCGGGGCATTCTGTAGAGGGCATTCACAAAAAAAAGCAATAAACCTTTTGACAAATTTCATGAGGCGGCAAAATATCGCGAGGTGTGTTGATTTCTTAACTGCATGTATTTCAACGGGATAGGCATAACTGTCTGGAATTCGGAAAGATATGGACTACACCGTTTAAGTGTATGAATTACAGCACGTTATCAAATTAACGCCATTTCATCGCACGATCTCCTGTGCGCGTAATTCTCTCAGGGGAAATGATTTACCGGGGTTGCCATGGCTTTTGTTCATCTGCACAATCACACGCAATATAGTATGCTCGACGGCGCGTGCCGCACGGATAAAATCGTCGATCTCGCCAAACAGTACGGAATGCCCGCTGTGGCAATGACCGACCACGGAAACATGTTCGGCACGATCGACTTCTACAACAAGGCGAAGAAGGCGGGTATCAAGCCCATCATCGGCATGGAAGCCTACATCGTCAACGGCGAGCTGGACAACCCGCAGACCAAGAACGATATGCGGTATCATCTGGTTCTGCTGGTCCAGAACGACACCGGCTACCACAACCTGATGAAGCTCTCCTCCGTATCTTTCATCGACGGATTCTACTACAAGCCGCGCATCAGTAAATCGCTCCTGAAGAAGCATTCGGAGGGATTGATCTGCCTTTCGGCCTGTCTGCACGGCGAGATCCCGCACCTGCTGCTCGAAGGCAAAAAAGAAGAAGCGCTGGAAGCCATCCGATGGTACAGGGATATCTTCCCGGATCGATTCTATATCGAGCTGATGGACCACGGGCTGGAAGAAGAGCGCAAGGTGAAGAGTCGCCTGATCGATATCGCTCAGGAGACCGATACGCCGATGGTGGTCACCAACGACTGCCATTACCTGAAAAAGGAAGACTCCGAAGCGCACGACGTGCTGCTCTGTATCCAGACGGGAAAATCACTCGGCGACCCCAACCGTATGCGCTACGAGACCACGCAGCTCTATTTCAAGACAGAAGATGAGATGCGTTCGCTCTTCCCGGACATCCCCGAAGCATACGACAACACGGTGACAATCGCCGATTCAATCGAATTCGATCTGCCGTACAAGGATTTTCTTTTCCCGAAGATCGATATCCCCGAACAATACGAAAGCAGCTACGACTACTTTCGTGCGCTGGTCTATAAAGGCACCGAGACACGTTATCCAGCGTTAACCGACGAGATTAAAGAACGCATCGAGTTCGAGATCGACGTCATCCACCGCATGGGTTATGTCGATTACTTCCTTGTCGTAAAAGACTTCATCGACGCGGCACGCGAACGCGATATTCCAGTGGGCCCGGGACGTGGCTCCGCGGCGGGAAGTATCGTATCGTATCTGCTGGATATAACGCAGCTCGATCCGCTCGAGTATGGTCTGCTGTTCGAGCGATTCCTCGACCTCAAGCGTGTTGGAATGCCCGATATCGACATCGACTTCTGCGCGGAAGGCAGGGGAGAGGTGATCAACTACGTGATCGAGAAGTACGGACGCAACGCGGTGACGCAGATCGTGACTTTTACCACGCTGGGCGCGCGTTCGGTCATCAAGGACGTAGCACGCGTGCTGGACATCCCAGCGTCCGACGCGAACCTGATCACCAAGAAGATGCCCTTCGGCCCGAAAGTGACTATCGAGTCGTCGCTGAAGGAATCGTCCGAATTCGCCGAGGTGATGAACAGCCGCGAGGACTACCGGAACGTGCTGAAATACAGCCTGGTTCTGGAAGGACTGGTACGACAGATCGGCGTACATGCGGCGGGTGTGGTGATTGGCCCGGGCGACCTCTCCGACTATGTGCCGCTGGCGGTCAGCAGTCAGAAGGACGGCCCGCAAGCGCTGCTGGTGCAGTACGAAGGAAAATGGCTGGACGACCTCAAGCTGCTGAAGATGGACTTCCTCGGACTCAAGACCCTGACCATCATCCGCAGGGCGATCGATCTCATCAAGCAATACAAGGGCGAGAAGATCGATATCGAGAAGATTCCGCTGGATGACGAAAAATCGTACGAACTCCTCTCCAACGGTCAGACGGACGGCATCTTCCAGTTCGAGTCCGCCGGCATGAAAAAATACCTGCAAGAGCTGAAGCCCAACGTCTTCGCCGACCTGGTCGCGATGGTCGCGCTCTATCGTCCCGGCCCCATGCAGTTCATCGATACTTTCATCAACCGCAAGCACGGTCGCGAGAAGGTTGTATATGATCATCCGCTGACCGAGGAAATCCTGAAGGAGACCTACGGGGTGACCGTCTATCAGGAGCAGGTGATGCAGATCGCCAAGGTGATGGCGGGTTTCCCGAGCGCGGAAGCGGGTGCGCTGAGAAAGGCAATCAGCAAGAAGAAGCGGGACATCATGGAGGAACTGCACATCAAGTTCCGCGACGGCTCGGTGAGGAACGGCGTCAAGGCGCAGGTCGCCGACAAGATCTGGAACGACTGGGAAGGCTTCGCGAACTATGCCTTCAATAAGAGCCATTCCGCCTGCTACGCCTACATCGCGTATCAGACCGCCTGGCTCAAGGCGCACTACCCAGTCGAGTTCATGACCGCGATCCTCTCGGTGGAAGACGATCCATCGAAGATACCGTATTTCCTCGACGAGTGCCGGAGCATGGAAATCAAGGTGATCCCGCCCGACATCAACAAGAGCGTCAGCGCTTTCGCAGTGGAGGATGACAAGATCCTGTTCGGGCTGCGCGGCATCAAGAACGTCGGTTCCGCAGCCATCAACGCCATCGTGGGCGAACGCCAGAAGGACGGACCGTTCAAGACGATCTTCGAGTTCTGCACGCGTGTGGATACCATGGCGGTCAACCGCGCGGTGATCGAAAGCCTGATTTGCGCCGGCGCGATGGATTGCCTGGACGGTACGAGAGCGCAGAAGGTGGCGGTGATCGAAGAAGCACTCAACCACGGCAATGTCGTTCAGCAGGAACGCAACAGCGCCCAGATAAATCTCTTCGACGTGATGTCCGAGACCATGGAGCAGGAAGAGAACGAACCGCAGCTACCGGAGAATACGCCCAATTGGACGCTCAGCTACAAGCTGGAGCAGGAGAAGAAATACCTCGGGTTCTATATCTCCGGGCATCCGCTGATGCAGCACAAGCCGATCCTGGACATCTATACCAATTTCGATACGCGCAATTCCACGACGAAGGAGAACGGCGGATTCATCAAGATTGCCGGGATCGTCACGGATATGCAGGTTAAGACGGATCGACAGGGAAATCCCTATTCATACATTACATTCGAGGACCTCTACGGCAAATTCGAGATCGGGCTCTTTTCGGACGACTACGTGAAGTTCCATCACCGAATTCACGAAGGCAAAGAATACCTCATTGTCGGCAGGAGAAGGAATGGAAACGGACAGGAAGAATCGAAATTGCGCATCTATCCCAAACGGATAATCGCACTTGATGAATTGCCCAATGAAGCCGGGGAACTGGAGTTGCATCTGAAGCAAGAGGGCGCTGGACGAAATCTGGCGGAAATTTTACTTGATCAAAAACAGAAAAATCCCGGTAATGTCAAAATGAGATGTTTCGTCAATACGAAGAAATTCAAGGAGCTGGTCATCACGGTTCCGGATACCTTGTGCTTCTTCCCGAATGGAGAGTTTATGAAACGGGTTGAACCCTACCTGCGAAAGAAACCGTTCGTGGTACTCGATTTTGAGAAGAACAGGTAGAACTGTAATCATTGCGGGAGCTTTATGGCTTGCTTGCCTCGCGCTGTCCGCATTCATGCTACAGCATGAACATGTGGGCGAGTACAGTTATTTCACCCTTTTTATCCCCTACGAGAATCTTCACTTCCAGCTTCAGGATTCGGTTTATGTGAGCAAGACCGAAATCGATCTCTATCTGTTGGACGAAAACGACAAGGTTCTGTATCACGACCTCGATACCTTCTCCATCCAGATATCGGATAACAGTGTGATTCGTCAATTCGCATATCCGGTAATCATCCGGCTCGATGCGATCGATTGCGGTATCCAGGGTCATCTCAAGCTCACCAATCTGCTTCAGGGAACGCGCAAGAGCGAGAAATTCTCGATGAAGCCACCCTCCGAGCCGCTGTTTCAGACGACACCGCTCTATATTTTTCAGGATAGCGAAAATCGCTTCGTTACAAAGTTCCCGTTCAATGGCGAATTCGCCGACTCGATTACGATAATCCAGCATTACAGCGTTATTCCCGACAGCGTGCACGTTATGGTGGAGGACATTGCTGTGTGGAAATCGGATCAACTTGCGCAGGACCTCGATATTACGCTGCCGGTGGAAGACCGCATATACAACGGAATCGACATTCGCACCTTTCTGGGTACGCGATTTATCAGCAGTCACGATCGAGAACCGTTCTATTCGTTGTATGACAGCCGATACACGCCGAAGGAGCAGATCAGACAACTGGAGATCATCATGCTCAGCGCCGATATCCATCTGGCTCGTTCGGCGAAAGACGACGAAGTGAAGGAATTCGTCAGCGATTACTGGAAGCGGAACGATCCGACACCCGAAACGGAATACAACGAGAATCGCGAGTTGTTTATCAGTAGGGTGCTGGAAGCGGACAAGCGATACAGCCTGAAAGGATTCATCCCCGGCTGGAAAACAGACCAGGGTAAAATTCTTATCAAGTACGGCGAACCGGAATACGTGTATGAGGAATCATTTCCGACCGATACGCTGTATCCGTATATAATCTGGTACTATTACAGTTATGACAAACGATTTGTTTTCTACGATAAAAAAGGATTTGGGTATTATGAACTCGACCAAAAATGGTACATCGACCGCGATTAGATTCGCGCTTTTCTTCTTTCTTCTGCTTGGTAGCGGAATCGCATGGGCAGATGATCTGAACATGTATATCTCGACAACCCGTTTTATGGATGATACGGGTAATACAACCTTCGAAATCGTGTATAAGATACCGTACGGACAATTGAAATTCCAGCAACTGGAAGATCGATTCGAGGCGAACGTCAATGTCGCGGTGATCTTCGAGCAGGGCGAGAAGAGAAGACAATGGCAGCAATTCAAGAACCCGGTTGTGACAAGGGATTTGCAGAAGACGAAATCGAGCGGAGAGTATTACCTCGACAAGATATCGCTGACGCTGAGCAAAGAGATGCTCGTCGAGCTGAATTTCATCGACGTCGGTTCCGGGAAAACAGCGCAGTATCGCAAGGAACTGAAGCTGCTGGAGCCGGGAACGCTCCTGAGCGATCTTGAATTCTCCAGCCAGGTTCTTGTCGATCCTGATCACCGCTTCGTGAAGTTCAGTCGCGGCGATTCGCTCTTTTTTGTTTCGCCGGACCGCATCTACAATCTTCAGAATTACGCTTCGATGTATCTGTATTATGAGGTGATAAACCTGAAATGCAGCGACACGGGCATCGCACAATACGAAGAGACCGTTACCGTTTCCAGAAACAACGAAGTGGCTTATCGGACAAAAGTCACAGAAGACTGTGTTGGTTCGAGAAGATCGACTCTGAAACGGATAGATCTGACAGAATTCGCATCGGGAAAATACGATGTCGAAGTAACGGTGCGGGATATTGTGTCCGGAAAGGAGACCACGCGAACGGGTATTGCCATTGTCCGGGCGAGGGAAAACACCCGATTCCGCTTTTTCCCCGACATCAACGACGAATTTCTGCTGATAAAAACTTTCCTGCCTGTTGCAGAGTACAAGGTTTGGGACGAACTTAGTGACGCGGCAAGAGATAACTATCTCGATACGTTCTGGCGCGCGAACGACCCGAATCCGGATACGCCGGAAAACGAATTCTACGAAATAGTCCAGGATCGTGTCAGCTACTCAAACGAACATTTTTCACGCTTCGAAGACGGCTGGAAAACGGATCGCGGTCGCATTTATATTCGGAACGGCGCGCCGGTTGAATCGACCACTGATTTCACCGATCCTTCCCAGACACGTTTCGCAAGCAAAGAGTACCTGATCTGGAAGTACAATCAGCCTGAGCACAGGGTGTATCTCTTCATCGATCAGATGATGAACGGCGACTTCAAGCTGGTGTATGTGGATAACGACGATAACGAACAAACCCTGCCCACATGGAAGAGATACTTCGGGGATGAATTCGACGAGACATTACTCGAGTAATCTGGCTGTCTTCACGATTTACGCGAATAGCAATCGGAAATTGTTTCGGAAGAGCGATTTCCGATTGTTCGTATTACGGTCTAATACGAGTCGGGTGAAAAACCGCATGAATCGCCTCTGAAAGCATCTTCCATGTGTTCTATCTGATAGAGTCCATCTTTTTTTTCCGCGATTCCGATCACATCGAAACGAACGAGCCTGTTCTCAAGTTCTGGATTGCTTTGAAGATAGAAAGCCGCGGTCTTTAAAATCCGGCGTTGCTTGGATTGCGAAACGCTGGAAAAAGCGTTTTCCAGAAGGTTTTTTCTTGCTTTTACTTCGATGAATATGATATTATGGTCTCCCGTTTCGGCGATAATATCGATTTCGCCGTACGGAGAGCGAAAATTTCTTTGCAGGATCGTAAATCCTTTGCGCTGTATAAAAGATACAGCGAGCCGTTCCATTGCATGTCCTGATATTTTGAGCATGGAGTAAAAAAATAACTTGACTATCCGCTGTCAAATTTTAAAAGTTATGTTGGTTCAATGGGTAAAACCCGCAGTGGGCTTGCCTGTAAAGACTTAAGAGTAAGAATATGTGAATAAATGAATCCAGGAGGTTATGGAATGAAAGCAAGAAATCTGTTTTTCTTGACTGTGTTGGTTTTAGTTTTAGCCGGCAGTTTGAATGCCGTGCCATTTACTTGCCTCGGTTACATGAAGGTGCCCACGGGCTACGTTCTTCCCCACCTGATGGGAGAGGTTTCTGTCGTGGGATACGTGGGACCTAACGTGCAGGATTATAGTACCAAGACCAGTGATACTGGTGTTGAGGTAAAAGAGCTCAATGATACTCAGTTCACCTATTCGGCTGCGGTGAATTACGGCTTCTTCGATCGCGTTGATCTGGGGCTTGTATATGCAGCTGTCGGCGATGGCATGTTCTACGCGAATATCAAAGCTCAGCTTATCTACGAATCCGAGACCATGCCGGCCGTGTCGATTGGACTCGATAACATGTTCTCCGGTTTCAAGGACAGCTATCGTGACGATGACGAGGATACAACCGAAGATCGTCTCGATTATCAGTTTGCCGACCGTGATGACTATACCGAGTATTCTCCCTATATCGTTCTTTCGAAGGCGACCATCCTTCGTGGACTCACCGTTTTCGATCAGCTCGAGACTGTGATCACACTTGGATGGGGTCAGAATCGCTTTGAAGGTAACAAAGCGATCTCCAAGCGGCTCGGTGGTATGTTCGGCGCTATTGAATTCAAGCCTTTCCCGTATCTGTCGGTTGTCGGCGAGATGGACGGCTACAATTTCAACGCTGCGCTGAACTTCACTTATCAGAATTATGAGGCACGCGTTGGATTCTATCGTATCGAAGAATCCGGAAAGCGCGATCCCAAGTTGGCTCTCAACCTCAAATACACCCTCGACGTGTTGTCGGAAGTCAAGGCTGCCGGTAAGAATAAACGTTACAGTCCGACGGCAGAAATCGTCCCTGAACGTCGTGGTTCCCGCGTTATGCGCAAGACCACCGAGTCAACCGGTGAAAACCCGCTTCTTGAAGAACTGGAAGCGATCCGAGCAAAACGTCGCCAAGCGGAGAAAGAACTGGAAGAAATCAGAAAAGTGCTTGAAGAAGAGTAATTATGAAAAATCATATTCTCCTGATTGCGATACTTCTTGCATTGCTTCTTTGCTTCCCTCCTCTGAGTGCACAGTATGACGACGAGGAAGAGGTTTCTGTTGATGTACTACTTCAAGAGGAAGCCGAAGCGCTAGAGGATTTGTACAGCGAGATAGACCACCTTCGGGAGCTTGCCACGCGCAAGAAAGAACTCAATCGATTGAGCGAAAGCGGTGTTCGCACAGCCTTCATACAAGACAGACAAGAACTTACAACCTCCCTGGATAATGGAGACTACGCGGCGGCGCTCAGCATTTATATCAATCTCGCCATGGTTTATCAAGGGTTCGATTATCTCGAGGACCAGCTTCTCTACTTCGAAGCTGCCATCTACTACGAATATGGACGTAAGATAAAATCACAGAGTATATTCGAACGCCTGATCGGCAAATACCCGGATTCGATCTACTTACCGCAGGCGGTGGGATATCTGGAAGACCTGTATATCCACGCCGGTATGGACGAACAATTCCTCGCGATTGCAGCAAGAAATCCTAATCAGAATGATCCTCAGCATCTCTACTGGATGGGTCAGGCCAATTATAACCTCGGCAATCTTGAAGAAGCTGAGAATATTTTCACTGTTCTGGTCACAGATGCGGAATTCGGTTTTCGCAGTAACTGCATGCTCAGCATGATCGGTTACTACAATTTCGGTATCGAATATGCCGTTGAGAGCTTCCTCAATCTGGTAATCGACTATCAGCCGGATACGCCGTATTTCTACTTCGTTTATCTGTCACTGGCGCGCCTCTATCAGGAGCGCCAGGATTACGACAAGGCGATGTATTGCTACGACCAGTATATGTCCCTCACCGATCAACCGTTGGATGACGAATTCCGCTACGAGATGGTTGTTGCACTGCTCAAGGTCGGTGATTACGAAACGGCGAAGCAATATCTGGCAGAGATCGTAGCCAATCCGAATTCTTCGGCGTATTTCTCGTCAGCCAGTTACCTTTCGACAATCGTGAATATGGAGATGGGTAATCTGGACGAAGCACGGGAAAATATCAACGAAGCACTCGCTACGACATCCCAGATTCTCGAAGCGATCAACCTCAAGAACGAACTCATGGATCGCCATGAAAATCTCATGAGACAATACGACAACGCAGTTTCTTCAGAGATGAAGAACGATCTCCTGAGTCAAATACGTAAAGTCAATGAGAGTATCATCGCGACGAGTCAGACTCTTGAGAACCTCGGCGTAGGCTTGACGGAAGAAGATTACATCCGCCTCCAGATTTACGAAGAAGAACTCGCGTACTACAACGAGACCTTCGAACGAATCAGCCTGCTGACCAAGATAGCCAATACCAAGCCCAACAAGCAAGTTCCCAAGCGCATCGATCAGAAAATCGAAGTGCTCGACGAATACGCGATCCGCATCAATACATTGCAGCTCCTATCCAATCTTCAGCAAATGAACCCGGGTGAATACGAAATGGCGTACGTTATCGCGAGCGAGACGTATGTGTCTCAGAAGACACTCGAGAAATGGCAGGAGATCAGGCAGGAAGCGCAAAAGAAAGGTAAGACGGACGTCGTCGGCAAGGCAGATCAGGCTATCAAGCTTCTGCAGGAGAATATCAGCTCACTCGCCACCGTATCGATGTACACCTTTGGCGAGCTTAGAGCCAATACCGAGATTCAGAAAGAACTCGCAGCCGAAATCGAAAACATCGGACATCTCAAGGAAGAATTCAAGAACATTCGCGAACAGACCGTTGTCGAGTACAACAAGAAGATCGCGATCCGATTGAAAAGACTGGACAACCTCATGGTCGAAGAAAACAGTACGATGAAACAACGATACGAGGACTTCCTTTCTAAACTTGAGAACGACGTTGAAGAAACGACCGCAAAATACCGCTATACACTCGTCGATATCCTGTACCGGGAATCGATGCTGCTGGATCAGGAATACAAAGCGAAACAAGCCGAGTACAAACAAAGTTTGAATAACCCCGGGGAATAGTTACATGAAAACTATGAAACCAAGCGTATTATGGATTTTCTGTGTCCTTCTCATGTTCACGGTAAGCTCTCTTGTGGCTATGACGCTGAACGACCTCGAGCAGGAACACCAGAAATTGCTGGAATTTAAACGGGACATCTACAATCAGATTCAAACCGATATCCGTGAGAATCCCGATTCACCTGACTTGCCCTACCTGTATTTCAGGCTGGCGCAGCTTAGTTCGGAAATCGAGGGTATCGAAAATCCTGCCAAGACAGCGAATTTCTACCAGAAAGTCCTCGATCTCGAACCAAATTTCCCCGATAAAGACGTAGTTTTGTACAACCTTGCCTTTTTTGCATACGAAGCGGCAAAGAAATCCCGTGACGAAAAACGAGAAAGCGATATCGCCCTCGCCATGAACTGGCCGGACAGCCATCGGCTTTCCGAGGATCAGCCATTGGTCAAGACCGCGATCGACGCGTACACCGAAATCTATATCAAATATCTCGATTCTCCCTATAATTCGGAAGCGCTCTTCCGCCTGGGTAATATTTACTACGATCTCGGCTTCGATGCTCGCAAGAGCGCGAAATATTATACTGTCGCTTCGAAATTCTTCGACATTCTTGCCCGTCGCGATGGCGATCCTTACCAGAACTTCGGTATCTTCTACCGTGGCTGGGTCAATTTCACCAAGGGTGATTATCAGGATGCGATCGACGACTTCTCGAAGATCCTCAAGACCATCAAGCAAGGTGAGGCCACCGAAGATTTCAAGACCTATTTCGAAAGCGAAGCAATCGAGAATATCGCATACAGTCTGATCGAAGCAGACAGTACCAACTTCGAACAGCGGTCTAGAGCCGCCGCCTTCGCGCGCGAATCATTTAATCAACTGGTTGATGAAAAGATCGGCAAGCGTATCCTCAAGGAAGCGATCGATCTGAAACTCCAGTTGAACGCGCCCATGCAGGCTGTCGATATCTACAAGGCATACGTCAACCTCTATAGCATGAGCCTTGAAGCGCCGTCCTATATCGATTCGGTGATGAATGTCTATAAACGATATCCGAACCGGCTTCGTGAAGAAGATATCTATCAATCGGTAAAGAAAGAGCAGGAATTCCTCGTCGAGAATTACAAGTTCGGATCGGACTGGTATATTGCCAACGAAGGCAAGCTGGGATTCGACGATCAACTCGTCGTCATTCGCAAAGCCTACAAGTTCCTGGCTCCGGATTACCTTATCGCTTTCCAGAACAGCAATAGCGAAGACGACTTCCGTCGTTATCGTATGTTGTTCGAAGATTATAAGAAATACCCGCAGTTCGCGCAGATGGATGAAGCGGAAGGCGAAGGCGACTGGTTCTTCGAATACGAACTCAGTTCCGCCGCCGGTTATCTTACCCTTGCCGATCAATCGGAAGATCCCGGAAAATACCTGCTCGCACACGAGCAATTGACCGAGATCAACACGGGGTTCCCGGATAATACACGCTATATAGCCAACGAAACCAACGCTTTCTACTGTATCGAGCGGGTTTATGAGATCCTCAATCCGACGATTGAGCAGAATCCATATCCCAGTCCTGTCGATAGCCTGCTGATCACCAAGCCGGTTCTCGATTCGATGTATGTAGCCGCTTCGGTGCGCTATGAGCAGACACTTACTTCCGAGAAGTATCAGGCTGCCGAGAAGGAAGACGATCTGAAGAAGATCATCTATCGTCGCGCAGAACTTCGCTTCGAGAACGAAGACCTCGACCTCGCGTACGCGGACTACGAGAAATTGCTCAACTTGCAGATTTCGGATGAAATCCGCAAGATCGCCTTCAGCAGGCTGGCAAGCATCAACGAAACCCGTGGCGACTATACCATGGCGATCGATTTCTACAATCAGGCCGCCAATTTTGCCAAGACGGGCGAAGAACGCGATGCGATCAAGACCAATATCGCCGCCGCGTATCAGGCGGATGCCGAACAGCTCAAGGGCATGGGTAATTTCCAGCAGGCAGCAGAAAAGTATATCCGTCTTTCCGACGAAATCGCCTTCAAGGATTCGGCGCAGTGGATTGCGTTCAGGGTCAAGGCGATCGATATGTATAACAAAATCCCACAATACGATATGAGCATCTCTCTGTTGAAGGAAATCGCAAAATCACAGAACAGGATCGACGATGTACTCGGCTACTACGTTCGTGCCTGGAATATCGCCGATTCCCTGATGATGAATCCGCAGCTCGGCGAACAGCTTCGTTGGGAATTCATCGATTTGTATCCCAAGAGCAATCAGGCATACAACATTCAGCTCGAAATCATCAAGCACTATGAGGATAATCCGGCAACGGAAGAAGCCGCTGCGCAGATGTACCTCGATCTCCACGCCAAGGCTGCGGATATCGACCTCGGCGACGACAAGATCGAAGACCTTATGCTTAACGCGATTGCGATCTATCGAGATCTGCACAACGATTCGAAATTGATCGAATTGATGCTTGCTTTCGAATCGACCTATCCTGCACACGCGGCGGCGAACGAATTCCTCATCGAAGTCGCCAAGATGTACAAGAACATGGGCGACCAGGGCAAGTACAAGGATATGGCGCTCTATATTAACCGCAAGGATCCCTCGATCGCACTGCTCGAGTCGATTGCGAGTGACGAGCTGAAAGAGATATTCATTGATGTCAATACGCTGTTCGAAGCGAAGTCGTACGACTCCATGCGTGAGAGAATCAAACAGTATAAGGATATCGAGAAAACGTACAAGCAGGAAGGACTCGATCTGCGCATCGAATCCGTCTATGAGCGTTTCGACTTCATCGAAAACTATATCGCTTGGGAGAGTACTTATAACGACGTTATCAAGGAATTGGACGCGTATCTCGAAAAATCTCCCAACGACCTCTTGCTGGTCGGTGAGCCGACGAAGTGGAAAGCCAAAGTCGTTCCGCGTATGAAGAATCTCGTCAAGAACGCGGATGCGCTCTACAACAAGGTTCTCGACGTCATCGCGAACGGTAAGGAATACGATATCACCGAAATGCAGACAACCAAAGCGCTGTACCTTACAGGACAGATATTCGAATATAGTTATCAGTCATTGATCGAACAGCTGAAGAAGTATCTGGAAATTACAACTGAAGCACAGGAATATCGTGACGCAGGTCCTGCGACCTACCAGCAATTTGCCGGTGCGATTGCTTCCATCTCGAACGAATACCGTTCAGAGCTTCAGAAGAAATATCTTCAGACATACCTGACGATTGTAACAAACTTCACCGATAAAACAGGCTATACGGACCAATATACCGAACTTGCGATGGAAAAACTGATCGAAGAAGGTATCCGTAAACCGAAAGAATATCAGCAGATCGTCATGGACAACAGCTGGATGATCAATTCGTCGCCGATCGATGTCACTGATCCTGCATCAATTGCAGCTGCATCCTGGATGCCGATAGCGACCATCACCAGCGCGACACACGACGAGAAGGGGCTGATCGAGTTCTGCGAAGTTGAGGCGGATTCGACCGATGTGCTGTTCAGAAGTACGATGACGGCTGAAATTCAGCCCGAACTTCTGACATTCGATTACTTCTGTAACCAACCCGTTCAGATCTATATCAATAACACGTTGGTTCAGAATCAACCGAATCTGGTCGATACACTCGTAGTCGATGGTCTGGATATGCCGCATTATACAGTCGTGACCAGCCGTGCTCTCCAGCAGGGTAAAAACACGATCGGTTTCCAGATCACTCCTGGCGATTCGCTCATGACTATGCTGTTCTCCGCGCAATATCAAGCTCAGTACGACAAAGCTGATCTGGAATTCTTCCGTACGACGGAAGAGAGAGATATCGCAACGGATTACTCATGGTACACGCTTCGTGCGGCAGAGGTCGATCCTGCGATCACAGCGCCCGATTCGACGTGGAAACTCGCCGGAAAGGGTAACTTCAGCTTCTATCGCGTTCAGGTGCAGATGATGGATGATACAAACGCCATCGAGATCTGGTCGCCTGAAATCGATACATCAAAAGTATCGACGGTTTACTTCATGAAGACCTTCGATATCGATACCGAAGTGCTTGAAGGCTCGATGTCGCTGCTCGCGGAGAAGATCGGCTCCGTCTGGATCAATGGCGTGAATATCTTCGATTCGATGGAGATTATGATCGACCAGCAGCTGAGTCAGGTGCTACCGTATCAAATGCCTTTAGACGCCTCCTACTTCGTCCAGGGGCGTAATACAATCCTGATTCGGGTCGAGGGTGGTTCCAAGTACAAGGGACTGATGTTCGATATGAATATGTTCGTCAGGAAACCGTAAGGTTTAAAGAGGTACATTATGAAAAAAGTACTCGCTATTGCGCTGTTGTTCACAGGTGTCGGGCTCTTCGCTCAACAGGCTGAACAGACAGAAAAGCAGACACAAACGACCGAAGATGTAAGGGCGCGCTTTCGGAATGTGGAGACATACCGCGATACGGAAGAGAGCCAGATACAGGTGGATGACCTTAAGCCTGGTCAGTCCGCATTGAAAGAGCGCCAGGAATCGAAATCGACTGCTGGTGCGCAACGAATCTATCTTGAACGATTTCAGAAATCAAATAAGTTATTATATTGATAAACAGGAGGTTTAGAATGTCTTCGTTCTTCAGAAAAATATGCTTCATAGGAGCACTGCTAGTTCTGACAATTGGTCTCTTCGCACAGGATGCGGAAGTTCGAGGTGGTGAGAATATCGACTTTGCAGCGATGTTCACAGGAGTCCCCGGTCTTTTCATGTATCTGATTCTCTTACTTGGTGTTGTGAGTGTTGTGCTCGCGATCGTAAAGCTTTTCCGTCTCGCGATCAAGGAGAAATTCGACGCACAGGGTTTCTACGTCAAACTGAAGGGCTACATCAAGAACGAACAGTACGATGAAGCGATCAAAGTTTGCAAGAATTTCAAGGACAAAACAATGGGGTTTGTTTTCTGGAATGGCCTTGTTGGGTTCAATGACGCACGCAGCCTTGGAAAGACAGGTTCTGATCTTCGCCAGAGACTCCAAAACTCGTTCGACGAAGCCGGTATGCAGAAGATACCGGAAGTGTCTGCCGGTCTCCACTGGTTCGACCTTATTGCGCAGGTTGCTACACTTCTCGGACTTCTTGGTACGATCTTTGGTCTGATCTTTGCGTTCAACGCGCTGTCCGGCGCGGCAGAAGCCGATAAAACCCGTCTTCTGACCAAGGGTATCGGTACTGCTATGGGTACGACGGGTCTCGGACTGATCGTCGCGATTCCTACCCTGCTGATCAAAGGCTATCTGCAAGGTCGTGCAGAACGTATTACCGACCAGATCGATGAATTCAGCGTGAAGACCATCAATCAGATTAACTACACGATAAAGGATTAATGCCATGGCATATGCTCCTTCGGAATCGCGAAAAGGCGGAAAGTGGGAGTCCAAGGATCTGAACCTGATTCCTATCATGAATCTGTTCATCGTGGTGATTCCCATGCTTCTAACCATTATCGTGATGACGCATATGGCGATGATCGAAATTTCTCTACCGACACAAGCAGGTCCAGGCGAGACACAAGACGAAGCGGGTGCTGAAGATGTGAAAGCGAAACTTCTTGCGATCACACCGGAAGGGTTCGAGCTCTTCACGCCTGGCGGCGAGGATGACGGTTTGAAATTGCCGGTAATCAATCCAGAAGCTTCTGATGCAATTCAGAAGTACGATTTCTATCGGCTCGATCAGGAAATCGCCAAGTTAAAGAAAGAAAATGAAACCCTGAAAAACATCGGCATTATGCCCGATCCACGCGTTACTTTCGAGACGCTTCTGACCACGATCGACATCGCGAAAACCAATGGATTCGAAGTGGATTACAAGAAGTACGAAAGTACGGGATTGAGAAGGGTTCAGTAGGAGTTCCTATGGCAAAAAGAATATCCTATACCAAGGTAAAGAGGAATATTTCCGGAACCAGCGGACGTGAGGCGAAGAGGAAGCACCCGAAATCGAAAGAGATCAACATCACATCTCTGATTGATATTCTTACGATTCTTCTGGTTTTTCTCATCAAGAACGTCTCAATGGAGGCACAGAAGGTTCAACAACCGGAAGGTATGAAGCTTCCTTCTACCGCCACCAAAGAGGAACTTATTAAAAACGGTAATACCGTGATTATCAAGGTCTATGAGAATCAAATTCTCTTTGGAACATCCAACACAAAGGTGATCCCGGAAGAAAAGACAGTTGGTTATGAAGGCAGGGAACTCGAAGTCTTCATGAACGACGAAGACACCCGCACCGCGATGAAGGGGCTTCTGCAATCGCAAGCCAAAGAAATCAAGGCAACCAATGCAGAAGCGATTCCCGCAATCTTGATTCAGGCTGACGATAATGTGTTATGTCGCTACATAACAGAAATTATCGTGCTCTGTGCCAACTCGGAGTTCTCGCATATATACTTCTCGAGTAACCACGAGCCGACGATCAAGGAGCACTTCATCAAATCATAGCTTCCTCAGGAGTAGTCTTTATGGGAAACAAAATACTGAATTTGAAATTGCTATACAAGGGGAAACAAGTTAGCTTTGCTTTCCAGAACACGGAAGGAAAAGCCAAGGCGTGGGAGTTCAAGAATTCCTTTATGCTTGGCTCGGATCCGCACATGTTCTGGCAGATACTTGACGAACAGTTCCCCAGCAAATTCAAGTTGCTCTCAAGAAAGGGAGAAAACTTCGTGCTTCATCTGAATAAAGGCATGAATCTCTCCGTTAAAAAGGGCGACGAAAGCCTCAATATCGATGACTTGAAAGGGCAGCGACTGCTCAAAGGAAATGATCTGATGCTGGATGAGCGTACAAGCGGTACAATCGGCTTGAATCCTCATTACCAGATCCAGTATAGTTTCCTGACCCCGCGACCGCAGGTGTTGTCTCAGGCTGAAATCGCGATGATTCGCGAGTTTAATCGGAAACCGCAGGCTTCACCGGAGCAGAGATTTACCAAGTGGTTTCTCATCATCAGCATGCTAGTCACCATCACCGGATTAACTACCTTCAACCTTACCTATAAGCCGCTGAAGGTAGAGAACTCGATTGCGAACCTTTATGCCCAGCATGAGATGGCGACAAAAGTAACCTACGACGTACCGGAAGTCGATCAAGGTCCTACCACGGATGCATACGGTGTAGGCGAGCAAGTCGATAAAGATGCCGGTGTGACCGAGCAGCAGGCTGAAGAGATCGTTGAGCAGGCCCAGGCAAAAACCGTGAGCGATATCGCAGCGACACTCGGTGAATTCGACGTGTCCGGTGGTGGCGGTGGAAGCCTTGATGAAACCGGAATCGGACAGGATCTTATCCTTGAAGTGAACCAGGCTACGGACATCGTGGCTGCCGGTCCCTCAAAGGGTGCTTCGAAAATGAGCTCTTCGGCTGCGATCGCACAGTTCGATACGAAGAGCGGTAAGGCATCGCAGATAATGAGCGGCGAGGGCGGACTGGACGCGATCCTTTCCGAAGACGCCATCAATGTCGGTAGCGGCGGAGGAAAATTCGAAGCTGTCGATCTCGACGCAGTCGGAGCATCCGGCGGACAGATCCAGAGAGTGTTGATCAAGGGATCGGGTCAGTTCGAGAGTATCAAGGCTGCACGCTACAGCGGACTGAGAACCGTTCGCCAGCAGGACATCGATACGGCTGACCTTGCTCCGGCGGACAAGAGCGTTTACGTGAATATCCGTAACTATGTGAAGGCGTTCGAGCCGCAGATAACACAGGTATATCGAAGAGAATCCGCAATTATCGAAATGTACGGACGTCTCGAAATCACGTTGTATATCACCGAAGGTAAGGTCGAGGGCGCTGAGATTGCAAAAGTCGGAAATAGCTTCTTCACCGATGAATTCATCCAGAAAATTCATGATGAAGTCATTATGAAATGGAAGTTCCCGATCAAGAACACGCTTATCTTCCAATACCCAATTTCCTTCATCAAATAGCTTATCCGTAAATACATATAAAGCCCCTGCTCGCAGGGGCTTTTTTCGGTTACGCAGATGTCTTCGTCTTCATCATCTATACCTGAATTACGATTGACAGGAAAATCATGACAGGAGACAAGTGCAGCAGGTCAATAAACTGACGTTCGACTCGCAGAACAAATCCTCTGGACAGCATTTCCCCGAATCGATAATCTGCCAGAAATGGAAACAAAATTTTATTACAACATCGCGCTGCCGGTCAATCTCGCGCAGCACTTCACCTATACCAGCACAGAGAAGCTGGAGAAGGGATGCCGTGTTCTTGTCTCTCTACGGAACAACATCTACACTGGAGTGGTTTGGGAGGAGTGTGACGAGCGGGACTTGAAGCCGGGCGTCAAGTATCTCGCAATCCAGCAGGTTGTCGATCGGAAGCCTATCGCGCCACAGAACCTGATGTGGCTAGCGGAATGGATATCGCGCTATTACCGTACTCCGCTCGGGATCGGCTTCTTCTCGATGCTGCCCGCAGGCTTGAACGTCAGGCTGGTTCAGAAGGCGATCAGAAAGCCTGGTTCCGACACAACAGGTTTGGATGATGAGGCGCTGAGACTGATAGATGCGATTCCGGTAGCAAGTGAGATCGATATACAGGCGTTACCGCAGATACCCGGCTATTACGGCATTCTCGAGCAGCTCGAGGAAGACGGGTACATCGAGATCAAGCGCAGCATCGATAAAGAGGTCAAGCAGAAGACGGTCAACTACGTACTCACCGCACCGGATTGCCGCGACAAGGCTTCCGATATGGATTTCGGATCGAAGCAGCGTGAAGCGCTCGAGTATATCCTGGATCAAGGTGAGGAATTTCCGCTTGCCCGAATCGCGGAGAAGTACAGTTATGCGATCGTCAAGGCGCTGCGTATCAAGGGATTGCTGCGACTGGAGACCCGCAAGATAACGGACGAATATTCGTTCGACAAACCGCAGGGAATCCGGAAGATATTCGATCTGACAGACGAACAACGTGAGGTCTTTGCGACTGTAGCGAATGCGCTGGATGACGGTTCGTTCCGGTCGTTTCTACTATACGGGATCACCGGCAGCGGCAAGACGGAGGTCTATATCCGGCTGATCGAGAAGGTGATCGCGAGGGGAAAGACCGCGCTGATGCTGGTGCCGGAAATATCGCTGACCCCACAGATGGTGCATCGTTTCTACCTCGCGTTCGGAGAAGATATCGCGGTGCTACACAGTCACTTAAACGTACGGGAGAAGCTTTCGGAGTGGCGCAAGATTCGAAGCGGCAAGGTTCGCATCGTGATTGGAGCTCGGAGTGCCATTTTCGCGCCGCTGGAAAACCTCGGAATCATTATCGTCGATGAGGAGCACGAGACAAGCTACAAGCAGGAATCCGCGCCGAGATACCATGCGCGAGATATTGCCGTGGTGCGTGCCAGAAACGAAAACGCGGTTGTGCTCATGGGCAGCGCGACGCCATCGCTCGAATCCTGGCAGAATACACAAACCGGCAACTACGGACTTCTCCGGATGACCACACGCCCTGCCGGCAGCGAACTGCCGCAGGTTAAAATTGTCGATATGCGCAAGCAGCCACCGGAAGAGGTTCTGTCGCACTATCTGCGAACCATGATCGAAGACCGCCTCCGCAAGCGCGAGCAGGTGATCCTGTTCCTGAACCGTCGCGGGCATGCGTCGTTCCTGCAATGCACCGGCTGCGGAAAGCTGTTCAAATGCAAGAATTGCGATATCAGCCTCAACTACCACAGCCAGCAGAAGGAACTGATGTGCCACTATTGCGGCTATCGGATCGAGATGCCGCGCAAGTGTCCCGACTGCGGAAGCTACCTGTTTTCGTATGGCGCACCCGGAACGCAGCAGGCGGAAGAACAGATTCGAACCATTTTCCCACAGGCGAGAATTCTGCGCATGGATGCAGACACCACCCGCGCGAAGGACAGCTATCAGTCGATGTTCGATCGTATGAAGAACGGTCATGTCGATATCCTGCTGGGCACGCAGATGATCTCGAAGGGACTCGACTTCCCCAATGTCACGCTGGTGGGCGTTCTCTCCGCCGAGGTGACGCTCAACGTCCCCGATTTCCGCTCCGCCGAACGCACGTTTCAGCTTCTGACTCAGGTGGCAGGAAGAGCCGGACGAAGCACCAAGAGGGGAGAGGTCGTCATCCAGACATACAATCCGGAGCACTATTCGATCCTGCTGGCGTCCAGACAGGACTACCTCGCGTTCTCCGGTCAGGAACTCGGCTATCGGGAGAGCTTTCTGTATCCGCCGTTTACGAGGATCGCACGGATTCTGTTCCGGCACAAGGATCAGAAGACTCTTCTGTCGAAGATGAACAGGCTGAAGCAGCAATTGCAGCGGGAATCGACCATGTTCAATCGCATGGATGTGATTGTGTTCGGTCCGGTGCCGGCGCCGATTACACGACTCGACGATTTCTATCGCTATCACGTGGTGCTGAAGTCGAAATCGGTGAAGAACCTGCAAAGCGCTGTCCAGTATCTGATGCAACAGGTTCCATCGCTCGGAAGCATGAAGGTTACCCTCGATATCGATCCGGGATCGTTGATGTAGGAAATTATGGAGCGCAGGCATCCTTGCCTGCATCCCACGTCAAGTATAACAATCGGAAGAGCGCTTCACTAAGCTGGAATTTGCGAGTAAATGCTACGCGCAAGCGGTACATTCAGAAGTTATACCGAAGACCACGTGCTATACTCCATCACACGTAGTCGCCGATCTCCCAGACTGTGTGAAAAATGTGATGAACCTGCTCTTTGAATTGATATCGGGTTACCATTGCCAGGGAAAATAACCCCCCTTTGTCCCCCCTTGTCAGGGGGGTGAAGAAAGGTGGGTACAAACCGGGAAGATAGGTGACAAAATAGACCGGGAAGATAGGTAATACTCAAAAAGCATTGAGGAGAGCCTATGCCCTTTCAGAGAACAACGAAGTATGATCAACTCCATAAGTTGATAGGAGATTATCTTAGCGATCAATATACGGTAGTAGATTTACATCGGATATATGGAGTATCCTGTAAAACGATCTACAAATGGATCAATCGTTATAAGGAAGATCCAGCGAACTGGGCTTTGGCTCGCAGCAGTGCTCCGCACAGCCACCCGAATCAGACCCCGCCCGAGATCCTTGAAATGATTATCAACATGAAGCTTGCACATTTGAGTTGGGGTCCGCGCAAGATAATACACGCGTTACAGAACCAGGATTCAACCATCGACTGGCCAGCAGCGAGTACAGCAGGCGAATGGTTGAAACGTCACGGTCTAGTGAAACATCGTTTGGTACGTAGTCATGTACCGCCATACAGCCAGCCCTTCGGTGAATGCAACTGCAGTAATGCCATCTGGAGTATTGACTATAAGGGTCAATTTCGGCTTTTGAATGGCGAGTATTGCTATCCGCTGAC
This sequence comes from Cloacimonadales bacterium (SeqCode), assembly GCA_963666875.2. Classification (GTDB taxonomy): domain Bacteria; phylum Cloacimonadota; class Cloacimonadia; order Cloacimonadales; family JAIOQZ01. Next base: position 664,409 of record CAXXPU010000006.1, read on the forward strand.
GATCACCGACAATTTCAGTCGTTTCTTTTTGTGTTGTCATGCGCTTCCGAGCACGAACCACAAGGATTGCGAGCATTGGCTTGACTGGACTTTTCAGCAGTATGGTTTGCCGGACAGTATCCGTTCTGATAACGGAGTTCCGTTTTGCATTGCGAGTAAAACGGGCTTGAGTCGATTCTGGCTTCATCTGATTCGTCTCGGCATAACGCTTGAGCGAATCGAGAAGGGTAAACCCCAGCAGAATGGTCGTCATGAGCGGATGCATCGTACACTGAAGCATGAAACCTGCAAGCCCCCAGCGCGCGATATGTTATCCCAGCAGGAAGCGTTTAACGCTTTTATAGAAGAGTACAATACGATTCGTCCTCATGAGGCTTTGGGAGGACACCCACCGGCGTCGGTATATCAACCGAGCTTGCGCAAATATCCGCTTAAGATATTCGGTCCGGAGTATCCTGAAGACTTTGAAAAGCGTAAAATCAAGGATACCGGTGAGGTGAAATTACATGGAAAGAGAGTGTTTGTAAGTGAGCTTCTCGCAGGTGAATATGTTGCCTTGGAAGAGCTGGAGGATCGTGATGGTATCTGGCGCATTTATTACTACCAGACGCCGATTACGGATCTGGATATCAGAACGATGAAATTGATCCCGATTAAAACAAGCCTCGGCGAGGCGCGAAATTCTCCCTCATCCCGGCATGCCGGGATGAGGGAGAATACTGGACAGGAAACCATTAAAGTGTAACCTATGTCCCCGGGCTAATCTGTTACCAACGTCCCGGATGTACACGGCTATGTTTGGATACTGATCACTTTCTCACCCCCCTGACAAGGGGGGACAAAGGGGGGTTATCTTATAAATACAGGTACCGTCCCAAGTAGTGTGTCTGATTGACAAAAAAGAGCAAGAACCTCCAAGGTTAAATTGGCAAACAAAACCAAGGAGGTTCTCATGAACTTTTCGCTCCCACAAATAGAGCAAATCGTCGACACAGCTCTCAACAAGCATGGTCTTAACCAAGTCTATCAAACGTTTTGCAATTGTCTAATGAAATTGGAGAGAAACGAGTTTTTACGCCTTGCGTCCGATATGAATAACAAAGGAAATGGTTACCGAGCAGGCTCTGCGAGCGGAGTTTGGGGTTCCTTGTCGCTACGGATTCCACGTGATCGTCTTGGGCATTTTTACCCGGTAATCCTGAGCGTATTGCGCAATCAGGAGAATGAGCTCCACGAGCTTGCTTTCAACCTTTACAGCAAGGGTTTATCGACACGAGATGTAAGTGACGTTTTCGAAAGTATTTACGGTAAGAACTACAGCAAATCCAGTATCAGTCGAATCACGCAGTCCTTCTCAGAAGAGCTTCAGCAGTGGCGTGACCGTCTTCTGCAAAGGCGATATCCTGTTTTAATCGTGGATGCTCTGTTTACCCATATCAGAAGGGCAGGAAAGGTCGAGAGTGAAGCAATCTATACCGTGATCGGTCTGCAGGAAGATATGAGTCGAGATATCCTTGCAATCGAGAATATCCCCCAGGAATCCGCTTCGGGGTGGGCGTCTCTGCTGCAAAACCTTAAGGCAAGAGGTTTGGAGACAACAGACCTCATCATCGCTGATGGTATCAATGGTCTTGAGAACAGCATTGCTCGTGTCTATCCTGAAGCTGATTTGCAGAAGTGTGTCGTCCACCTGAAACGAAATATTCTCAACCATGTTCGTCATGACCATAAGGAGGAAGTTGCGGCAGATTTACGTGAGGTGTTCAACATATCGGATCCCACCTTTTCCCGGGAGGAAGCGAGTGACAGATTCGAAACTTTCTGTGTCAAATGGGGATCGAAATACCCATATATCAAAAGGCTGAAGAATCGACACGAGATGACGTATTACTTCACCTATCTACAATATGATTACCGTATCAGAGGAATGATCTATACGACGAACTGGGTGGAACGTTTGCACAAAAGCTTCCGACGGGTATTGAAGATCAGAAACTCAATGCCGACGGAGGAGTCGGCATTGCTGCTGCTTTCGAAAGTTGCTATGGATAAGTCTGATCGATACCGAAAGTATCCGATCTATAATTTCAAGTTTGACACGAAACTCTTTCCAAATAAATACTGAATGAGATTGTATACCTTGAAGGTTCAAGACACACTTAAAGGGACAGTACCTAAATACAAACAGCGACAACGGAATCCATCTACCATTTTCACACAGTCTGTCCGAGCGGTGTTCTCTTGTTCCGATCCTTGTTGGAGCGCCCGGAGGTCTCGCGCTACGAGGGAGGCGGGGAATGCCAAGCTGGAACTTGGCGGACCAAAGGGATGCCTGTGCACCAATGAAAAAAGCCGGTCTAAAGGGCAAAAGTTGGTTGCTATTTCGACAGGATTTCATCGATCATCCTACGTTTTCTCCAATGTTTAATGCCCGGATGATTTCTCAGTTTTCGTTTCAGCTTTGAGAATGTACCTTCCAACGAATTTGTGGTGTTCGGAATGTTGCGTTCTGAGTAATCCAGATAGGTAAACAAGAACGGAAGATTGGATTTCAAGCTTCGGATTGCACTACGTAATCTTCGATGAGTGTAGTGCCATTTTCCGGTTTCTTCATTGCGGGTTTTCTCAAGCAGAAATGATTTCCATTTCTGCTCCCATTCTGAAATCATCTCTTCGAATTCTGATCGAGATGATTTACATAATTGAAGAACGATGTCCTTCAACTCTTTGCCTGCTTCAAGTTTGGGATTTCGGGTAATGTATCGAATCACGATCTGAACTTGATGAAATTGGCACATTTGCACAGGGATATCATGGAAGGCACGAAATAGCCCTCGTTTCCCATCACAAGCGATTCCCAGTATTTCCCACGAACGGTCTTTCAACGATTGAATCCCATCGATGTAGGCTTTCACGGTCTCGTGCTTCACATAGACCCAGAAAAGGTTTCTCTTACTCAGCTCATCGCGAAAAACCATGACACCGAAGCCACGACCGAAATAGCAGGTATCCATTACGATCACACATTTACCACTCTCATATTGTGGGTGCTCGAAAGAAGCATGATCAAGTTTACGTCGGATTGTCCAGGTTGAAAGACCGTAGCGAATGCTTAGACTTTTTAGATTCTGATCGCCATGAACGTATTCTTTCCATAAGCGCTTTTCAAGTCGATCGGTTTTACGTCTTCCATTCTCGAAAACATACCTGCAATCGTTGCATTTATACCGTTGAATACGACCGCGTTTTCCGTTTTTTTCGTATTGTCGGAACCGCATTTAGGGCAGTGCTTTTGAGTCATTTTTATGCTCCTACATAAAAATCTGCATTTAAATGACAATCAGTAAATGAGTTAGATGCTATCATAGCAACCAATTTTTGCTCTTTAAGCCAAAAAGCCCGATCCACTGATGAATCGGGCTTTCGTTATTTCAGAGGTTAGGATTGTTGTTTCTGTCTGCGCGTCGTGAGGTAGTAGAACGACGGGATCACGATCAGGGTCAGGAAAGTCGACACGATCAGACCGCCGATACTGACCACACCGAGCGCCTGGCGGAACTCGCGACCGGCGGAACCGATACCGAGCGCCATCGGGAGCATACCCAGCATGATCGCCAGAGACGACATCATGATCGGCTTCAGCTTTGTGGGGCAAGCTTCGATCAGCGCGTCATGCGGATTTTTGCCTTCCCTTCGAAGCTGGTTCGTATAGTCGAGTAAGAGGATCGCGTTATTGACCACGATACCCACCAGCATGATGATTGCCATCATTGAGAAGAGGTTCATGGTGATTCCGGTGAAGTACAGCGCACCGAAGACGCCGATCAGCGCCAGCGGTAGCGTACTGAGGATCAGAAGCGGTTGCACGAAGCTTTCCAGGATCGCTGCAAGCAGCATGTAGGTGAGTAGGATCGCCAGGATGAGTGCGCGGAGCATGTCCGCAATCATATCGTTCATCATATCGACGTCGCCACCCCACTGGTAGCTGTAGCCGGACGGGAAATCGACTTCGGCGATTCGCGCGTTGATAACGTTCGTGACGTCTCCGAGCGCGGCACCGATGGCGTTGCTAGCGGAGATCAGCACAGTCTTTGCCTTGTCGCGATGGATCACCTTGTTCACGCCTTCTGAGAAATTCACTTCGCCAAGCTGGGACAGCCGATACGTCCCGGATGGCGTGACGACGGGGATATTGCGGATTTTCTCGGGTGAATCAACCGATTCATCCGTCATGCATACGCGAAGGTCGTAGTTTTCGTTGTTTTCTTTGTATTCTGTGGAAACGATACCTTCGATGGAAGCGCGCAGCGTCATCGCGACGTCGTAGATCGTTGCGCCGGCATCCATCAGTTTGCGACGATCCGGCACGAAGGTGATTTCCGGTTTTCCGGAGCGAAGGCTGCTGTCGAGGTTGATCAGCCCGGGGATATCACCGATTTTCTCGAGAATTTCATCGTTCAATCGGGAGAGTTCGTCGATGTCATATCCCTTCAGGTAAAATTCAATGGGCGCGCCGCCAGAATCAGCCGCAGACGAGACCACCTGGGTCTTGATACGCGCGTTGGGAATGGCGGACAGCTCCTTGATCAGGAGGTTGTTCAGCTCCGAGGTGGTCATCTCGCGTTGTTCGGAATCGACAAGCTTGATATTGGCGTACGCGAGGTTTGTTCCGATATCGGTATCGGATATCTTCCCGAGCGTGGTGAGCATGTGCTTCACTTCCGGGTGGGAAACCACGACGCTTTCGATCTTCTGAAGTACTTCTGCGGTTTGCTCGAGGTTGTAGCCCTGCGGCAACTCGGCTTGAAGCTTGATGTTACCTTCATCCATCAGCGGCATGAACTCGAAACCGATCTTGCCGGCGAGCATGAAGCTACCGATAAGGAGCAACACCGTTCCGATCATCAGGAATCCGGTATAGCGTTTCTTGCGGAACAGAGCGGTCAGCAGTTTGCCGTAGCCCCGGTCGATATTGTCGAATTGCCGTTCGATCCATTGGCCGATCTTGCCTTTCTTCATGGTCACGGGCAGGAATCTCGATGAGAGCATCGGGGTCATGGTGAAGGATATCAGTAGCGAGAAGATGGTCGCGAAGGTCACCGTGAGGGCGAACTCGCGGAAGAACTGCCCCACGATCGACGACATGGACGCGATGGGAAGAAACACCACGATGTTGGTCATGGTGGAGGCGATTACCGCGACCGCGACTTCCGATGTACCGATTGCGGCCGATTCCACTTTCTTTTCGCCCAGACGCTTGTGCCTGAAGATATTCTCCAGCACTACGACCGAGTTTGTCACCAGCACACCCACCGAGATAGAGAGTCCCATCAGCGTGAAGATGTTGATGGTAAAGTCCGCCGCCTGCATGAGGATGAAGGTCGAGAGGATCGAGGTGGGCATGGCGAGCGCCACGATCAGGGTCGAGCGCCAGTCGTGCAGGAAGATTAACAGCACGATACCGGTGAACAGGATACCCAGGATAATGTTTCCAAGCGTATCTTCCACCGAACTTCGGATGAAGATCGAGCTGTCATCGACCATATTGAGTTCGAGACCATCGGGAAGGATTTCACGAATCTCGGGAAGGGATTCGTTCACCTGGTCCGCCACATCGACTGCGTTACCGTCCGAACTCTTCATGATGCTGAGGCGCACGACATTCGGATCGCGAACCTTGCTCGCATTGTTGAAATAGACGCTGCGTTCCCGAACCTCAGCGCCGGTATCGATCACGTTCGCAAGCTGTTTCAACTGCTTGACACCGGTTGCGGTCGGGACTTCGGTATTTCTGAGCTTCTCGACCGAATCGTACTGCCCTTGAAGACGAACCGTATATTCCTGATCCTTTTGAAGGAAGTGTCCGCCCGGCAGGTCGAGGTTCTGCGCAGCCAGAATCTGACCGAGCTGTGCGAGTGAAATCGAGTTTTCGAGGACGACGCGATCGTCCAGCTCGACGCGAACTTCGCGTTCCTGACCACCGCTGATATTCACGTTGGCGACGCCTTCGATCTGTGAAAGTCGGTCTTTGAGCTGCTTGTCGGCAATTTCGTAAAGTTCGATCGGAGTCCGATCACCACCAAGCGTAAGCTCGACGATGGGGAAATCTCCGATGTCGAACTTGCTGATGATCGGCTTATCGGCGTCGTCCGGAAGGTCATTCAGAATGGCGTCGATTTTGTCCTTCACTTCCTGGTTGGCGATATCGACATCCTTACCCGTTTCGAACCGGATAATAACAAATCCGACGCTTTCCATGGAATACGATTCGATATAATCGATTTTACTTACGGTAGAGACGGCGTCCTCGATCGGCTTGATGATCTGCGATTCGACTTCGAGAGGACTCGCTCCCGCATACACGATCTGGGCGGTAATAAACGGTATATCAACGTCCGGCATCATGTTCAGCGGAAGATCGACGAACGCCAGCGTTCCGAACACGAGGAACACCGTGATCAGCATGGTGATCAGTACCGGGCGCTTGATTGACAGGTCTGATAAAAACATGGTTACCCCTTAGTTGAGTACGTTTACTTTCTGTCCGTCATGCAGCAGGTGCAGACCCTGGATGATGAGGTGATCGCCGGGATTCAGTCCGCCGGTGATTTCCAGATCGAGATTGTTGTTTATTCCGACGGTCACGCGCGCTTTCTGAGCCACGCCGCCCTTTTCGATAAATACGAAGTGTCCTTCCGCGTCGCTGAGGACGTTTTTGCGCTCGACAACGATCGCCTGTGGGTTGGCGTAGGTCTCGACCTTGATCTCTGCGGTCATGCCGGTGCCTTTGATTGTACCATGATTTTTGAATTGGAGATCGACGGCGTATGCCTGACGCAAGGGATCCTTTTTCAGGGACACGCGGGTGACGATTCCGGTGATCGTAATATCCTCCCAGGTTGCGGTGGCTTTTACACCGTTGTGAAGCAGACGCATTTCGTTGTCATTGACCCAGATACGCGCTTTCATCCAGCTCAGATCGGAGATCGTGAACAGCAGCTGCTCAGCCTCGACATTGTCGGAGACTTTCACGTTCATGGTGGTGATCATACCGCTTATCGGGGCCTGCGCCATCAGCATCTTGTTCAGCGCGTCCATCTTGGAGCTATAGACCTTGTACTGGGTTTCGGCGTTGTCGAGTTCCTGCTTCGAGATTCCACCCACTTCGTAAAGCTTCAGCATACGATCGTAGGTCGTGTTGGCGTTTTTATACATCGCAAAAAGTTCATCATGCTGGGCGGCCGGCGTATCACCCGGGAAGGTTACCAATACCTGGTTCTTCTTCACGGATTCGCCGACGTGCGCCTTGACCGAGACCACTCTTGCCCCGAAGCTGGCGTATTCGGAGGTTTCATTGATTCCGCTCAGCGTCGCGTTGTAGGTCAATTCCTTGGAGAAGTTCCGGGCTTCGATCTGCTGAATCTTCACCGGTAAACCGTTTTCCTGGTATAGCTGGTCCATATTCTTCGCCTGCTCGGTATCCTTTTTCGAAGAACATCCGGCAAGCATCAGTGCGGCCACAATCATCGCGATAAATATGTTCTTGTACATGGTTTTCTCCTGCGTACTATTATTTATAGTTCTCTACCCAGAGCCTTCTTGAAGGCCTCGTGGGACATGATGACATCGTAAACGGCGTTCAGATACGTCAAGCGGATCGAGCGGAGCTGCAACTGCGCGTCGAAGACTTCGAGCTGCGTTCCGACCTGATTCTGGTAACGGGCTTCGGCGATGCGTTCACCCTTCTCAGCCAATTCGACGTTCTTCTGCTGACTCTCGAGCTTCTCGATCGACCGGGTCAGATCGTAGTATGTGTTGCGAATCTGGAGTTCGATATTCGATTTCAATTCCTCGTGTCCGATCACCGATTTCTGGTAATTATGGCGCGCCCTTTTAATCTTCGCCGTGTTGGACAGTCCGGTGAACAGCGGCATGCTGAAGCCGATCCCCACCGACCAGGAGTTGCCGAAATCGTCCGATTCGATGCGGTAATCCTCACCCGATCCGAAGTATTTATATTCGGCACTTATCCCGATATTGGGAAGGAAATTGCCCTTCTCGGTCGTGTAGATGGTCTTCTGGATATCCACGCCGATGTTGGAGAGCTCCATCTCGATCCGGCTCGACAGTCCTTCCGCGATGGCCTGCTTGAGGTCGGGGGACTCGATTGACGGTTCTACGATCTCGTCGTCCAGCGTGATTTCTTCGTGGATATCGAGCTCTTTTTTCAGGGCTTCGAGCGCAAGCTTGTACCGGCTCTCCGCTTCCACGACATCCGGCTCGAGCCGCGATACTTCGAGGTCGGCGCGGAGCTTGTCGTATTCGGAGACCAGACCGTTCTCGAACATCTTGTTGACCTGCTGCTGGTGCATTTGTGCAAGTTCGAGCGCTTGATTCTGTATGTCCAGGAGGTCTCGTGCCAGGACAGCGCCGTAGTACATCTGGATAATGTTGTAGATCACGTCCTGCTTGGTGAGGAAATACTGTTTTTCCTGCACCGATTTCGCCTTCTTGGCAACCTTCAGTCCGTTGATGAGCTTTCCGCCCATGAACACGACCTGGTCCATCTTGACACCCGCGTAGAGCGAAGCGGTCTTCTCGGTCTTGTCCGGTCGCATACCCGCCATGAAATTGTCGAGGTAGCCTGCGACCGCCTGATCGTTTTCAATGAGCGTATCGTCGTTATTTGGCTCCGCGTGATTCGTGTTGAGAGAATCGCTGATCTGGCTGCTGGCGGATGGTCCTCCCTCGAGAGCGGAATCCGGATACCTCATCTGTTCGAGCTGATAGCCGCCGGAAAGCGTCACCTGCGGAAAGAATGACCCCAGTACGTTGTTGTATTCTTCGTCGATAGCCTTTTTCTCTTCCCATTGCTGTTTGAGCGTTCGATTGTTCTTCAGTGCGATATCAAGTGCCTCATCCAGCGTCAGTGCCTGCACGAGCAGCGGAATCAACACCAGTAGCGCAACAAGTAGCTGTTTCATTTACTCCCCCTCTCGAGTACTCCATTCAATATCAGATCCGCGATGATCCGCATGTCTTCCTGATAGGATACATACATCGCCTTTGTTATCGTAAAATGAAGATTGTCGTCTCCGAGCAGAAACCATCTCAAGATCAGGTCGCTGACGCGCTCGATGTTCACGTCTTTGCGGATTTCTCCCTGCTCGATTCCCTTGCTGAAGATATCCATGATCTTCTGGCGGGTCTTCTCGAGGTTGCGTTCCTTGAACTCCCTGACCTTGGTCATGAAGAAATTCGGCTCCTCGGCGAGCAGGGTCATGTACAATTTCCCCTTCTCGTTGATGTAGTCAAACGGCTTGACCAGAAGCGCGAAAATGCGTTCTTTCGTGTTTCGTCCGGCTTCGACGGCTTCGGATATCTTCTGGTGGATATAATCGGACTGCTCTCTCACGATCTCGAGCAGGATATCTTCCTTCGAACTGAAGTAATAATAGAAGGTACCCTTGCCAAGACCGGCTTCGTTCGTGATGTCGGAGATCGAAGTCTTCTTGTATCCGAAATACTCGAAGAGCTTTTCGGCAGCCTGGATCAGCGCGTCTTTCTTTTCCAGTGTTGCGTCCGTCATATTTTCTCCTTGTCTATTCATTTACTTTTTTCTATACACACGTTATTCAATAATTCTTTTCGACCAAAATAATATCTCAGTCGAAATGTCAAGAAGAAACTTCGAGAATCTCGCGACGCGCACCTATCTTGCTATAGAACAATGCATTATGATCCAGCCAATATCTCTCGGAGTGCCAGATTATTTTCTGCGATACGTTCGTGATGTTGATTTCGGTCGGACTTCGGCTGCGAAAGGAGATGAATCCTCCAGGTCCATGGTTGCCTTTCTGGTATAAAAAATATTGACTTTAACAAAATGGTAATAACGAATAGACAATCGAGGTAAAGCCATGAAGCGAAGCAAAACTATCTGGATTCTTATCGTACAATTCTGGGCGTTGCTCCTCTTTGCGCAATCCATCGATTTCGATAGTCTGGAACACGATTTCGGCAAGATGGAGGAGCGCGATGGAATCAGGGAAGCCGTCTTCCGATTTGTAAACAACACCGGGTCGCCGGTTACGATACGCGATGTTCATGCGTCTTGCGGCTGCACGACGTCCGGCTGGTCAGCTGGAACAATCGAACCCGGCGCAGCGGGAGAGGTTCGACTATCCTACGATCCCGACGATCGTCCTGGTGTATTCAATAAATCTGCCACGGTGCAATTCGAAGAAGATATCCCTTCTGTCAAACTCACGGTTACCGGTGAAGTAATACCCGACCCGGAGAAGTACCGCAAGTCCATCGGGCATCTTCTGATCAAGGAACATACGATCGACATCGAGATTCCGCACAATGCGACGCACATCGTGGAGGGCGTGCGGACGAAAAACTGCTGCGGCGATACGCTGATGCTTTCACTGCGCGATTCGCTGGAGTGGGGAACGGTTCGATTCGTACCGGAGGTTCTGCGCGGTGGCGAGAAGGGTTGGATGATCCTTGAGATGGACACGGATCATGTCGATCATGTGGACAGAGAAACGATTTGGGTGCGGGTATCGAGCGACCTGCGTCAACTCGATGGCGGCGTGGCGCTGCATATCAACAGAAAGGAAGATAACGCTCAGACAGTAATCGATGTTACTCCGGAGATGGCTCGTGATTTGATCGGATCGGTGGATAATCTGCTGATTCTGGATGTTCGAACGCCGGAGGAGTATGCCGCCGGTCATATCCCTGGCGCCGTGAATGTCAATTTCTTCGACCCGCAATTCGATCGGAAGATAATGGATCTCGATCCTGTAGAAACGTGTCTGATCTATTGCAAAGGAGGCGTTCGCAGCGGAAAGGCGATACCTTCCATCGTAAAACGAGGGATCAAGACGATTTACCATTTGAATTCCGGATTTACGGGGTGGGCTGAAACGGGAATGCCAGTTGAGTGGTAGAACGAGTTCAATGAATCACGTACATTATAAAGAAAACTGAAATAAAAGATTTGACAAAGATTTGACAAATCCTTTAAAATTGCAGCATTACAGGATTAGTGCCTGTATTTCGTGATTTCATGAGTTGCTAATTCGAAGTTAAACATGGAGATAGGAGCGAGGAACGAAGACGATTATGTTGGTTTCCAATCTGGTTTATCACACAGATTTTCGCGCATCAATTCAATATTCCATACAAGAAATACATACGTAAAGGAGAGAAATGCTATGAAAAAAGCAACGTTTGTTTTCATCGCTATTTTACTTGTCTTCGCAGTTCTTACTGCCGTGGACGAGATGAAAGGGCCAAACATCCAGCGCGTTGGCATGGACAAGCAGATCACACACACACCGCGTCATACCAATACCCGCGATGTGGATATCTTGACGGAAGATTTTGCCAGTGGCGCACTGCCGCGAGAATGGCAGAATGTTGATAACGGCAGTAGTGGGGATGTCTGGGAATTCGACAATCCCGGCGCTCGTACCATCAATACAACCACGAACGCAAACGGGTTTGCGATTCTGGACAGTGATCATTACGGTAACGGTCACACGCAGGATGCTGATCTCATCACCTGCTCGATCGATTGTTCTCGCTATCTGACAGACCCGATCATCCTCGAATTCGAGCATTACTTCAGATCATACTCGGGAAGTTCGGCTACCCTCTCCGTCAGTGGTGATGATGGCGCGAGCTGGACAGTCCTCGACACGTGGACAGCATCAACTGCCAATGCGGTTCTTGCGTCATACAATATTTCAGCGTATGCGTCTGCTCGCGGACTGGTGAAGATCAAATGGAACTATATCGGTGACTGGGGCTATTATTGGGCTGTCGATGACATCCGTGTCTTCGCGCAAGTGGCAACGGTTCCTCCGGATTGCTCGACCCTGATCCAGCCGGACAGTGCCGAAACGGGTGTCGATATCAATACCTCTCTGATCTGGGAAACCGCTGAAGGCGTTCCCACCGAGTACCTGCTGTACTTCGGAACGGACAATCCTCCCACAAACATCGTCAATGGAACCGATGTCTATCCCGCGACAAGCTATGTCACGAGTACGCTCGATTTCAACCAGACATACTACTGGCAGGTTGTTCCGGGTAACGAACATGGCTCAGCAACGGGATGCCCTGTCTGGTCATTTACAACGTATTCTCCGCTCTCATTGACTTATACTCAGGGTTTCGAATCCGGAGCGCCCTACTGGTATATCATCAACAACAATGGTGATTCGCAAAACTGGACGATTTACTCCGGCCTTCCCCATAGTGGAACCTACTCGGTGGGTATCAACACCAACACGACATCGGCCGGGGACGACTGGGGTATCCTGCCGGCGCTCGATCTTACTGGCGGAAACACTTACCAGATCTCTTATTATGAGGTTGCCGCTGATGGCGATCAGGATTACTCGATCTGGTGGGGTAACTCACAGAATCCCGTCGATATGGTCAATCCCATCTATTCCGGAACCCTGGTCTCGGATGGTTATAATTATTCCGGAGCAGCGTACGAATTCACTCCGACCGGCACAGGACCATTCTTCATCGGTCTTCACTTCACCTCAGCAGGAACCGATGGAACCAATACCTACTTAATGATCGACGACGTTCAGGTGCAGGAAATTACTGCTGCGCCGGATTGTCCGGTTCTCGATTCTCCAGTAGGTGGTGTCACGGATGTCATGACGACTCCCACACTCGAGTGGACTCACGCAACCGGCGTACCATCCGGCTATTACCTGTATCTGGGTACCGACTATCCTCCGACAGATGTAATCAATGGCGTCGATGTGGACTATGCGGACAGCTATACTGTCACGACGATGCTTGATTACGAGACAACCTATTACTGGTATGTCGATGCCTATAACGGCCTTGGCACCAGCAGCGGATGCACAATCGAAAGCTTCGTGACCATGGCGGATCAGACCATCGATATGTTCCCCTGGGAAGAGGGATTCGAAAACGGCGGCCTTCTCCCCAACGGCTGGACTCAAGAATATGTTTCTGGAACCGTTTCATGGACCTGTCAGTCGGGAGGCAACAGCGGACATCCTGCTGCAGCTCATGGCGGATCCTACAATGCATATTTATTCACTACCGGCGACGCGACCACGAATCTGGTTACACCGATGATCAATTTCTCCGGTGCGAGTACTGCCTTTCTTGGGTTTTATCATACCCAGGCAATTTGGCCCAGCGATCAGGATGAGCTGACCGTTTACTATAAAAGCGGTCCCGCCGGTTCCTGGACGCAACTCGCTTACTACGATTCGAGTATTACGGACTGGACATACGAGGAAATCGAACTTCCCGATCTGACCGAAACTTACTGGATCGCTTTCTCAGGCTATGTGACCTACGGATACGGTGTTTGCGTCGATGACGTGTCGGTCTTCCTTGGCGGTACGCCTCCCGGCCCTTCAACGGTTGTTGCACCGACCGACGATGCTACAGATGTAAGCGCTGTAACAAACCTGTCGTGGAACGCGGCCTCGAGCGCTACCGGCTACAAGCTCAGCTTGTGGTATGACGATGGCGCCCGTGCAACCCAGTATATATGCCAGGACAAAGACCTTGGCAACGTCTTTACATACGATCCGAGCGACGATGGCGTCGATATGCTCAATTACGATACAATCTACGGCTGGACAGTCGTTCCGTACAATGAAGACGGCGACGCTATCGATTGCCCCGAATGGTATTTCACGGTCGAATCCGATCCGTCTGTATCATCCCTGCCGTGGCTCGAAGATTTCGAAAACGGTGGTGCGATTCCCGCTGGCTGGACCCAGGAATATACCAATGGCTCAATTAACTGGATCTACACCGATGGTGGACACAGCTATCATCCTTCTTCGGCCTACAGCGGTAGCTACAATGCTCAATTCTATTACGGCAGCAGCTCGCTCGACTATTCAACGATGCTTGTCACGCCGCCGATGGACTTGTCGGCATATAACGCAGTGCGTTTGGAATTCATGCACGCGCAGGCAGAATGGCCGAGTGATCAGGACGAATTGACCGTTTACTACAAAAACTCTGTCGGTGGTGCGTGGAACCAGATCGCATACTACCCGTCCGATACGCCAAACTGGACAAAGCGGTGTCTCGACCTTCCCAACCTCAGTTCAACCTACTGGATCGCGTTTGAAGGTATGGCTTCTTACGGCTACGGCGTCTGTCTCGACAATGTGGAGGTTCTCGAATCTGTGCCGGTCAATGACGCGATTTGCATCACAGAGGTCAGCGACAATGCTACCGGCCAAGATACTTCGACAGGCTATATCGAAATCTACAACCAGAGACCTTTTACTCTCGATGTCAGTGGTTTCCAGGTGCGCGTTGGTGTCGGTGACGGTGAAGGTAACTTCACACCGTCAGGTTATGCCTATACAATCCCTGAAGGTACGACCATTTCTGGTCATGGCTTCCTGCTGATCGGTGGTGGCGCTGATTATGCTACCTTCACGACAGCCTGGGGCATCACCGAAGCCATCAATTATCTCCCGGGTGACACACAGCTCGGACTCACGAGCGGCGTGGCATACGATTTCTATAATCCGTTCACCCGTGCCGGCTCGATGGACGACACACCGAATGTCGGTGTCGATGAACACGTCGTGCAGACAGAGAATAATACCTGGTCGGCTGGAAACTCCGATGAAGGTACTCCTGGCGAACTCGACGGCGATCAGACCCTGCCGGTTACCTTCGCCACCTTCACGGCACAGGCCGTTAACAACGAAAACGTTCTGCTGATGTGGACGACCCAGTCCGAAAGCGATATGCAAGGCTACCATGTCTATCGTTCAGAACTTTCAGAGATCGATGATGAATACATGGTTCGCCTCACAACGAACATTATTCCAGCAAACAACAGCTCGCAGGAATCCAGCTACGAGTTCGAAGATTCGGATATCGAATTCGACGTGACCTACTACTACTGGGTAGAGAGTTACGAGAACAACGGATATACCTCGTTCCACGGTCCGGTCAGCACGACTGTTGCCGAGGGAGACGAAATTGTTCCTGACGTGTATGAAGTTACCAAGCTGGAAGGCAATCGACCGAACCCGTTCAACCCCGATACTGAGATTCACTTCAGCCTCAAGGGAACGGGCGGCGAGATGGTGAATGCATCCCTGGTGATCTACAACGTAAAGGGCCAGCGCGTGAAGACATTCTTCAATGAGCGCAAGGTATCTGAGAAAGACCATGTAGTATGGCATGGCGATGATGATACCGGCAAACCGGTTGCCAGCGGTGTCTATTTCTATCGCTTGAAAACAGACGATTACTCAGAAATCCGCAAGATGATGCTTCTGAAATAATCGTGTGACATTAAAAAAGATGGGGAGCATGTAAGTGCTCCCCGTTTTTTTATATATGCCAGTAAATTACAAAATTTGCAATATTGCGACTTCGAAAAAAACGACCATTTGCAAAAAAAGATTTGACAATAAATCTGCCGGAAGACCATAATCTGTCTGTAGTATGTAATGCACCCATCTATCAAGAAAGCAGGTGCGCCGATGTGTTGCTTCACCCGATAACGATCAAGGGGAGAATATAGTATCTTGTTATATTATTTACAGTTACAAGACAGACGGAGCACATGCCGTTACCCGAAACCTGAAAAACATCACCTATTTACCCTTTTAAAAACAATACCTTATCACTGCGCAAGAACATTGTTTTTAAATCAATATATCTAAATTTACGCAAAAGGCATACGTAAGGAGGAAAACATGAAAAAAACAGTTGTCTTGATTGCGTTTCTATTCGCGATGTCTGTGGCGCTGGTCGCTGCACAGACAAATAATGTAACGTCGTATGATCCGAGCAAACGGATCGATAACCCGACCAGCCAAGTCCTTGGCGAAATGACGAGGCGTGCTGATCTTGGTTTGGCTACTGCGGCTGAAAGGGCTACGCTGCGCGAAGCTCAGAATCCCGTACGCCTTCCTGATCGCGACACGCGTGATCCGTTCATGGAGCAACACTGGGATGGAATGACTGCTCTTCCAGGAGATTGGACTCTTGAGGGACCGAGCACATCGAACTGGAGTATAGCTCAAAGTAACAATGCTGGCGGTGATGTTCCTGAACTTCGCTTCTACTGGTCACCCTATACCGAGGGAACATATCGCTGTATTTCTCCGGTATTCAGTACAGCCGGAGAAACAGCACTTCTGATGAGTTTCAACTATAACCTTAATCATTATGGTGGAGACTACACAATCGGTATGGCTACAAGCTCGGATGGTGCAAACTGGAATCCCGTATGGGAACTGGTTAATCCCGGAGTAAGTATCGCAGCTACACCAGTTGAAGCTATTTGCGCAAACGGCGATGTGGGATCTGAAACATTCCAGTTCTGCTTCTATTTCATCGGTATCCCGTACAATCTCAACTACTGGTACATTGATGACATCATCGTCGATTTGCCTCCAACAGGTCCGCAGCTATCCGCTGGCACAGTGTCACCGGAATCCGGAAACACGACAAATCCTTTCGAATATTCGGTAACCTATATGCATACGGATGGAACAGCCCCCACCGTATATCAGGTTGTGATCGACGGAACAGGCTACGATATGGTTGCTCCAGCATCTCCCAACTATATTACTGGCGCTACGTACACATACTCAACGACTCTTGGACTCGGTACTCATGATTACTACTTCCATTTCGGCGACGGTACAGATGAAGCATATCTTCCGGATACTGCTCCAACTACTCCGTATGTAGGACCCAATGTATATACGGCGTTGACTGGAACACTGTCCATCAACGGTGCCGGCGGCGGTGATTACACGACCTTCCAGGAATGCTTCGATGCTTTGACAACACAAGGTATCGACGGTCCCGTGAACGTTGAAGTTGCTGCCGGAACATATGTGGAAGAAGCTACTATCGACGGTACGATTGCTGGATCCAACGCTTCCGATATAGTTCACTTCTACCCGGTTGGCGGTAGTGTTATCGTTGATGGTTCGGCTCAAGCTGTATGGTCCTCAATCTATGTCTATAATTCAGGTAACGTTTGGTTCGATGGCTTCGAGTTCATCGGTGGATGGCAGGGCGGTTTCCGCGCCGAGCTTTCAAGCAACGTATGGGTAAGCCATTGTAACTCCCACGATACAAACTGGGTCGGCTTCGGTTTCTCAGAGTGTACGGATGTTAAGGCATGGAACAATATGTCGAGCAACAACGGCACCCAGGGAATCGGTTTCTACGACTGTGGTGTTAGTGCAAACGTGTATGCATGGAACAACTCGATTTATCAGCTCAATTCATCGAGTGGCAGTTTTGCCATGGGTGCAACGATATCCAACTCCGATGTCGTGTTTTATAACAACATTCTATATCGGGATTGCGCAGCAGTTTCCGACTATGGAGTGATTTTCGTCGATCAGGATTGGACGACTCATCCAAACACGCTGATTGATTACAATAACTACTACAATACCGATGGCGCTCCTATCGTTATGTGCTATAATTCCGGCACAAGTAATTACGACCAGCTATACAACGCTCGGTGATTGGCAATCAGCAAGCTCACAGGATGCTAATAGCGTGTTTGGTAATCCGTACTACGACGATGTCGCTACCGGTGATCTTCACATCAGTAACGCGTCGGCCGGTTCTTCATCCGCATATCAAGCCGGTACCGCTACCGGTGCATGGTTTACGGATGACTTCGATGGCGATACCCGCACAACTCCGTGGGATATCGGTGCTGACGTGATCGTTCCACCTGCTACTCCTCAGCTTTCAGCCGGAGTATTGACACCCAGTACTGGCAACCAATGGACCATTTTTGAATGGACCATCAATTACTGGCATCCTTACGGAACCGCTCCGACAAACGTCAAGCTTGTCCGCGACGGTAACCTCTTCGGCGCTGTCAACATGACACTGATAGATGGCGATCCCGGCGATGGCGTTTATTGCTACACCTCCACCATGGCTGCTGGAAACCACACCTACTACTTCACTGCTGCCACCGATATGGGCAACCTCCGGTTCCCTGAAACTGGTGATCTTGCTGGCCCGCAAGTTACCCAACTTGTATCTACAGCGATTCCTTACACCCAGGACTTCGAAAGCGGCGCGCTCCCGACCGACTGGGTACAGGAATATGTAAGCGGATCCGTTGACTGGATCTATACTAACGGTGGACACAGCAAGTCACCCGGCTGCTGCCTATGAAGGCTCTTACAACGCTCAGCTCTACCTCGGTAGCAGCGCTGGTTGCCTGACCCGCCTTATCACCCCGATGTTCGATTGTACAACCGTCACGGATCCTTTGCTTTCGTTCTGGCATACGCAGCAATTGTGGCCCAATGACCAGGATGAACTGTATCTGTATTACAAGAATGATCCCAACGGCGATTGGGTTCAATTCGCCCAGTGGACAGAGTCAATCACGGATTGGACAAACGAAGAGATAAGCACTGCCGAATCCGACCTCGAACCTACTGGGATCGCATTCGACGGATACAGCTGCCTACGGTTACGGTATCTGCCTCGATCTACGTTACAAGTCGATGAGCCCCGCCAGCAATACGCTGTCGATGTTCTCACTGAATCCTCAGTACGATTATGGCGAGCTTCCGGGCGATGACGTCATGTATCGCCATCGAGATCCATGAATACGGGTAGCGCTGCGATGATACATACAATCTTGTCGGCAACCGGACAATACATGGCCCGTAACCTTCTGGGATACAGCCTGGCGGATCAGGCCGCTCGCCAGATTACCAATACAGGTGAAGTAACGGCTGCTGGCGCAACGGTGACCGATCTACGTCGAAAGTCATGGTCGATCCCGTGCTGAAACAACGGTTGGCAATACCGATGATCGCGACCATTACAGGCAACTTCTCAGAATGATGGCGATGCGTCTCCGACTTCGATACAACGACAATCACTACGGAATGCGCCCTGTATAACTTCTCTATGTACATGATCTGTCGATCCTGTTGCTCGAAAACCGGAGATAGCGGTACGTACCCTCGTTTACGATGTGGAGATTTACAATCAACAAGGTATGGCGGTGCAAACGATACCTACGATCTCTCCGTTACCGATAGCAACGTGTGGACTACCGTCTGGGACGATGGCAGCACCTGTTTCTATCGATGCAGGACAGACTTACATCGAAACTGTGCAGGTCTCTGTCACTGTTGATGGAGCGGTTCCGGTGAAAGCTGATTTGGCAACTCTCGGTTACCGTAACCTCTCAAAACGATCCGTCATCCACCGATCAGGTCGAGATCACCTCACAAGGCCACTGCTATTTCTTACCAATGGTGAATGCATACGGATTCAACTACATCCTGGGCGAACAGCAACGCATCCTGAATGGCCCTGGTATATAGCTGGTACACTCCCGTTACAAGAGCTGAGGTCCCTCCCACTTCCTGGCGACGACGGTTGAAGCTAGGTCCCTATCCCGCTTTCGATTCGACTTCCCGTTCTACGGTGACATGACCAAAACCGAATTCTATCATCGCGGAGTAACGGTATGATCGATGTTCTATGCGATTACGAGGTGAGCAACTCTTGGCAACTCAGACCCTGCCAAGTGCAACGTCCACTCCGAATGATCTTCATCGCCCTCTTCTGGGGACGACCTGAATACTGTGATTATACTCCCAGTTCGAAGGCACGCTGATGCGATCTATCAGCGAGAACGCTGACGGTTGATGGAAGGTCAGAATGCCCACGTAATCACCTACGACCACGTATCCAGAATACGAATACCGGTGGAGATGGTGACTTCTTCACGGCTCAGATCATCTTGTACGAAAACGGCTAACATCAAGACTACAGTATCAGGAATTCTGTCCCGAAAACTTCGACATGGTCGAGCGCAACCGTGGGTATCGAAAACGCCGATGGTACGGACTGCGGTGAATGTATGAATACAACGAGAACCTGTCTTGCCAATGAAATGGCGATCATGTTCCACTACTCTCCGATGAATTTCACGTACAATGTCTTTGCCGTGCGGCAACTATGCTCGCTCGACTGGGATGACGTTTAGCCGGAGCAGACCTACCTACAACGTGTACTAGCTCTGCCGATAATCCGAATGGCGGACGTTGCCGGATGACTGGACCCTCCTGAACCAACACGCCCGATACGGAGTATGTCACTTCGATGCCCTGCGCAGCCGGTAAGTTCTATATCAGTCACCTGCCAGAAGGACTGATCCTACTTCGTCAGCACGTACCCGTGTAGAATGAAAGCGACGTGGATTCGGAGAAGGACGAAAAATAAGCAATCTTTGTGCGGTCGGCTGAAAAAAACAGCCGACCGCATAAATAAAAAGATTGACAAGGTTGATCATGAGAACCAAAATAATGACGGCAATAAATGGGGAAATTAATACTGACAAAATAAAACCTGTAAGGGGGAACGAATGAAAAGAGCTATCTTACCGTTACTCGTACTTTTCAGTGACTTTCAATGCTGTGCGCATTGGAATCGGCTCCAAGTGATGTGGTTGGTTATATTCAACTACTCTGATCGATGCGAATACAGCGCTTTCTCAATGGTATCGCATTACCTTTTGAGACTCTGGACATGACGGTTGTCAAGTCCGAATTTAGCCACTGAACTTGGATCCGGTCATACCAACAGATGGAAACATTTCTCGATGGAGTCAATGGAAGCTGGGAACAGTATGCAGTTCCCAATGGTCGGCCCCGATTTTGCAGTCGAAGCTGGTCTTCCACTCGTATCGTGTTACAACGATGGCGCGGGATCCGCTATCTACCTACTATGCGGAATGGTCTTGTAGGCGATCCCGCATCCTTATGACATCGCTGCCAGCCGACTTCTACGTTTATCATGCTTCCATTGGATTGCAGTGATCTGGCACACTCACAACCGATCTTGCGAAACGAGTATCGGCCCCGACCAGTATCAACCATCTCTAAGTATGGAGTGGTGGCACATGGGCAACAGTATTTTCAGTTGAATTTATGCTGAACACCGATTTCGATATCTGAAATCGGAAACGATGATACCTGCTGGTACTCGAATTCTGCGGAAGAAGTTCAATTGGATTGGAACGGCTCGGATCTTCTCGCAGTAACGAAGTTCAGTAACGATCTCTGATCAGATGTTGAGACATCAACGAAGAAATAAAGGAGTAGAGACATGAAAAGAAGCATTAGGAATAATCTGACCTTTTTACTGATTCATCGCAAGCCTCATGTTTGCGCAGGGATTATCATGCCCCATTCAATAGTTGGTAAGGGTATATCCTTCTACCGTGATGGAACGCAACATATCCATGACCGATCTTGGATTTGATGTTCTGGAATCAGACCTGGAACTTCGATACACATTATTACTTCAACATACCCGGGCCAAGTTGAGAATGCACCTGCTGCGAGGTAGTAACTTTAATGCTGACAAATGGTTACCGTTGGCGATTCAGCTTTCTCCGATGTTTACGATCACGCTGGCTGGCGATGTTATCAACGTGAACTTCATCGATAATGCTACATCGGTGCTTATCTGGAACACGTACTTATACCCGTAGCACTCAATGATGCGTTGACGGTACATCACAACACCTGGCACGTTCAATTCTGCCCGGTACGGACCACCTTCAACTGGCTGGACACCATCAGCGGTAATATCGGCATGGCCGGTGTCACCTTCACCGGTGTCGAATACCGATCCCGCAGCTGAGGTTGTTACAGCTGAAGTACGGCCTCTGGTCGTTCGAAGCCTGTAACGAAGGATTGCTGAAGTCACCATCACGCCTGCGAAGAGTCGGCTACGACCTTCGATCCCAACTAGCTTCTGACACTCCCGCGATCTGTTATCGAGGACTATCGCTGAACTATCGCTGTTCACCGCGACACGAAGTGGGCGCCCGATCAACCGGTCAATCCTTATCCCTGAAAATGGCGCGACCGGCGTTGCCGACCGAACTTCCCTACCTGTGGTGGGAAGCCCCGACAACCGGCGAAGTAGCTCCTACCAGCTACTTCGTGACCCTTTCCGCATGATATGCAGATTACTCTGGAACCGATCATCGACAACATGGAAACCGTTGAACTCATGTACGCAGTTCCCGGTGGCAGCTGCTTGTCTGAAGGTACCACCTACTATGCAAAGGTCGTACCCCTCACTATGCAGGTGACCCGCAAGACGCTGCTGTCAGTCTGAAGAACTGCCGTTCCACCCTTCGCAACGTTACAGCAAATCCAGCACCAAGGTTCGCGACTACGGTTCGTAGCCCTTGAATGGTCATTTGAACATTCGTTACCTACGCTGAAGGCGGAAACACCTCTCAGAACGGTGGCGAACTGCAACGGAACCGATCCCGTGACCATCGATCTTCCCGGCGTAACCGTTATCATCGACTCCTGGTGGTGGTGGCGTGGCTGCTGTCGTGATCGTCGACTGGACACAATCGATCCCACCATGATGCCCGGCTTTGGCGCACCTGAACTGCTCCTGCCCGGCGCTACCTTCCTGTTCGGCTTCAACATCAGTGCCGGCGATCCTTCGAACCTCAACGGCGTGATCGAACTCAACGTCGGTCCTGGCCTCGACATCAACACGTGTTCTATCACAACGATGGTGGCGCATGGGTTGAAGTTGTCCTTCCGGCAACATGGAACTACGATTCGGGCACCGGTATCCTTACCATCGAAGGTCTGAACCTCTCCACCCGTAGCGGTGGCGACATCGAGATCGCAGTTCACGATTCTACCGTACCGGTTGAATTCAGCTCGTTCGATGCAACCTTCATGGTTGACGAAGGCAGCGTCCTTCTTCAGTGGACGACCGAAACCGAAACCGACATGCTTGGTTACTACGTGCTTCGTAGCGAGACTGGCGACCAGAACGATGCGATCCGCGTCAATCCGACCGTCATTGCCGCTACCAACTCGAGCATCCAGACCGACTATGAACTCATCGACAACGATGGCATCGAAGTCGGCGAGTACACCTACTGGATCGAAGCGATTGGATTCAATGGCTACACCCAGTTCCACGGTCCTCAGACTGTGACAGTCACCGAGAACGAGCCGGAAATGCCCGCATTTACCGAACTCAAGGGTGCATATCCGAACCCGTTCAACCCTGAAACGAACATCAAGTTCACACGTTGCCGATGGCGAAACTGCAAAGCTTACCATCTACAACGTACTGGGTCAGGTTGTGAAGACCTATGCGACTTACGAAGCTGGGTGAACACATCGAGGAAGTGGGTAGGTAAGGACAACAGCGGGTAACAACGTTGGTTCCGGTATCTACTTC
>CAXXPU010000007.1:0-74829 GCA_963666875.2 Cloacimonadales bacterium (SeqCode)
GCTTGGTAGTGCCGGTCAGAAATCCGATCTTGCGATGAACTTCGCGACGATCTGAGATGTCGGTGCCGCAGACTTCCACACTGCCGGAGGTGGGCTGGAGAAGCGCAGAGATAATACGCAGCGTGGTTGTCTTGCCGGCGCCGTTGGGCCCCAATAAAGCGAACACTCTGCCCGGTTTGCATTCGAAACTGACTCCATCGACTGCCTTCAGCAGTTTTTTGCCGTCCTGACGTTCCTTGATCTGCTTCTTCGAAAGCTTGTAAGTTTTGGTGAGTCCTTCGACCCGAATCATAACACCTCCATTATTTCATCCACGAGTCCATTGATTAGTAGTAGCATGTGGCTACTATGCGATGAATTGCGGGTTTGTCAAGGAAAATGTCCCGCTGGAATACCCCCATTTTTCTGTGGAATCTTGGTTCGATGAATATTGATCGATGTTATCCACAGTGTCCTTCGACTCCGCTCAGGATGACACACTGTGGATAACTGCATCCATTTCAGACGGTTGCAAAATAATTGTGTCATCCTGAGCGGAGTCGAAGGACAACAATTATTTTGCATACTCATGTCAGATTTTTTACGTACTTTTTAAAACTGTAAGCATAGGTATTTCGTTGCAAAGCAGAACCATAGGCTTTCATGGCATGATAATTTATTGGGAGTATTCCTGAAATGTCCCGCTGACCGGCTTGCATGCCTAATTGATTGTTGATGAGCATGAATCCCAAAACATTCGTAACTATCGTCGCGACAGTGTCTTTTTAATAAAAAAATTGACACCGCTGAATTTTTAAATGAAATTCAGTCATTACAAATCCGGGAGGTAACGATGCGAATTGCTGCTGTGGTTTTTATATTACTGATGTTCTCTTTTTTATGGGCCGATGTTCTTCTCGACGCAAGCTTCGACGATGCTGGTCCCTCGGTACCGGCAGGATGGACAGTCGGTGGCGTGAACAGCGGATCGAACTGGTACGTGAGCGAAACGAATCTCGCGGGTGGATCTGCCAACGAGCTACGAATCGACGGTGGCATTGCGTCAGCGGGAACCATCTGGATCGAGACGGAATACGTAACTGTTTATTCGATCGAGAGTTTTACACTGAGCTTCAGGCATAAGTATAGCGGAACCGCGTCAGATGTGGAAATAAAGGTCTTCGCAAGCGATGGCGTGAATCCGATGGTTGAGCTGTATTCCAACAGCGATAATACGGGTGTGTCCATTGGATCCAAACTGGTTAAAATTCCTTTCACGAATCCTTTCCTCAGCGATAGTCAAATGAAAATCGTTTTTCAGATCGGGACATCCGGTTCTACAATCGATTTCGAGTACTGGGCAATCGATGATTTTACTCTGGAGGGCAGTGTTTTCAGGGGTGTCCTCACGTTGGAACATAGCCCATACACGATATCGTATCATACGAATGTTCCGGAAGGCGACACGCTCCGCATCGAACCCGGAGTGGAGCTGATCTTCTCCGATTATGGCAATATATGCACTTACGGACAACTCGAGATTCAGGGAACGGAATTACAGCCTGTTACCGCGACAACCAATAACTCATTACGTTTCCACGTATTCAGAGTGTATGGCGGATTGAATGCCATGTATTTACATGTTCATGATATCACCTATCAGACGTCTGCATATAGCGCATTCAGCATCGTGGGTATCGAAATGAGTTCTCAGCCAGTTTCTCTATACGGCTGCCAGTTCATCGATTGCGATGTGAAAGGTAGCGCGGTAAACTCGGTAGGGCAGGAGTTGTCCTGCGTGAACTGCACCTTTACCAACGTTATCAGCACAGGAACAGGTGGAGCGATTCGGACTCAAAGCGGGAGTGTTGTTATCGATCAATGTACGTTCACCGGGAATGAGGCGTATGTCGGAGGCGCGGCCGATTTGAAAGGTACGGCGCAGGTTACGGATTGTACTTTCACGGATAACTCGTGCGATTACCGATCCGGCGCGCTGACGTTTTACAACGCGACTGCCACGATTTCGGATTGCACGTTCGAGAACAACTCGTCGGCGAACCAGGGTGGTGCGATGTGCAGCCTGATATCGACCACTACAATCACGAACTGTACCTTTACCGGGAATTCGGCGACAAATCAGGGTGGTGGAATATATTACAATGAAAATAATTTGACGATGAATGGATGCCATTTCACCGGAAACGTAGCATCCGATGGAGCCGCAATCTATAACGAACTGATGTATACAGCTTCAGACCATCCGTTGTCGATCGAAAACAGTATTTTCGAGAACAACACTGCGGAGAACAATGGTGGAGGGATCTACAACAATTGTGGGATAACGATCCTGACGAATAGCTCATTCTCGGGGAATATATCAATGTCTCAAGGTGGTACCTTCTTCAATTCCAACTGTGCTGTGACGATTACTGGATGTGAATTCTCACGCGGCAGCTCGGTCGATGGCGGAGCGATTTATCACGATGATAACATATTATCGATAGCGAATTGCGTCTTCGATAGCTGTGCCGCTACGAATAATGGCGGAGCATTGTACAATCTCGATGCGACAATCGATATGACGGATTGTTCGTTTACCGGTAACACATCGGCCACACAGGGTGGCTCGATCTACGATTCAACATCAGGTGTGACCATTTCAGGATGTGAGTTCTCATACAGCAGTTCTGCCGATGGCGGAGGAATCTATCACAACCAGGGACAGTTGACGATCGACAACAGCGGATTCGAACACAACACCTGCGGCAATCGGGGTGCATGCATCTACAGTAACAATGGGGAAGTTGTTATTACTGGTTGCTCGTACACTGAAAACGATGCCACCAGCTACTCGGGAGGGATTTTCGCCGATAATGGTTCTGTTGATCTCGAACAATGTGATTTCACCGACAATTCGTCCGGCAATAAAGGCGGAGCGATTTGCACCAGCAATCTTGCCTTCACAATGGATCAATGTACGTTATCGAACAACAGCGCCACAAATTATGGAGGCGCCCTTTACTGTGGTAACTGTGTAATGAGCATTTCCGATACCCCGTTGGAAGAAAACGTATCAATCAATGGCGGTGCGATGAGGATTTCTAATAGCACGATCGAGTACGACAATGTCCAGTTCACCAGCAACGAAGCTACGGGCTCCGGTGGAGCGATGCAATTGTCAAACGTTTCGGGCAGCATCACCAAATCTCTGTTCACCGGAAACACCGGACCGATCGATTTATATATCTTCACCTCCAGCAATATTGATCTGATCCAGTGTACATTCGTTGGTCTGGGATCTGGTGTGACGAGTCTTGTGAGCCTCAATTCGTGCAGTCAGCTGGATGTGAACAGTTGCATTTTCTGGGACATACCGGATTACAGTTTCCATGGTCTTGCCGCCGATACGCAGATTTCGGTTAACTACAGCGATATAGAGAACGGCCAGGGCAACATCACCACCACTGGAACGCTCGATTGGGGAACCGGCAACATCGAATCTGATCCGCTATTCAATAATTCTTCAATTGGCGATTATACGCTTCAGTATGGTTCTCCCTGCATCAACGCCGGCGATCCTGCACTTCCGCTTGAATACGACGGTTCAGTAGCTGACATGGGAGCTTTCTCGTCCGAAATTTTCGTGCCTGTCCTGCATACGGTGGTCGATGCCCCCGGAGATCAGGGTCACCAGCTCTATCTGAATTGGAGCAATTCCAGTCTGGACAGTGGCTATTCTATGACCGAGTTCTACTCGGTCTGGCGTTTGGACACGATTCCGGGACGTGGCGCGTTGATCATCGAGAGCCCAGCCGAACTTCCCGCCGAACCGGAATCCTCGGTTGTGCTATTGCGGGATACGGAAATCTGGACCTTCGTCCAGCAGGTGCCGGCCATGAACTTCGAGACCTACTCGATCGTCGCGCCCACGATGGCGGACAGTTCCAGCACCGGCTTGAACGAGGTGACCTTCATCGTTTACTATCATGATACACTGGGTTTGTTCGCCAGCCTCGAAGCAAGCGGATACAGTGTGGACAACATCGCGCCGGACACACCCCGGCAACTGGCTGCACAACTGACTGACGGAAGCTTCCACCTGTCGTGGGAGGAAGTCGCTACCGGTACGCTCGACGGTAACAGTTATCCCGAGCAAAACGGGATCTGGTACATCGTATATGCAGGTGATTCGATCGACTTCACCTGCGACGAATCCACACAGATTGCCGTCACCCGGGATCCATCGGCTGTGGTATCGGTCGGCAGCGACGAAAGACGGTTTTACAAGGTCGTGACCGCTGATCAGCAGCCTGTATCGAGCAGAATAGCCGAAGAATAGAAAACCAGATTACAGGTGATGCCGGTAGTCTTTGGGCTGCCGGCAATGTTGTTTCTGATAAATAGGTATCGGTTCTGTTGTTTATAATACAATTCCCATTGTAATATGTGAAAAATCCATATTTCAAGGATCGTGGAAATTGTTCTCCGGAAACGATTTTCCGATGGTTCAATATCTGATTTATGGTATTCCAATCGGATAATCGCATTAGGTGGGACAATCGGTGTCACTTCACAGGTTGGTAATGAAAAGCTTCATCGGCAAAGAAAAAACTTGCGCGTTTTAATCGGTCGGTTAAATTTGACTATATGGTTAAAGTGAATGGTTTAAATAGATGGTCAGTAAACGAACTCGACACAGGAGTGGAACATGACAAAGGATATTGAATCGACCATCCTCAAGGCGGCTTCAAGCGTCTTTGTAAAGGATGGCTACGACGGCGCCAGAATGAACGTCATCGCAGAGAAGGCGGGTATCAACAAGGCGCTGCTTCACTACTACTTCCGCAGCAAGAACCACCTATTTCAGATGGTTTTCGAGCGGCTCATGCACGATTTCTTTTCCAGTATCTATCGCGAAGTATCAATGGATACGGATTTCCGAACTTACCTGGATAATTTCGTCTCGATCTACCTGAACACAATCTCGAAGAGACCGTATGTGATTCGGTTCATGATCTGGGAGCTTGGACACGGATCCGGCACGGTAAACGAATTGATCGGTCGCATCATGAAGAAGTGGGAGATCAAGGAGATACCGGTTATCACGGCGGTTCAACGTGCGATCGACCGTGGCGAGATACGCGCTGTCGATCCGATCCAGCTCTTCATCAGTTTGATTGCACTGTGCATCTTCCCGTTCGCGGCACGGGCCATCCTCGAGAACAAGGTCGAGGGCTTGAAGGTGTTGTCGAAGGAGTTCGTTGAGGCGCGGAAAGAGGCGATCCTCGACCTGATCTGGAACGGCATTTCACTGAAGGAGGACGATCGATGAGACGAATCGCGTACTTTGTCATCGTGCTGCTGGCCGTGTACCTCAGTGCGGAGACGATGAATCTCGAACAGGCCTGGGAGCTGGGTCTTCAGAACAATCCCATGCTACAGCAGCGTGAGTTGGTCGGACAGATCGCGGAGACAGAGCGGAAAATAAAGTTTGGCGAATTCCTGCCCAAGGTGACCGTGAACGGCTTATACTACTACGTCAGCGAACAAGCGGAAATCACGTTCGACAACCTCCCGCTGGGACTTACCATGGACCCGGTCAAGATGGGGAGCAAGGACAATTGGGATTTCAACGCGAAGCTGACGCAGCCGGTCTTCACCGGGTTCAGGTTGATGCAGGATTTCGAACGGGCGAAGATTGATCAACGCGTTGCCGGGCAGGCGGTTCATCTGGCAGAGAACGCGCTCAGGCTTCAGATCGCAGCATACTACTATCAATGCGAGGCGTTGCGGCATCAGATTGCGATTATCGACGACGGGATTCGACGCGCCAACCTGCAGAAGAATCGCATCCTGAATTTACTCGACGCGGGACAAGTCACCACGCTTGATACGCTGGAAGTCGCCAACCGCGTGCTGGAGCTCATGACCATGCGGAAGTCGGCGGAACATCAATACCGGATTGCCATGGCGCAGTTGGCTGAAGTGATGGCGACAGACGAGCCGTTCGAATTGGAATTCGAGGAGCAAGAAGTGATGCCCGTGATTCAATCGCTCGAAACGTATCGCGGAACGGCGTTGGAAAATCGGGTCGAGTTGAGCATGAATCGCGAGAATGTACGCAAGCAGAAGCTGACAACCCGCATTGCCGAATCGGTTTTCTATCCGCAGATTTACGCGCAGGCGGAGTACCACTACGGCAACCCGGGCGTGCAGATGATCGATCCCCAATGGGATGATTACTATCGCCTGGGCGTACAGATGCAGTGGCAGATTTGGGATTGGATGGAATCGGCGAACCGCAGGAAGCAGTCGATCCACCTTACTGAAAAGCTGGAGCTGGAAGAGGATGTGATCGCCAACCGCATCGAGCGCGAGGTGACTCAGACTTGGGAGCAGATGCGCTCTGTCGAGGAACAAATGGTGCTTCAGGAGCAACTGACCAGGCAGCGCGAACTCGAGGTTCAGCACGCCGAGAACCTCATGAACCAAGGCAACGCGACCATCCTCGACGTACGCGACGCGGAGGAACGGTTGACCGAGTCGAAATTGCGGCTGGACGCGCTCCGGGCGCAGATGAATATCTACAAAATGCAAATGGATTATTATACAGGGATCATTGGAGGCAAGTCATGAAGAGAGCAATCATCATCCCGATTATACTGATCGTCTTTCTCGCCGCGTGCGGCAATGGTGACGAGACAACCCGATATGTGGGCATCGCTGAGGGGACGGTTCACAATGTGTCGTCGCTGTACGGCGGCAAGCTGATAGAAATCACCGTGGAGGAAGGTGACGAGATCGAGTCCGGTACTCCGGTCGCGCTCCTGGACACGCTGGACATGAACTACAAGCGGATGGAGATCGACTCCGGATACGACCAGCTCGCCATCCAGAAGCAGATTTACCTGAACATGAAATCGCAGGCGGAGAAGGACCTGGAGTACGTCGATACCATCGAGGGGCGGACGAAGAGCCTGCTCGAAAACCAGAGCATCCCACAGCAGAAATACGACGATGTGGTCAACATGCGAAACAAGGCACAGACCCAACTCGAGAATGCTACACAACAACTTTCTCTGATCAAGGCGAAGCGGAAGGAACTCGACGCGAAGCTCATGACGCTGGAGAAGCGGATCGCGGATAGCTCGCTGAACGCTCCGGTAAATGGGATTGTCACGTCGGTGCTGTTCGAGGTCGAGGAGACGCTTCCCCCGGTTGCACCGGTTGTGGAGATCACCGAGTTGGACGAGATCGAGACCACCATCTACATCCCCGCCGATGAACTGCCGAAGACGAAGGTCGGGCAGAAAATGAAGATTACGGCGGACGGGATTGCCGGCTCCATGACCGGCATCGTGCAGCGCATCGGGCAGAAGGCGGAATTTACGCCCAGTCAGGTTCTTACGAAGGAGACCCGTAGCGCGCTGGTCTATGCGGTGGAGCTACGAATCGAGAATCCGGATCACCTGATCAAGCACGGCATGCCGCTGGAAATCACGCGGATGGACTGATGGAACCGATCGTTATCCTTCGTGCCGGAAAAACTTTCGGCGACACAATTGCCTTCCACGACATCGACCTGACGGTTCGCGACGGCGAGATGTTCGGTCTGGTGGGACCCGACGGCGCGGGGAAGACGAGCCTGATCCGCTCGATATGCACGGTGATCCCCATCGACGAAGGGGAGATCCGGGTCGAGGGATTGGATACGCATTCTCAATACAGGGAAATCCGTTCCCGGATCGGGTATATGCCGCAGCGATTCTCACTCTATCAGGATCTCACCGTAGCGCAGAACCTACGTTTTTACGCCGACCTTTTCGGGATCGGCACGTCGGATCGAAAAAAGCGCATCGCGGAGCTGTACGGATTCTCGAAATTAGAGCCGTTCAAGAACCACCTGGCGGGGAACCTCTCCGGTGGAATGAAGCAGAAGCTGGCGCTGTCGTGCAACCTCTTGCATCGACCGAAGGTGCTGGTGCTGGACGAACCGACATTCGGCGTCGATCCGGTCTCGCGCGAAGAGCTATGGAAGATTTTGCGAGAAATCAGGAAAGAGGGAACCAGCATCCTGGTCTCGACCGCGTACATGGACGAAGCGGAGCAGTTCGACCGGCTGGCGTTCATGCACGAAGGGAGCTTCGTCGCTATGGGAACGCCGGCTGAGGTGAAATCGACCTTCCGGTACCCGCTGTACCGGATCCAGGGTGAGAATCTCAGGCGATTGCGGGACGAAATCGAAGCAATGCCAGGCGTCGTGGAGATTCAGTTATTCGGAGATGTTCTGCATGTGGCGTTCGAGCGGGAACCGGAGGACAAGCTGTGGAAGCGGTTGGCAGAATTGGGGATTTCAGATCGTGAGCGGATCAAGCCTACGATCGAGGATGTGTTTCTGCTGGTCACGGGAGGCAGGCATGAATGATACTACGGTTTTGGCGAAGGATCTGACGAGGAGATTCGGCGGCTTCACGGCGGTCGATAAGGTGAGTATCGAGGTGAAGCGGGGAGAGGTGTTCGGTTTTCTGGGTGCGAACGGCGCCGGCAAGACGACCATGATCCGTATGCTGTGCGGATTGCTGTCACCCACGGAAGGCATAGCGACGGTGGCGGGGTACGATATCCGGTCGCAGAGCGAGCAGGTGAAACGGAACATCGGCTACATGAGCCAGAAATTCTCGCTCTACAACGACCTCACCGTAAAGGAGAACATGCAGTTCTACGGCGGTATCTACAATGTGAGACCCTCGATTCTGAAAGATCGGATGGATTCGTGGATGGAGCGGCTCGGACTCGTCTCCTATCGCAGGAAAAGCACCCGCGCGATTCCGGTGGGCATCAAGCAGCGTCTCGCGCTCGGTTGCTCGCTGTTGCACGATCCGCCCATCATCTTCCTGGACGAACCCACCTCCGGAGTCGATCCTCGCGCGCGAAGGGAGTTCTGGGATGTGATCTACGCGCTGCTGGAAGAGGACAAGACGGTGTTCGTCACCACGCACTACATGGACGAGGCGGAGTATTGCAGTCGGGTCTCGGTGATGCAAGCCGGAAAGATCATCGCCATGGACAGCCCGCAAAGACTCAAGGACCGGTATGGCATGAGCCATATACAGGATATCTTTATCCATCTTCTGAAGAATGGTGAAGAGAAGAGAGCAACCCCCCTTAATCTCCCCTTGTCAGGGGGGTGAAGAAATCAACATTCGGAAGCCCCTGCGGGACATTCAGAAGTTGATTTCCTGTAGCGCTCGACCTACGGGCGAGCTGGAATAAGGAGCGACAATGAAAGGCAGCATAGCACGTATCATCGCGCTTTCGAAGAAGGAATGGCTTCATATTCTGCACGATCCGCGCAGTCTGGTGATTATCATCCTGATGCCGATCCTGCAATTGACCATGTTCGGTTATGCGCTGGACATGGAAATCAAGAGCATCCGTATCAGCGTTTACGACTTCAGCCGGAGCGCGGAATCGTGGGATTTCATGCAGGGTTTCCGGGGAAGCGACCTCTTCAAGATACGATACGAACAGGGAACGCCAGACGAAGTGATGAACCTGTTTAAGTCGCGCGACGCCGATATCGCAATGATCATCAAGGAAGACTTTGGCAGGAAGCTCCAGCGCAATCAGGGGGCGAATGTGCAACTCATCATCGACGCCTCCGATCCCAACGCCGCTAATCTCATGCGCGATTATTGCCGACGCGTGATCCAGGCATTCAACGAGAAGCGCGGTATCGAGCAACCGGTCGAGTTCAGCCTCCAGCCGCGTTTCAATCCGTCGATGGAGAGCAATTACTTCTACGTTCCCGGACTGATCGCGCTGATCCTGATCATGATCTCGGCGCTACTGACCAGCATCACCATCACGCGCGAAATCGAGACCGGCACCATGGAACAGCTTCTTATATCGCCGGTGCGACCGCTGGAGATCATCCTCGGAAAGCTAACGCCCTATATCGTGCTGGCGGTGGTGATCGGCACGCTGATCCTGTGCATCGGGATCGTGCTGTTTCACGTGGCGTTTCTCGGTAATCCGCTGCTGCTGCTCGGGCTGTCGCTGCTCTACATCCTGGTTGCGCTGAGTCTCGGGCTGCTGATCTCGACCATCGCGCCATCGCAGCAGATCGCCATGATGGCATCGATTCTGATGACGCTGATGCCGACGATCCTGCTGTCCGGATTCATTTTCCCGATCGCGTCCATGCCGGTATTTTTGCAGTACATTTCGCGAATCATTCCTGCGCGATACTTCCTGATCATCATTCGAGGCATCATGCTCAAAGGCAATTCGATCGAATACCTGATGGAGCCGGTTCTGGTTCTGGCAGGATTCTCGTTTATTCTGCTGGCGGCGTCCTGGCGAAACTTCAAACGGATCGCCGAGAACAGGGGAGGGAATTGACATGCAACCGATTCTGCAATTGATACGCAAGGAATTCAAGCAGGTCTTCCGCACGCGTGAGATGATCGCGATCCTGTTCTTCGTGCCGATCATCCAGATCATGATTCTGGGATTTTCCATCACCAACGAGGTGAAGGACGTGAAGCTGCTGGTCTGCGATCTCGACCGGTCGCCCACCAGTCGCGCCCTGATCGAGGAAATGCTGCACACCGACAGCTTCAAGCCGATGGGCGAGGTGCGCAGTTACGCCGAAGTCGATCAGGCGATCGAGAGTTGGAAAGCGCAGCTCGGTATCCTCATTCCGCCCGACTTCGAGGCCGATCTTCTCGCCCGAAACAAGCCGCGCATCGCGGTGGTCATCGACGGGATCGACGGCAACACCGCCGGCGTGGCGGGTGGCTATCTGCGCGATATCCTGACTGACTGGGGCGTGGAATATTCGACACGCCATATCATGCGTCAGGGCATCGAGGGCATGAAGCGGTTCAAGGCTCCGGTGGGATTCGAGAGCGGGATGTGGTTCAACGAGAATCTGGAGGCGTCGCAGTTCATGGTGCCGGGTATTGTGGTGATCATGATCACGCTGGTCTCGATGATGATGAGCGCGATGGGGCTGGTCAGGGAAAAGGAGATCGGTACGCTCGAACAGCTCATGGTGACGCCGATACGCAAGTGGCAACTCC
This sequence comes from Cloacimonadales bacterium (SeqCode), assembly GCA_963666875.2. Taxonomy (GTDB): domain Bacteria; phylum Cloacimonadota; class Cloacimonadia; order Cloacimonadales; family JAIOQZ01. The sequence goes on from CAXXPU010000007.1 coordinate 11,070, forward strand.
TTACCGGTAAACTGCTGCCGTTTCTGATTCTGACCTTCGTCGAACTCTTTCTGTCGCTTTTCATCGCGCAGATGGTCTTCGATATCCACGTGCAGGGAAGCTACGTTCTTCTTGGCGGATTGGCGTTGTTGTTCCTTTTCACCACGCTGGGGCTGGGCGTGCTGATCTCGACAATGACCTCCTCCCAACAGCAGGCGATGTTCTTCTCGTGGTTTTTCCTGGTGTTCATGATCCTGCTCAGCGGCCTTTTCATCCCGATTAAGAACATGCCGTGGATTATCAAGCAGATTACCTGGCTCAACCCGATGAAATACTTCATCATCATCATGCGCGAGATCACCGCGAAGGGATCGACGCTGCCGTTCCTACTGGATGCGGTGATTCCGATGACGATCTACGGTGTGATCATCTTCAGCCTCAGTATCGTGAGTTTCAGGAAGAGGGTTGGGTAATATGCTGCTTGACAGATCGATATCGGACGAGGATTTGTTGGAACGAAACGGAGGTTATTGTGGAGTATAATCGGGAAAAACTGGAGCGGCGATATCACACGCGCGAAATGTGGAACGATTACGATAAAGCAGGACTTATCGGGGATAAGGTGAAGCATGTGATGGACTACATTCCGGACGGCGTCGAGAGCATTATCGATATCGGATGCGGAAACGGCATCATCACCAACGAGCTTGCGAAGCGATATCGAGTCTGCGGTGTGGATATATCGGCAGAAGCATTAAAACAGGTTCAGTCCGAAACCATTCAGGCCTCCGCGGATTCGATACCGGTCGAGGATCATTCCTGGGATATGGTTTTCTCCAGCGAGATGCTGGAACATCTGCCCGATGATGTGCTGAAGGGGACGATTCACGAGATCACGCGAATCGCGCGGAAGTACGTTTTCATCACCGTACCCAACCGCGAACTGCTGGCGGCTCGTTGGTTACGCTGCCCGAAATGCGGTGATGTATTTCATATCTACGGCCACTTGCATTCGTTTGCCCCGGACGACATCAATCGCAGGCTCGGTTCCGAATTCAAACTGATTCGCCAGGGCGTTCACGGACCGATTGCGCGTGACTATCATCCGCTGCTGTTAATGATCAAGCAGAAGGTTGCCGGGCAATGGAAGGATCCGGAGGGTCTGGTGCTGTGCCCATCCTGCGGCAATACCGATTTCCCGAAACAGAAAGGGAATATCGTTTCACGGGGGTGCAATGCCATGAATCGTTTAATGGGGAAGAAGAAGCCGTTCTGGCTGTTTCTGCTCTATGAAAGAAAGGGCTGAATCGAGGATCGATCCTGTCCTGAAGGCTTTTCGGCTTTCAGGCGATTCGTGGTTTTATTCGAATCTACCGACCTCGAAGAAGGTGTCAATGGCGGGGATGGCGGCTTGTTTGGCTTCGTCGAGAGAGCCATAGAAGAGCATCTTGCCGGAGTCGAGGAAGATAATCTTGTCCGCGATGCGGTGGATGCTGGCGAGTTCGTGCGTGACGATGACGATGGTGATGTTGAGCTGTTTCTTGAGGGTGAGGATGAGTTCATCGAGGTTGGCGCTGGTGATGGGATCGAGACCCGCGGATGGTTCGTCGAAGAAGAGGATGTCGGGATCGAGCGCCATGGCACGGGCGAGGGCCGCGCGTTTCTTCATGCCTCCGGAGAGCTCGGAAGGCTTGAGATAGATCGCGTGGCTGAGATTTACCAGCTCGAGCTTTCTGCGGATGATGCGTTCTTTGAGGATGTCGGGGATGTTCGTGTGCTGTTCGAGCGGGATGCTGATGTTGTCGTAGATGGAGAGTGAATTGAGTAATGCGCCGTTCTGGAAGAGCATGCCGATGTTCGCCAGGATCTTCTCGAACTCGCTTTCTTCCATCCCGACCACGTTTTTGCCGAAAATCTCGACGGATCCGGCAGCCGGTTCGTAGAGCCGGAGGATGTTCTTGAGCAGGGTAGTCTTGCCGCAACCGCTACCGCCGAGGATGACGGTGATTTCCGCGGGCATGATATCGACGCTGATCCCGTCGAGGATGACCTTCTCCTCGTATTTCGCCACCAGGTCGCGGACGCGGATAATTGGTACTGTCATAGTTACCTCGATTATAACCCTCATCCCCCGCCTTCTCCCGCAAGCGGGAGAAAGAGCTATAAGGAATTCAATATTCCCTCGTTTCCTGCTCCCTCTCCTGCTTGCGGGAGAGGGTTGGGGTGAGGGTCTTCTTCTAAATAAGATATATCAAGCTGAATATCACATCCAGCACGATTACTGCGAATATGGACGCCACCACGGAGGCAGTGGTCGCTTTTCCGACACCCTCGGCGCCGCCCTGTACGCGGAAACCGTAGAAACTGCCGATGATCACGATCACCCAGGAAAAGAAGGTGCTTTTAACCAGGCTGAGTACGATGTCTTTGAAGATCAGCGCGCTGATTCCCTGCTCGATGTAGGCGTTGAAGGTCAGATCGAGATAGAACATTGCAACCAGTGCACCGCCGAGTACGCCCAGAAAGATCGAGAGCGTCACCAGCAGCGGCATGCAGACGGTCATGGCGTGGAATTTCGGCACGACAATATAGCGGATGGGATTGATCGCCATCATCTTGAGCGCGTCGAGTTCCTCGGTAACGTTCATGGTGGCGATCTCGGACGCGATGGCAGAACCGCTTCGACCCGCGATAATGATCGCCGTCATCATGGGCCCCATCTCACGCACCATGGAGATAGAGACGAGATTGGCGACGAAAATGTTGGCGCCGAACATACGGAGCTGCGCTGCCGCCTGAAGCGCCAGGATTAGCCCGAGTATGAACGACAGCAATCCTACGATCGGGAGCGCATCCACGCCGATGAGCAGGCTTTGCTGAATGAACGATCCCTTGCGCTGTCCCTTGCGGTTGAAGATGCCGACGAACGCCCAGTACAATGTATCGGACGTAAGATAGAGCGAATAGACGACCGAGTCCCGCCAATTGAACGCCTTATCGCCGACCGTCTCGAAGAAACCGGGCGGCTTGACGGCGATCTGCGGCTCGAGCGCGAGCGAGGTGAAGGTATCGATCGAACGCTGGACGGATGGGGTTGTGCCGGTGACTTGCGGTTGCCCGATTCGCTTCTGCATTTCGTCGAGAAGCGCCACGCCGGCACTGTCGATCATGGTGACGCCGGAAAGCTCGATGGATTCGACGGATGCGATATCCTTCAGGGAGGAAAACTGTGCGAAGATACCAGGAACCGCGATCTTGTCGAGGTCTCCTTCCAGCTTCAGCCGGTTGCCGTCGCGTAGCAGTGTTCCTTCGTTCGCCATGTTCGTCAGTTGATGATGTAGGTAACACGCAGATAGAACTGGTGATTCAGGATGTTGTAATCGGCGACATCCTTGTTATAAGTCAGGGTGAACTTGTAGTCGAGCGAGACCTGCTTGAAGAGGCGCAGGTTGAGTATGTTTTCCCACTCGTAGCTTGGGTTGTCCTGATCGAACGGGAAGAGAATGTCCACATTTGAGTCGTAGGAAAGGTTGAACGGCAGCTCGAAGCTCGCGACAACCGAGAACTCGACTCCTTCCTGCGTTGAATTGCCTACCTCGTTGTAGAGGTAATAGTTAACCTCGGTCGAGTCGTTGACCTCAACCGTTTCGGTCTTGTCGTAAGTATAGACGTCATCCGCGTAAAGTTGCCGGAATCCCAGTCCGAGCCGGGTGCTGAGACTGCTGCGCTGCTTGTCCAGAATTCGCCAGTTGATACCGAAGCCCTCCTTGAACTCCGCCGGCTGCCATGACTCTTTGACCTGTATTTCGTCTGTTGACATGAGCGTATCGCTGACATTCTCTTCATCGATGAAGATGTAGTTGCGGTCGTCTGAAGTATAGACTTTTTCAGGGAAGAAATGGGTAGTTGCGTCACCTCGTATATACAGTCCGAAAGACTTGACCAGATAATATACCAGCGTGTTGCGCAGACTGAAGTTATCGTCGGAAGCGCGAAGATCGGTCTCCTCGTCTTTGCTCAAACCGGCTTCGACCAGCAGGTTGCTCGTAAAATGGTATGGGTATCGATCGTAAACGATCCGGTTGTCGAGCTGCGTGCTGGCATTGATTACGGTCGTTGGATTGTTCTCTTCGTTGGAGTTATCGCTGGTGATATTACCGTTGGCGTGGATGGCGCTGTAGATGTGGAAGAATTTCTCTTCTTCGCGGATGTCGGTTTCGTCGAGAACCCCGGCGCCGATCAGGTTCTGCGGAACGCCGTCCTCGTCGGTACTCACTACGATGGTCAGGATCTGGTAGGAACCCGCCTCCAGGAACACGGTGGTGAAATTCTGATACGTGTTAAACGGTTCATTGTTGATGGTCACCTTGTATAATCCCGCACCGAGCAACCAGATACGGTCTTTCTCGCCGATATCCTCTTCCGCCGGGAAGTCGGAGCCGAAACTCTCGCCCGTGGATTGGTCGAAGATTTCGTAGCGCACCTTGGCGTAGTTGCGGCTTTCATCGACGATCTTCACCTTAAGGGCGCCCCATTCGGGCTTGATCAGCGTCTTGAAACGCGGCACGATCTCCACTTCGTCCTTCTTCATCATCTGGTCGAAGTCGCCCGAGCCCATTCGCAAAGTGTATTTCCCTTTCCACAGCGGAAGCGGTTCGCCCATTCTTCCGGTAGTTTCCATGCCGTATTTATCGGTCACGATGAAATGCGGTTCTTCGTCGGATTCGCTGATGGCAGGAAGCAGTAACAGTCCCATACCGCTGGGTATCTGCTCTTCCCGTTCAACGCTCTGGAGCAGGCTGTCCGCTTTGGTCTTGCCGGACGCGATTGTATCGTCGGGCAAAGTGCCGTCCTCGAAGAATCTGTCGATCTTCACGATGAAATGATCGGTCTCTTCCAGTAGCATTTCGTTGACTTGCTGCACGAAGGTTTCCACTTCGTCATCCACCATGAAAACGACACGGTTGACGCTGTGCGAGAGGAGCGTCGTCTGCTCGTTCACCCGTTTGAGCCGGAACTCAATGTTGAGTCGTGCGGCGCGGTTTGTGTTCACCTCGGATGTATATAGTTCGATGTTGTTTACGACAATATCGAGCTCGAAATCGGGAATGTCGCTGTAGTATTCCTTGTGGACTTTGGAGAAGACGTTGTATCGCCTGAAACGCTGGGTAACCAGATCGGAGATCATCTCGGAGAGCTTGCCGCCCCAATTGTCGTAGTCGGAATAGGTAAGCTTGGGTCCGAAGTGTCGCAGAACGATTTGTCGTCTGGTATAGGTTCGGGCGATCTGTGCATCGGTGATCAGAACCCTGTAGGGCAGAGGTGTCACCCTCTTGAGCGAATCGACCTCGGTGTGCGGGTAGTATTCCATCACGTAGTAGTTTCGCGGTGCGATCTCCTCGACGGTACATCCGATGAGGAGGATCAGTGCGATGACCGGCAGTATCCAGATAAAACGCTTCATGGGTTTCCTCTATTTACGTTTTGTTCGCAGCAGCAGGGAAGGTTCTTCGTCGATCTGGCGCGAGAATTCGTTCAGATAGTCGATCGTTTCTTTCATGGTCTCGATCATGGTGACGACGTCGTCGCGAACCTTCAGCATGATGTTGTTCAGACTGATGGTGATGCTGCTCGCCATCTCGGTGGTCTTTGAAAGATTATCGGTGATGAGAACGACGTTGGCGACGATACGATCGGCTTCTTCAGAATAGAGCAGGTCGTTCAGCCGGTTCATGGCGTCGTTCATGGTAACGACAAGCTCGTTCAGGTTGGAGGTGGTGTAGCTTACGTTGTTCATGATCCGGTTGATGTGCTGGCGATTTTCCGTGACCAGCAGTTCGAGATTCACGAGGATGCTGGCGATGTGCTGCTGGTTTTCTTCGCTGGTGATTTCAGCAATGTGTACCAGCACCAGTTCGAGTTTTTCCGTAACGGATTCGATCCCGCCGGTGATGTCGCCGAGAAGCGACGACCCTGCCTTAATCGGAGATCCCGGATCCAGTGTTCGCGCATCGTTGGTTCCGCCAGCGAGCTCGATCAGCTTCAATCCGGTTATACCCTGTGGAACAAGGTTGGCGACCATGTCTTCCTTGATCGGCGTACCCGAATCCACTTCCACATCGACTTCGATTGTGCCAACGTCCTCCGGATCGATACGCATGTCGGTCACCGATCCGATCATGTAGCCGCGGTATTTCACCATTGCGCCGATCTGCAATCCATTGACCGACACATTCTTATACGCGATCGAGTAGCTGTCTTTTTTCTGTAATAGTTTCTCTCCGGCAATGAGTATAATCAACAGAGCCATGAGTGAAAAACTGATTACCAGGAACACACCCAAACGAACTTTCTGCGCTTTACTTACCATCTGCAAACTCCTGAACGCGCCTGTGGCGGGTCTTCAGACAGAGATACAAGAACGGAATCACTCTTGTCAACCTCGAAATGCGTATCCGTAAATATATTCTATTGGCAACCCGGTGCTCCTTCTATCGTTTGCGATATACTACTACCCGTAGCGTTCGACCTCCTGTGAATTTGCATGCAAATTCGAATCCCCCATTGGCGAACCTCATCGTCACATACGATGCACCGATCATTCTGTGCCGCTCGGAGATCGGCAGCTACAGAAACAAAGAGAAAAGACGCTACCGGCTGTGTCGATCAACGCTCACGTAGCGTTCGACCTCCTGTGAATTTGCATGCAAATTCGAATCCCCCATTGGCGAACCTCTTCGTCATGTATGATGTACCGATCATTCAGTGCCGCTCGGAGATCGGCAGCTACAGAAAATGGGAAACCACGACTACCGGCTGTGTCGATCAACGCTCATCCGTAGCGTTCGACCTCCTGTGAATTTGCATGCAAATTCGAATCCCCCATTGGCGAACCTCTTCGTCATGTATGATGCACCGATTATTCTGTGCCGCTCGGAGATCGGCAGCTACAGAAACAAAGAGAAAAGACGTTACCGGCTGTGTCGATCAACACTCACCCGTAGCGTTCGACCTCCTGTGAATTTGCATGCAAATTCGAATCCCCCATTGGCGAACCTCTTCATAATTCATTTTCATCAAACTTCATCCACGAATATGGGTAATCTCTCCAATTCTCAACCAATTCTTTCCTTACGGGATTATTCATGATATACATCAATGCTTGTTCAGCATCTTCTTCTCGTCTGACAATATGATCGTAATAATTCCTCTGCCAGAGGCTTATGCCAACGGAGTTTGATGTATATCTTTTAAAATTAGACACCCATGCAGAAAGCGATAATCGATTCTTCACGATTTTCAAGAGAATATAGACATGGTCAGGCATTATGCAAAAACATATTAGATTGATGATTCCTTGATTGTTGTAATATAGCAGTGATTCTTGGATGGCCTTGCAGTAATCAGGATTTCGAAAGACGGGCTTCTTAGAATCGGAACAAATAGTTATGGAATACAAGTGACCTTGTCCATAATAGAAGTCTTTCATTCGATGTGGTTTGAATTGGTTCGGCATAAATGACTCCTTTAGTGAGTGCCGCTTGGAGATCGGCAGCTACACAGGGAAAGTGCCGCTCGGAGATCGGCAGCTACAGAAAATGGGAAACCACAGCTGCCGGCTGTGTCGATCAACTCTCACCCGTAGCGTTCGACCTCCTGTGAATTTGCATGCAAATTCGAATCCCCCATTGGCGAACCTTACCCTACTCCCACCTCGGTTTGCCATCGACCCTTTTCCAGGCTGGTGACAATCGAACCAGCGACTGGATCAGGAAGGACGGGTCGTCGCGCATGTCGCGCAGAATCCGGCGGGTGCGCTGCGTGTTGATGACACGCAAACCTTTGGCGGCGATCACCCGGAGCATCTCGGATTCTTGTCCTGCGTATTCGAACAGGATGTCGATGCTTCGCTCGCATTTAAAGCCGCCCATGGCAGACAGCACGTTCCGAACGTAGCGCTTCTCTTGCAGCAACACGTTGAGAGAATCGACCCAGACGCTGTCGCCGCTGTCACTGATAAGGCTGATGGTCATCTTCGCCACCAGACTGTCCGGGCTGTGCAGTCCGCGCGAATAATAGGGCTTCAGCGCGTCGGATTTCTCGGCGAAGGTGGATATGGCGCGATAGACCAGTCCACTCTTGCTGTTCATGCGGTGATTGAAGATGAATTCGGCGGCTTCGTCTTCGCGTTTCAAGAGGATTTCACCGGCCTTTTCGACACGCATCGCAGCGCTTCCCACACCCCACTCGGACGCCGCGTTGAAGATTTCTTCGATACTCGCGAGAGAATCGACCAGCGCCGCCTGTACCTCGGCCTCTTCTTCAATGGGCGTCGGCGGCTGGATCAATGCAACGTCCTTTCCCAGACCCCAAGTGCCGTTGACCCAGGCGCTGTCGTTGGCGGCTTCATCGATTCCGTATAAATCCTTACCGCCGGTGTCGAGGAAAATACCGATGCCGCCGCATCCGCGCGAGCTGTTCGCGTAGCCGTAGTTACTCGACCTGTCGCGCGCGTATTCGTCATCGCCCCAGACGTCCATGAAGACGCCGACGGAGTTGGTCAGCCCCAGTCCGTTGCCGCCCTCGATGCCATAATAGTCGTTGCCGCCACGGTCGATCATGAAGCCCACGCCGTAATCGTGACCAGCGCCTTGACCGGGTCCGTGCTTGGAGTAGTAGTGGTCTTCGCCTGCGCCGTCGAAGAGGAATCCCGCCGCGAGGTGGATACCGCTTCCTTGCGGGTAATAGACCGCGTCGTAGTAGTCGTTGCCCTCGTTGTCGATGACGATGCCCAGCGCGTACCAGTAGGCGACCGCCTGCGCATAAACGCCGCCCTGATAGACGTCGTTACCGTGGTCGTCGTGGATGATGCCGATGCCTCCGGCGATGTCGGGTCGCATACCGAATCCGAATCCCTGTGAGAGGCTGCGGAAGTCGAACGGCGCGAGTGGTGCGTGCAGGTATTTTCCGCCGGCGTAGTAGAGGTCGTCGCCGTTGCGGTCGATCAGGACGCCTGCCGAAAGCGGACCTGCGAAACCTTCGCCGTACTGGGTGACGCTGTAGCGGTCATCGCCATCATTGTCTATTTGCAGACAGAGACCGTAACTTGCCGCGCCGATGGCGTGCAACCCGCAGTCGTAGATATCGAAGCCGGATTCGTCCTCGTAAACGCCACAGCCGAAGCAAGCGCAGAAAGACATGTCGCCGGCGCGATAGGTATCGTCGCCCGATGCGTCGTACATGCGGCACAGCCCCATCACCGCGCTGAACAGACCGCCCACGCCGCGGTTTTCGTAGTAGTCGTTACCGTCGAGATCGATGATCCAGCAGAAGGGTTGTTTCGGGTCGGCGTAGAGGTCGGCGCGGTAGGTGTCGTTACCGCCGGTCTCGATGATCAGTGCGTAACGACCTTCGTAGGTGTCGTCGCCACTTCCGCCGATGCGCAAGGTTCCCCAGCTTGTTTTTTTCGTCCGTGGCTTGAGTTTTTTATCCTTCACCAACTCTTTCAGGACACAGAAATCTTTCTCGAACGCGATCGCCGCTCTGGACAGCGACTTGAAATCGACCTTCTCGATCAGCGCGATAAGGCTGTCGGAGTCGATGGATTCGCCCTCGACAAGGCCGCGATGTTCGAATGCCTTCTGATAGTCAAGCGAGTCTTCGTGCTCTTCCCACAGACTGAGCGCGATGGTTTCGAGCTGCTTGCGCTCGTCTTTGCTCAGTCCGCTCCATGCCTGCTGGTAGTCTCTCGAGATGGTTTCCCAGCTCTGGATGGCGTAATCGATGGGATCGTCGGTCTTCTGATCGGAGGAAAAGTCGTCCATTCGGCAATCCGCGGAAAAAACGTCGTGCGATAGGCTCAACAGCAATTCGACAGTCGATTTCTCGCGGACCAGCGTGTCGGTCTTCGCGACGTAGTCCGGGAAAAGGAAGGGGTGGTTGAGGATATCGACCACGATGGGGATCTTGAAATGCGTGTCCGGACTCCAGTCTTTGAGGAAGTCGGTGGAGAGACTGTCGAGGTCGTTTTCTACCAGCATGCTACGCATCATGGAGCGCTCGGATGGCGTCAGGATAGTCGCGCAGAGCGATAGTGTCAGCAGGATCAGTGCGATGGTCGTGAGGGCTTTCATATTCGTCCTTTGTTGAGGTGCTTGTTTTCCAAACAATGTGAACAGCGGCTCGGTTCGTCAATGAAAAAGTGTAGAAGACCCTCACTGCGGCCCTCCTTCGACGAAGTTTATCCTGAGCTTGTCGAAGGGCTCAAGGATGACACGCAAGCGGATGAGGGAACAGAAAATGCTGGACGCGGTAATCCGGTCTGCTTTCCTTGGGATGCCTGTTAATGCTGACTACAAGGATGGGATATGCCCGGAATTACCCTGTGTTACGGAGATGTCGAGCGCTTCAGGGAAACCTGCGAAAAGCGTAGAATAGAGCTGGAAGGACACGCGTTTCATCATACGTTCGAGCTGATCGAGCCGATGCCGGATGTCGCGATATTCATCCACGAACACAACGGACACCCGGTATCCCGTCTGGAGGATGAAAACCGGCTCGTGTTGTGGGAAAATCCCGCTCGTGAGATCGATCCCGCAACCATTCTGCCGGATAAAACCGCGGAGCAACTCCAGCACGAACTCAACACAGGCTTCACCTGCACGATCATCGATAAGAGAGAGCGATCGCTGCATTTCTTCAACGACAGGCTCGCGCGGTTTCCGCTCTACTACTACCGGGACGACGCGACCTTCATCCTGAGCAGGGATATCGCGCTGCTTCAGGACTGCCTGCCCGAACTCGAGATGGACAGCGTCCTGATGGCGCAGATGTTGTTCGTGGGATTCGTACCCGGCAAGCCGTCCGTCTATCGTGAGATTGAGAGCTGCCTTCCGCAGACTTCCGGCCGGCTCCGATTCGAGCGCCCGGTCCGACTGACCATCCACGACAAACCGGAACTCAGGATTCCACCCGTGCTCGAGAACGTGAATCGTGGACAACACTTACAGGAAATGCTGCACGCCTTCATTCGCGCGACCAAGCGTTGTGCGGGATCAAGCGAGGTGACGCTGGGATTGAGCGGCGGACTGGACTCCAGGGCGGTCGGCGGCGCGCTGCACAAGCTCGGCATGACATTCGCCTCCGCGACCTATCTGGACCATGATCGAACCGCCGCACGCGACGTCCGGGTCGCAAAGCAACTCGCCCGGCTCTGGGACTGCCCGTTCACGATCTATCGACTCGCGGAGGAATCGGAAGCCTCCCGTGCGGAACTTTTCGGGCTGAAGCGCGGTGTCAACTACCTCGGCCTGGGCTTCCTCTGCGATTTCCTGCGCGGGTTGAACCGCGACAGCGGATACGTCTTCTTCACCGGCGACGGCGGCGACAAGGTTATGCCCGATCTCTACCCGACAGAACATCTTGCGGACGAAACTCAGTTCGTTAACTACCTGAGCAGGTCTGCGTCGATCTTCTCCATCGATGCGATCGCATCCATGCTTGGGATCGACGCGAAAGCCATTACGGACTACCTGCTCGATGTGGTCTCGCGCTACCCGGTAGAAAGCTGGGACGAGCGCTATCGGTACTTCTATCTGGCGGAGCGCGGCGGTAGATGGTTGTTCGAGGGTGAGGATCGAAACCGCTACTACGCCCGGACGGAGACGCCCTTCTACGACTGGGAGTTCTACAGCCTTGCCATGCAGGCGCCGCGTGACTGGAAGCGTGACCTGCAACTCTACCGCAAGTTCCTGCACGCGCTGTCTCCCGAACTGACCGCCATCGCCAGCGCAAACACCATGCTGGATATCACCGGCCACGACACCAATCCTCTGCACTACCTGAACTGGTTTACGTTCCGGCTCACACGAAAGCTGAAGTCCATGCGGATCAGGCGCGGTCATGGTTATCTGGAAGACCGGCCCGAGCTCGTCACCAGGATCGACAACCTTCTGCAACGCGGCAGGATATCGCCTCTTTCGCCGGATTATTTAAAATCCCTGAAACGGGTGCAGGCGTACTACCTCTACACCATCCTCGCGATGATCGATAACGGGACGCGATAGCGAATAAGTTAATATAGATTTGCGTTCAGACTCGCTGGGCGATATCTCTTGCTGTAGGGGCAGGTCCCCGTGCCTGCCCTCTCTATGGTCCGCCAAGCTCCTGTAGGTTTTTCCGAAGGAAACTAACCTGGAATCTTATCCAGCTTGGCATTTCTCTAAGGAAGGGCAGGCACGGGGACCTGCCCCTTATATGTTGTCATTTAGAATACCTTGATGGGAAATTCAGCGTTCATATTCTGAGGTAAAAGTATTGCCCCGATGCGCATCAGGGCAATACATCGGTCTTGAGATCGTCCTGCCCCGAGGGATTAACATCCCGTTTTGTAGAAAGATCCGGACCGATTATCCATAGAAACCCGAACAGTTTCCTGAGCTTCGAGCTCGAATAAATAAGGAAGGAGTACACATGGAAAAGAATAACATGCGCACATTTACCTATATCGGCATCGATGTCTCGAAAGCCCATCTGGATTTCTATATACCTACAAGCGGTAAAACTTTGCAAGTGAAAAATGACAAAATCGGTTACCGAAAGCTTCAGAAGGAACTTGGCGATCTTGATGATGCATTACTGGTCATGGAAGCGACCGGTGGTTACGAGCAAGGAGTTTTTCGATATTTCGTTAAGCTTGATATTCCCTGCAATATCGTGAATCCGAAGCATTCCAAGGATTTTTCCAGGTCGATGGGCACCTACGAAAAGACCGATCGTATCGATGCGAAAGTGCTTTCAGCTTTTGGGGAATTTCGCAAGCTTCAGCCGATGGAATTTCCAGATGAAGATCGTCAGAAACTTCGTGATTTGGTTCGCAGGCGGTTACAAATCGTTGCTAACATCAGTAAGGAGCGTAACCACCTTGAGAAAGCATCGGGAGTCGTGAAGAAGGATATCCGGCAGCATATCGAATTCCTGGAAAAGCGGCTTGAGAAGCTGGATAAGTCGATTGACGATGTGATATCTTCATCTCAGGAATTGTCGGAAAAAGCCGAGATATTGGGCAGCGTCAGTGGGATCGGATCGCAGTCGATATCGATCATTCTTTCCGAACTACCCGAATTGGGTAATCTGTCTCACCGAAAGATATCGAAGATCGTGGGTGTTGCCCCCTTAGCGTATGACAGTGGCAAGCTCAAAGGAAAACGTTCAATCTATGGAGGACGAAAGAATATCCGGAATGTGCTTTATATGGCTGCCTTGTCAGCGTCCCGGCATAATCCGAGAATCAGGTCGTTTTACAGGAGACTCATCGAAAACGGTAAATCGCATAAGGTTGCACTGGTGGCGTGCGTTCATAAACTCTTGATCATCATCAACGCCATGATTTATACCGGATCAAAATGGGATTGCGACACGGCAGACACTGTGTTGGAGAAACATGAGAAAATGGCAATGATAAGCTCTGTCTATTAAGTGGGATCGGAAGTGTTGGTGCCTCGGAGATCGATCGAAGCGGAGCGAAGGGAGATCTCCGAGGCACCAGAAAAAGTCTTTGACGAGAAACACAGTTTCTACAGCAGATCTTCGAAGTTGAATAACACAAAATAAATACCCACTCGATTTGAAGCAAAACTTAATTTATTGACATATTTCGCCACTGGATTCATACCTTGCGCATCCACATCCCGGAGGTATTTATGCGATCCGTATGGCTTGTTATAATCATGTTACTCGCTTCGATTCTCGGTGCCGTTACCACTACATCCGACACTATCCGTGTGCCTGTACAGATTGACAGCCAGACGGTTGATACAAAAACGATTACTCAAGAAATAACACCTCTCAATATTGCTGAAGAAAAGAAAGATGATGAGACGAAAGTGTTATCAGTTCGTATGGCATTTATAGATATGGTGTTAGCAGTATTTACGGTGTTTTTAATGGGGATATCGATTATCGGTGGTATTATTGGATATTTCTTTTTTCGGAACTATAGAGCATTCAAGAGACGAATCACTAAGGATTTAGAGCCAATTTATCAATTACGTGGAACTCTTCTGAAGCAGAAAGCGCAACTAAAATCTGGTGTGGATTCATTGAAAGCGCCGATTGACAAGTTCGATTCTCTTGATCGAAACATCGATGATAGTGAGAGATATCTGTTGGAAAACTTTATTCGCTTAACTGACTTGCTTGTTCTGTATGGTGAGCAATTAACTGATTCTGACATCGAGAGACGGTGGTTAGGATTTTACTTACTTGGAAAGCACAGGATTGCTCTTAGAGTAGCACTCAAGGCTTCAAAAACAGAACCAAACAATATTGATTGGAAATACCGTGCAAGTCAAACTTTGTATAAGTTAGGGGATCGAAAGACTGCCTTGCTGAAACTACAGGAAATAGTTCAAATAGATGATAGTATAGCACCTGTATGGCTCAACATTGGAATTGTTTATGTGCATGAAGGGAAATACGATGATGCAGTTAATGCATTTGGCAAAGCAGTAGAACTTGATCCTCTGTTGGCAGAAGCATGGAATAATCTTGGAGGGGCTTATGCACAACAATCTGACTTTGATAATGCTTTACGGGCGTACTCTGAGGCTGTGAAGTTGGAGCCTCAGGCTGGAGGTTACTGGTACAATATTGGAAATTTGCATGCAGGGAAGAAGAAGTACGCAAAATCTCTTGATTATTATTTCAAAGCGACGACCTTAACTCCAGATAGGGCTGAAATATGGACTAATCTAGGTAATTGCTTCAAAGAAATAGGAGATCATGGTAATGCGATGAGATGCTTTAATAGAGCAATCCGAATATCGCCGAATATCGCAATTCATTGGTTTAATAGAGGTAATCTATGTGCATATATGGGGCACTTTTCTGAAGCATATTATTCATTAGAACATGCGATTCTACTAAATAGTGAATTGACGGAAGCATACCTGAGCATGGCAGTAATACTATCAGAAAGAGGTAGGCGCAAAGAAGCTCTTGGCTATATCGATGATTTATTGTCGTCGGATAGTCACAATTCAGAACTCTGGGAATTTCGGGGAGGAGTTGCTTATGACGATAAGTTGTTTGAAGAAGCATTTTTATCATTTAGCGAAGCAGTTAAATGGAACCCCGAATCTTCAAAGGCTTTTTATTACCAAGGATTATCGCTGGAACGAATAGAGCGCTTTGAACGGGCTATAGACGCGTACAACTCTGCCTTGAGTTTTGAGCCACAAAATGCTGAAATATGGTACAATAAAGGAAGATGTTATGTCTGGATACAAGCTTTGGAGAAAGCAAAAGAATCTTTGAATAGAGCTCTTGAACTAAAACCAGAATACGTTGAGGCACTTAATGTTCTGAGTATTGTATTTGCATTAAAAGGTCAATTTCCAAACGCGCACGATATTGTCGAGAAAACACGTAAAATTTCTCCTTTGTTCTCAGGTACATGGAGTTCTAAAGCATACGTTTTGTATAAAGAAAAACGTTACAATGAAGCAATAATTGCTTCTAATAAAGCTATTGAACTTGATCAGAAGAATGTTTTTGCATGGTACAACAGAGCTTGCACTCTTTCACTTCAGAATAAAGTAGGTGAAATGTTGGAAAGTCTGAAGAAAGCCATCGAATTGGAGCCGAAATATAAGAAACAAGCCCGAGAGGACGAAGACTTCAAAGCCTTCTGGGACGACCCCGACTTCATCGCGCTGACGAGGGACGACGACGGAGAAGAGAGCAAGGAATAACCCCCAGGTGGCACTGGGTTGATCCGCATGACGAAGTAGAGAAACCCCCTTTTGTTCCCCCTTATCAGGGGGATGAGGGAATAAGCAAAACCTCCACAATCAGGCTTGCGGAGGTTTATCGTATGCTGATAGCCGATTAGAATTCTTTGAGCAGGTTGGAGGCGATGATGGTGCGCTGGACCTGGTTGGTGCCTTCGTAGATCTGGGTGATCTTGGCGTCTCGCATCATCTTCTCGACCGGGTACTCCTTCATGTAGCCGTATCCGCCGAGTATCTGCACGGCATCGACGGTCACCTTCATCGCGACGTCCGATGCAAAAGTCTTGCACATGGCGGATTCTTTGGCGAACTTCTTGCAGCCGGCATCGATCATGCGGGATGTGGCGTAAACGAGCGCGCGCGCGGCCTCGATCTGGGTCGCCATGTCCGCCAGCATGAACTGGATGGCCTGGAAGCTGGAGATCGGCTTGCCGAACTGCTTGCGCTCCTTGGAGTACTTCGCCGCTTCCTCGTAAGCTCCCTGCGCGATACCGACAGCCTGCGATCCCACCATCGGGCGCGACTTGTCGAAGGTCTTCATCGCGATCATGAAGCCCATGCCTTCTTTGCCGATGAGGTTCTCCTTCGGCACGCGGCAGTCTTCGAAGATTAATTCGCGGGTCGCCGACGCGCGGATACCCATCTTGTCTTCCTTCTTGCCGAAGCTGAAGCCGGGCGTTCCTTTTTCGACGATGATGCAGGACGCGCCACGGGCGCCTTTCGCCTTGTCGGTAAGCGCGAAGACGGTGTAGATGTCCGCCTCGCCGCCGTTGGTGATCCACTGCTTGGTGCCGTTGAGCACGTAGTGGTCGCCGTCGAGGACCGCGGTGGTCTCGATGCCGCCGGCGTCGGAGCCTGCGTTTGCTTCGGTGAGTCCGAAGGCGCAGAGGCGGGTTCCGTCGGCTACGTCGGGCAGGTATTTCTGCTTCTGTTCTTCCGAGCCGCTGATGAGGATGGGGTACATGCCGAGTCCGGTCGCGCCGAATCCGAGCGCCGAGCCTGCGTCAACGCGGCTGAGCTCTTCGGTCACGATGGAGAGGTCGAGCACTTTGCCGCTGATTCCGCCGTACTCTTCGGGTACGAGGATGGCGAAAAGGTCGGTCTGGGCGATGGCTTTGACCACGTCCCATGAAAACTCGTTATTCTCGTCGAGATGCTGACGAAGCGGTTTCAATTTCTCTTCTGCTACTTTCCGGGCGAGCTCTTTTATCTCGAGCTGTTCTTCAGTCAGAAAATAATCCATAATTCCTCCATGGAAGTATATTTCACATTCTGAATCCAATTTTGTGACAGATCATTTTTCCGCAAGATATTTATCATCCGGTCCTGCTGCAAGCCGTGTCGATCGGTCGATGAAAAAGTTTCTCTTGCAAGGAAATCGGGCTAAAATATATGTGAACAGTCGGGAAATTAATAAAGGAAATTATCATGCGAAAAGTGTTTGTCCTGATTCTCATTCTTATCGTGGGATGGAGCATGTCCGCTCTTGAACGGCAAATCGCTGTTTATAATCTGGAAGACTGGCTCCGTACCGAGAACTCGAAACTGATTTCCGTACGACACATGCTCGACGCAGCAGGCGTACCCTTTACCGTCGTTCCCACGATCGAGGATTGCACGGCATATCAATACATTCTTTTCACCTCGCGAATAACGGAGTCCAGCCTGACCTCCTCGGAATGCACTACGCTTACGGATTACGTCCAGGGCGGCGGAATCCTCATCGCGCCCCGTATGCAGGATCCCGACCTGTACGAGCTCTTTGGAATCGAGGGTTACACGCAGGAAACGACCCGTCACGCCATTATCTGGCAGAGCAATTCCCCCGGCTATGAAATGATGGACGATCCACTCGAACAGGAGATATGCCTGGGCAGCGATTCGTACGACGACGTCATTTCCACCACGAGTTACCAAACGACCACCGGCGTGATCTTCGCACTGTACGAAGACGGAACCGGCGCGGCGGTGCGAAACGCCTACGGGAGCGGGTATGCTTATACGCTGGGCGTCAGCTTCAAGGACATCATCATTCGAAATCAACTGGATAAAGACTACAACGCCAATCGGACCTATTCAAACGGATTCGAACCCACAACCGACACGTTTTTCTTCGTGATGCGCGGCATCTATCAGCATCATACGCCGTTTTCGGTGTGGAAATACACCATCCCCGGCGATAAGCGCTCCGCCATGCTGGTTACGCATGACGTCGATAGCCAGACCGCGATCAACTGGTGCGTCGAATTCGCACAGATGGAACGACAGCACGATGTTTCCACGACCTATAACATCACCACCCGGTATTTCAGCGACTACTATATCGGTAACCTCTGGACGCCGGCAAATCTTGTCGAACTCAATCAGATTTCACTCTACAACCATGCGATCGGTTCCCACTCCGTCACTCACGCACCGGACTTCAACAGCGAGACGATCTTCCCCGTCGGAACCACCGGAAACGACACGATCAATTACCGGCCTCATTACAATGGCGAATATACAGTAGGTGGAACGGTTTATGGAGAGCTGGAAGTATCCAGGGACCTCCTTGTGCAGGAACTCGGCGCGAATGTGATGGGATTCCGCAGCGGACACCTTTCATTCAATCCCATGCAAATCAATATTCTGGACTCGCTCGGTTACCATTTCGATTCATCGATGAGCGCCAACGACGTCCTGACGAATTTCCCCTACTACATGACGTACAGCCTCTCATACAATGAACAATTGTCCAATATTCTGGAACTCCCAATGACGATTTCCGATGTGGGCTGGGACGAAGAAACACAGCAGGCAATGTACGAGATGTGGATCGACGTAACCGAAAGGAATGCCGCGAATTACGCTCCCACCAACTTGCTGATACATCCCAATCGCGACTGGAAACTCGCTCGGGAACGGATGTTCATTGAGAATCTACCGGACGATATACTCTTCACGACCATGGAAGACTACGGCGATTTCTGGATGTGGCGAAATCAACTCGAATTCAATTCGTACCTGTACGGGGATACTCTCCTGATAGTAATCCAATCTTCGCTGCCCGATCGCGACGACCTCTCGTTCATTCTCGATGGCGGTACGTTTCTTGACCATATTTCGGTACAGACCCCCATCGGGGAGGTGCTCGATTTCACGGAGGTTTACTTCAATAGCGGCAATTTACAGATCATCATCGATCCATACTCCGTTCAGCCACCGCAAGCGCTTGCGGCTCCCGAAAACGTCACGATCAGCATCAACAACGACGATGTGAAGCTGAACTGGCGTCGCGTTTCGACCACCGTTGAAGGAGAGCCGGCGCAGCCCGATGGCTATCTGGTTTTCTACAGCGAGTACCCTTCCGAGGACGACCTCTTCTTCTACCATGGTTTCACTACTACCACGCAGTATTTCCATTACGGTGCCGCGCAGTTCTCCGACAGCATGTACTACCGTATCGTGGCGTATAGAAATATCGATGGATTCCGCTGGAATGAGCCTCCCGGTCTCATCCCCGGCGTGACCACGCTGAAGGAGTTTCTCTCTCGATAGTTCCATCTTCCTTCCTCGAATGGCAGAAGTTTTGCACATAGGTGAACGGGGGTTAATTTCATGAAACACCGATAAACCGGCGAAAGCCTTTCCAAGCGAGGAGGATTACAATGAAAGCATTTTTCACACTGTTCCTATATGTACTTGCACTGTCCGTGTTCGGACAGGGCTTGATCGATAATCCCGAGAGCGTCGTATATGACTACGAGCATGATCGTTACCTGGTCTCCAGTTGGGGCAACGAAATGATCGTTGCGATCGACGAGGAAGGGAACCAGACAGCTTTTTTGGAAGATCTCGGGCAGATATTGGGTATCCATCTGCGCGGCAACCGTCTTTACGTCTCCAGCGGCAACCGCCTAAAAAGCTATTCGCTGGAGAACGGCGAACCGATCATGAACCTCTACATCTCCTGCGTAAACGGCCTTGACGGTATAACTTCTGATGACCACGGCTATATCTATGTGCTGGACACGGTCGGCAGACTGCACCGCGTCGATCCGGAGACGGAAACCAGTGAGATGATTGTCTCGGAGGGGCTTCCCAACCTCGTGCAGGATCTGGTTTACGACCGCTTCAATCACCGGCTGGTCATCGCCTCCTGGGAACTCAATGCCCCGATCACGACCTATGACCTGGAAACGCAGGCTGTCGAGGCCGCTGTCGAAACGATCGGGCGGTTTGACGGGATCAACATCGATTATAACGGAAACTTCTACCTCGCCTGTCACAGGAATCAGAGCGTCATGAAGTGGGGTAACGACCTGACCGGTGAACCGGTGACTGTCGCCACCGGCCTGGATGCCCCGGCAGGCTTGTGCTACAACGGTCGCGCGAATGAACTCGCTGTTCCAAATTTCGACGGCAGCTTCATCAGTTATATCAGTCTCGGGAATCCATTCCAATTCGAGGCGCATTCCATCGAGAACGCTCTGACCAATGCCAACAACCTCTGTCTGGCGGATGTCGATCTCGACGGGATCGAGGATATCGTCGCGGCAGGAACGGATCAGGTTCACTACTGGCTGGGTGGAGGTTTTTCTTCAGGTGTGTTACCTGGAAACTACGAGGGTAACTGTTATGTGCGTGCGTTCGATATGGACGGCGATGAGGATGACGATATCCTCTATTGCTGCATGGAGAATGGAAAGGTCGGCTGGATCGAAATCGACGATGTTCTTACCGAGCATATTATCGACAATGACATGACAAACGTCCGGTCGATCGACGCCGGAGATTTCGACCGGGACGACGATGTCGATGTTGTTTGCGCGGTTGGAGATGCTTCGGAAGGCGGTATCGTGCTGTACGAGAATACCGGCAATATGAATTTCAGCGATCCGGTACATCTACCCGACGATGCGGACTCTTATCGCTCCGCACGTTTTTTCGACAAGGATGGCGACCTCGATCTGGATGTAGTGGCGTGCGGGTACAACGAGGATGGCGTCGGTTGGTGGGAAAATCAGGGTGACGATGGCTATACCCGCCGCGGCCTCGATTCGTCGTTCGACGGTGGAAGTTGCGTTGCTGTTGCCGACATGAACAACGACGATGCCACGGATGTCGTAGGAGCTTCGTGGATGGATAATCGGGTGAAGATGTGGCGTCAATACAACGGCAGTTACTATCAAACGCCGATCGACAGCGATGTCCCTGGTGCGCGATGGGTCGAACCGGTTGACTTCAACGACGACGGCGAGATGGATGTCATCGGCTGCGGGGATTCTCCCGGTACGGTCTATTGGTGGCGGAAGTCGGCGGAATACGATTTCACGCCCTATTCTTTCGATCTTCCGGGCGCTCGTTGCGTCACGTCGCACGATTTCAACGACGACTCCTTGCCGGATATCGCGGTCGTGACCGGCTCCGAGCTTTTCTGGCTGGAGGGAACCGCCGCGACATCGCCCGTACGGGCGGAATTCGACGTCTATCGGATCTACGGTACACGCTTGCGGACGTATCGTTTCGTTGATCGGTCCAGCGGTCATGACCTCACATGGACGTGGGACTTCAATAATGACGGCACAATCGACTCCGAAGAGCAGTATCCGTACTTCACCTACGAGGAATACGGAGAATACACTGTCAGCCTTACCGTGTCGAACGGCGAGGAGAGCCACACCCTGACGATACCGGACTTCATCGTGTACGAACAGACCGCGGCGGAAGAAGTTACTGAACAACCGCTCGAAATTGGTTTCAGCGCGGTTCCGAATCCCTTCAATCCATCGACGACGATCCACTACTCCCTGCCGGAGAAACGCACCGTGACGTTCACCGTGTACGATGTCCGGGGACGGAAGGTGGATCAACTGACGGAGCGCGGTCAGAAGGGCTCGAATGCGGTCACATGGAACGCGGAGGGGCTTTCCTCCGGGATCTATTTCATTCGGATGAGAGCAGGTGATTGTAATCGAACATGCAAAGTCATGATTCTCAAATAGGCATTTACAATTCATCGATAAGGGAGAGTCTTCTGGCTCTCCTATCATTATTATGTTCTCATGTATGGGGATAACTCAAAAAAAGCTTGCAATCCTTTGTCTTATTTGGTAGGTTGCCGAATGGAATAACGTGATGTACATGGTCAGCGTCGCCATTTTTACAGCAATTCGTATAGCATTCACAGAACCGGTGACTGAATCGCAAGAAGTTATCGCGTGATGATGTATTTCACCGTGGTGCAGGAGGATTGAATGCGAACAATGCGCTCAAAGCTGTTGATCGGTATTGCAGGTCTGATGCTGATAACGATTACGCTCGTCGTTTTTTTTACCTGGAACATTACACGTAAAACGCTTCATCAGCAACAGGAATCGGAAGCTCAAAACCTTTTGGTTTTCACACACCTTCTCGTCGAAACCGAACATCAGAGCATCCTGTTTCATGAACAGGAGATGTTGCGAACACGGCAGGATGAGCTTCGAGACATCATCGATACCGTTTTCTCGTTTCTCAAAATCCTCTTCAAAGAGAGTCGTGATGGCAAGATTACGGAACAGATGGCGCAACAGGAAGCGCTCGATTATCTCGAGAATATCCGCTACGATTCGGGCATCGGCTATATATGGGTGAACGATACGAGTAAACCGATCCCCCGTATGGTGATGCACCCCGAAATCCCTTCACTCAACGGCAAAATCCTCGATGATCCCGCATATAACTGCGCTTATGGAACCAACCTCAACCTGTTCTCGGCGTTCCGGAATGTATGCGAGAACGATGGCGAGGGCTTTGTCGGTTATATGTGGCCCAAGCCTATGCCGGACGGCTCGATCGGCGCTGAGCAACCGAAGCTTTCGTATGTCCGGATGTTTCAGCCCTGGCAGTGGGTCATTGGTACCGGACTTTACATCGACGATATCAAGGCGAGCGCCGATAACCGTCTCGAGGTGGTCAAGAACGAGCTTCAGGAAGCCCTGATGCGGCTGCGTATCAACAGTAGCGGATACGTGTTCATCTTCAACGGTAAGCAGGAGTTTATAACGCATCCGCTCCTGAATACGCTGAGTGAGATTAATATTCAGAATCCCGATACGGGTAACTTGATCCTGGAAGACCTGATTCAGGCTTCGAAAAATGGAGAAAACAAGCTCGAATACCATTGGAACCGCCCCGGGTACGACCAGAACCGGTTCATCTATCCGAAGATCGCATACCTCACGCATTTCGAGCCACTCGACTGGTACATCGCCGCGTCCTACTACATCGACGACGTGCAACGCCCGGCAGTTGAATTACGTGGTCGAATATTACTGATATCGATCCTTGTTCTCATGATCGCCGTATGGGGTGCTTTTATTCTCTCGAAGCACATCACACGCCCCCTCAAGCAGCTTGCCCTGGATGCGAATCGCATCCGTCAAAAAGGCATCAAGGGTCAGACAATCATCGAGGCAGGTCCGACAGAGACGGTCGAGCTGGGTCATGTACTGAACGAAATGCTGGCGTCGCTTCGGGCGACAGAGATCTCGCTACTTGAAAGTCGCGAGGATCTTCGGATTACGCTCAATTCTATCGGCGATGCCGTAATCGCGACCGATGAAAGAAGCAACATCACGCGTATGAATCCGGAAGCGGAAAAGATTACGGGTTGGCGTTTCGAGCATGCCCAGGGAAAGCATATCAGCGATGTGTTGATACTCCTGGATCAACATACGCGAGATTCAATCAAATCGCCGTCTGAGGTGGTTATCGCAACCCTCGAAATCACGTCGTTCAAGGATCCCGTAATTCTGGTGGCGAGAAATGGCAAGGAGTGTATCATTTCCGATAGCGCTGCGCCGATTATAAATCCGGATGGGATCTTGATCGGGTCTGTCATTGTCTTTCGCGACATCACCGATCAGCTCGAAGCGGAGAAGCAGCTTCATCAGCGTCAGAAGATGGACTCGATCGGACAGCTCGCGGGGGGGATTGCCCATGATTTCAACAACATGCTGGCAGGGATACTGGGATTTGCCGAGTTGCTTGGGCTGGAAGTCCAGAACAATCCGAACTTGATGAAGATGACGGACGGTATTTCGAAATCGGCGGTACGGGCATCGGAACTTGTCAGTAAGCTGCTGTCATTCGCACGCGAGAATCCGATCATCTACAAGGAATTCGATTTCCACGATTGCCTCGATGATGCGATGGTTCTTCTGCAACGAAGCCTGGATCGTTCGATTGATCTTAAAATAGACAAGCGAGCCACGCAATCGCTCATCAAGGGCGATGTCGCAGAGATCGAGAACATCCTGTTGAACCTGGGGATAAACGCCAGAGATGCCATGCCGAATGGCGGCACACTTATATTCGAGACAGATAACGTCTTCCTCGATCCTGCTTTCTGTAACGCCAGTACATTCGATATCGAGAGCGGCGAATATATGCTTGTGAAATGCACCGACACCGGCGTCGGCATTCCGTCGAAGCTTCTCGACAACATCTTCGAGCCATACTTCACGACCAAGGAGGTCGGCAAGGGAAGCGGATTGGGGCTTGCGGCAGTATTCGGAACTGTCCAGTCGCATCGCGGGGCGATATCCGTATATAGCGAGGTTGGCACGGGAACGACGTTCCATTTCTATCTGCCCGTAATCGCATCGGCTGATAGCAATGAGTCCCCTGCGACCGCCGATATCGTGTTCCGGGGTGAGGGCGGCGTGCTGGTCATCGATGACGAAGTGCTCGTACGCAGGATGTCTCAGAGCGTATTGAGCGCGATCGGCTATTCCGTGTATCTTGCCACGGATGGCATCGAGGGTTTGAAGATGTATCGGGAGATCAAGGACAAGGTGCAAGTCATCATTCTCGATATGATCATGCCCAACATGACCGGCGAGGTTTGCTTCCACGAGCTAAAAAAGATCAATCCTCACGCCAGGATCATCGTTTCATCCGGTTTCGCTCATAATGACGCAATCGATAAGCTGCTGAAAGACGGCGCGATCGGATATATCAAGAAACCCTACACGGTTCGCAATATCAGCAAGCTGCTCCACGAGGTGATGGCGAAAGAGGATACGGCAAACGATTGATTTGTACTCTGTTCGGCAAATTGAACTTGACTTGATTATTATTGCCTGCGATGAATACATGCGGGAAATTCAAGCAAAGGAACCGGTATGCCGAGCAAACTCAAGTTATCACTAATCCGTAAAACGAAAGGTATCCTCTACAGGTCGCGAATCCATCGATATCTGGGCTTTCTGGAAAAACCGCTTCTGACCCTTTCATACCTGATCAAGGCATCGCGCTGGATCGACGCGCACCGGGATGTGCCGCTCAACGATTTCTATACGCCGGTACGGGACTACAACAAACGCTACCGGGCTTACAAATACCTCCTGGAAATGGAGAAACTCGATAAGGCGATCGACTATCTGGAGTTCGGCGTTTACGGTGGAAAGTCGTTCAAGTGGTGGGCGGATGCGAACCGCGACTCGCAATCGCGCTTTGTGGGATTCGACACCTTCTCCGGCCTGCCCGAGGACTGGAATCTCTTCAAGAAGGGCGAGATGTCGGTCGGTGGAAACATCCCCGAGATGGACGAAAAACGTTGTAGCTTCGAGGTGGGTCTCTTCCAGGATACACTGCCCGGTTTCCTGCGGAAATTCCAGCGTCGCAATCGGCTGGTGATCCACATGGACGCAGACCTCTATTCCTCCACGCTCTATGTCCTGACCTCGCTGGCGCCGATCCTGCAAAAGGGCGATATCATCCTCTTCGACGAATTCAATATTCCCCTGCACGAGTTCCGCGCATTCACGGATTTCGTCGAATCGTATTATTTCAAGGTAAAAATCTTGACAGCGATAAATAATTATTATCAAATCAGTATCAAAATCGAGTAATGGAGGCTGGTATGACTGGGCACGGAAAAGGGTGGATTACAATTCTGTTTACATTAATCATTACATTTATTTACGCCGATGGCGTCCAGCCGGACGGCTCCGGTACCGAAGAAGATCCCTATCAAATCGCGACGCTGGACAACTTGCTCTGGATAAGCACGACCGACAGTTGCTGGTCGTCGCATTTCATTCAGACAGCAGACATCGACGCCTACGATACGCAAAACTGGAACGGTGGCGAGGGCTGGGTTCCGATCGGAGCCTTTGCATCTTTCAGCGGGATATACGACGGGCAGGATCATGCGGTTCACGGTTTATATATCAATCGTGATGGCGGTGGGGGAATGTTCGGTTGCATCAGCAACAATGCAGTCGTTCGGAACCTTCAGGTTATTGATCTCGATTATTCCGTGACGGGCGGAGCCGGTGGTGTGTGCGGCATGGTGCGAGTGTTATCGTCCGTCGTCAATTGCCATACAAGCGGTTCAATCGTATCCACGGGTGATGAGGTCGGCGGCGTGGTGGCAAGCCTGTTTGTCACTTCGTTGCATGAGAGTTCAAGCTCATGTGATGTTCAGGGGGATTTTCGAGTTGGCGGACTTGTCGGAGTCATGAATGACGGTTATATAAGCAAGTGTCGATCCTCCGGTACGGTTACGGTTACATGTGAATATGGCGGCGGACTTGTCGGAGAAGCGACGGGTGGCGCAACGATAAGGCAGTCTTGCAGCTCAGGGGATGTTTTCTGCGCGGGTCCATACGTCGGCGGGCTGGTCGGTGTCCATGGAATCGGAAACGCCAGAATCGAGGATTGCTACTGTCTCGGAGATGTCGAGGGTTCGGAAAACGTCGGTGGGTTTGTCGGTATTACCGGATGTCATAGCTATATCGTCAACTGCTATTGTTGTGGCGCAGTGCAAGGAAATGAGGATACTGGAGGTTTCGCGGGAGACAGCCAGTTGGATGTAAACGTGTCGAACTGCTTCTGGAACATCGACACCTCCGATCAGCAAACAAGCGCCGAGGGCGTTGGTATCACGGACGAAGAGATGATGTCGATCGGCACGTTTCTCGAGGTCGGCTGGGATTTCATCGGCGAGGCCCAGAACGGAGAGGAAGACATCTGGTGCATCGATGCTCAGATCAACGATGGTTACCCGTATCTCTCATGGCAGACATTCCTGCCGAATGACACCCCGGTGGTGCCGTCTGTCGCTGCGACGCAACTTCACGGTAACTACCCCAATCCCTTCAATCCCGAGACGACCATCTCCTTCAGCGTTCAGCCGAACGACACGGCGACGCTTGCTATCTACAACCTGAAAGGTCAGAAGGTGAAGAGTTGTGGAGAATTTCAAACAGGAGAGTATAAAATAATCTGGGATGGAACAAATGATGCCTTAAAACCGGTCGCATCCGGTGTTTACATGTGCAGATTGAAATCGAAGAACTCGACTCAGACACGTAAACTGATGCTGCTCAAATAGGGGGAACCATGAAACATCTCGTTGTGATCCTGTTGCTGCTGAATTTCGCATTGCTTCTCGCTGATGGCGTCCAACCGGACGGCTCCGGAACCGAAAACGAACCTTACCAGATCGAGACGCTGGACAACCTGCTCTGGGTGAGCACCAATGCCAGTAGCTGGTCTTCGTATTTTATCCAGACAGCCGATATCGACGCTTCGGAAACGGAGAACTGGAACGATGGTGCTGGATTCTCACCGATAGGTAACGAAGGATACATATTCTCCGGTTGTTACGACGGACAGGAATACGCCATCGATAGCCTTTGTGTCATCAGAACGAATGAGAGCGGCGTCGGGATGTTCGGTGTTTGTGAATATGTGGAGATTACAAACGTTACACTCACAAACGCCTGGATCATTGGCGAGGATAAAACCGGGGGTATTATCGGAATCGCGATCGGATGCACAGTCGAAAACTGCCACACTTCCGGGAGGGTTATATCCTGGTATTACGTTACCGGCGGTATCGTCGGCAGAGGTGAGAACCAGACGTCGATCCACTCGTGCAGCAGCACGGCCGGTATTGACGGGTTGGTGTATCTTGGCGGAATCCTCGGAAGGGGTAACAGCGTAACGATTTCTGAATGTTGGACCGATCTCAATGTGAGTTCGTACGATGATACGGAATCAGGGGAGTCGAGAGCACTTGGAGGGCTGGTCGGGTACTGCGTGGATTCGATCATCGGATCGAGCCACGCGAGTGGGAGAATCAGCGGATTAAGCCCATTCAATCACCAATTCGGCGGTTTGGTCGGATGGTGCGTAAGCTCGAATGTGTCCGACTGCTCTTTCAGCGGAACGATATCCGGATCCGGATACAGCACGGGTGGATTCGGCGGTATTATCGGTAACGGGTCCCGGACGGTGGTGTCGGATTGCTCGGCGACGGTTGAAATCGGAGCTTACGGATTCTGGTCGCTGGGTAGTATCGGAGGCTTGATCGGGGGTGCGAACGATAGCTGCATTGTGACGCGTTGTTTCGCTGCCAGTGACATCTCTGTCGAGAGTGATGAAAACACGCATGGCATCGGAGGTTTCGTCGGTTCGAATGACGAAGGCTCGATTGTACGGGAATGCTATCAGGACGGAGAGGTTGAAGGGGGGAGAAACCCCGGCGGCTTTGTCGGCTCGAACGAAGGGAGTGCGCGCATTGCGAATTGTTATTGCCTCGGAGATGTTGTCGGGACAGAGAACCCAGGCGGATTTGCGGGTCAAAACATCGAGAAATCGGTCATTGAAATGTGCTACAGTGCGGGAGACGTTGACGGCGACGGTGTGCCGGGCGGTTTCGCTGGGCTCAACGACTCTCTTTCGGTAATAGAAGCTTGCTTCTGGAATCGCCTGACATGCGGATTGACCTATAGCGACGGCGGTACCGGGCTGATCAATTCGCAGATGCGCGATCAACAAACCTTCCTCGACGCCGGATGGGACTTTATGGGTGAGACCGTCAACGGTACAGAAGATATTTGGGGCATCAACCCGGCAGAGAACAGCGGCTTTCCGTTCCTCCACTGGCAGGGATACGTTGGGATTGATGAGCCGAACGATGTACCCTCGATATCGGCGACACAACTTCACGGTAACTACCCCAATCCATTCAATCCCGAGACGACCATCTCCTTCAGCGTCCGGCCGAACGACACGGCGACGCTTGCTATCTACAACCTGAAAGGTCAGAAGGTGAAGAGTTGTGGAGAATTTCAAACAGGAGAGTATAAAATAATCTGGGATGGAACAAATGATGCCTTAAAACCGGTCGCATCCGGTGTTTTCATGTGCAGATTGAAATCGAAGAACTCGACTCAGACACGTAAACTGATGCTGCTCAAATAGGGGGAATTGTGAAACAACTCGTTTTTATCCTGTTGCTGCTGAATTTCGCGCTGCTTCTCGCCGACGGCGTACAACCTGAAGGCTTCGGCACCGAAGAGAATCCCTTCCAGATATCGATCGCGGAGAACCTGCTCTGGATGAGTACCAATGAATATAGCTGGAACCTGCATTTCGTGCAGACCTGCGACATTGATCTTTCTGTATCGCAGGAGTGGAACGACGGGCTTGGAATCACGCCCAGCGGATACCGGGGTACGGGTTTCACCGGATCGTACGACGGATGCGGCTATGAGATATCGAACATGTACATGCATTCGAACTGGAATCATCAGATCGGTCTGTTCGGCTATGTTCTGGGCGGATCAATCTCAAATCTTACACTGTCAGATGTCGATATCAGCGGTACGTACTACGTCGGCCCGATCGTGGGCATCATGATCCAGGGAACGCAGATCGTCAATTGTCACACGTCGGGCATCATCAATAGTGAAAGCATTACCGGAGGACTGGCAGGCGGTGTGTCGAACGCTTCGATTACCGACTGCACGAGCGATGTCGAGATTCATGTTGATTATGGTGGTGCGGCGGGATTGATTTCCATGGTTTATCGATCGACGGTCTCGAATTGCTCGAGCTCCAGCAGTGTGTCCGATGGATCCGGCGCTGCCGGTCTGGTAAATGTGGCCGGTCTCGGATCCCGGATCGAATACTGTACGAGTACAGTCGATGTGGAAGCGGATGGAACGGTCGGTGGACTGATTGGCGAAATGTTCGACACCGAGCTGTACAACAGTTTCTACAATATCGATGCCGTTTCGATCAACGGTCAGCATTACATGACGATCGGCGGCTTGCCGGACGACCTCTACACCGCCTGGATCGATAGCGGCATGAACCTCGATATCGACGACTACATGACCTTCTCGGGTGGTAGTTATCTGATACAGTCGGTCGGGGACCTCGAGAAACTATGGCTCTTCGGCCAGACTTCCGAACATCCGTTTTCGCTCGAGTGCGATCTCGATTTCACGGGTCACGCCAATTTTTACGTTCCGTATCTCGGAGTCGATTTTCAAGGTAACTCGAGGACGATCGATAATTTATCGATCAATATACCGGATCGGTCGAGCGTCGGCTTGTTCGGCTCTGTTCAGAACGCTCGAGTAGATGATTTGCATGTGTTGAACGCAAGCGTCGATGGATCCAGTTATTGCGGGATTCTCGCGGGAAGCATCGGCAATTCGCCCGGAATCGTCAACTGCACGGTAAACGGAACAGTCAATGGATCATACTATGCCGGTCTCCTTACGGGACGGTGTGACGAATCTGTAATCAGTAACTGTACCGTTTCCGGCGTTGTCCACACCATTTCTTATGCGGGGGGGATAAGCGGCCTCAGTATATTCAACAGCAGCATCATAGACTGCCACGCTACCTGCGAAATATATGGTAATAATGAAATCGGGGGGCTTGTCGGCAGTAACAGCGAGTATTCCAGAATAACCGGATGTAGCAGTTCAGGGCTGGTTCAGTTCCTTCTCAACGGGGAATGTTTCGGTGGTCTGGTTGGACACAATTACAGTAACGCCGTTATCGAGAATAGCTGGTCGGTATCCGAGGTCAACGGCGAATGGTATGTCGGTGGTCTGGTGGGAATGAACGAGCTGCACAGCACCGTGAGCCAGTGTTATTCGCTGGGCGAGCTATTTGCCTCCTTCAGTGTTGGCGGTCTGATCGGCCGCTGCCTCGATACGACGTACGTCGAAAATTGCTACTCGAAGTCCGAAGCCCTGACCAGCGGCGATAGGGCAGGCGGCTTGATCGGTATGTGCTCCGAAACGACCGTGACCAACTGCTACAGCACGGGCTATGTGTATGCGGAGGACGAGGAAGCAGGCTTGATCGCGGACTGTGAAGCATCGACCGTGGAAGGCTGTTTCTGGGATATCGAGACCTCGAATCAGGAGGAAAGCGCTGCCGGAACGGGACTCACGACCGACGAAATGCTGAATTGTACGAACTACCTCGATGCCGGCTGGGACTTCATCGCCGAGACCGAGAACGGCACTGAGGATATCTGGTGCATCGATCCCCAGATCAACGACGGCTATCCCGTTCTCTCGTGGCAGGAATTCGAGCCGATTGACGACGATCCGACAATGCCGGCTGTCACCGCCGTTACACAACTCCATGGCAACTACCCCAATCCCTTCAACCCCGAAACGACCATCTCCTTCAGCGTCCGTCCGAACGACACCGCGACGCTCGCCATCTACAACCTGAAAGGGCAGAAGGTGAAGAGTTGTGGAGAATTTCAAACTGGAGAACATAGAATACTCTGGAATGGAACAAATGATGCTTCGAAACCGGTCGCATCCGGTGTTTACCTGTGCAGATTGAAATCGAAAACTGAAACAATGATACGGAAACTGATGCTGCTACAATAGGAGGAAATCATGAGAAATCTCATTGTTCTGTTTCTGTTACTGAATTTCGCGCTGCTTCTCGCCGACGGCGTTCAACCGGAAGGCTCCGGAACCGAAAACGACCCCTATCAGATCGCCACGCTCGATAACCTGCTGTGGATGAGCACCAACAATGAAAGCTGGTCGTCGTATTTCATCCAGACCGCCGACATCGACGCTTCCGCCACGCACGAGTGGAACGACGGCCACGGACTCGTACCCATCGGAGGCGTCTATGGACTGCCCTTCATGGGAACCTACGACGGACAGGAACACACGATCGAAAACCTGAATACAACAACTGAAGCGAAATGCATTGGGTTGTTCGGGGTCAGTGAAAGTGCCCGGATCGCGAACCTGACACTCCAGAATACAACATCGTACGGACTCAACTACGTCGGGAGCCTGGTCGGATTTGCCCAGTCAACCGAGATTGAGAACTGCCATGCGTCGGGATCGGTCGAATCGTACTGGTGGAATATCGCCGGCGGACTCGCTGGTGCAGCTTACGGCGGGACGATAATAACCAATTGCAGCAGCACCGTGGATATTACGAGCGGCAGTAACGCAGGCGGCATCGTGGGTGAATGCGAATACGCGACCCTCACGAACTGCTGGTATGAAGGTACGATCACGATCTACGACGACAACGGATACGTTACTCTGTTCTCGGCAGGCGGATTGATCTCGTGGGGCGTATCCTGCACCGTGGAATCATGTCACGCCAACGCTACACTCAACGTCACCGGCGATAATATCCATTTTGTTGGGGGCTTCATCGGTTGGAGCGAAAGCACGACCATGTCGAATTGCTATGCCAGCGGTCAGGTCAACATCGCTGCCGAAGAACTTGTCGATTGCATTGGCGGATTCGCGGGAACCTCGTTTGCAAACACTGTCATCGATCAATGCTATTCGAACTGCGACGTGACCGTCGGGGTGCAAGTCAATTCCGCGGAAATCGGCGGTTTTGCAGGCAACAACCTTTCATCATCGATAATAAGGGAATGTTATTGCTATGGAACCGTGACCGGTGGAAATAGTCCGGGTGGCTTTGTCGGCAGGAATGCCGAGTGGTCCTCCATCAGCAATTGCTATTGTGCCTGTGACGTCTCTGGCGACCAGACACCGGGCGGATTCGCTGGAACGAACGAGAATTCTTCCGAAATCAACGCCTGCTTCTGGAATACCGATATCTGCGACCTGGACGCAAGCGCCGGAGGTACTGGAATTTCCAACGACGAGATGCGCAGTCAGCAAACGTTCCTCGACGCCGGCTGGGATTTCATGGACGAGTCCGAAAACGGAACCGACGATTACTGGGGCATCAATCCGAACGAAAACAACGGCTATCCCTTCCTGCACTGGCAGGGATACGTTGGAGTGGATGATCCGTCCGACGTCCCCGCGGTAACCTCCACGCTCCTGCTCGGCAACTACCCCAATCCGTTCAACCCCGAAACGACCATCTCCTTCAGCGTGATGCCGAACGACACCGCGACGCTCGCCATCTACAATCTGAAAGGGCAGAAGGTGAAAAGCTTTCCTATTTACCGCGCGGGTGAGCACAAGATCGTCTGGAATGGTCGGAACGATTCGAACAAGGCGGTTTCGTCCGGAATGTATCTGTGCAAATTGCAGTCGAAGAACGCGACCCAGACACGTAAATTGGTGCTGATGAAATAGGATCGGCTTTCGCGTAGCGAAAACGATACCCATGAACGTTGTAATTTCAGCTTGCTGAAATTATGTTAGTGGATTTATTGGGCAGACCTCTGTGTCTGCCCTTTCTTTTGGGGGGGGGGGGGGTAACCTTCTACCCATGGTTTACACCATGGGCTAAATTCTATTACTTCCAGGACTTAATATTCATCGTTACGATATCCACCCACGAAACATACAATAGCCAACACAAATGGCGCGCCTGCAGGAACTCGACTTTAGACAATGATTCTCGTTCCATCCAAATTGTGAGCGGTTGCCATGCATTAAGCGGTAAACTTGCGCGGATGTGAAATGGCGCGCCTGCAGGAACTCGAATCCCGAACCTTCTGATCCGAAGTCAGATGCTCTATCCAATTGAGCTACAGGCGCGTCGAATCCAGCTTCTACAGCGCGTCAAAACTGTCTATGGATTTTTTCGGTCTTCTCTCGATTATGCAAAAACCCGCAATCACACGGGCTTTCGAAATAGCGTAAGGTTTTACTAAAAATCGTCGGTGTTCATCTCATCCATCTTCTTCAGGGCGCGGTCGATCATCTGTTGCTCCTTTTCGTCCTGGAGCTTGGCCTTTTCCTGATTGAGGATGTTCTGCATGAGTTCTTTCGGGTACTCGCGCGGCACCATGTAGCGGCAGTAGGCGAGATAGTAGTAGTCGATCTGTTCGCCGTTTCTCTTCTGCCATTTCTGGATGTAGTATTCCTGCGGATCGCCGATGGAGATGCCGGATGTCTGGATGCGGTTCATCTCGTCGCGAACCACCGCCGGCGCGAGGATGTTGTTGCCCATATCGACGGAGGAGACCACCTCGTCGATCTTGCTCTTCACATAGACACCCAACGCTTCGACAGCCTGACGATAGGCGTCGCGGCGAGCATCGGAACGGGCATCCTGTTCCATGCTGTACTGGCGTGATACGCCAACGAAAGCTTTTTCCTCGTCGGTGGAAGCTTTTTCCGGTTCCTGCACCCAGCCCGGCGCGGAACCACCCTCGATCTGAATCGTCTCGCCATCTGCCATTTCCTTGGTTCCGGCACAACCGGTAAATGCGGTCAGCGCCACAAACAATGCCACCAGGGCGATCCATATAAAACGTGCGGATATCTTCATGATTCCTCCTGTATAATCCGTTCGTGATTCTTTCTAAAAAGTATCTCGATGCAAACGCGATGCCAAAAAATTACACAAACCGCGACTGCGCTTTTTCCAGATCCTCCGGCGTGTCGATGCCGATACCGCGGTAGTCCGTGCAGGCGGTTCGGATCGGAATTCCGTTCTCCAGAAGGCGCAATTGCTCGAGGCTCTCCGTCTGTTCCAGAACGCCCGGCTCCAGTCCGACGAATCGCAGCAGCGCATCCTTGCGATAAGCATACACACCAATATGACGATAATAATGCGGTCGATATTCTCTCGCCTTGAACGGTATCGGACTGCGGGAGAAATAGAGGGCGTCGCTATTCTTCGCGATCGCCACTTTGACGATGTTCGGATTCTTCAGGTCGTTCTCGTCATCCAGGTCGTGAAGCAGCGTACCGACCCGCACCGATTCGTCCCCGAACAGGCTCAGAAGCTTTTCCAGCGGCTCTTTCGAGATGAACGGCTCGTCACCCTGCACGTTGACCACGATGTCGAAGTCGATATCGCGCACCACTTCCGCGATCCTGTCGGTGCCGCTACGGTGACTGGAAGATGTCATGCACGCTTCACCGCCATGTTCGATGACCGTATTGAAGATCCTCGAATCGTCCGTGGCGACGATGACTCTGGAGAAAAGACCTGTCTGCTCAACCGCGCGAAAGACCTGCACGATCATCGGTTTGCCACCGAGTATCGCGAGCGGTTTTCCGGGAAAGCGGCTGGAATCGTATCGTGCCGGGATCACTGCGACGGCGGATCTCATGCCCTCATCCTCATCTCGATATAAACGACGTAACTGTAGAGTCCGCTGCAATACTTTCTGCGGATGTGCATCCGGCTGACCGAAAGGTTCTCCAGTTCAACCAATGTTTCGAACTCCGATGAGGTGATGATCTTGCCGCCGGAGTCGTTCTCGTTGATTTTTCTCATCGCCTGAATAGCCTGGCTCTTGTACTGTGCGAGGCTGTATCGTGCATCGACCAGCGCGGTTTCGTAAGCGTTGATGAGATCGGAAGAACTGCACGTCGCGATTGCCGATACGTAATCACCCTCCTCGACGACGATGTGGCGGTCGATCCAGTCCGGCTCGGTATCGGGTTCGTATTCGACCAGGGTGGTGTCGATTGGGCAATCGTCCGGCGCGAAGATGCAGATCGTGTATCCGTCGAGGTCATTGTCATGCAATAAAACGAGTCGATCGTAGATGTTTCGCGCATTTGGCGTAGAACTGACGTTGACCTCGAATTGAGCGTACTCTTCGTCGCTGGAACGGTCGGTGTCCGTCTTGATCCTCGCGTGCTTCTTGACGGTGTAGGAACTCAGATTTCGGGAGAGGATGACGGATGCCTGGTTGCGCGCGCTGTCGATCGAATCTTCACCCCGATAGGCGATGCCGATAACCTGGTTCTGCGATGGGGGAGGGCTCAATATCCAGGCGGGAACGGATATCCCCGGGTTACCGCCGCGATATGGCTTGGCGTTTTTCACGGCCGGTGCGTAGTGCTTCGGCTCGCCTGCGCATGAAAGCAGTACGACCGCCAGCAGGATGATCGAAATCCATTTTGTCATGATTCTTCCTTCCGCATATTTCTATTCACGCTCATGAATTATCCTTTTGATAGCGTTGCTTGCGAATATAGACCATCAGCGCTGTGATATCGGTGCGATTCACACCCGAGATACGCGATGCTTGCCCGAGCGAGCGCGGCTGCTTGCGCTTGAGCTTCTCGCGCGCCTCCCAGGCGATGGTCTCGATGGACATGTAGTCGATGTCGTCGGGCAAAAGCTGCTCTTCCATCTCCTCGAACCGGCGGATATCCTCGAGCTGTCGTTGGAGATAACCCTCGTACTTGCAGGCGATGGTGATGCGTTCCATGATCGCTGGCGTCACATCCTGCGGGATCTTGTATCCGAAGCGCACCAAGTCGTCGAACTCGATTTCGGGACGCTTCAGGATGCTATAGAATTTCACCGGTTCTCTCAAATCGCCTGTGACAATTGTGTTGTTCGTTTTTAAAAAGTCAAGCTCGCGATTCCTGATCTCGAGTGTATTCCGGAATCTTTGCCAGCGGACGTCATCAACCAGTCCCAGCTTGTAACCCAAAGGCATCAGTCGTTCGTCCGCGTTGTCCTGACGCAGGAAGAGCCGGTATTCGGCGCGCGAGGTGAAGAGCCGGTAGGGTTCCTCGGTTCCGCGCGTGACCAGGTCGTCGATCAGGACGCCGATGTAGGATTTGGCGCGATCGAAGATGACCGGATCATTTCCGTCGAGGGTCAGGACGGCGTTGATGCCGGCGGCGATTCCCTGCGCGGCAGCCTCTTCGTAGCCGGAGGTACCGTTGATCTGCCCGGCGAGGTAGAGTCCTTCGATCGTGCGTGTTTCGAGCGTCAGCGTGATTTCGGACGGGATCACGATGTCGTACTCGATGGCGTAGGCGTAGCGGATAATCTTCGCGTGCTCGAGCCCCTCCACCGTCGCCAGCGCTTGTTTCTGTACATGCGGTGGAAGGCTGTTCGAGATGCCGTTGACGTACGCCTCGAAGGTCTCTGTGCCTTCCGGCTCGATGAAGAGCTGGTGGCGCGGTTTATCTGTGAATTTGACGATCTTGTCTTCGATCGAGGGGCAGTAGCGCGGTCCGATTCCGCTGATGTTGCCGCCGTAGAGCGACGATCGTTTCAGGTTGTCCTGTATGATTTTATGTGTGTGCTCGTTGGTGTAGGTGAGCCAGCAGCTTACCAGATTCTTCAGCTCGATATCGCGGTAGAAGGTGAAACCGACTGGATTCGGATCGCCCGGCTGCTCTTCGAGCTTCGACAAATCGACGGTTCTCAGATCGACCCGTGGCGGGGTGCCGGTCTTGAAGCGACGGGTCTGGAGTCCGAGCTTCTGCAGGGAGGATGTGAGGACGTTCGCCGCCGGTTCGCCCGAGCGTCCGCCGCTGAAATTGACGTCGCCCACGTGTATGGCGCCGCGCAGGAAGGTGCCGGTCGCGACGATCACGCGCGGCGCGAAATATTCCTCGCCCAGGTGCGACCGTACGCCGGTCACACGACCGTTATCGACCAGGATTTCGTCGATGATC
The DNA here is from genome assembly GCA_963666875.2 of Cloacimonadales bacterium (SeqCode). GTDB lineage: Bacteria > Cloacimonadota > Cloacimonadia > Cloacimonadales > JAIOQZ01. The sequence goes on from CAXXPU010000007.1 coordinate 48,487, forward strand.
GATTCCTTGATGTCAAGCCCGGACTGATTTTCCAGACTCTGCCGCATGCGAACGGAGTAAAGAAGCCGGTCGTTCTGCGAGCGCGGCGCCCAGACGGCGGGTCCCTTCTTGCGGTTGAGCATGCGAAACTGGATGCCGGTCATGTCGCCGATCTTGCCGATCTCGCCGCCCAACGCGTCGATCTCGCGCGCCAGATGACCTTTCGCCGGTCCGCCCAGCGACGGATTGCACGACATCCTGCCGATACTTTCGAACTTCACCACGAAGATCAGCGTCGCAGCACCCATGCGAGCCGCGGCAAGCGCCGCCTCACATCCGGCATGACCCGCGCCGATCACGATAACGTCGTATTTCCGATTCATACAAGATTCCTTTCAAAAAAATCAGGATATTGAGCGTTGCATTGGTGTCAAGATATTCGGCGCAACCAAACAAACGACCACGAACCGAAAATCATTGACAGGGTTCTTTAAAAAAGGAGAAGGTGGAGACAATCGACCCGTCGCAAGTTATTTTCAGATGATGAGGATGAAATGATCGACATCAAGGTATTACTTAATGATTTTTTTACTGCGCTGGAATGTAATACATTGGTTCAGTTTGCAGTAACGATAATCGTTGCAAATGTGATTTTCCTGATACAAATGCTGTATAGCTGGATATCGAATAAGAAGAACACGGAGGAGCATCGCGAGCATAAAAAGCTATTGGAGAAAATAGACGAAACCACCGGTGAAACCCGGGAACATGTAGAGGAAGTCAAACAACATCAGAAGCGATCGGAATTTACGCTTTCCGAATATCTCTCTGACAATATCCTCGAGCTGGGTGAACCGGAAGAAATAACACCGGCGCAGTTGTTGAACGCGAAATATCATGTGGTTCCATTTGCGAACCAGCACAGAACAATCCGCAAGAAGGAGTGCGAAGCGATCTTCGCGTGGCTTAAAAGCGATGTGCCGACCTCCGTCATGATCTGCACGGGGCCGGGAGGAACCGGTAAGACGAGGCTCTTCATCGAAATTTGCAGAGTGATGAGGAGTCGAAATTGGGTGACAGGTTTCCTCTCGGATAACGTGTCGGAAAAGTTCTTCCATCTTCTATCGCACATTGATAAAGACACGCTGATCGTGATCGACTACGCCGGAAGCCATAGCGGACTAACGGAAGTCCTGAAAAATGCAGCGATCAGAACCGCTAAAAACTACCGCAATCTACGTATCGTGCTGCTGTTACGGGAAGCCGATCTGTGGCTGGAATCCATGAAGAACCATGCAGACGACCATGTCGCCCAGCTTCTACAAGGTGTGATGCCCTATCGTATTGGAGGGGAAGTTGTGCCTGAAGGCATGCGCAGGGATTTGTTCATCGAGGCGATGAAGGCGTATGCAGACAAAAAAGGTATGCCGCTTCCGGACAATCCGGAAGGACTGGCGCCCAACAATATCGAGAAGAAACTATTCGAACGCACGCTGTACATCCACATGGCGGCATACGTTGCGCTGATTGATCCCGCAAACGCAAGGAACAAGAACTGGACGGACGACGATCTGCTGAAGGCGGTCATGAAGCACGAGGAGACCGCATGGAGGAATTACCGGAAGAGGAAAGGGGATCGCGACGATGATAAAATTGCTGCCTTTGTTGCCCAGGCTCTCGAACTGATGGCTCTCGCCACCCTGCGTGAAGGATTGTCCGGTGAGGAAGTCGAACAGAAGAGGGATCGCTACAAGGGAATCAAGCCTGAAGAAATGGATGTGTATCTTCCGCGCATATACCCGTCAAAAGTTTATCCGAAAGGGATCGGACCATTGGAGCCGGATCTTCTCGGCGCCTGGCTGGTATGGGAAGAGGTTTCGAAAAATCCAGCGCTCTTGCAGGAAGCCAGCCGGAACGCGACCGATGAAATCATCAAACGGATGGTGACCATCTTCGGGCAACTGGCGGCTGAAGACGAAGCCAAGAAGGAAAATTGTGTTGAATGGCTGAAAATCCTGATTGCTGAAGACCCGACGTACCGACTATTTCCTGCTTTCATGGCAGCATGGGGTCTAGAAGAAAAAGTTGCTTTTGCCCCGATAATTATCGAATGGTTAGAAAAATATATTGCAGAAGACCCGAATAGAAGAATGTTTCCCGCTTTCAACGCAGCATGGGAACTGGGTGAACAGACTGCCTTTGCGCCGGTAGGGGATGTGCTGGCAAACTATGTGGGACAAGTTCGTGATATTGACGTGCTCCTTGAAATCCATGACAGGCTGCCCGTAACTTCGGTCTCGTTCCCGGAATTTTCGTTGCAACTGATGTTTGTGCTCAGGGATCGATTGACGCAGCATTCGGACGTTGAAGATATACAGGCATTACGAGCTTTGATACTTAACAATCTGGGAGTTCGTCTCGGAAATCTAACTCGACGTGAGGAAGCGTTGGCGGCGGCAAAGGAGGCAGTGGAAATCAGACGACGACTTGCACAGGCAAAACCCGAGGTCTATCTACCCGATTTTGCGATGAGCCTCAACAATCTGGGGAATCGATATTCCGATCTCAACCAACCCGAAGAGGCGCTGTCAGCGGCAAAGGAGGCGATGGAAATCAGACGCCGACTTGCACAGGCAAGACCCGAGGTCTATCTGCCCGATCTGGCTAAAAGCCTCAACAATCTGAGCGTCTTCTATTCAAACCTCAATCAGCCCGATGAAGCGCTGGCAGCGGCAAAGGAGGCGATGGATATTTATCGAAAACTTGCCGAGGCAAGACCCGAGGTCTATCTGCCCGATCTGGCTAAAAGCCTCAACAATCTGGGGAATTTTCATTCAAACCTCAATCAACCCGAAGAGGCGCTGGCAGCGGCAAAGGAGGCGGTGGAAATCAGGAAAAAGCTTGCAGATGCAAGACCCGAGGTCTATTTGCCCGATCTGGCTAAAAGCCTCAACAATCTGGGGAATTTTCATTCAAACCTCAACCAACCCGAAGAGGCGCTGGCAGCGGCAAAGGAGGCAGTAGAAATCAGGAAAAAATTTACCGAGGCAAGACCCGAGGTCTATCTGACCTATCTCGCTATGAGCCTCAGCAATCTGGGTATTCGCTATTCCAATCTCAATCAACCCGAAGAGGCGCTGGCAGCGGCAAAGGAGGCGATGGACATTTATCGTAAGCTTGCAGATGCAAGACCCGAGGTCTATCTGCCCAATCTGGCAATGAGCCTCAATAATCTGGGGAATTTTCATTCAAACCTCAATCAATCCGAAGAAGCGCTGGCTGCGGCACAAGAGGCGATGGACATTTATCGTAAGCTTGCAGATGCAAGACCCGAGGTCTATCTGCCCGATCTTGCGATGAGCCTCAACAATCTGGGTATTCGCTATTCCAATCTCAACCAACCCGAAGAGGCGCTGGCAGCGGCACAAGAGGTGATGGACATTTATCGTAAGCTTGTAGATGCAAGACCCGAGGTCTATCTGCCCGATCTGGCGATGAGCCTCAACAATCTGGGGAATTTTCATTCAAACCTCAATCAACCCGATAAAGCGTTGGCAGCGGCAAAGGAGGCGATGGACATTTATCGTAAGCTTGCAGATGCAAGACCCGAGGTCTATCTGCCCGATCTCGCTACGAGCCTCAGCAATCTGGGTATTCGCTATTCCAATCTCAATCAACCCGAAGAGGCGCTGGCGGCGGCAAAGGAGGCGGTGGAGATCAGGAAAAAACTTGCAGATGCAAGACCCGAGGTCTATCTGCCCGATCTGGCAACGAGCCTCAACAATCTGGGAGGTTGTTATTCCGATCTCAATCAACCCGATGAAGCGCTGGCAGCGGCAAAGGAGGCGGTGGAGATCAGGAGAAAACTTGCAGACGAAAGACCCGAGGTATATCTGCCCGATTTAGTAGGTAGCCTCAACAATCTGAGCGTCTTCTATTCAAACCTCAATCAACCCGAAGAGGCGCTGGCAGCGGCAAAGGAGGCGGTGGATATCCTTTTACCGTTCATGGAGAAGCGACCTCATGTTTATATCAAGAATTTCTACGGGTTTGTTGGAAATCTGTACCATCGTATCAATGACGCCGGACTGAAACCGGAAGAAGATCCGCTGTTCATGAATGCGTATAACCTCCTCGCGCCGTACCTGAAACAACCGGAGGATTCTCAGGAAAGCTGACCCGCTATTTCAGAAGTATCATTCTCCCGACCTTCTGGATCCCCGCTGCGTGTAACCTGCTGAAATAGACGCCGGTGGGCATCGGATTCCTGTCGCTGTCTTTACCATCCCAGGTCGCGCAATGTTCACCCTCTGGCTGAACGCCTTTAACCAGCGTGCGAACCAATTGCCCCCTGCTGTTGAAGACCGACAATTCGATCGACGTTGCACTGGGCAGGTTGTAGCGGATGGTCGTCTCGGGATTGAACGGGTTGGGGAAATTACCGAGTGATACATTGGGACGTGGAATTTCGGTTTCTTCGGAGACCGGCACGAGATCGCTCAAGTCCAGCATGTGGACGCCGTACGTCCCGTTCGCCATGTAAAGCACACCACGATCGACGCAGAGCGCGTAGGTTGGCATGCCGGGATCGAGTAGCTCGCGAAACTCGGGATGGGCAGGATCGGCGATATCGTAGATGAGAACGACGTTCCGACGGATGTCTGTCATGAACAGGAAGCTGTTGGAGGCGTAGCAAAACTCGTAGCGCCGGGGATTCATGAGATACACGGTGTCCGTGAGTACGGGTTCATAGGGATTGGACACATCCACGACGCATACGCCGGCATCCGCGCAGGCGACATACACGATATCCCCGTGTGGCGCGATCCAGTAGAGTTGGTCCGGCAATTCGATCACACCAAGTTGATGCGGAAACTCTGGGATCTGGCAGTTGTATATGTAAAGTCCAAACACCCAATCCGTAAGATACAAGCGGTTTCCATCTTTCGCGATGGCGTAGAAACCCCAGACGTTTAACGGACCGGCGTACAACGGGTTCGTGGGATCGGACACGTCAACGATGTCGCAGAAATCGCCCGGGTCCGGACGATACATATAGTGCCCGTTCACGGCGACGCACTCGGTCTGGAATCCTTGATACATACCCAGAAACTGCGGGTGTTGCATATCCGAGATATCGACGAGTTCCGTCATACCCTGGGAGGCTATATATGCTATCGAATCGGCTATGGTAACGAATTTCGCGGTGTCGAAGGTTTCGTATCCGCCGATGTAACCGGGACTCTCCGGGTAACGAACGTCAACGATATGCATACCGCCTGTACTGTCCGCAACAAAGGCGATCGAATCGATGACCGTGATATACCGGGCCGATCCGGGTGTGTCGAAATATCCGATCTCCCGATCCAAAGCCCACGCGCATGTAAGAGCTAACAACAAGAATGCCAATAAACAAGACCTTTTCATGATTCCTCCATTCCTTTTCCAGTTCAGTTTTCTGGTAGTTCCGAATGCCCACAGCAACGCACCAATCGTGGATTGATGCCGCGCCGAATGTAGCAGGAATCGTTCCGTGAGATGGGTGGGAGGCGTATTCAGATACGATTTTCCGAATGAATTTTTTGGAGAACACAAGATTGTCCAGACGATGCGACGTGCATGTCGGGTGGCTTGTATCGTTTGGAAAGAGTTATTCGCTCTGCGCTGTCACGACATAGAATTTCCTGGCTGCATCGGGAGCGGTGTCGGTCCAGCCGCACTCGGTCAGTCCGCCCTGCTCCAGTGTCCAGTCATCCGGGAACGCTGCATCCGGTCTGGAAACAGAAAACACTTTGTAGGACGTTGCGTCATCCACGACATTCCAGGTCAGGCTGGTTCCGCTTTCAGAAACGGTCAGAATGACTTCCTCGGGGGCAGGCACATCATAGAAAATACCCCATATCTCGGCAGCGCTCAAAGCTCTGTTGTAGAGCAAGACCTCGTCGATCGCACCGTCGAAGGTATAGGTTTGCGCTCCTCCATGATGGCAGATACCGATGAACAACGGCAATCCACTATACGTGATATTACCGGTCTTTGGCAACGCGGTGTCCAATACTCCGTTCAAGTATAGCCTCAGCGAATCGCCGTCGAAGGTGGCCGTCAGAAGGTTCCATTCTCCAATCGGAGCCGGTCCGGACGAATCTACAAGGAGTCTTCCGGTATTGGTGGTGAGTTGCGTATGGGCCGTATTGGAATCGCGATTGGATTGCAGGAGAAATGATGTATAGGGTGAGGTCGTGTTCAAATAACGCTTTTCCAGGATGCGGGCGTATTGGTTGATGCCGGTGTGGCAATACCATGCCGAAATGGTGTAATGCTCCGGGCGCAGTAGCGGATCGTCTTCGATATAGAAGTAATCGTCGATGCCGTCGAAGAAGTAGGCAGAGTTTGCGTACCCCTTGCGATCAGGGCATAGCGTCGGACTTCCGTGTACTGACGGATTGAGATTGTTGCCGCTTGTATCGAGAGAATCGCCGTCAAAGGGATAATGTACAACCAATCCTGATGTCGGGATATTTTGTCCGGCCAGGCAGAAAGGGATCAGGCACAGAAGAGAAAGCAATGAAAGAGATCGTATCATTTTTCCTCCCGTGGAGTTCATTATATTTATTTCGGGGTCACTTAATTTGCAAAATCAGGAAGCGGTATTAGTGAAGGTCAATCTTTTTTTTGCCGATTTCATGAACCATGGATTGAGTGGACAAGGGATAACGAACCGGGCTTGGTCAGGATTGAAAGTATCAGGTTTTTCAGATCTGCATCATACGGCGATTGCGTGCGCTACGCCTCCATTTCAAGGAATAGTGGATCACGACGTAGCCGATCATGATGATGGGAACGAGTGAGCGGGTGATTGCCGCGCCGGTGAACTCGAAGTAGTGAATCATGACGTAGAAGAGGACAACGCTTGCGATCGCGCCGGTCAGGTTGATATAGAGGTACATTTTATTCTCGAGCTTGCCCATTACGACGGTCGTAATGAAGACGCTCAAGTTGAGGAAGAAATATCCGATGGCGTGAATACGCCCATAATGGTACGCATCGGTATATCTGCCGCTGGTGAGAAATGCGGCGATGGGTTTCGCAAGAATGAGATAGATTACTGTCGGAGCCAGGATGAGGATGGTCATGATTCCGATATTGATGTACATCTGCTTCCGTGCTTTGAGATGGATATTCCTGAATAACTCAGTCTCGAAAGCCTGATAGATCGAGGTACCGAAATTGTAGATGTACATAGCGTGGTTTTTGCCAATGACATAGAGGCTGAATTGCTTCACGTCGTGCAACTTTTCGAGCATGATCGAGTCAAGCGCTTTATACGGAATGATGACAAGGAAGCTGACTATCAGCGGACCACCGAATTTCAATCCATCCTTGAGAATCTGCCAGTCGAATTTAAAGTCCATTTTATTCTTCATGATGATCAGGGATGTAATGGATACAATGGCATTACCCACCATGACTCCACCCAAACGCCCTGTAGCGCCCATCTTATACATAACGACCATAACAAGGGCTGCGCCGATGGAGCAAGCATGATATGCGGATGTAATCAGGAAATAGCCCCAGAATTTTCGGCTCATCCGATAATAGATCTGAAGGAAGAGGAACCAGATGTAGAAATACAGCTGGATCAGCATGAGGAAGATATAGGGTGTGAATGCGAAGCTGACTGCGGCAAACTTGAAATACAGCTTGAAAATGAAATAACACGCTGTCAGGAAAAAGACATTGAAGAATGTCAGGAAAGACACAAGTGTGAATAGCGTTCGTTTCCTTTGTTCATCGGTGCTCCGGTGGAATGTTACCGCATAATAATGATTGAAAGCGAGATGTAGGATTGGATATAGAAACAACCCAAGAGAATTGTAATAACCAACAACGGAGAAATCTTCGGCAGAGAGATTTCGAGCGAAGATCGGTGAAGTGAATATTGCGATTGCCATGTGCAAGATCGTTGCGGCATAACTCAGAAGCGTGTTCTTGAAATTCGTGCCGAGTCGATTTCGCACTTTGATCCAGACCTGAGAAGTGGAATTTATCTCGTGTATTTTCGAAATTATGCTCATAGTGTCGTATTCTTACTACTCGTGGGTAAGAAGAAGCTTCTCTCGGTCGGCATATAATCTATTACTTTGGTCATTGCTATTCCCTTAAAGGACTGATTTGCATAATCTGGGCATCAATGTCTTTGTCAAGGTAAAACTACCGCGCGTATATCTCCATTTACTCGAGAATCTCCGTTTCAGCGAGGCGGATGCCATCCGATTTTCGTTGACAGTCGGCAAAGCAATATCTGTAATTATAGCCTGTTCAGGAGGTGAGAATGAGTATCACGATAAACAATGCAACTCCATCTGACAGGGAAATCCTCGTGGAGATGCGGATTCGCTTTTTAAATGAATTCATGCCACCGGATGATATGGGTGCCGAAGAAATTCTACGGGAAAATCTTGCCAAGTACATGCAGCGCGCGCTTGAAAGCGGGGAATACATCGGTCTTCTGGGATATATCGATGGCGTGCTGGCATCGGCGGGAGGCATGGTTGTCTGGCAGCTCCCGGCAAGTTACCGGATGATGCGCGGTCGGAAGGGTTATATTCTCAGTATCTACACGATTCCCGAGTTCAGGCGTAAAGGGTTGTGCGGTATGATGATCGACGAATTCATCCGATATGGCAAGTCGCATGAAATCGATACGCTGCATCTTCACGCCGGCGCGATGGGCGATAAGATCTATAGAAAGGCAGGCTTTGGACAGCCGCACGAGCCGGAACTGGTGATATATGATGTGGGAAGCTGGATTAGTGCCGATCCTTCGACTCCGCTACAAGGATGACACTGTTGAAATCAGGATGATAATGGGAAGAAGGATAGGGAAGGATGCCGAGCAGGAGCTCGGCGGACCCAGGAGAGATTAGCCGGACGTACCGCCAACGATTTTATGCAGTCCTTCAAGCGTATTCTGCATGGTCGATTTGTCTTTCATATCCTGCTTGAGGAGCGAATTGAGTGCGTCGATCTTGGAGATGGCGTGGTCGATCTTGGGGTTACTGCCCGGTGAATATGCGCCGATGTTGATCAGGTCTTCCGCGTCGCGATAGGTGGCGAGGATATCGATTGCCTTTCGAGCGTCCATTCGATGCTGATTGTCAATCACGGTGTTCATCACACGACTGATGCTCTGCAAGATATCCACTGCCGGGTAATGCCCGCGCGAGGCGATCTTGCGCGAAAGCACGATGTGTCCGTCCAGGATCGATCGAGCAGCGTCCGCGATGGGTTCGTCCATGTCGCCACCTTCGACCAGTACTGCGTACAATGCCGTGATCGAACCGCGGTCGGAAGTGCCGGCTCGTTCGAGTAATTTCGGCAGATCGGAGAAGACCGACGGCGTGTAGCCCTTGGTGGTGGGCGGTTCGCCGATGGCGAGTCCAATCTCGCGCTTAGCCATGGCGAAGCGGGTGACCGAGTCCATCATGAACATCACGTTCAGACCCTGATCCCGGAAATATTCGGCGATGGTTGTCGCGACAAGCGCGCCCTTGATACGGCTCAGCGCTGCCTGATCGGATGTTGCCACCACGACAACGGAGCGTTTGAGGCCTTCTTCGCCAAGGTCGTTTTCGATGAAGTCCCGCACCTCGCGTCCGCGCTCGCCGATCAGCGCGATCACGTTCACGTCTGCGCTGGTGTTTCGCGCGATCATACCCAGCAGCACGCTTTTCCCGACGCCCGATCCGGCGAAGATACCGGTACGCTGTCCCTTTCCGCAGGTCAGGAGGCTGTCGATGCTTCGAATGCCCAGTTCCAGCGGTTCCTGAATGGTCTTTCGGGTCAGCGGATTCGGTGGTGCGCTATAGACGGAGCGTTTTTCACGCAACCTGAGCTTGCCCTTGCCGTCAATGGGATTACCGAGTCCGTCCAGGATACGTCCTTTCAGTTCGTCGCCCACGCCCACGGCGAAGGGTTCGCGGAAGGTCGATACCTGATTGCCGGGCGCGATTCCGTACAATTCCTTTAGCGGCATGAGGAGGGTCTTGTTTTTCTTGAAGCCCACCACTTCGGCAACGTGCTTTTTCCCGTCACTGCTTTCGATGTAGCAGATATCGCCGATGGACGCAGCGGGGCCGTTCGCTTCCACGATAAGGCCGATAATCTGCGAGATGGTGCCGTTACGCCGGATGGGATCAACCCGATCCAGCATCGCGTGGTATTTGTTGAATTGTATCGACATCTCGCGCCGCCTAATGGGTCATGTCGTCTTTGAGCAGTTTGCGGCGGATTTCCTGAAACTGTGTATCGATGCTCGCATCGACCGATCCGTTCGAAGTCTCGATCATGCAACCTCCCGGTTCGATGCGGGGTGACGGCACAATCTCGACGTCGTCCGGCAGATCGACCTGCATGCGGATCGCGTCGAGGTTTTCTTTCACCAGTTCCCAATCCTTGCGGTTCACGTGGATCTTGATGGAGCGGTTGTCATTGATCTGGTTCAGACCCTTTTTCAGGATGGTCAGGATGATCTCCGGCTTGGTCTCAATTTCGAGATCGGTGACTTTCCGGGCGATATCGAGGACCAGCGAAAGCATCTCGTGTTCTTCGGTTTCGTAGATGGTGTCCATCTCGCGATGGAATTTATCGGCGATCTTCTTCAGGATCTGGAAGGACTTGTTGAACTGCTCGTGGTATTTCTGTTCGGACTGCTTCAGACCTTCCTGAAATCCCTGGTCGTACGCCTTCTTTTTCTCCTGCAGGATCTGCTGGGCGAATTGCTGTCCCGCCTTGTCCAGTTCCCGTTTAAAGATGCGCTTCACGATGTCGCTGTCGAGCGACCGGACCGCTCCCTGAGTAGGTTCTTCCTGCTGGGAGGCGATCCGGGCGCTCTTCACGGGGAAATCCGATTTTACTTTCATCTCCTGCATGATTCACCCTATTCGATGAAGTCCTCACCGCCCTTGGTCAGCTGGATCTCGCCCAGTTCTTCAAGCTTGCGAATCACATCGAGGATGTTTTGGCGCGCGTTCTCAACGTCACGCAGCCGCACCGGGCCGGCATACTCCATTTCTTCCTGGATGATGCTGGCGGCACGCTCGGAGATGTTGTTGAATATCTTGTCCTGCACATCGTCGTTGGCGCCCTTGAGAGCCAGCGCCAGGTCTTTCTGGTCGATGTCGCGCAGGATTTTCTGTATTGTACGGTCGTCGAGATAGATGATGTCTTCGAAGACGAACATGAGGTTCTTGATCTCGGTAGCGAGCTTCGGATCCTTGGCTGCGACTGCCTCGAGGATGGAGCGCTCGGTCGTCGATCCGACCATATTGATAATCTCGGCTGCCGCGGATATGCCGCCGAACTTGGTTCCCTGCTGGCTGAAATCGATGCGGTCTTCCAGCACGCGCTCGACCGTCTCGATCATATCCTGCGAGACACGTTCCATGGTGGCGAAACGCATGATCACATCGTTGCGGAGGTCTTCGGGCAGTTCGGCGATGACGTTCGCCGCCTGGGTTGGTTCGAGCTGGGTCAGCACAAGTGCGATCGTCTGCGGATGCTCCTTCTGAATGAAGGTGAGAAGCTGCGTGGAATCGACCTGCTTCAACACGTTGAAGCCGCGCACCTGCATCAGTCGCTGGATCTTCTTGATGATCTCCATCGCGCGGATATCGCCAACGGCGTCTTCCAGCACCTCACGGGCGTACTCGATACCGCCCAGCGAGATATACTGCTGCGCCTTTACCATTTCGTAGAATTCTTCGAACACGGCTTCGGTGATCTTGGGTTCGACCGCGGAGGTGGTCGCGATACGCGCGGTCACCTCTTCCACATCATCTCCGCTCATGTGCTGGAGCAGGGAGGCGGAGGCTTCCTTTCCCAGGCCGATCATCAGAATCGCGGCTTTGTGCGCGCCGGAGAACTTCTTCAGTATCTTCCGGTATTCTTCGATCCGGTCCGGAGTAATCCCGAATTCGAGAGGGATGTTCGGATTTTGTGCATTGTCTTCCATTATTTTGACTCCTTCTCGATCAGCCAGCTCTTGATCAGTTTCACCGCGATCTCTGGATTGTCGATGATGAATTTCTTCACCGCATCCTGCAAGAGTTGATCTTCGGTCTGTTCGATTTCAATATCCTTCATAGGCTTGAAACTGTATGCGATACGACCTTCGCCCATCGGCATTCCTTCCTCGCCTTCCGGATAGAATCCTTCACGCTCGGCTTCGCCGGCGATCATGGCAGGACGCAATGCAAGGCTCTCTTCCGCTTCATCGGCAGGACGCGCGAAGATCTTGCGGAACTGCGAGAACAGCGCCAGAAGCAGGATCACGAGAATGAGCAGTACGACGCCTTTCTCGACCATATCCAGAAGTTCCTGACGACGGATGTCTTCTTCACGCTTCATGCGTTCGAATTCCTGCTGGGCGTCGTCGAAGCGCATATTGCTGACCACGATCTGGTCGCCTCGTGTCGCGTCGAAACCGACCGCGCTACGCACCAGCGATTCGATCTTGGAAAGCTCGTCCGGTGTTCGTGCGGTGTAATCCCGCTTGATCTGCCCGTCGATCTGCTCCACGGAAGCCGCGTGGTTGACCACCACCGACACCGAGAGGCGCTTGATGTTGCCCACCTGGTTGGTGATGTGCTGCACGGTGCGGTTGATCTCGTAGTTGCTGATCAGGTGTTCGCTGGCGGCGGATGTGCTGTCCGCGCGATCCGCGTTCTGCGTGGTCTCGATCTCTTCCGATCGCGCCACCCGGCTTTCGGGATCGTATTTTTCGGTTGTGGTTTCGATGGTGTCGAAATTCAAATCGGCGCTGACCCGGACATCCGAATTGCCCGGTTCCAGAATATTGTTCAGTTGCGCCTGGATCTTACGTTTCAAATAATCTTCGACCTTGCGTTGGAGGGTCATCTGGTAGTTGGAGAGCCCTGCCACAGAATCATCGTAGTGCTCGGTCAGCTCGTGTCCGTCCTGATCGGTGATACTGACGCGGTTGATCTCGAGTCCTTCCACCGCGGAAGCGATGAGGTTGGAGATTCCGCTGATCTGGCTTGCGTTCAGCTTCTGCTTTACCCGCAGGAACACGGAAGCGGACGGCTCTTTCTGGTCTTCCTTGAAGAGGCGTTCTTCAGGGAATACCAGATGTACGCGTACGAACTCGATTCCGTTGATCGCGCGGATGGTGCGCTGCAATTCGCCTTCGATCGCGCGCTGGAAATTGATGTTCTGCACCTTTTCGGTGACGCCCAGGTTGGTCTTGTCGAATATCTCGTATCCGGTTCCGCCCTGGGTCAGAATGCCTTCGGAGGCGAGCTTGATACGGGTTTCATAGACCTGGTCGCGCGGGATGAGGATAGTGCCGCCGCCGTCGGAAATGCGGTATTCGATCTTCAATTCGTCCAGCTTCTCGATCGTCTTGGCGGCTTCCTTGGGGTCCATACTGCCGAAAAGCAAACCGTATTCGACTTTGGTACTCCAGGAGATCAGCCAAACAAAGGCGACGATGGTTAGAATGAAGAGCGATCCGAGAACGATCTTCTGCCTCGTTTCCAGGCGCAGATAAATCTCAGACGCTTTTTTCCTGAAATCTGCAAGGAATTCTTTCATAATACCCGACTCACGTATTTTGTTAGAGAATTACTTTCAGGAGATTATACAGACGTTTTGATAACTTCCTTGTACGCCTCAAGCATCTTGTTGCGAATCTGCATGACGAGATTGAAGCTCATGTTGGCTTTCTCCACGGCGAGCATCACCTGATGGGGATCGATGTCCTCACCGGCGATGATGCTGCGGATGCTATCATCGGCTTCGACCTGCATGTCGTTGGCTTCCTCGATATAATTCTTCATCATATCCTTGAAGGAGGTCTCGGGAATTTCCTGAGACTGTGCCTTGCCGGAAGCTGCCTGACTCGACAGTTCGCGTATTTGCTGCAACGCCTGAATTCTTGGGTCTGTCATCTGTTTTTCTCCGTTACAATCGAATATCCAGCTTCGAACCGATCATTACAGCCGGATCATTCTTCGCGATGAAAGATATTCCTTGCACTATTAATTTATCGTCTCCAAAGACTTCGTGCAACACCTTTTTTTCTTCATCGCTGAGAATATTTCGAAGTTCGCCCGAGGAAACCGCGAGCTGCTGCTCTTTCGTCGTGTTTTCTACACGCGTTTTACGGGTACCGGACAATCGGCTGTTATTCTCGTAACTGCGGACGATATTCTGAACGCCGGCGGAAATCGCGCCGGTTGTTTGATTGTTCACCGTCAATGCCATGATCTGCTCCTGTCCTACAGCTTGATCGCTTTACGCAGCATTTCTTTGGTGCTGTTGATCGCGGTTACGTTGGCTTCGAACGATCTCGTCGCCGAGATCAGATCGGTCATTTCCTGAATGATGTTTACGTTTGGCATGGCGACATAGCCATTTTCATCGGCATCAGGATGAGATGGATCGTATTCCATGCGAAGCTCGGAAGGGTCCCGTACGATATCGGAGACATGCACACCGGCGGAACAGCACTTGTCCTTTCGCTCGAAAGGAACTTCGGGCATGTGTTCGCTCTCGGTGCGGTTGAGCTTCAGTACGGATTCGTGTAGAACGGTCTGAAAACGCTCGTCGTCGGAGCCGGATTGCACGATGGGAATCTTGCGGCGATAGGCTTCGCCTTCCGGCGTGCGCGTTGTCTCGGCGTTGGCGATGTTTTCGGAGATGACATTCATTCTCGTACGCTGGACAGAAAGCCCCGCGGAGCTGATGTCGATCGCGTTAAACAACGATTTCAACATTCAATCCTCCTCATCACGTTGACGGCGTTCCCTTGATTGCCGAATTGAGGTTTGCGAACTTTTTCTTCAGGAGGTTGATGTTCATCTCGAATCGAATACTGTTCTTCGCGAGCTCCGCCATTTCCTGGTCGATATCCACATTGTTGATCGCGCTGTCGTTGCGGGTGCTTTCGCTGAACTCGACTCGCGGCTGCACTTCGCTCAGATTGCCGGTCCCAATGGGGATATGACGGGCATTGGTCTGTCCGTCGGGCACATTGTGCTTTTGGATATGTTTCTGATACTCATCTTCGAACGACACCTTGCGCGCTCTATAGCAAGGCGTGTTCACGTTGGCGATGTTGTTTGAAATCGCCTTCTGACGCAACGAGTAAGCATCCAGACTTTTTTCCAGGTCTGGCACTGAGATCCGCTCGAACAAAAATCTTGAGATCATAATAACCTCCGAGCGGGTAAGATGCAACCTCTATGCCAAAATCGTTTGTGTTGAAATATATGGAGTTACGGAATTGCGGCGTGTTTTCTCACTGGAAAATTCCGTATTTTTTCCATCCGGAAGAGGAAAGTTTTTCCAGGCTACTCCATCGCGATCATGGAAATCTCGACCAGCGCGCCCTTCGGCAATGCACAGATCTGCACCACTTCACGAGCCGGGAAGGGATCTTCGAAGAATGATTTGTAGATATCGTTGAATTGCGGATACTGCTCCATGTCGATCAGATAAACGGTTGCTTTCATGACGCTGCCCATGCCAATGTTGTCTTCTTCGAGGATGTTTTTCAGGTTGCGCATGGTCTGGATCACCTGCTCTTCGAAAGTGGGAAGGAGTTCGCCGGTTGCCGGGTCCAGTCCGATTTGTCCGGAAATGAAAACTATTCCGTTCTTGCATACTGCCTGAGAATACGGTCCAATCGCTGCGGGTGCACGGTGAGTACTGATCGATTTCATGTTGTCTCCTTGCTATTGTATGGATGACAGGATTGTGGACATCGTTCGGATGTCGTCAATGAAAAAGTGATCGTCCACACTAAAACGAGCGGGGAAGCAGTAAAATAGAAAACGCCCATCCGGTATGGACGGGCGTTTCGTATATTGTCCTGTTACTTCAGAAGCAGGGATTTGATGGTCTTGTCGTATTCAGGTGTGACCATACGGAACATATAGACACCGGAACCGACGGAGCGATTGCGGCTGTCGGTACCTTCCCAGGTGATTTCGTGCATTCCGGCTTCCATTTTCCCGTTCACCAGCGTATTGACCAACTGGCCTTTGATGTTATAGACCTTGATGGTCACGTCCGATTTCTCCTTGAGGGCGAAGCGGACGGTTGTGGTGGGATTGAATGGGTTGGGGTAGTTGCCGATCAGAACGGTTGTGTTTGCAGGGACTGCATTCGGATCGTTACTGACGGGGCCGAAGTCGATGAGCATACGAGCCGTGATGTAGTTTCCTTCCGAGCGGGAGTTCGGGATGCAGGTGACGTTCTTGGGTACGAGCGGGATGTCGGTGCCGATGTAATCGACATCGTAGAACGTGGTGCGGAAGGTTGCCGTCGCGCGGCTGTCGTCCGTCACCTCGTACTCGATTCCGTTCTCGAATATACCCGTGTCGGTGAAGGAGAGGCTCTCGACGATGATCAATTCGCCTTCGTAGTCATCGAAGTTGGCGTTGAACTCGGCCAGGGTCACGACTTCCGGCGTAATTACGTTGCCGGTGGATGTTGCGGCACCCGCATCGACAGTGGGCTGGAATTCGATCATTCCGCCGTATTCGGTGATGGTTCCGGTCAGTCCCGTGACACCGTCGTAGAGATTGTATGCAGTGGCGAGGACGCCATTGTAGTCGTCGATCAGGATACCGGCCGTTTCGTCCTGGAAGTATTTCTGGTAACGATATTCCTGCTGGTAGGTGAGGATGACTTCACCGGTCACCACATAGACATTGGAACCGGTCGCCTGCTGACGGAGCTCTGCCAGGTTTGCGACCTGGATCGTCTGACCGCCGCCACTGTTTTCCGCGCCTGGTGTTCCACCGAGGTCGGAGCTTGCCTGCCAGCTTTCGGCGAGGCTGTTATCGGACGTAGAATCAATCAGTTCGAGTGAGGGACCGGAGCCATCGGGCCCGGTCGGCCACGGCGCGACGTCGGAATACTCGACGTAGTCGGCAATGGTGCCGTCCGCGTCCGCGAGCTGTACCAGTTCGCCGCTGTTGCCCAGGTTACCCGAGAAGGGACCGTAAACACCGGTGATGCTGTAGTAGGTCTCGATGGAGGTCGGGTCTTTCGCGACGACCAGATATCCACCCGCAGCGAGGGTCACGTTGTCTCCGAAGGTGAATTCGATTCCCGCAGGGAAGCTCCAGCCGGAGAGATCGACATCGTAGTCTTCGTTGTTGTAAAGCTCGAGGAACTCGTAGAAGTCGTCGTCGCCCTGATCGCTTGAAGGATTGTACATGATCTCGTTGATCACGACATCCGCAAGGCCGGCGCTTCCGCTACCGGAGAGGGTAACTACGACGTCGTCGATGTTGCTGCTGATGGTGATTTCATCCGAATAGGTTGTGACCTCTTCCGGTGTGAACCACACATACGCAACCTGTGTACCGCCCGGTTCGACGGTGAACGGGAACGTGAACGTGTTGCCCTCTTCGTCCGCGGTGACCATGAAGTTCGCGCTTTGCGTAACGATGGAGCTGATATTGACATCTTCGGTACCGGAGTTGATCATGCTGAAGCTCTCGAGTCCGGTTTCACCGAGAAGAATGGGCCCGAAGCTGATCGAGGATGGCATCACGGTAAGGGCCGGACCCTCCGATCCGAAGTCGCTGAGATAACGGGCGGAGAAGTATTCGCCATCGGTGCGTGAATTCGGGATACCGGTCACGTTGATGGCTGATGTCGGGATATCGGATCCGATGTAATCGGCATCGTAGAACGTTGTGCGGAAGTTGAAGGATCCGGTGGGATCGGTGACTTCGTAAACGGTTCCGTTCTCGAAGCTTCCGGTATCGCTGAACTCGAGGTCGATGACCTTGACCAGTTCGGATTCGTAGTCGTCGAAATTACTGGTGAGTTGGGCAAGCGTCACGACTTCGGGCGTGATGACGTTATTTGTGGAGGTGGCGTCGCCCGGGTCTTCGGTGGGCTGGAATTCGATCAGTCCGCCGTATTCGGTGATGGTTCCGGTGATACCAGTGAGTCCATCCCAGAGATCGTATTCGGTGGCAATGACACCGGAATCGTCATCGATAAGCACGCCGCCGGTATCGTCCTGAATCCACTTCTGACCGCGCCAGTCCTGCTGGAAGATGATAACGGCTTCGCCGGTAAGGCGGTAGATGTTGGATCCCTGTTCCTGCGCGCGAAGCTCGGCAATGTTGGCGACTTCGATGAATTGACCGCCGCCGCTGTTTTGTGCGCCGGGAGAACCGCCGTCGTTAGCGCTCGCCTGCCAGCTTGCAGCAAGGGAGTTGTCGTACGAAGGATCGATCAGTTCGAGCGATGGACCCTGACCATCCGGAAGGGTGGGCCAGTCGCCGCTGTCTGCGTAGGTGACGTAGTCTTCGAGATTGTCATCCGCGCCGTAGAGGTTGATTGTGTCCGAAGTGTTGTTGAGGTTCCACTCGCAGATCTCGGTTGCGTCGTAGTCAGGTGTAAAGGGGAATTCCTCGGCCTGTGGATCGTGATAGATCGCGATGGTGAAAAATTCACCGGCGGCAATCGTGGTTCCAGCCGGGAATACCAGCGCCGCATGCGTTTCGTCGTCGTCGCGCATGTACCAGCCTTCGATGTCGATTTCGGAATCGCTGTCGTTGTAGAGTTCGATCCACTCGTTGTCGTAGCTGAGCGAGTTGTACATGATCTCGTTGATCACGAGTCCAGCCGACGGGGTCGAGATCGTGTAGCTGACCGGCAGATTGGTCGTCTCGAAGTTACCGGTGAAGACGACGATACCGTTGAAGATGTAGTCGCGAGTCGGTTCGTTCGGAACCACACTGATCATGGTGCTGATCTGTCCACCGGCGAGAATCGTCAGCGGGAGGTCGAGATTGCGATCGACTTCGTTGATGTCGAATTCGTCCGAGGGATATTCGATGCCTCCCAGGGTGAGGTCTTGCGTTCCGGTGTTGTAGATGATCAGCGAGAGATTGTAAAATTCGCCGGCTTCCACAATACCGAAATCGATGGAGGAAGGTTCGAGCGTCATAATCGGGGCTTCCGCCTGCGAGTTCTGTGCGCCGGGCGTACCGCCATCGATATAGCTTGCCTGCCAGCTCGATGCGAGGGAGTTGTCCATCTCGGGATCGATCAGCTCGAGCGAGGGTCCGTCGCCGTCGGGCGATGTGGGCCACGGATCGCCGTCATCGTAGGAGACGGTGTCTTCGAGGTTGTCGTCCGGATCGTAGAGGTTGACTGTATCCGTGCCATTACCGAGATTCCAGTCGCTGACATCGGTCCAGTCGTAATCGGGCGTGAAGGGGAAGGGATCGGCGAGCTCGTGGTGCGAGATCGCGACGGTGAAGTATCCGCCGGCGGGAATGGAATTTCCTTCCGGGAAAACGAGCGCCGGATGCGCGTCGTCGTCATCCACCATCCACCAGCCTTCGAGATCGACAGCCGCTTCGCCGTCGTTGTAGAGTTCCACCCATTCGTTGTCGTTTCCGGGTGTATTGTACATGATTTCGTTGATGATCACATCCGCGCCGAGGCTGAAGGCGGAAAACATGATCGTAACGAGAAGCAAGATCTTCCAGTTCATGAAAAGCTCCTTTATCATCTTGGTTTTACATCTTTTCTGCGCCAATCCCGTTCATCGAGTATAAACAACCAATGAAGAGTTGGGATCAGTCTCTTCAATTCTGATATTCAGCAATCAATTCGGCATACAAGGGGAATTTTCCGCTGAAAGCTCTTACTTCCTGCTTGATCTCCGCCAGTTTCTCTTCGTTTTCGTAGTTATCATAGACCTGTTTGATGAAATTCGCGACCTGCACCATGTCCGCTTCCTTGAGTCCCTTGGTGGTTACCGCAGGAGTTCCCAGGCGGATACCGGAGGCGACGAACGGCGCGCGTGTATCGAATGGAACGGTGTTCTTGTTGGCTGTGATGCCTGCCAGATCGAGCGAGCCTTCCATCTTCTTGCCGGATGGTCCGCCGGAATCTTCGGTGCCCAGATCGATCAGCATCAGGTGTGTGTCGGTTCCACCGGCAACGAGCCGGAAACCGTTGTCGAGCAGACCCTTCGCCAGCGCTTGTGCGTTATCGACGATCCGTTGCTGATAAGCTTTGAAATCGTCCTGAAGCGCTTCCTTGAAGGCGACGGCTTTCGCTGCGATGATGTGCATGAGCGGTCCGCCCTGGCAACCGGGGAATACCCACCTATCTACTTCCTTCGCCAGCTCGTCCGTGCAGAGGATCAAGCCTGCGCGCGGTCCGCGTAGGGTCTTGTGGGTAGTGGTGGTCACGATATCGGCGTAGGGAACCGGGCTGGGATGCAGTCCTGCTGCGACCAGTCCCGCGATGTGCGCCATATCGACCATGAATTTTGCACCGACTTCGTCCGCGATGCTGCGGAATTCCTTGAAATCGATGGTGCGCGGATATGCGCTGGCGCCGGTCAGGATGAGCTGTGGCTTGACCTCTTTCGCGATCGCACGGATGTGATCGTAATCAAAAACCTCTGTGTCTTTCTCTACTCCGTAAGGCACAATGTTGAATAGCGAGCCGGAGAAGCTCAGCGGGTGCCCATGGGTCAGGTGACCGCCGTGGGAAAGTTCGAGGCTGAGGATGGTGTCGCCCGGTTTGATGACCGAGAAATACGCTGCCATGTTGGCCTGCGAACCGGAGTGCGGCTGAACGTTTGCATGCTGTGCGCCGAAGAGTTCCTTCGCGCGTTCGATTGCCAGTTGTTCGACTACATCGACGTACTCGCAGCCGCCGTAATAGCGTCCGTAGAGCTTGTAGTTGATCTTGTCTGTCTTTTTGCTCCAGCGGTAGGGATAGCCCTCGGCGTACTTGTTGGTGAGAACCGATCCGGCGGCTTCCAGCACCGCACGCGAAACGAAGTTCTCCGACGCGATCAGCTCGAGATTCTCCGATTGCCGTTTCAATTCGGAAAACATTGCTTCGAATACTTCGGGATCCTGTTTCTTGATGTGCATCATAATGCGTACCTCTTTATATTATTTTGTGTTTTCGTATCGTGAAATCTTGTCGATGCGTTTCTGGTGCCGATCGCCTTCGAAGCCGGTGTTCAGCCAGGTACGCGCGATCTCGATCGCGTACGAATCGGCGATAAACCTTCCCGGCATCACCAGGACGTTGGCATTGTTGTGACGACGCGAAAGCTCAGCGAATTCCTTCGTCTGACAGAGCGCTGCGCGGATGCCTTCGACCTTGTTGGCGACGATGCTCATGCCGATCCCCGATCCGCAGACCAGGATCCCAACCTCGCATTCGCCTTTCGCGACAGCCTTCGCGACCTTGAAACCGTAGTCGGGGTAGTCGATGGATTGTTCGCTGTCCGTGCCGTAGTCGATCATTTCGTATTCGTCCGAAAGCCCCTTTCTGACCGCTTCCTTCAGCGGGAAGCCGGCGTGATCGGATCCGATGGCGATTTTCTTCATGATATCGCTCCTTGTTAGCTTGTGAGACAGCCGGCCGCGATCGAATAATACTTCGACAGCGCGCTTTCGCTGCGAGATATGACGATCACCGGGTGGGTGGTTCCCTGCATGAGTCCGGCGAGTTCACCGCCAGCGAAGAGCATGATGCCCTTGTAGAAGAGGTTGGATGCCTCGATGGTCGGAAAGATCAGGATATCCGCGTCGCCGGCGATCGGCGTATCGACGCCCTTGATCTCCACGGCGTTCGGGTCGCAGGCGAGGAACAGATCGAGCGGACCATCCACGACCGCGCCCTTGATCTGACCGCGATCCGCCATCTTGCAGATAATGCTTGCATCGATGGTCGCCTGAAACTTGCTGTTGACCTTTTCGGTGGCGGTCAGGAGAGCCGCTTTGGGCTTTTCCACGCCGAATTTGTGCGCAGTGGCGATGGTGTAGTTCAGCATGGCGATCTTCTGCTCGAGTGTCGGGAATGGGATGACTGCCGTATCGGCGAGGAAGATCAGCTTGCGGTAAGCCGGGATATCGACCACGCAGACGTGGCTCATGATGTTGCCGGGTGGGAGGAGTCCCTTCTCCTTGTCCAGAATCGCTTTCAGATATTTGTCGGTGGAGACGAGTCCCTTTGTCAAAACGTCGCACTCGCCCTCGCGAACCATCCGTACCGCCTCGATCGCCGACTGTGTCTCGTCGGGAACATGCACGATGTGGAACTTGTCCGGATCGATTTTCTTCGCTTTCGCGGTCTCGATGATTTTATCTCGATCGCCGACCATGAACGCCTCGATGATCCCCTCGTTGATCGCCATGTCGATCGATTCGATGGTGTTGGGATCCTGTGCGTAGGCAACGGCGAGCCTCTTCTTACCCTGCTTGCGAACTGCCTCGGTTATATCCGCCAGTCGTTTCAGTTGATGCATGCTCGGTACCTCTCCTTGTTTTCGGAACAGCTAACGTACGATCCTTACGAGCCTTACGCGTGTTCCAACATACAATTTACTGCAACATAAATTTATTTCATCATGGCATCTATTCGTCAAGGGAAAAAAGTGGTGTTGTGATGTGGCTGACAGGAGAGGTTCGCCCATGGGGATTCGATTTATCAGACTCCGTCTGAAAATCACTTCGAGAGATTCGAATTTGCAAACAAATTCACAGAGGTCGAGCGCTACAGATTCGTAGCCGCCGACTCCCAGACTGTGTGAAACTGTGCGACCGATTCTCTTCTCTGTTGTAGGGGCAGGTCCCCGTGCCTGCCCTCTCTTATCTCTCGAACTGCGTTGAACATGACAACAAACCTGGGAGAAAGGGGAAGGGCAGGCACGGGGACCTGCCCCTACAACAGGAAAACATCTGGCATCGAACGATTGTAAATGGCGTTTGTCATTATCACACAGTCTGTCCGAGCGGCGCTCCCATGAAGGTTTATCTCGATTTGGTGTCTTTCGTGAAATTGAAACGATCACCGCGATTTTCGGCGCAGAAGAAGTCCGTTTTGTATCCTTTCTCTGCGGCTTCGTCGGCGAACTGGCGATAGCGTTGTTCGTTGTTTCCCGAGTGCATGGGTATCAGCACGCCCGGCTTCATCTTGTCCATGAAGTAGTAAACGCCCTCTTTCACCAGCTCGACATTGCCGAAGTTGCACCCGCTGATAGGCAGGAACGCGATATCGGGTTTGAAGCCTTTATCATGCAGGTAGATGAGTTCTTGTTCGTACGGTCCGTCGATTTCCGCGTCCATGTTGCCGTGATCGCCGGCGTGATAGATGGTCAGTCCATCCACCTTGACCATGAAGGCAACGCCTGCGTCGGTCGCCTTGATGGTGGTCACTTCAAGGTCGCCGAAAGTCTTGGTTTGTCGCGGTTCCATGAATGTGAAGCCATCGTATCCCGCCGGGTTATGACCGAAGATGTAGGTTGCGTTCGGCAGATTCCAGTCGAAGACGATGGGATCCCAGTGATCCTGGTGATGATGAGAGCAGAAGACATAGACGTTTTCGTTCTTGATTTCGTCGGGATCGATCATGCCGTTGCTGAGCGAAGGTGTCTCGAAGTCGTACTGACCGCGCCAGTAGTCGAAGATCAGGAGGTTGTTCTTTGTCTTGATCGCCCAGCCGCTATGTCCGAGGTACCATATCTTCGCTTCGCCCTGATTGGCGATGTTGCGATCGTCTGTGTATCGGACATCGCGAGCGCCGCGTTCGAGCAAGGCTTCAGCCGCGTTGTCGTGTCCGTAATACCGGGCATAGTACATCGGTGTACTGTTTTCTCGATCCTTTGCGTCGAGCTTGCCGCCGCGTTCGAGTAACGCGTTCAGGCAATGCGAATTACCGCAGATTGCAGCCTGGTGAACCGGCGTCAAGCCTTCATTGTTACGAATATTCAAATCGGGATTATACGCCATCAGGGCGTCGAAATTGATGTTGCCCTGCGTGTTCATGGCATACATGAGCGGCGTATTGCCCTGGTTGTCCTTCGCGTTGATGTCGGCGCCGCCTGCGATCATCACGTCGATAATATCCTTGTCTCTGGCGCGTAGAGCTGCGTGGAGGGCGATTCTTCCTTCCGTCGTTCCGCTGATTGACATCCGCACCGTGTTCGAGGAGGAGCTTAACCACCTCCGCGTTTCCCCATATCGCCGAGAAGAGCGGTATAGCAGCGTTCTTCGACGCAGCCGACCGCCTTCCGGGCATTCCGGCTTCCCGGCGCTGACGCCGTGCTCCAGCAACATTGCCACGATATCTGGCATTACCCCACGCGGCTGCCGTGGCAAGGACGTTGCTGTTCGCCGGTATTCATAAGATTCGGGATTGGCGCCGTGGTTCGAGCAGATATCGGAATACCTCCTGCCGGTTGGAGTGGACTGGCGATATGCAGCGGGGTGAGATGGTCTCCCGGTTTCTGGAAATCGATGTTCGGCACCGCTGTTCGACGAGGTATTGGATCAGTTCGAGATTCCCGGTACGGATCGCGATGGTCAACGGCGTCATTTCGACCGTGATGTATCCATGATGTTGATATCACAACCGGCTTCGACGAAGAACTTCGCGGCATCGAGCTGCCCGTTCTGGCATGCCCAGAGCAGGGGAGTGCTGTTGTCGTTGTCTGTGTCGGTCGGGCTGAGTCCCTTCTCGACCAGAAACCGGATCATGTCCATGTTTCCGCTGAATGCTGCCGGGAAAAGGATGCTGGAATTGGCGTTGCTGCGAACGTTGATGTCGAGCCCCTTGTCCAGGTAGATACTGCAATGATCTCGAGGCTCCCGGCGTGGGCGGCGTTGAAGAGCAGACCTTCACCGCGCTCGTTGACGACGTTTAAATCGGCGCCCCGATCGACGATGAAGCGGATCATCTCCATGTCCCCGGCGATCGTGACACTGTGGAGAAGTGTGTTCCCAAAGGCGTCCGTCCGGTTGATATCGACGCCCTTGTCGAAGAAGAATCTCGCGGCATCGAGCGAACGCCTTGCCAAAGCCCACTGGAGCGGAATCCAGTCGCGTTGCTGGTCGGCGATGTCCATTCGACCGCCGTGATCGTGCAGGATTTGCGCCATCTCGACCGAGTTGTTGTACGCCGCCCAGTGCATAGGCGTGAAGCCGTTGGCGGTATCGACTAGCGTTAATGTCCAGCCCGAGCGTCAGGACGTAGCGCATGGCGTCCTTCTGGTCGAACGCCGCCGCGATGTGAATCAATGTCGAGCCACGGTCGTTGATCTCGTGGATGTCCGCGCCCTGTCTCGATCAGGTATCGGATCGTCTCCACATGACCGCCGGTAACCGCGCTGTGCAAAACGGAACCACGGTTGAAATCCTGGTGGTCGAGGGAGAGACCCAAGCTCCCCAAGGTGCTCGATCATTTCGATACTGCCCACCCAGAGCGGCAGCGTTCATCAGCGACCTTCCCACACGGTTGACGAGATTCAGGTCGAGACCCTTTCCCGATCAGCTCGTCGAGTATTTCGATCCTGACCGCCTCACCGCCGCCGCGAATAGCAGGTTTTCACCGGCGTTCGTTCCTTGCGTCTGAAGCGAATCCGGATGGTTTTTCAGGCATTGCCCGATATAGTCTCGCGTTTCCCCTCTTCGACAGCCTGTTCCAGAGACATTGCGGATAGTCCCGAGGATCAGAATCGGTTGCCAGAACCACATGAACAAGTATCTTTTTCGCATAACTCCTCCTTATCATGGAGTTCAGTATATGCAAATCAGATACCATTCGGAAATGGCTGTAAATCCATGCTATCGGGTGGTTTTTCGTGCATTGCTGGACATTGTATGAACGAAATCGGACGTTGTGGTGGGGAGTACGCTAAAAACGGGCAGGAAGGAGTGCCTGCGGTCCATGGGAAAGGGATGGGCAACCACAGACAGACTGCGTGAAAATGGTAGATGGATTCCGTTGTCGCTGTTTGTATTTAAGAGTTACCCCCCCCCTTGTCCCCCCTTGTCAGGGGGGTGAATTGGCGGCTATGTTTGAATACTGATCACTTTCTCACCCCCCTGACAAGGGGGGACAAAGGGGGGTTATTTTCCCTGGCAATGGTAACCCGATATCAATTCAAAGAGCAGGATCATAACATTTTCACACAGTCTGGGAGATCGGCGTCTACGATAGAGGCCGGATGTCATCATTCAGATGAAGATTGGGGTTTGTCCGTATCAAAAAAACGCCCCTCCTTGCGGAGAGGCGTCTTAAAAAAGTTGGTTTGGTTGTTACTTGAGGAGCATGATCTTACGTGTGATCGATTCCTTGCCGGTTGCGACTCTGAAGAAGTAGATTCCGCTGGCAACGCCTTTGCCGGAGTTGTCTTTGCCATTCCAGTAGAATTCATGCGTACCGTCACCGAGTGCGTCTTTCACCAGATCTGTAACCAACTGACCGCGCTGGTTGTAAATCGTTACTTTAACGACAGCGGGTTGATTCAGATCGAACCGGATAAAGGTG